>JACOUQ010000009.1 GCA_016177775.1 Geobacter sp.
CGGACCTCAAAAAATCGTGGGCTCGTTTTCTATCGCCTTATGGAACAGGCCATGGCGACCAAGCCGGTCACATTATCTGATGTAACTTGCGGATATAATTGGAACCATTCGGCAGGAGGAGCTAACTAGCTACCCCCTTAAGAAGAATATCCCCCTGCGTCGTCCGCGAGCCCGCGCCTGGTTAAACCCCACGGTTGCTGCGAATTGTATTCTCCCTCTCCTGTAAACGCCTCGTGGCTTCGGCAAGGGTGCCCAATCCCATTTCCATTCGCAGATCGTCAATCTCTGCGGGATTCTCTATCGGTAACGGAAAAACTGTCCCATTTCCATCGACATTATGCTGAGTACCATAGATTTGCGGCCTGCCGGACATGGTCAGCACTCTGTCCTGCAGATAGGCAAAGTGCCTGCCTTCCGCATCCCCGCTTCTAACGGCCTCTCCGAGCAGCGCCATGCACGATTCCATAAACGCAGTATCAAGCACGGCATGTTGGACAATGAGCCATGCAGCCTCGGCACCCTCTTTGCCTACCAGACTGATTCCCGGCCATCCGAATTGTTCAACGATGTGCTTTATCCGCGCAGTATTCCGCTCGTGGACTTCCCTGATTCTCGGATGGTATTCGACCGTCCCCAATTCGCCATTATCGATCAGCTCCTGCAATACTTTCTGGTCTTCTTGGCGCATCAAGAGCAGCTCATTACGAATATCTTCATTCAAGGCTCAAACCTCTTTCGGTTCATGACCGCCTCCTTTGCAGTACACTGGCCCAGGCCATAAACCTGGTAGAAGGCAATTTGCCGTAACAGCATCGCCTTATTTCGATCACCTCAAAAAATGACTCGAAGGCCTGTGCCAACTGTGACAGGGCGAGCCGGGGGTAGCCACACCTTGCCGCTACAACCGGGTCATCGTCATTGTCTGCGCTCCCCGATATATTGATCCACAGCCCGCCTGGTTTCAGTATTTCATGCACCTTCCCCGCAAAATGTAGGCGACCGTCATCCGTGGCAAACGAGTGCAGACACCCCTTGTCAAAGACAACATCGTATTGCCTCTCGGGGGGACCGTCGTTAACCACGTCGAATTGAAGACACGTCAGCGACAGACCTTTCCGTCTGGCCGACTCCAGCGTCATCCTGACTGCCTCGGGCGACACATCGGAGGCAGTGACATCATATCCCATTGCTGACAATTGCAGAGCATTAACGCCTGTCCCACAGCCAATTTCAAAGACAGTTAAGCCTTCGGCAACATAAGCTGTAAAGAGGTCTTGCATCGTATCAGAGGGTTCGACATCCTCCCAAGGAGTATCTCCCTCACGGAATTTGGCGTCCCAGTCAAGTATCCACTGTTTGATATCTGAGCCCTCCAATCATTCAGTTTAAATAGAAGCGTTAGACGCCTCGTTGGGCAAGTAGATCAACATAAGCGCCTTCAATCAACTGCGATCGTTCGACGCCGAGTTTTGCCATGAGCTCATGGGCCTCCCGGACGCCGACTTCGGTCGGCTCCCCCTCTTCGAGAACAACCTCAAGTTCCAGGAAGTGCCCCAGATTTTCAACTCGATCAAGATGAATCCGCGTTCTGCCAACGAGAAACAGGGTGCGGTGCTTCTTCACCCGCCCTGCCTGTCCGTAGGCCAGCGACAAGGAATCACGCAGCGTCTCGGGCGCGGACGTCGGCGAACGGAGATAGAACGATTCCTTAGGACCTTGCCGGTCCGTGCGACGGTAGAAGATAAGTTCGCCTTCTTCCTTGGAAAAGGCACGCAACTTCAGTCTTCCCAACTCACACCGGAAGAATGTGTCGTCCTGGAGGATCTCGAATGGGCCTTTGTCCGCGACAGCGGCGGCCTTGGGCGCAAGGGCCTCGACGCTCGGTATGTGGGCTTTGATTTCGATGTTTCTCGCCATTCTGCACCTCTTACACGTACAT
This sequence comes from Geobacter sp., assembly GCA_016177775.1. Taxonomy (GTDB): domain Bacteria; phylum Desulfobacterota; class Desulfuromonadia; order Geobacterales; family Geobacteraceae; genus JACOUQ01. The sequence continues at coordinate 1,940 of JACOUQ010000009.1, forward strand.
TTCAGGCTCTTTCCGTTCACGAAAGTTCTCACTCAGCCGTTCCGCCGCCTGCCGTATGCGCGGATCCTCCATGGATCTCGCCCCGACGGAACAGGTCTTGACGCACGCGCAGCATTTGATGCACACAGCTTCGTCAGTTGTCACCGCATCTTGCACCGTGATCGCTGCGGTCGGGCAGACGGAGGCACATCTTTCACACCTTGCGCACAACGCCTCCTGGACAACCGAAGATACGCCTGACAGTCCCGCCCATTCCTTATAGGGAGAGTTCCCTGGCACCTGCAGCGGGGACATGCCGTCAAGGGACCGCGTATTCTTCATCCTTTCCCGGATCATCCTTCCGAACTCGTTAGCGGTCCTCATATCTTCCGCGTCAGGCCGTCCGGCGGCGATCGGCGTGGCGTCAGTGGAATAAGAATGCTCCCCGATAAAGGCCCCGGCAGCGACGGGTCTGAACCCAGCCTCCAGGACCAGGTCTCTCAGCTCCAGAAGGGCGTCTTCGAAGGCCCTGTTTCCGTACACGACGACGATGACCGCCGGTGTGCCATTTCCCTTGAGCCGCCGCAACCTGGAGACCGCCTCAACAGGGAGCCGTCCACCGTACACGGGAGCACCAATGATGGCCAACCCATCATGCAGCTCCGCTTGCTTCTGCACTGTTGTACCAGGTCGCGTCAGATCAACGTGTTCAATCTCGGCAAACAGAAGGCCGTGCGCAATCGTCTCTATGATTTTCCTTGTTGTCTGCGTCGGTGAAAAGTAGATCAGTCTTGCTGAGTTGATATCCATGCTTCTCCTCCTTGAACGTGCCAATCAACCAGCCGGCTTGCCAGCGATTATGCGGGACTCAAAGGGTCAGGTCCACATTCTACATTTTCCTGCTCTATGCCTAATGGTCGTACCATTGCTCTCCTCTTTGATCGATAGAGTTTCCTTCTATCTTACGAAAGAATTTCGGTTTTGTGTAGAATTTAGACCTGACCCTTCTGCTTCATTTAGAATGTAGACCTGAACCCTTCTGCTTCCTTTTCATTCTTTCAGGCCTTAGCCGGCGGCCTCTTCCGGAAGGATACAGGTCTAGTTACCTTGTCAGCCTTGATTATTCTGGAATGTCTTGCGCACTCTGCACTACTGCAGCAAAACGGTCGGCAAGGGCTGCAAGACTTGTGCTCTGTAGGGTTTGTGCTGATACAATCCCACCCTCTGGTGCTGGCAAATCGCGAGTAGCGGTGGCTTTCGCAACAATAGTATTACGATAACCCCTGTCAATAGCAGCCCGGACGGTTGAACTCACGCACATGTGAGTCATGTAGCCTATAATAATCAGATTCTTTCTCCCCAAACGAGCAAGTGTTTCCTCAAGAGTTGTGCCGGCGAAAGCATTCGGCAGTGACTTTTGAATAATCGGTTCATTCGGTTTTGGAGTAAGGGCGCTTACAATCTGACAGAGGGGCTCTCAGGATTGAACAAAGCACTACCCGGCTTTCCTTTGTGGACAACGTGAATTATTGGCGTGCCGGCTTTTCTGGCACGTTCAAGCAGTAGAGAGGCCTCTTTAATGCTGGCATCAATTCCATCAAGCCGTAACTTACCATCTACATATTCTCGCTGCGCGTCGATGATGACAATAACGCTGTTGGAGAGAGGAGTTGCTGTCAGCTTAAAACCAGACAAGGCTATTAAAGTCTGTGGTTCTTGTTTTTTCGGAGTTTCTCCGTAAGCAGCCGATATCCCAAACAAGGTCAACAAAACGAATCACTGGTGTCCCAACGTTGAATAGTTGATGAGCTGTAATAGCCCGTAAAATCTAAGAGAAAGCGATGTTATGGCGTTTAACGACTTGAAATTTTTCCAGCGGACCAGCAATCTTCGCACAGCAATGTGCGGAGGGCCG
>JACOUQ010000010.1 GCA_016177775.1 Geobacter sp.
ATGCCTGATCATCTTGGAACTGTTGTACAAATTTTCGGTGCGTGCTTGGTAAGCTTTTCTTGTCTATCGACATATCCCTCCTCACCAAAGATGGATATGTTTAGTATATCTCAGGAGGAGCTAACTAGCTACCCCTCTTCTGATATTTGAATGTCTGGAATCCGGGTTCAAGTAACGCTCCCGAGAGAGAAATCGCGATTACCAGCTAGAGTGGAACAAGGATTTTAGGTTTGACATTAACGTAGACAGTGTTGTAAATTGTTGCAATTTTGTGCAATGCAACAGCTGCTATGTGAGAATTTTCCAAGATAGCTAGTCGGTTCAAAAGGGAGGAAGTATGTCTAACGACAAGAAAACAGGGTATATTTACAATCTGGTGAGCCTTGCGGGGATACTGCTGGCAGTTGTTGCAACCGGTCTCATTGTTGCAATGCTGGCGGTCGAGGCTTTCACCGGTGTGGAGAATCCTTATCTGGGGATCATGACCTATTTCATCTTCCCCGGCATGTTGATTTTCGGGCTGCTGCTGGTGCCGCTCGGAATGCACAGGGTCAGGGAAAAGCGGCGGGTTGCAGCTCCCGGCGAGATCAAGCCGTTTCCGGTGCTCGACCTGAACGACAAGCACAACCGCCGAAGCGTCATCTTCTTCGTCTGTGCCTCGGTTGTCTTTGTCATGATCGTCATGGTCGCGACCATCAAGGGATATGAATTCACCGAATCCCCCACCTTTTGCGGTGAGCTCTGTCACGTCCCCATGGAACCCGAGCACACCGCTTGGCAGAATTCTCCCCATGCCAATGTCAAATGTGTCGAATGCCATGTTGGGCCCGGAGCCCAGTGGTATGTGAAGGCCAAGATTTCAGGGATGCGCCAGCTGTATGCGGTAGTTGCCGGAACCTACCCCACGCCGATCCATGCACCGGTCGTGAACCTCCGTCCGGCCATGCAGACCTGCGGTCACTGCCACTGGCCCGAGAAATTCTACTTCGGCAGGCAGAAGATATTCTATCATTACGCGCCCAACGAGCAGAACACCCCGCGTGAGATCGACATGATGCTCAAGCTTGGCGAATCCCCCAAGGCTACCGAAGGTAAGGGTATCCATGGTCACATCGGAAAGGAAATCTATTATGTGGCCCGCGATCACAAGCGGCTCGATCTCCCGTACGTGACGGTCAAGGAGAAGGACGGGACGATCACCGAGTACGTCAATACGGAGAAACCGATGTCCAAGGAGGAGGCCGCCAAGGGTGAGAAGCGGCTCATGGACTGCATCGACTGCCACAACCGGCCAACCCATATCTACCGCTCGCCGAACCGGGAGATGGATGAATCCTTGGCTGCCGGACGGATCGATCCCTCGCTGCCGTACGTGAAAAAGGTGGCGGTCGAAATTCTGTCGAGGAGCTACAAGACCAAGGAAGAGGCGCTGGGCGCCATAGCTGCGGAGCTTCCCAAGTACTATGCCACGAACCATCCGGATGTCGCTGCCAAGAAGGCTGCTGCCATCAAGCAGGCGGTGGAGCAGGTGCAGGGCATTTATTCCCGCAACTTCTTCCCGAAAATGAAGGTTGATTGGAAGACATACCCGAACCACATAGGCCACGTGGAGTCCCCTGGCTGTTTCCGCTGCCATGACGGCAAGCACAAGACCGCAAGCGGGAAGACCATCTCCAAGGACTGCAACATCTGCCACACTATCCTGTCGCAGAAGCAGGAGAACATCCCTGCCGGGGCCACTGTCAAGGCGTTTGTCCACCCCGTTGACATCGGTACCGCCATCTACACCACAAACTGCAGCGAGTGCCACATGGCTGCAGCGGAGGAAGCGGCTGTCGGCGGGCACCACTAGCAGAGAAGCGGTCGCAGGATGCAAGAAAGCCCCCGGGGATGCCTGGGGGCTTTCTTCATGGTGGCAGAACTGTCAATAGCATGATAATAGGAGAGGTATGCGAATAGAAACAGATCATATAAAGCTCGACAGCTTTCTAAAGGCGATTAATGCCGTGGGTTCCGGCGGAGAGGCCAAGCTCCTGATCCAGGAGGGGATGGTCAAGGTAAACGGAGAGGCCGAGGTGCGTCGCGGCCGCAAACTGTACCGGGGCGATCGCGTGGAGTTGCGGGGCATGTCTTATGTTGTGGAATGAGTTTGCGGAGAAGGCCGGTTAATATAACGCCGGCAGCGGGCATGACTGTCAGATCTTGATGTTACGCCAGACGCTTACCACGGTGCCGAAGATCCTGGTGGAGCCGTCCGGCTTGAATGGCGTGTAAATGGAGTTTTCCGGAGAGAAGTAGGTTTCCCCCCCCTTGATGCGACACCTCCGCAGGATGATCTCCCCCCACCTGTTGTTCAACAGCATGATGCTCCTGTTCCTGATCTCGATGTCGGCCTTGAAGATGACCAGGTCCCCGTCACGGATGGTGGGTGCCATGAAGTCCCCTTCCGCGATTATGGCGTAGCATCCCTCGCAGATACTCGACAGATAGATATAATCCGCTATTTCATCCTCTTTGATCTCGTTGGGAAATGTTGCGCCGATTTTTTTGAGGAGCGGTGTTTTCGCTATTCCGCTGGGAACAGGGCCGTGTTTTGGCGTGACGGATAATTCCTCGCGCTTCCCTGTTCCGTGGATCAGCCATTCCTCGTGAAGGCCCCATTTGTGGCAGATTGCAAGCAGCAGGGTGGTGGAAGGGAGCTTCTTGCCGCGCTCTATGCCGCTCAGGTAGCCCTGCACAATGCCGAGTGCCGCGCTGAACTCTTTCTGGGTGAGCCCGTTGACGAGGCGGACGGAGCGGATGCGCTCACCGAGGGCGGGATTTGTAGAATCAAAAATATCACTCATATCTAATAACCATATCTCTGGGTATATATCTTGCTTTGCGAATAATTAAAAAGCCGATTAAGGCTCGTGCTGCATAACCGTTCAATTTTCTTTGTGAAGAATAGCATATATCTCTGATGCGCGCAAAGTAAAAATTACTCAGTAATAAACTGGGGCTTAAGATGGCAAAAGATAAAACAGGAAACCGGGCTGACAATTCTGGATCTCCTCCAGGCTTCGTTACATCGCATCAGGAAGCGAGAAGCGTCTTCGCCGAATTTTCGCCAGCGTCGGCATTCGCAATCACCTGCACAAGGGAAGTGGCGAGTGCCGACGATGTATTGTCATACGAACAAAATAGTGAAACGGTCATTTTCGGGGGCGTGAACTGCGAGACCACCATTGCCAGGCTTCCAGTCCTCTTGGACGAGACGGGAGAAGGGATGGAGGCTTCGGAAGCCGCCGACTCCAATGCAAAGTCCACGCCGTCGGAACTCGATTTGCGCAACCATATCCGGAAGCTGCAAGAGCAGAAAGCCTGGTATGAGGCTATCCTTGGTTCGATTGGCGAGGGAATCAGCATCCAGAGCATCGACTATCGAATCATCTATCAGAACAGCATGCACAAGGAGTTGATGGGAGACCACCTTGGAGAAATATGCTTCAGGGCCTTCGGAAAACGGGATAGTGTATGCGACGAGTGTCATCTGCACAAGGCGGTCCACGAGAACGTGATTACTACCGTGGAGCGATACGTTAATGTGAACGGCATGCAGCGTTGCTATGAAATCACGGCTTCAACGCTCAGGGGCGCAGACGGAAAGGCTGTGGCCGGAATCGAAGTGATCAGGGACATAACAGCCAGGAAGCAGGTTGAGGAGAAACTGAGATATATGAGTTCCCACGACGTGCTGACCGGTCTGCATAACCGCTCGTGTTTCGAGCATGAGCTGGAACGTCTTACCAATGGGCGTCATTATCCACTCAGCATTGTCATGGCTGATGTGGACGACCTGAAGATTGTGAACGATACGCGCGGTCACGCAGCCGGCGATGAACTGCTGGCGGTCGCCGCCCATCTGATACGGGAGGCGTTTCGGGCCGAGGACATCGTGGCGAGGATCGGGGGGGACGAATTCGCGGTTCTTCTTCCCGATACCGATGCGGATGCCGTCGCAGAGGTTGTTGTGCGCGTTCGGGAATCGGTAGAAGCATGGAACCGATGCCATGAATTCCCGGTAAACCTATCGATGGGAAGGGGAACGGCGGAGAGCGCTGACCAGGTTCCGGAAGCCCTGAGCCTGGCCGATTCGCGCATGTATCAGGACAAGCTGGAGCGCACCGGCCGCGGGCCGCGCCGCGCGGAGTGCCCACGTGACATCTGAGGGCAGCGACCAGGATGCATTGATGTAGCATCGCCGAAGCGTTTTTAGTATCGCCAAAACTTTTTAACTTCGCTATAATACCCTCCATGAACAGCACTGCCTTCCTCCTCATTGTTTTCTCCGGTTTCATGCACGCCTTGTGGAATCTCCTGGTCAAACAGAGCCGTCACAAGACAGTCTTCATCTGGTGGATGTTCATCAGCTCCGGCTCCATGTTCACCCTGTTGTTACCATTCATCCCCGGACACTTCCCCCCTCCGGACACGTCTGTGCTCCTCCTTGGTCTCGGAGGCGCTGTCTGTTTTGTCCTTTATCATCTGTGTAACGGCCGCGCCTACAGTACTGGCGACCTTTCGCTTACCTATCCCCTGTCACAGACGGCTATGATGTACGTGCCGCTCTGGGGGATATGGTTTCTGGGTGAGCGGTTGAGTTTTGTTGGTGGCTGCGGCATCTTTCTGGTTCTGCTTGGCGCCTATTCAATGCAACTGCGGCGCTTAACCCTGTCGGAACTGCTGCGGCCGTTTCGCAGTTTGCAGGAGCAGCCGGTCCAGTCCGCGCTGGCAGCCGGGTTTATCTATTCCATCGGTGCCGTCATTGACAAGACCGGCGTGAGAACCTACTCTCCCCTTTATTTCACCTATCTCCTGGTGATCTTCATGTTGGCCATGATGTCGCTCAACCTGCTGCGCCACAGGTACCGCCCGCACATCTGGAGCGAATGGCGGGACAACCGGAAGCTCATTCTGGCAAGCGGCCCGGTGATGATGGGGTCGTTTCTCTCCTTCAGGTACGGGCTCAGTCTGGCGCCGATGAGTTACGCGGTCCCGGTTCGCCAAGTGAGCATCCTTGTGGGGGTGATTATGGGCATACTGTTTCTGGGTGAACCATGCGGCCGTATCCGCCTCTTGTCCGCGTTGCTGGTCCTTGCCGGGGTATTCCTGATCCGGTTCGGATGAGAGTTTCCTCCCCTGCCATTTCGTCGGAATGCTGATACCCGACGGACATGCAAAAAACAACGTTTAATTTGCTTCCATTTGAATAAGGCCTAATAAAAAGATTTTTTGTAGACAAAACGTTTTTATGCGATAAAATTCAAACCGTCGTTTTATTATTAATGAAGAACGGCGGCCTATGTTGGAGAACTTATTTCTAACTTGGTGGGTTCTGGTTTCGACCTGCCTGGCGATACTCTTGCTCATCTTCGCTATCCGACGAAGCTGCGCGATTCGGACTGCCTGCCAGGACGCGGCGCTTCTGCAAAACATTCTCGATGCCATACCTGCGCCAACCTTTTACAAAGATGTCAACGGGCACTATATCGGCTGCAATCAGGCCTTTCTCCGCATGATCGGCCGGGATCGTGCGGAGGTGATAGGAAAAACGGTTTTCGAGATTGCCCCTCCCGATCTGGCAACCGTTTATCACAGAGCCGACCTGGAACTGCTTGCCCGTGGAGGGGTGCAGGTATACGAAACCAAGGTCCTGTTCGATGACAACCAGCACCGCGACATAATGTTCCACAAGGCGGTCTTCGAAGGTGCGGACGGTGCGCCTGCCGGGCTCGCGGGAACGATGCTCGACATAACAGAGCGAAACCGCTATCTGGAGCGGCTGGAGCACCAGGCGAACCATGACCCTCTGACAGGTCTGCCGAACCGCTACAGTCTCAAGAAGCGACTTGCCGAGCTGATCGGCGAAGCGGAACACTCAGAAACTCTGGTGGCGCTCCTGATCGTCGATCTGGACCGCTTCAAGGAGGTTAACGATACCTTGGGGCACAATGCCGGCGACCTGCTTCTTAACGAAATCGGTCACCGGCTGAACCTCTTTCTGTCGCAACACGGAGGGGTCGTGTCGCGTCTGGGTGGTGACGAATTCGCCGTCGTGTTCGCCGGTCTGGCAACTCGGGATGAGGCGCAGCGAAAGGCTGAGGCCGTGCTGCAATTGATGCAGGAGCCGTTTGAGATCGAAGAGATAAACGTAGAGGTTGGAGCGAGCGTCGGTATTTCCATCTTTCCCGCCCATGGCAACACTCCTGCCCAACTGCTTCGTTGCGCGGATGTGGCCCTGTATGTGGCTAAACACCAGATGAAACGCGCCGCGTTTTACGAACCTTCCCACGATCCCCACACCCCGAAGCGCCTTGCCCTAATGTCAGGTTTGAGCACGGCTATCCGTGAGGACCATTTTGTTCTCCACTACCAGCCGAAGCTCAGTCTCGATAATGATGAGCTGGCCGGATTCGAAGTGCTCCTCCGCTGGATCCACGCCGAGCACGGCATGATAATGCCTGCTGATTTCATCCATTTTGCCGAGATGGGGGAGCTGATTGCGCCGCTTACCTACAGGGTGCTGGAAAAGACCCTGAGCCAATGGCGGATATGGGCAGACCAGGGTTTTACAACAGCGCTGGCCTGCAATCTTTCTCCCCGTCTGCTGATAGATGAGAATCTTCCCAGCCAGATCGAAAAATTGCTTGCAACATACGGGGTCGATCCAGCCTGCCTGGAATTGGAGATCACCGAAACCGCGCTGATAGCCGACCCGGAACGAGCCTTGGAAATCCTGAATCGGATCAGCGCCCTTGGGGTGCGGCTTTCCATCGACGATTACGGCACCGGTTATTCTTCCCTTGCTCTGCTCAAAAGGCTCCCGATCAATGCCCTGAAGATCGACCTCCTCTTCGTCAGCCAGATGATCAAAAACAACCAGGATGCGGTCATAGTCAACTCTACGATAAACCTTGCCCACAATCTTGGCCTTGAAGTGATCGCCGAAGGGGTTGAAAACAGGGAGACGCTGGAAACCTTGCGGGCAATGGGATGCGACTACGCCCAGGGTTTTTATATCGGCATGCCGGTTCCGCCGCAGGGGGTGGAGCTGTTCATGGCTAATTCCAAGGCAGGGCCGGTCGCGCAAAAGGCAAAGAGATTGGTAGAGCGCAACGTCAGCCTTGCGAAGTCCACGCAGTTCGCCAGCTGAACTTTGTTCACGGCAATCTGCCGTTGCACGGCGGCGGGAGCTCGCAGGGGATGAGGGGCCTGGGGGCCACGTGGGGAGGAATCTTCAGCCACGTGGTGCCGGCAGGAAGACGCAACTCGTCGTACATGGCTTCCCATCGGTGAATGTAAGTCTTTGAGAGGTGCATGGGGAGAATGAAGGCGGGACGCAGCTCCTCCATCAATATAGAGACATCATCGGTGCAAAGATGGTGCGATGCCCGGGCCTTGTCCTTGTCGGCGGCCAGGAATGAGCATTCGCAGACCAGAAGGGTGACCCCCTGCAGGAGCGCGCGGGCTTTCGCCAGGTTCTCTTCGCAGAAGCCCATGTCCCCCAGGTACCCTATTGACGAAGTGACCTGCTCCTTGCGGATGGCCGCATAGAGAGCGGCCGCGTCATCGACCGTTTCAACCGCAACCCTATCTCCGCCGCGCCGCAGTACTGTCAGCGGCCCCGCCAGAGTCCCGCCATAGAAACGCCCCTTCAACTCCCGCAGCCATTCCCCTGCCACCAGGTTCTCCCGCTCGAAGAAGGACGCGTCCACCAGAAACGACTCACGCTCCGTGACCCGGAAGGAGAGTGAAGGCAGCTTGTGGTCGAAAAGGTCGGCCTCCACCCGGAGCGTGTCGGCCCGGAAAATGGTCTTATCCGCGCGGCTGGTCTCCCCCTCCGGAATGCAGGCAAACCCCTCGGCGCCGGGAAAGCGGGCGGTAACCAGCCGGTCGGGAAAGACCTCATGCACCCTGAAGGTGCACCAGTAGGGCTCGGTCAGGTTCCAGTCGTAGCCGGTAAACTTGTGGGCCATCTTGGCGGCGATTCCCGGCGGTCCAAAGATGTCGATGGTCTTGGGAGAAACATGGGTGTGGCGAACCAGGGTATCGATTCCCATGAAGTGGTCCATGTGGGCATGGGAGATGAAAACCGCCCGGATCGACTTGAGAACCCGCTTGGCCAGGTGGTGGGCCTGGCCGCAGTCGAAAAGGAGGCTCGTCCCTTCCGGGCGCATGTTGACCAGAAGGAGCGGGTCGTCCAACAGCCCGGCGAAGAAGGAGGGCTCAATGTAGCGAAAGGGAAGGCGTCGATGCATGGGGTAAGTTTACCACAGATGGTCCGGTGATTCCGCCTTACGGCAATTGCCCCCGCACCTCGAATGAAACGGCGTCGACCGTTTTCCCGCTGTAATCGGCAAGCACGAGCGAGTATTTGCCAGGGCGGGGTACCCAGCGCCTCCCTTCCTCGCCTGTTACCAACTCCATGCCGTTCAGCTGCCATTTCAAACCGCCGCTGCCGGCATTTTCCGCTTCAAAGAAGACCATCTGGTTCTCCTCGGGGATGTCGGGATCGAGCACGATTATCGTCCCCTCGGGAGGATAGGCGATGCGGGGAATGAGCCGTGGCGCGGCCTGCCGGGAAGATGTTTCGGCCTTCGACGGCTCGGTGCCGCGCAGGAAGAGCTCATTACGTACGGGTTCATTGCCGGCCTGAAAAACCACCCTAGCGATGACAACACCATCAGTCCTCGGCGGCGGCGTGCTGCGGACACCGCGGTGCAGGTAATTCATGATATCCAGCCAGACAGGGGCGGCCCCGGAAATGCCCGATACGTTCCACATCGGCTCCCCCGTGAAGTTCCCCACCCATACGCCGACGGTGTAGCGGCGCGAGTACCCGATGCACCAGTTGTCGCGCATGTCCTTGCTGGTTCCGGTTTTCACGGCGCTCCAATACCGGGTGGTGAGCGGGTTGTCGAAGCCGAAGGCAATGCTGCGGGCTGAGCGGTCCGACAGGATATCGGAGACGATACATGCGGCGTCGCGCCCCATGACCCGTTTCGATTTTTTCGCGCCTCCCGGTGCAAGGCGCAGATCGCTTCGGACCCCACCCAGGGCTAGCATGCGGTAGGCTCCGACCAGTTCCTCCAGCGAAACGTCGGCGGTGCCGAGCGCCAGAGAGAAACCGTAGAATTCCGCCGGCCGGGAGAGGCCGAATCCTGCGACTCTCAGCCGTTCGGCGAAAGGCTCGGTGCCGACCAGGAGCTGCGTCCTCACCGCCGGGATGTTGAGGGAAGAGGAGAGAGCGGTGCGTACGCTGACCGGGCCCCGCGAGCGGTGGTCGTAATCGTGGGGAACATAGAGCCCCCGCTCGGTCGGGATGTGGACGGGTGAATCGTCCAGGAGCGACGCCGCGGTCAGGAGACGCTTCTCGATGGCAAGGCCGTACAGGAACGGTTTCAGCGTGGAGCCGGCCTGGCGCATGGCGGTTACGCCGTCCACCTGGCTGTTTCCGGCGTTGCCGACATAGGCCAGGACGTTTCCGGTTGCGTTATCGACAACGAGCACGGCCCCTTCGCGTACGTTCCTGCCGCGCAGCGTGTCGAGCTGCTGGCGGAGGATGTCGCGGGCGTAACGTTGGAGGCGAAGATCAAGGGTCGATGCAAAACGCCGAGTGCCTGGCCTGGCATTGGCCGCGAGCCGCCGGGCCACGTGGGGGGCAAGGGCGATCCGTGGGCGCAGGCTGTAAGGCTTGGAGAGGCGCTCGACTATGAACCGGCGCAGCGCAGGCTCATTCGTTCGGGGGGCCATCGACCGGGCAAGGAGTACCGCCCGGCGTCCCACATCTTCGGGGTTGGCGTTGGGCGAGCGGATCAGGGCTGCCAGAAGGAAAGACTCGCTGTCGTTCAAACCGCCCGGTTCCTTGTCGAACAGCCCCCGCGAGGCGGCCGCGACACCCTGGAGCTCGCTGCGGAAGGTGACTAGGTTGAGGTAGGCTTCGAGGATCTCGTCCTTCTGCCATCTCCCTTCCAGCTCGCGGGCGGCCCCCATCTGCTCCCATTTCTGGCCCAGTGTCTTGCGTCCCTTGGGTGTCGCCCCTGTCCTCAGCATGGTGGCGAGCTGCATGCTTATGGTGCTGGCGCCACGGCTGCTCGAACCGAAAATCCTGCCGAATGCCGCTGCCCCGACCGCCTTCCAGTCGACACCGCCATGCTGGTAGAAACGGTGGTCCTCCGACTGCAGCACGGCCTTGACCAGCATCGGGGAGATATCCTTCAATGCCACCCAGTCGAGCCTTCGCCCCTTCTTGTCGATGCGCAGCTCGTGGATCACCTCGCCGTGGCGGTCGAGAATGAGCGCGTCGGACCTGTGGTGGCTGGCCTTCACCTCCTGGAAGGAGGGGAGGGCTTGCGCCTCCGTCGAGAGGCAGAGGAGGATGAAAAGCAGGGTAATGATGCCCTGCAAGATTCTAGCGTCCAGCGCATTTATACTGATATAAGAGACTTTGAACATCGAATAATTCCGTAGGGGCGATCCCTTTGATCGCCCGTTTGCAATTTAGAAGTGCGGGCGAATACAAGATTCGCCCCTACTCGACGACCACCGTCCGGTTGGGCGCCTCGCCGAACATCTCCGGTGCATAGAGAGCTTCGACGCGGGTGGGGGGGAGGCGGAAGCTCCCTTCGTTGTTGAAGCGGACGGTGTACTCGACGACGAGTTTCCCCTTTGGCACATATTCGTAGTAGGCGCGGTACGCCTCGAAGGCGCGCTCCTCGAACACCGGCCAGCTCCGGTTTTTCTCGCCCGCAGTCATGAGCGCCGAGTCCCGCCCGAGCCCCGAGCCCAGAATGGTCGCCCCCGCCGGGACCGGATCGTTGACCGCGACCCAGGTCATGTCGCTCTGGGCTTCGATTTCCAGTCGTATCCGGGCGACATCCCCCTTGCTCCACCTGCTCTTCTCCCGCTGCTCGACGGGGGTCACGCTCTTCCTGATCCGGTAGCCGCTGGACAGGGGCTCCTTGAGGGGGATGGCGGCAAGGCTCATGAATGTTCCCCACGGTTTTCCTCCCCCCTCGTGACGCAGGCTCATCTTTGCCTTCCCTTCCGGCCAGGGGAACGACAGGGTCTTACCCTTGCTCTCCTTGCCCCAGTCGGCGGATTTCGCTGCGCCGGCCAACTCGACCCTGGTGGTTCCCGTAACCGGAGCTGATTCGAACTTTGCCGAGAACCGGTCCATGGCAACGACCCCCCAGGCATTGGCTATGGTGGTTTCCCATCTCCCCTGGTACTGGCGCGCCGCCGCGCCGCGCACCAGACGGGGGATGTCGTCACGCCATTTCGGCTCGTCCATGACGGCCAGCAGGGTGCGCAGGGCGTTGGTATCCGTCGAGACCATGAGCCACCAGAGCCGGTCCGACGACTCGGTGGAGAAGTTCATGACCGTCCCCTGGAAGTTGAGCCGGGAGCGGAGGATCTGCTCCGCCTCATCGATCCGCTTCGGCCGATCCGGGATATCCTCCACCCGCTTCAGCACATTCAGCCAGTCGAGTACCGCCGAGGTGGGCCAGAGATTGGGCTCCACCGCCACGGAGGAGAGGAGCTTCCATTTTGCCGCGCCGTGCTGGGACAGGGCCTCCACTGCGGCGAGCTTCCGGATCGAAAGATCGGCCGTCCCGAGGGACGATTCCCTGCGGATCTTCCCCTCGATGAAGGCAATGAGCCCCTTTTCCATCTGCTTGATCAGGTGCGCCGGCAGCTCTCTCCCCGATTCCCTCGTGATCGACAGGATGTAGGAGGTGAGGGTGGGGCTGCCGTCGAGCCAGGGTGACGGGAAGTATTTCACCAGGCCGTCAGTGTCGATGTATGCGGGGAGGGTCGTCACGATCTGCTTCCAGAGGGCATCGTCCTTGAGGGCGATGGCCCTCGACACCCTCTGCTCCATGCAGGTATAGGGGTAGTTCTTCATGTAATGGGTGACGCCGCCGAGCCCTTCGGTCAGCTTCGAGCGCATCACCACGCTCACGCCGCCACGCCCCTTGATGGCGTCTTCCGGTATCCGCACGTCGAGGTCGAAGGCCTTCTCCATCTGTGTGATGGTCGCCTGGTAGACCCGCACCGGGACAGCCGCGGCAACTTTCTGTCTCACTTTCACCCGATCGGCCCCTTCGCCGTTCTCCTCCTTGACTTCAGCCTCCCAAGTGGCAGAGTCGATGCCTGACGGCACCTCGGCCTGCCATGCCACCTCCTTGGCCTCGCCCGGCGCGAGCTTCACTGCCGCCGGCTCGAAGCCCGCGCCGTTGTCAGCCCATGAAGGTTTTGCGGTGACGGTGAGCGCCATCTCCCGGTTCGAGGCATTGCGCACCGTGAAGAGGGCGGTGAACCGGTCCCCTTCCCGCACCAGCGGCGGAAGGCCCGACATTATCATCACGTCCTGGGTGGTCCGGATGCTGGTGTGCCCCGTGCCGAAGAGGCCGCTTCCGGCGTGGGCCACCGCCACGATGGTGAAGCTGGTGAGCGAATCGTTCAGCGGTATCTCCAGCGTAGCCTCCCCCTTGGCATCCAGCTTGACCCGTCCCTTCCAGAACAGGAGCGTGTCGAAGAGCTCGCGGGTCGAGCGCATCCCCCCGCCACCTCCGGCCGGCAGCGCTTTCAGCCCGAAGTGACGGCGCCCCACCACCTGGGACTGGGCCGTGGAGGTTTCGACCTCGCAGCCGCGCCTCCCCATCATGACGTCGAGGAGCTTCCAGCTCTGGTTCGGCATAAGCTCCAACAGCCCCTCGTCAACGGCGGCCACCACCACCTCCGCCCCCTTCGGTAGCGCGCCGCCTTCCGCCTTCCGCACTTTTATCCTGATCCGCGCCTTCCCCCGCACCTTGTAGGCATCATGATCGGCCGCCACCTTCACCTTCAGCTCATGGGCTTTCACCCCCACCTTGATTTCGCCGATGCCGAGCCGGTAGGTCGGCTTGCCGGGATCGAAGAGCGGTGTCGGCTTGGTCCCCGCCACTCGCCCGCGTACGCAGAGGGCCGACACGAAGACGTTGGGAGCATAGTTCCCCTTGATCGGCACGGAGATGACCGGTTCCTTGCCGCTCACCTTCTTCACCCAGGCATCGATCACCCCCTCGCGCTCCACGGTGACCAGCACCGTGGCGGAGCGAAACGGCATGCGCACCTGGAAGCGGGCCGACTCGCCCGGCTCATAGGACTTTTTCTCCGGCAGCAGGTCGATCCGGTCGCTGTCGGCCACGTCGAACCACCACTCCCCCTTGCCGGCGATCCAGAGGTCCTGATTGGCAGCCGAGACGTTCCCCGCATCGTCGGTAACCGTTGCCTGGAGGATGACATTCCCCGAGACCGGGGATTTAGCGCTGCATGCGAGGAGCCCCTTGTCGTCCGTGGTCCCTTCGCAGATGGGACCTGTCGACTTCGTTTCCGTCACGTGCTCGTAGGAATAGAACCCCCCCACCAGCCTTTTGCGGTGGGAAAAGTGGCGGCGGCTGAAGAGCTCGACGCTGACCCGCGCCCCGCTGACCGGTTTACCCTTCACGTCCACGACCACGGCCTTGAATTTGAAATCGTCGGCCGAGGAAGACCAGGAATCGGGCTTCAGTCCCACCAGGAGCTTGGACGACCAGAGCGGCACGCGACCGGTGATCGTCTGGATCTCGCCGTTGGGGTCCCGGAACTCCAGCTCCGCGACCAGCGTGTGGGGAGAGGTAATCTTCGGCAGGTCGTCGATCTTCGCCCGGAGCGCGCCGCTCTTGTCCAGGACGAACTCCAGGGTGCGGTAGGAAGGCTTGTCCGGCTCCGCTTCCGCATCGATTACCTCCCCTTCGTCGTCATACTGCCGATCTCGGGCCTCCTCCTTTAGGACCCCCGCTTCCACCTTGCCGTTGGCGAAGGTATACCCTTCATAGTCGTCAAAGCTCACGCCACGGGGCTTAACCTGTGTCCGCAGCCTGACCGGTGCCCCTCCCGCGCCGCCGCCGGAAAGGTGCGAGACGTAGAGATCGACATCGACCGACGGGGCATTGACGGCCGGCTCCTTGGGCGGCTCGATGACCCCTTTCATGAGGGGGAGGCGGAACTCCTCGACCCGGAAGAAGCCCGACTCCCATCCGCCGGGGGAATAGTATTCCTCGTCCCCCTCCTCGTAGGCTCCGGTCGTGGTTTTCTGTTTCGGTTTCCTGGAGGCGCTTTTCAAAAGGTGGACATCGTAGAAACCTAGCTCTGCACCTTTCGGCACGGTCATGGTCGTCTCGGCCGTATTGTCGGCATTCCAGACGAGGGGAAATTCGTAGCGCTGGCCGCTGCCGCGATGCATCACAAGCACCGCCTTCGGCAGCGCGGCAGCGCTTCGCAGCCCGAAGCCCTTCATGGTATGGTTCCTGATGAAGTGCTTCATGTGCACCGTCTCCCCAGCGCGCACCAGCGTCCTGTCGAAGACGGTATGGGCAATGGTATGCTCCCGGTAATGCTCGTAGGGGAGATGGAAGCGCCACCGTTCAATCCCCTGGTCCCAGCTGGTATGAACGAAGGTGAGGTCATCCTTCTTCCTGGCGAAGACGAACAGGCCGCCCGATATGCCGTTCAGCATTGGCTGCTCGTTGTCGGCATAGTAATCCCCGTCATTGTCGTTACTCTGCGTGTCCCGGCAGCCCGGGGGATTGTCGGGGAGCTTCCCGGTGGTGCGGGCGATGCCGTTGCCGTCGGTTTTGCCGTGCCAGTAAACCTTCCCCTTGCAGTCGCGGATGGAGACCTCGGCGTCACCGACCGGTTCCCCCTTGTCGAGGGTGGTGACCCATACCAGGGAAGATTCCCGCCCCTGTTTGAAGTGGGCCGACATGTTGGTCACCAGGGCCGCCGTCGACACGTACATCGGCCGCGGCTTGTCGAGGAGCGCCGCGCCGAGTGTCGGGCTTTCCAGTTCCACGATGTGAAAGCCGGGCTTCTTGATCGGTATCCCCACCACCTCGAACGCCTTATCGCCGTTCGGTTTCGGGATGACGAACTCTTCCGCCCCGACATTGGTCAGGATAGGCTTGTCTCGCCGGGCTCTCTTGACCTTCCGCAACCATTCGATGATTTTATCTTCGCGGTCGGCCGGGAGCTGGTGCACCTTCCCCTTGATGGCCGCAACCTTCTCCTCCGCCTTCTTCTTCAATGAACCGGGGAGCCAGGAGGCGAGCGTCTCGCTTACCGAGATCGCCTTGTCGATGACGGCATCCTTGGTCTTTTCCGCCATGTCCTTGTGGGGCTCGTCGGGATTGAGCTGCCGCGCCTTGACCTTGGGTTCCAGATTCCGCAAGGTGACCGGGATCGCCGGATCGCCGTGCAGCTCGACGATACCGAAGGGGGCCGCGAACTTGGCGAGCGGCGGAAAGCCGTCCGTGGTGACCTGGAGGGGGAACTTGTCCCGGTTGGCGGGACGCCTGCCCGCATCGTCCGTGATCTCCTTCGGCAGTTCGATGACGAAGGTCTTCTTCTCGGGGAACGGCCCCATGAAAATGACCCCGCGCACAGAGTCGTTATTTTTGACGTTATCCACCCCCTCCTCGTCATCGCTGGCCAGCTCAGGTTTGTAGACCTTCTTCCCGCTCTTCATGACGATCTTGCGCGCCTGCTCCACCGGGACCGGCGCGGAGAAGCCGAGGCGCATGGGGAGCATCGGGATGCAGGGGGCATTGGCCTTGGTCCGTTCGCAACCGAAGGAGATGCGGAACTGATCGCGTACCGTAAAGGTGAGGACCTGGTCCTCGGAGGTCGCCACGCCGCTTTTGGAAGTCACCCCCCGGCCCCAGACCAGCTTGACCACAGCCTTGTTCGGGAAGCTCTGGCGGCAGCGGATGGCGATGGTCCTGGGGTTGTCGGGATATCCCGCGGCCTTGAGGACCACGCTCCGCTCCTCCCCCGTGACGATCTGGATGCCGATCTCCTCATTCATCTTCTCGACGATGAAGCGGACGTTCGCCAGTATTGTGGCCTCGTCCGGTTCGGCATCCAGGACAAGGAGGAAAATCTGCTCTTCGTCTATCCCCTCCCTCCCGTCGCCGGGGCGGCTGCTCATGATGGCCGGCCCCCCTGTTGAGAAGGAAAATAGGCGCTCGCCGCCGACGGCCGTTCCCGCCAGGGTCTTCAGCCCCTCCCTGAGGGTGAAAGAACAGGTTGTTCCGGCAGGAAGGTCGCGCTCGAAATCGAAGACCCAGTTCCGCACGTCGGCCCACATACCGGCCCCCTTTTCGGAACAGGCGATGTCGAAGGGAGATTCGTTGCGCGGATCGCCGAAGGTGGTCATCGGTTCGGAAAACCGCACGGTCACTTGGCGGACCCCCTTGACCACACCCTGGGGCGAAAAGAATTCGACCCTGGGGGCGTCTTCCGCATGGCAGAGGCCGGCTGTGAGGATGATAAACAGGATGAGGCGAAGGAAGATGGGACATTTCATCAGGGGATCTCCTTGATTCACTGCAGGACTATAGCCGTCTCCCCCTCCGTGTAGAGCTGGAGGGAGATCTTGTCCTTCTGCACGATGGCGTCGCCGAACTTGAGGGACTTTATCTCCCCCTTGAGATAGACGTTTTCCACCAGGTTCACCCGGTTGATCGCGTTGCGGGCCATCTCCCGGGATTCCTCCAGTTTCTTTGTCAGGTCCATGTTGAGCTTGTCCCGGATGGCATCCCTGATGGTGCCGTGCAGGAACCAGTTGGCGGACTGCAGAAGAAGGCTCCTGGTGTTCATGTCGAAATCGATCTCCTTCACGGAGAAGACGTTGGTCTGTGGATCGAAGCATGGCTTGCAGGTGAGGTAGAAGACTCCCTCCAGCGACCCCTCGGTTGCCACCTTCACGATCAGGCGGTCGCCGCTGCCATACAGGTCGAAATCCTTCAGGGTGATGCTTTTCCCGTCCGCTTCGAACTGCCTGTTGAGCAGGAGCGGCGAGGCGATGGCGAGGATGTCCCGGTAGTAGAGATCGGCATTGAGGGCGATGTGGAAACTCTTGTCAAAGCTGTTCACCAGCTTCAGGTTGGGGAGTGGCGAAGGAGGAGGGGCCGGCGGCTCCGGACCCACCACCGCTTCGGCATAGGACTTGATGCCGATGCTCACCCTCACCCGGTTGTTCTGGGCAGAGAGCGGGTAGAGCATCACCTCCTGCGGGGTGATCTTCAGCCAGGCGCTGAAGTTTTTGTCGAGCAGGACCGGCTTCTGGGCGGCCCGCCACGCCCGTGCAGCCTGGGCCTTCAGGGGGAACGCCTCGTTTATCTTCCTGCTCACCGCGTCGGAAATGAGCTTCTGCACTGGCTGGGTGACCCCCTCTACGATGGCGCGCGGCTTGATGGAGACCGGGCCGATCCCGATCTCCTCTGCCATGGCATCGCTCAGCCCCTGATAGTAGACTTCGGCGTTGATCTTCCAGTTAGGGGTGACCTTGGCATTCACCTTGAATTTCAGCTTCGCGGCAATGGCCGGGCTCTCGAATATCCCGTAGCTCAACGACATGGCGACCGGCACGGTGAGATAGAGGTAGTTGTCGGCCGCTGCCACGGCTATCGGCCCGTTGCGCACGATGTCCGCGGTCAGCCCCTTTGTCCTGGTGGAGCCCTTGTAGAGCTCCTTGCCGATCACCTGGTTCAGGGTCCTGGCAATGTCATCGGCCGTTGTCTCGACCGCGAAATTGAGGGTGGAAGGCTCCCGTTTCAGTTCCGTGCGGAATGCCTCATCCTTCGGCCGTTCGGCGATCAGTGACTGCTTTACTCCCGAGCAGGCGGGAAGGGTCATGGCGAGTGTTGCCAGGAGAAGGAGGGGGAGGGTTTTATTGAGCAAATGCATGATGGGGTTCCTTGTTTATAATGCTCAATCACAACGAAGATTTGAGTACAACACTAACAATGTGGAATTAATAAGTCCAAGTGGAACCCAAAAAAACAAGTCCTTATGCCGGAAATAACAGCAATAAAAACTGCTTTTACGATGGCATCAGGTTCCATCTCATAAACACCTATGCCAGCACATAGGATACTTCCATTCGCTGGCAGTCATGCTCTTCTTTTTCTTGTTGGCCAGGTGGATTTCGGTGTCGTCGACCCACGGACAGCGGCAGATCTCGGTCATCGCCCCCTCCTCTTCTCCCGGCGATTCAGTTCCCATCCCCCATCAGTTCATTGCGCTCCGAAGAGATGAGAATACATTTAGCGGCGCGCGTCATCCTCTTTATCTCCGCTTCCCGCCTGGATGCGGTGCTACGGGTGTGGCCCCCCTCCAGGTAGAGCAAGCGCTCCGGCAGACGGCCGCGGAAGTATTTAGCGCCGCGCCCGGTCGCGTGCTGGCGGAAGCGCCTATCCATGTCGGTGGTGATTCCCGTGTAAAGTGAGGCATCGGAACAGATGATGATGTAAACTTGCCAGATCATAGCCAAAAACATTCTTCCCTGTCCGGAGGGTAGCAGAAACGGACGGTATTTTCCATGCGTAAAAGTGGCGCGACGCCTTTCCCCCGTGCATCCTACCGGTATCCCGCCGCATTCCAGGCCTCTACTCCCACTCCAGGGCCGAAACGTTAGTATAACCCTTTTCCGTTACAGAGTGCCCTTTACTAAGAAACAATATGGCGTTACAGTGTATCAGCCGCTTACGCGATGAAACTGATGGAACATGGCAGCAAGTTCCGGGGATACCATCCGCGACTCAAAAACAACAGGAGATCTAAATATGGAACTTGACCTGGGTCAGTTGCGCAACCTGATAAACAAACGAAGGGATGAGATTGAAAAGAGCGTTGAAGGGACCGGCTATCTACCAAGAACCGTTATCGGCGTCGGCACCTTTTTGCTGGATAATGAGGGGAATCTCGACCTGTTGTCCGCCAGACAACTGGCCACCTTTGAAAAATTCCTGAAGCCGCTGCTGGAGCAGCATCCCCGGTAACCGTGCAGCGGAGGCGCGGGTAGAGTATGTTTGATGCGGAAGGCGGCCACAGTCATGAAATTCACCCTTTTGACCCATCTCAAGGAGCTGGAGAAGCGATCCAATACCGGACGACTGGTGGTGGAAGTCCTGGGGAGCGCGGCCGAGCAGGTTCGCTGGGATCGAACGAAGCCGCCTGCCGAACTTGTGGAGGAGATCGCGGCGGGTGGTGTGGCGCTGATCTATCCGGGTGCCGCGGATGAGGCCGGCGGCGATTTGACGGGGATACGGCACGTGATTCTCATCGATGGTACCTGGCATGAAGCACGGAAAATTCACCAGCGAAGCCCTTACCTGCAGAAGGCCCGCCGCGTTTGCCTCAAACCTGCCGAAAAGTCCATGTACAACCTCAGAAAAAACCAGAAGGAGTCAGGGCTCTGTACGGCCGAATGCGTCATCGAGATTCTGCGCAGCACGGGGAATAGCGCAGACGCTGAGCGGCTGCTGGAGCGGTTCAAGTCGTTCATCAGGCCGGTCGACACCTTGCGCGCGGAAGGCGAAGAGTCGTAGCACGGCTTCGCACCCCTGACCCGGCTACAGCCGCGCAGCCCGGCAAGTTTCCGCATGGGAATTTTTTGTTGTTTGCGTGCGCCAAACCCTGTAATATAGAACAGATATTTTGAAGGCATGGTCGTAGCGACATTTTTATTCTGTGGAAGGAATCAAAGATGAACAATCAGAAACAGGAACTCTATTTGAAGGAATGGCATGGATACGAAGAGTACGCCGAGCAGATGCTCCCCATGATCGGCCGTCTCTACCGTGACCATAACATCGTGACCACCGTGTACGGCCGGTCCCTGGTCAACAGCCCCACGATCGACATTCTCAAGGCGCACCGCTTTGCCAGGATGATCCTGGACAGCGAACTGACGGTGCGGGAGACCTTCCCTGTCCTGGAGGCGATATGCAAGCTCGATCTCGCCCCCGCTCGCATCGATATCGGCAAGCTGACCGTCCACTACCAGGCACAGGCAGGCATTCTCGGGGTAGATGAATTCGTCCGCCAGGAACTGGCCAGCGTCAATACCGGCCGCGCTCCGCTGCTCGATGAGCCGCAGGACGTGGTTCTTTACGGCTTCGGCCGGATCGGACGGCTTCTGGCCCGCATCCTGGTGGAGAAGGCGGGAAGCGGCGAAAAGCTGCGCATTCGCGCCGCCGTTGTGCGCAAGGGAAGCGCGGATGACCTGGCCAAGCGGGCGAGCCTGTTGCAGCGCGACTCGGTGCACGGTCATTTTCACGGTATCATCACAATAGATGAAGAAGAAAACGCCATCATCGCCAATGGCAACATGATCCGGATCATCTATGCCGATGCCCCGGAAAACGTCGATTACACCCAGTACGGCATCAAGAATGCCATCCTCGTTGATAACACCGGCAAGTGGCGCGACCGCGAGGGCCTGGGCCGGCACCTGAAGGCCAACGGAATCGCCAAGGTGGTTCTCACCGCTCCAGGCAAGGGGGATATCCCCAACGTCGTGTTCGGCGTGAACAATGAGCTCATTTCCGGCAACGAGCAGATCTTTTCCGCTGCCAGCTGCACCACCAACGCCATCGTGCCGGTCCTGAAGGCAGTAAATGACAAATTCGGCATCGTCAGCGGCCATGTGGAGACCTGCCACTCATACACGAACGACCAGAACCTGATCGACAACTACCACAACAAGGAACGTCGCGGCCGGAGCGCCGCGCTCAACATGGTCATCACCGAGACCGGGGCCGCCAAGGCTGTTGCCAAGGTCATTCCCGAGCTCTCGGGTAAGCTGACCGGCAATGCCATCCGCGTGCCGACCCCCAATGTCTCCCTGGCCATCCTCAACCTGGAGCTGGCCAACGCCACGGACGCTGCGGAGCTGAACGGCTACCTGCGCGACATCTCTCTTGAATCTCCCCTGCAGAACCAGATTGACTTCACCAACTCCCCGGAGGTCGTTTCCAGCGACTTCGTCGGTTCCCGCCACGCCGGCGTGGTGGATTCCCTGGCGACCATCGTCCAGAAAAACCACTGTGTCCTCTATGTCTGGTACGACAACGAGTTCGGCTACAGCTGCCAGGTGGTGCGCATGATCCAGAAGATGGGGGGAGTAGAGTTCCCTTCCGTCCCGAATTAGCAACGGACAGCGCAATATTCCAACAGGAAAGGGGCACCTCTCGCGGGGTGCCCCTTTTTTCGTCCGGAAAGCCGGGATGGCGATTGACTAATGCCTTCGGTAGGGGAAAATGGATATGTTCGATTTGATTTTCCAAATTGCGGGGATGAAAGGAGCCGGCCATGGAAAAGGTTACGGGTAAACCTGAAGTCAGGAATTTCGACGTTCCGAACGAGGTCAGAACTTTCCCGAAGGGGAGGCTGGCGCTGGTAACAGTCGGCGGGGTAACCGTCGGGCGGGCCACCTTCGAGCCGGGGTGGCGCTGGAAAACGTCGGTGCAGCCACTGGCACAGACAAAGAGCTGTGAGGCCCCCCATTTCCAGTATCATATTGCCGGCACTATCCATGTCGTCATGGACGACGGGAGCGAGTTCGACTGCAAGGCGGGGGACGTATCCCTTCTGACGAGTGGCCACGATGCCTGGGTGGTGGGGGACGAACCGGCGGAGGTCATCGATTTCCAGGGGATGGTCGATTATGCAAAGCCTGGGCAGTAGTGGGCGAGTTCCTCAAAATACCTCCTTCCGGCTTTAATACGGGGGCTTCCGTGCCCCGTTTTCCCACTCCTTGACCTAAGTCATAATCTTATCCAAAGAGTCCGGCTATCATGGCACCAGTAAAAATGGAGGTGCTCCCCATGATGACCGGACAGGAACAGATTGTCAGGAAGATAGAAGATTCTGCCACTGATGACACGCAGGAGAAACGGCAGCTGTCGCTGCTGCACGGCGCGGACGGCTGCACGGTAGCGGCCCTCAGGGAGTATCCGTCCCGGCTCTTCGTGGAAACCACCACCCGCTGCAACCTCAGGTGCCGCATGTGCGTGAAGCAGACCGACGGGAATTGCATCACCGAAGGGGACATGTCGCCTGCCGTCTTCGAAGCCCTGGAGCCCGCTCTCCCCCACGCCGAGGCCCTGATCCTGAACGGGATCGGCGAGCCGCTGCTCCACCCCCGCCTGGACGACTTCATCCGCCGCGCCAAGGCCCTCATGCCCCCCCATGGCTGGGTCGGCTTCCAGTCGAACGGCCTCCTCATCAACGAAAAACGGGCCGACTCCCTCGTGGAAGCCGGGTTGGACAGGATATGCCTTTCAATGGACGGGGTAAACCCCGACACCTTCAGGGAGATCAGGGCAGGGGGGGAGGTGGGTGACCTGGAACGCGCCCTTTCCGCCCTGAATAACGCCAAGGCCCGGAGCGGCTCACCCCTCCAGATCGGTCTCGAGTTCGTGGTGATGCGCGAAAACGCCCGGGAGCTGCCGGATGCGCTCCGCTGGGGGGCGGCAAAGGGGGTGAGCTTCGCCATTGTTTCCAATCTCCTCCCCTACGACGCGGAGCATGTGGGGAGGGTCGCCTACGACCCCAATACTGACGCGGCCGTGGAGTTTTTCAGGCCGTGGAAGGAGCGGGCGGAGCGGGAGGGGATCGATCTCCACCGTTATTTCAAGCTGGTCTGGATATTCAAGAGAAGCGCCGAAGAGCAGCGGATCGTCGACTTCGTCGACCAGATGCGGGGCGAGGCGCGATCCCGCGAGATATTCATCAACCTGCGGAATCTTTTGCAGCGGGATGAGGCGTGGGTTGACGAGATAGGGAACATCTTCGCCGAGGCGCTCAGGGTGGCCGCGGAAACCGGCATTGACCTCCAGCTCCCGGAAATAACACCGAAGAGCGACCGAAAGTGCGACTTCATCGACAAAGGTGGGGCGTTTGTCTCATGGGACGGCGGGGTACACAGCTGTTATTTCCTCTGGCACCAGTTCAGCTGCCATTTCCCGGACAGGAAGAAATACGTGAAACCGAGGTCCTTCGGCAGGATCATCGAACACGGAATCAGAGATATCTGGAACGCACCGGAGTTCCGCTCGTTCCGCCAGGAGGTGATCCGGCACGAGTATCCCTACTGCTCCAACTGCAGCCTGGTTCCGTGCGAATACGTCTATGCCGAGGAGTTCGAGCAGGACTGCTTCGCCAACAAGGTCCCCTGCGGTGACTGCTTCTGGTGTATGGGGCTGTTCCGCTGCCTGCAGTGAGCCCGCGAAACATTATCAGTAGAGACGCAAGATTTTGCGTCTCAACGTATGAATTCTCAATCTAGAGACGCAAGATTTTGCGTCTCTACGTACGATTCTCAATCATTTGAATTTCTTTGCGCCCTTTGCGCCTTCGCGCGAAAAATGCCGCTTTCAGAATGAAAAATCTTCTTCCCATTCGTTCCCCCCACGCGTATCCTGTAGGTATCCAAATAGTGAAAGAGGCTCGCAAACATGGCCAGAGAATTATATGTTGGAAACATATCCAATGAGGCGACCGAAGACGACCTGAGAAAGCTGTTTTCGGTCTCCGGCAAAGTAAGCTCCATCCACCTGATAACCGATCCGGTAAGCGGCAAGTTCAAGGGGTGCTGCTACGTGAAGATGGGTTCGGACGCGGAGGCGAAGGATGCCATTGAGTCGCTGGACGGAGCCCTCCTCTTGAGCCGGCTCCTCAGGGTGAGTGAATCCCGTCCCAGGGAGCAGAGAACGAGCGGTGATCGGGGGAAGACGGGGCGGGAGGACAGAAAACCGCGTCGGGACACCGGATCCCGCAGGGGGCGGAAATAGGCATGCAGGAGAGCACCCATGCCTTCCAGGCTCTCACCCCCAGCTTCATCATGGATGCAGTGGAAAGCCAGGGATTTGTCTGCGACTGCCGCACCTTCGCCCTCAACAGCTACGAGAACCGCGTCTACCAGGTGGGGCTGGAGGAAGGGCAGCCGCTCATCGCCAAGTTCTACCGCCCGGAGCGCTGGAGTGACGAGCAGATCCTCGAGGAACACATCTTCTGCCTGGAGCTGGCCGAACACGAGTTGCCGGTGGTGGCGCCGATAAGGAATGCCGCTGGCGAGAGTCTGTTTCAGCACGGAGGGTTCCGCTTTGCCCTCTACCCGCGCCAGGGGGGGCACGCCCCGGAGTTCGACAACCTGGACAACCTGCTGATTCTCGGCCGTTTGCTGGGACGTATCCACCGCATCGGCGCCGTGCACCCCTTTGCGCACCGCCCCACGCTTGATAGCAGGAGTTTCGGGCACGCGAGCGTGGAGTTGATCGTAGAGCGCTTCATCCCGGCCGAGTACCGGGAGAGCTACGCGGCAGTGACCTGCCAGCTGTTGGAAGAGGTCGACGCGATCATGGCCGATGCCGGTCCGATCCGCTATATCCGCACTCATGGCGACTGTCACGCCGGCAACATCCTCTGGCGTGGCGACGCGCCCCATTTCGTTGATTTCGACGACGCGCGCATGGCCCCGGCGGTGCAGGACCTCTGGATGATGCTCTCGGGGGATCGGCCGCGCCAGGTCGCCCAGCTCGACGCGCTGCTCGAAGGCTACAACGAATTCTACGATTTTCACCCACGCGAACTACGGCTGGTGGAAGCCCTGCGTGCCCTGCGCATGCTTCACCACAGCGCCTGGCTCGCCCGCCGCTGGGACGACCCCACATTCCCCCGCAATTTCCCCTGGTTCAACACGGTCCGCTACTGGGGCGAGCAGATTCTACATCTGCGCGAACAGGTGGCGGCACTCTCGGAACCGCCGCTGGAGCTGTTGTGATTTCCGTGGTACAGGAAGATTAGAGGTCCCGGTGTCCCCGGGCCCGGATGGTTGTCTGCACCATCAGGCCGAAGAGGGTTTCCAGCCCTGCCTGGGCAGAGGGGGACTCGATGATGCCGATGGCCCTGGCAATGGCCTCGAATGTGGCCAGTCCTTCGGGGTGATGCTCCCGGCGGATCCCCCAGGCGGTGGGTGCCCCCTCGGGAAGCCGGACCATCTCGGCATGGCCGAGGCCGGGGAGCCTTTTGCCCATTCGGGCAGCCTGGCGCCAGTTGCCATCGGGGACCACCAGGGTTACTGGGCGGTCGTCCCGCTCCAGAATACTCCTGCAGAGAACGGGTGCATCATCACCGGGGTAGAGAAGGAGGGTTCTGCGTTCGGGGATGTCGAGATCGCTGAAATCCAGAGGCTGGTCCTGGTGGCCGTGGATGCGCAATTCGCTGTTAGGGAGCGCCTGGAGGGCAAGGGGGCCGGTGGCGGTAGGCTTTTTCAGTTCCTGGTAATGCATCACCAGGACAAGCCGGGTGGCGAGGGGATAGCAGGGGATGGCCGGGCAGATGCAGAGATGCTGATGCATCCGGCATCGCGGACAGCGTTCGCTACGTTTTGATCTGGTACCCATGGTTATATCACGTAAAGGGAAAGAGAGACCTGCAAGGCGGCCAATTGGCCGCCTTTTCAGTTTCAAGGGGGGGCGCTACCCGATTTCCACCAGTTCGATCTCGAAGGTGAGGTCTTCCCCTGCCAGCGGGTGGTTGGAGTCGAAGGTGATGCTCTGGTCTGTCACTTCGGTAACGACAACGCCGAGAGATTCGTCATCCTCGCCGGTAAGGACGAGTTCGTCGCCGACTTCGGGGGTGAGGTCGTCGGGGAGGTCGGTGCGGGGAACGGTGAAGACCTTTTCCTCGTCGTAATCGCCAAAGGCTTCCTCAGCCGGGATGACGATCGTCTTTTTCTCCCCCGGCGCCATGTCGACCAGGGCTTCCTCGATCATCGGAAAGAACTGCCCCTCTCCTATGGTCAACGTCATCGGCCCCGTATCGCAGCCGCAGCCGCAATCGCCGGAGTCATGCTCGTCGGTATCGCACTCGTCGGAGCTGCACTCCATCCCTTCCAGGGTGGAATCGAAAACGGTTCCGTCCTCAAACCTGCCGGTATAGTTGATTACTACCTTGTCACCTTTTTTTGCATTGGCCATTGTGTTGCCTCTCTGATGTGATGTGGCTGTTAAGCCGACAGCCTTTTTCCATCATAACCGAAAATGCTGGAGAAACAACAGATATTTCTCGTGGCTGAGGGTGTTGGAGAAACGGGGGAAATGGGTTATTCTTTGTTAAATAAGCGTGGAGGAAGGTTATGCTCAGGTCGAACTTTTGGTTGATCGCTGTTCCACTGATTTTGACAATCGCAGCCGGTGCCGCCGGCAAGGAGGTGCGCAAGATGACGACACTCTCGATCACCACTACAGCTTTTGCCCAGAAGGGAGCGATCCCGTCCAGGTACACCTGCGACGGTGGCGACATGAACCCGCCGCTGGCAATCGCCGGCGTTCCGGCCGGGACGAAGTCCCTTGCCCTTGTCATGGATGACCCGGATGCGCCGGCCGGGATCTGGGTACACTGGGTGGTCTGGAACATCCCCTCCGAGACCAGGGAGATTGGCGAGAGGAGCGTGCCGGCCGGGGCCGTGCAGGGCCTAAACAGCTGGTCCCGCACCGGCTATGGTGGGCCCTGTCCGCCATCCGGGACGCACCGGTACTTCTTTAAGGTCTATGCCCTCGATGCCATGCTGAACCTCAAACCGTTAACGACCAAGGCCGAACTGGAAAAGGCGATGGCCGGCCATATCCTCGCCAAAGGGGAGTTGATGGGGACCTATCGCAGCACAAGGTGAAGATGTTGAAAATTATCCTGAAAAAGCTGGTACGACATAACACTTTATCTTTCGTGACGTGACCCCCCTGCCTCACTTTGTTCGGCTTCCCCCCTATGTAGTAGGGGGGATTGAGGGGGGTCGGTTTTAGATGTTACAGCGTACGGCGGCCGTTCGCCGCTTTTTTATTCTGATCGCAGATGCATAAAACCATGCATCCAGTTACGAATGTTGATATACTGTGCCCTCTGATCTGCTGAATCTGAAAGGAAGTTCGCATGGAAACGATCCTCAACGAGATCGAGATACGAGTACTCGGCTCCATGATCGAGAAGGAGCTGGCGACGCCGGAGTACTACCCCCTTACCCTTAATGCCCTCACTAACGCCTGCAACCAGAAATCGAACCGCGATCCGGTGATGGGGCTGGATGAGGCAGAAGTGGTCCGGGCGCTGGATGCGCTGCGCATGAAGCAACTGGCACTGCAATCCGCAGAAGGCGGGAGGGTGCCGAAGTATCGCCATACCTTGGTGGAGAAGCTCCGCCTCTCCCCGGCGGAGCTGGCAATCATATGCGAGCTTCTCATTCGCGGGCCGCAGACCGTCGGGGAGTTGCGCGGCAGAGCAGAGCGGATGCACTCATTTGCCGATATCGCTGCCGTGGAGTCGGTTCTCGAGGAGCTGGCAGATCGCCGGCTTGTAACCAGGCTCTCTCGCCAGCCTGGGCGCAAGGAAGCGAGGTACACTCACCTGTTCGCCGGTGAGCCGCCGGCTGCCATGGAGGAGCTTGCTCCGCATCCGGAAGCGGCCAGGCTCAGGGTCATGGCCGAAAACGAGCGTATCGCCATGCTGGAGGAGGAGGTAGCGGGGCTTCGCGGCGAGGTGGCGGAGCTGCGCCGGATGATGGAGGAGTTCAAGTCGCAGTTCGAGTAGGAGCAGGCAATAATGATCGGTCGTACGGTGGATTGCAACAGAACTCTTGAAATTTGGGCTCATAATAATTAATATACGGACATAAATCGATATTCTTGCAATGGAGGTTAAGCATGATCTGGAAAACATCTCTTGTTGTAACGGCCTTGGTCGGCACGCTCGTTTCATTCGGCACTGCCCGCTCCGAGACTTTGGAAGAGCAGGGTTGGAAGCCGGTCCCGAACATCAGCGGGGACACGCTGTTCCATTACAAGCCGAAGACCCTCAAACCGACAAGCGATGGGTCCATCGGTGTCTGGATCAGGCGTGAGCCGGCTATGAACAAGCTTGGGCTGGATCCTGTCATGGTTTCTTTCGACGAGTACGACTGCAAGAACCAGAAGGTGCGCCGCACCGCCGGTAAGGTTTACCAGAAGGGATTCGATCCCCAGGATGTGCAACCGGAGCCCTGGACTGAATTGAAAAAGGGAAGCAATAACGCGGACGTTCTGGAGTTCGTTTGCCGGGAAGTCAAGAAACCGTAAAGGGGAAGAAGCTAGTGGCATCAACGCAAGAAGAGCTTGCACAAACAGAGGATGTGGCCGAATGGGGATGGCTGCGGGCGCATCTGGAGCGCGGGGGGCTGATCATCGTTTCGCCGGACCTCGTTTTGGCCGATGTCGGGGTTGCCGTCGCCGCCGATGAAACTGCGGTCGTGGGAAGGTGGGTCGAAGCGCAGCAGTTGAGCAAACCGACCGCCGAGCAGATCGAGGTGTGGAACGCCGAGCCGGCCAAGCGCTTCACGATGTTGGTCGTCAGCCCCTACGTGCTCATCCAGGAACTGCCCGAAAAGAGCCATTGACGGTGTCTGCGCGGAGCTTTATTTCTCCCAGAGCTCCCGCAGACGCTTGTCCCTGCCACAGTTGGAGCGATAGAACTTGTACCTGATCGGGTTTTTCCGGTAGTAATCCTGGTGGTACTCCTCGGCGGGGTAGAATTCGCCCGCCGGCACGATCTCGGTGACGATCTTCCACCCCCGCTCCTTCTCCAGCCGCTGCTTCGATTCCTCCGCCAGCCGCCGCTGTTTTTCGTCATGGTAGAAGATGGCGGACCGGTACTGGTTCCCCACGTCACAGAACTGGCGGTTTGCCACAAGGGGGTCGATGTTGCGCCAGTACACCTCCAAAAGCCGCTCGTAGCTTACCTTTGCCGGGTCGTAGACCACCTGCACCGATTCGGCGTGTCCGGTGCCTCCCGCGGAGACCTCCTCATAGGTGGGGTTCTTTTTACGGCCACCGGTATAACCGGAGGTGGTGGAGAACACCCCGTCGATTTCGTCGAAGGGGTGTTCCATGCACCAGAAGCACCCGCCGGCAAATGTTGCCTTTTCCATCCGTATTCCCCCCTTTCCCTTGGTCTGCGCTGCCACAGCCTCCCAGGACAGCGCGATGAGGCAGAGAACCATCACCAGAATCAACCGTTTCATAGTTGTTCCCCCATTTTTTTAAGCAGATTGATGAAGTTAAGGGTCAGGGAAGGGTTCAGCATCGTGCCCGAGATCTCCAGCATCCGTCCCGCCACCCTGCCGAAATCGACCACATCCTTGTAGACCCGCCTGGTGCGCATGGCGTCGAAACAGTCCGATACCATGGTGATCTGGCTGGCGAGGTTGAGTTGCCAGCCGGCAGGGGGCTTGGGGTAGCCGGAGAGGTCAAAGCGCATGTGATGCTCGTAGGCGCTCAGGACCGCCAGGCGGGGGATGCCGGGATTATTGAGGAGATACTCCGCCCCCTTCACAGTATGCTGGCGCATAAAGGCCCATTCCGCGTCATCCAGTTCACCCGGCTTCTGCAGCACCTCCTTTGGCACGAAGAGCTTGCCGATGTCATGGAGCATGGCGGCAATCCCGATGTCGTGCAGGAGTTGCCCCTCGAACCCGAGGGACACCCCCTGGGCGAGGTTCAGTACGCATACGTCGATGGAATGTGTGAAGGTATACTCGTCCATCTGGCGGAGGGGGACGAGGGCGAGGAAGGGGTTGGCCTCTTTCCGGAAGGCGGCAATGAACCCGCTCACCACGGCTACTATGCTGCTCAGGTCCAGGGGCTCATGTTTTGTGCACGCGTCAAAGGTGTCGACCAGTTGCGTCATCATGCGCTCCGGGATGTCGGTGAAGCTCCGGATGGGGGGCTCCTCCTCCGCTACCGGGGTCGCCTCGATCTCCACCTCCTCCGTGGAAAACCGGAGATGGCCGGATGATTCCACCTTCCCCCCGGTCTTCCTGGCGATCATCCTCACCAGGCTTTCCAGCTCGGCGGGTTCCACGTCCCGGCCAATGGTCACCTGGCTGATCCGGTGCTCCTTCAGGCTCCGGACGAACCGCTCCAGGTACTGGTCGCGCGGCAGGGGACGCCCCTCCAGGAAAAGATCGGCCTCGATCCGCATGAGGTTGACTTCCCCGTTTCCCGGGAGGGTTTCCTGAAGAAGCGCATGCGCGGCATCGATCTGCTTCACTGTCTGGGGATGCCGGAGCGCATAGAGCGAAGCGGCGAGGCCGGCCCTGGCCAGATGGGCTATGAAACGGCATATGGTACCGCGCTCTTCCGGGGTCATGTCTTGCCTCCCCTCGGGGCGCGTAGCGCGGCGGCGGCCTCTTCTGCGACTTTCGGACGCTTGTTGGAGGCGAGGTGTTGGAGGAGGGTGCGCGCCTCTGGCGCTGCATAGCGTCTGAGTGATCGGATGACTTCCAGCTTCAGCTGCATGCTCTTCACGGGATGGAGGATGTCCCGCTCAGCGATGAACGTTTCCAGCTCCGGAATGACCTGGGGGTCGCCGATGGCGGAGAGGGTTTGGACCGCGGTCCGCCTCAATTCCAGGTTGTAACCCATGGCCGTTCGTTTCGTGACCATGTTGAGCAGCTCGCGCACCACGGCCGGAGAGCGGGCGGCCTCGGCCGATTGCACGGCGGCGCGCATCCGTTCCGCGTTGCCGCTCGCCAACTCCTGGAACAGGAGGCGCTCCGCCCCGGGATCGCGGCAGAAAAGGGCGCTGCGAAGGGCCTCCCTGCGGACATTGGGATCTGGATGGGAAACGAGCCTGCGAAACTCCCGGAGCACCTCCTCGTCCGGGAAGCTGCGCAGGAGCATGAGCAGGTCGCGGACAAAAGACGGGCGCTTGTCATCCAGTCTGGCGATGGCCGCAGTGCACACGGCCGGCCCGATGTTCTGGAGGGATTTGAGGATGAGTCCCCGGAGCAGACGGCTGTCAGCATCGGCGAGGCGCTCCAGCAGGGGGGGGATGGCGGATTCGCCGAGTGCTGCGAGTATGGAGCTGAGAAGGGGGTATTGCTCCTTCTCGAAGAATGCCGCGGCCTGAAGGATCTCGCGGGTGAATTCTTCCGTGGCAAAGGGGGGAGGGGTTCCCTCGCTGTGCGCTGCCTCGGCCAGGCGTGACAGGGTCGCCAAGTCTCCCGTTTCAAGGAGCATGGGGGCCATCTCCGCGACGTTTGCCGAGATCCCGGCTGCTCTTTCTCCTGCCGGGACTTTCTTCATGATCTCTACGATCACCTCGGCCGTATGCCGTTCCAGGTGATCGGGATCGAGGGTGGCGGCAAGCGCTTCGATGGCGCACTGGTCCCCATCGGGGAGCTGATCGGTCGACAGGAGGGCGAACAGCACGTCGCGGTAAGCTGGTGGAAGGTATTCCTCTAGCTGCTGCTGTTTGAGCAGGGTGGTTATCTTCTCCCCGAGGACTTCGGACGGTGCCTCGGCCGGAGGGGCAGGCTCCTCGGTGGCAACGGTCGCAAGTTTCTGGAGGAGCTTCAGGACCAGGGGGGGAAGGCGGTCGCCGTATGCCTGGGTGGCAT
This sequence comes from Geobacter sp., assembly GCA_016177775.1. Taxonomy (GTDB): domain Bacteria; phylum Desulfobacterota; class Desulfuromonadia; order Geobacterales; family Geobacteraceae; genus JACOUQ01. The sequence continues at coordinate 31,343 of JACOUQ010000010.1, forward strand.
TCAGGGCATCAAGGAAGGCGTCATGTGGAAGCCTCTCCAGAAGAGCTTCCGGGAAGCGGGTATCGTCGCGGGAGGCAATTATCAGCTGGGCGATGAAATCCTTCCGCAGCTCCGGAGTGAGTTGGAAAACAAAGCTCAAGATTGCGTCAAGGGATGTCTTGCCGGCCGGCGGCGGGTCTTCCACGGTGGAGATTCCGGCAAAAGCCGTGGCCAGTGTCTGGAGAGAGGCCTGCTTTCCTGTGGGCGGAAGCTGCTCCAGCACCTTTGTGACCTCCTCCGCCAGGTACTGCGAATCCTCGGCCAGCATCCGGAGCAGAATGTCCCGCCTTACCGGAAAGGCCCCGGACATGAGCATCTTCAGGAACCGGTCCCATGGATTTTCGTATTTTCCGCCCCCCGGCTTCTCCGCGAGCCTGAACAAGGAGGGGTCGATCCCCTGGGACCTGATATGGGAGATACCGGTACGGGCAAGGGCAGTCTCCATCCCCCCCTCTTCCCAGACCTCGTCGCAGGGGCGGGCAATCGAGTCGAAAAAGGCTTGCAGTTCCGGGGGGGTAAGCTCCGGCCAGAAGGCTAGGGTCATTATGCCGTGGGAGGAGAGCAGGGAGGCGAACTCCCCGAAGCGTGGGTTCTTCCGCTCGATGAAATCGCCGTTGGCGAGCAGCGCGTGCCGCCCCACGCCGAGGACAAAGGCCCCCTTCGCGGTGAGGAGGGAGAGACGCTCCAGCACCTGCTGTGCCGCAGCCGCCACGGCGGGATGGGATGCCGGGTAGGAGAGGGCGGTGCGGCGGTATACGAGGAGCTCCGCCACGAACGCCGCTTCCGGGCAGGGGTGCATTTCGGTTGCAGTGACAGGTTCGGTCATGGAGTCACATTTCCACAAGTTTACGGGGGAAAGGAGAAAAGACCTTCTCTCAGTAGGGTAACCGAAACGGTCCGGATTGCAACCGGCCCTCACTCGGGAGAGGCGATAGTGTTTGAAATCTTAAATGATGGTGTGCTATAAAGGCCATAGTCCGGCTTTGGGCGGCCGGCGGCCTGAAAGCGAAGATCCAGGGAGGGTATTATTTAATGAAAAGATTCGTTTATGGTATCACCGCAGCACTGGCCGGCGCAGCATTGGCCGGTTGTACCATGGCGCAAGCCCCCATTGCAGGTACGATATTTACCGATGTAAGGGGAGGGGTCGGAGTGACGGGGAATTCCGGAGCCAAAAAGGTAGGCACGGCCACCTGCAAGGGAATCCTCGGTTTTGCCGCCGGCGACTGCAGCATCGAGGCGGCAATGAAGAACGGCAACATCACCAAAATCCATCACGTTGACAGCGATACCAAGAACGTTCTCGGCATTTACGCCGAATACACCGTCAAGGTATTTGGGGAATAATGACTGTTCGACTTCTGGCCGCCCATCCGGCAAGGAATCAAGGCACTGTTTTCAAGCCGGGTAATTTCACTTTACACGTTTCGCATTCAGCCGCTCATACCCCTTCCACGTCCAGACCAGGAGGGGACATGAAAATCCTTTGCAGGTTCTACGTCGGCAGAGCTGCGCACCACTGGCTTGCCGGAGCAATCAGCAGAGAAAGATCATCGTTCCGATAGGTTCGGTATCCTGGAGCACTCCGCACCAGTTGCACGGCCGGCACCCTCAACTTTCGCTGCATCGCAAGGAGCGCCTTGGCAGGTTGCCCGTCAGCAAGCTTGCACTCCACCAGCAGGAACGGTTCCCGCTCGTTGGCGATCAGGAAGTCCACCTCCTGCTGTTCCTTGTTTCGGATGAAATGGAGCGTGAAGTCGCCGGCACCCATGGCGTTCCAGCAGTTTACCGCACGCCAGAGCTCGATAGCGACCATGTTCTCGAAACGGGCTGCAGGGTCTTTTATCCGGGGAGTGTCGAACAGGTAGACCTTCCGCTCCTTCTGGATGGCTCTGGCGATTCGCTCGGTCCAGGTCGGCAGGCTGAAGGTAAGGAAGAATCGCTCGAAAATGGCCAGCCAGTTCTGTACCGTGGGATAGGTCACCTTCAGGTCCTTGGCGAGCGAAGATGTGGAAAGAGGACTCCCCACCTTGGACGGCAGGATATGATAGAGGGTTTCCATTTCGGTCACCGACCTGATGTCGGTCATCTCCCGTATGTCCTCTCGAATGAGGCTCTGGCTGTATCCGGCCGACCACCGCCGGTAGGAGGGAAGCCGGCCACTCAGAAACGGTTCGGGAAAGCCGCTCAGCGTTTCGAGTTTCTCCCATGTCGCGCTATTTTCTTCGGCATTCTCCATGGTCAGAAACAGGGGATCGGACAGGTAGGCATCAATGGTTCGGGTAGTGTTTCCCACTTCCCCCATAGTGAATGGCCAGAGGTGGAAAAGAAGATAGCGGCCGGCGAGAGAATCCCCACCTTTCTGGTAGAGGTCGAGCCTCCCGCTTCCTGTCACCAGGAATTGATACTCGCCGTCGAACCGGTCATAAACTCCCTTGAGATAATTTTTCCAGTCTGCGTACTTGTGGATTTCGTCGAAGATGATGAGCGGGGGGGAAGGATCATGGCGGGTAAGCTTCGTGAAAAAGGAGGGATCCGCCAGCAGACGGGTACGATGGTCCGGAATATCCCAGTTACAGTACAACTTGTTAACAAAGCCTTCTGCGATGATCTTCGCCAAGGTAGTCTTGCCTGCCTGGCGCGGTCCGGCAAGAAAGACCATGCTCTTTTCGGCTGCCAGGGTTTCCCATATTTTCAGATATGCTGAACGGCGTTCCATATGACTATTTTATAGTCTAATTTAAAATGGTCAAGATTATTTTAAAGTGGGCTACAAAATAGTTGGGTCATTTACCTTGAAAATCCCGCACGCCAAGCAGGATTTTCAAGGTAATTCACAGCATCTTCCGCAAAAACTGCCCGGTATACGACCGGGTCACCCGCGCCACCTCCTCCGGGGTGCCGCAGGCTATCACCTCGCCGCCGCGGTGCCCACCCTCGGGGCCCAGGTCGATCAGGTAATCAGCGGTCTTGATGACGTCCAGGTTATGCTCGATGATGAGGATTGTGTTCCCTGTCTCCACCAGCCGCTGCAGGACCTCCAGGAGCTTGGCGATGTCGTGGAAGTGGAGTCCCGTGGTGGGTTCGTCCAGGATGTAGATGGTCCGCCCGGTGGCCCGTTTGGCCAACTCCTTGGCGAGCTTGACCCGCTGGGCCTCGCCGCCGGAGAGGGTGGTGGCAGACTGCCCGAGCCGGATGTAGCCGAGCCCCACGTCCTCCAGGACCTGGAGCTTGGTCTTGATCTTCGGGATGTTCCCCAGGAACTGGAGGGCCTCGGAAACGGTCATGTCCAGGACCTCGGCGATGGAGCGTCCCTTGTACTTCACCTCCAGGGTTTCGCGGTTATAGCGCGCACCGTGGCATACGTCGCACGCCACGAAGACGTCGGGGAGGAAGTGCATCTCGATCTTGATGATCCCGTCCCCTGAGCACGCCTCGCAGCGCCCCCCCTTGACATTGAAGGAGTAGCGCCCCGGCTTGTACCCCCGTATTTTCGATTCCGGGAGCTGGGCGAAGATGTCGCGGATGTCAGCGAAGACCCCGGTGTAGGTGGCCGGGTTGGAGCGGGGGGTGCGGCCGATGGGGGACTGGTCGATGTTAATCACCTTGTCCAGCACCTCGGTCCCTTTTACCTCTTTGACTGCGCCGGCCTTCTCCCTGCTCTTGTAAAGCCTCTGGGCCAGCACCTTGTGGAGGGTGTCGATGACCAGGGTCGACTTTCCGGAGCCGGAGACGCCGGTGACGCAGGTCATCACCCCCAGGGGAAACTTCACGTCGATCCCCTTCAGGTTGTTCTCGCTGGCTCCAAAAACTTCCAGGAATTTCTTTGCCTTGCGCCTTTTGGGCGGGACCGGGATGGAAAGCTCTCCGGAGAGGTAGCGGCCGGTGAGGGAGTCAGGGTTCTTCATGATCTCCGCCGGCGTACCCTGGGCCACCACTTCCCCGCCGTGCACACCGGCGCCGGGCCCCATGTCGATGACGTGGTCCGCTTCCAGGATGGTCTCCTCGTCGTGCTCCACCACCAGGACCGTGTTGCCGATGTCGCGCATGTGCTTGAGGGTGGATAGCAGCCGCTCGTTGTCCCGCTGATGCAGGCCGATGGAGGGCTCGTCCAGGATGTAGAGCACCCCCACGAGGGAGGAGCCGATCTGGGTGGCGAGCCTGATCCGTTGCCCCTCGCCGCCGGAGAGGGTGCCAGAGGCGCGGTCGAGGGCGAGGTAGTCCAGACCCACGTTGATGAGGAAGCTGAGCCGCTCCCGGATCTCCTTCAGAATGCGGCGGGCGATCTCCGCTTCCTTATCGGTGAGATGCAGGTCGTTGAAGAAGTTGAGGGCATCGGTGACGGCGAGGGCGCACAGTTCCCGGATGTTTATCCCACCAACCCGGACGTGGAGCGCCTCGGGCTTGAGGCGGGCGCCTTCGCACACGGGGCAGGGCATGACGTTCATGTACCGCTCCAGCTCCTCCCGCACCTGCTCGGAGTCGGTCTCCTTCCAGCGCCGCTCCAGGTTGTTCAGCACCCCCTCGAATTCCTTCCGGTAGGTGTGGCGACGGCCGCCGTCCTCTTCCCACCAGAACTCGATCTTCTCCCCCTTGGAGCCATGGAGGATCACGTCCCGCGCCGATTTGGACAGGTCCCGGAACGGCGTGCGTATGTCGAACTTGTACGCCTTGGCCAGGGCCTCCAGGGTCAGGTGGTACCACCCGGAAAGGCGCTTTTCCCAAGGGGCTATGGCCCCGTCCCGGATGGAGAGGAGGGGATTGGGGACCACCAGCTCCGGGTCGAAGTACATCTTGGTGCCGAGCCCGGTGCATTCCGGGCAGGCGCCGTAGGGGTTGTTGAAGGAGAACATCCGGGGGGCGATCTCGGGGTAGGAGATGCCGCACTCGATGCAGGAGAATCTCTCGGAAAAAAGGATGGTGGGGCCGTCGACGATCTGCACCTTCACGATCCCTTCGGCATGGTGCAGGGCCGTTTCCAGGGAGTCGGCCAGGCGCCGCTCGATTCCCGTCTTGACGATGAGGCGGTCGACCATGATGTCGATGTCGTGCTTCTTGTTCTTGTCGAGGGTGATCTCCTCGGCCAGCTCAAACTGGGCGCCGTCGATGACGACCCTGGCGAACCCTTCCTTGCGGAGGTTGGCGAGCTCCTTTTTATACTCCCCCTTGCGGCCGCGCACCATGGGGGAGAGGATCACCAGCTTCGTCCCCTCGGGCATCGCCGCGATCTGGTCCACCATCTGGGAAACGGTCTGGGATGCGATCTCCTTGCCGCACTTGTAGCAGTGGGGCTTCCCCACCCGGGCGAACAGGAGGCGCAGGTAATCGTAGATCTCGGTTACCGTGCCGACGGTGGAGCGGGGGTTGCGGCTGGTGGTCTTCTGCTCGATGGAGATGGCCGGCGAGAGCCCCTCTATCGACTCAACGTCCGGCTTTTCCATCAGCTCCAGGAACTGCCTGGCATAGGCGGAAAGGGACTCCACATAGCGGCGCTGCCCTTCGGCGTAGATGGTGTCGAACGCCAGGGTCGACTTGCCCGACCCGGAGATACCGGTGATGACCACCAGCTGGTCGCGGGGGATCTCCAGGTCTATGTTTTTCAGATTATGCTCGCAGGCGCCCTTGATTATGATCTTGTCGTGTGCCATTTTCTCTATCTCTCCGTAGTTGCGTAACAATTTACTTTAGCACACGAGGGAGGGGGATGGGAAGGGGTGTTAGGTTGGGGGAAGAGGGGAAAATTGATTGGAGTAGAGACGCATTGCATGCGTCTCTAGCATTGCAATGCGTCTCTACTGGACCAGGTTCTATCGAATGCGCTCCAGCTCTTGCGCCTTGCGGCGCGCATACTCCTCCGGGGTCAGGACGCCGTCCTCCATCTCGCGTTTCAGAAGGCGCAGGTTCTCCTCCACCTCCTCGGACACGCTTCGCGCAGCCTGCCCCTTGCCGGCAGGCGGATTTTTCCGCGCCTTCAGCCGGCTGGCCTCTGCCTTGATGTCCACGAGATCCATCTTCAGCTCGGCGTTGCCGTACCAGTGGGTGTAGGCAGGGTTCTGGTGGTAGGCCCCCTTGAAGGTCTTGGCGAAGTCGTATTTCTTCATCTTGAAGAAGAGCCGTTCGATGTGGGAGGTGTCCTCGTAGAGCATCTGGCTGTCCAGGACGAGCTTTTTGCCGCTCAGGGGATGGTCTGGGCGCTCCTCCGGCATGGGGTCCAGAAGCCCACGGCGGTAGAGGTCGCGGATGATCTCTTCCGCCTCCTTCACCAGCGCCTGGCTCTGGTCGCGGATGGCGTCGCCCTGTTCCAGTTCGCGCCGCGAGAAGCCCTCCGCGTGGCATTTGGTGCAGACCTTGAGCATGGCGCTCCGCTCGGTCCTGGCATTTTCCGGGGCAATGGCAGTCCCGGCTTGGGTGGTGGTGATGCCGCGGGTGACATCGTGGCTGCCGGCCGGCATATGGCAGGTCTGGCAGGACGGGCCGGTTGCCTCCCCCTGGCTGGCGTAAAGGGTGCCGTGCTGGGTTGTCTGCCACATTTCCCACTGGGGATGGTCCGGCCCCATGTGGCACTTGGCGCAGGAAGCCGGGTTGCGGACGATCTTCAGGTCCGTGGCGTGGCTGGAATGGCACGAGGCGCAGGAGCTTTCAACCGAGTGGCAGCGGTTGCACCCCGCCTCCCCCATCTGGCTCGACTGCTTGAGGAAGCGGGCGCAGTGGACGGTGGAACGAGGCAGCGCACTCCCCTCCTCGTGGCAGAAGCTGCATTCCCGCTTGTCGCGCCCCCCAAGGTTGCGGGTGCATCCCCATCCCGAATGAAGTCCCATGCCGTGACGGCTGGCGGTGTGTTCGCCAAGAGCCTTCTTGTGGCACTTGCCGCAGACAGCGGCGGTGACCCGCGCTTCCCCCTTCACGATCTTTTCGTGATCGCTCCCGTGACAGGCGATGCAGCCAACTTTCGCGCCGGCATGGGCGCTTCCTTCCCAGATCCGCACGGCGCCGGGTGTCTTCTCGCGGTGACAGGAAAGACAGTCGTCCTTTTCAGCGGCCACTGCGGGGAGCGCCGTCACGAGGAGCAGGAAGAGAGGGAATATGAGACTATTCATTGCGTCAGGATCCTTTCCTTCATCTCCCGGTATTCGCCGGGGGTAATGAGCCCCTCGCTTCGCCACTGGCGGAGCTGCAACAGCTTTTGCCGGGAATCGGGCTTCAGTTGTGGGGCCCTTGGTTGTTCAGCCAGGCCGTCGAGGAGGTAGACGGTATCTTTGTGCAGGATGAGCGCGCCGGAGCCGTCAGCCGCAAACCCCAGGATGCTGCCGCCGGGGAAGACGGCGATCTCCACGTTGTTTTCGAACAACCGGTCATCTAACGCGATCCTGCGGACGGAAACTGCCAGGGTGCGGCCGGGGAGGGGAAAGCTGGCGATCTCGCGGCTCTCCCACGGATCGACCAGATAGGTAGCTTCCACGCCGTTGCCGTACAGGACCGTTTCCGCATCGACAAATATGGCGCGCCCTCCATCAAGGGAGATGGAGGCGATTTCCCGCTCCTGGCCGGTGGCGAGATTGCGCAGGATAATCCGGAAATAGGGTTGAAAAGCTGGGGGATCGAAGAAGCGGGCGTAGAGGATTTCGTCACCCAAGGGGGAGACGGCCAGTTGCAGGCCGCTGCTCACGATCCAGGGGAAGAGGCTTCGCGTGAGGGGCTTGACGTTGGTCGTGCCGAGCAGGGTGGCTATCGGCGTCCCTGAGCCGTTCCAGCGGTAGAGCATTTCCCGACGGTCGGTGCCGAAGCTGAAAGGTTTGGTTTCAAGCGCCGCGAAGAGAAGGTCGTCGCCGGTGATCCAGGAGATGGCGCAGACGCTGCCGGGGACGTCGGTTTTCGAGGCTTCGGTGCCGTCCGGCCCGTAGAGTATCATCCGCGATGAACCGCCATGCCCGAACGCGGCTGCCAGGCGGCTCCCGGTCGGGTTCCACGCCAGGGCTGTCGGCGCCGCATCACTGAGGAGCGTTTCGCTCCCGGTGGTGCGGTCAAGCAGGCGCAGGCCGTTTCTGCCAAAGGCGAGAAGTCGCTTTGCCGGATCGAGGGCTACGGGCGCGCCACGGTCGATGGCTGCAAGCCTGGTTGGCGCGGCTGTGACAGCCAGGCTGCCGCTCACCTGGAGATGACCGCAGCCTGTCAGGGCGAAAAGCAAAAGTCCCGTGAAGAGCCGACCGTTGTATCGGGAAATGAGACGTTCGAGCATCTTGGTGTGCACTCCTTTTTCAGGATTCCCGATGATAACCGGGATCCGGACGGAGTTCCTTGACGGAGGTCAAAAAAAGCCCCTGGCGATTGTGATTCAGCCAAGGGCCTTGCTTTATCGGGCTACAGTCCGGCGATCTCGCGTCCGGCTGCCAGTAGCTCTTCCACGGTCCGCGGGTCGTTCGCCTCGCTGTATAGGCGGAGCACTGGCTCTGTGCCGGAGGGGCGGATCAGGAGCCAGGAACCGTCAGGGAAGAGATACTTGAAGCCGTCCTTGAAATTTTCCGAGGAAACCTGCCTTCCGGCGATGTTGGCGAGCCCGCCTGCTTTGAGCTTGACGATCAGCCGCTCCTTGGCGCTGTTTTCGATGGGGAGGTCGATCCGGCGATAAAAGAAGTGGCCGATCTCGTCCATGGTTTCGTCCAGAAGCTCCCTCAGTCCCTTGCCGCTCATGGCCATCGCCTCCAGGAGCAACAATCCCATGAGGATGCCGTCGCGCTCCGGGATGTGCCCCTTGACGCCGAGGCCGCCCGACTCCTCCCCGCCCATGAGAATGTCGTGCTCCAGCATCAGCTCGCAGATATGCTTGAAGCCGATGGGGGTCTCGAAGACGGGGAGGCCGTACTTTTCGGCCAGGAGGTCGATCATCCGGGTTGTGGAGACAGTTTTGACCACGCCCCCCCGCAGCCCCTTGCGCTCGTAAAGGTGGCGGAGAATGACGGTGAAGATACGGTGGGAGGAGAAGAACTCGCCGGTTTCGTCCACGGCGCCGATTCGGTCGGCGTCGCCGTCCAGGGCGAGCCCCACGCGGTATGCGCCGCTTTTCACCAGTGCTGCAATCTCCGTCAGATGCTCTTCGGTCGGCTCCGGCGGCTGCCCGCCAAAGGAAGGGTTCGTTTCACCATGTATTTCCGTGACTCCGGGCAGCAGCTCCGGGAAAAAACCGCTCCCCGCTCCAAACATCGGGTCGACCACCACCGCAATCCCCGCCGTCCTTATCAGCTCAAGATCCACGTAGCGGGAGAGCTGCTCGAAATAGGCGGACCGGGACGCAATGCGCTCGATTTTTCCTGTATTTTCGGCCTCCGCAAGGGGGACCGCCTGGACCGGCCGGCCATTGGCCAGATTGTCGGCCACCAGCTGTTCCAGCACCTTTGTGGTCGAAGGACGCGCCGACCCGCCGAAGGATTCCTTCACCTTGAAGCCGTTGTAGGCAGGGGGATTGTGGCTGGCAGTGATCATGATTCCCGCGCCGGCCTTTCGCTCGCATACCCCCCAGGAGACCGCCGGGGTGGGGGCGTAATCGGACGTAAGCCAGACGCGGATGTTGTTGCCGACGGCGATCTCCGCGACCCGTTCGGCAAATTCCCTGGAGAGAAAACGCCGGTCATAGCCAATCACCACGCCGCGTTCCGCCAGGTTGTTTTTGTGCAGATAATCCATGGTGGCCTGGGCCACGATGGAGAGGTTGTCGAAGGTGAAATCGCGGGCAATCACCCCCCGCCAGCCGTCGGTGCCGAATTTTATCTCCACGAATCTCCCCCAAAGAAAAAATTAACATCAAAAAACCTGCTGATTAGAACCAATCTCCCGCTATAGCGACAAACAGTTCCCTCTCCCTGAGGGAGAGGGCTAGGGTGAGGGGGATATGGTGGATTAATCGGGACTGCTGCCCCTCATCCGGCCTTCGGCCACCTTCTCCTTTAGGCCCGAGGGTCCTCAGGGAGAAGGGTTCAGTGGGAGATCAGTGCTAATCAGATTGCAATTTGCTTCAGGAAAGCCCCAATCTGCCTCCCCTTCACAAACAACTCAAACCTCGCAGCTGCACAGCTCTGGGAAAAGTTTCCCCAGGATGAAGCGCGTTCCATCCGGTATCTTGAAAGAGCGGAGCTCGGAGCGTGGCACCCAGCGGGCCTCCGCAACTTCGTGATGATTGTGGTTTATGGCGCAGGAGAGGGGATGGCAACGATAATAAAGGATGACGAAGTGATAGTTTTCCTCGCCGGGCGTGAGGTGCTCGAAGACGTCGATCAGCTCGGCCACCTCCACCTCCAGTCCCACCTCTTCCATGACTTCGCGCTTCAGCGCGCTGACGATCGGCTCACCCAGGTCGATTTTGCCGCCGGGCATGACCCATTCCCCCATGAAGGGGTTTATGTTCCGCTTGGTCAGGAGCACCTGCTCATCGCTGTCTATGATTACCGCCACCACAGAGGTGACGATGTGCTCCGCCTTGAAGATGGAGGCTCTTTCGGCAGCATCGTTCATAGCCGGAATTCCTCGATCTTTTGATCGTCAAATTCGTGCTTCACGGTGAGCTGCCGTACCTCTTCCTTCTCCGTAATCGTCACCAGGCAGTCCCGCCCGATGTCGGCCTTGGTGTAGCGGAGAAGGATCTTGGCCGCAAGCTCCACAACTGCATCATCCAGGATGCCCAGGACGACTCCGAGTGGACTCGACCCTTCGTCCCACCTGATCCTGGCCTCGCCAGGTTGCACCACATGCTCCAGGGCGTTGTTCTCGGCCTCGTCTCGTCCGATGATCACCTTGGTCCTCGGGCCGACGCGAAAGTGGCGCCCCATCTTGAGCAGTCGAAAATCCCGCAGGTCGAGCTGGTCGCTGTGGTCGAAGATGTCCCTTATCTTGGGGACGAAAGAGATCTCAGTCAGAAGGCACCCTCCGGCTGGGCAGGGGTAATTCTTTACGTCGAGTTCGTCTGCCAGCTGCATCTGCTCTTTGCGGGAACGGCCCTGGATGGAGAGTAGCTTCTCCCGGTCCACCCATCCTTCCTTTTCGGGGATGGTCGGCTCGAAGTGCTTGGCGGACAGTGGGCGGAGCAGCAGTCCTTCCAGCCCGCTTTCCCGTTCGATTATGCGGAGGGTGTCGCGGCGCTGGCTCATGGGGCGCTGGCCCAGAACCTCGCCGGTGATGATGAAGTCGGCGCCGCTTTCGGCCATATACTCTTTTGCCTTGCGCAGAAGGAAGATGCGACAGTCGATGCAGGGATTCATCCCCTTGCCGTAGCCGTGCCTGGGGTTGCGAACGATCTCCAGGTAGTCGGCCCCCTTGTTCAGGACCTTTATGGGGATGCCGAACTCCTCGGCGACCCGGACCGCTTCGGATTTGCAGCCGGTGCTCTTGCTCTTGTTGCTGGTGCAGGTGCAGAAGGGGGAGGTGAAGTTGAGGGCCTCGACCTCGATCCCTTGCTCAAGCATGACCTTGACGGCAAGGGTGGAGTCGAGTCCTCCGGAAAGAAGGGCGAGTGCTTTGCGGCTCATTGATGCTCCTGGGGCCCCATACATGGCAGGAAACGCCGTACGGAACCGCTGAATTTTTTCAACTATTCAAGCTAACACAACATTTCCCAAAAAGTAAAGGGGGTTACGCTTGTCGGTGACAGTGCCCCGGCAGGCACGCTCGAACGCGCTCTCCTTGCGTTTGATCAACTGGACCATGGTCGGATATCCCATATTGCCCCCTTTAGCTAGTTGTTAAACTAGATAAGAATACACAAAAATCGCCGCCGAGGCCTTCGAGGCACTGATGGAAAAGCTGGAAGATAACGAGCTTTCCTGCGTCGTGAAAGATCGGGAGCACGAGCCGACCGTCAAGGTCTCCCTCGATGAGCTATAGTCTCAATCTCTTGGCCAACGCGCTGTTTTGTTACACGAAACAAGTTTGCGGTGCATCCGCGACTCCATGGGTGATCTCACCGCCCCCGGCGCTTCATGCCCCGCGGGCCGGGTGGAGCGGCAACAGCCTTGAACTCGGGCTCATAGCCCACAATGAAGCTGGCGGCGACGGTGTTCCGCATGCTCAGGAAATGCGCATTGTTCTTGTCAAAGGGACAGATGGGCATACTGCACGGTTCAAAGCCGAACCGTTTGTAATATCCTGGTTCCCCCAGGACGAACAGGGTCTGGCTCTTGATCGCCTCCTGCCGCAGGGCATACCTGAGAAGTTCCGCTCCCACCCCCTGCCTTTGAAAATCGGGCGCCACGGCCATGGGCGCCAAGTGCAACCCGCAGATCTCGCTGCCGTGATAGGCATTGGTAAAGGCGATGTAGGCGATGACCTTACCGACATGAACACAGACCCACTCGTGGATCGACCTGCCATTCTCGTGGAGTTTCTGGACCAGCCCGGTTTCGTAGCCGCTGCCGGGAAAGGCCCGCTGCAACATCGCATAGACCTTGGGGCGGTGCTCTATCGTCACTTTCTGTATTTTCATAAGAAATATCTCCCGACGCAGGTAATTCAGGCGGATTCCACTCTCAACCAGCCGAGATTAGAATCGCACATCCTTGAGATTAAGCAAAATCTTTTTGCACGGGTCCCCGGAACGCGCATGCGGAACGAGGTAACCCTTTCCACTTCATAATTGGTCCCGAATCCTTCATAATGCTCCCATGATCACACTCCGGCGCAATGTCCCACTGCTCTATGCGTTCTCCTTCCTCCAGATGACCCTCTTCCCCATGGCGGTCATCACCCTGTTCTGGAAGGACCAGATCGGGCTGTCGCTGTCGCAGATCCTGCTACTGCAGAGCATCTTCGCCGTGGCGATGGTGGTGATGGAGTACCCGTCCGGGTACATCAGCGACAGGGTCGGCTACCGGACGGCCCTTACCTTCGCGTCCATCCTGGGAATAGTCGGGTGGGGGGTCTACACGGTAGCCTCTTCGTTCCAGGGCGTCCTCATCGCCGAGATCCTCCTCGGGATATCCACCTCCTTCATCAGCGGCACGGACAGCGCCCTTCTCTACGAATCGGTGAAGGGAACGGAGGAGGAACCCGCCTATGCCCGCTTTGAAGGGCGTTCCACCGGGTTCGGCCAGACCGGCGAAGCGGCGGGGGCGCTCTTTGCCGGGGTTCTCTATGCCAAATACCCACTCCTCCCCTTCATACTCCAGGTGGGGGTCTGGATCCTGGCTCTGCTCCTCACGCGCGGGTTGACGGAACCGCAGCGTGAGCTAAGACTCCACGCTGGTCACCTGAAGGAGGCGCTTGCCTCTGCACGGTACGTCTTCATTGAGAACCGGCGCCTCCGCGTCACTATCCTCCTGAGCATCGTGCTGGGGATCTCGTCCTTCTACCCGGTCTGGCTGATCCAGCCGTACATGCGTGACGCCGGCGTCCCCATCGCCTCCTTCGGCCCGATCTGGGCGGGGGCCAACCTCATCGTCGCCATCTTCGCCGTCCTGAGCCATCGGGTGCGGGACCGCCTTGGCGAACGCGGCATGATCCTGCTCCTGATGGTTCTGGTGTTGGGGGGATATGTGGGGTTGGGGTTTTCGGCAGGGGTGTGGGGATTTCTCTTTTACTACCTTCTCACGGCGATGAGGGGGATGCGAGGGCCGTTCCTGCTCCATGTGGCACAGGCCGAGATCCCATCGGGAAACCGGGCCGGCATGCTTTCGCTCCAGTCCCTCTCCTTCCGCCTCCTGTTCGCCATCACCGGCCCTTTGGTAGGGATGTATGCCGACGCCCGCGGGGTGGGAAAAACCTTCCAGCTACTCTTGATTGCCTTCCTCCTGGTCCTGCCCCCTCTGGTGTATCTCTTCCTGAAAAATCGGCACATAGATGGTGCCAGCAGTTGATCTGTCGAAATAGAGGGGGAAGTTGCTCCGCCATTATCTTGGCTTTCGCGGTCCCGGCGCGGAATTCTGCCCCAGCGTTGCATCCAGCTCGTCGATCCAGCCGGCCTTGGCGTCCGGAAAGGCATCCGCATAGGGGACGTACGGCTTGATATCCAGCACAGGGGTGCCATCCAGGAGATCCACCCCGCGCAGGTGGAGCGTCCTCCCCTCGATCGCCACCAGCTCCACCGCCGACAGGCCGATGGCATTGGGCCGATGCGGGGAGCGGGTGGCCAGCACCCCCCGCTTCGGTCCACCCCGGGGCGGCTTGACACTGCTCGCCCACCCTTCGCTCAGATGAAAGGCAAAGATGAGCCACAGCCGCTCGAAGCCACCCAGGTCCTGAATGACCTTCTCGTCCAGCCAGTCCTGGAGTTCCAGCGTGGCGGCCGCGAAATTCCCGCTCTCCGTCCCCTCCACCACCGTGCTTTGATGAGGTGCGTCGATGCGGCGTGAATAGGGGGAGGCAAGGATGCCAATGGGACGATAGGTGAATAGGGTGTCGTGCTTCATGGCGTGTATGCTAGCGCAAGCGTGGGGGTGCTGGCAAGAGTGAATACGGGACGTGATCCTGTACCACATGAAATAACAAAGACGGCCAATAGCCGTCTTTACATCCGATTGACTCTCCCCATAACTCCATACTTCCAAAGAGTTATTGCGTCACGGCGGTCAAAAATGCTATATCAAATAGGCCAATCTCTGCACGTTTCACATCACATTCATGAGGTTCATGACAATGAAAACCTTCGGTCCGACCAAGCTGGACGCAACGATCATCCCGAAAATAGCCCGGCAGTGGGGCACACCGGTATATCTGCATGACCAGGCGTACATCGAGAACAGCTGTGAACAGCTGCTGAACATGCCCAATGCCTATGGCCTGCATGTCCGTTACGCCATGAAGGCGAACTCGGATCGCACCGTCCTGCGGGTCGTCACCAATAAGGGCCTGGATCTGGACTGCTCGTCACTGGAAGAAGCGGCCCGGGCCTTTGCCGCCGGGATTCCCTATAGCCGGATGATGCTGACGACCCAGGAGGTTGCGTCCGGTGAGGAACGCGCAGAACTGGAGGAGATGATCAAAGCAGGCCTGAAGTACAACGTCTGCTCCATGACGCAGTTTCAACTGATTGCCGACTTCGCCAAGAAGAACAACATCGACCTCTCCATCAGGGTCCATCCGGGAGCCGCCGGCGGCGGTGAAAGCCAGACCCGCGATACCGGCAGTGAATACTCCTGCTTCGGCGTCCATCTGAACGATGTCCCCACGGTGAAAGCCCTGGCCGACCAGCAGGGACTGCGCTTTACCCAGGTTCATGTCCATATCGGCTCCGGGGGCGACCCGGAAAAATGGCGGGAGAACATCGACCGTGAACTGGGCTTTGTGCGGACCTATTTCCCGGATGCCACCACGGTAAGCTTCGGCGGCGGGCTCAAGGTCGCCCGGATGGCGGGGGAAAAACAGGCCGACATCGCGTCCCTGGGCACCTATGCGAAGCAGCGGATACAGGAGTTCAAAGAGGCAACCGGGCGCGAGCTGCAGATGGAGATCGAGCCGGGAACCTTCGTGGTGGCCAACTCGGGCCACATCATTACCAGGATCATCGACAAAAAGCTGACCAACGAGATGAACTTCCTGATCGTCGACGGCGGCATGGAACTGCTGACCCGCCCGCTGTTGTACGGCTCCGAGCATCCCATTGCCATCGTGCGCCAGGACGGTACGCTCCTCTCCAGCGAGTATGATGGCACGCCAGCGGCCGGGCTGAAATCTTTCGGCATTGTGGGGCGCTGCTGCGAAAGCGGCGATTCGGTGCGTCTGGATGGCGACGGCAACATTGTGCCGGTGCAGATTGTCGAACCGGAAATCGGCGACTATGTCGTCATCGGCGGCACGGGGGCCTATTCCGAGAGCATGTCGCCGGAGAACTACAACTCGCACCGCAAGCCGCCGGCAGTCATGAAAACCCGCAGCGGTGAGCTGGTGCTGATCAGGAAGAAACAGGTTCGTGAGCAGCTTGTCCAGAATGAGCTGGATGTGAAACTGTAATCGATCAATCAGTCGTGTAAAGTAAGAGGCCAAGGGGTATGCGTCCCTTGGCCTCTTTTTTATCAGAGATAGGCTCCTAATAAATGCAATGGTGTTTTCGTTTATTAGTGCGCGACGCTAATAAACGTTCCGCCGGAAAAGTTTATTAGTGAAGAAAGCTATGTAACGGAAAGTAATTTTCGCTTCTTCGTGAATTGGCAGGGAATAGGCCGATTGGCCGCCTTTCTCATTGCAACTTGTCATCTTGGTAGACCCGAAGAATCTTCCATGACCCCCTCACAACACCTAATGCCCATGCCCCTCGTGCAGCTTCTCGTGAAGCCACATTTTGATGAGTGATTGGTACGGCACATCCCTGCTGTTGGCGGCTGATTTGATCGCTTCCAGAAGGGAAAGTGGCAGTCGCAGGGAAATTGACTGGGTGGTCGGCTTCAGGGTGGGAAAGGTGACCCGCTTTGCCCGGCTCCAATCGACGTATTCGCTGGAATCATGCGTTTCCCAGAACTCGCGTTCTTCCTGTTCGCTGGCAAATACTGGTATCGGTTTATTCTGCTTTTTCATAAACGGCTCGCTCCTTGCGGTGCATGTCCCGCGCTGAAATGACCCTGAGGAGGGTATTGTCGAAGCGCAATGTAAAGGTGATATGAAGGAGCTTCCCCTCGGTCGTAGTGCCAAGGGCGTGAAAACGGAGCTCATTCATGCTATGTCCGGTATCTTCGAGCAGCACGAGTGGTTCGTTGAAAAAAATCTGCTCAGCTTCCGCCTGGGATACGCCGTGCTTTTCATTCTTGCGGGCGTTGCCGCTATCCCAGTCAAAGCCGGTTATCCGGTGCAGATCAATCATGTTTGTATACTACCATAATATACGTAAGGTGCAACCTGTGAATTTATTGGCGGAAAATTTACACCCTTCAAATTTTTGGATTTTGGAGACACGACCCTTTAAGTTCTCTCGACCCTTTAAGTTCTCTGTAGACCCGAAGAATCTTCTCGAAGAATCTTCCCAGCCCTTGCATGATGCTTATTGTACCGTTAAGGATACCTTACAATGTACAACATTGGATTCTTTCATGTCTACGAGTTGAGTATCTATCAGGTATAGCTGAACCAGGCCTGAAGGAGACGGAAGGTTGCTGAGTTGGAATTTTCTTGCTTAAAACGAGGTATTGTTGTATTGAAAAACGTACACTAGGAAGTACAGCTCGCGGAGGTTTTGATGGGAAGGCTTCGGCCAAAAGAAGACATTCGGCCACTCTCTGAATTCCGGGCAAATGCGGCGGCAATTGTAGAGCAGGCCCATCGGACACGCCGACCGATAATCATTACTCAGCGTGGGAAAAGCACAGCCATTCTTCTGGATGTTGAAGAGTACGAGAGACTAGTCAATCGTCTTGAACTTCTAGAGGAGAAAGCATTGCAGTAGATGAAGTTACGACTTATTGCGTCATGCTAGCGTGTATAATATATAGAGTTATAGTCGTGATGCAGTAGGCTCACGAACTTTGTTAGACATAATGTCTGTCAGTAGAAAATAAGCGACCTGCCCCTTGCAAACGTGGGTTATGTTGGGAATGAGAAATTCACCACACAGAGCCACAACCAAGGAGGCAGGTCATGAAGAAGAATACCATATTTATTGGGCTTGA
>JACOUQ010000011.1 GCA_016177775.1 Geobacter sp.
AGAATGATCAAACGTCGCCAATAGGTTCTGCCCCGGCATATGCCCTGGAATATACGTACCAGCATAACCGCTTGCAAAAGCGGACAGGAGAGCTTTTTTCTTCTTGACAACTGACAACCATATCAGGCTGTAGGCTGAAGACTGAAGGTTTTCCTACAGCCTACAGCCTACAGCCTGCTTTTCGAGGACTCATGCATTTCGACATCGACAGATACTTTCCGGACGAGACTTACGAATCGGGGGACGCGGGGCGGGCTTCGTTCGCGGAGAAGCGCCCTCTTTACCTCGCTGCCTGCAAGCATTTTCTGAACCACTACCGTGAAGATATCCGCAAGCTGCACGACGGGGGAGCAGGGGGCAGGGAGGTGGTGCGTGCCATCACCGCCATGACCGATACCATGGTGAAGAAGCTCTTCCGCTCTATCATGCGGGACATGTCCCGCATCGGGAAGGGGCGGGAGATGATCAGTCTCGTCGCCCTCGGCGGCTACGGCAGGGGGGAGCTCAACCCCTATTCCGACATCGATCTGATGTTCCTGTACAGCGGCAAGGACAGCCAGCGGGTGGAGAACATTGCCCAGAAGCTGCTCTATTTCTTCTGGGACATGAAGCTGGATGTGGGATATTCCGTCCGCACCATCAACGATTGTATCGAGATGGCGGCATCGGATACGACGGTCAAGACCGCCCAGTTGGATGCCCGGTTCCTGGTGGGGAGCCGGATACTCTTCCGCGATTTCCAGAAAACCATGCAGACCCAGGTGATCGCCAAGGGGAGCGATGCCTTCATCAGGGAGAAGGTGGATGAGCAGGAAAAGCGGCGGAGTAAATACGGCTCGTCGGTCTATATCCTGGAACCCAATATCAAGGAGGGGGAAGGGGGGCTGCGCGACCTGCACACCGCCATGTGGGCCGCCAAGGTGAAGTACAAGATTGCGGAGCCGCGCGAACTGGTCATAAAGGGGGTCCTGACCGAGGACGAACTGAAGGCCTATTACGACCGGCTGGATTATCTGTGGCGGACGAGGAACCAGCTCCATTACCAGGCCGGCCGCAAGAACGACCAGTTGACCTTCGAGGCCCAGGGGAAGCTGGCGGAGTTTTTCGGTTATCGCGACAGCGGCAGCTCACTTGCGGTGGAAGAGTACATGCGGAATTATTATCTGCACGCCACCGGGGTGGAGCATGACGCGTCCATTATCACTTCACGGTGCATCCGGAAGGAGGATGGGCCGTTCAAGATCCTGGGATACCTGAGGCGCAGGTCGGTAGGCGAAGGGTTCTACGTGTTGCGAGGCGAGCTTGTCATCCCGGACGAGAAGGTCATCGAACAGGATCCGTCCCGTCTCATGAAGCTGTTCGAGCATGCCCAGAAGCAGGGGGTTGTGCTCAATATAAATGTCAAAGGGCTTGTCAGGAAGAATCTGCACCTGGTCAACGACAAGTTCCGCCGCAACAAGGAAGTGAACCGCTCCTTCCTGAACATCCTCCGCTCGAACAAGGGTGTTGCCGAAACCCTGCGGCTCATGCACCACCTACGCTTCCTGAGCGCCTTCATCCCTGAATTCGAGCACATTTACTGCAAGGTACAGCACGACCTCTACCATATCTATACCGTTGACATCCACACCCTGTTCGCGGTGGAGGAGATCGCCAGGCTCTGCCAGGGGGAGCATGCCAAGGAGCTGTCGCTCCTTACCCGCCTGGCCCGGGAGGTTGGTAAGCGGGAGCTGCTCCTGCTGGCTGTTCTGCTGCACGATATCGGCAAGGGGGAAGGTGGCGGGCATGCCGAGAAGGGGGCTGCCATGGCACGCACCATCGCCCGGCGCATGGGGCTCTCCAGGGAGGATTCGGAGCGGCTGGAGTTCCTGGTGAGCCAGCATCTGCTGTTCGCCCATATTGCCCAGCGCCGCGATCTGCACGACGAGAAGATGATAATCCAGTTCGCCCGCCAGATGGAAAAGAGCGAGAACCTCAAGATGCTCTATCTCCTGACTTACGCGGACATCAAGGCCGTGGGGCCGGACGTCTGGACTGAATGGAAGGCGATGCTTCTGCAGGAGCTTTACGAAAAGGCTTTCGCCGTGCTGGAGCGGGGCGATTTCCGGCTGGAGGCGAAGGGAGAGCGGGTCAAGGGAGTCAAGAAGCGGGTCCTGGAGCTCTTTGCGGAAGAATTCCCGGCGGCCCAGATCAGAAGAGAGCTCAATGCCATGACCACGCGGCACCTCCTCTCCAATGCACCGGCGATGCTCACGGAGCATGTCAGGCTTCTTCTGGAGTTGGAGGAGCAGAATCTGGTCATGCGGGTGACCCACGAAACGGAGAGCGGCTATTCCAACTTCACTATCTGCACCTTCGACATGCCGGGGCTCTTCTCCATGATTACCGGCGTAATGGCAGCCAATGGCATGAACATCCTGGGGGCGCAGATCCAGACCACCACTACCGGTAAGGTGCTGGATATCCTCCAGATCAACTCACCTCAAGGGTTCGTGGTGACCGACGAATCCCGCTGGAAAAAGTTGGAAGAGGATATGCGGCAGGTGCTGGAAGGTAAGGTGCGCGTTGCAACCCTCGTGGAGAAGCGCCGTCGTCCCGGCCTTCTTACGGAAAAGCCGAAGCCGAAATTCGCCTCCCGCATCGAGGTGGACAACGAGGTCTCCGAAGGTTACTCGGTCATCGACATCTACACCCACGACAAGGTGGGGCTACTCTACCAGATCACCAGCACCCTTACGGAACTGGGGCTCTACATAGGGGTTTCCAAGATATCCACCAAGGTGGACCAGGTAGCCGACGTCTTCTATGTCAAGGACATCTTCGGCCACAAGATCAGCGACGAACGGAAGCTGGTGGAGATAAAAGAAAAGCTGCTGAAGGCGATAGAAGAATAAGGAGCAGGCTGAAGGCTATAGGCTGAAGGTTGTTGCAAAACCTATAGCCTACAGCCTACAGCCTATAGCCTATAGCCTGACATGAACGACTACCTCGACCTTTTCCTCAACTATCTCCTGGTGGAAAAAGGACTGGCGGACAACACCCTCCAGGCCTACAGCCGGGATATTGCCAGGTACCTCGATTTCCTGGAGAAAGAAGGGCGCTCTGCTCCGGACCAGGTGCGGTCCCTGGATGTGGCCGGGTTTCTCGCCCGTCTCAAGGGCGAAGGGCTTGGCGCTCGCAGCCGCGCCAGGAGCCTGTCCGCTGTCCGGATGTTCCATCGGTTCCTGCTGGTGGAGAATTACTGCGCCACTGACCCGACCGCCATCATCGAGGCGCCCAAGAGCCTGAACAAGCTTCCGGAGGTGCTTTCGCCGCGGGAGGTGGATTCCCTGCTGGCTTCTCCTGTGGGCAATGCAGCCGGGGACGTGCGTGACCGGGCCATGCTGGAGCTTCTCTACGCCACCGGGCTCAGGGTCTCTGAACTGGTCAGCCTCAGCACGACCGGCGTGAACACGGACGCCGGTTATCTCATGACCTTCGGCAAGGGCGGGAAGGAGCGGCTGGTGCCGATCGGGGATTCAGCAGCCAGGGCGGTGGAGGTTTACGCGGCTGCGGCCCGGCCGCTCCTTGACCGAGGCGGCTCCAATCCCTACCTTTTCCTGACGCGGCTGGGCGACCGGATGACGCGCCAGGCCTTCTGGAACATCATCAAGAAACGGGCGCGGCAGGCCGGCATCAATCGGAGAATATCGCCCCACAGTCTGCGGCATTCCTTTGCCACCCACCTGCTGGAAAACGGGGCCGACCTGCGCAGCGTCCAGATGATGCTCGGGCATGCGGACCTCTCCACCACGCAGATTTACACACATGTGACGCGCGAGCGGCTGAAGAAGTTGCACGAACAATTTCATCCGCGCGGATGACTCTTCCCCCCAGTTTTTGCTGGGCCGGAGAGCGGGAAATGTGTTACAGTAACCTGATAATTTTCATGAAAGGACCGGTTTAGACATGAAGTACATCATTCTGCTCGGCGACGGGATGTCCGACGAGAGCCTGGAACAACTTGGAGGTAAAAGCCCGCTCCAGGCAGCGAAGACGCCGAACATGGATTTTATGGCAAAGAACGGAAAGCTCGGACTGGCGAAGACCGTTCCCGAAGGGTACCCGCCCGGAAGCGACGTGGCGAACCTCTCGGTTTTCGGTTATGACCCGGCCGGTTGCTATACCGGGCGTTCGCCGCTGGAAGCGGCCAGCATCGGGGTCGAACTCGGCCCGGATGACGTGGCATTCCGCCTCAACCTGGTCAATCTCTCCCCCCATGGCGGCAAACTTTACATGCAGGATTATTCGGCCGGCCATATCTCCGCCGAGGAAGGGCGCGAGTTGATCGAAGAGCTCCAGAAGGTCCTCGGGAGCGACGAGTTCCATTTCTACCCCGGCGTCGGCTATCGCCACCTCATGGTCTGGCATGGCGGCAAGAACGCCATGACCCTGGTTCCCCCCCACGACATCACCGGCAAGGATATCCTGGAATACATGCCGAAGGGGGAGGGGGCAGACCGCCTCATTTACCTCATGAACGCCTCCCAGATGGTGCTTTACAACCATCCGCAGCACAAGAAGCGGACCGCCGAAGACAAGCTCCCTGCCAACTCCATCTGGCTCTGGGGACACGGCCGTGCTCCGCAGATGCCGACCTACCGTGAGAAATACGGCCTCTCCGGCGCGGTGATCTCCGCGGTCGACCTGATCAGGGGGATTGGTGTCTATGCCGGCCTGGAAGTGATCAAGGTGGAGGGGGCAACCGGCTACGTCAACACCAATTACAAAGGGAAGGCCGAGGCAGCCCTAAAGGCCCTGGAGAGTCTTGACTTCGTTTATCTCCATGTGGAGGCCCCGGACGAGGCGTCACATTCGGGCAACCTGAGCGACAAGATAAAGGCAATTGAGCAGTTCGATGAGCTGGTGGTGGGAGCGGTCCTCGAGGGGATAAAGAAGTTCGGCGACTACCGCATCCTCTGCCTTCCGGACCATCCGACGCCGCTCAGTATCATGACCCATACTTCGGATCCGGTGCCGTTTATTCTCTATTCGGGTGAGACTGGGAATCCGGCGAATGTGGCGGGATATGACGAGGAGTCTGCGAAGTCGACCGGGTTGGTTGTTGAGGAAGGTTTCAGGCTGATGGAGATGATGCTGGGCGCAGTCCCCTCTCCCTGAGGGAGAGGGCCAGGGTGAGGGGGCAGGCAGTACGGGACGAAATGCGGCCCTCACCCGCCCTTCGGGCACCCTCTCCCAAGGGGAGAGGGGATAGCTGAATAACAAAAAAGGCCGAATCCTTCACTGGATTCGGCCTTTTTTGTTCAATAACGCTTGAACACCTGCCCCGGCGGACGATACCACTGGGAGCCCGGTTCGTGGCCGCCGAAATAGGGGTCATAGTTGTAATACTTTGGAGGGCAGGGGTAGGGAAACCCCTTTTCCTCGGCAAACGATTGCCAGAGATGGATTTCCTTGATCAGAAGGACCGTATAGGTATAGTCCGCAGCATCCAGCGGCTGGACCCTGGTACCCTTTACCTCTCCGGCAATGGTCACCATTCTTCCGGGCTTGTAGATGGCGGGATCGAGGAAATCCGGAGTGATCGCCAGAAAGCGGCCGTCGCTGTAAAAGGCGTTTTCCGGGATCCCTTTTTTGTCCAGCATGTGCTGGACGATCTCCAGCTCGCTCCCCTCCTTGGTGATTCTGGTTTCGGCAATCGTGCCTCCTGTAACCAGAATCTTCCCGAGATATGTTTCCGGTTTTTCCCGCACCTGCTTGTAGGTCAGGTCGCGGTCCACGGTCTTGAGGGTCTCTTCGCTGATGACATGGGCGCAGCCCGATAAAAGGAGAACAACGGGGAAGAACAGCAGCAGCTTCTTCATGTGGACCTCCCGAGCCGGGTTTATTTACTTGAAGGATAGCCCTTGATGACGGCAAAGTCAACTACTGCGGGGAGCTGAGCTTTGGAGTGCATTGCGATTAATGGCCAACAGGCTTATCGTAGCCGTTGTCCCTTTGCCGGGGGCTGACTCTATTTCCAGGGAGCCTCCATGCTCCTTGATGATGGTATCGGAAATATAAAGCCCGAGGCCGGTTCCCCCCTCCTCCATCCTGGTCGTGAAAAAGGGCTCCTTCAGCTTTTCCCGCACCTCCATCTCCATCCCTTTTCCTTCGTCCCGCACTATAAGCTTAATGCGTCCTTTCAAAGGGTCGAATGAGCTCTCCGCGAAAACGGCGGCGCTCTTGTCCAGGAGGGCCTGGAGCGCGTTCATGATGAGGTTGATTACCGCCTGCTCGATCTGGCGGCTGTTGCCCTTGGCGGAAGGTATGTCTTCCTGCAGGGAGAGCCGGAAATTGTCCGTATGCCTGTGTATGTGGTGCCAGAGTATCGAAGTGGCATCCCGGATTACGCGGTTCACGTCGACCTTCCCGTCAAGGCTCCCTTTGCCCGATTTGACGAAATCGCGCATGTTTTTGACTATGTCGTTGATCTGGCGTGAACCTTCGGTTATGCCGGCAATAAGGCGCGGTGCCAGCGATTCCATTTCCGAAAACGGGAGCCCGCCGAGGGAGAAATCGCCGCTCTTCTCATAGTAATTATGGAGTATGGGAGACGCGTCCCGCCAGACATCCGCCAGCATGGAGGAATTAACATTGATATAGCTGTTGGGATTGTTTACTTCGTGGGCGATGCTGGAAGCGAGCATGCCCAGAGAGGTCATCTTGTTGGTGTGAATCAGTTTCGCCTGGTTACTTTTGATCTCCTCCTCCATGCGCACCCTTTCTGATATGTCCCTCGCGGAGCAATAGACTATGTACTCGTCGCGCAACCGCAATACCTTCGCTCGAAGGGATACGATCATCTTTGTGCCGTCCCCCCTGATTGCTATCGCCCTGTCCAGCTGGAAACTCAGGGACCGGTCGTTTTTGGGGATTAAATCGATGAGTTTCCTGAAATCATTCGGACCAATCAGGGATGCCGGGAAAACGTTGATGATTTCTTCATGGGAGAGGCGGTACAGGTTCATGGCTGCCGGATTGGCGTCGATGATGGCGAAGTTGTCCAGCCTGAACAGGATGACGGCGTCCCAGTTCTGGGTATAAATCTGGTGGAAGCGCTCTTCGCTGTCTTTCAGCTCTTCCTCGGCCCGCTTGCGGGCGGTCACGTCGAGGAGTGTGCCGATGACCGCGGGCCTTCCCCCATACATTATGCCGGTCCCGTAAACCTCGACTTCCACGGTCGACCTGTTCTTCCGTAACCCCTGGAACTCATACTGGATGCTTGGTGTTTCGCCGGTTACGCGCTTGCGGACATTTTCAGCGGCCAGAGGCCTGTCCTTCTCAGCAGTCAGGTCCAGATGGGAAATCCCCGAAGTGAGCTCTTCCTGGGTATATCCGAAGATATCGGCCATCTTCGGGTTGGCATAGACGAATTTGCCGTCCTGGTTGATATACGCTCCGACAAAGGACTGCTCGACCAGGGAACGGAACTTGTTCTCCGCGGCGGCGAGGGCCTCTTCGGCCTGCTTGCGCTCGGTCACGTCGAGAATCACGCCGACCAGGCCGCCTGTTTCGCCGTTCGCGTTGGCGAAGGTGGCCTTGTTGAAGATGACGTCGTGCCTGGTGCCGTCGGCATAAACGACTGAGGATTCGTACACCTGGACGCCGGGATTGGTGAACAGCGCCTCGTCCATTTCAAAGTATTTGTCTGCCAGGTCTTTGGGGGCGAGATCGTACACAGATTTTCCGACAAGCTCCTGTTTCGTCTTGCCGAGAAAGTTCTCGAAAGCCAGATTGCAGCCGACGTAGCGCCCTTCACGGTCCTTGTAGAAGATGGGGCTGGGGATGGTGTCTATCAGGGTCTGAAGAAAGTCGAGCTGGGCCGTGGCTTTTTGCTCCTGCCGACGCAGTACCGTGGTGTTGCGCCTGACAAGCCACTGAATCAGGCAGGCTGAGGCAAGCACGAACAGGCACCTCTTGACGGTTACCAGAGGGGAGATCTCAAGGCTGGTCCCGTAAAAATGCAGGAGAAGCATGTCGGTCAGGAAATACCACAACCCTGCTGCAATCGTGTATATTGCCGCAATCCTGAGCGGTGTTTTCCAAGGAGTCGCTGAATCGCTCCTGGACGATTTACCCATAAAATAGCCCCAATTGTCGATGTTTGTATCGAAAACGATTTTCTTGTTTACACGCTACACTTTATCAGGATAATTTTGATAAAAACAATGAGAAAAGCATTTGAATAACCTCATAACCCCGCTGGTATATTGGAGAATTTACGATGTCGCAGTCATTCGGCTCGAACCTGCCTGCCATCCTGCTCGTTGACGATGAGCCTGAGATCCTCTTCAGTTCCACCGTTATCCTGCGTAAAGCAGGGTTTGGTAATATTCAGTCAATGGGAGACAGCCGCGAGCTTCTTCCGTTCCTTGCCGGACATGAGTCGGGTGTGATCGTGCTGGATCTGCAGATGCCCCACATCTCCGGAAAGGAGCTGCTCGGCGACTTGGCTACCAATTATCCCCACGTGCCGGTCGTCATCGTGACCGCTGCCAACGAACTGGAAACCGCGGTGGAATGCATGAAGGCCGGGGCCTTCGATTACCTGGTCAAGCCGATCGATACCGGCAGGTTCGTGACGGTGGTCAGGAACGCGCTCGAAATGAACGCCATGAAGCGCGAGATTTCTTCGCTGCGGGAGACGCTCCTTACCGGCCAAGTTCGAAATGAAGACGCCTTCGCCCCCATCGTCACCCGGAGTCAGCGGATGAAAGCGATTTTCGCCTACCTGGAGGCCATTGCCGCAACCGAACAACCGGTGCTGATCACGGGCGAGACCGGTGTCGGAAAAGACCTCTTTGCCCGCGCGCTCCACAAGCTAAGCGGCCGGAGCGGAAGGTTCATCGCCATCAATTCCGGGGGGCTCGACGACCAGATGTTTTCCGACACCCTTTTCGGCCACAAAAAAGGGGCGTTTACCGGCGCGGGAGAGGGGCGGGAGGGGATGATCGCCCGTGCTGCCGACGGCACCCTTTTTCTCGACGAAATCGGCGACATGAACGCGGCATCGCAGGTGAAGCTCCTCCGGCTGATGCAGGACGGCGAATATTATCCCCTCGGATCGGACATGCCGCTCGTCTCGCGGGCGCGCTTCGTTGTCGCCACCAATCAGAACCTTGACAGGCTGATGGGGGAGGGGAGTTTCCGCAAAGATCTATACTACCGGCTCCGCGCCCATCATGTGCACATCCCCTCACTTTCCGAGAGGCCGGAGGATATCCCGCTCCTGCTCGAAGCATTTCTCGACGAGGCCGCCGGTTCCATGGGCAAGCAGAAACCAGCCTATCCCCCCGAACTGATCGCCTATCTTTCGACCTACCATTTCCCCGGCAATGTCCGCGAATTGAAGGCCCTGGTGTTGGATGCCATGGCCCGCCACAAGGGGGGAGTGCTGTCCATGGCGGCTTTCCGGGAGGCGATCGGTAGAGACATGGTTCCGCCTGGGAAGGCTTCGCCGTATCCTGAAGAGACCTGCCACTGGCTGAATCTGACCGGTCGTTTCCCGACCATCAAGGAGTTGGAGCATTGCCTGATAGACAAGGCCCTCCAGTCAGCCGGCGGTAACCAGGGGGCGGCCGCGGCCCTCCTTGGTATCAGCCGCCAGGCCCTCAACAAGAGGCTTTCCCGAAAATAGAATCCGCCAAAAGGGGTGCAACTTTTGTTGCACCTGCAACTTTTGTCTCATCAACCACAATTCCCCTTATTTCCCCAGCAGATAACCCCATTTCCCCACTGTTTGCCCTGTCAACTTTTGTCTCACCCTGCTGATCTCGCGACGCCTTTCAGTAAACACAATGCGTTGAAATAGAACGAAATTTTACTTTATATGTATACGGTACGCGAAATGCTATGTGTATACGCGATCCTGCATATCATCTGCTGAAAATACGGGTTCTGTTCCACGAGGAGGAGTAGATGGCCGGCAAAGTGGCGGGCAATATCATGGTGGTGGATGATGATCCATTCATGCTGGAATGCATCTCCGCGCAACTTCACAGGCACGGCTTTTCCACCCGCTGCTACCGGGACAGCGTGGAGGCCCTGGCCGCCTTCGGCGAGGCGCAGGCCGACGTGGTGCTGGCCGATGTGAACATGCCGGTGATGAACGGTTTCCGGCTCATGGAGAATATCCGGGCGATTGACGCTGAAACGCCGGTAATCTTCATCACCGGGAATCCCGAGCTCGATGTGGCCATGTCCGCCATCAAGCTGAAGGCCTTCGAGTTTTTCGTAAAGCCCTATCCTCTGCCGTCCCTCATCAAGGCCATCGAAAACGGAGTCAATCAAAAGCGGCTGTTTCGTTTAGAGCGGGACTACAAGGCTGAGCTGGAACAGATTGTGGCGCTGAGGGCCGGGGAGCTGGCAGATTCACTGAATCTGCAGAAATGCATGAGCAGGGAGATCATCGAACGCCTTACCACGGCCGCCGAGCTCCGGGATGAGGACACCGGGATGCACATTGCCAGGATTGGCCTTTATGCCGGCAGGATTGCCCAGGTTATGGGGCTTCCGGAGTATTTCGCCGAGACCGTTACCCTGGCGAGCGCCATGCACGATATCGGCAAGATCGGCATTCCCGATTCGATCCTTTTCAAGCCGCAACTCCTGTCCCCGAAGGAATTTGAGGTCATAAAGATGCACACCGTCATTGGCGGCCACATCCTGCGGGGGGCCTCCCACCCCCTGATGCGGATGGCCGCGTCCATCGCAGTGACCCACCATGAAAAATGGGACGGTTCCGGCTATCCGAAGGGGCTGCGTGGTGACGAAATCCCCATCGAAGGGCGAATCGTCATGCTGGCGGACCAGTACGACGCGCTCCGCAGCCGCAGGGTCTACAAGCCGGCGCTCGATCATTCGACCACATTCCGGACCATAACCGAGGGGGACGCACAGACCAGACCGGAGCACTTTGACCCCCTCGTGCTCGAAGCGTTTGTAAAAACGGCCGCAGAGATGGATGAGATCTTCGAGGCGAACCAGGAGGGGAGCTGCGAGGATTACCTCGGATTCGAGCGGATAAAGAAGCTTCTGCATGAATCGCAGTAACGTTGCGGGATTTGTGGAAAAGGGGGATGCCGGCCTGCTGTTGCCAAGGTTGCAAGACCAACTGGAAGTAGTGATCGGGAATCTGCACAAGCTTCCGGCCAGGATTGAGGAGCGGTTCGGGGGGGTAGGCTCACGACTTCATCAGCTCAGTGCCAGGCTTCGCGGGATTTCGGAGAATGCGGACGCTGCGGCCCTGCTCATGTCCTCGGCGGAGGCTGCGTCGGTCATCGAGGGGCTGGGGGACACCCTCGAACGCCTGGAGAACTATTTCCTTGAGGCCAACAACAGGGGAGGCCAGGCGGTTGCAAGGCTGGAGTCCATTCTCGGTGAGCTCGACCGGATCCACCGGCTCATGTCCGGGTTCATGGACCGGGTCGGCGAATTGCGGGTTTTGAAGCTCCTGAGCAGCATCCAGAGCGCCTCTAACGCGGGAAGAAAGGGCGGTTTCGGCAATGTTGCAACCGATATCGGCATCCTCTCCCGGAACGTCCATTCGAAGTCTGCCTCCATAATCGATAGGACACGGCAGCTCCAGGCCGAGCTTGGAAATGCCCTCGCCATGGTCGGAGCGCTTCGGTCCCGCCAGAAGGACCTCTCGGGTGCCGTAACTTCCAGTATCCGGGATGGTATGGGGTCTCTGGGGGGGCTGCGCGACAAATGCACGGGGTCGGCACGGGACGTTTCCATGCGTTCCGTGGAGATGTCCCGCGCCCTTGGCAACGTGGTGGTTGCCCTTCAGTTTCACGACATAACGCGCCAGCAGATGGAGCATGCCGGGGAAGCGCTCTGCCATCTGCGGAGAGCACTCCATTCCGGAGACGAGAATAGCATGGATGTGCCGACGGCGGTCTCTCCGGCGGATGTCTGCGCGCTCCAGTCGGCCCACCTGTCGAACAGCGACGCTGAGTTGTCGAAGGCCGTAGAAAGCATGACTTCAAGCTTGCGCGCCATTGCCTCCGAAGCTGTTGCGTATTCATCGGGCACTCACGAGTTGTTCGGGCTTGCCGGCGCCTCGGGGGAATCGTCTATTGCCGGCATCGAGAGCGGTCTGTCGTCGGTAATGGCGGTGTACGATGAAAACATGGCGGCGAGCGATCATCTGGCGCGGATAATGGTTTCAGTTGCCTCAGCCATGGGGGAGATAAACGCCTTTGCCGGGGATATCGAGTTCATCGGCTCCGAAATCAGGTTGATCGCGCTGAATGCCATCATCAAGTCCGTCCAGGCCGGCAAGGACGGGGCCGCGTTCGGGGTGATCGCCGAAGCGGTCAAGCGGCAATCCGATGTCATCTGTAGGGAGGCGGGCGATATTACCGGTGCCATACGCGGTATTGCCTCTCATGTCGGGGTATTGCAGGGCGATATGGGCGCCGGCAACACCGCTGATCCTGAAAGGCGGGGGGAGTCAACAGGGGCGGAGGAGATGCTGGAACGTTCTCTGACACTTTTGAAGGGGCTTACCGCGAGAATCATGGAGCATCTGGATCTGGCCGACAAGGGGGCGGCGGTCCTCGGGAAGGAGATTCACGAGGCCCTCTCTTCCCTGGACAGCCGGCATGTCACGTCAATCCTCCACTCCGAAGTGATAACTCCTTTGGACCGGCTCGCGGTGGCGTTCAGGGACATTTGCCCCGCAACGAGCGAGATACCTCGCGGCGAAAGTCTGGATGCGCACAAAGAGCGCTACACGATGATGAGCGAGCGGAAAGTGCACGAACTTTTCACTTCATCCGGAGCGGGGGAATCCGTTGTGCCATTCCCCATGCTCGCGGAGAACGGAGATTTCGGGGCGAACGTGGAGTTTTTCTGAAGCAAGGATAGGAGAGGAAATGAACATGAATCTGGCGGTAGGCGGCATTTCCGAAGCTGAAGGATCGATAGTTCTGACATTGTCGGGGCGGGCAACCATTCAGCACGCCAACGAGGCGAAGGGGGCGCTGTACGGGGCGCTTTGCTCGTCCGAACGGGTTGTGGTCGACGTGAGCGGCGTGACCGAGGTGGACCCGGCCATTTTCCAGCTTCTTTGTTCCGCGCATCGATCGGCAACGGAGCTGGGCAAGCGGATGGGCCTGGAGCCTGCTTGCCCGGAGCCGTTCCGCAAAGCTGCCGAGGCCGCCGGTTTCCATCCCTCCGGCTGCGGTGGAGAAGCCAGGGGCGAATGTCTTCTGGTTAAGGAGGAGGATAGATGAACAAGACCATTCTCACGGTTGATGACTCGGCCAGCGTCCGGATGATGGTGTCATTCACGCTGAAGGAGAACGGATACAGCGTTATCGAGGCGGCGGACGGGAGCGAAGGGCTGCGCAAGATGAACGAATCCAAGGTGGACCTGGTCATTACCGACCTGAACATGCCCAACCTGGACGGCATCGGTCTTATCCAGGGGATCAGGGCAATGCCGACGAACAGGTTCACGCCGATCCTGATGCTGACCACCGAATCGCATGATTGCCGGAAGCAGGAAGGACGGGCCGCTGGGGCCACCGGCTGGATCGTCAAGCCGTTCCGCCCCGAGCAGCTGGTGGCTGTGGTAAGAAAGGTGATTGGATGATCGACCGCTACCGTCAGGCGTTTCTGGATGAGGCCGAGGAGCTTCTGGCCGAGCTGGAGCTTGGGCTTCTCGAACTCGAGCAGAGTCCTGCGGACATGGAGCTGGTCGGTCGGGTGTTCCGCGCCATGCATACCATCAAGGGGTCGAGCGCCATGTTCGGCTACGATGCCATCGCCGCGCTGGGACACGAAGTCGAAGCTGTCCTGGAGCTGGTGCGCAGCAACAGGCTCGCCGTGACCACGCCGCTCGTCGGCACCATCCTCCTGGCCCGCGACCAGATCAAGGCGATGTTGGCCGGCACGGCCGGTGGTTGCGATGGAATCACGGACGGGGGGCGCGTGATAGTGGCGTCCCTCAGGGAATTGGTTTCGTCTTCGGCGTCTCCCGCTGTGGCGGAAAGAGCTTCATTGCCCGGCTCCTCTCCGGTTTACGGAGAGTGCGGCGAGATTACCTGCCTGATCCGCTTTCGCCCGCATCCCGATCTTTTCCTGCGCGGCATCAATCCTTTGCAGATCCTGAACGAGCTGAGGGGACTCGGCCCATGCCGCGTGGTGGCCCATACAGACGAGGTCCCGCTGCTGGAGGAGCTGGACCCCGAGCTCTGTTACCTCCGGTGGGATGTGGAGCTTGTGACAGCGCGGGGACTGGACGCCGTGCAGGACGCCTTTATCTTTGTGGACCAGGAGAGAGAGGTCGAGATCGAGGTCTTAGCGGACGCCAATGACATCTCCCCGGACGAAGAAGTTGGTTCTTCGCCCGGTGCAATCGAGCAGCACAATGGCGAAAAGTCCATTTCCAGCATCAGGGTGGAGGCCGCGAAGCTTGACCATCTGGTTAATCTCGTGGGAGAGCTGGTGACGGTGCAGGCCCGCATCAGCCAGACCGCCGCGGTCCGCAATGACACCGAACTGCTTGCCCTTGCCGAGGATCTGGAGCGGTTGACCGGAGGACTGCGAGACAATGCCCTGAATATCCGCATGCTCCCCATCGGCGGGACATTCAACAGGTTCCGCCGAATAGTCCATGACCTGGGGATGGAGTTGGGGAAAGAGGTGGTGCTGGAGACCTGGGGGGCCGAGACCGAGCTGGACAAGACGGTCATCGAGAGGCTCACCGATCCCTTGGTGCACATTGTCAGAAACAGCATCGACCACGGCATAGAAACGCCGCAACTCCGCCTTGCCGCCGGAAAACCGCGCCAGGGGGCGATTCACCTTTCGGCACAGCATTCCGGGGGGAGCGTGATAATTGCCATCCGAGACGACGGCGCCGGCATGGACCGCGAGGCCCTGCGCGCCAGGGGGGTGGAGAGGGGGCTGATCCCTGCCGGTGCGGAACTGCCGGACCGTGACCTTATGAACCTGATCTTTGCCCCCGGTTTCACAACCTCGGAACTGGTAACGAACGTGTCGGGGCGAGGGGTCGGGATGGATGTGGTAAAGAGGGCGATGGATTCGCTGCGCGGCTCCGTGAGCGTCACCAGCCTGCCGGGAGATGGGACGACCATCACCCTGACGATCCCGTTGACCCTGGCGATCATAGAAAGCCTTCTGGTGAGGGTGGGTCCGGACTGCTTCGTCCTCCCCCTCTCCCTGGTGGAGGAATGCGTCGAACTCACCAGTGCTGACAGGGCCAAGGCCCACGGCCGTCACCTGGTCCGGGTCCGTGACAGCATCGTTCCCTACATCCCCCTCAGGGAGAGGTTTGGAGCAAGGGGAGAAGCCCCGGAGATCGAGCAGGTGGTCATCACCGAAGTCGACGGTAAGCGTGTCGGGCTGGTTGTGGACCACGTGATCGGAGAGCACCAGACGGTCATAAAGTCGATCGGCAGGATGTTCCGGAACGTGGCCGGGGTATCCGGCGCCACCATCCTGGGCAACGGGACCGTGGCCCTGATTCTTGATGTGCAGCAGTTGGTGCAGGATGAAGTGCTTGCAGCATAAATAGCTCCCTCTCCCTGAGGGAGAGGGCTAGGGTGAGGGGGATATGGTGGATTAATCGGGACTGCTGCCCCCTCATCCGGCCTTCGGCCACCTTCTCCTTTAGGCCCGAGGGTCCTCAGGGAGAAGGGTTCAGCGGGAGATCAGTAATAATCAGGTAAATTGATGACAATATAGAGACGCATATAGAGACGCATGCAATGCGTCTCTACGGAGAGGGAAAGAGATATGAATGACGGTCTGATAACCGAAACCGCCCAGTATTTGACATTCAAGCTGGGTGAAGAGGTCTTTGCCTTGGACATCGGCAAGGTGCGGGAGGTCCTCGACTTCACCACCGTGACCCGAGTTCCCCGGACACCGGACTTCATGCGCGGGGTGATCAACCTGCGGGGCAACGTGGTGCCGGTGGCGGACATGCGCCTGAAGTTCGGCATGACGGAGACCGAAAAAGGGGTAAATACCTGCATCATAATCGTGGAGGTGGCGGTGGACGGCGAGACGACAGTGCTCGGCGTCATGGCCGACTCCGTGCTGGAGGTGCTGGATCTCGGCCCTGACAGAATCGAGCCGCCCCCTCGCATCGGGACCAGGCTGAACGTCGACTTCATCCGCGGGATGGGAAAGTGCGACGAGGAGTTCGTCATGATTCTCGATATCGACAGGATATTTTCCTGCGAAGAACTGGTGCTGGCCAGGGATATGGCGGATTAGTCATTTCATTAATACCTCTGAAAGGGGAATCAAATGCTGGGAAAGTTCAAAAACCTGTCAATCGGAGGGAAGCTTGTTGCCATCGAGGCGGTGATGGTGCTTCTGTTTCTCTCCGCATTCACCGTCTTCGTGACCTGGTATACTTCGTCGGCCATTGAGAGGAATACCGTAGCCGAGCTGAAAAACCAGGTCACCCTGGTAAAGAACGCCATGGAAGTATATGGCAACACCGTGCGCAAGAGTACCGAGGATGCTTCTAACGCCCTGACCTCCACTTTTGCGGGGAGGATCAGTATCAACCGCTCCCGGAGCGTCACCGTCGGGGACCAGGAAACCCCCGCGCTCCTTCATGGCAGCACCCTTCTTAACGGCAACAGCGAAGTCATCGACCGCTTTACGAAGATGACGGGAGCAGTAGCCACCATCTTTGCCAGGAAGGGAGATGATTTCGTCCGGGTCGCCACATCGGTCAAGAAGGAGGACGGAAGCCGTGCCATCGGGACGTATCTCGGGAAACAGCATCCCGGTTACGCAAAGCTCATGGGAGGGGAGCCGTACCAGGGGCAGGCCACCCTGTTCGGCAAGATGTACGCGACCAGGTATCTCCCCATCAAGGAAGGGGGCGAGGTCATAGGCCTCATGTTCGTCGGAGTGGACATAACCGACTCCCTCAACTATTTCAAGGAACGGCTGAAAGCGATCAAGATCGGGGAGACAGGTTACATCTATGTGCTGAATGCGGAGGAGGGGGCGAATTACGGCAATCTCCTGATCCATCCGGCCCAGGAGGGGAAGAACATTCTCGATGCCAAGGACGCCAATGGCCGGGAATTCATAAAGGATATACTCAAAACCAGAAACGGCATCATCAGATACCCCTGGATCAATAAGGACCTGGGTGAAAAGAGCGCCAGGGAAAAGATTGTTATATTCGCCACGTTCGACGAGTGGCAATGGCTGATAGGCGCCGGCGCTTACACCGAGGAACTGATGAAGGAAAGCGTTATCCTTCGGAAATATCTCATGGCGGCCACTGTCGCTATCATAGCAGTGCTGGTCATCATGCTCTGGTTTGCCTCTCGCCGCATGGTGTCCCGGCCTTTGGGCAATGCGGTCTCCTTTGCCGCCGCCGTTGCCGAGGGGGACCTTACCGCCAATCTTTCTGTAGATACGAAGGACGAGGTGGGGACCCTTGCCCAGTCCCTCAACGCCATGGTGGCGAAGCTGCGGGAAATAGCCGCCGACGTGAAGGGAGCGGCGGACAATGTCGCCTCCGGCAGCCAGCAGCTCTCGGCCGGGGCCGAGGAGATGTCCCAGGGGGCAAGCGAGCAGGCTGCCGCCGCGGAAGAGGCATCTTCATCCATGGAGCAGATGACCTCCAATATCCGCCAGAACGCCGACAACGCCATGCAGACCGAAAGGATCGCCGTCAAGTCGGCCGAGGCCGCCCGAGAAGGGGGAAAGGCGGTGGAGGAGACGGTTCGAGCCATGAAGGAGATCGCCAACAAGATATCCATCATCGAGGAGATTGCCCGGCAGACCAACCTTCTGGCCCTGAACGCGGCCATCGAGGCGGCCCGGGCCGGGGAGCACGGCAAGGGATTTGCGGTTGTGGCGAGTGAGGTGCGGAAGCTGGCCGAGCGTTCCCAGAAGGCCGCGGCGGAGATCAGTGATCTGTCCGGTTCGAGTGTCGAGGTGGCGGAAAGAGCGGGGGACCTGCTCGGCAAAATGGTCCCCGACATCCAGCGGACCGCCGAGCTGGTGCAGGAGATAAACGCTGCCAGCCGGGAACAGGACCTGGGGGCCGAACAGATCAATAAGGCGATCCAGCAGCTGGACCAGGTGATCCAGCAGAACGCCGGGGCCTCGGAGGAGATGGCCTCCACCGCTGAGGAGCTTTCCTCGCAGGCCGAGCAGCTCCAGAACGCCGTCGCCTTCTTCCGGGTCGACGGGAAGGATACTGTGCGGCGGACGGCAATCGTCCCGGTAAAATCCACCTTCGTGGAAACGCACAAACCGGGCGCTAATGGCATGAAATCCTTCGGTCCCCTCAAAAAGGCCAACGGTTACGCGAAGGCCGCAAGGTCCATGCCGCCAGCCGGGATAGACCTGGAGCTCGGCGGGGGAGCGGACAAGCTGGATGCCTCGTTCGAGAAGTTCTGATGCATTCGGCCCGGCTCTCCACCGGCGATTTCAACCGCCTGAGCCGGTTCATCCATGAGTCATGCGGCATCAGGATGACCCCGGCCAAGAAGACCATGCTCGAGGCGCGCCTGCAGAAACGCCTGCGCAGCCTCGGCATGGGTTCTTTCTCCGATTATCTGGACTACCTCTTCAGTGCCGCGGGGGAGAGGGAAGAGGTGGTCCGGATGATTGACCAGGTGACCACCAACAAGACCGATTTCTTCCGGGAGCCGGACCATTTCGACTATCTCTCGCAGGTTCTCCTGCCGCAATGGGTGCACGGCACGCCCGGCGGGCCTCGGTTCAGGGCGTGGAGCGCGGGATGCTCCACAGGTGAGGAACCCTACACGCTCGCCATGGTCCTTCAGGAGTTCGCCGGGAGTTTGCCCGGCTTCGATTTCAAGATACTGGCAACAGACATATCCACACTGGTTCTGGAGAAGGCCCATCAGGCCGTGTATCCCGAGGAGCGGGTCCACCCGGTTCCTCTTCATCTGAAGCGTAAATATTTTCTCCGAAGCCGCGACCGGAGCGCCGGGCTGGTCCGCGTTGTGCCTGAGCTCCGGGAAAAGGTCTGTTTCCGGCACCTGAACTTCATGGCGGATGATTTCGGGCTGCGTGAGGAACAGGATATAATCTTCTGCCGCAACGTCATCATCTATTTCGACAGGCCCACCCAGGAGCGGCTGCTGCAGCGGCTTTGCCGACAATTAGCTCCCGGCGGGCACCTTTTCATGGGCCATTCGGAAACCCTGAGCGGCCTGAACGTTCCCCTCACCGCCGTCTATCCAACCGTTTACCGGAAGCTGGCATGAACGCTCCCCCTTCCGACCTCCCATCTTTCTTTCTAAAACCCGGAGAGATTTTTGTTGCCGGGGAGCCATGCGTGGTTTCCACCCTCCTCGGTTCGTGCGTGGCCGTTGCCATGGTCAGCCGCACTTCATGCGTCGGCGCCATCTGTCACGCATTTCTCCCGTCGTGTCGGGGTGCCGTGCATTCTGTCTGTCCTGAACAATTCAGGCACGTGGAGTGCGCCATCAATGGCATGCTCGACGAGTTCGGCCGGCGCGGGATACTGCGCGGGGGGATTGAGGCAAAGATATTCGGCGGGGCCGAGATGTTCGGGTTCAGTGAGGGGGGAAGGGGTGTCGGAAAACAGAATATTGCCATGGCCCGCAGGATACTGGCTGCCGAAGGGATTCAAGTGACGGCTACTGACGTTGGAGGTGCGGACGGGCGGAAGATCTTATTCTGCCCCCATACCGGCGAGGTTTTTCTGAAGCGTCTCGACAGAATGGCATATCGGCAGGCACGGGGTTACATGGCGACATGAAAAGAAAGATCAAGGTCCTGATTGTCGACGATTCCGCGCTGGTACGCCAGGCCTTGGCGGATATCATCTCCGCCGACCCGGAGCTGGAGGTGATGGCTGT
This sequence comes from Geobacter sp., assembly GCA_016177775.1. Classification (GTDB taxonomy): domain Bacteria; phylum Desulfobacterota; class Desulfuromonadia; order Geobacterales; family Geobacteraceae; genus JACOUQ01. Next base: position 19,917 of record JACOUQ010000011.1, read on the forward strand.
TGCCGCCGACCCCTTCATTGCCGCCGAACGGATGAAGAGCGCCGTTCCGGATGTCATAACCATGGATGTGGAGATGCCGCGGATGGACGGCATCTCGTTCCTGCGCAGGATCATGGAGCAGCATCCTATCCCGGTGGTGATGTGCTCAAGCTTTACCGCGAAAGGCTCGGAAAGTGCATTGAAGGCCCTGGAATACGGTGCCGTGGATATCATCGAGAAGCCGAGCCTGGGAACAAGGCAGTTTCTGGAGGAGTCGAGCGTGCGGATCTGCGACACGCTCAAGGCCGCCAGTCAGGCCAGACTGAAGAGGATCCCCTCCGGAGGAAGGAATATCCCTCCAAAGCTTACCGCCGATGCGGTCATGGCCAGGCCAAAGCCTCACGCAATGACCCGGACCACGGAAAAGGTGGTGGTGGTCGGTGCCTCCACCGGCGGGACCGAAGCACTGCGTGTGTTCCTGGAAACCCTCCCCGTTGATTGCCCTGGAATTGTCATAGTCCAGCACATGCCGGAGAATTTCACCGCTGCCTTTGCGCGTCGGCTCGACTCGCTCTGCCGGGTCACGGTGAAAGAGGCCGAAGACAACGACTGCGTGACACGAGGGCAGGTGCTGATCGCCCCCGGAAACAGGCATGTTGTTCTGAAGCGAAGCGGTACGCGGTATTTCGTGGCACTGGCGGACGGCCCGCTCGTCTGCCGCCACCGCCCCTCGGTGGATGTGCTGTTCCGTTCCGCGGCCCGTTATGCAGGGAAAAACAGCGTGGGGATAATCATGACCGGCATGGGGGACGACGGGGCGCGGGGGATGCTGGAGTTGAAGGAGTCAGGCGCAATGACCATTGCCCAGGACGAGGCAACGTCGGTGATCTTCGGCATGCCTCAGGAGGCGATCAGGCTGGGCGCGGTGGACAGGGTTCTACCATTGCAGGCGATTGCCGGGGAGGTGTTGAGGGTGTGCGGCATCGGGTGATCTTTTTATGCCGGCTTGCCTTCAGCGGGCAATCATGTTATTGACACCATTGGCAATGACACGAATTATCTGGTAAACTTCCATCGGGTACTCGCAATGATATACGGCACGGGCGTCGACATAGTGGATATATCCCGCTTCGAGCGGTTTCTGCGGGAGGGGAACGAGGCCATCTTCCAAAGACTCTTTACTGAAGGGGAGATTGGTTACTGTGCCCCTAAAAAGCATGGCGCGCAGCACTATGCGCTCAGGTTCGCTGCCAAGGAGGCTTTTCTCAAGGCATTGGGGATCGGGCTTAGGGAAGGAATATCCTGGAAGGAAATGGAAGTGGTCAATGATCCCCTGGGGAAGCCTGAGCTGAGGCTTTCGGGGCAGGCACGCGAGCTGTTCGAGCGGGCGGGGCTGGCAAACGTTTTCCTCTCCCTTTCTCATGACGCGAACATGGCCATTGCCATGGTCGTTCTGGAAAAATAGATGAAGATATTCACCGGCGAAATGATGCAGCGGATCGACCGGCGCGCCATGGAGGAGTTCGGGGTGCCGGGGCTTGCCCTCATGGAAAAGGCTGGGCAAGGGTGCGTTGATGAGATATTGGCCCGCTTCGGACAAGGGGGCGACCGACTTGCTGCAATCGTGGCAGGCAAGGGGAACAACGGCGGCGACGGATTCGTCATTGCCCGACTACTGCGCAAGGCTGGCTGGGATGTCCGGGTTTTAGTCCTGGCGCGGCGGGAGGAAATCACCGGAGACGCAAAAGCCAACCTAGACCGGCTTGACGGTAGCGACCTTGTTTTCTGCGATCCGGAGAAGGGGCTGAAGCCACATGCCGGGGAACTGGGGAAGGGGGCAACGGTCATCGTGGACGCCTTGCTCGGCACAGGCCTGCGGAGCGAGGTGCGCGGGAAATACGCCGAAGCGATCGCAGCGATGAACCGGGCAGGACAGCCGGTGCTGGCGGTGGATATCCCGTCCGGCGTGGATGCTGGGACCGGCCGGGTGCTCGGGACCGCGGTGCGGGCCTCCGTGACCGTGACCTTTGCCGCCTTCAAGGTCGGGCATCTTCTTTCGCCTGGCAGGGAGCATTGCGGCGAGCTCTGCCAGGTCGATATCGGCATTCCGTCTCGCGTGGTTGAGGAGGCGCCAGGGATCGAAATGGTCGACGGGAACCTCGCCCGAACGCTTCTGCGGAGACGGACGCCCAACGCCCACAAGGGGGATTTCGGCCACTGTCTCATCGTTGCCGGCGCCACCGGCAAGACCGGGGCTGCGGCCATGACGGCGAACAGTGCGGTCCGCACCGGGAGCGGACTGGTAACCTTGGCTGTGCCGGCGAGCCTAAATCACATCCTGGAGGTCAAGACCACCGAGGCCATGACCATGCCGCTGCATGACGCCGGAACAGGGTGGCTGGCAGACCAAGCATGGCCGGTTATTGCCGACATTCTTCCGGGCAAGGACTCTGTTGCCGTGGGGCCCGGCATCGGCAGGAATTCCGAAACCGCTTCCCTGGTGCGGCGGCTGGTGGAGGAGGTCGACAAGCCGCTGGTGATCGATGCCGATGGCCTGAATGCCATTGCCGAAAACGTGGAGGTTCTCAAGAGAAAGCGCTCCTCCGCTCTCGTCCTTACCCCCCATCCCGGCGAGATGGCGCGACTCTCCGGCATGACCATCGCCGAGATCGAGCGGGACCGTCTCGCCGCTGCGGCGGACTTTGCCGGGCGCTTCGGCGTCTTTCTCATCCTGAAGGGGGCCGGGACAGTGGTCGCTACCCCGGACGGCGCCATCTCGATCAACGCCAGCGGCAACCCCGGCATGGCTTCCGGCGGCATGGGGGATGTCCTGACCGGGGTGATTGTCTCGCTTCTGGGTCAGGGGTATCAGCCGGTTGACGCCTGCCGGCTTGGCGTATATATTCATGGATATGCCGCCGACCTGGTTGCCTCCGAAAAGGGGGAGATCGGCATGTCAGCGGTGGATGTGCAGGAGAGGCTGCCGTATGCGTTTAAGAAGCTGGCAATAGGCAATAGGCAATAGGCAATAGGCAAAAGAGCTTTGTGCAGGTTTTCCCCGTTGCCTATTGCCCATTGCCTATTGCCAATAATCTATGGAGGAAATCATGCTTACCATCGCTGAAATCATGACCAGGGACGTGATAACCGTTAAAAAATCCACTACGCTGCGGGAGCTTGCCGAAGTCTTCACTTCCAGACGAATCGGGAGCGTGCCGGTGGTGGACGATAACGGGGCCCTGGTCGGCATCGTGACTGAGACCGACCTGATCGCCCAGGACCGCGAACTGCACATTCCGACCGTTGTCTCCCTCTTCGATTGGGTGATCTACCTGGAGAGCGAGAAGAAGTTCGAAGAGGACCTGAAGAAGATCACCGGTCAGACCGTGGCGGACATCCTGACCGAAAAGGTGGAGACCGTTACCCCGGCGACCACTGTTGCCGAGGTTGCGGGTCTGATGTGCTCCAAGACCATTCACGCGATCCCGGTGCTGGAGGGGGGAAAGCTGGTGGGGATCGTGTCGAGGATGGACCTCATCCGTTCCATGATCAAGTAACATGCCCGTGATTACTACCAACAGTCCCGAAGAGACCGCTGCGCTCGGGCGACGACTTGGCGAACTGCTGCTCCCCGGTGACTTCATCGCTCTCACCGGCGACCTGGGGGCAGGGAAGACGCAGTTCGTCAAGGGAGTAGCCGAGGGTGTCGGAGTAGACCCTGCCATTCCTATCACAAGTCCCACCTTTACCATCATGAACGCCTACGAGGGGCGGATTCCGCTCTACCATTTCGATCTCTACCGCATTGCCGGAGACGCGGACGTGGCCGAGCTCGGCTTTGCCGAGTTCTTTTACGGCGCCGGCGCCTGCATTGTCGAATGGTCGGAACGGCTCTCCCACGAGATCCCGCCGGAACGCCTCGTCATCGCTTTTTCCCACGAGGGGGAAACATCCCGTTGCCTGGAGTTCACCCCCGTTGGTCAACGGGGGGCGGATATCATTGCCCGGCTCTTTCCGCAACTTGAACAATAAAAAAATGTTTTGACCCTCTGCCGGATTCCTGCTATTAAACATGCTTCAGTGCAGGGGTTTCGAATTGCCCGATTACAGGAGGAGAGAGAATGGCTCTTGTGGTGCAGAAATATGGCGGGACTTCGATGGGGACTATCGAGCGCATCCGAAACGTCGCCCGCAGGGTCGCCAAGACTTTTGATGCCGGCAACGACATGGTGGTGGTCGTTTCCGCCATGTCCGGTGAGACCAATAAGCTCGTGGCCCTGGCCAACGACATGTGCGAGTTCCCGGATTCCAGGGAATACGATGTCCTCGTGGCCGCCGGCGAGCAGGTTTCCGTTGCGCTTCTTTCCATGTGTCTCAAATCCATGGGTTACAAGGCCAAATCGTATCACGGCTGGCAGGTGCCGATCATTACCGACAACTCTTTCAGCAAGGCGCGGATCGAGGAGATCCCGGACACCAAGATCAGGGCCGATCTCAAGGAGGGGACCATAATCGTGGTCGCCGGTTTCCAGGGGGTCGACCGCGAGGGAAACATCACAACCCTCGGACGGGGTGGATCGGACACTTCGGCAGTGGCCATGGCCGCGGCGCTTAAAGCCGATGTTTGCGAAATCTACACCGATGTGGACGGGGTTTATACCACAGACCCGAACATCTGCAGCGACGCGCACAAGATCGAGAAGATTTCCTACGATGAAATGCTCGAACTTGCCAGCCTGGGGGCCAAGGTTCTCCAGATCCGCTCGGTCGAGTTTGCGAAGAAATACGATGTGGACATCCATGTTCGTTCCAGCTTCAACGACAATACAGGAACTATGGTCACCAAGGAGGATGAGGAGATGGAAGCAGTTCTCGTTTCAGGGATCGCCTACGATAAGAATGAAGCGAAAATCGCCGTAATGCGCGTTCCCGACAAGCCGGGCATCGCAGCAAAGATCCTGTCGCCGCTCTCCGATGCCAATATTTCGGTCGACATGATTCTCCAGAATGTGAGCGAAGAAGGATTTACGGACTTCACATTCACCGTCACCAAGGCCGATTTCAAGAAAGCCCTTGCCATAACCAAGGAGACGGCCAAAGAGGTGGAAGCCAAGGAAGTCCTTACCGACGAGAACATCTCCAAGATTTCCATTGTCGGCGTCGGGATGCGCAGCCACGCCGGGGTGGCCACCAAGATGTTCCAGGTGCTGGCAAAGGAGAACATCAACATCCAGATGATCTCCACCTCGGAAATCAAGATTTCCGTGGTCATCGACGGCAAGTACACCGAACTGGCCGTTCGGGTGCTGCACGATGCGTTCGGCCTTTCCGGCAAGTAATTCCGCAGTGACATACATGCATGGAGGAGGGCCGGCAGATCGTCGGCCCTTTTCTTTTTTGGTCAAGACAGTTTATTCATATTGAAAATTGTAAAAAAACGTTATAAAAATATCTTTCCGATCCCATGACTCAGTACGAGTCGGGAAATTCCATTTGACAGAAGGTGCGCCCATGAGCCTTGTGAAACTTTACGACACCACCCTGCGGGACGGAACTCAGGCGGAAGACATCTCGTTTCTCCTGGAGGACAAGATCCGCATTGCCCTGAAACTGGACGAGATGGGAGTTCACTACATCGAGGGGGGATGGCCGGGGAGCAACCCCAAGGATGTTGCCTTCTTCAAGGAGATCAAGAAGGAGAAGCTCTCCCAGGCCAAGATCGCCGCGTTCGGTTCGACCCGCCGCGCCAAGGTGACGCCGGACAAGGACCAGAACATCTGTACACTGGTGCAGGCCGAGCCCGACGTGGTGACCATCTTCGGAAAAACATGGGACTTTCATGTCCACGAGGCCCTGCGCATCTCCCTGGATGAAAACCTGGAGCTGATTTTCGATTCCCTCGAATATCTCAAGGCAAATGTCCCCGAGGTGTTTTACGATGCCGAGCATTTTTTCGATGGCTACAAGGCGAACCCGGAATATGCCATCAAGACCCTCAAGGCTGCGGAACAGGCCAAGACAGACTGCATAGTGCTCTGTGACACGAACGGCGGGACCATGCCATTCGAGTTGGCCCAGATCATCAAGGAAGTGCGCAAGCATATCAAGACCCCGCTCGGCATCCATACCCACAATGACTCGGAGTGCGCCGTGGCCAATTCGCTCGTTGCGGTCAACGAAGGGATCGTCCAGGTGCAGGGGACCATAAACGGTTTCGGCGAGCGCTGTGGCAATGCCAACCTCTGCTCCATCATTCCGGCCCTGAGGCTGAAGATGAAAATGGAGTGCATCAGCGACGAGCAACTGCGCAAGCTGAGCGAGCTCTCCCGCTTTGTCTACGAGCTGACCAACCTCTCGCCCGACAAGCACCAGCCTTATGTGGGGAAATCGGCCTTTGCCCACAAGGGAGGGGTACATGTCAGCGCTATCCAGCGCCATCCCGAGACTTACGAGCATCTCCGGCCGGAACTGGTGGGCAATTCCACGAGGGTCCTGATTTCCGACCTCTCGGGCCGCTCCAACATCCTGGCCAAGGCCGAGGAGTTCAACATCAACTTGGACAGCAAGGACCCGGTCACCCTGGAGATCCTCGATAACATCAAGGAGATGGAGCACCGGGGGTACCAGTTCGAAGGGGCCGAGGCCTCGTTCGAGCTGTTGATGAAGCGGGCGCTCGGGACCCATCGCAAGTTCTTCTCGGTCATCGGCTTCCGGGTTATTGACGAGAAGCGCCATGAGGAGCAGAAGCCCCTTTCCGAGGCGACCATCATGGTCAAGGTCGGGGGGAAAGTGGAGCATACCGCCGCGGAGGGGAACGGTCCGGTGAACGCCCTGGACAACGCGCTGCGCAAGGCACTGGAAAAGTTCTACCCCCACCTGAAGGAAGTGAAACTCGTCGATTACAAGGTGCGGGTCCTGCCGGCCGGACAGGGCACCGCCTCCGCCACCAGGGTGCTGATCGAGTCCGCCGACAAGGACAGCCGCTGGGGAACCGTGGGGGTATCGGACAATATCGTTGACGCCTCATACCAGGCCCTGCTGGACAGCATCGAGTACAAGCTCCACAAGGACGAGACGGAGGGGGCAAAAAAGTAATGGAACGGGGCGAAAGGCTCGCCCTCTGGTTCGTGGCGGCAATCGCCCTGCTTTTGCTACTGACGAAAGGCCACACTTCTCCTCGCAAAGAGGAAGGTGTGGCCTTTTTGCATGGCGCGTCCGGCGGGGTCCTGGTCCGACTGGCCGGAGATTTGCCGGAGCAGGGAGTTTATCGCTTTGCTGACGGGGTTACGGTCAGGAATGTCATAAATATGACGCTACCGGATCAGGCGTCGTCGAGCTTCGAAAACGCCCTTCTTGCCACTTCCCTTGTCAATGGAGATATCCTCGAAGTAAGGGGGGAAAAGCCGCATAATGCTGAATTTGCAGTTAAAAAAATGGGGGCAGGGGAACGCATTGCATATGGCATATTGCTGGAACCTGACAAACTCGATGCGAATGACTGGGAGGCACTACCCGGCATCGGTCCAAACCTGGCCGAAAGGATTGTTGCTGACCGTCAAAAATATGGCGATTTTGGGGGTTTGCATGGCGTCTCCAGGGTCCCGGGAATAGGGGAGGGTAAGCTTAAGCTGTTGGAAAAACATTTTGTGCAGACAAGATAACACTTTGAAATTACAAATAAAATTAATTCGGCTGGTGTTGTGGTTGAACGTGTTTTTTTAAATTTTTAGAGTTTGGCACATTAGGTGAAATACCCTTCGTACTTTCTTGATCCAAAATAAACTTCGTACGGAGGGTACCCATATGACATGTCCAAGATGCAAAGGCCGTATGTTCGCTGAGAAATATTACGATTTCGTCCGTTCCTTCGATGCATGGAAATGCACGTGCTGCGGGGAGGTTCTGGACCCGACGATTCTTGCGAACAGGGCCAGGAGGCATGATCTTTTCCTCGGTTGAATCCCTCGACTTATGTCGGTTCCCAAGGGGATGGAGATAACTCCGTCCCCTTTTTTTGTCCTCGGCTCCTGAACTCTTGTTTTGTCACGGCGGGGCGATACACTTTCTTAAACTGACATGTAAGTTTCAAGGGCGAATCATGCAATTCGATCCTAAACAGATGGATGTCAAGGATTACACCGACGCCATGCTGAACTGGTTGCGCGGCAAGGGGAAGATACTGGTCGTGGTGCACGACAACCCTGATCCCGATTGCCTGGCATCGGCAATGGCGCTTCGTCATCTCTTCGTCATGAAGCTCAACATCGATGCGGTCATCTCTTTTTCCGGCATGATCGGCAGAAGCGAAAACCTGGCCATGGCCAAGGAGCTGGAAATGCCGCTCACCCCTTTCGACCTGCTGGACCTGAAGGAGTTCCAGGTGGTCTGCATGCTGGATACACAACCCGGCACAGGGAACAATTCCCTGCCGCCGGACAAGCGGGTGGATATCGTGATCGACCATCACCCGATGCGGGAGGGGAGCAAGGGATGCCGCTGGATCGATATCCGGCAGGATTACGGGGTAACGGCCACCATCCTGTTTGAATATCTGGCGGCCCAGGATGTGTATATCAGCACCAAGATAGCCACGGCACTGTATTATGCCATAAAGTCCGAAACCCAGGACCTCGGCCGGGAAGCGAACCTGCCGGACCGTGAGGCCTACACACGGCTGTCTCCGCTCACCAACAAGAAGCTGCTCTACGAGATTACCCATCCCAAGCTCCCGATCGAGAATTTCGAAACCCTTCACACCGCCCTGGAGCATACGAGGATATACGGGACGCTGCTGGTGTCCAATCTGCACGATGTCAGCTTTCCGGAGGTCGTGGCCGAAATGGCCGATCTCCTGCTGCGGCTGGAGGGAATAGATACGGCCCTCTGCATGGGACACTACTCGAATGAGCTGGTTTTCTCCATGCGGACAATCCGGCACGATCTCAATCTTGGGGAGGTGATCCGGCGCCTGGTCCACGGCATGGGTCTGGCCGGAGGGCACGGCATGAGCGCCGGAGGGAAGATCGGAAACCTTCCCGAGGATCCTGAAAAGATCATGAAGATGGAGAATCTGGTCGTTGACAGGCTGCTTAAGGAACTGGGACTGGAAGGTCAGGAATCACGGCCGCTCCTCATGGAATAACGGCGGGAAGGCGCATAGCTGCATTGACAAGAGGGGGAGTTTGGGTTATAAACTTCCCCTCTTTTGTTGTTCTGGTTTCAGTTTGGTGCCGGCACCTTTCGGGGTTTTTCTTATTTTCTAGGATTTTTATAGGGAGTTCTTTTATGCGAAACGATGGCCGGTCACTCGATGCCCTTCGGGAAGTAAAGATCACGAGAAATTATCTGAAGCACGCCGAGGGGGCGGTTCTGGTGGAGTTCGGCGACACCAAGGTCATCTGCACAGCTTCGGTGGAGGAGAGCGTCCCCCCTTTTCTGCGTGGAAAGGGAACCGGCTGGGTAACGGCTGAGTATTCCATGCTCCCCCGTGCGACCCATACCCGTTCCCATCGCGAGTCTGCCAAGGGGAAGATCGGCGGGCGAACCCATGAGATTCAGCGGCTCATCGGCCGTTCGCTGAGGGCCGTCACAAATTTGACGCTTCTGGGGGAGCGGAGCATTCTGATCGACTGCGACGTTATACAGGCCGATGGAGGTACGCGCACGGCATCCATCACCGGCGCTTACGTTGCCCTGGCCGATGCCGTGGCCTTCCTGCTCGGGAAAGGCGCCATTGCCGAGAATCCCGTCAAGGAGGCAGTGGCAGCGGTCAGTGTCGGGATCGTTAATGGCACCCCTGTCCTCGACCTGAATTACGAGGAGGATTCAGGGGCCGAAGTGGACATGAATTTCGTCATGACCGCTTCCGATCGTTTTGTGGAAGTACAGGGGACAGCCGAGGCCGAGCCGTTCACAACGGAACAGATGGATGCGATGCGCGATCTGGCCGTGGCTGGAATCCGCCGGCTGTTCGCATTGCAGCGGGAGGCGCTGGCCCGGTGAAGGAACTTCTCGTCGCCACCACCAACCGCGGCAAGCTCAAGGAGATAGAGGCACTCCTCAGCGGCTGCGTGGAGAGGCTTTATTCTCTGGCGGATTTCCCCGACTTGCTGGTCGTGGAGGAGGATGGCGCGACATTCGAGGAGAATGCCGTCAAAAAGGCCCGGAGCGCTGCGCAGGCGACCGGCAAGCCGACGATTGCCGATGATTCGGGATTGGTGGTGGCTGCGCTCGGCGGCCAACCGGGGGTCCATTCGGCGCGTTTCGCCGGTGTTGACGCGACCGATGCGGACAATAATGTCAAATTGCTGCATGAGATGTCCGCTGTGCCTGCCGAGTCCCGCAAAGCGGCATTTCGGTGCGTGGTGGCCCTCTGTTTTCCCGATGGCGCCTGCCGCACCTTTTCCGGCGAGCTTCCCGGCACGATTCTGTTTGAGCAGCGAGGAACCGGTGGGTTCGGCTATGACCCGTTGTTCTACATCCCCGGATATGACGGGACCCTGGCGGAATTGCCGCTGGAGGCTAAGAACGCCATAAGTCATCGTGGCAAGGCTATGGCCGGGCTCAAGGAGTTTCTTTCGTCGGATTCGGGTTTGAAAGCCCGGCAATAATCAGCCATGGTTTGGGCAAGGCTTAAAAAAGCTTGCGCTGCACATTTCGATATGTTATAAAAAATGTTCTTTGAACGGGGTGTAGCGCAGTCTGGCTAGCGCACCTGCCTTGGGAGCAGGGGGTCGGAGGTTCGAATCCTCTCACCCCGACCAAACTCTGCGCCTGTAGCTCAGCTGGAGAGAGCAACGGCCTTCTAAGCCGTGGGTCAGGGGTTCGAATCCCTTCAGGCGCGCCAACAACCCAGCTTATGGTGGCTATGGTGAAGCGGTTAACACTTACGACTGTGACTCGTACATACGTGGGTTCGATCCCCACTAGCCACCCCATTAAAAATGAAGCCCCGCAATAAACGGGGCTTTTGTTCTATACGGCAATACATTGATAAATATGCGAGAGTGGCGGAACTGGCAGACGCACTGGACTTAGGATCCAGCGGGCAACCGTGGGGGTTCAACTCCCCCCTCTCGCACCATTCCCTATGCCTGCCTGACAGCCATCCCGCGAATATACGGTTCAAGCCCGAACGTCACAACAATATTGGAAGAGAGGTTAATGCATGAACGCGAAGATTGAAGACCTTAGCACGGTAAAAAAGAAAATCAGCTTCGAGATCCCTTCGGAGCGCGTTGATTCTGAAATAGAGAAGGTGTACGCATATATCCGCAAGCACGCCGCTATCCCCGGCTTCCGCAAGGGGAAGGCCCCCCTTTCTTTCATCGAGCGTCATTACAGCGACAGGATGACGGAGGATGTACTGAAGAACCTGGTCAATGAGACCTATTTCAAGGCCATTCAGGAGCACAAAATCGTGCCGGTCGACAGCCCGGAGATTGAAAGCGGTGAGTTGAAAAAGGGGAGCCCGCTGACTTATTCTGCCATTGTCGAGGTGATGCCAGAGGTCGTGGCAAAAGATTATGCCGGCCTCGAAGTCGTCAGGGAAAAATTCGTGATGGACGAGTCTATGGTGGATAGCCGCATTGCGCAGCTGCAGGAGAACATGGCCCGCGTCGAGCCGGTTGAAGAAAGCCGCCCTGTGGCAAAGGGCGATTTCGTCATCTTCGATTTCAAGGGGTTCGTAGGTGGTGAGCCTATGGAGCAGGGGGAAGCCCAGGGATACCAGCTGGAGATCGGTTCCGGACAATTCATTCCCGGCTTCGAGGACCAGTTGATCGGAATTAGCCCAGGTGAGGAGACGAATATAACCGTTACCTTCCCGGAAAACTACGGCAGCAATGAGCTTGCCGGCAAGGAAGCCCTCTTCGAGGTAAAGGTCAATGAGATCAAGGTAAAGGTGCTGCCGGAGCTGAACGATGATTTTGCCAAGGATATGGGGGAGTTCGAGACCCTGGATGAGCTCAGGCAGAAGATTGTCGAAACCTACGAAAGGCAGGAGAGCGAGCGGATTAATGCCGAGTTCCGCGATCGTCTGCTGGGTGCACTGGTTGAGCGCAATCAGATCGACATCCCGGAGGCAATGATCCAGCGCCAGTTGCAGTACATGCTGGAAAATGCCAAGAACCGCCTCTCCCAGCAGAGGATGACCATGGAGATGGTGGGCTTTGACGACGATACCTTCAAAACTCAGTACCGCGATGCTGCCATTGCCCAGATAAGGGGAGACCTGCTGCTGGATGCCATTGCCCGCCAGGAGGGGATCACGGCAGACGAGCAGGACATTGAAGCCGAGATCGGAAAACTGGCGGCAGCGGTAGGCCAGCCGGAGGATGTCGTGAAGAAATATTATTCCAGTCCCCAGGGGAAAGAGAACCTGTCCGCCCGCGTCAGGGAAGAAAAGGTGATATCCTTCCTCAAGGAGAAGGGGTCTGTAACCGAAGTCGCGAAGGAAGACCTGAAAAAGTAATTCCGAATCAAATCTGGTGTGAGCCGAAAGAAAGGGAGGAGATCATGGTGATACCGTTTGTCATCGAGCAGACCGGGAGAGGGGAGAGGTCCTATGATATCTATTCCCGGCTTTTGAAGGATCGGATCATCTTTCTTGGCGGACCGATAGACGACAACGTTGCCAACCTCGTTGTTGCGCAGCTTCTTTTCCTGGAAGCTGAAGACCCGGACAAGGACGTGCACCTCTATATAAACTCACCGGGTGGCGTGGTTACCGCCGGTATGGCCATATTCGACACCATGCGCTACATCAAGGCGCCGGTTTCCACCATATGCGTCGGGCAGGCAGCCTCAATGGCTTCCCTGCTTCTGGCTGCCGGGGAAAAAGGGAAGCGATTCAGTCTTACCCATTCCCGTATCATGATCCATCAGCCGTTGGGGGGGTTCCAGGGACAAGCGACGGATATCCATATCCACGCCCAGGAGATCCTCCGCATGAAGAAGGAGCTTAATCAGCTTCTGGCCGATCTTTCGGGACAGAGTTTCGAGAAGGTTTCCACGGACACCGAGCGCGATTATTTTATGTCTGGCGAAGACGCGAAGGAATATGGTATTATTGATGCAATTGTTGAAAGAAAGAATATTCCGGGAGGTCCCAAGTGACCGGACGCGACAATAGAACCGACTCCCTTACCTGCTCATTCTGCGGCAAAAGCCAGGACGAAGTAAAAAAGCTCATCGCCGGCCCCACGGTCTATATCTGTGATGAGTGCATCGAGCTCTGCAATGACATCATTGCCGAAGAGGCCAAGCTGGAAGAGACTGTCGGTCCGGACGTCAGGAAGCTGCCCAAGCCGAAAGAGATAAAGGATTTTCTGGACGAATACGTGATCGGCCAGGAACGGGCCAAGAAAGTAATGGCCGTTGCCGTTTACAACCACTATAAGCGCATCGAAACCATGGGGAAGCAGGCCGATGTGGAGATGCAGAAGAGCAATATACTTCTCCTCGGCCCAACCGGTTCGGGCAAGACCCTTTTGGCCCAAACCCTCGCGCGCATCCTCAAGGTTCCATTTGCCATGGCCGACGCAACCAATCTCACCGAAGCCGGCTATGTTGGCGAAGATGTTGAGAATATAGTCCTGAGCCTCCTCCAGGCGGCTGATTATGACGTAGAGCGAGCCCAGAAGGGGATCATTTACATCGACGAGATCGACAAGATCGCCCGCAAGACCGATTCCCCATCCATTACCCGCGATGTCTCCGGCGAAGGTGTTCAGCAGGCGCTCCTGAAGATCATCGAGGGGACCGTCGCCAGCGTTCCGCCAAAGGGTGGGCGCAAGCACCCGCAACAGGAATTCCTCAAGGTCGATACAACCAACATCCTCTTTGTCTGCGGCGGCGCTTTTGCCGGCCTTGACAACATAATCCAGCAGCGGATCGGGGTGAAGACCCTCGGTTTCGGCGCCGATGTCAAGAAGCGTGTCGAAAAGAAGACTGGCGAGCTCCTCACCGAGGTTACCCCCGAAGACCTGCTCAAGTTTGGTTTCATTCCGGAGTTCATCGGCCGTCTCCCTGTGCTGGCCTCTCTTACGGAACTTGACGAGGAGGCGATGGTCCAGATACTCAAGGAGCCGAAGAACGCCCTGATCAAGCAGTATCAGAAGCTGTTCGAGATGGAAGGGGTCAAGCTGAAATTCACGGATGGCGCACTGGTGGCCATAGCCCGCGAGGCTCTAAAGCGCAAGTCTGGCGCCCGTGGCCTCCGCTCCATTCTTGAAAATGCCATGCTCGATATCATGTACGACATTCCATCACAGAACATGGTCAGAGAAGTCGTAATAAGCGAAGAGGTCATCAACAACAAGGAGAAACCGATCATCGTCTATGAGCCCATCGCCGAATCGGCCTGAGTGCCGTTTTTGTATCGTCGGAAAGGCTCACAGCGCGGATTAGACATATGACAGCAATACGCAACGATTATTGTGAAAAAGAGGGAGAAGCCGGGCTGCTCCCTCTTTTGCCGTTACGGGACATCGTTATTTTCCCTACCATGATGGTCCCTCTTTTTGTCGGCAGGGACCGCTCCATTCAGGCGCTGGAAGCTGCCGCGAATTTCAACAAGCTCATCCTGCTTGCGGCCCAGAAAAATGCCAAGACCGAAGACCCTCGGGCGGAAGACATCCATTCTGTTGGCACTGTCTGCCAGATCATCCAGTTGCTGAAGCTGCCGGACGGGACTGTCAAGGTACTGGTGGAGGGGAAACATCGCGCCCGCATCCTCGATTTTCCATCTGAAACTGACTATTTTCTGGCGCAGTTTGAGAGCCTGCACGAGCCGGAAAGGTGCGATGCCGAGACGAGCGCACTCATGCGCAGTGTGAAGACCGCCTTTGATGCCTACGTAAAGCTTACCGGCAAGGTTTCTGCGGATGCAGCAGCTTCCATCACGAATCTCAGCGATTCTTCGCGTTTTGCCGACAGCCTGGTGCCTAACCTCAATCTCAAGCTGGCCGACCGGCAGTCGCTTCTTGAGATACTGGATCCTGCCCGGCGATTGGAGAAACTGCTGGGGCTCCTTGAAGCGGAAATCGAAATACTAGAGATCGAGAAGAAGATCCGGACCCGCGTCAAAAAGCAGATGGAGAAGTCCCAGAAAGAGTACTACCTTAACGAGCAGATGCGGGCCATCCAGAAAGAACTCGGTGCCAAGGATGAGTTGAAGCAGGAAATCCAGGCGCTGGAGGAGAGGATCGGCAAGAAAAAGCTTTCCAAAGAGGCAGAGGAAAAGTCGCTCGGAGAGTTGAAGAAGCTGAAGCTCATGGCCCCGATGTCCGCCGAGGCTGCCGTGGTCCGGAACTATATCGACTGGATGGTTTCGCTCCCCTGGGGGGAATTTACCCGGGACAATCACGATATAGAAAAGGCCGAATCGGTCCTGGAGGCCGATCACTTCGGCCTGGAAAAGGTGAAGGAGCGCATTCTCGAGTATCTCGCGGTGCAGGCCCTGGTCTGCAAGATCAATGGCCCAATACTCTGTCTCGTTGGTCCGCCTGGTGTCGGAAAAACGTCGCTGGCGCGATCCATTGCCACTGCCACGGGAAGGAATTTCGTGAAGATGTCGCTCGGTGGGGTGCGCGACGAAGCGGAAATCCGCGGTCATCGTCGCACCTATGTGGGAGCAATGCCTGGGAAAATCATCCAGAGCCTTAAGAAGGCCGGATCGTCCAACCCGGTTTTTCTCCTGGACGAGATTGACAAGATGAGCGTCGATTTTCGCGGTGACCCAGCGTCAGCCCTTCTGGAGGTTCTGGATCCCGAGCAGAACACGGCGTTCAACGACCATTTTCTCGACGTGGATTACGATCTTTCCAACGTCATGTTCATAGCCACCGCCAATTCGCTCCACACTGTGCCGAGACCTCTTCTCGACCGTATGGAGGTGATCCGGATAGGTGGCTATACGGAGAGCGAGAAGCTCCACATAGCCAGGCGTTATCTGGTTGCGAAGCAACTGGTCCGGCATGGCCTTGCGGAGAATAAAGTAAGCATTTCGGACCGCGCCATCCTGGAGATCATCAGGTGTTATACCCGTGAGGCCGGTGTTCGCAATCTTGAACGGGAAATCGCTGCCATATGCCGCAAGGTTGCGCGCAGGAGCATACAGGGGCGCAAGAAGAGCTTTACTGTCCAGCCGAAGCAAGTGCGGGAGTTCCTTGGTGTGACACGATACAGTTACGGTGTCGCGGAAGAGAAGGACTCTGTTGGTACAGTGACCGGTCTGGCCTGGACTGAAGTGGGTGGGGAGCTTCTGAATATCGAAGTGGCGGTTCTTCCAGGGAAGGGGAAGCTTACCGTCACCGGCAAGCTTGGGGCTGTCATGCAGGAATCCGCCCAGGCGGCCATGACCTATGTCAGGTCAAGGGCACAGATTCTCGGGCTCGATGCCGATTTCTACCAGAATGCGGACATACATATCCATGTTCCAGAGGGAGCAATCCCAAAGGACGGCCCGTCTGCCGGCATTACCATGGCCACTGCTCTGGCTTCGGCGTTCACAGGAATTCCAGTGCGGCGCGATGTTGCAATGACCGGCGAAATCACTCTCCGTGGCAATGTGCTACCCATCGGCGGCCTGAAGGAAAAGCTTCTTGCCGCAAGGCGCGCTAATATCAGGAAGGTCCTGATACCGAAGGGTAACGAAAAAGATCTGGCGGAAATTCCTCCCGAGATATTGAGCGCTCTTATTGTGCTTCCGGTTGCCCATATGGACGAGGTGTTGTCCAATGCGCTGCTGGAAAAGATCGGGATGGCGAAGGGTGCGGATGCCATGGTCAATGATGAGGCTGATGCGCAATCCAGTGTAACGGCCCATTGATACCCATCGCCAAGAAAAAGGACTTGACAAGCACCAGGCATGTTTGTTATTAACAGTGTTCCTCACAACGACGTGAGCGTCG
Source organism: Geobacter sp. (assembly GCA_016177775.1). GTDB lineage: Bacteria > Desulfobacterota > Desulfuromonadia > Geobacterales > Geobacteraceae > JACOUQ01. The sequence goes on from JACOUQ010000011.1 coordinate 36,809, forward strand.
AACTGCTCAAAATGCATTTAACAGTTCGACAATATACTTGGTATTAGTTGCACACGGGGTCGTAGTTAAGTTGGTTATAACGCCGGCCTGTCACGCCGGAGGCCGCGGGTTCGAGCCCCGTCGACCCCGCCATTTAAGCCAAGTCGCCTTCCTTCGGGAAGGCGCTTTTACTGAGGGCGAATAGCTCAGCTGGGAGAGCGCCAGCCTTACAAGCTGGATGTCACAGGTTCGATCCCTGTTTCGCCCACCATTGATTCAACGCAGTAAAGGTATTTTACTTTTGCTGTGCACAATTAAATGTTTTTCTGGGGTCGTAGTTAAGTTGGTTATAACGCCGGCCTGTCACGCCGGAGGCCGCGGGTTCGAGCCCCGTCGACCCCGCCAGAACCGAAGGGCCGTGCATTTGCATGGCCCTTTTGTGTTGGAAATCCCCCATAATCTCCATAAATGCCTTCCTTGCAAGCCTTCCTTTCCCTTGACTTCAAAAGTGGAAATAGTTTATGCTCATTTAAGTTTGAAATCCTGGTTGGAAAGGAACAATCATGCGTATCTCTCGCCTTGTGATTGTAGTTATGCTTGCCCTGTTCGCGTGTTATGGCATTACACTGGCTGAAGAAAAGCCAGATTTACGCAAGATACGTGCTGTGGTCAGCGGGACCCCTATTTACGAGGGTGAAATACAGATCGAATTGCAGAAAATACTCCCTGGGTCATTTCACGGCACCATGTCGGCCGAGAAACTCGCCGAATATGAGAAAAAAGCGCTCGATGCCCTGGTGGAGCAGGAGCTTCTTTTTCAGGCGGCAGTGGCCGGCGGCGTCAATCCGGACAAGAAACAGACTGAGAGCGATATAAAGGACATTCAGAAGAATTACCAGTCTAAAAAAGATTATCAGAAGGCACTGGAATTGACCGGCATCGCTGAAAAGGACCTGGCCCATTTCATAGAACGGGGGCGTTATGCTTCGCAGTTCAAGAAACAGGAAGTGGACGACAAGGTTAAGGTGACAGATGACATGGTCAAGGCGCACTATGAGCAGAACCGCTCCAGCTACCTGAAGCCAAGGGTGTTCAAAGTCAGTCATATCCTGGTCAAGGTCCCGCCTACGGCCCTTGCGGAGGAGAAGGCCAAGCTGAAGGCAAAGGCCGAGGCTACTCTCAAGAAGTTGAAAGAGGGGGCCAATTTTGCCGAGGTTGCATATGCCGATTCAGACGACGATACTGCCATGGTCGGCGGGCAGATGCGTCCATTTCACGAAGGTCAGACGGAGCTCCCGTTCGAGGAGGCGGTAAAAAAGCTGAACGCTGGGGAGATCAGCGGTATTGTAGAAACGATTTACGGTTATCACATCATAAAGCTTCATGAAGCCGAAGAGCGGCGCCAGGTGCCTTTTGAAGAGATAAAAGACAAGATCAGGAAGAACATTGAGGAAAAGGAGCGCAAGCGCCTTCAGGATGAGTTGATGAATCGTCTCAGGCCCAAGGCAAAAATCGAATATTCTCCAAAAGGGTAATTTTTTGAAGGCTACCGTCGTCATACCGACCTACAATGAGTCGGAAAACATAGAACGTCTCATAGAACAGGTGCTTGCCCAGCACACCAGCCTCAACGTGCTTGTTGTCGATGACAACTCTCCGGATGGTACAGGTGGGATCGTTGACCGCATAGCAGCCTCTAATCCTCGCATCAAGGTAATTCATCGCGCAGGCAAGCTGGGACTTGGATCGGCATATCGCGAGGGGTTCCGCTTCGCCTTGGACCAGGGAGCGGACTTCGTCATCGAGATGGATGCCGATTTCTCCCACGACCCTGCAATGCTCCCCGCATTTCTCGATAAAATCAGGGATTATGATCTGGTCATCGGCTCACGGTATCTCAATGGTGTCAGCGTCGTCAATTGGCCGATACGCCGACTCATGCTCAGTTACTGCGCCAACGTCTACGCGAGACTCGTCACCGGCCTCAGAATCTCCGACTGTACCGGAGGGTTCAAGTGTTTCAGGCGCGAAGTGCTGGAAGCCATTGACCTGGGTCGCGTGAAGTCCGACGGATATTCGTTTCAGATCGAGATGAACTTCCGGTGTGTGGAAAAGGGATTCAGGGTTGGTGAAATTCCGATCATCTTCATAGACCGCCATGCAGGGAGCTCGAAGATGTCGAAAAAAATAATTCGCGAGGCGGTCTGGATGGTCTGGAAGCTCAAGATTGGCTCGCTCTGCCGCCGGATATTCCATTCTGGAGGGAGCCATGCTTAACGAGGGGTGGGCGGTTGTCGCCCAACTGGGCTTCTGGGGATGGGTCCTCGCCGTTACCGGCCTTATTCTCCACGCCTTTCCGGCACGCGGCTCCTTCAATCGAAGGGGAGCCGCCATCTGGGGTGCGGGATTTGTCGTCCTGTACGCTTTCTGGATTATCGGCATGCTCCGTGCCTGAAACCCGAGGTATCAGCGTGTTGGTCCGCATTCTCCTCATCGCCGCGTTCTTCGTTCTTCCTGCCTGTGCATTCGTAAAGCCTCTGCCGCTCAACGACCCCACCGTCAACCTGGCCTGGCCCGAGCCACCTGATAACCCCCGAATCAGGTTCCTGCGCGATATCAAGGGGTACCGGGACGTCATCCCGGAGCAAGGGAAGTTCGGGAAGGCAATGACTTTCCTGACTGGGGAGAGTGGCCCGCGCCTCGACATGATGACCCCCCACGGGATCGCTGCCGACGAAGGGCCGGTAATCTACATCGCCGATACTTCAGCTCGGGTGGTACATCGCTATGACCTTGTTCGTCGCGAGGTCAGCTACATCTATAAGGCCGGGGATGAAAGCCTGTTCAGCCCTATCGGGGTGGCCGTGGACCAGCAGGGTAATCTTTATGTCACCGATTCCGTTAATTGCCGGGTTTACAAGTTCGACCGCGATGGACGTTTTCTTCGTACCCTCACGGCGCCGGTGGAGTTACAGCGGCCGGCCGGGATTGCCGTGAGCCCTGATGGTAAAAAGTATGTGGTGGATGTGTTGGCACGCAAATTGTATGTTTTTGCTAAGGATGACGCCTGTTTAGGTGAGTTTCCCAAGGCCGGTGCAGAGCCTAAGCTCAACTCCCCCATAAATGTAGCCGTGGACAGGCTCGGCAACGTATACGTGACCGATGCCATGGATTTCAACATCAAGGTTTATGATCCGGACGGCAGCCTGAAGCGGACAATCGGTCAAATAGGGGACGGCCCCGGTTCTTTCGCGAGGCCGAAAGGGGTGGCAGTCGATAGTGACCTCGATATCTACGTGATCGACGCCACGTTCGAGAATTTCCAGATATTCGATCAGGAAGGGCGCCTGCTTTATTATGTAGGCAAATATGGGGACAAGCCAGGGGAGTTTTCGCTCCCCAGCGGAATTTGCATCGACCGGCAGGACAGGATATTCGTCACAGACACATACAACCGGCGAATACAGATTTATCAGTATCTGAAGGAAGGCGTGAAGCAATGAAGAGCGTTTTGTGTATCCTGGTGGTGATAACGTCGCTCGGCGTGGCATCGTTCGCTACAGGGGCAGAGGGGCCGAAATTTTATGGCATTTGGACAAATGCTGATGGGGGCGGTAGGGTAAATCGTCACAACCTCTCTGGCGACCCTAGACATACTGCTAGCGTTACCTACAAGGCCGTATATGATTCAGCAAACCCTCGAACAACAGAAATATGCATTTTCTGCCATACTCCTCATAACGCATCTCCTGCTGCCGCGCTCTGGGGACGGAAGCCGACGGTGACTAGTTCCTTCGGGCATTATTCATCCACAACCCTGTACATCCATACCGAAGCTGGCAAGACTGTAAGCAACTATAATGAGCCGAATTACTCATCGCGCCTTTGTCTCAGCTGTCATGACGGTGCAACCGCGTTGGGTGCCGTGCTTAACGGGCCAGAGATCGCGTTCGACGGGGGGCAGACGATTGCCCAGTCAGGCTACAATATTTTCAATCCGAATCAAGGGGGCAATGATGCCACACAACACCATCACCCGATTTCGTTCAAATACAATGATACGGTAAGGACAGACCTTAATAGCGCCGAAAGCAAAGCATACAAGTTACCAACCGAAAACAAAGCCGGAGGTCCACCGTATTATAATCTTCCGGAAGTGAAAATCGACAGGTACGGTTTCATGCAGTGTGTCACCTGCCATAATCCGCACCAGAACATGTCTGATAGTGATGATACTACACCCTTTTGGGTGCTTACAAACGCTCGAGCCAGCGATGGCCAGGTTGGCAATGGTAATGTGTACGATACGGTATGCCTTTCCTGTCATCCAAATGATTTGGGTGGTATTCCTATACAAAATCCTTACAATTATTGATAAGAGCCCAGTCCATGAGACCCAATCGTTATATAATTAAAATATTTCTTGTAGCTATATCTATTCCCTTCCTGCTTGGTGCAACGAAAAACAAGCCTCCACATTTTGATTATGAAATGCTCCCGTCCGGTTGCGCCACCTGTCACAGGAGTGCGAATTTCCGGGATGGTGGAGGGCCGGGGGTCTGTATAATCTGCCACGGTAATCCGCAACGGCTGAACATGGACTACAAAAAGCGAATGCCGGCGGGGTTTGGTAAGAAGATCAGGCAGATGAAAGATATAGAGCGACAGTTTACCAAACTCTATCGGCATCCGTCTTTCGATGTTCGTGGGAAGCACCGGAGCAAGGAAGTTCTGCCGGAAATTGATCCTGCAGCGCCGCGTCATGCCGACTGCGTCGACTGCCATCATCCACACTTCGTTTCCAAAGAAAACAAGTACGCCGGCATTAGAGGAAAGCGGCTGGGTAACATCGTCACGTACATAACCGAAGAGTACGAGCTATGCTACCGCTGTCACGCCGAAAGCGCCAACCTACCTCCGCAGTCTACCAACAAGCGGATTGAGTTCGCTGCCACCAACCCTTCCTATCATCCCGTGGAGGCCGAGGGGAGAAACCTTGCTGTTGTCAGCCTCATCCGACCTTATCGGGAAAAGAAGGTGGACAACAACGACATCTCGCGCATTACCTGCGGCGACTGCCACGGCAGCGACGAGTCGAATGCCCCCAAAGGGCCGCACGGCTCGGCTTATCAGCATATCCTGGTGGCGAATTTTTCCACCAGGGACAAGGAGCCGGAGAGTGACCAGGCCTATGCCCTTTGCTACCGCTGCCACAACCGCCAGAGCATCCTCGGGAACGAGAGCTTCAAGTATCATGCTCTGCACATCAGTGGCAGCGCTGGACCCACTTCCTGCAAGACCTGTCACAACTCCCACGGTAGCCAGCAGAACAAGTACCTGATCCAGTTCGATCCGAGCATCGTGACTCCCAATTCAGCAGGGCAGCTCAAGTTCGAGGAGCGGGGCATTTCGGTTTTTAAGGGATCGTGCTACCTTTCCTGCCACGGGGTGGATCATAACCCCAAAGAATATTGATAGCTTTTCAGGCTGAAGACTGAAGGCTGAAGGCTGTCAGGTATTAATCGTGCGCGATACACGAAACTCAGGGCGTATGAACATGTGATTTACTTCATCTTCAGCCTGATATGGTTGTCAGTTGTCAAGAAGAAAAAAGCTCTCCTGTCCGCTTTTGCAAGCGGTTATGCTGGTACGTATATTCCAGGGCATATGCCGGGGCAGAACCTATTGGCGACGTTTGATCATTCTGATATACGCGG
>JACOUQ010000012.1 GCA_016177775.1 Geobacter sp.
CGCAGATGACGGGGGCGGCATTTCAAAGCCAAGTGAATCTGAAATTTACAGACCACTGACCCCACAAGCCACACCCCCGTCGACGTGCATTCTACATTCTCCGGGAGTGGCTGTCATCTGCTAAAATCCGATGATAGACCCTTTTTGTTTCTTTTTGTTTTGATCCCTACATTTCAAGTTAGATGAAGAATGAGTAAAGTGTCGCCAAACAAATGATCAAGATCCATTCTCCCAACGACGAACTTGAACTTGCCATGATCCGGGGTGTTTTTGAATCCGAAGGAATCCCTTACTTCATTCATAACGACCACTTCGGGTCCATGCGCGTCGGCCCGCAGATCGATCTGCTGAACAAAAAGACCATCATGATTGCCCCCGAAGATGCGGGCCGGGCAAGGGAAATCGTTGTAGATCTGGTGGGAACCCAGGTTCCGGAAGAGCAAGAACAGACAGAATATTCATTGGAACAAAAGCTGAGAATGATTTTGGAGACCCTGCTCTTTGGCTGGTTCATTCCGGGGAAAAAGCGCTGCAAAGTTCAGGCGAACGAAAACGATTAATCCCCACATCCCGATACGAGATAGCCATATAAAATCAACCCGGTTGACCTAGGGGAACCTTTGGGGACGCCCTTTAGATATTTATAATTGACATTTTTGCTAGGGGAATCTATGGGGTCTTGATAGTTTGAATAAAACAGGTTCGAATCAAGTTGACAAGACCTCAATGATGTCCCCCGGAACCCCTCGTTTTGGCCTGAATAAAGGAGCTAGGCCCCGTCTCCTTAAGGTTTACTACCGCTTGACAATACTACCGCCCTGCGTTACTATAACTCTGTGATCAAATCCTTCTCCAGCAAAGAAACCGAAAAGCTTTTCCACAGCAGGTTTTCGGCGAAACTTCCCCAGGATGTGCAGCGCATCGCCCAGCGCAAGCTGAAACAGCTCAGCGCCGCTGCCACCCTCGACTTTCTTCGCGTCCCTCCCGGCAATCGGCTGGAGCAACTTTCCGGCAATCGCGCCGGTCAGTGGAGCATCCGGATCAATGACCATTGGCGAATCTGCTTCCGCTGGGAAGATGGCAATGCCCACGATGTCGAGATCACCGACTACCATTGAAGGAGACTTTCTCATGAGCAAACGCGACCTTCCCCCTGTTCACCCCGGTGAAATCCTTCTCGAGGATTTCCTCAAGCCCATGGGGATCACCCGTTACCGTCTGGCCAAGTCCATCGGCGTGCCGCAGCGCCGCATCGACGAGATCTGCGCGGGGAAGCGGGCCATCACTGCTGACACCGCCATGCGCCTTGCCAGGTTTTTCGGCACCGACGCCCAGAGCTGGATGAACCTTCAGGCCGAGTACGACCTGGAGATGGCCGAAATCAGCCTGTCCGAGCGGATCGGGCGCGAGGTCAAGCCTTGGAAGGATGCCGCTTGATGTCTTGAACCGCAAAACAAGAATAGTGGGGAAGGGAAGATGAAAAAAGGCGCGACCATGGTCGCGCCTTTTTGTTTCGGTGAGGTACGCCTTTAGCGTTGCCGAATGCCCGGTCAGGAAGACATGGTGTGGCGGATGTCCTTCCCCTTGACCATGAAGATCACCATCTCGGCCACGTTGGTGGCGTGGTCGGATATTCGTTCCAGGCACTTGGAGATATAGTTTACCTTTATTGCCCGGGTGATGGTGGAAGGGTCCCCCATCATGAAGGTGAGAAGTTCGCGCTGGATCTGCTCGTTCAGGTCGTCCACGAACTGGTCGTCCTCGCAGACCTTGAGCGCCAGGGCATCGTCCGCGCGCACGAAGGCGTCCAGCGCTTCTTTCACCATCCTTGCCGCGGCCTCGGCCATGCGGGGGAGATCGATGTAGGGCTTGAGCGGCGGCTGTTCGTTCAGCTCCTTGGCCCGCTTGGCAATGGCGGTGCACTGGTCGCCGATCCGTTCCAGGTCGGTGACGATCTTGAGCGCCAGGGTGATAAAGCGGAGGTCCCGTGCCGCCGGCTGGCGGGTGGCCAGGACCTGGAGGCACTTTTCGTCGATCTCCACCTCCAGGTGGTTGATCTGGTGGTCGAAGGCGATGGTGGCTTCGGCCAGCTCCGAGTTCCGCTCCACCAGGGACTTCATGGAGTCGGAGATCATCACCTCCACCTTTCCCCCCATCTCCAGGAGCTTCTGCCTGATTTCGTTCAGTTCCGCGTCGTAAAGTTTGCTGAAATGCTCTCTTTCCATAAAAACCCCTTGGGGCGAAGGGCAAAAGGCAAAGGGCAAAAGGGAAACCTTCTCCCCAAGTGCCGCTCTGCTGTGCCGTTCGCCAATGTCTTTTCCTTTCGCCTCGAGCCCTTAGCCAAATCGTCCTGTTATGTAGTCTTCAGTCTGCTTCTTCTCGGGCGTGGTGAATATCTTCTTGGTCACCCCGCACTCGATCAGCTCGCCCAGGTAGAAGAAGGCGGTGTAGTCGGATACGCGGGCCGCCTGCTGCATGTTGTGGGTGACGATGATGATGGTGTACTTTTCCTTCAGCTCCTCGATCAGTTCCTCGATTTTCAGGGTGGAGATCGGGTCGAGGGCCGACGCGGGCTCGTCCATGAGGATGACTTCGGGTTTTACCGCTATGGTCCGGGCGATGCAGAGCCGCTGCTGCTGACCTCCCGATAGCTCCATGGCGTTGGCCCGCAGGCGGTCCTTCACCTCGTCCCAGAGTGCCACCCGCTTCAGGCTCGACTCCACGATCTCGTCTGCCTCGGCCCGATTCACCCGGCTGTTCAGCTTGTACCCGGCAATGACATTATCATAAATGGACATGGCCGGAAAGGGGTTCGGCTTCTGGAACACCATGCCGATCTTGCGCCGGATGGCGACCGGGTCGACGCTCCGATCGTAGATGTCGATGCCGTCATGGATGACTTTGCCGGTGACGCTCGCCCCCGGTGTGAGGTCGTGCATCCTGTTTATGGAGCGGAGCACCGTGGACTTGCCGCAGCCGGACGGGCCGATGATGGCGGTGACGGTGTTTCCTGGGAAGTCCATGGTGACTGCCTTGACCGCGTGGGTCTTGCCGAAATGGACGTTGAGATCTTCCAGTTTTACTTTTGTGTTCATTCAATGCCTCTGAATCGGATTATGTAGGGGCGAGGCATGCCTCGCCCGCTTTTAGGCGACCTCAAGCAGGGCGACGCATGCGTCGCCCCTACGAAAGGCCTTTCTTTCTCCCGAACCATCGCGCCGTCAGGCTCAGGGCGAACATGATCGTCACGAGCACCAGCGCTCCGGCCCATGCGAGTTTATGCCAGTCCTCATAAGGAGAGATGGCGAAGTTGAATATCTGGAGCGGCATGGCGGCGATGGGATCAGTGAGCTTCCTGGTCCAGAACTGGTTCCCCAGCGCTGTGAAGAGAAGGGGCGCGGTTTCCCCGGCGATCCGGGCGATGGCCAGGAGTATGCCGGTCATCACCCCCGTCATGGCGCTGCGCAGGGTCACCTTGAGGCTGGTGCGCCACAGGGGGACGCCGAGGGCGAGGGATGCCTCCCTCAGTGAGTTGGGAACCAGCTTCAGCTGCTCCTCGGTGGTCCTGAGCACGATGGGGATCATGATAAGCGCCAGGGCGAATGCGCCGGCCAGGGCCGAGAACCCCTTCATCGGGACCACCAGCAGGGTGTAGGCGACCATGCCGGTGATGATGGAGGGGATGCCGGAGAGGACGTCGGCGCAGAAGCGGATCAGGCCGGACACCTTGCTCCCCCCGTATTCCGACAGGTAGATGGCGCCGAATATCCCGATGGGGATGCCGAGCGTTGAAGCCAGGGCGATGAGGAATGCGGAGCCGAGCATGCCGTTGGCCATCCCCCCGCCGGCCTCGCCGGTCGGCTTCGGGATGTGGATGAAGAAGTCGAGGCTTATGGAGCCGAGCCCCATCTTCACGATATGGACGAAGATCAGGATGAGGGGAATCAGGACCATCAGGGTGGCGCCCCCCATGAGAAGGGTCATCCCGGTATTTTTCAGCTTGCGCCATGCGAGAAGGGTCATAGCCTTGCCCCCTTCTTGGCCCCGCGGGTGACGCTCCACAAGAGGAGCCGCGCCAGGGCGTTGATGACCAGGGTCACGACCAGGAGGATGAGGCCGATCTCCATGAGGGCCGAGGCGTGGAGCTTGGAGGTGGTTTCGGCGAACTCGTTGGCGATGACGCTCGGCATGGTGTAGGCGGGAGAGAGGAGCGAGAGCGATATCTGCGGAGAGTTGCCGATCACCATGGTGACCGCCATGGTCTCGCCGATGGCCCGTCCCAGTCCGAGGATCACGGCGCCCAGGATGCCGGACTTGCCATAGGGGAGGACGGCCGTGCGGATCATCTCCCAGCGGGTCGCGCCGAGGGCGATGGCGGCCTCCTTCTGGCTCTGGGGCACTGCCAGGAGCACCTCCTTGGTGATGGAGGTGATGATCGGCACGACCATGATCATCAGGATGAAGACCGCCGCCAGCATGCTCACCCCGTATGGCGCCCCCTTGAAGAAGGGGAGGAAGCCGAAGCGCTCGATGAGGAAGGGCTGAACGGTCTTCTGGAGCCACGGGGCCATGACCAGCACGCCCCAGAGGCCGTATATGACGCTGGGGATTGCGGCCAAGAGCTCCACCAGCGCGGCCACGATCCCCCCAACTTTCTTGGGCACGATCTCGGTGATGAGGATGGCGGTCCCGACGCTCAGGGGAGTTGCCAGAAGCAGCGCCAGAATGGAGGAGACGACCGAGCCCCAGATGTAGGGGAGGGCGCCGAAGGAGCTCTGGACCGCGTCCCAATCCTGGCCTGACACGAATCTCCAGCCGAACTGGCGGATGGCCGGAAGGCTTTCGCCGGTCATCTCCACAATCATTAGCAGAAGGATGACGAGGATAGAGAAGGCGAAAAGGACGGTCACCCCCTTGAAGATGAGGTCGCCGCTTACCCCCTTTTCCATTTTCCATCTATGGGTCTCTGTTTCCAGTGACAAGGTTTCCTCCACAAAACTGTAAAGCCGTCTTAACATGGTTGCAACATTCGCGAGGTGCGTAAAAACGCCCGGACAGGCGGCTGATTAGTGGGTTTGCCTGTCCGGGCTTTCGGCATTGTGCCGCTCGTTACGCGTTTAGTACTTGATGGTCTTGATGGTCTTCTCCACCATCTTGGCCACGTTTGCGGGGAGCGGGGCGTAGAGCATGGCGGAGGCCATCTTCTGCCCCTTCTTCAGTTCCCAGTTGAGGAACTCCACCAGCTTCTTCCCCTTCACCTTGTCCTTCTGCTGCTCATAAATCAGGAGCCAGGTGAAGCCGACGACGGGGTAGGCATCCTTGCCCGGCTGGTTCACCAGGGAGAGCCGGTAGTCGGCCGGCATCGATTTGGCGGCTGCGGCAGCGGCAGCGCTGGTGGACTTGATGGAGGGCTCCACGAACACGCCCGCCTTGTTCTTCAGGGTGGCGTAGGGGAGCTTGTTCTCGAAGGCGTAGGCAAGCTCCACGTAGCCGATGGTGTACTGGGTGGTCTTGACCTGGCCGGCCACGCCCTCGTTACCCTTGCCGCCGAGGCCTACCGGCCACTTGACCGAGGCGCCCATGCCGACCTTGCTCTTCCATTCCCCGCTCACGCCGGAAAGGAAGTCGGTGAAGATGGCGGTGGTGCCGCTCCCGTCGGAACGGTGCACGACAACGATCGGCTGGTTGGGGAGCTTCACGCCGGGGTTGTCGTCGGCGATGCGCGGGTCGTTCCACTTGGTGATCTTGCCGAGGAAGATGTCGGCTACGTCCTCGGTCTTGAGTTTCAGCCCCTTGGAGACGCCGGGAACGTTGTAGGTCACGACAACCGCGCCCATGACGGTCGGGATGTGGATCAGCTTGCCGGGGGCGGCAGCCAGCTCGGCATCGGTGAGGAACTTGTCGGAAGCGCCGAAGTCAACGGTCTGGGCCGTGATCTGCTTGATGCCGCCGCCGCTGCCGATGGACTGGTAGTTGAACTTGACGGTCGGGTCGACCTTGGCATACTCGGTGAACCATTTGGAATAGAGGGGGTAGGGGAAGGTGGCGCCGGCGCCGTTGATGAGGGTTTCGGCCGAGGCAATGCTTGCCACGGAGGCTGTTGCCGCAAAAGCCAGAACCAGGAAACTCTTCAGTATTCTATTCAACATTTTTTCCTCCTTTTTGATCATGCTCTGATACAAAAAGTTACACTGACAATGTTACAGCAATGTTACGGATATAATAATTTTCGGCAAAATTCCGAGCCGTTGGCCATTGTTTCATGTTAGCACCTTTTCACAATTCTTCACGCGCGCTCTTCGGCGAGAACCTGACGGCCACTATCCTGACCGTTGCCAGGGAGAGGACCAGGGCAATCACCATGGCCACCTTCTCCCAGTCCATCTCCCGGTACCAGAAGGCCATCACCTCGGTCAGGACGGTGACCATGACGGTGTCGATGATGTAGGTGACCTTCACCCTCCCCTCAGAAAAGTAGGCCAAGGCCGTGCGCAATACCTCCACAATGGCCAGCACCGTAAGGACATCTACGAGTATGGTCTTGAAAGCGGCATGGAACTCCTGCAGCAATATGAGCCGCAGGTCGTAGAATACGCAGACGATCCCGGCAAGTATGGCAACCAGGATCGAGATGATGAGCATGCTCAGCAAAGCCCGGGCAGAAATCTCGAAAAACTTCGCAAGCTTCAGGTCGATGACGTCTTCTTTCCACATGGCATCTCCTTTCTGTTTTTTTCAAGGGTAACCGGCTGTTGTTACATGCATGTGAAAAGTGGCGCATATATGAGAAAATATTGACTTTCATGAATAAATCGGTATCTTCATGTAAAACTTCGTTTGATCATTCTCAGGGCCAGAGGTACGGCGTGTCATGACGGAAACAGATATCGTCTCGAAAGAGGATGTTGAAAAGCCGGAGGTCGGGAAGGAGGAGCTCGCTTCGGCTGTCGAGGTGATGCAAGCCATGCTGAAGACCTCGAAGGGTTTCAGGATGTACCTGTCGAACAACCCCCTTCTCGTCAGGTTCATCGAGGAGCTGACTGCCAAAACCGGGGCACACCTCGGCCGCTACGGCGAGTACAGGCTCGATGTGGAACAGTTTGACCTGAGCTACAGGGGCAACTCCATCTACAACAACCGCGACCCGAAGGAGAGCCTGGCGTTCAAGATGTACTCCGACGGCATCCGCTCCATCATCTTCTGCGAAGGAGTGGAAGAGCGGGAGTTGTGCGATTTTCTGGAGATCGTCGGCAAGGACCGCCCCACCGATATGGACGACGACATCGTAACTCTCCTCTGGATGAAGGACCTCCCGAACATCTCCTATATCCTGGCAGAGGACTCCCTTGCCCTCGATGCGGCGGAAGCTGGGACTGCCGCCCCCGCTTCCCAGAAGGAAGGGATCGCCAGCGTCTACCAGACCCCTCCGCCGGATTCTGCCCCCCTGCTGGTTCCGCAGCAGATACTCACCCTTACCGATGCGGACGCCGCCTGGCTGAAAAACGCGCGGGAGGCAGACGAGAAGCGAAGCCCCTTGAACGAGGTAATCAATATCCTGTCGGCGATCCTCTCGGCTGAAAAGGACCCGGACGAATTCGGCGACTTTGTGGACATCGTCGGAAACCTGACAGCGAACCTCATCCATTCCGGAGACCTGCGCCATGCGCTGAACCTGGCCAGGTTCATGCGCGAGCTGCGGAAGAACGATGCCCTGCCGGCCGCCAACAGGGAGCGGGCCGCAAGGGCAATGGAAGGGAGGTTCACCGAAGGGGTAGTCAAGGCGCTGAAGGACAGTGTGGATTCCACGGATGCCATTACCCCCGAGGAGTTGAAGGAGCTTCTCCTTTACTTCGGTGCTGCTGCGATAGTGCCGATGTGTGAGCTGCTGGGGCTCGTGGAGAAGATGAAGATGCGGAAGGCGCTCCTCGATGTCCTTTCGGAGATCGGCATGGAGACGCCCGAGGCGTTCTTTCCTTTCATGTCGGACAAGCGCTGGTACCTGGTGCGTAACATGGTTTATGTTCTGGCAAGGATCCGGAACCCCAAGGCGCTTGAGCCGGTGGCGAGGCTGGTCACGCACCGGGAGCCTAGAGTCAGGCGCGAGGTTCTTCAATGCCTGGAAAGGATGTCCGACCCGAGGGCCAAGACTGCCATCATGCGCTTTCTGCAGGACGAGTCGAGTGCCATCAGGATTCGGGCGATGCAGGCCCTGGCCGGATTCCGCGTTACCGCGGCCCTCAAGCCGATTGTCGCAATGTCCGAAGGAAAGGATTTCGAGGCGCGCGAGCCGGCGGAGAAAAAGGCAATTTTCGAGGCGCTGGGGGAGCTCGGGGGCGACCAGGTCGTACCCGTGTTCCGCTCGATGCTCATGAAGAAGTACTGGTTCAACAAAGAGAAGGAGAAGGAGTCGGTAATCTGCGCCGTTGCCGGGCTGCGGAAGGTGAAGACCGATGCTGCGATCCATGTCCTGGAGGAGGCGTCCAAGGTGAAGGGCGAGGAGACCCGAAGGATCGTTGACGAGGCCTTGCGCCAGATTGCCGCCGAAAGAGCGCGCGTCGCTGCCGGAACATAGGAGGGGTCGATGGGGTCGGAGATGAGACCAGAGCAACTGGACAGGGAAATGATCAGGATAGGGAAGGTCCTGGTCACCCATTTGTTCGTGCTGCTGAAGACAGCCCAGAACTACAACGAGGGGCATTCTGCGATACAGGCGCCCATTGCCAACGTGATAAACACCGCGCGGGAGATCCACAGGAGGAACGAGGAGGCTTCGCTGCGGCTCAAGGGGGGGTACCTCTTGCTCGGCGAGCTCCGCCTGAAGCCCGATGCAGCCGGCTTTGACGCATTCATGTTCCTGATGGGGATGATGAAGCGCTTTTTCATCGGGAGCATAAACTTCACGCCAGCGGTGAGCGCCGGGGAGGTTGGTGCGTTCGCCTACCTGCTGAAGGAGATTGAGCCGGTCCCTTCTCCCCAGACCTACCAGAAGATCGTCGACAGGATGCAACAGCGGATGATCGTCAATATTGAGCTTGAGGCCCTCAGCGAGGAAGAGGCCTTTGAAAGGTCCGATTCCACGGACATCAAGGACAGCAAGGCAACATCACGCAGGATTTATTTCCAGACCATGAGCGCGGTATCCGAGGTGATGGACAACGCCAAGATGGGGCAGACCCTCAGGCTCAGAAAGTCAAAGCGCGTTGTCCAGAGCATGATCGACCAGCTGCTGGCCGCGGAGACGAACCTAGTCGGGTTGACCACCATCCGATGCCACGATGAGTATACTTACAATCACTCCGTCAACGTCTGCATCCTCTCCCTCGCCATAGGCCAGCGCCTAGGGCTCAGCAAGCCGAAGCTCTGCGAACTGGGTATGGCTGCCTTGTTCCATGATATCGGCAAGTCGGAAATCCCCCTTGAGGTGCTGAACAAGCCGTCGCAGTTCACTCCGGAAGAGTGGGAGACCATGCAGAAACACCCCCTGCTTGGGGTCAAGAAGCTGATGCGGCTGAAGGGACTCGATGCCTTGAGCGCCAGGATCATCACCGGCGCTTTCGAGCACCATCTCAATTGCGACTGTTCGGGATATCCCAAGGTTCCCTGCAAGGGGCTCAGCCTTTTTGGAAGGATCATCGGTATTGCCGACTGCTATGACGGTCTCACCTCCTCCAGGGTCTACAGCAGGGTTCCCTATTCGCCTGACAAGGCATTGAGGTTCATGCTGGCCAAGGCGGGGAAGGCCTACGATCCCGTTCTGCTCAAGCTGTTTGTCAACTGCGTCGGGATTTACCCGATCGGGACGCTCCTGATTCTGAACACGAGGGAGCTTGCGGTGGTCATGGAGAACAACCCCGACCCGCAAAAGTGGAATGTCCCGCGGGTACGGATAATTGCGGACGGCAGTGGCAATGAAATAGAAGGGGATCTTGCGGACCTGGCAGATCCGGCAGGCGGGAGGTCCGTTGCCGGCGTCCTGGACCCGAACCAGTATGGGATAGATACGAGCAGGTATTTTGTTTAAAGCGGGGGGATTGAACCCCGGAGACACGGAGAAAATAATCCTTGAACCATTGTCTTGTACTTTAGAATTTCTCCGTGTCTCTGTGCCTCCGTGGTGAAATGTGAGGTTCCGAATTGAAAAAGGGCAACCTATGCGGTTGCCCTTTCTATTTCATGCATGACGTCCCGGTCATTTCCCTAGAATCGGGTTCAAAACCTGGAAGACGATGAATGCGACAATGGCCGAAGCCGGGATGGTGAGCACCCAGGCCCAGAGAATGCGGTATGCCACATTCCAGTTCACGGCCGTCAGCCGTTTCGACAGCCCCACTCCGAGGATAGACGATGTGATTACGTGGGTGGTGCTGACCGGCATCCCGAAGGAAGCGGCCCCGAGGATCACGCCGGCGGAGGCGGTCTCCACGCAGAAGCCGTGCACAGGCTGGAGCTTTACGAAGTCCTTCCCCACTGTCTTGATGATCCGCCACCCGCCGCCGGCGGTTCCAAGGCCCATGGCCACGGCGCAGGCAATCTTGACCCAGGTCGGAACTTCGAAGGTCTGGATTGAGCCGTAGCTCAGAAGCGCCATGGTGATTACACCCATTGACTTCTGGGCGTCGGCAGTGCCGTGGGAAAAGGCCATGAACGCGGCGGAAAGGATCTGAAGCTTGCGGAACCCCCTGTTGAGGCCGTGTGGCGCCACGTTGCGGAAGCTCCAGAGCATTATCACCATAAAGGCGAACCCGAGTATCGTGCCGGCGATGGGGGAGATTACGAGGGCGAGGATGATCTTCTTGAGCCCGGCCCAGTGAAGGGCGGCTGTTCCGGAGTGGGCGATGACCGCACCCATGATTCCGCCGATGATGGCGTGGGACGATGAGGAGGGAAGCCCCCAGTACCAGGTGATGAGGTCCCAGATTATGGCACCGGCGATACCGGCCAGCACCACCATCTGGGTGACATCCTTGGCGTCGACGATCCCCTTGCCGATGGTGGCGGCCACCTTGGTGGATATCATCGCCCCGGCGAAGTTGAGGATGGCGGCCATGAAGATCGCCGAACGGATCGAGAGCGCCCGTGTCGAGACACAGGTGGCGATGGCGTTGGCAGTATCGTGGAAACCGTTGACATAGTCAAAAAGCAGTGCCGAGGCGATCACCAGGATCAGCATGATCAGCATAGGGTCAAGCATTTTTTACCACCACGCTTTCCAGGATGTTGGCGGCGTCCTCGCACTTGTCTGTGGCCCTTTCCAGAGTTTCGTAGATCTCCTTCCACTTGATGAGCCGGATCGGGTCCTTTTCCTCGTCGAAGAGCCGGCTGATCGCCTCGCGGCAGACTCTGTCCGCCTCGTTCTCGATGGCGTTCACCTCAACGCAATGCTCGTAGATGTGCTCGAACTTGCCACCCAGGTGCGAGACCGCCTTCTCGACGCTCTGGCATCCCTTGAGAATTAGGAAGGCAAGCTCCTTCGCCTCCTGGGTCGGTTTATCCACGTTGTACATGACGAAACGGGTGGCCGAGGCGTCAATCAGGTCCAGGATGTCATCCAGCGCAGAGGCAAGGGCATAGATATCCTCACGGTCCAGGGGGGTGACGAAGCTCTTGTTAAGCTTCTTGATGATGTCGTGGGTTATGTTGTCCCCCTTATGCTCCACGTCCTTTATCCGCTTCTGGGAGCCGGCTGGGTCGTCGTAATTGTCGAGCATCTCCTTGAGGAGCCGGCCCCCTTCGATGATATTGCCGGACATCTCCTTGAACATGGCGAAGAACTTCTCTTCCTTGGGTATCAAGCCGAACATCATTCCCTCCAAGTGGCCCGCCTGTATACAAACAGCCGGAAATTTTCAAACCTCAAAGTCATATCACAAATGGTTTTCACTTGCCACAACTATGTTACAGCCATGTGGTAAACGTGTTACAGCGCAAGGCTGTCGCGGTTTTGCGGGGGACAAGCATCCTGGTGACCACTGCAAAGAAAAAAGGCCGGGGAGCGATTCCCGGCCTTTTCAACTGCCAATGTTTAAGTCTGCAAATACAGAATCATGCGCCCCTTTTCAGCGTAAATGAAAATATGGTCCCCTTGCCGTGTGTGCTTTCCACCGAAACAGTCCCGCCATGGAGTTGGACTATGTGTCTTACTATGGACAGCCCCAGCCCAGTTCCCCCCATTTCCCGGCTTCTGGCGGTATCGACCCGGTAGAACCGCTCGAATATGCGCGGAATGTCCTTTGGGGGTATGCCGATGCCGGTGTCTGCCACCGATATCCTGACCATCTCTCCGGCCTCGACAGCGGAGAAGCTCACCGAGCCGTTCTCCGGAGTATACTTTATGGCGTTGTCCAGGAGGTTGATGAGCACCTGCTCCAGCTTCCCCCGGTCGGCAAGCACCTGCGGCGCGCCTTCTATGCCGCTTCGGTCGATGGTTATCCCCTTGTCGTGGGCCTTCTGCTCCAGAAGCCTGCACACATGCCCCACCGTCCCTTCGAGGGAAACCGGCTTCAATTCAAGTGATATCCCACCCGATTCGAGTTCGGACAGCGCCAGCAGGTCGTTTATAAGGGTTGCCAGCCGCTCCGCGTGGCTCTGGATGACCCCTATGAAGCTGGCGGAGCGCTCCGGGTCCGAGCGCAGCACTCCCCCCATCAGGGTCTCGGCATACCCCTTGATGACCGTCACCGGAGTGCGCAGCTCATGGGAGACATTGGCCACGAAGTCCTTGCGTATCCGCTCCAGCCGCTTCAGGTCGCTTATGTCGTGGAAAACCGCCACCACCCCCTTGACCTCGCCGTTCTCCAGAAGCGGGACCCAGTGGGTGAGGAGCGTCTTCTCTCCCTCGTGCGGCAGGGTGATTTCCTCAAGGTACTCCTGGCAGGTGTCGGCCACCAACCGGCAGGCCCGGTTCAGGGCGGGGTGGCGGCTTATGTCGATGAGGGGCCTGCCGACCACGTCTTCGATGGCGAAGAACTTGAGGAAAGCCGGGTTGACCAGGACTACGGTACCCCTGGCGTCGGTCACCATGAGCCCTTCACCCATGCCGCGCAGGATGGCGTCCAGGCGGCTCTTCTCCGCACTCAGGCGCTTCAGCTGTTCGTCCAGCCGCTCGGTCATCTCGTTCATGACCCTGCCCAACTCCCCCAGTTCATCCCGCCCCACAACCGGCAGACGGCGGCTGAAGTCCCCCCTGCCGATGCTTGCGGCAGCTGTCGCCATGGTGCGCAGGGTGCGGGAGGTGACATTGGAGAGAATGTAGCTGAGAATGGCGGCGAGGATGAGTGCCAGGGCCAGCGCTCCTCCCAGGTTGGCATGGAGGCTTGCCTTGGTCTTCTCCACCGCGGAAAGCGGGAGGGCGAGGCGGATGACGCCGGTCGGCTCGCCGGTGCGGCTCAATGGAAGGGCCACATAGAGCATGTCGGTTTGCAGGGTGGCGGAGTGGCGGATGGCGCTCCCTGTCCCGCTCTTCAGGGCATCCTGGACCTCGGGCCTCAGGAGATGGTTTTCCAGTGTTGGCAGTTCCTGCGGCGAAACTTCCGAGTCGCCGAGCACGTCGCCGGTGCTGCCGATTATGGTGACCCGGGCCTTGATCTGCTTGCCGATGTCAACGGCGACGGCCGGAGAGTCGCGGCGTAGCTCCCTGATCTCCCGACTGGCCATGAGCTCGGCCAGCCGTGCCTCGCTGAAGAGATGGTCGCGGATGCCGGACACCAGGTACTCTTCGAGGGTATGACTCAGATAGGCCGAGAGGACCACCCCCATCACCAGAAGGAGCAGGAGGTACGACCCCATCAGTTTCCAGCGGATGGTCAGCTTCATTCCTTCTCCATCTTGTAGCCGAAGCCGCGCACGGTCTTGATCATGTCGCCGGCGGCACCCAGCTTGGTGCGAAGTCGCGTGATGTGGGTGTCAACGGTGCGGGTGTCGCCGGTGTAGGTGTATCCCCAGACATTCTTCAGGAGCGTGTCGCGGTGCTGAAGCCTCCCCAGGCGTTCGGCCAGGGAATGGAGGAGCTTGAACTCGGTGGTGGTGAGAATTACCTCCTCTCCTTTAACCCTCACCGAATGACGGTCGGTGTCGATCTCCAGCGGCCCGATGGTGATCACGCTCCCAACCAGCCGGTCGGGGGAGGTCCGCTTGAGGACCGCCTTGATCCGCAGCAGCAGCTCCCTGGTGGAGAACGGCTTCACCACATAGTCGTCGGCCCCCACCTCGAACCCGACCACCCGGTCGATCTCCTCCCCCTTGGCAGTCAGCATGATGACCGGAATGGCGACGGTCCGCTCGTTCTTCCGCAGTGCTTTGCAGACCTCGGTCCCCATCATCCCCGGCAGCATCAGGTCGAGGAGAATCATGTCGGGCGCGTCTGCCGCGGCCTGCTCCAGCCCGCTCGCGCCATCCAGCGCCACGCTGGCATGGAACCCTTCCTGCCGCAGGTTGAAGGCGAGCAGATCGGCCAGGTCTTTTTCGTCCTCGATTATCAGGATCTTCTGCATGTGCGCACCTCGTTTTCACGTGTTGTTTCCAATTATTACCACGCGAATGTTACAGCCGTGTTGCGGAGATGGTGGTCGTTACGATTGTAGCGCAATTTCTTTGGAAAACAGTATCAAATTGATCCGCTTTTTAAATGGTTCCCAAGCATTCCCACCCACTTGCTAAACATTAACAAATATTATGTTGACATGTATAATGGCGGTTCTGCAATATGTGCAAAATTTAAATCAACAATCCTAAGTAAACGTTTCTTCTGTATTGGTGGG
Organism: Geobacter sp.; assembly: GCA_016177775.1. Classification (GTDB taxonomy): domain Bacteria; phylum Desulfobacterota; class Desulfuromonadia; order Geobacterales; family Geobacteraceae; genus JACOUQ01. The sequence continues at coordinate 14,757 of JACOUQ010000012.1, forward strand.
TTGATGATGTCCATGTGCTCGATGCCAATCCGAGAAAGGAATTTATGAGCATGAGAGAAAAAAGTGCAATGAAATGGTATTTGAAAGGTTTCCGATCGGGAATCATCCTGGGGCTTCTTTTTATGCTGATGGCATCGACAGGTTGGGCCGCGCCGGCGCTGATGGAAGTTCAGCCACCGGATGGCCGTAATCCATCGGTCACGACAGCGGTTACGGCCACCTTCGGCGAGGCCATGGACCCTGCCACAATAACGACGGGAACATTCACTGTTTCGCGTTTCGTGGGGATCAAGGCAATTGTCGCGGGAGAGAAGCATACCGTGGCGCTGAAGAACAACGGGACGGTGGTCGCCTGGGGAGATAATGGTGCCGGTCAGACCTTGGTACCGGCGGGACTTTCTGGTGTCATCGCAATTGCAGCGGGAAGCTATCACACCGTGGCGCTGAAGAACGACGGCACTGTGGTCACTTGGGGAAATATCACTTACAACCAATGGGAAGTACCGGCGGGACTATCCGAGGTCATTGCCGTTGCAGCAGGACGCTCTCACACTGTGGCACTGAAAAGCGATGGAACGGTGGTCGCTTGGGGAGATAACAGTTATAGTCAGAGCTCTGTGCCGGAGGGCCTCTCCGGTGTAGTTGCCGTTGCCGCTGGAAGGTTTCACACAGTGGCACTGAAGAACGACGGCACAGTAGTCATATGGGGCAACCCTGATGGAAACGATAATACCGGACAGACTCTTGTGCCGGCGGGTTTATCAGGGGTTACTGCAATTGCTGCAGGACCATATCACACGCTGGCGCTGAAGAATGACGGCACGGTGGTTGCCTGGGGAGCTAACTGGAATGGTGCGAGTACTGTGCCGGCGGGGCTCTCCGGTGTCACTGCCATTGCTGCGGGATACGGACACTCCGTGGCGCTGAAGAATGACGGCACGGTGGTTGCCTGGGGAGCTAACTGGAATGGTGCGAGTACTGTGCCGGCGGGGCTCTCCGGTATCACTGCCATTTCTGCGGGATACGGATACTCCGTGGCGCTGAAGAATGACGGAACGATAGTCGTTTGGGGAAATAATGATTCCGGCCAGTGCACGCTACCTACGGGGCTCTCCGGGGTTTCTGCCATTTCCGCGGGAGACTTTGACAATGTGGCGCTAAAGAACGACGGCACGGTGGTCGCATGGGGATGGAACAATTTCGGTCAGGATGTAGTGCCAGCGGGGCTCTCTGGGGTGACAGCTATTGCCGAGGGGAGCCGTTTCACCGTGGCGCTTAAAAGCGACGGCACAGTAGTTGCTTGGGGAAATAATGATTCCGGCCAGTGCACGGTACCTACGACGGGGCTCTCCGGTGTCACTGCCATTGCTGCGGGTGGCTCTCACAGTGTGGCGTTGAAGAGCGACGGCACGGTGGTTGCGTGGGGAAGAAATGATTACGGCCAAAGCTTGGTACCGATTGGACTCTCCGGTGTTACCGCCGTTACTGCTGGTGCAATGCACACCGTGGCTCTGAAGAGTGATGGCAAGGTGGTTGCGTGGGGAAGAAATGATTACGGCCAAAGCTTGGTACCGATTGGACTCTCCGGTGTTACCGCCGTTGCTGCTGGTGCAATGCACACCGTGGCTCTGAAGAGCGACGGCACGGTGGTTGCTTGGGGAAGTAACGGAAATGCCCAAAGCACAGTACCCGCGAATCTTTCCGGTGTAATCGCCATCGCCGCAGGAATGAACCACACATTGGCTCTGAAGAGCGATGGCACCATGGTAGCTTGGGGAACTAACTGGTATGGCGAGAGCACGGTACCTGATGGACTCTCCGGGGTCACTGCCATAGCAGCGGGCGCTTATCACGCCGTGGCTCTGAAGAACGACGGCACGGTGGTTGCCTGGGGAAGTAACAGGTATGGCGAAGGCATAGTGCCATCACCGGTAAGCCCTTACGAAACGAATGTAGAAGGGGCCGTGACCTATGAGCAGGCAACCAGCACCGCCACATTCACACCCTCGGCACCACTAGAGTTGGGCGTTACCTATTTTGCCAGCGTAAACACTGGCGCCCGAAGCGTAGCTGGCATCCATCTTGCGAAAGACTTCCGCTGGAGCTTCGGGGGATTTGCCATTAAAACTGCCAGCCTGCCGAGTGTGGCCGTTGACAGCGCCTACACCCAGCCCCTGACTGCCGCCGGCGGAACTACGCCCTATACATGGTCAATAATATCGGGCACTCTCCCGGCAGGCTTGAACCTGGAGGCCAATACCGGCGTCATCAGCGGCATCCCGACCGCATCAGGCACCAGCACCTTTACCGTCCAGCTACAGGATGCCAACGGCGATACGACAACACGTCAATTGAGTATAACCATAAAGATGCTCGCAACCGTCACCCTTGGCAACATCGGCCAGATCTATGACGGTACCCCAAAAAGCGCGACGGCCACAACGATCCCGGCCGGACTCCCTGTCACCTTCACCTATAACGGTTTCTCCGTCCTCCCGACTGACGCAGGCAGTTACGATGTTGTCGCCACAATCAACGACTCCAACTACCAAGGCACTGCCAGCGGCACTCTGACTATTGGCAAGGCGACCGGCACCGTCACGTTGGAGAACCTTGTCCAAGGCTATGACGGCGGCCCTATGGCAGTGACGGCCACGACAACGCCGACCGGCCTAGCTGTTGACATTACTTATAACGGCAGCGCAACCCCACCCACAGAACTTGGCAGCTACGCCATAGTCGCAACCATCAATAACCGCAACTTTCAGGGAAGTGCCAATGGCACCCTATACATTAATACGCTTCCCACTGTCGTCCAAGTTCAACCGCCAAATGGTAGCAATCCCTCCGTTACGACATCGGTGACAGCCACCTTTAGCGAAGCCATGGATCCTGCAACCATAACGCCCGGTAGTTTCGCCGTCTCGTACGGCGGGATAAAGGTCATTGCCGCGGGGACCAATCACACCGTGGCACTGAAGGACAACGGCAAGGTAATCGCTTGGGGGTCTAACTTTTACGGCGAGAGCACGGTCCCATCGGAACTCTCAGGTGTCACTGCCATTGCCGCGGGAGCCGCTCACACCGTGGCACTGAAGGACAACGGCAAGGTAATCGCTTGGGGATCTAACAGTAACCGCCAAGCCGAGGTGCCAGCAGGACTCTCCGGGGTCACAGCAATTGCTGCTGGATTCATGCACGATGTGGCACTGAAGAGCGACGGCACTGTGGTCGCATGGGGTGCTAGCGGCTATGATTTCGGCCAGACAGCGGTGCCTGCCGGCCTCTCCGGGGTCATTGCCATTGCTGCGGGCGGCAATCACACGTTGGCGTTGAAGAACGACGGCACGGTGGTCATGTGGGGGGATAACAGTTACGGCATGAATATGGTACCTGCGGGCCTCTCTGGGGTGATTGCAATTGCCGCGGGAACGGACAGTAACTTGGCACTGAAGAGCGACGGCACAGTGGTCGCATGGGGATGGAACGGGTACCTTTCATGTAATGTGCCGGAGGGGCTTTCCGGGGTTATAGCTATTGCCGCAGGATCCAATTACAGCGCGGCCCTAAAGAATGACGGCACTGTGGTCGCCTGGGGTGCTGCTTGGAATGGCAATTACGGCCAGACCACAGTGCCGGAAGGCCTCTCCGACGTCACTGCCATTTCTGCGGGATACGGGCACATCATAGCGTTGAAGAAAGACGACACATTAGTTGCCTGGGGTTTGAATGATCAAGGTCAATCCACAGTCCCGGCGGCAAGTTCCTACGAAACGCCTGTAGCCGGAATCGTTGCCTTTGACCAGGCAACAAATACAGCCAATTTCAGTCCCTCAGCACCGCTGGAGTCAGGTGTCAACTACTTTGCCGCATTAAGTACAGATGTGCGTAGCGCAGCAGGAGTCCACCTTTCGACAGACTTTCGTTGGAACTTTGGAGGAGTAGCAATTAAAACCAGCAGTCTTTTGGGTGGTTCTGTTGATTACCCTTACAATCAGCTTCTGTCCGCCACCGGCGGGAAGACTCCATATACCTGGTCGATAATTTCGGGCAACCTCCCGTCAGGCTTGAGTCTGGATGCCAATATCGGAGTCATCAGCGGCATACCGACCGAAGGAGGTGCCAAAACATTTACCGTCCAGGTCCAGGATGCTAACGGTGCCACATCTTCACGCCAATTGAGCATATTCATAACGTCACCAGATTTGATCTTGACCACAGTGAACGCCACGCCCATTGCAGTGAATCCGGGCGACTCTGTGACGGTGACGGCAGAGGTGAAGAACCAGGGTCAATGGAACGCCGGCGCCTCCAATGTGGGGATATACCTGTCGATGAATGCGAACATCGACGGTAGCGACACGTATGTCGGGACTATATCCGTTCCCGCCCTTGCCGTGGGGGCCTCGGCTACGGTGTCCGGGACGTTTGCGGCACCGATGATTACCAGCGGGGTTTACTATGTTGGCGGCATTGCGGACGCGAACAACTCAGTAGCAGAGTCCGGCGAGACGAACAACGTCCTTGCTGGAAACCAGATTGGGATCGGCATGGTCAATCCCCCCCTGGTCTGGTTCAAGGACGCGGATGCTGACGGCTATTCCGACGGCACTACCATAACGCAGTGGTCCAGGCCGGCCGGTTACAAAACTGTTTCCGAGCTCGCTGCAACCTCGGGTGACTGTAACGACAACAACGCCTCAATCCATCCGGGCGCGGTGGAAATACCCCTGAACGGCATCGACGAAAACTGCGACGGCATGACGGACGATGCCGCCACCCCGACCGCCGCCATCCTCCAACCGGCGGCCGACATCAGCACATATTACGGCGAGGCCGTTACATTCGAGGGTTCCACAGGAACGATCATAGCCGAGTACGCCTGGTATCTGGACGGAAGCCTTATCAGCAACCAGCGCTACTTCAGCTACAGCATACTCCCCGTGGGGCCCCACACAATCACCTATAAGACAAAGGATTCCATAGGACGCTGGTCCGATCCGGTTTCGCGGCAGGTTACCTCCGTGTTCCAGCCCGCCAGGGTGGATCTGGCCTTGGAGTGGGGCGACATTTCCTTCTGGCAGAACGGTATCGAGGTTACCAACCCGGGAGAGAGCGATCCAGTGACCATCAGGGCAACGATCCATAACCTCTCTTCCGAAGTGGCATCTTTGCCAGGCAGCGTCAATTTCTACGACACTTACGTAACGGGCAACCAGGGGCAGGTATTTCTGGGAAGCGCGGATATTCCGGTCATAGCCCCGAACGGGACCGCCGTCGTGGAAATCTTCTGGACTCCCGACTCCCAAAACCCCCAGCCGGGCTACCACCTGATCCAGGTGTCGGCGGGCAAAGATGCCAATGAAACTTACCTGGACAACAACACAGCCACCCATCACATAGTGCGCGGCGACCGCCAGGCAGCCGGGAATGTCGTCATAGACATAAAGAACCTGAATGTCTCCAACCTCCAGCAGATGTATGTGGGGACCAGGTTCATCCTCTCTGGCTATGCCCAATACCACTGGCAGAACGGCTATCTCTTGCCGGTCCTTGGCGGCAAAGTGACGATCCGTCTGGGAGACCAGGTCTATGAGGCAAGGACCGGTTCCAATGGCTGGTTCTACCAGGAAGTGGTGATGCCGCTCACTGCGAACTGCTCTTCGCTTGCAATTGAAGTTTCTGATGCCACCATTAGCGGCCAGACGCAGCTTAGCCTTTGCTCCATCCCCGTACCCTACGCGGGTCCGGATCTGATAGTCCATAGCATCTCTCTGGCCAACGGAGTGGCCCAGATGCCGGAAACGGTTTACGCCTACGTGGCCAACCGTGGCGGAGACGTTGCCAGCGGCCCCTTCTCCACTCACATCGAGGTTGCTGGCCCAGCCGGAGAAATTGTTTTCACGGATACGAAAACCTATGACAACCCGAACGGGCTTGGCCCCGGGAGCGGCGTAACATTGCACTTCGGGGGGTGGACTCCGGCGGTTGCGGGGAACTACCGGCTCACCGTGATCACTGATTACACCAACAACATAAGCGAGTCCGACGAGAACAACAACACCACCACGGTCACCCTGTATGTATATCCCCACCAGGTGGACTTGCAGGTGGTGGAGATCCGGCAGTCGTGCAATACAGTAAGCGCCCTGATCACAAACAGCGGGGGGCTGAACTCCACGACAGGAACCGTTCATTTTGCCGACGAATCGGGCGATTTCGGCACGGCTGCCCTGCCGCCGGTTCCGGGTAAAGGGGGAGGGGTCTGGGTAACCGCCATTCCCTACGGTGGCCTGCTTGCAAACACCCGGATCACAGTGAGCGTCGAAAGCACGGAGGACGCGGTAGCGGCCAACAACACCCGCACGGCGGTTTTGGATTTCACACCCAAATCCGACCTTACGGTCAGCAACCTCAGAGTGAACGATCAGTCCTGGTCGGGCGCCAATACGGTCTATATCTCCCAGCCCAACACGCTGTGGGCCGAAGTGCGCAACCTTGGCTGCAACTCTGCCGGCGGCACGCTCCAATTCTACGTCGACTGGGCGGCAAAAGGGGAACTCCTGACCGTGCCGGAGATTCCTGGCGGCGGCTCGGCAGTTGTCTCGACCACGTTCGACTTCGCCGGTTATACCGCCGCGACGAATTACACCCTCTCGGCCACAGTAAACGTACCTCTCCCATACATAGACGCCGTGCCGGGCAACAACACACTGACGGAGGTGCTTACAGTCTCTCCGCAGCTCCCCGACTACCGGGTCTATTCCGAGGACATCCGCTTCAGCGTCGATCCCGGGCATCCTGCCAGAAACGAGAAGTTCATCATCAGCGCCGATATCCATAATGTCGGCTTGGCGGAAGGGAACGAGTTCAACGTTGCTTTCTACGAAGATGGCCGTACCCTGATCGGGGCCGTCCAGACCATACGGATGAATCCGGGAATACAGCCCAGCGGCGTGCTCACCGTATATCCCAGAGACGCGGCCGGAAACGTGGTGGAGTGGGGCAGCGGCTTCTCGGGAAACCATGCCATCATGGTGACCGTTGCGCCTGTAGCTGGCATCGAGAACGATCCCAATGACACCGACAACTCTGCCACCCGGAAAGTATGGGTGAACTATCCGCCCCAAGCCAGTGTTGCCGCGACCTCCACAGCCACGACAGCATTCTCGTTCGACGCTTCGGGCTCCAATGATGACCTGGATATCGACGGCAAGGGAGGGATTGTCCGTTACGACTGGGATTTCGGTGACGGGCAGACTGCGTCCAATGCCGGTCCCACGCTGAGTCACGCCTATCCGGGCGGCGGCAATTATACGGCAACCGTAACCGTCGTCGACAACAACAGCGAGAGCGCAACAGCATCGATGACAGTGGTGGTGCCTTACTACACCATTGGGGTGAATCCTTCGGGTGGGCTGCAGTCCGGGCAGACCGTGCTGATCACGGGAGACGCCGGGGGAATCAACTGTCAATGGAGCGGCTCGGCAACATCCGGTGTCTGCACAGCCGACAACATTCTGTCCGCCACCAGGGTCGTGCTTACGGCCAGCCTGCCGGATGACAAATTGATTACCTGGGGAGCAGGCTGCGATACCTTTACCGCAACCACCTGCACCATCAACAGCCTGACTGCGGATACTACCGTGTCGCCGGTTATCAGTCCCAAGGCACCCCAAACCATCGACTTCAATCCGCCAACCGGTAAGATCTTCGGTGACCTGCCGTTTGATTTGAGCGCCTATGCCCCGGGCGGAGCGTCGGGCAATCCGGTAACCTTCACAGTCACCAGCGGACCAGGTGTTCTGAACGGCAATACCCTGACCATCATCGGTGCGGGAGATATTGTCATCACCGCCAGTCAAGCAGGCGATGCAAACTATTTACCTGCTACCGATGTTCAGAAGATCATAACTGTCGCCAAGGCGTCCGCCGTTGTCACCTTGGGGAACTTGAGCCACACTTTCGACGGCACGTCCAAGAGTGTGACCGCCTCGACGACGCCATCCGGACTGGCCGTCGACATTACCTATGACGGCAGCGTAAATCCTCCCGCTGCAGCCGGCAGCTACGCCGTGGTTGCCGTCGTCAACGACCCCAACTACCAGGGGAGCGCCAGCGACGTCCTTGTCATCTATCCCCCGCTGATCATAGATTCCACGCCACTCCCTCCTGGGGATACCGGTTACCAGTACCTTCAGGCACTGACCGCCACCGGCGGACTAGTGCCCTACAGCTGGTCGGTCAGCGCGGGTTCGCTGCCGCCGGGGCTGACACTCGACTCCGCTACCGGAACCATCTTCGGCACTTCAGTTACCCCGGGGGTATACACATTTGACGTCCAGGTCGCTGAAGCAAACGGTACGAATGCTGTGCAAACCTTCTCCATCACGATAGTGGCGAAGGTGTACATCGCGACAACCTCCCTCTCCGCCGGGTCGATCTGCACCTCGTACACACAAACCCTGTCGGCGCTAGAAGGGACGAAGCCCTACAACTGGTCGGCCATTTCAGGTGCCCTTCCCGGCGGGCTCCATCTCAACAACGCGTCCGGCGAGATCTCCGGCATTCCCAACCAACTCGGGACATTCGCATTCACTATCAAGGTGACGGATGCCAAAGGGATAACAGCTACAAAAGACTTCACCATCAACATCAACGATTTGCCCCCCGATCTCGTGGTGAGCTCGGTGGTAGCGTCGGTAAGTGCCGGCAACCCTCAGCAGTTGACCATAACGGCCACTGTAAGAAACCAGGGGCAGGGGGGTGCGGGACGGACCTTCGTCAACTTCTACCTTTCTCCCGACGCAACAATCACCACCAATGATCAGCAATTTAGGGGGGTGATGGTAGACGGTGTTCCACCAGGGGGAGAGCAAACGGTTACGATTACCCAGATAGCGAATGGCATTGCAGCCGGAACCTACTATCCGGGGGCAATCGTCGATCAGCTGAACAACGTGGTCGAGTCTGACGAGACCAATAACTGGCTGGCCGGAGATGTTGTAGTCATCAACTGACGATTGGTGGCATACGCGAAAGAAAAGGGGCTGTGACAACTTCACAGCCCCTTTTTAATGGGGTGTTTCCTTCTGCAGGCGAACAGCTCAGTCTGATATCACCCCGTCACTCACCCTTATCACCTGCTGGGCCTGTCTGGCGATGTCGTTGTTGTGCGTAACGATGACGATGGTCTTTCCTTGGCGGTGAAGCGAAAAGAGGAGCTCCAGCACCTCGGCCTCAGCTGCGGAATCGAGGTTGCCGGTCGGCTCGTCCATGAGCAGGATGTCGGGGGAGTTGGCCAGGGCACGGGCAATGGCAACCCGCTGTTGCTGGCCGCCGGAAAGTTCGGACGGCCTGGCCGCGCACTTTTCGGCAAGCCCCACTTGGGCCAGTAGTGCGCGGGCACGTTCAGCTTGGTCTTTTTCCGGCACGCCGGCCAGCATCATGGCCACTTCCACGTTCTCCTGGGCCGTGAGGCTTTGCAGGAGGTTGAAGAACTGGAAGACAAAGCCGATTCTCTTAGCCCGTACCGCCGCCAGCTCCCGGTTGCCCAAGCCGGAAAGTTCGGTGCCATCGATATGTACAGTCCCATCCGACGGACGGTCCAGGCCGCCGATCAAGTGCATCAGGGTGCTCTTGCCATGCCCGGAGGGGCCGACGATGCAGGTGAAAGAGCCGCGCGGTATCTCCAGGCTCACCCCCCGCAGGGCATGGGTCTTCACCGCCCCGCTGGTATATGTTTTATGCAGATTCTCTGTTTTTATTATAGTCTCGGTCATAATTTCACCTTTCACTATTCCCCAGTCCCTAGCCCCCGCTTCACTCATAACTGATCGCCTCCACCGGCGACAGCCGCGCTGCCCGCCAGGCGGGATAGACCCCGGCCAGGATGGCGACGATGGCGGAAAAGAGGATGGAGCCGGCCATGACCTTGACGTCGAAGATACCAGCCACATCCGACCCTTTGACGAAGGCGGTGAAGGCGTTCTGGCCGATGTAGGGGGCCGCGAAGGCCGAGAACATGAGCCCGCCGACCACCCCAGCGATCCCCCCAAGCACTCCGTAACCGGCGGATTCCATGAGAAAGAGGGTGAAGATGGTGGAGTTCCGGGCGCCGAGGGCCTGGAGGATGCCGATCTCTCGCTTGCGTTCGTAGGTTGCGGTGAGCATGGTGTTGATGATGCCGAAGGCGGCCGCCAGCACCGAGACGGCAGCGATCAACTGGAGTGTCACATTGACTGTCCCGACGATGGAGAGTACCGATTTGAGCATCTGCTGGTCCGAGACCACGCCGAGGCTGACTGTTTCCTTGATTTTCGTGATGTAACCGTCCACTTTGGCCAGGTCGTCCACTTTCACCGCCACGAAGGAGACCAGGTTTCCCGACTTGAACAGTTTCTGGGCCACTGCCAGGGGGAGGAAAATGGTCAGGTCGTCCTTTCCGCCGCTTTCCTTCAGCACCCCCTTTACAGGAAGTCTCTCTCCCCGGACCGTAACCGTGGAGCCCGGTTGCAGGCCGAACTGCCGTGCCGTGACCGCTCCGATCACTGCCCCCGGCTCATCTGGGGAGCCGAAATAGGAACCGGCGCCGATCTCCCACCCCTTGAACCGCTGCATATCCGCTGGGAGGACCCCCATCACCGGCACTGGCCGGTTATTGATGGCGGTTTTCTCCGTAAGGCACGGCACCGCGGCCAGCCCGTTTATGGCGCGGATCTTCGCCACTTCCTCCATGGTGATGGTGGCTGCGAGCTGCTCGCCGGTAAGGATCGAGACCTGTTCGTAGACGCAGGCACTCTTGGGGATCACCACCAGGTTGGCGCCGAGCGCCGTTGCTTCCCGTTTGATCTCGTTCTTCAGGCTTCCTCCCAGGGACAGAAAGGTGACGAAGGAGGCGATGCCTATGGCGATCCCGGCCAGGGTGAAGATGAACCTTCCTCTGCGGCGGGTGATGTTTCTGACTACGAGTTTCGCGCTGTTCATCTACCCTCCGATCCGGTGGTGCCGCACCACCTTGAGCTTGTCGGCAGCGAAGAGGTAACCGCCGTTTTCAGAAACAAAGCTCCCGGTCACCCGCACCTCATCGCCGATGATCGGGAGTTTCCCTTTGTGTCGAACCGGCAGCAGGATCTTGTTGCAGTTGGGTGTGGTGCACTGCAGCTCCTTCTTGTCCACGATGGCGAAGATGGTCGGGTCCTGCTGCGAGGTGCCGGCCGTGATGCCGGTTACGGTGATGGTCCCGGCGAAGGCAGCCGGGTCGCTCCCCACATCGTTGACGCTGAGGGCTTTGGAGGTTCCGTTGAATAGAAAAAACGCGCAGACAATGCCGATGACAACTGCACCGGCGATGGTGAGATATTTGGTCATGGGATGCTCCTTTTCTAAAGGGAAAGTAGCTTCGGAAAGCTTACCACCCCCAGCCCCTCCTAAAATAGGAGGGGAGCAAACTCCCCCTCCTAGATTAGGAGGGGGGTGGGGGGTGGTCGAGGAATTTGAAGTGACTCAGAAGGTGCGTTACGCTGCGCTAACGCACCCTACCGGGACTCGGAAATGGAATGACACTGGTACCAATGAAATTGGCTATAGAGGGTTTTTCAGACAGATTCCGGGGGATAGTCGATGGGGCTTGTGAATGGGTCGGGGTGCAGATCGGAGAGGAAGGTGTGCTGCGAGACGGTTTCCAGAGATTTCGGAGTCGTGCTGAACGGCTCGATTGTTTCGCAGGAGATGCAGGAAGCGCAGGGGCAGTCAATGTCTGGACAGGGAACGTCAGGTTGCGTGTCGCTCTGTTGATGAGCGCAGCAGGCATCCAGTCCGGAAACCGCGATTGCTGCGGAAACGGTCGATGCCAGGCCGCTCAACAGAACCAGTGCCAGGATCAGGACGACGATGGAAAATATCCGGAAGGACCGTGGACGCATGACAATGACTCTAACGATTCCGGGGGAAAATTGTCAACCGTAAATTTGAGAATCGGATTCAGCGTCATGTCATGGCTGGTCCCTCAACTCCACCACAAACGTACTTCCCCCGCCGGGTGTTTCCTCCACCCAGGCCCGGCCGCTATGGAGGCGGGCGATCTTCTGGACCGTGGCAAGGCCGACCCCGGTACCCTTGGCGGCTTTTCCGGTGGTACCCCGGTAGAAGAGGTCGAAGACGCGGGTCCGTTCCTCCTCGGGGATGCCGGGGCCGTGGTCGCGCACTTGGAACCTGACCCTGTCCCCCTTCCGCTCTCCCCCCACCTCGATGGAGCTACCTTCCCTTGCCGCATAGCGGAGGGCATTGCCTAGCAAGTTGTCGAAGATCTGGGTAAGGAGGGTCCTGGGGACCCGGACGGCGGGGAGCTCACCGACCTGTATCGTCATGCCGGTTGCGGCTATCTGGTTTCTCATCCCCATGAGGACGTCCTCCAGCACCTCGGTGCAGTCAACGCGGTCGACCGGAGCCGTCAGGTGCCCCACCCGCGCCAGGTCGAGGAGATCTTCCATGATGGCCAGCATCCTGTTTCCCTCGCTCCTGATCTGTCTCAGCATATCCACGCCCTCGTCGCCCAGGCGGTCGCGGTAGTTGTCCTCCAGGAATTCCGCGTAGCCGATGATAGGGGAAAGGGGGGAGCGCAGGTCATGGGAGACGGTATAGACGAAGGCGTCCAGCTCCCGGTTGGCATCGCGCAGCGCCCGCTCTGCCCGGCGGCGCCTTTGCAGCTGCATGACCATGGCTACGATCAGGAGCGCCTCAAGAATGGCCAGGACAAAGGCCCCGATCAGGATTTCCCATTTGTAGCGTTCCCAGATGGAAGGCTCCCGGAACCTGACGATGCTTCCGGGGGGGAGCAGGGACTCGCTGATGCCCCATCGCTTCAGCTGCCGCCAGTCGAACATGAAGGCGTTCGCCTCTTCCCCGATTGAGGAAAGACCTGCCGGGTCCGCCCCTTCCAGCAACCGCAGCGCCATCTCCGCAACGAGGCGCCCCTGGCGCTCGTAGCTCAGCACTCGTCCCCCCGCCATGCCGTAGCCGAGAAATGCGTCCGTGCCGCTATAGACTGGGACACTGGCTGCATCCGCGATGAGCTTGAGGACATCGCGCGGTATGAATGGCTTGCCGCTGCCGTCCCGGAAGAGGTTGACATAAAGGATCAGGGTATGTTCCGGCAGGGCGGCCACCTTCGCCAGAATTTCCTTCATGGAGAGGCCGGTCAGGTAGGTGATGTCGACTCTACCCGCAAAGCCGCGCAACTGCTCACGGGCCAGCGCCAGCTGGTGAAGGTCTGTTTCGGAGGTGCCGCCGATGACCACCACCTCCCTCGTGCCTGGATGGAGCTTGAGGGCCAGCTCCAGGGTTTCGCCATATGCAAACCGTGCGGTTGTGCCGGTCATGCCTGGCGGGAGGTCTCTTCCTTCCGGTGCGCAGAAGATGGTCGGGATTCCGGGGAACAGGGTGGCGCCATATCTTTCCATGAAATCGAGGGCAGGGCTGTTCACGGTGATGATTAGGTCAGGACTCAGCTCCGAATACTTGCGCCGCAGGAAGCTGACCAGCTCCTGGCGGTAGCGCTCGTGCGGAAAACGGGAGATGTCGAGATACTCGTTGAATACTTCGATGGTGTGCCGGGTCTGTCCTTCGAAGGTTTCCCTGATGCTCCGGCCGACCAGGTCGTGAAAGGGTTGGCCGCTTTTGTAGGAATAGATGACGAGGACGTTCTTTGTTTCTTCCCAGAGCGCAGCCGAGGCGGGACGGCAAAGAAGAACGAACAGGCACGCCATGAGCGGCAAGGCCTTTCGGACTGCCGCCACGATTCTCTTGATCCTGGCATTTTTATCGTTAATCCCCACTGGCCAATCCCCGGTCGATTTTCCGTCAATACAAGTCTACCCGGAGTTGTCGTCAGTGCAATTTCCTTGGCGGATGGGGGCATTCGGATGAGGTGGTCGTACCCCCCTGCATTGACATGACGCCGATTTACAGTAAAAATTTAATATGACATGACAAGGGGAGCCTTCACACGCGGAATCGCATTCTTTCCAACGGGAGATGCAATGAAGCAGCAGGTGGATGACGAGGCGGAAAGGGAATTCGAACTGGCACGGGACGCCCTGCACAGGGATGATGCCGAGGATGCGCTGCCGCACCTGGAGAAAGCGCTGGAGCTGCGCGACGAGCCATCCTGGTATTCCTACGTCGGTTACTGCATTGCCAAGGGGCGCGGGGAATTCAAGATGGCGGTCGACCTTTGCCGGATGTCGATCGAAACCGAGCCTGAAAACCCGGTCCACTACCTGAACCTGGGGAAGGTCCATCTCGCTGCCGGAAACAAGAAGAAAGCGCACGAGGCATTTCGGGAGGGTCTGGAAAAAGGGGGGGACGAGGAAGTCCTGCACATGCTCGTCGGGCTGGGAATGAGAAATCCTCCGGTCATCAAGTCTCTGCCGCGCAGCCATCCCCTCAACAGGTTACTCGGCCGTCTCCTCTATCGCCATGCCCAACGCCAGCGGGGTCAGCCATGATGCAGACCGCGAAGTCAAAACATCACGAGACATCGGGGCAACGGCAGATGTTCAGGCTCGTTCCTTCCCTGCATTTAATAGAGACCACGGAAAAGGAGGTGGCCGAAGTATACCGTTCCGTCTCAGAGGTCACGGTGGCCCCCGGAGATTTGCCGGCGGAACCTTATGAGGCTTGCGTCTGCGCGGTCAAGACGGATGCCGGGGAAATGGCCTATGTGGCGCTGACTCGGGCCGCAAAGAAGGAAGCCCTGATCTATGCGCCTGATGAAAGCATGAGGAAGGGAAAATCATCCGAGGAGATTCTCGATGAGGCGCTGGCATTCGCAAAATCCATGGGCTTCACCATGGAGAAGGTCAACCTGAGTTACAGCAGGGCGCTGCGGGAAGTGATACTGCGCAATATCCGGATCATTCGTCTCCAGGAGAAAAAAACCGTACCGGTGGAAATTCCGGAAATCACCCCCCAGGCTCCGAGCCCGACAATGGAGAAGCCGGAGGCGGAAAAGGGCGCAGCCGGACACCCTCCTGAAGAGAGGGGCAAGATCGAGAGTCTGGAGCGGGAGAGGATTCTTGCGGAAAAGGCAAAGGCCGAAAAACTTGCGGCGGAGCAGGCCGAGCTGGTCCGTCTCGCCCGGCGGAAGGCGGAAGCGGAGAAGGCCGATCTGGAAAAGCTCGAAGCCGAAAAGGCCGAAGCGGAACGGCTTGCACAGGAGCATGCCGAAGCTGCCAGGCTTGCCCGACAAAAGGTGGAACAAGAGTTGGCAGAGCGAGCCAGGCTTTTAAAGGAGAAGGCCGAAGCAGAGCAGCAGGCATTGAAGGAGGCCGAAGAGGCCCGGTTGGCCTTGGAGAGGGCGGAGGCTGAAAGTGCCGAATGGGAGAGGCTTCTGGCGGAGAAGGAAGAGGAGGAAAGAAGGGCCCGGGAAGAAGCAGAGGCGGCCCGGCGTGAGCTGGAACGGCTGGAGGCCGAGCGTGCCGAGCACGAAAAGATTCTGGCAGGGAAGGCCGATGCTGAACGGCGTTTACGCGCGGAGGCGGAGGCGGCCCGGCTTGCCATGAAAAAGGCGAAGGCAGAGCAGGAAGAAAGGGAAAGGCTCCTGGCCGAGAAGGTTGAAGCAGAGAAACGTGCTTTCGAGCAGGCCGAAAGTGCCCCTAGTGCCATGGAACAGGTGAAAACCGAACGGGACGAGCGAAAGAGGCTTCTGGAGGCAAGTGTTGAGGCTGAGCAAAGGTCAGGGGAAAAGGTCGCGGCCACAGGACGTGCCCGTGAGAAGGCAGAGGAAGAGCTGGCCGAGAAGGAAAGGCTTCTGCGTGAAGCCAGGGAAACGGAAGGGAGTGCTCTGAAGGAAGCCGAAGCGTCGCGCCTGGAACGGGAAAAAGCCGAAGCCGGGCTTGCCGAGCTGGAAAAGGCCCTGCTCAAGGGGGAAGATGCTGAAAAGCGGGCTGCCAGGGAGGCTGAAGAAGCGCGCCAGCTTCGAGAAAAGGCGGAAGCAGAGTTGGCGGCATCCGCGAAGGTAACGGAGGAACAGACAGAAATCGAGAAACGGGCGGACGGGCAGGTCGAGGCAGCGCGGATCGAGCGGGAGAAGGCTGAAGAGGAGCTGGCGGAAAAGGAACGGCTCATTTCTGAACGGTCAGCAGCCCTGAAGCCACCGGTCCAGGCAGAGGCGGTCCCTCCCAAAGCCGAACCCGCGCCGCCAGAGGTTCCGGGAGAAGAAGAGGAAGAGCTTGCGTGGGGAGGGGAATTCGGGCAGGCAGCGCCCCGCGTCACATTCACCCTTGACCGGTCGCTAGCTTCCATCGAATTTGACAGCGAAGAAGATGTCGTGGAGCTTTACCAGTCGCTCAACACGGCGCGCATTGCCCTGGAAGAGTATCATTCCCAGAATTGCGACGCCTTTGTCTGCGTTATGAAAAAAAACGGGGCGTCGCAGATATATGTAGCGCTCTATCTGAACGACAACAAATGCACCCTGGTCTTCTGCCCGGAAAGGCAGCCGGAGACGAAAGAGGAGTGCGAACGGCTCATCCAGGGGGCCGTGAACTTCGTAGAAACAGTCGGATTCATGATGGATCGGGTCGATCTGGGGGAGAATGAGGGGCGCGCGAAGATTCTGGAAAAGCTTCCCATACTGCGGCGTACCACCTGACAATATTTAAGCCTTCCCCTCCGGCCCTCCCTTTCCCTTCAACCTTTCATACAACCCCCACGGGTTTTTCCGCCTGATCCAGACCGGGATCACGAACAGCATGACAACCAGAAGAAGTCCCATGGCGATCTGAAGCCAGAGATTGCCGCTTTTGAAAAGGCTCCTGCCGTAATAAGTGAGGAGCACCGTGCCGGGGGTCATCCCCACCAGGGTACTCAGGGCAAAGGCGCGAAGCGACATCCGGGTAAGGCCGGCGCCGTAGCTGACCAGGGCAAAGGAGAAGATCGGCTCCAGGCGGGCGAAGAGGACAATGTACGCCAAGTGCTTCCCGGCGATCTGGTCGCAGAAGGTGATGTCTCTGTGGAGTAGCCGGGTGATTGCCTCCCTCCCCAGGAAGCGGGCCAGCAGGAAGCAGGCGATGGCCCCGGCCTCGGAACCGGCCAGCGAGTAAATGGTCCCCTCGAACGGGCCGAATAACACCCCGCCGGCGATGTCCAGCGGGGCGTTCGGCACGACACTGACCACGATCGCCACGATCCTGATCAAGATGAAGACCGCAGGGGCCAGCCACCCGGTCTTTCGCAGGAATGCCTCTATCCACTCCGGATCTGACCACTCCGCCGGTATCATGCTCCAGGCAACAACGCCTAGCGCCAACAGCAGAAGGACGAAAAAGGTCGCCTTCAGCCAGGGTCGGATATTTCGGCTGGTTTTCCACATTGCCTGGTAATCTCCCCTGTTTCAGGCGAACTCCTGCCGGTGTTGCCCATATTAATGATTGTAACCGGGGATGCGGCGGACTGCAAGGTTGGGGAATTGATCTCAGGCGTATTTGGGAGGATAGGTCATGCTGCTTTGCGGGAGTGGAGCACTTCCCACCCCAGGCAGGCAAGTTTGATGTAGATGGGAATCGGTTTGTGGCCGCCATGATAGTACACAATCGTCCGACGCGTAATGCCGAGGGCCTTGGCTGCGGCGCTCCCAATTCACGAGCCGATTTTCCCGTATCGTTGGTAATCCGAGAAGTACAGGACAATTCGTTTTCCATTGATCGAGGCCGGGAAATAGAGCTGGTAGTTGCCTTTATCATATGAAAATTTGTATTTGGTTTCCTTGCCGTCGAATACCTTTCCCAGATACTCACGCTCATCGCGGTTTGCTGAGTATATGAAATCCGGTTTGTCGATTTGCTTGTTTTTTTGATAAGTTTCCAAGCCGACGAATCGGCCGCCGAAGCCGAGGAAGACCTTTTTCTCATCAATGCTGTCCGGCACGATAAGCATCACTTCAGGGAAATTCTTGTCTATCTTCTTTATCACGCCCAAGGTTTTTTCTGCCTGCTTCACGTAATCCACTGAAAACTGGTAGTTTGCAAGGGAATCAAGCGCCGGCTGGTTCTCTGCTATCAAAGACTGCGCGGCAGAGACGAGGAGTTTCTTCTTATTCCCGGCAGACAGGGCATTGCCGGCGAACAGGATGCCGCAGATTATGGGGAATGAAAGCGCTATGACAGTGATCCTGAATCGGGACGGTTTATTGAGAGATGGAGTGTGTTCACATTTCTCTGAAAGTACGGTTGAGATCTTGGAAAGGTTCGACATGACATTCAGAACGATGGCGCAACCAAGAATTGCGAAAATGCCCATGATGCTCATATAAAATACTTCGGTAATGTTTTCTCTGAAAATTCTCAGATCGAACACTGTAATAATCATGAAGATGAAAACCCAGTAAAACAGGGCAACCGTCGAGTAAATTGCTACCCTGTTCGTGCCTTTTATCAGTTGGTCGTGATTCACGGTTTTCTCCCTTGAGGCTATTAGCTTATCCTTGATTCGTCTTACAGCTGATGTGTATCTTCAAATCTTCAAGTCCTGACCCGATTGACTTACTCCATAATCCTTTCCGTATGTCGTACGGGTTACTTTGAGCTTTTCTCCTGGTTTTAGAATCCTTATTGGCTTCAAGCTCCCATACGCAGCATCAACATCGCTTGCATAAAGTGGAGTCGCTGAATCCACTGTTACTTTGATCTGACTGTCCTGATATTTGTCCCACCCCCAAATGAGGAGCGGAATCGCTATCACAACGGCAATTATCATCATAATTTTCTTTTTCATTCTTTATTGATCCAACGTCGTGGGGGCGCACCGGCGAAGCGCAGCGGAGGCCGCGTGCCGCCGCCTTGTTGAGCATCAAGTTATGCGTACTCTTCCGGCTCCCAAATACGTCGCTCGCGATCTAACCAGCCGAAAATCTTGTTTGACCAGAAGCTCGCCATCGTCAGTGTCACCACGTATGATGTTTCATGATTTTGGATTGTCCATTGCCCAGCTTCGTTTATCTTGTTGGCCTCGAATGAGAGGATGATATCCTGGCTTAGGCAACAGAATGGGATTCTTCCTTCTTTGTCTTTTCTCAGGTCTTCGATTCGTTCTATCCTCAGAGCTGGCGCCTCAACTGAGAGGCCATTGAAGTGCAATTAGAACCGGCGAACTTGCTCTGGCAAATGACCAAGACTCGTCTCAGCCTCGCTGATCAACTCTGGACTGGCCCCAGGATTAAACGTGAACTGGAGCCTGTTTTGCTCCTGTCGCTTCTTTAAATTTGTTTCAAATTCTTCTATTCGCATTTTTCTTCTTTTCCGCTCAACAAGTTAAGAGTTTATGCGGTGCGCAGCGAAGCGGAGCCACCGCATAAAGTCTTAACTTGTTGGAACATTTGCAGTTTGTTCATTTTTTTTGAATTTGGAGCCCCCTCAGACCCCCCGCCCCTCAGACCCCCCGTCCCTCAGACCTTTGCTTTACTTGTATACGCTGGTACTTGAAACAATTGTTGAAATCTCCATATCTGTCTCGGCAGATGTTTCTTTGAACTTCGTGCTGATTATCTCTAAAAGTTTTTCCGATGTAAGATATACATGTAAGACCTCTGTTGGCCTGTAAACTTGATTTTTATCTTGTACAAGCAGTTTGAACTTGTAATACGGCCTACCAGACAAGAAACCTTTTGAAAACTCAAGATTCTTGTCGATTTGCTTCCAAGTATTGGCGACATGTTGTGAATATTCTTCATGCTTTTCTGAATAGTTTGAGGGGATAAGTGAAACATGATAGTGAACACTTGTGTCTCTGTTTTTGGCAACTCTTAAGTAAATATCGGCAGCCCTTACATCAATAGCACCTCGATCTAACTCCCATCCAGCCCTCGGATAGCAAAATCCAAACCTTAGTTGAGAAATATAACTGCTTTGGTAGCTGTCTGGGCACGCTATTATCGGTTCTTCTCTGTTACGAATTTTATCTAAGCATTTTTGGTACTCTGTGAAATAGAACTTTTTAAGGTCTTCAGAAATTGAGGAGTCAGAAAATATTACCCCCTCTATAATTTCTTCATAATTTATATTAGCGCTTCCTGTGCCGCTTTTTTTCTTTTCGTCAACGCTTACTTCAATTTTTGCAAGTAGTTTCGTAGCCCCACCCATTCCTCCTGTGCACTCGGCTATTTTATTGAGCGTCTCGTCAGTCATTTTAAATTTGTCCGGCCTTGCACAACCAGTAATAGAAAGCACAACAAGTACAACCAATAGAACTCCGATTTTTAACATCATTTTCTCCTCCTATAGTTTATGAGATTTCCTTCCGACAAAGCCTGACCGGTCTGCTTTTGGGTCGGTCTTCCGCTTGGCGCTGGGGCTCACCCAAGGGGTCGGGGCTCACCCAAGGGGTCGCACCCTGACATGGGGAGTCAGTGGGGTCAGGGGAGTCAGTGGGGTCAGGGAGTCAGTGGGGTCAGGCCTTGACAACTTGAATTCCGACCTCATTGGCTCGCTGATAGCGAGCCTCTCCTCCCCTTCACGCATCCTCTTCCCATTAAAAGAGACAAGCTCGTCAGTTTGAAAAAAACAAAGCCGCTCCCTGCTGCGGAAGCGGCTTTGCTGTCTGCTTTATCTGCGGCCGATGCGTTCAATCATCCCTGAAGCCTCGTCGTAAGCCTGTATTGATGAAACCGCGCTCAGTATAGGGCGAGGATGGGCTGGTGTCAAGATGTTAGAGGCAGGGACCGGGCGCTCCGCTTCCTCTTTTCATTAAACATTCACCCTCCTGTAACATGCCTTTCAAACTAGCAGGGTAACATGCTTCCTCATTAAGGGGGAAGATATGGCGAGCCGGGAATGTCAGGTACCGCACCTTTCGGAGATCAGCAAGGCGGCATTGGCCGTGGCAGCGGATGCCCCTGTCCGCTGCATTATGGAACGGTTCCAGGAGAACCGATCGCTCCTGGCCGTACCGGTGGAGCAGAACGGGAGCTTCCTCGGGATGGTTACCCGCAAACCTTTTTATAGCCTCATGAGCCGGCCGTTTGCGACCGAGCTGTATGGCAAGAAGCCGGTCAGCGTGCTGCTGGCAGACCTGAACTGCGAAAGGATAGTGATGTCGCCGGACCAGGACATCAACACCGCCCTCGCCCGGCTCGTTACGGTTGACCCTTCCCTGGAAACCGACGCCTTCCCCCTTGTTCAGGACGAACAGTGCACAGGGGTGGTCGCGGTATCCGACCTGATGATGGCGGTTTCCGAAAACCAGAAACAGCTGGTGGATACCCTCGACCGCCTGGGCGCAAGAATCCGCGAGGAGGTCTCCAAGGCTAGCAGGATACAGCAGGACCTGCTGCCGAGCCCGGAATGGAGCTTCAATGGGGTTGAAATCGGGGCCGGACTCATCACCTCGTCGGAGATCGGCGGGGATTTTTACGACTACTTTGCCATTGGCGAGCACAAAATCGGGCTTGTCATCGGCGATGTCAGCGGCCACGGCGTTCAGTCCGGAATGGTCACCACCGCGGCCAAGGCGAGCCTCCATACGCTGATCGCCAGGGGGACCGCCACGCCGGCCGAGCTGCTGCACGGAATGAACGATGCCATCCTCGCCACGGCCCGGCAAACCCTCCTCATGACCTGTTTCATCGCCATGGTGGACCTGAAGAAAGGGAAACTCAGCTACGCCAATGCCGGCCACAACTTTCCCTATCTCTACCGTGGGAGCAGCCATTCGCTGGAGCCGCTGCACGATTCGATCAACTTCCCGCTGGGCTTCGAGAAGGAAACCGAATTCCGGGAGTGCTCCACCCCTTTTCGGGAAGGGGACACCCTCTTTCTCTATACGGACGGGATCGTGGAGTGTGTCGGCAGGGACGGCACCGAGTTCGGCTACGAGCGCCTGGAAAAGGTGCTGCTTGAAAGCGCCCGGCTCACTCCACACCTGCTGCGCGAGGCCCTGCTGGATGCCGCCACATGTTTCACAGGCACCAAATCATTCGAGGATGACGTGACCCTCCTCATAGCCTCATTCCAATCCGACAATTCCATCCACACAGGAGATAACTGATGCACTCCAACCGCACCATTCTGGCCATATTCAAGGATTACGAGGATGCCGCTTTCTGGAGCAACCTGCTCAGGGACGTCCCGGGGGTTGTTCGCGTCACGGCGGGCGACAACCCGGCCTCCATCCTGGAAAGCCTTCGGCAGACCGGCATGGAAGCAACCCTGACCATAATCTCCACAAAACTCTACCCGCTCAACTCCCAGGAGATCATTCCCATAGTCAGGAAAAATTTCCCCGCAACCGAGTTTCTCCTGGTTTCATCGAGCCAGGAAGCGGCCCCTCCTCTGCAACCGCTCATAAAGGACGGGGTCAGGCACCTGGTAATCGATCCTGTCGGACCGGACAAGGGATCTCAGATGGTGCGGGCCGTAAGAAAGCTGATGGAAAAGAGTCCCTGGAAAATGGGCGATTATCTCTTCAGCGGCGCGTCCGTTCACGAGTTCCGCATTTCGTCGTCAGAGCAGAAGGAGGAACTGATCTCGGCTATAGGGGGCCTGATTCCGGGTGATTCTGAGGAAGCGGAGATGCTCCGGGAAAAGGGGGCGCTCCTGGCCGACGAGATGCTGGAAAACGCCATGTACGGCGCACCAAGGGACGAGAGCGGCGGGAAGATCTTCCAGAAGGGGGAGAAGCGGGCAATGCTCCCCGGCGAGCGGATCGTGTTCCGCTTCGGCTTTGACGGCGAAACCCTTGCCATGGAAGTCGCGGACGGCTGGGGGAGCCTTTCACCGGAAACGGTAATGGAGCACCTGGAGCCTGAGCAGGAAGGGGGCGAAGTAGCGGGCGACTGGGGGGGACGCGGCCTTTTCATCCTCTGGCGGTTCCTCGACCAGCTTCACATCAGCATAACCCCCGGCAGGCAGACGGTAGTAGGTGGACACATACGGCTCACCACCACGGAAGACCCGCTGACCACACCGCGGGGATTCCACATCAGCACATTCAACTGATCCGGCGGGTAAACTGTCGTGTAGGAGCCGCCTTCAGGCGCGATTATCGCGGGTAAAACCCGCTCCTACCACAGCATTGTCGATGCCTGCTCAAGAATCATGAATTCAAATTGGAGAAACCGATGGAAAAGACCTTCAGAGTTGAACACAAACGGGGGGATACCCTTGATTCATTCACCTTCCACGGCAATATCGACGCCCTTGCCGAGCTGTGCCTGCGGGAGCTCCCCGCGCTGGTGGGAAGACCGGCCGTGACAATAGATTTCAGCAATGCCGGCAGGATCAATTCCATGGGAATAGCGCTTTTGCTCCGATGCCTCAAGGCGATCCGCGAGGAGAAAAAGGCCGAGATCACCCTGGACGGCCTGAACCAGATGACCAGTATGCTGTTCAAGATGACCGGGGTCTTTCTTCTCGCAACACAGGCAAAATGACCGGAGGGTCCAAATGAAACAACTATTCTCGAAACTCAGGCTGTTCGACTTTTCCGAGCTGGACCGCCAGATAGCCAAGATGAGGGACCTGCGCGACTCCTACCGCGCCGCCAACCTGGCATATTACGGCGAGCAGCTGGCTGCGCTGCTGGATGACTGAGCGCAGACCTTGCCGCGAAATATTCATTAAATCTTATCCCGTTTGAAACAGCGCCGTAACCCTCCTTTGCGACAATCGGTTAAAACGCCAAGGAGATATCATGGAAAACACTCTGCCGCTTCCAATGCAGCCGAGGACCATCCGCAATCATCCAACCCTCCTCAATGTTGCCACGGCCGCCACCGGATTCATCCGCCAGATCGCGATAAAGCCCTTCACCCCCAGGTCGAGACGCAGGGAATTCCTGCTGAAAGACAGCATTCCCAGGTTCCATGCCGTGCGCAATGCACTGTTCAAGGAAAAAGGGAGCGGCGACATCCCGACCATCGTCATCGGCGGCTTTGTCCCCGACGCCACCGAAGCGGTGGAATTCCAGCGCCCCCTGTTCAAGAGCTATGGCAGCATCTACTACATCAATTATTCCAAAACCGGCTTTTCCACCGAGATGTTCTTCGCCCAGCTGGCGGACCTGATCGAGGACATAAACCGCCGGGGCAAAAAGCCGGTCATCTTCAGCGTCAGCTTCGGGTGCGGTCTGGTGAACGCCTTTCTCCGCTCGGATGAGAATGACCCTTTTCTCCGCATAAGGGGAGTTGTAATGGCCAGCCCGGTGCTCTGCACCGAGGACCTGGTGAGAACCGAGCGGGAGAAGGGGAGCGGCGTAAGGATGCTGGAGAGCAACCTGAAGAGGATCCTCCAGGCCGATGCCACGAACAACGAAGAGCTGGACCGCCAGATAAACCGGGCGCGGCGCTGCTTCCAGAGCCTTTTCGAGGCCGGGGCGGAAAACCGCCCGTTGAACCGCAGGCACCTCTCCATCCGAAAAAGGGTGATGGGGGTGATCGAAAAGACCAGTTCCGTAGGAGGCTACGAGCGAGTGCTGGCACTGAAGGGGTTCACAGCCCCCGCCGGCAACGCGGCCATTTTCACCGGGCCGGCGCTGACACTGCTGGCGGAAGCGGAGGACAACCTCCTTGTCCCAGGCTCCCCCACCCTGAACTCCCTGCGCAAGCCGGAAGACAGGGTGCGGATGTTTCCCAGGGGCGTGTTCCGCGATGTAGTTGCCCGCGCAAACGGTGACGCCGTGCCCCACGCCTCGCTCATCTTCCATCACCACTGCTATAATCCGCTCATCGAGGCCTGGTACGACAAACTCCTTACCCCAAGGCTTTTTGCGGTAGCTTGATGCAGATGCCCAGATCTTTCCGCAATCTTGCGGCCCCGCTCCTCCAGATTGCCGCTAAAGCCGGCGCAACCGCCGTGGCGAACAGTTTTGACAAGCGGGACCCCTTCGCGGCCCAGGGGGAAATACTCTCCCGACTGGTCGCACGAGGACGGGACACCCGCTTCGGCAAGGACCACGGGTTTCCCGAGCTGACCGGCCTCCCCTTTCCGGCCATGTACCAGCGCTTCCGCCAGCTCGTCCCCATCCGGACCTACGCCGACTTCTGGCGCGATTACTTCGGCGCCGGATTCAGCGAGCAGGGGGGCCAAAAAAGGCTCAGCCTCACGGACGTCACCTGGCCGGGGCAAATACCCTTTTTCTGCGAAACCTCCGGCACCACCGCCCCCACCAAGTTCATCCCCTTTTCCAGCGAGATGTTCGCGGCAAACAAGCGGGCAGCCCTCGACCTGACAGCCTGCTACCTGCGGGGCAACCGCGCAAGCCGCCTTCTCCATGGCAGGCTTCTCTATATGGCGGGGAACACCAGCCTCAGTGATATGGGAACCGGCGTCAGAAGCGGCGACATGAGCGCAATCACCCTGCGCCACGCCCCGTGGTACCTGAAGCCGTTCACTGCGCCCGACCCGGAGCTCTCGGCCCTGCCGTGGGAGGAAAAGCTGGAGACCCTGGCGCAGCTCCTCGTGGCAGGCTCCGATATCCGCGCCATCTCCGGCGTGCCGCCCTGGATACTGCTTCTCCTGAAGCGCTGCACAGAGAAGAGCGGCAAGACCCTGGCGGAGACCCTGCCGAACCTGGAGCTGATCATCCACGGCGGCACCAGCATGAAACCGTACCGCAAGGAATTCGACGAACTCTTCGGACCGGCATCGCCGCAGTACCTGGAGCTTCTCCCATCCTCCGAGGCATTCATGGCGTTTCAGCTCCCCGGCGAGGAGCACATGCGCTTCACCCCTTATTACGGGGTATTCTTCGAGTTCGTCCCCTTCGAGGAGCTGGACGAGCGCGGGGTGCCGAAGCCGGACGCCGCCGCCATCCCCCTGGAAGAGGTGCGGGCCGGCGTCAGATACGCCGTGATCCTCTCCACCTGCGCCGGGCTCTGGCGCTACCACATCGGCGACACCATCCGCTTCGTCTCACTCGACCCGCTCATGATCGAATTCACCGGGAGGGACAAGTTCCTCGACCGGTTCGAGGAGAAGGTCACCCAAGGGGAGGTGGAGGAGGCAATCGCCGGGGTGAACGGCATTGGCGGCGTGGATGTGAGGGAATTCGTTGTCGGCCCTGAGATAGCAGAACGGCGGCATCTCTGGGTACTCGCCTTGCGCGGTGAGAGCCCGCTGGATGATGCGCAACTCGCTGAAGAGCTTGACCGCCGTCTTCAGAGCATGAACGCCGACTACGCCACGTTTCGGAACCAGGGGAGGATAAAGGCACCACTCGTCGTCACGACCGGCGAAGACGCCATCTATCGCTGGTCTAAGGAAGTGCGGGGCAAGCTCGGCGGCCAGAGCAAGATCCCGCACATCGACCCTACGGTGGATGGGGAGATGATCGCTAGCCTCGTGTATTTCGCGGGGCGCGGATGAAAATCATTTAACCGTTGATTGCTTTTTTCGCGTGAAGAAATTCCCAACGTTACGGTACGCATATCAGGTCCTCCAGTTGTCGAGGAGCTCCGGCATTAGCCCCTATCTCCGCCGGCATACTCCAAGAAACCTTGACAATTCCGCCAATTCAGATTAACTATTCTCAACTTTCTTGTACTGTTGGGACCAATGAACAAGCGTCTATCGCTTTTATTTGTCATCATCTTTCTCCTCTCAACCCTCGTGGAGTCTCTTCACTTCCACGACGACGGGAACGACCACAGCGACTGCCCCGTCTGCGTTGCGGCACACAACCAGCAGTCCGATTCCGCCTGCACTCCCCCCGCCTTGCATGTCCCGCTGGAAGTTGCCGAGACTCCCTATTCCAGGCCGATCCCGGCCGTTGTCACCAAACTCTTCTTCACCCCTGCCAATAACCGTGCTCCTCCAGCGTAA
Organism: Geobacter sp.; assembly: GCA_016177775.1. Lineage (GTDB taxonomy): Bacteria > Desulfobacterota > Desulfuromonadia > Geobacterales > Geobacteraceae > JACOUQ01. The sequence continues at coordinate 41,570 of JACOUQ010000012.1, forward strand.
ACCCTCCAGCCATACTAATTGACATTCCCTGTGGACTGACCTGTCGTTGTCGAGTTGTCCGCTATTGCGCCATTCATGCGGCATGGATGGCAAGGGAATACCCTTTTCTTCTAACTTGAAATTCATTTTACCTGGAGGAACCATGAAACTGGTACCGATCCTTCTAGGCATCGTTACGTTCTGCGCTCTCACTGTATCCGCTTTCGGCCAGGATACCCCGGAGCGCCTGAATGCCCTGGAAGACGCGATAAAAACCCAATCAAGGACCATCGAAGAGCAGCAGAGAACCATCGACGCAATGAAAGAGGAAATGGGCAAGCAGAAGGAGGAGGAACCCCTGCAAAAAAGCCAGGAGGAATCGCCGTTTTCATCGAAGGTGAGCGGCTTTTTCGGCGGCAGCGTCCTCACCAACCCCAACATCTCCCTGCTGATGGATACGTTCGTCTACACCTCGAACCTGAGCAACAGCGAGCTTGCAAACCGCGGCATACCCGGCTTCACCACCCTCGGAAAGGACGCGCGTAACGGTTTCAACATGGGTGCGGCCGAGGATGGGGCCGAGCTTTTCATCTTTGCGCCGGTCGACCCCTACTTCAATCTCTATGCGAATATCCCGTTTTCCGATGAAGGGGTGGCCCTGGAGGAGATATTCGCCGTGACGACCTCCCTCCCGGAAGGGTTCCAGGTAAAGGGAGGGAAATTCAAGAGCAACTTCAGCAGGCTCGATGCCCAACATCCCCACCAATGGGACTTTTTCGACATCGCCCTGCCGTACCGCGCCTTCGTCGGCAACGAGGGGCTGGGGGGAGAGAAGGGGGCGCAGCTCACCTGGCTCCCCGCGCTCCCTGTCTATACCCTGTTCTGCGCAGAGGTGCTCCAGGGGGAGAATGGTCTGTTGTTCGGCGCGGATGCCCGTTCCGGCCCCCATGCCTTCTCCTTCTTCGTGAAGAGCTCCTTCGAGACGAGCGACAACTCCACCCTCTATTTCGGCCCGTCGGTGCTGTTCGGCAAGACCAGAAACGGCAATATCGTCCCGGACACCGATTTTGACGGCAGCAGCAGCCTCTACGGGATGGAGGCTGTCTGGAAATGGAAACCCTCTAAAATGCAGGGCCTGATACTCCAGAGCGAATACCTCTACCTTACCCAGCACGGCAACCTGACCGATCTTACCGCCGCAACCGTCGAGTCGCTTCGCCGGCGCCAGGACGGCTTCTATTTCCAGGGAATCTACCAATGGTACCGCTGGCGGTTCGCCGCACGCTACGACATGCTGGAGCTGTTCGCCGACACCTTCAAGCGGGACGGCGCGCAGCAGGAGCTGGGGGAAACACCCTGGCGGGCTACGGCTTCCATCGAATTCAACCCGTCCGAGTTCACCCGCATCCGGCTCCAGTACAACCATGACCGCTCGGGACGGGACGGCAGGAGCAACGACGAGGGGATATTGCAATTCATCTTCGGGATAGGCGCCCATGCGGCGCATACCTTCTAGGAGAACACCCACCATGCGAAAAATATTTATCACTGTATTTTTGTCGTTAACATTGACCACCCCCGCCTTCGCAGAACTGAAGGTCGTCGCCACCCTCCCCTGGATCAGCAGCCTGGCGAAGGAGATCGGCAAGGACAAGGTCAGCGTGACCACCCTGATCAAGCCGAACCAGGACCCGCACGTGGTCGAGGCGAAGCCGAGCATGATCCTCGCCGGGCGCAAGGCCGACATCATCATCTACAACGGCCTCGACCTGGAGATCGGCTATCTCCCCCTGATTCTCGAATCGTCCAAAAATCCGAAAATCGTCCCCGGCAAGCCGGGGAACTGCGACTGCTCCCATTTCGTCAAGGCCATAGAAAAGCTTGGGGCAGTCGACAGGAGCATGGGAGACGTCCATCCCCTCGGCAACCCCCATTACCATTACTCGCCCGCCAACATTCTCCGTGTCGCGGAAGGGATGTCGAACACCCTGGCGGGCCTGGACCGGGCCAACGCGGAGTATTACCGGGCGAATTTCAGGTCATTTGCCGAGCGCCTGAAAGAGAGACAGAAGAAGTGGAGCGCCATACCGCTGAAAGGGAAAAAGTTTGTCGCATACCACAAGCTGTTCGAGTATCTGGCGGGTGAATTCGGTTTTCAGCTCGTCGGATATGTCGAGGCGAAACCGGGCATCCCCCCCTCCGCGGGGCATGTGGAGGCCCTGATCGAGAGCATGAAGGCGAACAAGCCGGACGGCATCGTCACCACCAGCTTTTATGGCAGGAAAGAGTCTGAATCGATCTCGGCGAAGACCGGGGTGAGGCTCATCATCCTTCCTGGCGACATAGGGGGCATGAAGGGGACGGACGACTGGTTCTCATTCATGGACACGGTCCTGGCATCTCTCAAATAACGAGGAACCAATGGAAACCTTCAATTTTCTGCTCTGGCCGTTCCTGGCCTGCCTGCTCCTGATCCTCATCCATGCCTGGTTCGGCATCCACATCCTGGAGCGGGGGATCATCTTCGTCGACCTGGCCCTGGCCCAGTTCATCGGCGTGGGAATAGCCCTGTCGTTTCTGTTCGGAGAGGAGAAGAATCTTCTCCTCTCCCTTCTTTTCGCCTTCCTCGGCTCGGTCGTTCTCGCCCTCTCCAAGAAGGCGGCCCGGTACGTGAACATCGAGGCGTTCATCGGCGTCCTCTACATCTTCTCCTTCTCCGCCGCCATCCTGATCCTGGACAAGAGCCCCCACGGCCTGGAGGAGTTCAAGACCATCATGAACGGCAATATCATCTGGGTCACGCCAAAAGACATCCTCTCAACCGCCATTGTTTATGGGGCTGTCGGCGCACTGCACTTCTGCCTGCGCAAGCAGTTCTACGCCCTCTCCTTCGAGGGTAAGGGGAGTTTCCTCCTGGAGCTGCTCTTTTTTACCAGCTTTGCCGTGGTCCTTGTGAAGTCGGTCCATATTGCCGGCATCCTGCAGGTCTTCTCGTTTCTTGTGGTTCCGGCCCTCATCGGCCGGCTCTTCTTCCGGGAACCGTCAAAGGTGCTCATCGTCGGCTGGTCGGTGGGGGTGCTGGTCAGCATGGCGGGGATTTTCCTGTCGTTCAGGCTGGATATCCCGACCGCTCCGGTCATCGTGGCGGGGCTGGCAGTTGTGTTCTTCGTGCTGCTGTTAGTCAAGATTTTTCGGCAGAATGCAGGCATCTTGCATAAAAAGGAATAACCCTAAAAAGGAAGGAATAGTGTGGAAGGAAAAGCGGGGCAGGCCGGGTTATCTGAACCCAGCCTGCCCCGCTTCGATTCTAAATCGGCAACACTTTCATATCGAACACCCGCTCGATGAGCCAGGTGAATCCCACCAGAAAGACCGCCGTGGATGCCCCCACCGTTATCATCCTGGCCCCGAGCCTGTTCCTCAGCAGGTGCAGGACGGGGAGCATAACAAGGAAGATCATGATCTGGCCGGCTTCCACCCCCATGTTGAAAGAGAGCACCGACACAACCAGGTCCGATTTCCCCACTATCAGCTCCTGGAGGGCGCTGGCGAAGCCGAATCCGTGAATCAGCCCGAACGCGAAGGTCACCAGCCAGCGATACCTGATCTCTTTTTTCAGCAGGTTTTCCACGGCAACGTAGCAGATGGAAAGGGCGATCACGATCTCCACAAACCGCGAATTCAGCGAGACTATCTGCAAAGCCGCCAGCAGCAAGGTTATGCTGTGCGCTATGGTAAAGGCGGTGATGATCTTCAGCACTTCCCTGATGGAGAGGCCGATCACGATCAATGCCAGCAGGAATGCTATGTGGTCGTATCCGGAGAAGATGTGCTTTATGCCGAGCAGCAGGAATTCGCCCATGTTGGCGAATATGGATATTTTGGGGGCGGTGTTCGCAAGGATGCCGGTCCCCTTGCCTTCAACCGGGGGACCGGCCACGGGATTTTTCGCTGCTACAGCGTCGTCGCCAACATGGATTTGCTTTACTTGCGCCGCATACTGGGCATCAGCCGCAGGTTTCGATGAAACAGGCAGGCTTTTCAATCTCTCGCCCAAGGCCGGGGTGGTTGCTTTCTTTTCGGCAGCCGTGGCGTCCGCACTGGTTTTGCGCGCAGCATCGGTTACGTTGTTTCCGGCTTTGATGCTGTCCGGTTTGCCGGCCGCCGTCGGGGCTGTGCCTTTAACGGATACTTCCCATGTGGGTGAGCTGGAACCGAAGGTGTATTGACCTTCGGGAGCGGAGTAGTCAAAAACCTTCTGCACCGAATCCGCCGCAGCATCATTGGAGTACATGTAGGCGATGTTGATGTGTGTATCGTCTGTTTCCTCGAACAGCAGTCTGTAATCGATTTTCACCGGGTTTACAGGGTTTTTGAAAGCGATGTCGTCCACTGACAGCCATATTTTCCACAGGCCGTGTTCCCTGACTATCCTGTCCACCTTTATGAACTGCGCCTTGTTGTTGACGGAAATGGACAGTTGATTGTTGATGCAGGGCTGGACCACGTTAGTCGCAATCTGTTGCAGCTCCCTGTCGGAGCTTGAGCCGAGGCTGTAACCACTCTCCTTCATCCCCCTCATTTGCGCCATCAGGGACGAGCTGAGCTCTATGGTGGCCACAAGGCTCTTTTTGCCGAAACACCACCTGGAGGCCCCTATTCCCATGTCGTGAGCGAAAACAGGGAGAGCCGTCAATAGAAACATGGCTGCAATAATCGATAAAAACAATTTTCTGTACAAAAACATGGCCGCTGCAATGCCCCTCTGATTTATCATGCTCTTCCCAACTCTTCATTATTGATATACTTTTTCGTTTTTCCCGGCAAGCCCAATCTTCTCCCTGGCTAATTCGCGTTATTCGGCAAAGAATGGCACCGCGCCCCTACTCCTGGTGACACCCTTCGCACCGCGTCGGTCCGTCCTTCTTCTCGTGACACGGGATGCAGGTCTTGTGCGCCCACTCCTTGCCGAGCGCGGCAATCTTGCCTCCCTTTTCGGTCTCGTGACAGGTGGTGCATGACATGTCCCTGATCTCCTGGCGCATCTCCTGGTGCAAGGTGTGGGCAAAGGTGACGTTGCCGTTTTGGGCCGGCAGGACGATGATGGAGGTTCCCGCGGCGGCCGAGCCGGCACAGAAGAGGGTCAGGGCGAAAGCCGGGATGATCCTTTTCATGATCGTTATCTCCTTAAAAGTGGTAAGCGGCCGCAGGGGATACCCCTTCCTCCCTGCGGCCGCTGCTGGATGCCGCTTCGATCAAATCGGCATTACTGGTAGGTAATCACCAGCTTCGGCGCCTTGGTGGCCGACACGTCGTAGGCCCTGGCGGTCCGCTTGCCGGTGCCGGTGACTATGAAGACCATGGAGTTGTTCTGCGCCCAGCCGGTGCGGTTGACGATCTCCTGGACTATGTTCTTCAGGTCCGGGGTCCGCTGGTCCACCCCGGCGGCGTCGATGGTGTTCCATGCCACCGGGCTCCAGGCAACGGAAGCTGTTGTTTTGGCGCGGGAGGAAACGTTGTAGGCAGCCGTGGTGAAGGTGCCGGGATTGTCGGCGGCCTGCCCCTTGACGGTCAGGCTGGTGGCGGTGGAACCGGTCTCGTCGACGGTGAACTGGATGTAGGCGTTGGTGATGGTCTTGCCCTTCGGCACGTTGACGCTGTTGAAGCGCATCCCGACGTACTGGTTGCCGGTGGTGGAGGTGTCGTAGACCAGCTCCAGGTCGGAGCTGCTGTTGTACATGGTGCCGCCGGTCTGGCGCTCTTCCACGTCGTCGTTGCTGGCGTTCACCTGGGAGGTGACGGTGGTGGAGCCGCCGGCCGCATTCACGGTTGCCACCATCGTGTCGGTGGCGGTGGCGCCGGCGTTGTCGGTCACGGTGAGAGTGATGGTGTGGGTGCCGACCGCGAGGGTCACGGCCGGGGTCGCGCCGGTGGCGATCTGGGTCGCCCCCTCTTTCCAGACGTAGGAGGAGATGGTGCCGTCCGGGTCGGAGCTGGCGGAGCCGTTCAACGTGACGCTCTGGGAGCCATTGCCGTCCGTGTCGGTGACGCTCTGGTCAGGGCCGGCATTGGCCACCGGCGGCTGGTTACCGGTGCCGTGGGCCAGATTCAGCGTCTCGATCACCGTGCCGTCGGCCCTGCGGGCGGTCATGGTAAGGTTGCTGTCCTGGATGTTGATCTCGCAGTAGTGGTACGACTGGTCGGTCTTGACGACGTTGGTCATAGCCGGATCGGGGGTATAGAGCGGAGCACCGCCGCCCCCGGCGGTGACGTAGTTTTTCCCTTCGGCCACGGCGCGGGCGTAGTTGTGATTGTGGCCGTTGACGATCAGGTCGACCCCGTACTGCTTGAAGAGGGGGTGGAGGACATTCTGGGTGGTGGTGTTGTTGGCGTGGGTGCCGGCGCCCCAGGCCGGCTCATGGAAGGTGACGATCTTCCACGGCTTGGTGGTGGAGGCGAGGTCATTCACCAGCCAGTTGTACTGGGCCGAGCCGGAGGTGTAGGTGGCATACTGGTCGAGCACGATGATGTGGGCCGGGCCGTAATCAAAGGACCAGTAAAAGTTGCTCACGTAGGGAAACGGGAAGTATTTCAGGAAGGAGGTGCCGGTCCCCTCATGGTTCCCCCGGACCCCGATCTGCGGGGCCTCCGCCTGGAACGCGTGCATCTGCGGATAGCTTGAGCCGGAAACGAACCACTCGGAGGTCCAGTAGCTCTCGCCGTCGCTGGAAACCATATCGCCGCTGTTCAGGACGATGCTCTGGTAAGCGGGGTCGGTTGCGTAGGCCGAGCGGATCCTGGAAACCACCGACTCCTGGCTTGCCGGGTAGCTCCGGGTGTCGCCGTAGGCGATGATCTTCGTTGAGGTGGCGGTGGAGGCCGGCGCAGTGCGGAACGATCCCGAACCGTAGCCGTCCACCTGGTAGAAATACTTGGTGTTGGGCTGGAGACCGGTAATGGCGTACTTGTGCTGATGGTCGGTCCCGTACTCCGCGACCGTCGCCTGTCCCATGGTGTAGTTGGTGTCCGTGCCCCAGCGGACCACATTCGACTCGGTCACGTCATCCTGCCAGAGCACTGTCATGGCAGTGTTCGCCCCCTCGAACATCAGGTACGGCCCTTTCCTGATGCCGGCGAAGGCCACCGTCGCGCCGCACAGGCAAAGGACCGCCACGGCGCTAAAAGTTCTCAAGGTTCTTTTCATCTCTTTGTTTCCTCCTTTTCTCGTTGTTGGTTTCCCTGTCGGCCCTGGGCATGAAAAAAGCCCGAATCAAGCGCGGCAGGCTCTCGATTCGGGCTTTCAGGTTCCTGAAGGTCAGGACTGCAAAGTACCCGGCTGTTATTTCAATTTCTGATTAACGTCGATCTTCGGCTTGCGGAGATGGAGACTCCGGCTCCTTTGGCGAAGGAAGCGGCAGGATTTCGACCGGCACCGGCCTTGTCCCGCCCGCAAGGTCGGCAACCTCCGCGGTCACGAAATTGATCGCCGCGGTGTAGTCTCCGGTCTCCTGGAAATAGATGCAGACCTCGAAACCGGCTTTGGTATCTTCGCGCAGAATGCGAAGTTTAAGGGTTCCGGGTGTTGAAGCCGCTTCGCCCTCCTTCTTAAGCAGTTCCCCGCCCATCACGTTCACCTGCGGGGCGTCAGGGAAGGTGGAGTCGTAATCTACGATAATGTTGATGGCGGCGATTCCTTCCAGCCCCTCCCCCTTGACGACATATTTCGATTCTTCCATCTGGACGAAGGTGAGGGAGGTCTCGGCGCGGGAAACGGCCGGGACTGCCAGGCATAGAACCATGCTGGCAACAAAGAAAATCCAGGATTTCCGAGCCAAGGTGAGAAGCCGCATAAATGCACTCCGCTACTTTCTTATCCTGATCTCTTCCAGCTTCTCGATCCGGCCGACACCCCCCTGGCTGAAATTGATGGTGACCGAGCCGGTGAACTCGTTCTTTTTGAGCTGTTTCAAAAGCTCCAGCAGCTTTTCGAATTTTTCCATGGGGGCGCGCCTTTCAGGCATTACCCTACAATGCTTCAATGACAATCTTTCATCAGTAGTGACCATGTCGACTAAGGGAGCATAATCGATGAAGATTGCATCTTCGTGACAGGGGAGTAAAAGTTTCCCTTCGAAAGACTTTTTCTAAGAACGGTTCGAATCAAACCGCTTAAGTTCTCCGCACTCTTTTGTAGAATCGCCTGGGGCCGCAGCTGTGGCTCTCTCAGTGCTTCACAACAGGGTTGAGTGGCCGGCCATTGTGTGGATTGAAAGGGGCAAGTGGCAAGCACCGCAAGAGACATCCCTCTCCTCGATTCTCGTCCAGAGCGTGCGGTTACGCGAATCGCACCATTCGCAGTACCAGATGTAGTAATCTCCCATCGGCATCAGTTGCATTTTTCTCCTCCTTTTGATTCTGAAGGAAGAATGACAGAAGATTATTACAATTCTGTCAGGCAATATTGAAAACATTGTTAATTTTGACGGTATGTAACGTAAAAATCACGCAACCTACGCACTTCTGTAAAACGCCAGTGGTATCAACAATCGTTCGCCTGGTGAGGCGCCTGAAGCCTGTTCTCAGGAAAATGACACAAATGTCATCAACGTGTCATCATCCGGCAAGATGTGGCCATGTATCATGTTCATGAATTACTGCGCAAAGAGCCACATGGTTCAGGGTTACGATCTGTTTTTTCATGAGAAGAACGGAGTACGTGTGATGCAGTCATTATCGGGCAACCCACCCAAGCCTTTCCTTCGATGGCAGTCCACTGGCGAGACATTGGCCACTGGCGGCACAGAAGGGGCAATCATTTTCTTTCTGATTCTGCTGATTCTCTTCTTCTCCGGCTTTGGATGGGACTTGGCGGTCGCAGGCCTTTTCTACGCAAAAACGCAAGGGTGGGTTTACGGCAGCATGTGGCCCTGGCGTTTTCTTTACGAGCATGGCGAACTTCCCGCTTATGCGACAGCTGCGGGGGCACTCCTGGCCATCGTATGCGGCCTGTTGGTCCGTCACTATTCCCGGTACCGGAAGGTCGCCCTGTATTTCCTCCTCTTCGTCCTCATCGGACCATGCCTTGTTGTAAACGTCCTCCTCAAGGACAACTGGGGACGCCCCCGCCCGTGCCAGGTCAATCTTTTCGGCGGCACGAAGCAATACCTGCCGGTCTGGGAAAAGGGGACAAGCGGCGTGGGAAAATCATTTCCCTGCGGCCATGCTGCGGCCGGCTTCACCCTGATCTCCCCCTATTTCCTGCTGAGGCGGAGATACCCGCGCGCAGCAAAGGCAGTCCTTCTGCTGGGGCTCGGGTATGGAACGCTCATGGGAATTGCGCGAATGACACAAGGGGGGCATTACCTGACCGATGTCATCGGTGCGGGAGTGGTCAGCTATCTGACAGGTCTCTGGCTTTCGAGGATGATGGGGTTTGGCATGGGTTATCGGGCAGACGCCGTTTTAGGCAGCTCAAATGAAGTCTTGACTTCATCCGCATAGACGGATATATTTCTAACCATGAAACAGACAGCTCGCACATTCAAGGCCCTGGCCGACGAAACCCGCCTCCGCATTCTGGCGCTTCTCCTTGCCGAGGGGGAGCTCTGCGTCTGCGACATCATGGCCTCGCTTCAGCTCCCCCAGTCCACCGCCTCGCGCCATCTCGCCTACCTGAAGAACACCGGCTGGGTGGATGACCGCCGCGAGGGGGTCTGGATGTACTATTCGATTTCGGCCAAGGCGCACCAGGCCCAGAAGGAGCTGATCCCGATCCTGAATTCTTTCCTGCCGACGCTCCAGGCCTCGGTTGCCGACCGGGAGCGCCTGGAGGGATTCGGCAAGGACAGTAACTGCGCCTGAAAATTTTTTGCCCGATCATATCCGCTTATCCGGATAAACCATAACAAAAGGGAACCAAAATGAAGAAAAAGGTCCTGTTCCTCTGCACCCATAACTCCTGCCGCTCCCAGATGGCCGAGGGGATCGCCAACCATTACCTGGGGGACCGCCTCCAGGCCTTCTCCGCCGGGACCGAGGCGACCTTTGTCCACCCGCTGGCCATGGCCGCCCTGGCTGAAATCGGGATCGACATCTCGGGCCACCGATCCAAGACCCTGGACGAGTTCGAGGGGGAGACCTTCGACTACGTCATCACTCTCTGCGGCAGCGCCAAGGAAAACTGCCCCCTCTTCTTCGGCGGGGTGGAGCGGATCCACATCGGCTTCGACGATCCGGGGAAGGCGACCGGCACGGAAGAGGAGATCATGCGCGAGTTCCGCCGCGTGCGGGACGAGATCAGGCACAGGCTGCTGGAATTTTTCGCCAACGTGTAGGGGCGCACCTGCGTGTGCGCCCTTAAAACCGGGCAGACACATAGGTCTGCCCCTACATAACCCGTACGCGTAGGGGCGACGCGTGCATCGCCCGAATTTCGAACAACCCGGTTCCAACATGGGCGAGGCATGCCTCGCCCCTACAAAACCACCATACGGAGACAGATATCCCATGACCACCGGCATCACCAAAAAACTCTCATTCCTCGACCGCTTCCTCACCCTCTGGATCTTCGCCGCCATGGCGCTGGGCGTCGGCGCGGGCTATCTCCTCCCCGGCACCGAGCAGTTCATCAACCGCTTCCAGGTGGGGACCACAAATATTCCCATCGCCATCGGCCTGATCCTGATGATGTATCCACCTCTGGCAAAGGTGAAATATGAGGAGCTGGGCAAGGTCTTCCGCAACCGCAAGGTTCTCCTCCTCTCCCTGGTCCAGAACTGGGTCGTGGGGCCAGTCTTCATGTTCGTCCTCGCGGTTCTCTTCCTGCGCGACTATCCGGAGTACATGATCGGCCTCATCATGATCGGCCTTGCCCGCTGCATCGCCATGGTGATCGTCTGGAACGATCTCGCCTGCGGCGACCGGGAGTACGCGGCCGGGCTCGTTGCCTTCAACTCCATCTTCCAGGTCCTATTCTTCTCCCTATACTGCTATATCTTCATCACGCTCCTCCCCGGCTTGCTGGGACTGAAGGGGATGGCGGTGGACGTCAGCATGGCCGAGATCGCGAAGAGCGTATTCATCTACCTGGGAATCCCCTTCATCGCCGGGATCGCCAGCCGCTGGCTCCTTTTGAAGGCCAAGGGTGAGGAGTGGTACCAGACCCGGTTCGTCCCGCGCATATCCCCCATCACCCTGGTGTCACTCCTCTTCACCATCGTCGTCATGTTCGCCCTGAAGGGGAACTATATCGTCCGTCTCCCCTTCGACGTGGTCCGGGTGGCGATCCCGCTTCTGATCTACTTCGTGGTGATGTTCCTCGTTTCCTTCTTCATGTCGAAAAAGGCGGGGGCCGACTACGAGAAGAGCGCCACCCTCTCCTTCACCGCCGCCAGCAACAACTTCGAGCTCGCCATCGCCGTGGCGGTCTCGGTCTTCGGCCTCAACTCCGGCCAGGCCTTCGCCGCGGTCATCGGCCCGCTGGTGGAGGTGCCGGCCCTGATCGGGCTGGTGAACGTGGCGTTCTGGATCCAGCGGAGATACTTCCGCGACCAGATGAAGTGCAAGGTTTCCGAGGTCGAAACTCCCTGAGGAGCTTCATGTAACCCCAAGTTTTTATTTGATCTGCGGGCATGAAAAAGGCCGCCGGGAACCTCCCCGGCGGCCTTTGACGTCGTGAAACAAGTGCCAGCTACACCTTGACCAGCCTCACCTTTGTGTCATAGAACGACACGCTCCCCCCAACCTTGTCGATCATGCAGGTGTTCTTGAGATGAGGGTCGATCCACATGGCGGCGTTGGCGTGGATGCCGCCTGCCCGCTTCGGGTCACCCTTGATCAGCTTCCCGTCGATCAACACGTCGGCGGCGCCGGTGGCCCAGTGGCCGTGGCCAAGGGTGAAGGTGACGATGCCGGGGCGGATCGTCTCGGTGACCTTCACCTTCCCGACCATCGGCTTCTTCGTCCCGTTCTTCAGGTCCCACACCCCTTCCGGGTTGGTGGCCGAAACCACCTTCACCTTCTGACCTTCCTTCAGCCCCAGCCGCTTGGCATCAACGGTATTGATGATGATGGCGTTCTCCGGCATCAGGTCCGTCAGGTATTGGTTGGTGATGGTGCGCGACTTGCACATCTTCACGTCCCGCTGGGTGATGAGGTGAAGATCGTACCCCTTTGACTGCTCCACCGGCGGCCGGTCCAGCGTATCGGCAATGGGGACGTACTTCGCCATCCCCAGGTAGTGCTTGCCGGTGAAGGCGTCCTTCACCTTGTATGTCTTCTCCTGGTAGAGGTTGATCTGCTTGCCGTATTTGTTGGCCACGTGGTCACCCTTGTAGGAGGCCTCCTGGGTGTCGAAGCGGCCGCCCCGGTTGAGGACCGTCACCACCTTGGCCCAGTTGCCGCCGCTGATACGCTGCCAGCGGTCGGCGTCGAAGACGCTCTTCGGCAGGTGCCTGCGGGCCTTGAGGAACAACTCGATCTCGGCCTGGGAGGCGTCTGGCACCGGCTCCTTGCCGTCGTTCGCCAGGTTGGCCACCATCCGGACATAAAAGTCATCCGGACGGGTGAGGGGCTGGCCGGGAGCAAAACCGTCGGGGCCGAAACCGGCAATACCCAGCTTCTCCGCCAGGGCGAGCCAGAGAGTCTCGTAGGAGATCGGCTGCTCCTCGCCAAAGACCTTCACCACCTCGTTGGGGGAGGCGATCACCGGCTGCCGCACCGGCTGGACCTTCACCGGCATGTTCGGATGGGACCCCTGCATCTCCCACCGCTCCATGTAGTGGAAGTCGGGGAAGACGTAATCGGCGTACATGGTTGTGGTCCCGATGGTGATGTCGTTGGCGAAGTAGAGCGGAATCCGCTCCAGGTTGACCAGGGCCTCGATCATGGTGTGCCCTGCCGGGAGCGAGTAGGCCGGGGTCCCCATGTAGGAAAAGACCGCCTTGATCGGATAGGGATACGCGTCGGCCATGGAGGGGAGAATCTCCTCGTAGACGTCGGAGGAGAGGGGCCACCAGTTGCGCTTGGCCGGGTAGGATTCCTTCCCGGTGAAGAGGGTCGACTCCTCGTACTTGGCGTCGTGGCGGATGATTGAGAGGCCGAACGCCTTGGGTGCCTTGGGGGTGATCTTCTTGAAGTTGAACGGCTGCTTGTCGGTCTTGGTGCCGTCGACGTTGAAGGTGGAGGCGGCGATCATCCCCCCGGTCCAGTCGAAATTGCCCACCAGGAGGTTCAGGTTCATGAGGGAGGAGATGTTGTAGAAGCCGTTGGTGTGCTGGGCCGGGCCCCGGTGGACGTCCACCGCCGCCTTCTTGCCGTATGAGGTGAACTCCCGCGCCACATCCTCTATCACCTTCGGCTCGATGCCGCAGATTTTCGCGTACTCGGCGATGGACTTCTCCTGGGAGGTCTCCAGCATCACCTGGAGAGCGCTCTTCACCTTGACCGGCTTCCCTTCCTTGTCGGTGAGCTCGCGGGTGACGAAGAGTTCGCCTTCCACAGCCTCCTTCTCGTCGTTGGGGTCGAAGGGAACCGGCTTGCCGTCCTTCATGGCAACCAGGTACTCGAAGGTGAAATCCTTGCCATCCTTGTCCTTCCTGGTTTCCTTATCCTTGAGGCCGATCTCCGAGGCGCGCAGGAACGCCCCCGGCTTGCCGTCCTTGTCCAGCTTCACCAGCCATGGCCCGTTGGACCAGGTGGTCTCCTTGTCAGCCGTAGCGGCCGCCTTATTGCAGTTGGCCAGGTATTTCGCATCAAACTGCTTGTTTTCCAGTATCCAGCGGGTCATCCCCATGGCGAATGCGGCATCGGTTCCGGGCTTGACCGGTACCCAGCGGTTCCCCTTGGCGGCCAGCTTGGAGAAGCGGGGGTCGAGAACCGTGATCTTCACCTTTCCCTCCACCAGCCGCGACATGAGCCGCGGGGTCCGGTTGGGAGGGCCGTAGTTGGCGTCGAACAGGTTGGAGCCGACGAACAGGATGTATTCGGAGTTCTCCGTGTCGGGCTGCCAGTAGAACTTCTGACCGTCCTTGAAGGTGTCCCCCACGTACTGCTCGCTCATGGCCTTGCAGGCAAAGTAGAGGGATCCCTGGCAGACCGTTGTGTGGCCATGGGTGTTGACCGTGCCGAACTGCTCGGTGAAGCGCTTGGCGAAGTCGGCCCTCCCCCCTTTCTTTCTCCCCCACCAGTAGACGAACTGGTTGTTCTTCGGGCCGAAGTCGGGGTGGTCCGGATCGATCAGCTTATCCAGGTTGGCGGCATGCTTCACCTTGAACTCCTCCACCGCCTTCTTCTTCTCTTCCGGGGTCTTCTTCTTGCGCAAGGAGGCGATGTCCTTCCCCATCTCGTCGAAGACCGCCGGGTCGCGCAGGGCCATGATTTCTTTAAGCCCCGCGACATGCCGCATCTCCTCGCCGGGGACGTGGGCGAACAGCATGCCGCCGTTCACGATCTCACTCACCGCCTGGTCGAAGGGGACCGACATCCATTTCCCTTCGCCCCGCTTCCCGGCACGCTTCAGGACCTTGCGGATCCGGTAGGGGTCATAGGCCCCCTGGTGGCCGGCCTGCCCCTTGGGACAGATAGCGCCGTCGATCTTCGCGGCCTTGTCCAGGTCTTCCTTCATCGGGATGTGGGGGTGGAGGGTGAAGGGATTATACGGATTGCCGTCCACCTTGACCGCAACCCCCTCCATGATCTTCACCTTGATGCCGCAGCCGGTGTTGCAGTTGAGGCAGACCGTGTAAAGGGTGTTCTCCGCCTTCATCAGCTCATATGCCTCGAACGGGGTAAGCTCCCCTGCCTCGACCCGCGCGATGAGCCCCTGGGCAAAGTCGAGCTGGGAAGCCACCAGGGCGCCGCACCCGACCAGGGCGCTGGTTCTAAGGAAATCGCGGCGGGACACGCCGTTTTTCTGCTTCTTGTTATCGTCAGCCATACATGACCTCCGTGATTAAATTCGATAGAATTCTGCCACAGAGCCACAGAGGCACAGAGAAAGTCGAAAAAACCATACTGCTTTAAGGTCTTAACCCTTACGGCTTAAATCTTTATATGTTTTTCTCTGTGTCTCTGTGACTCTGTGGCAAAAATACCGTTAAAAATACCCATGGAACGCCTTCAGGTCGATGTTCCCCAGATAGTAGACCCGCGGCTTGGTTCCCTTCTCCTTCTTGAGGATCTGGATCTTCGCCCTGTTGGCCTTGATTACCTGGGCCACCAGGCTCTCGGGATCGTTCTCGTCGCCGAAGTATCCCATGCGACAGATGCAGGATGTTATGCACTGGGGAAGCATGCCGTTGGCCAGCCGGTGCATGCAGAAGTGACACTTGCGGACGTTGCCTATCGGCTGGTTTTTCCCCTGGCGCGGCCAGTTCTTGCCGTACTCGAAGGACGCCACGGTCTCGTATTTCATCAGTTCAGGAGTCCCGGCGGTGTGGAAGGCGCCATTGTCCATGGTGCGAGCGGTATAGGGACAGGCCGGGACGCACTTGGCGCAGCCGATGCACTTGGCGTAATTGACCGGCACCACGCCGTTCCCGATACCCTTGGTCTCCTTCCAGGTGGCACCGTCAGCCCCTTTTACAGGACAGGCGGCCACGCATGGCGGGTTATCGCACTGCAAGCAAGGCTTGGGAAGCGATAGCCGCTTGATGTTCGGGTACTTCCCCTGCTCGATCTCGAACACCGGGCGGTACCACATCTTCGGAGGGAGCTTGTTCTCCGAGGCGCAGGCCACGGAACAGGCGTTACAGTTGGTGCACTTGCGGGTGTCCAGAAGCATGACCCAGCGCCGCTTTTCGGCCGGCTTCTTCAAGGCCCGCTCCAGGTCTTCCTGCATTCTGACAAGAATGTCCTTTTCCATTCAATCCTCCTGTCAATCATTTCTTATGGCATTTGCCGCAATCGCCTTTGACCGAAAACGCCTTCTTCCCGTTGTGACAGGCGCCGCACGACTTCCCCATCCCCATCTGCTTCATGGTCACATGTCTGTGCTTCTTCGTGTTCAGGTAGAGCTTCGTGTGGCACTCCTTGCAGCCGAGACCAACGTCGGTCACATGGACGTCATGGCTGAAGAGGACGTCCCCCGCCTTCCCCCCCTTCAGAGTGATGTCGCCGCCGCCAACCACGGCCAGGGCGATGCCGAGCCACAGGGAGATTCCGAATACAGGAACCCAAAACAGACCTCTTTTCATCCGTTTCCCCTCCTTTTGGTGTTTTTCAGCAAAACGGCCGCCTGATGCGGCCATCGGATATTTTCGGGAGAACGCCTTGACCATATCTTTACGAGCGGATATATTTTACCCCATGAAACAGAATGCACAACTTTACAAGGCATTGGCGGACGAAACCCGCCTCCGTATCCTGGCTCTCCTTCTGTCCGAGGGAGAACTCTGCGTCTGCGACATCATAGCGGCGCTCAACCTTCCCCAGTCGACGATCTCCCGGCATTTGGCCCATCTCAGGAAAGCCGGGTGGGTGAACGACCGCCGCTGCGGGCTCTGGATATATTATTCGATCTGCGACAACAGCCCAAGCCAGAAGGAGCTCATCCCTGCCCTGAAAAAACAGCTCATCAATGACAAGACTTTCATCGCGGACCGCGAGCTGCTGGCCAGCTTCGGAGAGGGAAATCGCTGCGTCTGAAAAAAAAATTTATGCAAGTATATCCGCAAAAACGGATATTACAAGAAATAATTCTCTTTCATGTAAAGGAGGAATCCCGCTAATGGTCAGCATCGAGGAAGCGCAACGGAGCATCCTGGAGCAGATAACCCCGCTGGAGACGGAAAAGGTTTCCGTTTTCCAGGGCCTGAACCGGATCACGCCGGAGGACCACGTCGCGCCGTGGGACATCCCGCCGGCGGACAATTCGGCCATGGACGGGTATGCATTCTCCCACGCGGCGCTCACCGGCAACCGTCTCCGGGTAACGGGATTTCTGCCGGCGGGCAAAGAACGGACTGTTCCCGTGCCACCCGGCGAAGCGGTGAAGATCATGACCGGCGCGCCGCTCCCTCCCGCCTGCGACACGGTCGTCCCCATCGAAGATGTGGAAGAGGATGGCGAATGGATTCGCTTAGCCTCGGCGGTCAAGGCGGGGTCACATATACGCGAACGGGGAGAGGACATCCGGCGCGACGACATCGTCATCCCGGCCGGCTCTCTTCTCAGGCCCCAGGAGATCGGCATGCTCTCGGCGATGGGCACAACGTCGCTGGCCGTTCACCGCCGGGCGCGGGTAGCCATCCTCTCCACCGGCGACGAACTCCTGGAGCCCGGCTCGACGCCGGCGCCGGGAAAAATTATCAACAGCAACAGCTACAGCCTGGCGGCCCAGGTGCTGGATGCGGGAGGGGACCCGGTCCTTCTGGGGATCGCGCCGGACACCCTGGACGACACTTGCTGCAAGATCAGGTCCGGCCTGAACGCGGACATCCTGGTCATCACCGGGGGCGTTTCGGTTGGCGACCGGGATTTCGTCAAGATGGCGATTGAAAAACTGGGCGGGAACGTAACCTTCTGGAAGGTGAACATGAAGCCGGGAAAACCTCTGGCTTTCGCCATGCTGGAGGGAAAGCCGGTCTTCGCCCTGCCGGGAAACCCGGTCGCGGCGATGGTGTCGTTCGAACTGTTCGTGCGCCCCTCGATCTTAAAAGCAATGGGACATCGGCGGGTATTCCGTCCGAAGGTCAAGGCGGCGTTGCAGGAGCCGGCAACGAACAAGGGGAAGCGCCCCCATCTTGTCCGGGGGATCGTCTCGGCACATGAGGACAGCTACATCGTCTCGACCACCGGTAACCAGAGTTCCGGGCGCCTCTCGTCCCTGATTCAGGGAAACAGCCTGATCCGACTAGCTCCAGAGGCGGTGCATGCCGAGGGGGACAAAGTGGAAGTCCTTTTGCTGGACCGGGGATTCGAGATGGTGGAAGCCGTGCAATGACTCTCGTTACCCCCAACAGCTAGTCAAGGTCTGACGGAATAGGATACGTTGCACAGATGCGAAGAGGGACTGTCTACCGGCAGTCCCTCTTCTGCTATGAGCACATATATTAACTTGCAATTTGCAATTAGTTTAGCTATGGTCAACCCAAGGGGAATAAAATGGAATCAGCCAGGGAAAGGTTGCAGATTTTCGTACGCCGCTTCGGACTCCTGAACGCCTCCTGCTGCGAGGAGTGCTGCGGTGAGCAGGTTTCAATGGTGCAAAGCCACATTCTTTTTGAGGTCCGGCGGAAGGGCAACCCTTCCATGCAGCAGGTGGCGGAGGAGTTGGGGATGGATGTGACCACCTTCAGCCGGCAGGCCAAGACCCTTGAGACAAAGAGGCTCATAATCAGGAGTTCGTCGCCGGATGATCGAAGGGTAAATCTCCTGAGCCTGACGGACAGAGGATTGCAGGTATTGGCCCAGATCGATCACTACATGGAAGCAAAAATGGAACAGATTTTCTCCTCAATGACCCCATTTGAGCGGGACACCGTGATCAGGGCTCTAGGACTCTTGAACGAGGCCGTGGCCCGGACAGGCGGTTGTTCAGACAAGAATAATATTGCGAAATGCAAGTAATTTTCCTGCACTCTGTTAAGCTTATTGTGGAGAATTTATGAAAATCAAAGAATGGAGAAAATATGGCTGACGCTCAGCAGTTGGACCGTACCTACCATTTTATCCTGGAATCCTTTGTCAGGGAGGGCAAGGCCCCGCACTATACGGAGATTGCCAGGGAGTTTTCCATCCATCCGGACGAAGGAAAGAGGTTGCTTCACGACCTGATGGACGGCACCAAAATGCCCATCTGGCTCTACCCCGGCACCGACCTGATCGCCTCGTTCGCCCCGTTCAACAACTTGCCGACGCAATACCGCATAACCGTCGACGGCTATCAGAAATGGTTTGCGCAGTGAGGCTTCGAAGCCCTGGCGGTCTGCTGGGTCTTTCCGGGCAAGACGATCCAGATCGATGCACCCTGTCTCGATTGCGGTGAATCGATACGCGTGGTTGTGCGTGACGGAGTCATAGAAGGCCAGAGCCCAACATCAATTCATGGTTATGTAGATATTCCGTTGAAAAACTGGGCGAAAGACTGGCCATTCACATGAAGCCGCATCCATCTCTTCCGGTCGGAAGAGCACGCGAAAAACTGGTCGGGGTTTCGTGTCGGAACCGACGAGGGGATCCTACCCCTCGCGGACATAATGGCCATCGTCAGCACTCCCCGCCACAGCGCACGGCTAAACGGCCATTACATTTCATCCGCTCCTGACTATGCCCCGTTGTTTTTTGAAAGATTGAAGAAAATAACAGGCAACACGCCATTCTGGGACCCAGTTGCCTCCTGAACCGGTGGCTGTGGCGAGAAGGGAATTACCATGCGAGAAGTGAAATCCAGTATTCCGGAAACTGTGATCACACAAAAGAATAAACTCAAAGGAGCCCCCAATGGCCACTCTGAACACTCGTGAACACGAACTCGTCGCTCTCGGCGCCGCACTGGCAAGCAATTGCGTACCCTGCATCGAATTTCACATCCAGGAAGCCCGTAAGGCCGGACTAACAGATGCGGAAATTGCCGCGGCGATTGAACTCGCCGACAAAATCAAGCGCGTACCAGCGGATAAAGTGCTTGAAGCAGCATCACGCCGGCTTTCAAAGCCGATGAACGATCCGGTAGCAGCACCCGCCGCCTGCTGCACACCGGCTACGGATGCCAAGTCATGTTGTTGATCAAGCTTAATAGACCGTCGGCACCTCGACTGGGGGTAGGTGGCTCGGAAATCGTGGAGAAAACCTTCCGGGAAAAACTGGACTATGCGAGAGAGTACACTGGTGGGCTTCTGAAGAAAATCGGGGGATGCCGTGATGCGCTTTCTTAATGCTCTTGTTCTGATAGTGACTGCTACCGCCGCGCGGGCGGAACTTCCATCGGCCGCCGATGCCGTCGTCAATCAGGCCCTCCTTTCCGGCAGACCTGTTGTCATCGACCTCGGGGCCAGGACCTGCATCCCCTGCAAGAAGATGGCGCCGATCCTGGAATCCCTTTCGTCGGAATATCGCGGAAAGGCCACGGTTCTGTTCATCGACGTCCATGAAAACCGGGCAGCTGCGGAGAAATTCAGGATACAGATGATCCCGACCCAGGTTTTCTTCGATGGCAAAGGGAAAGAAGTAAAGCGGCACGTCGGCTTCATGGACAAACCGGAGATTGCCAAGGAGCTCAAGGCGGCAGGACTTAAATGACCTTTCTCGACAACATCGAGCAGATTGTCGCCGCCTACCCTATGTTGGCATTCGGCGCGGTTTTTCTGGCCGGGGTCCTCTCCTCAGCCTCGCCTTGCGTGCTGTCGACCATCCCGCTGGTGGTCGGCTTCGTCGGCGGCCATGCGGAGGGCGACCGCTGGAAGGCGTTCCGCTACTCCCTTGCGTTCATCCTCGGCCTGTCGCTCACCTTCACCGCCTTCGGCGCTGCGGCCGGGCTCCTGGGGACCATGTTCGGCACGCTGGGGGGATGGTGGTACATGGCAGCGGGAGCGGTTGCCGTGGCGATGGGGCTCCAGATGACCGGGCTGTACCAGATCCGGCTCCCCGTCCGTCGTGACTACAAACCGAAACAAGGCGGGATCATCGGCTCGTTTTTGTTGGGGCTCTTTTTCGGCATCGTCTCCTCCCCCTGCGCCACCCCTGTCCTGGTGGTGATCCTCACCTTCGTCGCGACCAAAGGCCAAGTGCTTTACGGCACGGCCCTCCTCTTTACCTACGCCGTCGGCCACTGCCTCCTGATGCTGGCGGCCGGCACCTTCACCGGCTTTGTGGAGGCGTTCGTCAAGGCGAAAGGGGTGACAAAATTTTCTGAAGCAACCAGAAAGGCATGTGGCGCGATTGTCTCCATCGTTGGCGCATGGTTCCTCTGGCAAGCGTTTTAGCTGCTCACCATCGTTTTCGTTGTGCAAACATTTCCTAGGTCGATACCGCTTGGATTTTTCCGTTAGCCCCCCATGCTAGCATGTGCTAGCATCTGAAAGCAGGAGGTGCGTTATGAGCAGACAGCTTAATATTCGGGTAAGTGATGAATTTGCCGAGCGCCTGGAGAAGCTTTCGCGGAGAACGGGGCGGCCAATGGCGGCGGTTCTGGAGTCGGTCGGGACGCCGGCCCTGGAAGCTGCGGAAGCGGATGCCCAGTTCGAGGCCGATGCGCTGGCCGCCTGGGAGGAGTACCAGCTCAGCGGCGAGCATGTGCCTGGCGACAAAATCGAAGCCATGCTTGAGGATGCCTTGGCACGCGCCAAAACGGTGGCAAAAAGGCGCGGCAAATGAGTCGTGACGTTGTCGCAACCCCGCTGTTTGCCCGGCGGCTATAAATGCCTGCGCAACCCTAAAAATTAATCCCCTCTTCGGAAGTGGCCAATTTGCGTCTTGACATATCATGTCAATGCCCATATAGTCACAACATGTCTTCCTTCGGCGAAACCATACGAACCCTCCGTTTACGGCAGAACGTCCCGTTGCGCGTGGTTGCCGCCGCAGTGGAGATTGACTCCACCCTTTTGAGTCGTTTTGAGCTTGGCGAGCGATTCCCCACCGACGAACAGATCAAACGTTTTTCTGAATATTTTCAGCTCCCCGTTGATGAACTTACAGCGCAAGTTATTGCCGACCGGATCATTGCGGCCTACGGCGCCGGGGCGGCGACAGTCAGGGCCGCGGATATGGTGAAGGAGCGGCTGAGCGACTATGGTCGTGGAAAGGACGATGAAGAGTGAGCGCAAACAGCATGTCGAAGCCTATACAAACCTATCTTGAGAGCATAAGCCGGGCGCTGAAGGACGGTAATGCCACGGAACACACCCATCGGCCCGCGCTAAAGACGTTGCTGGAATCGCTTGCTCCCGGCCTTACCGCTACCAACGAGCCGAAACGGATCGCCTGCGGCGCTCCCGATTTTGTTGTCAGTCGCGGCGTTGTCCCGGTTGGTTATATGGAGGCCAAGGATATCGGCGTATCGCTGTCCGAAGCGGAGAAGTCTCCCCAACTCAAGCGCTACCGCGAGAGTTTGGGGAACCTGATTCTGACCGACTATTTAGAGTTCCGCTGGTATGTGGGGGGCGAACGGCGCATAGCGTTGCGAATCGCGGATGTCACGGACGCGGGAGCAAACGCTCGATCCCCGTTGCAAATCAACAAATCCGACGCTTTGGAGCTTCAATTTCTTCTGTCTGCCTTTTTCAGCCAGGAAGCGACGGTTGTCGGCACGGCTAAAGAACTAGCTCTGCGGATGGCGGCCCTCGCCCGCCTGATCCGGGACACAATCAACGCCACCTTTGCCGCCGAAGGAGAGAATGGCTCCGGCTCACTCCATGCCCAGCTTGACGGTTTTCGCAGGGTCCTGATCCACGATCTGACCCCCGAGCGTTTTGCGGACATGTATGCCCAGACCATCTGCTATGGCATGTTTGCAGCCAGGTGCAATCACCGGCCAGCGGAACCATTCAGCCGAATGAACGCCCTGTTCGACCTCCCCCGCACCAATCCGTTCTTGCGCCGCATGTTCAACCAGATTGCCGGCGCCGACCTTGATGATCGGATCGCATGGGCCGTTGACGACCTGGCCGGGCTGCTGGCACGGGCCGACATGGCAGCGATTTTGGCCGACTTCGGCAAGCGGACCCGCCGCGAGGACCCGGTAGTGCATTTCTACGAATCATTCCTGGCAGCCTACGATCCCAGGCTGCGGGAGTCCTGCGGCGTCTACTACACGCCGGAGCCGGTGGTCTCCTACATCGTCCGTTCCGTTGATCTGCTGCTCAAGAAGGATTTTCGCCTGAAGGACGGCCTGGCCGCCTCGTCCACGGTGGCCAATCCGGCAGGCAAGGGAACGCTGCACAAGGTGCAGATCCTCGACCCCGCCGCCGGGACCGGCACCTTCCTGCATGGCGTGGTAGACCTGATCCACCAGGGATTTGCAGCCAACAAGGGGATGTGGCCCGGTTACGTGGCTCAGCATCTACTTCCCCGCATCCATGGCTTTGAAATATTGATGGCGCCCTATGCCGTGGCCCACATGAAACTTGGGCTGTTGCTTGCCGAGACCGGCTACGACTTTCAGACAGACGAGCGGTTGCGGATTTACCTGACCAACACCCTGGAAGAGGCCCACGAAATGTCCGGCCTGCCGCTCTTCACGCAATGGATCGCCGACGAGGCCTGCGCAGCCGGCACGATCAAGAAAGATACACCAGTTATGGTGGTCCTTGGCAATCCGCCCTATTCCAACTTCGGCATGATGAACAAGGGAGAATGGATCCTCGGGCTATTACAGGAATACAAGCGGGGACTGAACGAGAAGAAACTCAACCTGGACGACGACTTCATCAAGTTCATACGTTTCGGCCAGTGGCGGATCGAGCAGACCGGCTACGGCATCCTGGCCTTCATCACCAACCACACTTGGCTGGACGGCCTGACCCACCGACGGATGCGCCAGAGCCTGATGGAGACCTTCGACGACATCTACATCCTCGACCTGCACGGCAACAGCAAGAAGAAGGAAATAGCCCCCGACGGCGGCAAGGACGATAACGTCTTCGACATCCAGCAAGGGGTGGCGATCAGCATTTTTGTGAAGCGGAACGGGAAAGGAAAGGGGGAGCAGCGGGAATGTACCGTTCGACATTCTGAGCTGTGGGGCCGGCGCAGCGCCAAGTACGAGCAACTCTGCGAACTGGACACCCAATCCACCCCCTGGCGGGAGCTGAAGCCGGTTGCGCCGCACTTTTTCTTTGTCCCCAAGCAGTTCGATTTGGCGGCGGAGTATGATAAATGGTGGTCGCTGAAGGATCTGTTTCAGGTCTTCGGTTCTGGGGTAAAGACCGAACGGGATCGGGTTTCGATACACTGGAGTCGCGAAGCGTTGGAACAAGCGGTTTCCGATTTCCGCACGCTGGATGAAGAAAAACTGCGTTCCAAATATGACCTTGAGAATGACAGCCGGGACTGGACCGTTGCCGGAGCAAAGGCTGATGTGCTGTCTAACCTGGATAGGACTTGCTTCCGCCGGATTCTATACCGCCCCTTTGATGTCCGTCATATCTGGTACAGCGGCAAAACGCGAGGATTTGTTGGCACTCCCGCCTATCCGACCATGCGGCATATGTTATCAAAAGAAAACATGGCATTAATAGCAACACGTCAAGTAACAGGGGGTAATTTCGAACATATTTTTTGTTCGCTCGGTTTGGTTGAAATAAAATTATGCTCTCATGATCGAGCAATCAATGCCTTTCCCCTCTATCTCTACCCGGAAACCGAGCAGGACCATCAACTATTGGCGGTGATGGAGCCGCCCACCCCCTACGGCCGCCGTCCCAACCTCAATCCCAATTTCACGCGCGTCTGTTCACGTCGCCTGGGGCTGCGCTTCTGCGGCGACGGCCGGGGCGACCTTGTCAACAACTGGGGGCCGGAAGACCTGTTCCATTATCTTTACGCCATATTCTACTCTTCCGCCTACCGCAGTCGTTATGTCGAATTCCTCAGGATTGACTTCCCCCGTCTGCCGCTGACAGATAATCCTAAACTCTTCTGCGAACTGTGCGCCATCGGCGAACGGCTGGTTGCCCTGCATCTCATGACGGCACACATTGATCTTATCACCGGTTTCCCGGTGGTTGGCGATGATGTGGTGGGAAAGGTCCGTTTCGAGGCCGGACGGGTCTGGCTCAATGCAAGCCAGTATTTCGACCTGGTGCCGGAAGAGACTTGGCAATTCCAGATCGGCGGCTACCAGGTCTGCCATAAGTGGCTGAAGGACCGAACCGGGCAGCAGCTCTCCTTCGACGATCTGTTACACTACCAGCGGATAGTGGCGGCCCTGACGGAAACCCGGAACCTGATGGCGCAGGTTGATAACGCCATAGAGCAGGCTGGCGGTTGGCCGATTGAGCATTGAGCCACGAGAGGATATCGTCATGACCGCGAAAGAGATCACTAAACTTGCTATTTTCGAGGGGAAGCATATCCGGAAAACGCTCCATGAGGGAGAATGGTGGTTTTCCATAATTGACGTTATCGAGGTCCTGGTCGGTGGTGATCGACCGCGCAAATATTGGAATGATCTTAAAAAGAAGCTGCTTCAGGAAGGATATGACCAGTTGTCCGAAAAAATCGGACAACTGAAATTAGAGGCAGCCGATGGCAAGTATTACGCAACCGACTGCGCCAACACCGAGACCATGTTCCGCATCATCCAGTCGATACCATCACCCAAAGTGGAGCCGCTCAAACGCTGGCTGGCGCGTGTCGGCAAAGAGCGTATCGACGAGATCGAAAACCCCGAGCTGGCCATGGTCCGGATGCAGGAGTTGTACGAGAAAAAGGGCTACCCCAAAGAGTGGATCGACAAGCGACTGCGGGGAATCGCCGTCCGGCAAGACCTAACTGACGAGTGGCAAAACCGTGGGGCGCGGAACGCCAGGGAATTCGCCATCCTGACCAACGAGATCATGCAGGGGGCTTTCGACCTGAAGGTGGATGAATACAAGGAGGTCAAGGGGCTGGAGCGGGAGAACCTGCGCGATCACATGACCGACATCGAGCTGATCCTGACCATGCTGGCCGAGGCGACCACCACAAAATTGCACCGGGACCGGGATTCACAAGGCTTTGAGCCGCTGGAAAAGGACGCCAAGGACGGCGGCGCAGTTGCCGGACGCACTCGGAAAGACATTGAGAAGCAGAGCGGCAAGCCGGTGGTGAGCGGTGAAAACTTCAAGGAACTGGCCGGGAAAAAGCATCGGCGTCTGAAATAGCGCCGGCGAAAGGAACATCGACGTCTTCCCTGGCAAGTCCTGCCCGAAAGCCGGTAAGATCGTCTACTATTCGCTGGAAGACACGCACATCAGCAACCTGTTCGATGAAGGGTTGAAACACGTCATAAAGGATTTGAAATGAACGACCAATCAAATGAAAAACTTTACGCCACGGCCAATCTCCTGGCCGTGCTGACCATACTCTATAACATCGTCGAGGGGGGAGTTTCGGTCTGGTTCGGCGCGGCCGACGAGACCCTTTCACTCTTCGGCTTCGGCGTGGACTCGTTCGTGGAGGTGATCTCCGGAATCGGAATCTGGCACATGGTCCGCCGGATACGCGGGAACGACGGGGTTTCAAGGGACGAGTTCGAGCAACGGGCGCTCCGAATAACCGGGTGGGCCTTCTATCTGCTGACAGCGGGGCTGGTCGTTACGGCGGGGCTGTCTCTCATCCAGCAGCACAGACCGGAGTCTACGACATGGGGAATCATTGTCTCGCTGGTCTCCATCTCCTTCATGTGGGCACTCATCCATCACAAGACAAAAGTCGGCAAAGCCCTCAACTCGCAGGCGATGCTGGCCGACGCCGCATGCTCCAAGGCGTGCCTTTACCTTTCCCTTGTGCTCCTTGTAGCGAGCGCGGGCTATAAGCTGACCGGCATCGGCAGCTTCGACGCAATCGGCGCGCTCCTCATCGCATATTTTGCGTTCAGGGAGGGGAAAGAGGCCTTCCAGAAGGCACGGGGACTCACCTGCTGCTGCGGCTGTTAACAAAGCAAGGCATTTCTTGAGCAAATCCCTATCCGGATATATAGTTCCCAAGTCAGGGAGCTTTTACACGCCATCCTCAGCCAAATAACTGTTTGGCCCCCGAAAGCTGAGAATCCCAAACAATTACCAGACCTGAAACTAGTCTTTGCCTGCAACTTTCATGAGCCAAACGCTAGGGCATGGTACAGTTATTGCTGCCCAGAAATCATCGTAATTACGCCAACTTATCTAGAGGACTTTCTAATTTATTTAACCCAATATTCAGGATGACCATCGGCCGTAAGTTCCTTGCCGGCCATATTTTCCCCCCAGGAGGCGTAAATGTATAAGAAACAGTTGTTCATGCTGCTTGCAATCCTCATGCTCGTTCCCCATGTCGCTCTGGCTGACCTCACCTATAGCGGCTCGTCCACCATCGGCACCGGCATCATGAAGGCAGGGGCCGTGGACGCCTTCACGAAGAAGAGCGGGAAGAAATTCGCTGCCGTTGAAATCCCCGGCTCCGGCAAGGGGATAGAAGCCCTTAACGCCGGGAAAGTGAATATTGCCGGCGCTTCTCGCCCTCTCAAGCCGGAGGAGAAAAAAAGCGGACTGATCGGCAGTATCATCGGCTACGACGCTGTCGCGGTTTTCGTCCACAAGAACAACCCTGTGAAAAATCTTACCAAGGAGCAGCTGAAGGGTATTTTCACCGGAAAGATTAAGAACTGGAAAGAGGTGGGGGGAAAGAACGCTCCCATAGTCCCCAACACTGAGATTCTGGACGGCAAGCGGGCCACCATCGAGATGTTCCAGGACCACGTGATGGACGGGGCCAAGTACGCCACCTTCAAGCAGGTCGACCTCCCGCGCGACCAGATATTAGAGGTGGCGAAGGAAGAGAACGCCATCTGCTCCGTGAGCCTGGGCCTTGCGGCCTCGCTTCCCGCAGACGTGAAGGGGAAGGTAAAGGCAATTGCCGTGAATGGAAGCGAGCCGACGGAGCGCAATGTGCAGTCGGGCGCCTACCTCATTTCGCGCCCCCTCCTTCTTGTAACCAAGGGGTTGCCGAAGGATGAGGCGAAGGAGTTCATCTCCTTTATCCTCTCGCCGGAAGGCCAAGCCATCGTTGACAAGAATTTTGTGCCGGTGAGAAAGTCGAAATAACGGGATTTGTCACGTGCGCAGCGCATTGCAGGGGAATGCGCTGCGCATTTATTTCATACGTTCGTACAGGAGTCTTTCTTCGTGAAATTCGCTCGCAGGCTTGATTTTGCAGGTCGCATGAAAATCAGGACCAGGATGCTGTTTCTGACGGCAGTGGTCTTCTTGGGATTTCTCATCACTCTGGGGCTCTCCTTCCATACGGTAAGCCAGGTCAGGATCGGCAGCAGCGCCTATCAAAGGATCAAGACGGACAAGGATTTGATCGAACAGATCACCATGTTGAAGTCCGACCTGAACCAGGTGCGGGGGGAGCTGCTCAACCTCGTTACCGGAGCCGGAAGCGACGGACAGGAACGGATCAACGACGAGATCAGCCGGCTGACCGAGGAGATCAACGGAACGTTCGCGACCATCATCAAGCTTACGGACAGCGAGGAAGAGAAGGTGGCGGTCCAGGACGCCCAAGCCACCTGGCAGGAGTTCGCCGACACCACGAAAAATGAACTGATTCCGGCGGTTCGCCAGGGGAGCCTTGACAAGGCGCGCGAACTGGCAACCTCGGTCCAGAAGATGCGGTACGAGCGTTTCATCGAGCAGATCGGCGGCATGGTGGACGCCAAACGACTTAAAATCGCGGAGCAGGAGGTCGCGGCAGCCAGCCTGATCCGGCAGAAACTTATCATTTCGGGCATCACGGCCGCAGCCCTTTTCCTCATCGTCCTCGCAACCATGATCTTTGTCTCCAGATCGGTAACGAAACCGCTACTGGAGGGGGTCGCCTTTGCCCAGTCGGTTGCCGGGGGGAACCTCTCCGAAACAATTCGCGTAAAATCGCAGGACGAAATAGGAGAACTTTCGGAATCGCTCAACAGGATGGTGGCAGGTCTTGGCAGCATGGTGTTGAAGGTCACCGCTTCCGCGCAGAACCTGTCGAAGGTCTCCGATAATATCTTCTCCGCGTCAAGAACGGTCATCGATACCGCCGACCAGCAGGCGGCGGGGGTAAGGGAGACCTCGGCCGCCGTGCAGGAGATCAATGTTTCGGTGACCGAGGTGGCGCAAGGGGTGGACGGCCTTTCCCTCTCCGCCTCGGAAACCTCCTCCTCAATCCTTGAAATGACCGCAAGCGTGGAAGAAGTGGCGAACAATATGGAATCACTTGGCGGATCGGTGGAAGACGTCAGTTCCTCCATCACCGAAATAGCCGCAGCCATCAAGCAGATAAGCGAGAGCGTATCGTCCCTCCTGGCGGCTTCCGCGGCTACCGCCTCGTCTGTGTCCCAGATGGACTCCTCCATCAAGGAGGTCGAGAAGAATTCCCGGCAAACAGCAGCCATCTCAAGCGAAGTCCTGACGGACGCCGAAACCGGCCAGAAGTCTGTGGAAGCCGTCATAGCCGGCATGGACGAAATCCGCAACTCCTCCCGGATCACTGCCGAGGTGATTGGCACACTTTCCCGGAAAGCCGAAAATATCGGAGCCATCATCAAGGTCATCGACGAGGTGACCGAGCAGACGAACCTCCTGGCGCTGAACGCTGCCATCATCGCCGCCCAGGCCGGGGAGCAGGGGAAAGGGTTCGCGGTGGTGGCCGACGAGATTAAGGAGCTGGCGGATAGAACAAAGAGCTCCACCAGCGAAATCTCGCAGCTGATCAAGGGAGTCCAGGAGGAGACCAGCAGGGCGGTGGAGGCCATCGGCTCGGCTGAGCTGACCATAGGGGAGGGGGCTCTCCTCTCCAGGGGATCGGGTGAAGCCCTTGCGAAAATCGTGAGTGGAGTGCAGAGCTCGACCGAACAGGTGAACGCTATTGCCCGCGCCGCGATGGAGCAGGCGACAGGGAGCAGGATGATCAACGAGTCGATGGAACAGGTTTCGGCGATGATCCAGCAAATCGGCAACGCCACCAAGGAGCAGGCGAAGGTGAGCGACCTGATCATGACCACGGTTGAGCGGATGAAGGGATTAGCCGGTCAGGTACGCTCCTCCACCAGGGAACAGGCCAAGACGAGCGGTGTGATAGCCAATTCAACCGAGCAGATTACCGAGATGATCAGCCATATCAAGACGGCATGCGACACCCAGACCGAGTCAAGCGCCAAAATCGTCCGGGCAGTGAAGGCTATTGAGCAATCCACCGGAAAGAACCTCGACGCAACCACTATTCTGGAAGCAGCTGTTTCCAGCCTTTCGGGACAGACAGACATTCTCAAGAGCGAAATGGCCGCCTTCAGGGTCGACAAGAAAGCCGTTGAGATGGCTGAGACCGTTAAGGCAACGCCAGAACCTTGACCGCTACCGGCTCCAATGGGCAGCTGCACTGGCAGGCGCCGCAGCCGGTGCAGCGCCCGGCGTCGACCACTATTCCCACCCCCGGCTCGATGGATATGGCCTCCTCCGGGCATCGCTCCAGGCAGGTGAAACAGCCACCGCGCTGCGCCAGACAGATGGAGTTGTCCGCTGTTGCAACACCAATCCTGGGTCTGTCGCAATCTTCCGCGGGCTTAAACACTCCGTTGGGGCAGGCATCAAGGCAGCGGCCGCAGAAGGTGCAACTCCCCAAGACCGGGTCGAACAGCGGCCCTTCCGCCATTTTCCTCTTGACCAGCACCCCTTCGGGGCAGGCGGTCACGCATTCCTCGCAGCCATGGCATGCCGAAACCTCTTCCGGCCGGAACCCCGGAGGGCGCAGCGCATACTGCTCGGTACCGTCATGATTCACGTTGCCTGAAGGATTGAGGAGAACTCCGAACAGAGACGGCAACCCCTTTAGCAGAAAATCCTTCCTGCTGAGGATCATTTCGTTTTGACGCCCTTGACCTTCTTGTTGATGGTGAATCCGGCAGTCGGCACATGACACTGGGTGCAGGCCTTGCGCTCGGGATGAGGAGTGACCGGGGCACCTTTCTTGCCCGTCTTGTGACAGGCGAGACATTCCTTGGCGGTGTCGCTTTCCTGCACCCTGTGCGGGATGACCGGCGGCTCGTTTTCGGCCTGTTTGACCTCCTTCTCGGTCGGCACCTCCTCTTGGGCCAGGGAAACCATCGGGACGAACATCACACAGGCAAATGCAGCGACGACAAGAACCTTGGCAAAAGGCTTCATAACTATCCTCCCTTTTATTTATATCCTGCAGTAAACGCCAATGCCCTGGTCGGGCAGATATCGACGCACGCTCCACAACAGGTGCATTCCCCCGACTTCACCAGCGCTTCCCTCTCGCCGAGGGCTGACTGAAGCACTTCCTCTACGGGACAGATCTTGACGCAATCCCCGCACCCGCTGCATGCCGCTTGCGAGAAGCGGACCTTCACCGGGCTGTACCGGCCGATAAGCGAGTAGAAACCGCCAAGCGGGCAGAGGGAACGGCACCAGAGGCGGCGGGCCACGGCGGTTTCCGTGACCACGATCCCTCCCACCACGAGAAGCCCTGCCCAGGAACCGAAGACAAGAGCCCGGTTGAATATCCCGATGGGGGAAATGATCTCGAACAACGGGAGCCCCGTAAGCAGGGTAACAATCAGGGTAAGGAGAAGGAGCCACTTCTTCCCCGAAAGGGGAAATGTTCTCTCCCCGCTACCCAGGCGGGATCGCACCTTGTCGCCCAGCTCCGTCACCAGGTGAACCGGGCAGACCCAGGCGCAAAAGGTCCGGCCGCCGATGACAAAGTAGAATGCCGCCACCAGCAGCGCGGAAAATATAAAGGCGGGGAGGGCAACCCCGCTTGCAAGCATCGCTTGGAGTGCGGCCAGCGGATCGGACAGCTTCACCCCCATGAGGCTAGCCGACTCCAGGTTCCCCCGGAATATGCCCACCCCCGCCAGCGGCGAAGCGATCAGGGCAACGCTGCCCAGTTGAACGCCCCGCCGTAACAGGGTCCATTTTTTCAGACGTTTTTCTTCCAAGGCGATAACCTTAAAATGCAACAAACACGAACCCGGAGGGTTCAAAGAAATTAGCCGGTGGTTGAGCGAAGCGACACCAGCGGGAATAGGTGGTCAAGCGAAGCAACACCACCGGAAGCAGGTGGTTGCACCACCGGATTGCGGCACGCAAGCTGCGACCCCATCCGGGGTCGGTTTGTTTTTTCTCCGTTCGATTCCGGGGATGTCGGCCTGCGGCCTCAATCCCCGGCTAATGTCCGTCATTCCTCCGGGATGGAATTCAAAACTCGTAGTAATCCTCCTGCTTCGGCGGCGTCCTCATCACCACTATCACCGGTTTCTCCCGTACGCAGCTCTTCTCACAAATCCCGCACCCCACACACTTGTCCCGATGGACCACCGGCTCCATGATGGTGTGGACCCCCGTGCGGGGGTTATGGCGCGGGTCGATGGTGATCGCCTTGTCGATCAGCGGGCACTGGCGGTAGCAGACCTCGCAGCGCAAGCCCCTGATGGAGAGGCAGTTCTCCCGGTCCACGATCACCGCGGTTCCCATCCGGACCTTCTCGACATCATCCAGCTTCGCGTCCAGGGCTCCCGAGGGACATGCTTTAGCACAGGGGAGGTCGGGACAGAGATAGCAGGGGCTCTCCCTGGCGATTATGTGCGGCGTGCCAATGGCCACCCCCGCCTCGGGGCCGGCCATCCTGACCGAGTTGTAGGGGCAGGCCTGGGCGCACTTGCCGCACTTCACGCATGCTCCGAGGAACCGCTTTTCGTCCAACGCACCGGGAGGACGGAGATAGAAGCCTTGGGCGTCGGCCCGGCGCAGGAACGGCATCGTGACCATCCCACCTGCCAACGCAAGGGCGAGAGGCGTTGCGAGGCTCCCTTGCAGGAACTGGCGGCGAGATATTTTGCCCATCTTTTCATTCATTTTTCCTGCCTGCTTCTGTAGGGGCGCAGCATGCTGCGCCCCTACATTCACCATTCACCATTCACCATTCACCGCTTTTACGCCTTCTCAATCTTCACCGCGCACTTCTTGAATTCCGGCTCCTTGGAGATCGGGTCGTAGGCGTCGATGCAGAGCTCGTTGATAAGCTTCGTCTCGTCGAAGAAGGCGACAAAGACGTTGCCCTTCCCCGGTTTCCCCCTCCCGTTAATCTCGGCGGGAAGGACGATGGTCCCGCGCCGCGAGCTCATCTTGACCTTGTCGCGGTTTTTGATGCCGAGCCGCTTTGCGTCGTCGGCATTCATCTCCACCACCGCTGCCGGATAGGCCCGCTTCAGCTCCGGCACCCTTCCGGTCATGGTCCCGGTGTGCCAGTGCTCCAGCACCCGGCCGGTGGAGAGCCAGAACGGGTACTCCCTGTCCGGGGACTCTGCGGGGGGCTCGTAGGGACGCGCCCAGATCACCGCCTTGAAGTCATTCGCCTTGTTCTTGTAGAACTTGAGCCCCTCACCTTTTTTAACGTAGGGGTCGTGCCCCTCGGCGTAGCGCCACAGGGTTTCCTGCCCGTTCACCACCGGCCAGCGCAACCCACGCGCCTTGTGGTACGCCTCGTACGGGGCCAGATCCTTCCCCTGCCCGAT
Organism: Geobacter sp.; assembly: GCA_016177775.1. Classification (GTDB taxonomy): domain Bacteria; phylum Desulfobacterota; class Desulfuromonadia; order Geobacterales; family Geobacteraceae; genus JACOUQ01. The sequence goes on from JACOUQ010000012.1 coordinate 74,751, forward strand.
GGTGAACTGCCGGTACTCCTCCCACATCTCCTTCTCCACGCTCTTGTACGGGAAGAGGTTTCCGTGGCCGAGCCTCCTGGCCAGTTCCATGGTCTGCCAGAGATCGTTGCGCGCCTCGCCCGGCGGCTCCACCAGCTTGAACCAATGCTGGGTGCGACGCTCGGTGTTGCCGAACACCCCCTCCTTCTCCACCCAGGAGGCGGAGGGGAGGATCACGTCGGCAAGTTCGGTTGATCGGGTAGGATAGATGTCGGAGACCACGATGAAGCGCCCCTCCTTGCGGGCCGCCTTCCGGTAGCGGGTCAGGTTGGGGAGGGAAACGAAGGGGTTGGTGACCTGTATCCACATCACCTTGATCTCCCCACGGTCGAGGCCACGGAACATCTCCACGGCGTGCGGCCCCGGCTTGGCCGGGATCTTGGAGGCAGGGACGCCCCAGATCTTCGCCGTCTTCTCCCGGTGCTCGGGATTCATCACCACCATGTCGGCGGGGAGGCGGTGGCCGAAGGTCCCCACCTCGCGGGCGGTGCCGCAAGCCGAGGGCTGGCCGGTGAGGGAAAGCGGGTTCTCGCCGGGACGGCCGATCTTGCCGGTGAGGAGATGGAGGTTGTAGACCAGGTTGTTGGCCCAGGTGCCGCGGGAGTGGTGATTGAACCCCATGGTCCAGAGGGAGTTGACCTTCCTCTTCTTGTCGGCATAGAGGTGGGCCATCTCGTGGATCGTCTTCACGGGCACGCCGGAGAGCTTGGACACATATTCCGGCGTATAGAGTTTGAGGAACTCCCTGTACTCCTCGAAGGTGATCCCCTTCGGCTCGTCGTCGAACTTGTACTTCTCCTCCAGGCCGTAGCCGATATTCTCCTTACCCTTCTTGAAGACCACATGCTTCTTGATGAAATCCTCGTCGTAGAGCTTTTCCTTCACGATCACGTGCGCGATGCCGTTGAGAATCGCCAGGTCGGTCTGGGGCTTGAAGGAGACGTACATGTCGGCCATCTGGGAGGTGCGGGTGAAGCGGGTCCCCAGGTCGATGATCTTCACCCTGGTATTTTTCAGTTTGTTGTCGATCAGGCGGGAGAAGAGGACCGGATGGGCCTCGGCCATGTTGGCCCCCCAGAGGAAGTAGGTGTCGCCGAGGTCCAGGTCGTCGTAGCATCCCATCGGCTCGTCGCTTCCGAAGGTGTTCATGAAGGCGGCCACGGCTGAGGCCATGCAGAGGCGGGCGTTCGGCTCGATGTTGTTGGTGCCGATCCCCCCCTTGAAGAGCTTGGAGGCCGCGTACCCCTCGAACACCGTCCACTGGCCGGAGCCGTAGATGGCGACCGAGTCGGGGCCGTGCTTCTCGACCGACTCTTTGAACTTCGACGTGATCAGCTCCATGGCTTCGTCCCAGGAGGCCTCGACGAATTTGTCACCCTTCCGGATGAGGGGCTTGGTGAGGCGGTCCTTGCCGTACAGGACCTTGGAGAGGAAATATCCCTTGATGCAGTTCAGCCCCTTGTTCACCGGTGCGGCCGGGTCCCCCTTGGTGGCGACGATCCTGTTGTTCTTCACCCCCACCAGAACCCCGCACCCCACGCCGCAGAATCGGCAGGGGGCCTTGCCCCACTTTATCCCGTTTTCGACGGCCTCGGCATTGCCGGCGCCCCCCTTGATAAGGTCCGCACCCGCGGCGGCAAAGGCGGCGGCAGCAGCGGTAGTCTTCAGGAACTTGCGTCTGGTCCACTCCATTTTTCCCTCTCCTTTCACATGAAATTAATCACCATCCGCGGATTCGCATACGTCCTCGAAATTGTGGTAGGCGAGTTGCACATCGATCACCCCCTCGGTCTCCAGAAGACGGCTCACGACCTGCACCTCCCCCTCGACACTGTCGGCCTCGATGACCGCGATCAGCCTCCCGTCGGGGAGAATGCCGTGAATCTCCACTTCCCCCGGCCGGGGCAGGGTTTCTGAAAGATCCGTGACATACTCCGGCCTGCACTTGATGACAACCCCTGAAACGGGCATGTGCCCCTCCTCGAAATATCGTGTATTAAACTATTTCAACTTAACAAAGATCAGGGCAATTACAAGTGGCCGGGGAACCCTGCGAGAACCATATCACGATAACTTTCAACTTTTTTGACTTACGTCAAAAAACAACAGAGATTGCCGGGCAGAATGGGACTGGAAACTTTTCCCATTTCCCGTTATGCTGTTCCGAGATGGAAACCGCCAAGATCGACGACATAACCGGCATAATCCTGGTGGGAGGGCAAAGCCGCCGCATGGGGCGGGACAAGGCGCTTCTCCGAGTGGGAGGGAGTCCCCTGTACGCACGGGTGCTGGAGACATTCGCCAGCGCCTTCAAGAGAGTAATCCTGGTGGGGGACCGGCCGGAACGCTTCGGCGACCGGAACATCGCCATTGTCCCGGACCTTTACCCCGGCAGCGCCCTGGGGGGGCTCTATACCGGGCTGTACCATGCCGAGACTGAGCGGGTCTTCGTGGCCCCCTGCGACATCCCCTTCCCGAACGAGGGGATCATCCGCCATCTCTGCCGCATCTCCGCCGGTTACGACGCCGTGGTGCCGGAGACCGGCCAGGGGATGGAACCGCTCTTCGCGGTCTACGCCAAGAGCTGTCTCGGCCCGATGAAGGAGCTCCTCGACGAGGACAATTTCCGCATCTACGACTTCTACCCGAAGGTCAGAATGAAGTATGTACCGAACGAGGAGCTGCAAAGACTCGACCCGGACGGGACAGCCTTTCTGAACCTGAATACACCGGACGACATTCTGCGCATGGAACAAGGAGAAACAATGACCGTCAAAGCCTTATCATTCGTGGCCAAATCGGGCACCGGCAAGACAACCCTCCTGGAGAAGGTGATCTCCGAGCTTAAGGGGCGCGGCTACCGCATCGGCGCCATCAAGCACGACGCCCACCGCTTCGACATCGACCATCCGGGCAAGGACAGTCATCGCCTGGCCGCCGCCGGTGCCGACACCATGCTGATCTCCTCCCCGGAAAAGCTCGCCCTGGTGAAGAAGCACGCCGAAGCCCCCCCCATCGAGGAGTTGCTGGCGACCTATTTCGGGGATGTGGACATCGTTCTGACCGAGGGGTTCAAGAAGAGCGGTCTGCCGAAGATAGAACTCCACCGCAAAGAGCGAAGCCCGACCCTCATCTGCCGGGGGGAGGAGCACGACCCGTCCCTGATCGCGGTGGCAAGCGACGAACCGCTGGAGCTGGACGTGCCTGTGCTCGACCTGAACGATCCCTCGGCTGTGGCGGACTTCGTGGAGAAGCGGTTTTTGCGGTGATTTCCCAGCAAAATCTGCCACAGAGGCACAGAGACACTGAGAATAAACACAGAGAAAAGCGGACATGAAAAAACAATCTCTCGATTTGTATTTAAGGGGGTAGCTAGTTAGCTCCTCCTGCCGAATGGTTCCAATTATATCCGCAAGTTACATCAGATAATGTGACCGGCTTGGTCGCCATGGCCTGTTCCATAAGGCGATAGAAAACGAGCCCACGATTTTTTGAGGTCCG
>JACOUQ010000014.1 GCA_016177775.1 Geobacter sp.
ACATGCCTGATCATCTTGGAACTGTTGTACAAATTTTCGGTGCGTGCTTGGTAAGCTTTTCTTGTCTATCGACATATCCCTCCTCACCAAAGATGGATATGTTTAGTATATCTCAGGAGGAGCTAACTAGCTACCCCTCTAAAAATATTCATTTTACGCATTTTCTTCAGATTGGCATAATCCGGATTAGCCAAAATCAATCTTCATCGACAGGAGAGGGGCATGGTGCGGGATAAGATACTCGTCGTCGATGACGAAAGCCTGATTGCCTGGTCTCTTGCAAAGATGCTGGAGAAAGCTGGCTTTCGAGTAGAAACCGCCGGGACATGTGTCGAAGCGCTGGCGAAGCTCCGCACGCTGGAGCCTGATCTGGTTATGCTTGATATATGGCTTCCGGACGGAAACGGCCTGGATCTGCTGAAGGAGTTCAGAAGGCTTTGCCACGATCTGCCGATTGTCATGATCACGGCGAGCGCCGATGCCGATGCGGCTCTGGCCGCGTTGAAACTCGGCGCAGAAGACTTTATAGGCAAGCCCTTCAGCATGGAGGCGGTACGGCTTGTGGTTGAAAAAGTCCTGAAAAAGAAGGGTTTTCAGGAAGAAGCTACTTCCTTGAATAATGAACTTCGTCGGCGTTCCGAGCAGTACAAGCTTGTTGGAAGCTCGCCAGAGATGGTCGAGGTGTTCAAGATGATCAGGGTCTGCGCGGACACCGATGCCAAGACGGTCCTGATTCTCGGCGAAAGCGGCACGGGCAAGGAGCTTGTGGCGCGGGCGATACACACACACAGCGCACGGGCCGATGCCCCTTTCATTGAGATCAACTGTGCCGCCATCCCTGAAAATCTCCTAGAGAGCGAATTGTTCGGCCACGAAAAAGGGGCCTATACTGACGCGGCTAAACGGCGCAAGGGTGTTTTTGAGCAGGCGGAAGGAGGCACGGTTTTTCTCGACGAAATTGGGGACATGCCGCTCTCGATGCAGGCGAAGATCCTGAAGGTAATTGAGACCCGGCGATTCAGAAGGCTTGGAGGGGAAGATGACATCGCGGCTGATGTGCGGATCATCGCCGCCACACATCAGGACCTGCCTGGAATGGTCAGGGAAAAGCGGTTCAGGAGCGACTTGTATTTCAGGCTGAACGTAATGACTGTTCCGCTCCCTACATTGTTCCGAAGAAAGGAAGACATCCCGGTTCTGGTGAACTACTTCATTCGCTGCCTGAACGAAGAGTACGGCAATAACGTTGAAGGGGTATCGCCTGAAATGCTGCAGCATCTGCTTGAGTACAACTGGCCCGGCAATGTGCGCGAGTTGCGCAATGCTATTGAACGGGCGATGATGCTTGAGCAGAAGAAGGTCATCAGTTCCGCGTATCTGAACAACGATATCAAGCAGTATGCCGGACTCCATGGAAAGGACGCCATCGGCATGGGAGCAGGAAATAACGGCTCTGTACTTTCAATGGATTACGCTCCGGGAGTTCGGCAGATAAATGTGCCACCTGAAGGGATCTCGATTGATGAGCTTGAAAAGCATCTGATAATGACCAGCCTGGAGATCGCGGGAGGTAACCAGACCCGTGCAGCCAGGTTTTTGAAGATGAGCAGGGACACGCTTCGATACAGAATGAAAAAGTTCGGGCTGGTATGTTCTGCTTCCTCGCAATGAGAAAAAAATCCGCTTAACGGCTATTTTCTGCGAAAAAACCGAATCTAAACAAAGAAAAAGAAGTTGAAGGCAAGGGCATATTAGTGTGGTCAAATTAAAAAAACCTGTAACATGTTGAGATTAAAAAGGAATTAAGTCATTTATAGAAATATTTAGATTGCCGCATTAAAGGCATCGAAATTGCATTTTATAACAAGACTTCTTTGGGGGAAGAAGCCGGGAAATACCGGACTTTTGGCAGCCTGCGAAAAGGACGTTTCGGGAAAAGCGCCTGATGAATCGTCCGGGATTGTAATTAATTTCAAATCAATGAGGGACTAATATGAAAAAGAAACTCTTGGCCGGCATTTGCGCAGTTACGCTGGTGGGGAGCGCTTCGCTTGTTTTTGCGGGCAGGTTGAGTTACGACAATGGCGGAGGAATAACGAATTCCCCGCACAACATGCCGGCATATCTGCAAGCGAAGGGGGCCGCCCCAGAAACCAGCCAACTCTGCGTTTTCTGCCACACGCCGCACAACGCAACTGGTTCCGGAGAGGCCGGCTACAACCCTCTCTGGAACCACAAGATGGACACAAGTACCGCAAACTTCATACCGTACGAGGGTATAGACGTCAATGATCCCGACTACATTGCGGGGGGCGGTGACACGTCGTTCAACGCACTCAACGGTTTTGGCGCGGGAGCTTATGATGTTCTCAAGGGACCATCGCGCCTCTGCATGAGCTGTCACGACGGCGTCACTGCCATCGATGCCTTTAGCAGCGGCAATAACTCGGTTACACTCAGTTACGCCGACTCCTACGACAAAAAGATCATGATTGGTGAGAATATCAGTGATAACTCGAACCCAGCATCCTCTAATTATTTCGGGGCCACTCGTGACCTCCGGAACGATCACCCGATCGGCTTCAGTTACATAGATGTTGCCGATGGTGAAGATGCCCTGGGAATGGCGAAGGATATCAATATCCGCAATTACGCGACTCCGGTTACAACTTGGCTTGGGGCCGGCAAGACCAGCGTAGCCCAGATCAAGGATGTGCTGTTCAAGGGGGAGTTCTTGACCTGCTCCTCATGCCACGACGTGCACAACACCGACGGCACGAAAACCGCCGGCGGGTCTTTCGCCAAGCCATTGCTGCGCGTGACCACCGATGGATCGGCACTTTGTCTGATGTGCCACAGTAAGTAACAAATGGAACAGCATATCGCAAAAACAGGCTGCCGAAAGGCAGCCTGTTTTGCTTGCGGAATGACCGATTAATTTATTATTTCAAATGCAGCTTCCGGCGGACTTGTACTTAAAGGAGATTCTCATGGGATGGGTCAAGTTTTATGGCGTTTTGAGCAGAGATGTCTGCCTAAAGAAATCGTTTTTCGTGCTCGCGGTTGCATGCATTGCACTTTCCGGGTGTGCTGCCAAAGAGGCGAGAAAGTCCTTCTTTTATCCAAAGCCGCCGAATTCGCCACATCTGCAGTATTTGACCAGCTTCAGCATTGGTCGTGACCTGGAAGGCGAGCGCCTGTTTCCGTTTCTTCACGCGAATGCCGATAAAAATAATATCATCGTGAAGCCGTACGGTATCGCGGTCAAGAACGGCAGAATATATGTGACTGACACCGCACTTTCTCGCCTTATGGTTATCGATCTGAACGAGAAAAAATTCTCCCCTGTTGACAATCCGCTGATTGCATTACGTCTGCCCGCCAACCTCAATCTGGATGAAAAGGGAAATATCTATGTTGCAGACACTTTACGGCAGGAAATCGTAATAGTTGATCCCATGCTTCAAAGTAGCACTGCTGTCGGCAACGAGCTGAAGATGAAGCCGACTGATGTGGCTGTAACCAAAGACCGGCTTTTTGTGGTGGATAATGATCAAAATGAACTCAAGATTCTGGATCGCGAAACCGGGAAATTGATCAAGGCTGTTGGCAAAAATAGCGATCCGAAAAAGGGCCTGTCCCTTCCCACAAACCTGATGCTAGATGAGAAGAACGGGTTTATGTATATAACCAACCAAGGTACGGGGAAGGTCGTGAAAATGGATCTTGACGGTAATATCCTCAAATCGATAGGCGGATTCGGCGATCGCTTCGGGCTGTTCTCGCGCCCGAAAGGGGTTTTTGTCGATGACGACGGCTATATCTACGTGGTGGATGCGGGGAACCAGGTGGTACAGATATTCAATCAGGAGGGGAAAATTCTGATGTTTTTCGGGCAGCGTGGGTCGGGTCCAGGCACGCTTGACCTTCCTGCGGATATTTTTGTAACCAGAGAGAAGATCGATTATTTAGATCAGTTTGTCGACCCTGGCTTTGTGAGGGAAAAATTGATTTTTATCACCAACCAGACAGGACCACGCAAGGTTAGCGTTTTTGCCATGGGACACGCCAGGGAGGAGGCCGCCAACTCCCTTGAGGCCGTCAATCCGCAAGAATCAATCCCAGAGCAGAAGAAAATCCCCTAACAAGAAATGTCAAACAAATAATCGACAACTTATGAAACCCGGCTCAATGAGCCGGGTTTTTTTATGCGGCATAGTTTGTGCTCTTTAATAGATTGCTTTTCCCGTTCAACTTTTAGCAGATCCGGCCATTCCCCCGAATCCGGCCGGAGCCAACATTCACACGGAAAGGAGGGCTTTCGGACAAAAATATCGTGGATAAGAATTTATTCTATGTCTATTAATAATGTTAATCCTTTTCCCCTTAACGATATTTTCGAGGTCGGGCCGGGTGAAAAGAAGAGGAGAACTTCACCATGTTACGAAAAAAACAAAAGTCCAATGCACGAATGCGGGTTGGACTGCTGGCCGGCGCCGCCCTTTTGACAGGGCTGGCGACCGCGGCCTTGGCAGTTACCCACCCTGACATCCCGCTGCTCGACGCCGGCGGCAATTCGATCTCTGCTGCAGGCGGCACAGCGGCGTTCAGCATGAAAAAAACCTGCGGAACCTCTAGTTGCCACGATGGCAGCACCCCGGCATCCACTGGCAGAACCCTGCTGAGCTATGACCAGATCGAGCGTCACAGCTATCATGCCCAGTTGGCCTCCAACGAGCAGCGGGGATGGAATAACTGGAACCCGGATTCAGCCGACCCGTTACGTAACGGCGCCCAGCCGATCGGCAAGAACTGGGTGCAGGGGCCCGGCCATGTGGGGGCGTGGTGACCGCCGTCCGCTCGCCAGTTGGCGAGAATGTACGGGGACAATACGATTCCCGCTTATGACTCTACGACCTTCAAGTTTACAGACAAGCCTTTAAGCCAGTACCTTCTTTATGACTATGCAAGCAGCTATACAGATACTACCTTTCCTACGAGGCTCGTTCTCACCGCGGGTCAGACCAATGAGTCGCTTTTTCAGGCGCGGGTAGACAACTCCATGGCCAGCGTCATGCGCGACTGCGCCGAGTGCCACGTGGGGGGCGGGGGTAACGAGTACATCCCCAACAAGCGCCCCGACCTCCGGGCTGAGTTGCGCAACTACACCACGACCACGGTGAACACCTACAGCTATTACATCGACAACTATGGTCCGGCAGGCGATGGTGTAGGTGCCACTTTCGCTCCCACGAAGAGCGACTATCGGCAGACCGGCGTTCTGGAGATGGACTGCCTCATCTGCCACCTCAAGGATTACAACTACGAGGGGCGCAAGCACGCGGTCCGCAAGGGTGAGTTCGATGCCTCCCGTACCGCGGGTGCCGGCATTGGTACGCCGGTAGACGGCAAAACGGTAACCTACGACCCCACCAAGGTGGTGAATGACGGCAGTGGCAATTTGAAACTCGCCAGCAGCGTGGTTGCCAACATTCTGCCCACACCTGACACCGTCAACTGCGTCAACTGCCACATGCAGGAGCGCGGCGTCGACTGGAAGAAGCGCGGTGACCAGTGGACCACAGACGAGGTGCACTACAACATCGGCTGCCTCGGGTGCCACAAGCGTCCGGACGCCGATTTCTCCAGGGTGGGAACCTCTGGTTTCGCCGGGCTCAAGGGAACCTACGGCTACAACAACATCAGCTCCGCGGCCAACGCCGGGTATGACGCCAACGTCCTTGGCCAGTGCGACCCGGCCAAGGGGCATGCCCCCTATAGCGCCCTCTGGAACAAGAACGACGGCCCATACGGCAATCAGGCCAAAGGTTACGACTATGCCTGCAAGGGATGCCATATCGACGGGGGCTTCTGGGACGGGAGCACATTCAGGACTATAAACACCATGAATGCGCCGAATCCAACAGGCACGCATGACGCTGCCTTCCTGAATGCCAAACTTCTGCAGGACGCCACCTACAGCGGCACGGCCACCAAGAGCCACCTGGACGTCATCACCTGCAGCGGCTGCCACACCGGCAAGGGTAATTACAGCGGCGGCGCCATGGTTGACGGCACCGGGGCCGATGCGGAAGGGCGCGTTGCCGACCACGAGAACGCCAATGTCGAACGCAACATGCTTGGCAAAATCGTGTACGAATGGCAGGGTGGAATCCTCATCCCTGCCAACCTCAATACCTCCATCTTCTGGCGCGACAAGAACGACTTGAACTTCGATGCTAACAACGATGGCCGTGCAGGCGGGATGGACAGCCTCCTGCAGACCCATGTCGCCAGCATCAATCAGGACTTTGGCATGACGGCGTTGACCCAATACGCCGGTGGGGTAACGTCGGGCATAATCGATACCCACATTCAGAACATCAACAACAGCCTCGAGTCGAAGCTGAAGGTGACACCCGGCCCCACCAAGGCGATCAAGCTTTCCTTCATGGGGGTCGGCTTCAAGTCCAACCACGGGATAGTGCCTGCCGGTCAGGCACGGGGTGCGGCAGGCCGCGGCGGATGCGCCGACTGCCACGGCGCTGACAAGGGTTACTACAATGGTACGTTCAGGGTGATCGGCGACAATATTCAACAATTCGAATTCAGAGGGAACCAGATCACCCCGTTCTCCATGACGAACGGCTCGACCCAGCCGACCGACTTCCACGTCGCCATGAAGGACAAGTCGGACGTCCGCGCACTGGCGGTGCAGTTTGCTTCTTACAGCTCAACCAGCCCCAACATTCACTCTGTGCGGAATATCGATCGCAGCCAGACCATGTACGAAGATAATTTCAAGAAGCGCGACACAAGCTGGAAGAATCTCCTCCCCGGCAGCGGTATTAACGCGGCCAAATACCCGGACTGCACGTCTGCCAGCACGGCCACAACCCAGGGGTGGCTCCTGAAGGTCGAGGTGCAGGAGCCGGGCACGACAGATCCGAAGGCCACGCCCATTAAAACGCTGACCCGCCAGGTAATGGGCTGCTATTCAACCGCCAACGGAATGATCAATGATGCTGACGGCAAGGGTCTGTCGGTACTTAATAACGGTACCAACAACCCCTACTTTACGATCAGCACCAATGGTGACGACTACAACCTCAAGCTTACCGCCAAGGATAAGACCCTCGGCAACCCGTACGTCATCCGCCTCCATCCGCAGAGCGACGCAGGCTACTTCGGACTTGGCAACCAGCTCTGGATGGGCCAGACCTACACCGGCGTGGTCAAGGACGCAGGCGGCAACCCCCAGACGGCAACAGACCGAGGTGCCTGGCTCACCTACATGAACTCACTGGGTACTGATCCAGACGTCAAAACGAGGCTCGGTCTTGGCGTGACGCCGACGGCAGCGATCAGCGGCACGATCCCTGCCGATGCTGATTCTTCCACGGGATCGATCCTTGAGCTCAAGCAGCAGAGCTACGATTTCATTCCCACCACGGGGGGCAACTCCACCTACGTCACCTACAAGTGGGCTTTCAGCGATGGTGTCATCCAGACCAGCGCTCTTCCCAGCGGTGCAGTGACGCGTGACTTCACAACCGTACCGTCTGGCAACTACAACGTCACGCTTACGGTTACCGGCGTTGATGGGAAGTCTGCTTCGGTTACCAAGGGGATCACGGTTGCCCAGGATTATGCAACCA
>JACOUQ010000013.1 GCA_016177775.1 Geobacter sp.
CCGCGTATATCAGAATGATCAAACGTCGCCAATAGGTTCTGCCCCGGCATATGCCCTGGAATATACGTACCAGCATAACCGCTTGCAAAAGCGAACAGGAGAGCTTTTTTCTTCTTGACAACTGACAACCATATCAGGCTGTAGCTCGTAGGTAAACCAGCAACCTACGGCCTACACGCTACTAGCCGTTTTCTCCATAGCGTCGTCCATCACCTTGTAGGCGCAGAACTCGCCGCACATGGTGCAGGCGCCGTGATCGGCGACACCTGACTCTGCCCTGAGCCGGCGCGCCTTCTCCGGGTCGAGGGCCAGGGAGAACTGCCCCTCCCAGTCGAGCTTCTTGCGGCACTTCGCCATCCGGATGTCACGGTCGATTGCCCCCTTCACCCCCTTGGCGATATCCGCCGCGTGTGCGGCGATGCGGGAGGCAATCACCCCTTCGCGAACGTCTTCCACCGTGGGGAGGCGCAGGTGCTCGGAGGGGGTGACGTAGCAGAGGAAGTCGGCGCCGGCGGAGGCGGCGATGGCGCCGCCGATGGCGCAGGTGATATGGTCGTAGCCTGGAGCAATATCGGTGACGAGCGGTCCCAGGACATAGAACGGCGCCCCGTGGCAGAGGCGTTTCTGCAGCAGGATGTTCGCTTCGATCTGGTTGATGGGCACATGCCCCGGCCCCTCGATCATTACCTGCACTCCGGCAGCCTGCGCCCGCTGGGTCAGCTCCCCCAGCAGGATCAGCTCATGGATCTGCGCCCGGTCGGTGGCGTCCGCCAGGCAGCCGGGACGGAATCCGTCGCCGAGCGACAGGGTCATGTCGTACTCCCTGACAATCTCCAGCAGCCTGTCGAAGTGCTCGAACAGGGGATTTTCCATGTTGTTGTGCGCCATCCACTCCACGGTGAAGGCGCCGCCGCGGGAGACCACGTCCATCAGCCTCCCCTCGTTCTTCATCCTCTCCACTGTGCCGCGGGTCACGCCGCAATGGACGGTGATGAAATCGACGCCGTCTTCGGCGTGCTTGATGATCCCCTCGAAGATGTCGTCCACGGTCATGTCGACGATGGCCTTCTTTTTAGTGCGTACAGCGTCCAGCGCCGCCTGGTAGAGCGGGACGGAGCCGATGCAGGCATTGGTCTCGGCGATGATTGCCCGGCGGATCTCGTCCACCGGACCGCCGGTGGAGAGGTCCATGATGGCGTCCGCGCCGTGTTTCACGGCAACCCTGGCCTTCTCCAGTTCCTTGGAGATGTCCAGGTCGTCGGCCGACGAGCCGATGTTGGCATTGACCTTGGTCCGCAGCCCTTTTCCCACTGCCAGCGGTCGGCCGTTTTTGTGCTTTATGTTGTGGCAGATTATGACGGTTCCTGCCGCTATCCCTTCCCGGATGAGCTCGGGGGCAACTCCCTCTGCGAGGGCCGCCTCCTTCATCTTGTCGGTGATGATCCCCTGGCGGGCGTAGTCAAGCTGAGTCTTCATGTGACTGCTCCTTGTTCACAAATCGTTTCACATTTTACTTTTCACGAGATTTCCATCTCCCGGGAGGCGAGAAAATGATTCACCGGACCATGTCCTTTGCCAAGGGGCCTGGAAAGCCTGATTGCGCTTGTAATGAATTCCTTGGCCTTGGCTATGGCGGCAGGAAGCGGTATTCCCTGGGCAAGGAAGGTGGCGATGGCCGAGGCATAGGTGCAGCCGGTGCCGTGGGTGAAGCTGGTGAATACCCTCTCGGCGGGAAACCGCGTGAATCTCAGGCCATCGAAGAGAATATCCACCGATTCCCGTCCGGGGAGATGCCCTCCTTTGAGAAGGACGTTTTTGGCACCCCATTTGTGCAACGAGCGGGCGGCTTCCCGCATGCCGCTTTCGTCGGTGATGGTAAGCCCGGTAAGGCGCTCCGCCTCGGGGATGTTCGGGGTAACAAGGTAGCTGAGCGGGAGCATATGCTCGATGAACGCCTGCACGGCATCACCGTCGCTCAGCGAAGTTCCGCCTTTGGCCACCATTACCGGGTCGGTGACCACCAACCGCTTCCGGTATTCTCTGAGCTTGTCCGCCAGGGTCTCGGTGATCTGCGCCGAATGGAGCATGCCTGTCTTGACCACGTCCACCGGGATGTCGGAAAGCACGGCGTCTAGCTGCTCCGCGACAAAGGAGGGAGGGAGGCTGTGGATTCCGGTGACGCCCCGCGTATTCTGGGCTGTGAGGGCGGTGATCACAGAGGCGCCGTAGCTTCCCAGAAGCGTTATGGTCTTGATGTCGCCCTGGATGCCGGCGCCGCCGCCGGAATCGCTCCCTGCCACCGTAAGTACCGCCCCCCGCGGCATATCCTTCCGGCGGTTGAAAAGCACCAGGAGCTCGGCCGCAGCAAGTGCCGGGTCCGGCGCATCCATTATCGACGAGATAACGGCAATGGCGTCGGCGCCAGCATCGATGACCCGGCAGGCATTGCCATGGGTGATCCCGCCGATGGCCACGATCGGAATGGAGATTCTGTCACGCAGCGCCGCAAGGGCTTCGGGGCCGGGCAGATGCACGATCTCTTTGCTGGCAGTCGGATACATGGAGCCGAAACCTATGTAATTCGCCCCTTCCGTCTCGGCCTGCATGGCCTCAGCCTGGTTGTGCGTCGAGACGCCGATCAGTTTGTCCGGGCCCAGCAGGCGGCGGGCTTCGGTTACGGACCCGTCGTTCTGGCCCAGGTGCACACCGTCCGCGTCCAGTTCCTTTGCCAGACGCAGGTCGTCGTTTACGATGAAAGCAGCACCATAGGCTTCGCAGAGCTGCTTGATCTCCAGCCCTTCGGCAAACTTTGCATCGTAATTCTTATGTTTGTTCCGGTACTGCAGTACGGTCACCCCGCCGCTCAGGGCCGCCTCCACCTTCTCCTTCAGGTGGTCGCCATGGTCGGTGATGAGGTAAAGTCCCTGTATTGCAAATCTGGAAGGTTCTCTGTTGACCACCAGTCGCATCAGGTGTGGTTTGCTGTCCATAAAATTACCTGCCTTCAAGACAAAAAAGCCGCGACAAAAGTCACGGCTCCCTGGATATGCTCCGGATGCTGGTTTCTTTTGGCCGCTTTCCTACGCCGGTGTCAACCGGATCAGGTTCAAAGGGTTCCCTTGGCGGGGAACGCCACTTTTGGGCAATTTCGTCGTCAGGCTTCGTGCTCACTTGTGCGGCGTAGCGCTGCTACGCCTCCGCGTTCCCGCTCGCCTTCCTAGAACTTGCCGCAAAATTGTCGTTCCCTGACTTTGCGTCGGGTCTCAGTTCTTGCGAACTCCCCCAGCTGGCTTGTCAAACAATGGTGTAAACGTACCGGAACTTTTACGGAAAGTCAACGGCTTTTGGGGGGATTTGGGCTTTACACCGGCTCGACGAACGTGGTAGAAAAATATTATGGAAAGTCGTCCGACATTCGCGGAAATTGACCTGTCAGCGCTTCGGCACAACTACCGGCAGGTGCGGGAGGTGGTGCCGCAATGGTGCGATATTCTCGCGGTCGTCAAGGCGGATGCCTACGGCCACGGGTTCATGGACATCGCCGCCGAACTGGACCGGCTCGGGGTCAATGCGTTCGGGGTAGCCTTCCTGGCCGAGGGGATTCAACTGCGCAAGGCGGGGATCGACCGTCCTGTCCTCCTTCTGGGCGGAGTGTATCCGGGCCAGGAGCGCAAATGCATCGGCTTCAACCTCTCCACCGCGGTATTCTCGCTGGAGCAGGCACGGGTGCTGGACGAGACGGCTGCCAGGCTCTACCGGAAGGCCAGGATCCATCTGAAGGTGGACACCGGGATGGGACGGCTCGGCATCCCCCACGATGAGGCGGCTGATTTCCTCAAAGAGTTGCAGCGGCTGAAGCATATAGAGCTTGAGGGGATCATCTCCCATTTTGCCTCAGCGGATGAGTTGGACGAGAACGGCCGGAGCTACACCGACCGGCAGGCAAACCGTTTCGAGGCGGTGGTGCGGGAGGCGAAGGCCCAGGGGTTTGCCCCCCGCTACATCCACATTGCCAACAGCGCCGCTGCATTCAGCCGGCAATTCTCTTTCTGCACACTGGTGCGTCCCGGCATCGTCCTGTATGGCGCCCTCCCGTCGGCTGACTTTGCGGGGAAGCTGGATATCCGTCCTGTCATGCACCTGAAAAGCCGGGTTGCCATGCTCAAATTGGTGGAGCCTGGGGTGAGTATCAGCTATGCCAGGCGCTACGTGTCCGAGCGACCGACGTTCATCGCCAGCGTGCCGGTCGGTTATGCCGACGGATACTCCCGAGCCCTCACCAACCGGGGAGAGGCGCTCATACGCGGCCGACGCGCCAAGGTGGCCGGCACCATATGCATGGACTGGATCATGCTGGATGTGACCGACATCCCGGGAGTCGCTGTGGGGGATGAGGTGGTCCTGCTCGGCTGTGACAGCCAGGGGAACTGTGTGCGGGCCGAGGAGCTGGCCGAATGGGCCGGCACGATTCCGTACGAGATTTTCTGCGGTATCAGCAAGCGGGTGCCGCGGGTGTATGTTTCCTGATTACATGCTTACTGTTGAATTTTTGAAAGGTACCAGCTTTCCCGCATGAGTCCAAGCAAATTAAAAATTGCATATGCCGGAAAATCCGAACTGTGGCTGCATATGGCTGTACTGCTTGTTCTTGTCGTTGCAACCTATTTCCATTCACTGGAGAACGGTTTCAATATTGACGACGCACAGCTCGTCAAAAACAACACAGCCGTTCACGGTTTCACCGTCGCAAATATCCGGCAAATGTTCACAACTGTTTCAAACGGCCTTGAATACCTGCCGGTCAGGGATATTACCTACGCACTTGATTTCACTGTGTTTGGGCCGAATCCGTCAGGATTCCATTTTTCCAACCTCATTTACTACTTCATTGCTTGTGCGGCCCTCTATCTTTTTTTACGCCGCATGTTCGTTCGTTGGTCGATACCGGGCGGGACAGCATTGTTGGCAGTTTCGCTGTACGCCCTTCATCCCATGCATGTCGAGTCGGTCGCAGGGATAGCCCAGAGAAAAGACCTCGTATCGGGACTTCTCTTCTTCCTGAGTCTTCATCAATTTCTGCTTTACAAGGAGCAGGGCAATGTGGTGCGATATATAACCTCATTTTTACTGTTTCTGCTGGCCCTGTTTGGGAAAGCGACAGTTATTTCATTGCCCTTTCTTATTCTCACCCTTGATTTTTTTGCTGATGATTTTCGCGAAACATTCGACAGAAAACTGCTACGCGCCTCTCCGTATGTGGCGGCATCAACCCTTTATTCCATCATTCAGTCGAGGATTTTTGCAGCAAATGATGTACTCATCAATGCCTTTGACAGCACATTTTTCGAGCGACTTGCTACCGCAGCCGAAGCGGTCTTTTTTTATCTGAAAATGCTTGTCGTTCCTTATCCGCTTTTTATTTACCGGACGTTCGACATTGAACGGCAACCGCTCGGCCTTGTCGCAATAGCCTCTTTTGTCGGGACTGCCCTTCTTCTATGGCTTGCCTTTCGTTTCCGATCTCGAAATCCGCTGCTTTCTTTCTGTATATTCTGGTTTCTGATCACACTTGTTCCTGTTGTCGGGCTTGTTCCGAGCGGGACAATCGTAGCAGATCGCTATCTTTTCCTCCCCTCGGCTTCCTACTGCGTAGCGGCAAGCTACGGAGTGTTCAAGATTTCCGACTTGCCGAAGGGAAGGATTATTGCCGTATCCTTTGTTCTGCTCCTGGTCTCTAGCTATTTTTGGATATCATTTCAACGTATCCCCGACTGGAAAGACTCCCTCACCCTTTTTCATGCGAATATTCGGCAGGGTTCGCGCGACCCGTTTCATTACTGGATTGTTGGGCGTGCTTATTACAATCGGGGTAATTATAACGAGGCTTTCGGTTATTTCGAGGTGGCTAAAAAATTGCATTCACCATATGCCACTGATTATGCAGTACTGAAGGCTTATTACTTCATTAAAAAAGATGATGTCGCGACAGCTGTCGCATGGCTGGAGAGCATAAACAGGCCGGACAAGTTGGATATTCTTGATGTTGCTTATCTATATGGCGTAGTTGCGGCAATCAACGGCGACACGGTGAAATCGCGGGAATATTACGATAGGGCCTTGGAAGGGAAAACACAGTTGCGTATTTTCAGCCGGCACGATGTGAACAGAGCTGTCGGCTTATTGGGTGGTCTTCAGTGATGACTAACTCGATTGGCCCATTGAATCAGTGGCGCGGATGCATCTGTCTGCGTAATAACGAGGCAAAGTAGATGCAGGATAAAATATTGAATTATTCGCTGAACTCAAGTCGATGGGTACATCTGCTGATTGTTGCTGTCCTTATTGTCATTACGTATCATTCAGCTGTAACTAACGGGTTCAACGTAGATGACGGCGCATTGCTTACGCAAAACGCTTCAGTTCATGGGCTTTCAGTCTCCAACTTGAAGCAGCTGTTCACGTCGGTTCCGAACGAGTTGGAATACTTGCCGGTCAGGGATGTTTCATACGCGATCGAATATTCTGCATGGGGCCTCAAACCTTTCGGTTATCACATTTCGAATATCGCATATTTCATTCTCGTTTGCTCACTTGTATATGTCTTCGTCGAGCGGCTTGCTAACGGCGGAATCCCGGAGGCCAAAAGCCTGGCGCTATTTACAGCGGTTCTGTTTGCCGTGCATCCGGTGCATGTGGAAGTTGTAGCGGGGATAGCTCAACGAAAAGACGTATTAGCAGCACTGTTTCTTCTGCTAAGCCTTTATTTTTATTCGCGCTTTCGAGAAACATCCCGGGCACGCCTTTATTGGGCGGCTCTAGGTGCTTTTGTGCTTGCGCTCTTTTCCAAGGCATCGGCGGTCACGCTGCCATTCCTTGTGTTAGGGCTCGATGCCTATTGGCCACGCACGGACAAAGCCCGATGGCGGGAGCCTATTTTCAGAGCCATCCCGTTTTTTCTTATTGCCGTCATCTATACGGTTTTCCAAAGCGCCGTGTTGCTGAAAACAGGTGTGATTACCAGCCAGAAAGCATTTTCTCCATTTGAACGCCTGATGCTTCTGCCCGCGTCTGTCACTTACTATCTCAAGATGCTTACAATCCCAACCCACCTTTATTGGATTCACCCATTTGTTGCAGACCGTCCAGGAATCGTCCCCGCATTTTATGCCGAAATTGCAATGGTCGTCATTCTGTGTGCAGCCGCCTGGTATCTTCGACGGAAATTGCCAATTGCCGGTTTTGCCATTTATTGTTTTTTAGCTACCGTATTGCCGGTCTCTGGACTCGTTCCCACCACTGGTGTAATAGTTGCCGATCGTTATCTGTTTATCCCTTCACTCGGGTTTTGCATATTCCTTGCGTATATTGTGCACCGGTGCTGGCTGTACAATGTGCAGAGCCGTATTGTTAGCGTAATTGCCCTGATCGCGCTGGTTTCTGGGTATGCCGCCATTTCGCTGAAACGGGTTCCAGATTGGAGGGACGAGGTGTCCCTTCATCTGTCCAATATTCGGGATTTCCCCGCCATTGGAACCGACCCCGGACTCAAGCTTCTCAAAGCCCGTCTGTATGTGCTGACGGCAAAGGCCTGTTACGCGAAAAAGAGAAAAGCGGAAGCCTTCGGGTATTTGGAAGAAGCGGTCAGGCTGGACCCCTCGCGGGGGCTAGATGCTGCAATATTCGCGGCGAGTGAAGCGTATTTTGCCCGGAATCTTGATGAAGCCCTGAGGGTACTCGATAATATCTCGGCATTCAATAAAAGCGACATTTTCGAGGTGAATTTCCTCTACGGCAAGGTACTGTATGCAAAAGGTGACTATGTCGGGGCACGGAGAAGCTTCGAACATGCTTTGACCAGCAAGCACGATCTTGGTCTAATATCGGTCAGTCGCCGCACGATCGTTGCGCAGCTTGAATCTTTCGGGAAAGAACGGTGATATGAAGAAAGTTCTAACCATTTTCGGCACTCGACCGGAAGCGATCAAAATGGCGCCGGTGATCAGTAAACTTCGTGAATATCCCGAGGTTTTCCGCAGCCGGGTGTGCGTGACCGCCCAGCACCGAGAGATGCTGGACCAAGTGCTGGACCTCTTCGGCATACGGCCTGACTATGATCTGGACATCATGAAACCGGGGCAGGATCTCTACGACGTCACCTGCGGGGTCCTGACGGGCCTGAGGAAGGTCCTGACCGATGAGAAGCCGGACATTGTTCTTGTGCACGGAGACACTACCACTACAATGGCCGCCAGTCTCGCTGCCTTTTACCGGCGCATCCCGGTCGGTCACGTGGAGGCCGGCCTTCGCACCCATGACAAGTACGCCCCGTTTCCCGAGGAGATCAACCGCCGTGTGGCCGGCTGCGTAGCCGACTATCATTTCGCTCCTACCCCGGCTGCTCGTTGCAATCTGCTGGGGGAGGGGGTCCCCCCCGAATCTGTATTCGTGACTGGCAACACGGTTATAGATGCGCTTTTTTCCATAATTGGACGCATTCAGCATGATTCTCCCTTGCTGGAGCGCCTTGCCGGGCGATTCCCTTTTCTTGATCCTGCGAAAAGGCTAGTACTGGTGACCGGCCACCGCCGGGAAAACTTCGGCACCGGCTTCGAGAACATCTGCCGCGCCCTGGCCGACCTGGCCGGCAGGTATCCGGAAGTGCAGATCCTTTACCCGGTCCACCTCAATCCCAATGTACGGGAACCTGTGCAACGGCTTCTCGGCGGGGAACGATTTCCAAATGTTCACCTCATCGAACCGGTGGAGTATCTCCCGTTTGTCTATCTCATGAACCGGGCCTTTCTGATCATCACCGACTCCGGCGGGGTGCAGGAAGAGGCGCCTTCTCTTGGCAAGCCGGTACTCGTCATGAGGGAAACGACCGAGCGGCCGGAGGCTGTGGAAGCCGGGACTGTGCGGTTGGTCGGCACAGACCGGGAAAAGATCGTGAACGAAAGCGTTCGTCTCCTGGATGACACGGAGGCATACCGGAGCATGGCTCAGGCAGGCAATCCATACGGCGACGGCTTGGCGGCGGATCGGATAGTGGAAGTCCTGCGCAGGATTTAGATGGTTATGGAGAATTTCATAAATAAGAAATTTCCGGTTTTTTCTGTACAGGTTTCCGTATTGGAGAAATCCCTTTGTTTCTGCTTGCTGGCAGTGATGTTCTGTTTTTTTACCACTCCGATCGAAGACGGGGACCTGTTCTGGCACCTGAAAACAGGGGAGTGGATCTGGCAGAACCGGACATTGCCCGTTCAAGACCTCTTTTCTTATACTGTTTCCGACATAAATCCGTTCAGGCCGGGTTCCGGAAGGGTAAGGTTCATTCTGCAGCAGTATTGGCTGGGCCAGGTTTGCCTTTTCCTGGTCTGGAAGGCGCTGGGTTATACTGGGATCATACTTCTCAGGGCAGCGACCTATACAACGATTCTTGCTATAATTTTCTTCTGGATGCGCCGGAAAGGGGGTGGCGCAGCGCCTCTCCTGTTTTCATTCCTGACAGGGACCATCCTTCTGACCTTCCCCAGCGAACGTCCGCAACTGTTCACCTTTCTGTTCATGCCGGTCTGCCTGTATCTCCTGGAACGGGTCAGGAGCGACGACCGGATAGTTCCCGCAGGAGCGCTGCTTCCTCTTCTCATGCTGGTGTGGGCCAACATGCACGGCGGATATATCCTTGGCGTAGTCCTCATATCCTTTTATCTGCTGTTCGAATTTCTCGGCTTCGCGGGAAAGAAGAGGCAAAAGCCCGGCTGGCCGAGAGTTGCGGTGCTTCTGTTGGCCTTGGCCGCAGCAGGGGCGAATCCATGCGGATATGACGCATTCCGTGAAGCGGTCGGCACACTTCCCGCTTACAGTTCGGTTGTACAGGAAAACGCCTCGCCGTTCACTGCCGCCATCCGGTACCATTTCTATTATCCAGGGTACTGGCTTTTCCTGGCGATAGCAACGGGAGTCACGGTCTGGCGATGCAAGGAATTCCCCCCGGTTCACCTTCTTATCATTCTGTTCCTTGCGGTTTTGTCACTGACAAGTTCACGCTACATGCCCTTTCTACTCATGACAGCACCGCTGCTGGCCGGCCATGTAAGGGAACCTGGAGCCCGCCATAAATGGGTGATAGTTGCTGTGCTCCTTGCCGTCTGGGCGGTAACCGTCAAGCCAAAGAGGCTCTTTAACTTTGGCCCGATCCATTTCTTTCCTGACAAGGCCGTCCGGTTTTTGCAGGAAAACCGTCCTGCGCCTCAACTGTTCAATTTCTATTATTGGGGGGGATACCTCATATGGAACCTGCCGGAATACAAGGTTTTCGTCGACGGCCGGGCATTGGTGGAAGAGGTTGTCGTCGTCTATAACAAGGCACTTTATACCGATGAATGGCGGACAGTCCTCGATGCTAACGGGGTCAACACAGTCCTGTTGCCGGCAGTTGACATGATGAATGGCAGCCTTTTCCCCTTGGCTTTGAACTTACTTCGGGACAATGAATGGAAACTGGTGTACAACAACTATCTTTCCATGGTTTTCGTAAGGGACATTGCCTCGAATGCGCAGATAATAAGAAGTCATTCCATCAACAAGTCCGAAGTCTTTCAGGCGCTGCTACAATATGGCGCAACGAGGCAGTGAAGATTTTGATGATGGCTCTGTTTTCAGATTTTTTTTGAATAGGAGGCAGCTATGATCCTTGTCGTTCTCCCTGCCTATAATGAGGCATCCTGCATTGGCGCACTCTTGGAGAGCTATTGCGAGGTGTTGAATGAGGAAAACAGAAAATGCCGTGTCATCGTGGTGGATGATGGGAGCAGCGACGGAACCGGCGAAGTTGTCCTCGGTTTTCGTGACAGGCTACCGATTGAGCTGATCACCCACCCCGGAAACAGGGGCCTTGCGGAGGCTCTCAGGACAGGCTTGCACCGTGCATTGGAGGTCGCAGGCGACCGGGATGTCGTCGTGACAATGGATGCGGACAACAGTCATCTTCCCGGTCTTCTCCCCCGGATGGTTGCGCTGATACGTGAGGGGCACGATGTGGTAATCGCCTCCCGTTACCGGAAGGGGGCGGTCATTAAGGGGGTAAGCGGCTTTCGTCAGATTCTGAGCCTGGGGGCAGGTTTTCTTTTCCGCTGCATACTGCCGTTAAAGGGTGCCAGCGATTATACCTGCGGTTATCGTGCCTATCGGGCATCCATATTGCGGCGGGCCTTCGCGGATTACGGCGAGGCATACATCTCCGAGAAGGGCTTCTCCTGCATGGTTGATCTTTTGTTGAAGCTAAGGAAGTACGACCCTATTATTACGGAAGTCCCGATAATCCTCCGCTACGACCAGAAGACAAGTGATAGCAAAATGAATGTTGCTAAGACTGTCAGGCAGACTCTGCTCCTGCTTGTACGCAGGCGCTTAGGACTACCATGAGAGCGACCAATGCAAAAATGATGGGGCTGATTCATGCCACTTTCATCGCAGCAGTCGTAGTTTTCGTCTACGCCAACTCACTGCAAAACGATTTTAATATCGACGACGAATACCTTGTAATCAATAATAACGCCGTTCACGGCTTGACCTGGGACAATTTCAGGGCGATCTTGACCTCGGTGCCGAACGGACTGGAGTATTTGCCGGTTCGCGACCTGACCTACATGCTCGACTTTGCCTTCTGGGGGCTTAACCCTTTTGGCTACCACCTGGCGAATCTGCTCTATTACGTCTGCTTCTGTATACTCTTCTACTTCGTCATTCGAAAGCTGTTAATTCCCTTCTCCATTGATGCGCAACGGATATCCTTCATTTCCACGCTCATTTTTGCGGTGCACCCGGTACACGTAGAGGCAGTAGCGGGGATTGCCCAGCGCAAGGATATTCTAGCCGGGATTTTTTCTTTGTTGAGCCTTCATTACTTTATTCGCTATGAGAAGTCCGGCACAAGGATGGTCTATGCGGTTTCCATTCTTTCATTTGTGCTGGCGCTTTTTTCAAAGGCCACTGTAGTCAGTTTTCCAGCCCTGATTTTGCTTGTCGATTTTTTCCTTCATCGGAATAAGAACGATGCCGGTTTTCAGCGACGAGCATTTATTGTCATACCGTACCTGCTGGTTGCCGCCGGCTTTACCATCGTGCAGATGATGATCATGAGGGAAGCAGGGGTTATCAGTGAAAACTTGCACGGATTCGGCAGTGGCTATTCCATACGGGTTTACAGCTCGTTGCGGGCGGTGTTCTATTACCTGAAACTCCTTGTCTGGCCTCATCCTCTTTCCATTTCACCATTTTTCGAGATGTCTCGCCATATTTATGACACCACTGTGGTCCTTTCTGCTGTGGGGGTGATACTTCTTACTTCGTTGATCTTTGTCCTGCGGCGATCACAGCCGATTCTCTCGTTCGCCATAGGTTGGTATCTGATTTGCCTTATACCGGTGGTAGGCCTTGTCCCTACCGGCACCATCGTGGCTGAGCGCTACCTGCTATTGCCATCGGCCGGATTCTGCCTTGCGGTTGGGTACGGTTTGAGCCGCCTTGTCCAAGAGAGACGGAGCATCTTACGCTGGGGTGCGCTATCCGTTTTGGCCGGCACGCTCGTGTTCTTTTCCGTGCTTTCTCACATGAGGAACCGGGACTGGAAAGACCACCTTACCCTGCTGATGGCGAACATCCGGGATGTCCCGGAGAATACCCAGATTTACTGGATGGCCGGCAAAGCCTACTTCAATCGGGGGGACCAGGAGAAAGCCTTCGAACTTCTGGACAAGGCCAGGAAGCTGAATCCCGGATACGAAGCACATTACCAATTGTTCAGGGCGATTGCGGAGTATGAGGGGGAAAGATATGGAGAGGCGTTGCGGATGCTAGAAAAGATTCCTGCCGGTGATGCTGTCGTTGACGTTAATTACCTGTACGGGATGATTTACCAAGCTCAAGGAGACGCTTACAGGGCAAGGACGAGCTTGTTGCGGGCGGTGAGAAGCCCTGTTTCCCTGGGGGTGGTTGAAAGAAAAGCTGTTGCTGACTATGTAAGTACTATGGGTGAGAACAGTCCGCGCCCATAACTGTTGGATGTAGAAAGTGAAAGGGGAGAGCCTTTCAAGTTGGGAGATCGTTGATGTCCTCCGGACAGTCGAGATTGGCCACAAAACATATTGCATTGATACTCCTGCTTGTTATCGGCGTTTATGCCAATTCGCTCTTGAACGGATTCGCCTTGGACGACGAAGGCTTATTGCTGCTGAATCCAGCTGTTCACGGTTTTTCGTCGGGTAATGTATCGTCGGTATTCACATCCGTCCCGAACAAGATGGAGTACCTTCCGGTCAGAGATTTGTCCTACATGCTGGATTACCAGATTTGGGGGTTGAACCCCTTTGGCTATCATCTTGCTAATCTGTTGTACTACCTGTTAGTATGCGCGGTCGTGTATCTGCTCGTTTGCAAGGTGCTGAGATTGTGGGAGGAAAAACCGGAAATCACGGCATTATTTGCATCCCTTCTGTTTGCGGTGCATCCGCTTCACGTGGAATCCGTTGCAGCGATTTCGCAACGGAAGGATCTTCTGTCGACGCTTTTCCTGTTGAACAGCATTTATTTTTATATTAACGACAAGTGCCGCCGGTGGGAATATCCGGTTGCCTTGCTTGCGTTTGTTCTGGCAATCTTTTCTAAAGCCACGGTACTGTCCGCTCCGATTGTCATGGTCGGACTTGATCTTGCGAGGCACGGGAGAAAAACGCCGCAAAAGGCCGAAGTGCTTTTGAAAGCGATTCCATTCTTCGGGGTGGCAGCTTCGGCAAGCATGCTCAACACTTTTGTCATGCAGCGCATGGGGGTATTAAGTGATGCAGGTGGAGGAATTCAATTAGCGCGGAAGATTGCGACCATCGTCGACGCCTTTGCATATTATTTGAAAATCATCATTTTTCCTTATCCGCTAAACATAAACCCCCCCTTCTTGATCAAGCCGTTCAACGTCATTACTATTGCCAGCCTGATAGCAATTATTGCAATCGTGGCAGTTGCCGTCATCTACAGGAGAACGCAGCCGGTCATTACCTTGGCCATTGGATGGTGGATGGCTACAATGCTCCCAATACTTGGCATGGCGGCGTCCAGGGGGCTGGTAGCTGAAAGGTATATGATTCTTCCTTCTCTGGGTTATTGTCTTCTGCTCGGCTGGGGTCTGTGCCGGCTTCTCCCAAAGCCACATTTCGTAAAGGCGGTAGTGCCTTTTCTCATGCTACTGATCGTAATTTACGGCACGATTACAATCAGAAGAAATTTTGACTGGAAAGACAGCGTTACGCTTTATCTTCAGGCGATCAAGGATTCTCCGAAAAAAACCCGTAATTACTGGTTGGTTGCTTCGGAGTACTTCGGCCAGAAAAACTACACGGAGACCCTCCGGTACCTTGATATGGCACGTCGCCTCAATCCGAATTACAATATCGATTATGAAGTTTTTTCTGCCTTGATTGATTATCAGGAAAAGCGGTACGATGAAGCTTTTTCAGTTCTGGATCGCCTGCCGTCGCCGCTTCGTGATGATATTCTCGAAGTCAATTACCTGTACGGCAAGCTTTATGAAACCAGGGGAGATCGAGATAAGACCCTTTTCTTTTATCGGAAAGCTCTTGCAAGCAGTCAGGGCCTTCGCATCATCTTTCCTCCCGCGGTTTCGGAGGAGATCAACAGGGTGGTGGCGAGCGGCAGGTGAAGAAAGTTGCTTCCGACTGGCCTGGAGCAAACTTTGCTTTAGCGTATGAATTGTCTGATGAAAAAGAGAATTAAGTGGGGCATTAAGTGCATAACGTTCAACATGATATTGATACGAAAAAAAGAGTTGTTACATATCCTGCTTTATTTCATCACCTGTTGGTGGGTACGATAGCAGTCTTTGTCTACTGGAGATCGCTGTTTAACGGATTTAATGTAGATGATGACGCACTCGTTATACTTAACACTGCAGTGCACGGCCTTAGTTGGCAGAATTTCAAGCTCCTTTTCACATCGACGCCCAACGGACTCGAATACCTTCCTGTGCGTGATCTGACCTACTGTCTCGATTACCAGTTGTGGGGACTTAACCCGTTCGGTTATCACCTGTCGAATCTTTTTTACTACTTGCTCACATGCCTGGTGCTCTATGTTTTCCTGAATAAGCTTCTTTTCAGATGGACGACATCGTCCCCACAGGTTGCCTTATTTACTACCTTACTCTATGCAGTACATCCGCTCCATGTTGAGTCCGTAGCCGGAATTGCGCAACGAAAAGACCTGGTTTCAGGGATATTCTGCTTCGTGAGTCTGTATTTGTTCCTCCGGTTTAGGGAGACCAAGCTAAAAGGGTATTACGCGGCATCGCTTATCTTCTTTGCCTTGGCCTTGCTGTCAAAGTCAACGGTCATAATACTACCACTCTATATAGCGTTGCTGGAGCTGACTGCTACGGCAGTGCCGGGCAAATCTCTGGGCAGAAAGATTCTTCCCGCGATTCCTTATGGAGCGATTTCGGTAATAGTTCCCTTGGCTACATACAGACTTCTCTTCAACGTCGGTGTCGTAAGTGCAGGCAACTACCAGGCGGAAGGGCGTATTGCAACAGCTCTGCTGGCAGTTTTTTATTACCTGAAGAGGCTGCTCGTTCCGTATCCACTATACTTTAATCATCCATTTACAGGAGCTGCAACTGTTTTCAGGCTTGATGTCGCCATAGCATTCGTGGCATTGATTATGATAGTATACCTCCTAATCCGTTACAGAAGAGACAACCCAATAGTTTGCTTTGGCGGATTCTTTTTTCTGGCAAGTCTGCCCCCGGTTATTGGGTTGATTCCGGCCAGTACATTGGTTGCAGACCGTTATGCGTTTCTTCCTTCTGTCGGCTTCTGTCTCGTTCTCGGATGGGTGCTCGCAGCGATTCAAGCGGCAAAACGCAGTGCCGCCACAGCTGCTGCAGTTATGTTGATTGGGGTGCTTATGATTTTTTCCGCCATCTCCTATGATCGCATTCGTGACTGGAAAGATTATCCTACCCTTATGATTTCCGATATTAGGCATTTCCCAAAGCGGCCGAGGCTTTACATGCTGGTAGGAAAATACTATTTCACTAAAGGCGATTACAGGACGGCTTTTGAATACCTGGAGCAGGCGCGGAACCTGAACCCTGCTTATAATTTGGACTATGCACTTTTTGCGTCGATGCAGGCTGTCGCAGAAAACCGTTTCATGGATGCATTGCATCAACTTGACCAGATAACAGTTCCAATCAAGGGAGATATCATGGATTTTAACTACCAGTACGGATACATCCATGAACGGATGGGGAATTATGAGACGGCACGGGAGTATTATCGAAAGGCCTTGAATAGCAAAGAGAGGCTTTATGTTATGAGAATCAACCTTGACACGATTAAGAACCTATTGGGCGGCAAATGAAGCTTACCTCCTTGGTCAAAGCGGCCGGTTGAGCTGCCAAACTGGGCCCGGCGGGCCTGGAGGAAGCTTTGCGCGACCTTCCCGGAGCAGACAACCCTTCCCTGCTGGTGGGGCCGGAGACTGCCGACGACGCAGGAGTCTTTCTGCTCGACGCGCATCGTGCCCTCGTGGAGACGACCGACATTATCACGCCGCTGGTGGACGACCCGTTCGACTTCGGCCGTATCGCGGCGGCGAACGCCATTTCCGACGTTTACGCAATGGGGGGGACGCCGCTCACTGTAATGAACCTGGTTTTTTTTCCTGCCTGCGCGCTCCCTCCAGATGTTCTACGGCGGATACTCGCCGGCGGAATGGAGGTGATCAGGGAGGCGGGAGCCTGCCTGGTGGGGGGGCATACCGTTGAGGACGAGGAACTGAAGTACGGCCTCGCCGTCACTGGGATCGTCGATCCGGGGCGCATCGTGCGGAACTCCACCGCCCGCTCCGGCGACCGGCTGCTACTGACCAAGCCGCTCGGGACCGGGATCGTATCCACTGCAATCAAGGCGGAAATGGTTGCCGAAGAGGCAGTTTCGGAGGCTGTCCGCTGGATGACCACCTTGAACCGGCAGGCCGCCGAACTGATGGTCGATTGCCGCGCCTCCGCCGCCACCGATGTCACCGGCTTCGGCCTTGTGGGACATGCCTGCGAAATGGCCCGCGGGGCAGGGGTGACCATGCGCATTCAGCGGGAGGCCGTTCCTGTCATGGAGGGAGTTGCCGAGCTGGTGCGCGACGGTCTGGTGCCGGCGGGGTGCTACCGCAATCGCGATTATTACACCCACTATGTTGCAGGCAAGGATATCGCGGGCGATTCCCACCTCCCCCTTTTCGATCCCCAGACCTCGGGAGGGCTCCTCATATCTCTGGCACACGAGGATGCGGAAAATTTCCTGGCACGGGCAGCAGCTGAAGGGTGCAGTGCCATATCGATTGGCGAAGTAATCAAATCCAGCGGGAAACTGGTTGAAATCGACTGAGCAGTACGTCATAGCGATTGACGCGGGCACGACCACCCTTGCCGCCTCCCTTCTTGATCCGGGGTCGGGGCGGCGGTTTGCCTCCCGTTCAGCGCTCAACCCGCAAAGGGCCTTCGGCGCCGACGTAGTGTCGCGTCTTGCCTATGCCTGCGCCGCTGAAGGAAATTTACTCGAGCTGAAAACTGCGCTCAATGAAGGAATCAGTTCCCTGGTGCTGGGCGTGCTTGCGGACGCAGGGGTAGAGCCTGCATCGCTCGGACGGATCGCACTGGCCGGAAATCCTGCAATGGAACACCTCCTCCTGGGTTTGCCGGTAAATTCACTTGCCTTTCCTCCATACCGTCCCCTGTTCACTGAAGGAAGGAGAATCAATACAGCCGACCTGGGTTGGGCTCTATCGACGGAGCTTTACCTTTTCCCGCTTCCCGGAGGGTTCGTAGGGGGCGACCTTGTGGCTTTCCTATATGGCCAGGGTGTTGCCAGTCCCCACTCCCCAATTCCAGGTCCAGCTCTTTTCCTCGACATAGGCACAAACGGCGAGATCGCCGTTTCCAGCGGGAGCGCAATTTATGCAACCTCAGCAGCTGCCGGCCCAGCCCTGGAGGGTGGCAATCTCTCCTGCGGCATTACGGCAACGGCGGGAGCAATATGCGAGGTAAGCATTGTCGGGGAGCGGCTTCGATATTCCACCATCGGCGGGACGTCCCCACTCGGCATATGCGGATCGGCGGTCATTGACCTGGTAGCGGAGCTCGTGCGGGTGGGCATTCTGGATGCAAGCGGCAGGCTGCTCCCTCCGGATGATATCCCCACCAACCTGGCGAATTGCGTGCAAAAGGTGGACGGCCAGTGGACGTTCGTTGTTTATCGGGACGCCGAGAGGTTGGTCTATCTCAGCCAGGAGGACATCCGGCAGGTTCAGTTTGCCAAGGGGGCAATACGTGCCGGGATGGAGGTTCTGGCCGAGCGTGGCGGCCTACGATGGGAGGCTCTTGAGAAGGTGGTTTTGACCGGCTCTTTCGGTGCGTGCCTTGCGCCGGAGAGCTTAAAAAACATTGGTATTTTCACGGCAAAGATGGTAGAAATATGCGGTTTTGTCCGGGATGGGGCACTGGCCGGAGTGGAAAAGGTGCTCTGCGCTCCCGCTGGCTTCAAGGCAGCAGAAAGCTTGGCGGCATCAATCCGGGTCATCCCCCTTTCCGGCACTCCTTCCTTCGAGATGCACTTTCTGGAGCAGATGAACTTTCCTGAAATCTAAAACCAAGTTCTTTCACCACGGAGACACAAAGGCACGGAGAAAATCAATTTCCTGGAACCGCAAAGACGCAAAGTTCTCGAAGAAAAACCACAAAGGGTTTTATAAGATTAGAATATCTGGCATTGCGTTTTATCCCTCTTTGCGTCTGTTGTTTCTTTCCGGTTAATTGGTTTTTGCGTTTTCGCAGTTCTCCGTGCCTCCGTGTCTCTGTGGTAGATTTTTTTCAAGGAGCATACGAAAATGGCAAAAATCACCCGAGCCCTCATCAGCCTCTCGGACAAGACCGGCATAGTCGAATTCGCCAGGGAACTGGCATCCTATGATGTCGAAATTCTTTCTACCGGCGGGACCGCGAAGCTGTTGCGCGATGCGGGGCTTGCAGTCAAGGACGTATCGGATTTTACCGGTTTCCCGGAGATGCTCGACGGCCGGGTCAAGACCCTCCATCCCAAGGTACACGGCGGGCTGCTCGGCATGCGTTCCAACGCCGAACACGTGGCGACTATGAAGGCCTACGGGATCGAGCCGATAGACATGGTGGTGGTGAACCTCTATCCCTTCGAGGCGACCGTGGCCAAGCCGGACTGCACCCTGGAGGACGCCATCGAGAATATCGACATCGGTGGTCCTACGATGCTCCGTTCCGCGGCCAAGAACAATGCTGACGTGACCGTCATTGTCGACCACAACGACTACCGCCTGGTGCTGGACGAAATGAAGGCTTCTGGCGGTTCCGTGTCAAAGGAAACCAACTTCCGTCTCGCGGTAAAGGTCTACCAGCATACCGCTGCCTACGACGGGGCCATCTCCAACTGGCTGGGCGCCAGGACCGGCGAAGGTGTTGCCGACTATCCCGACACCATAACCCTCCAGTTCAGGAAGGCGCAGGGGATGCGCTACGGCGAGAATCCGCATCAGTCAGCGGCTTTCTATGTGGAGCGCGACGTGAAGGAGGCATCGGTTTCCACCGCCCGCCAGCTCCAGGGGAAGGAGCTTTCCTACAACAACATCGCTGATACCGATGCAGCCTTGGAATGCGTCAAGCAGTTCCCGGAAGGGGCTGCCTGCGTCATAGTAAAGCATGCCAATCCTTGCGGCGTGGCTCTTGGTGCCAATGTTCTGGAAGCATACGACCGTGCCTACAGGACTGACACAGAGTCCGCCTTCGGCGGTATCATCGCCTTCAACCGGGAACTGGATGTGGAAACTGCCAGGGCCATTGTTGACCGGCAGTTCGTGGAAGTGATCATTGCCCCCAAGGTTTCCCAAGCTGTAATCGACGTAGTAGCCGCCAAGAAGAACGTGAGGCTCCTGGAGTGCGGCGAATGGCCCCAGAGGCCGCTCCCCCGCCTTGACCTCAAGCGGGTGAACGGTGGCATCCTTGTCCAGGATACCGACCTCGATCTTTACAGCGAACTTAAGGTGGCAACGAAACGGGCGCCAACCGAGAAGGAGATGGAGGACCTCATTTTCACCTGGAGGGTGGCCAAGTTCGTGAAATCCAACGCCATTGTCTACGGCAAGGAGAGAATGACCGTCGGCGTCGGCGCCGGTCAGATGAGTCGGGTGAATTCTGCCCGCATAGCCGCCATCAAGGCGGAACATGCCGGGCTTGAAGTAAAGGGGGCGGTGATGGCCTCCGACGCATTCTTCCCGTTCCGAGACGGGATCGATAACGCCGCGGCCGCCGGGGTCACCGCGGTCATTCAACCCGGCGGCAGCATGCGCGACGAAGAAGTGATCGCCGCCGCCAACGAGCACGGCATGGCGATGGTCTTTACCGGGATGAGGCATTTCAGGCATTGAAAAAACTGTGCAAGTAAGAGTTATGGATATGGAAACATTGCGTCCCCATCTGGTCCCCGCACTGGCTGTGCTGGCTGTGGTATTTGCCCTCTATGCCGTCTGTCTCGGCCACGATTTCCAGATAATGTGGGACGATAACCTCTATGTGACCGCCAACGAGGCAGCCAAGGGGTTTTCCCTGCAACACCTGAAGTTCGCCTTGACTACTTGTTGAGTGCCACGTTGTCGTGGCACTCAACAACTTCTAATTACGTCGGGAACTACGCGCCGGTCCAAATCATATCCATACATGCTGGATTATGAGTTGTGGGGTATGCGGCCTGCCGGCTTTATTCTGACGGCATGGATTGACATTAACCTGGTTTGTATGACCGATCAATGCATCGGATAACTTTGAGAGAGGTTTATGGATATGAAAGTGCTAGTTATCGGCAGCGGCGGCAGGGAGCATGCGCTGGTCTGGAAGATCGCCCAGTCGCCGCTGGTCACCAGGGTCTTCTGCGCCCCCGGCAATCCGGGCATAGGGACCATTGCGGAATGCGTCGACATCAAGGTGGATGACCTGCAAGGGCTCCTTTCGTTCGCCAAGCGGGAGGAGATCGACCTCACCGTGGTCGGCCCCGAGCTCCCCCTTTCTCTTGGAGTGGTCGACCTTTTCGAGGAGTATGGCCTGAAGATCTTCGGCGCCCGCCGGAATGCGGCGCTGATCGAGGCGAGCAAGGCTTTTTCCAAGGAAATCATGAAGAAGTACAACGTACCTACCGCCGCCTACGACGTCTTCACCGAAGTGGAGCCGGCCCTTGCCTTTATCGAGCGGCATGGTGCGCCCATCGTCGTGAAGGCCGACGGTCTCGCCGCCGGCAAGGGGGTAATTGTTGCCCAAACGGCCCAGGAGGCGCAGGAGGCCGTGCGGGACATGCTTTCCGGCAATACCTTCGGTACCGCTGGTGCCCGCGTGGTGATCGAGGAGTTCCTCAAGGGGGAAGAGGCGTCGTTTCTCGCATTCACCGACGGAAAGAATATCATCCCTCTTGCCAGTGCCCAGGACCACAAGGCGGTTTTCGACGGCGACCAGGGGCCCAACACTGGGGGGATGGGGGCGTACTCGCCGGCCCCGGTGGTGACCCCAGCCATCCACGAAAAGGCGATGGAAGAGGTAATGCGCCGCACCATCGACGGCATGGCGGCCGAGGGACGCCCCTACCGCGGCGTGCTTTACGCGGGGCTGATGATCGACGGCGGGGAGGTGAAGACCCTGGAGTTTAACGCCCGCTTCGGCGATCCCGAGTGCCAGCCCTTGCTGATGCGGATGAAGTCGGACATCGTGCCGGTGCTCCTGGCCGTGGCTCAAGGGGATCTTGCCGGGGTGGAGATCGAGTGGCACGACAAGGCGGCGGTCTGCGTGGTGATGGCAGCTGCGGGCTACCCTGGCGAATACCGCAAGGGGGATGTGATCAACGGCCTGGATGAGGCAGGGCGCATCGACGACCTGTACGTCTTCCATGCCGGCACCGCCCTGAAGGAAGAGAAATTCGTCACCAACGGCGGCCGGGTGCTCGGTGTCACGGCCCTCGGCGATACGGTCGAGTCCGCCATTGAGAAGGCCTACGAGGGAGTGGCCGCCGTCCGCTGGGAGGGGGTCCACTACCGGACCGATATCGGTGCGAAAGCGGTTGGTAAGAAACGATAGTATGAAGCGAGAGTGAAAGGCGAGAGTTGAAGGCGCCGGGACGTAACCGCCTTTTTCACTCCATACTCTCGCTTCATGCTGTCGCTTTACACTCTCGATTCATGTTCATGCAGATTAAGGAGACAAAATGACCAATCCACAAGTGCTCATTCTCATAGGCAGCGATTCCGACTTGCCGGTGATGGAGGAGGCGGAGAAGGTCCTCAAGGAGTTCGGTGTTGCCTGCGAGATGCGGATTTCCTCGGCGCACCGCACGCCGAAGCTGACTGCGGCACTTACTGCCGGCGCGGCAGACCGGGGAATCAAAGTCATAATTGCCGGCGCCGGCATGGCAGCCCACCTGG
Organism: Geobacter sp.; assembly: GCA_016177775.1. Taxonomy (GTDB): domain Bacteria; phylum Desulfobacterota; class Desulfuromonadia; order Geobacterales; family Geobacteraceae; genus JACOUQ01. The sequence goes on from JACOUQ010000013.1 coordinate 22,555, forward strand.
CCGGTGTTGTTGCGGCCGAAACGACATTGCCGGTCATCGGCGTGCCGACCGGCGGCGGGGCGCTGAATGGTGTGGACGCCCTCTACGCCATGGTCCAGATGCCGGGGGGGGTTCCGGTTGCCACCATGGCCATCGGCAAGGCAGGGGCGAAGAATGCCGGCATCTTTGCCGTGCAGTTGCTGGCGCTTTCCGACAGCGGCCTTGCCGGGAAGCTCGTCGCTTATCGCGAACGGATGGCTGCTGAAGTGATCGCCAGGGATGAAAAGCTGCAAACAGAACGGGCCTCATGACCCTGTCCCCCGAAAGCCCGGACAGCCCCATGGGAAGGGGTTTTTCCTTGACAAAGCAAGGAAGCCCGTATTATTTTTTTTAAATTTGGGTTTGCATGGTTTTTGCTTAAGCAATCTGTTTGAGTATTTTTGCCCCTCTTTGCCGCGAAATCACCATTGCGAAACGGAAAAGCGCGGACGACACCGTTCTAAGGAGAAACCGTCTTGACGACCAACAAAAGCTTTGCCACGTCTCTATGGGACTTTTTCTGCTCACTGAAGCTCTCCATTTTCCTGCTGATCGCCCTTGCCGTCACTTCAATAATCGGCACGGTCATTCCCCAGGGACCGCCACCCCCGGAATATCTGCAGACCATCAGCGAGACCAAGTTCCTTGTCTACCAGAAGCTCGGCTTTTTCGATATGTACCACTCCTGGTGGTTCATCGCTCTCCTCTACCTCCTTACCCTGAATCTCATCGCCTGTTCGATCAAGCGGCTCCCCAGGGTCTGGAAGATCATTTCCGAACCGACCCTGGTCATGGACAGCGGCCTGGAAAGGTCCCTCACCTGCACCCGCCAATTCAAGATGGCAGGTGATGCCGCCACCAACAGGGACAGGATGGTCGCATTCCTCAAGGCCGAATTCACCGAGCCGGTCGTGACCGAAACGGACGGGGAGTTCCACCTTTTTGCCCAGAAAGGGGCCTACAGCCGTTTCGGTGTGTATGTAGTCCACTCCAGCATCATTATCATTTTCATCGGCGCCATTCTCGGCTCGCTGTTCGGCTACAAGGCCTTTGTCAGCATTGTCGAGGGGACCGGCACGTCAACGGCCTACAACACGCGGACCGAGCAGCCGATAGATCTCGGTTTTACCATCAAGTGCGAGGATTTTTCGGTTTCATACTACGATACCGGCGCGCCGAAGGAGTTCAAGAGCATCCTCACGATCATTGACAACGGCAAGCCCGTGATCGAGCGCCGTCCCACCATCGTCAACAGTCCCCTCTCCTACAAGGGGATCACCTTCTACCAGTCGAGCTACGGCCCGGCCGGAGACCCGATCTTCTACCTCTCCGTGCGGAAGCGCGCTGGCGGTGAGCCTGTCAAGATAACGGCCCGACAGGGAGAGCGGGTTTCCCTGCCGACCGGCGGCTTCGTGCGGGTCATGGATTACGCCCCGGAGGTCCGCTCGGCCATGCCGCAGTTTTCCGGCCCCGCGGCACGCCTGGAGATCGTTCCCCCTGCGGGCGCCCCCCAGTATGCGCTTGTGCTCAAGGATTATCCGGATTTCGACGCCCAGCGCGGCGGCGATCTGATCTTCGCTTACGAGGGGGTTGACGAGAAGCAGTACACCGGCCTCCAGGTGGCTAAGGACCCGGGGGTCCTGGTGGTCTGGACCGGCTGCACACTCATGGTCGTCGGCATTTTCATCGCCTTTTTCCTGTCCCACAGACGAATCTGGATCAGGGTGTCCAAGGGTGAGGTCACCATCGGCGGCACCGCGAATCGGAACCAGCCGGCTTTCCAACTCCGTTTCGACGCCTTGGCGGACAAACTCAAGCAGCAGTAAATCCTAGTGGAGGAGAAACAATGTCCAGTTCCCTGCTGTTCAATATCACCACCTTTGCCTATCTGATCTCGATGGTGGTTTTCTTTGCCTTTCTTGCCAGCAAGAACAAAGCGGTTGGCCTTGCCGGTAGCCTGACCGCTTTTGCGGGATTCGCGATCCAGACTGTCGCAATACTGCTCCGCTGGAAGGAATCCTACGACATGGGGCGCGGCCACGCCCCCCTTTCCAATCTGTATGAATCGGTGGTCTTTTTCGCCTGGACCATCGTCCTGATCTTCGGCATCCTGGATATCAAGTACAAGTATCGCGTTATCGGCGCTTTTGTCGTGCCGTTTGCGCTTCTCGGCATGGCTTGGGCGCAGCTCGGGCTCGATAGCGGCATTCAGCCGCTGGTTCCGGCGCTGCAGAGCAACTGGCTGCTGTATCACGTTATTACCTGCTTTCTCGGCTATGCCGCCTTTGCCGTTGCCTGCGGCATCTCCATCATGTACCTGATCAAGGTAAGGCAGGAGGAGTCAGAGGGTACCTCGCCGGCCGGAGGGATCATTGCCACTTTTCCATCCTCGAAGATTCTGGATGATTTGAACTATAAGGCCATCATGGTCGGCTTCCCGCTTCTCACCATCGGCATCATCACCGGCGCGGCCTGGGCCAATTATGCCTGGGGGACCTACTGGAGCTGGGACCCGAAGGAGACCTGGTCGCTGATCGTCTGGTTCGTATATGCCGCATTCCTTCACGCACGAATCACCAGGGGGTGGGTCGGCAAAAAAGCCGCCGTGCTTTCTATCGTAGGATTTGCCTCGACAATCTTCTGCTATCTGGGGGTCAACCTCTTCCTGTCCGGCCTGCACAGCTACGGCGGGGGAGGGTAGCAAATCATCGGCTGCCGCCGAATGACAGGAAATTTGATGCGTTCTGCCGGTTTACATATTGCCGCAGGCCTGCTGCTGGCGCTTTGTTTTTTGAACGCCGCCGCGGCCGGCGCGGACGACTCGGGGTGTGTCAGCACCGCCTGTCATCCGGATATGGGAAAAGATAGGTTCGTTCATGCGCCCATCCTTTCCCATGATTGCAGCAGCTGCCACGTTGCGACCGGCAAGCGCCATCCGGCGGAAAAGGGGGCGTTCACCCTTGCCGCGAGTGGCGCCAAGCTCTGTTATATGTGCCACGAGGAGAAGGGGCGGGAAAAATCCGTCCATGCTCCGGTGGAATCCGGTGACTGCACGAGCTGCCACGACCCACACCAGTCTCCTTATCGCCGCCAGTTGAAGGAATTCGGTGCCCAACTATGCTTCACCTGTCACGACGGCATGGAGCGAATGTTCAAGGAGAACAGGTCGGCTCACGCGCCGTTTCTCGAAGGGGATTGCCTGGCATGCCATGATCCGCACTCCTCGGACTTCGGCAAACTGCTGGCCTCCTCCTATCCTGGCGAATATTATCTTTCGTATTCTCCGGATAGCTACAGGCTCTGCTTCGGCTGCCATAGTTCCGACATCGCCACTTACCGGCGCACCACCGTTGACACGGGATTCCGCAATGGAGACATTAACCTGCATTACATCCATGTCAACAGGGTGGACAAGGGGCGGTCGTGCAAGGTATGCCACGATCCCCACGCTGCGCAGCAGTACAAGCTCGTCAAGAGCAACATCCCGGGGTTTGGCAAATGGCTTGTGCCGTTCAAGCTGAAACTGACCAAAACCGGAGGCACATGCATAGTGGGGTGTCATAAGCCCCAATCTTACGATCGCGAACAGGCGCGCTAGGCTTCTGGACGCGTCGGAGCATAGATGGCCGTGAAATTTCTCGCAATTCGGATACGAACGCTTACTGTGGCACTGATCTGCCTGTTGGCATTTACCGCCCAAGCCCTGGCTGCCATGACCTTTATCTATCCTGATGACAAAAGCTGGGTGGTCCGTTCGGACCATTTCATAATCAAGCTCAATACCGTTGATGTCACCGGGGTAAGAGTCAATGTCAACAACGTCCCCGGCGACTTGCTGGAGGTTGGGACGCCGGAATACCGCAAGGCATTTCGGGACATGTTGATCCTCCAGCCTTTGTGGGATCCTGGGAAAAACCAGGTGGTTGTGGAGGCCTTCAAAGGGGAGGAGCGTGTCGAGACGGCCACGGCGGAAATCTTTTATTTCGTGGGCAACGATTATGCCCTTATTCCGCCGGAGTACAAGCCTATCTCTCTCCACACGCCGGAGCGGGAAAAGGTCTGCGTCCATTGCCACAACATGAGCGCGGCGGCAACTGCAGGCGTGGAAAAGGAGAGCCCCTGCTTCACCTGCCACAGGAAGGTGCTGACCGCCCGGTATGTGCACGGGCCGACCGGCACGTACTCCTGTGCTTATTGTCATACTGGCACCGGGAGGATGAAGTACGCGGTTACCAGGCGCGGGGGCGCACTTTGTTACGATTGTCACACCGATAGGGGGACGGTCTTCAAGGGGTTCAAATACCCCCACGGCCCGGTCGCCGCCGGGATGTGCGAGTACTGCCACGATCCGCATGGAAGCTTTTATGCCATGCAGTTGCGCGGCTCCGTGAATGATATATGTCTATCTTGCCACGAGAGCGTCCGCAAGGGTATTCACATCGTTCGGACCGCCACGGGGGAGGGGCATATCCTGAGCGGCAGGCCTGACCCCTCCAAGCCCGGATCGGGCCGCGAGATGTCGTGCGTCTCCTGCCATGATCCCCATGGCGGCGATGTCCGCTATTATTTCCAGAGCAAGGCAGAGGACCGGATGGCGCTTTGCCAGCTCTGTCACAACAAGTGATATAAACTTTCCTGCCTGAAGACTGAAATTGAAAGTAACAAAACAGGGGTGCAATAATGGTTCTGAAACAAATCGTTCAAAGGCTTGTGGTTGCTTGTACGCTATTGGTAATGGCCGGATGTGCCTCCGCGCCGGAGGTGAAGCGACGTTTCTTCTGGCCGCCGCTCCCCGATGAGCCTAAAATCGAATGGCTCGGCGCTTACCGGAGCAAGCTGGACATGCCCCGCACGCCGTTTGAAAATTTCATGGCAAATTTAGTCGGGCTCCCTGACGCGGTATACTTGACCCGCCCTCTGGGGATAGTGAGCGACGGGGCGGACCGGGTATATGTATCGGACGTGGTAACGGTGAGTGTTATCGTGTTCGACTTCAAAAAGCGCGATGCCAACTACCTGGGGGCAGGGCAGAAGGATGGCCTGGCCTTATTCAAGCACCCCAGCGGCCTGGCAATCGATCGTGAAAATAATCTCTATGTCTGCGATTCCGCGGATAGACGCATTTCCGTTTTTTCACCGGATGAGGCGCTTCTCCGCTCCATCGACATCTCCAAAATCACGGAGCAGCCTATTGGGGTGGCCGTTGACAACGAGCGAAAGCGGCTTCTGGTGGGGGATGTGCGCTTGCAGGTGATACGGGTCCTGGATTTGGCGGGGAAACTGCTCTTCACAGTTGGCATGGAGGGGGGAGGGGATAAGGACGGTGCTTTTCTTTTTCCCGGGATGCTTTCGGTCATGAAAAACGGCAATATTGTGGTGGCGGACAGCATGAACGCCAGGGTCCAGATATTCGACCCGGACGGCAAATTCATCCGAAAATTCGGCCGCCGGGGCGATTCGCCAGGCGATTTCCAGCTCATCAAGGGTGTTGCGGTCGACTCGGAGAACCACATCTATATAACCGACGGCAAGGCGCATGTTGTCTATATCTTTTCAGAAAACGGCGATTATCTACTTTCGATGGGCGGGGCCTATACCGCGGATGTGATCGCCGCTCCGGGGGGCTTTTTAATCCCCCAGGGGATTTATATTGACGGGAAGGACACCATCTATGTCGTGGACCAGATGAACCGCAGGTTTCAGATGTTCCAGTACATGAACGAGCGCTATCTCAAGGAACACCCTGTGGAGACGGAGGTCCCCACCTCCGTGTCGGTACCGCCGCCTAAATAGGTTTGCAGCGTTTTAGCAGATTTCAGGCGAAATGGCCATGTCGTCGGTTGTTCTGCCGGATTGTGTCTTATGGGAAACTCCTTGAAATGACATGGAATTGAGGTGCTATTGGCTGGTGGCATGCAACTTGCTTTTGTTTATATGTAGCTTTGCAAACACAACTCGTATCCGTGGATGGCAAGATGAAATGCTGATTTTGATCCATGTAGTGTAACCACGGATGAGGCGCATGTGAACCTGACGAGATGGGGGGTGGTCACGGCCAGACAGCAAGGATGAAGAAGTTGCAAATGTAATGTCACATCAGAAAGATAACAAAAAAGGAGAACATGAAAATGAAGAAAGCACTGTCACTTCTCGCTGCCGTTGCCGTTCTGGCGATCGGCACCACCGCCATGGCCGCTTCGATGCTTGCCAGCAAGCACGACATGACCAAGTACGGCACCACGCTCAACTCCACCGGCACCAACAAAGAGGTCTGCGTTTTCTGTCACACCCCGCACAACGCTTCCAGAACCCGCGCCCTCTGGAACCGCTCTAACTCCACCAGTACCTTTGCCCTCTACACCTCCGGCGCCAATGAAGAGTCTTCCAACTGGTACATGAGCGGCAGCAAGGAAGGCACCATCACCGCCGGCAGCGCATCCCTCATGTGCCTCAGCTGCCATGACGGTGCGACCTCCATCAAAGGCAACGTTGTCAACGCGAAGGGTACCATCACCCTGACCAACGACACGGTCACCGGCAATGCCAACCTCGGCAGCGACCTGACCAACGACCACCCGATCAACTTCAATTACGCCAATGTTCAGTCTGCAGGGAATCAGACCGGCAAACTGGTTGCCGCCACCGGCACCATGGTTGGTACCGCCAAGCTCATCGAAGGTGCCCTCGAGTGCGCCAGCTGCCACGATGTGCACAACACCACCAACGTTCCGTTCCTCCGTGAAACCATTCAAGGCAGCCAGCTCTGCCTCCAGTGCCACATCAAGTAATACTGTAATCGACTGTTATCAGATGGTTTTCAGGGGTGGATTCGTCCACCCCTTTTTTTGTCCGGCGGCCGACAATGCGCAGGGTTTTGGCGGTTGCAACCGATGGCTGAATGTGTTAAAAATAAATATTTGATTTATGATCACCATAGGTGGTAATCAGTGAAACGCTTTTCACGTGGGACAATTGCGATTATCGCTTCAAACCGTACAAGCCTGTGAATCGACTCCTTAAAATCTCTGCTTTCCTTCTTATTGCCGCACTGTTCTGCGGATGTGCCGAGACCACGGTCTCCAGGGGCCGTTATTTCTGGCCCCCCCCGCCGGAGCGTCCCCGACTGGAATGGATCGGCGCGTACTCAAGCCAGCTCGACCTCCCGATGACCACCAAGCGCAAGATGAAATGGGTGCTGGTTGGCGAGGACTCTCCCATTACTTTTGCCTCCCCCATGGATATCAAGTCGGACGGCAATGGCCGGGTCTTTGTGTCAGACCCTGGCAAGTCCTCAGTCTTTATCTACGACATGAAACAGAACGAGGTGCGAATTCTTCCCCGCCAGTCCGATGAAATAAGGTTCCACCAGCCGATTTCCGTTGCGCTGGACGACGAGGGGAAGCTTTACATTGCCGACAGTTGGCTGAAAATCGTGCTGGTGTACGATTCCCGGGAGGAGTTCAGGGGGATAATCAATATAAAGGGCCATGTCAAGAAGATATCTGCCATTGCGGTCGACAGGGCGCGAAAACGGCTTCTAGTGGCGGATATCGGGGAACACAAGATCAAGGTGTTCAACTTGTCCGGAGAGTTTCAGTTCGAGTTTGGGGGGCAGGGCGAAGGTGACGGTGAGTTCAGTTATCCGATGGCGTTGGCAGTGAACCTGGCAGGGGAGGTCGTGGTGGCTGACTCAATGAACGCCAGGGTTCAAATCTTTGACGGAAACGGCCTGTTTCTGCGCAAGTTCGGCAGCCGTGGCAGTGGCGTCGGTGATTTCCAGCTCATCAAGGGTGTGGCCACCGATTCGGACAACAACATTTACGTGACCGATGGCAGAACCCACCGGGTTCTCGTCTTTAGTGCAACCGGTGAGTTTCTACTTCCGGTCGGAGGGTTGTACTCCATAGCAAGCCGGAAGCTGGCGCCGGGAGGTTTCGTGCTTCCCCAGGGGATCGATGTTGACCGGAACGATACGATTTACGTGGTGGACCAGATGAACAAGCGTTTCCAGGTCTTTCAATACCTGACAGAGAAATATCTCGGGGAGCACCCTGTTCAAGAGAAACTCCGGCCGTGACGGCTCTTGATTGACGGTGAGATATTCCGCTGTGTTTTCGCTGGGAATGTCGGGCAAAAGGCAACAAACCGCAGATGTATATAAATTAGTATGCTCTAGCATTGAGTTGCCTGTCCTGCGGGGTAGTGCAGAAGGTCTTCGCCGACAGCCTCTCCCTTGTGGAATGCTTTTTGCAACATTCATTTTGGGCCATTGTCCTCAGGGCATGGCTGGCGAAGGAAATCCCCCACGGACTTGCTCTCCATGCGCTTGATGTTTCGTACACATACACTGCTACCCCTCCTTGCTGCGGCGTTCTCTATCCTGCCGCTGAAGGCGGCGTATGCCGCCCTTTCAGGGACGGCGGAGGTGGAATACATCAAGTACGATGCGGAAAGAAATGGGAGCCGTGAGCTTGAGGCCACATCATTCCGCCACAACTATTCAGTTAATTACAACACGGTTGGAAGCTTCATTGGGGGGCGCCTCGGCGGTTACAAGGGGATGATCGGCTATGAATGGGGAGCCTTCGATACCGAGCTTGTCACCCCCGGCGAGACATTCAACCCTTCCATGTCGAGCGGCAATTTACTATACAGCGGTGAATTTCTTCTGGACCCACGTGAGCTCCCCTTGAGACTCAGTATGCACAGCCGGGATACACTGCGCAACAGTTTCGTGAAAGATACCGTCTCGGCGGCAAATGCCAGCGGAGGACTGATCAACCCCGGCGTCATGACCGATATCAACAATACCGGCACCAATATAGAGAGTGGCGCAACTCTGCGGTTCGGCGTGAAAAACGGCATGACCAACGGCTACAACGCCATTTTCCGCCATGTCCCCCTTCTTCTACTCGACTACAAGGACGTTGTTCGAAAGAACATGAACGGGCAATCTCGAATCGATACTCGGCTGAAGCGGCTGGCATTTGTGAGCCTCAACAAGAAGGATAACTGGTTCCATTACCGGTTGACCAGGTACACAGATAACCTCAGCCCGCTCATGAGCTATAGCTTGACTCAAGTGCAACTGGGAACGGTGGACGAAAAGCTGGAACGCCGCTGGATAGAATTTACCAACTGGATAAAAGTGTCGACCGATGTCCAGTTCACCAAGCGGGTGGAACAAAGCAAGCTTCCGGCAGAATCCTACGACGTCAATCTTTTTGTGACAGCGACCAGAAAAAACTGGGAACTCCGCAACTTCAATTCATTTACGCGTAGTTTCGATCACAATACGCAAAAGGTGTATCTGGATCGCAATGTCCCCATTTTCCTGAACGGCGTCTGGGGGAGGGCAACTGACTGGTCGGTCCGCCTCTCCACGCAGGATACAACCGAACGCCCCCCTGACGCTGCTGTCACTGAAAGCCGCGACCTGATCGCGTCATACAGGATCAATACGTTCAATCGCTCCAATTTCACCCTTGGCCATACCGCAAGCGTGGAGCATTATACTAATCTCGGAGTCAAGACACTGGTTCTGTCCGGCAATCTGCAGACGGCGAGCACCCGGAAATTTTCCGATTCTTACCGCATGGCGGCGGCCTATAGCGTCATGCGTTTCGACACCGAAAACAACGGGGGCGCACAGACAAACCTTAGCCATGACATTACAGGGAATGTTAGCTACCTGTCGCCATCCAGGCGCATTTCTCTGAATTTGATCGAACAGTTCAAGATGGCGGACGGTGTTTCCACTACAAACGGTCAGACCACCTTATTCGCCTCCAGCAGCTTTACTGAAAGCTCTGCTTCGACTAAACGTGCCCAGACAGCCTCCACTGGTTACAAGCGCATGAGCTCAACCTTCAAGGCGGATTGGACCCCAGAGGAGCGCGTGCAAGTCGGTGGATACGTCGCGCAGGAGATGTTCATGGAGGATGAGAGGGAGGCGGAACAAAGCTGGACCATGCAGGCCTATGCCCGATATAATAAGGAGCGCCTCTCGGCTAACCTGACCGCCACCTACATTGATCGTTCAGGTCCAGCGAATACGGCGAGCCGGGATTTCAGGGGGACGGTCAATGCTGGGTATTACATGAACAAGGACGTAACCTTCGGCCTCAGGGCCTCTTACATCAACACCAGCACCAGTGGTTCCAGCGTAACCAATATGGACATGGCCCAGTCTTTAAGCTACCGGTACATGACCTTGTCCGGCGGTCCTCGCAGATTGCTGGAAGCCTCTGAGGAGTTTAGCTACACACGGAATGCTGCTGCGAGCGGAAGTCCCCTTTCAAGGAAAAGGCTGACGCTTGGATTGAGCTATTATCCGTGGGCGAACCTCTTTGTTTCTAACAGGCTATCCTATGCCTGGGGCGATGCCGATTCACAGACCGATCTCCTTTACAATGGCTCCATCGGCATTTCGTATGCCAAATTGCAGGCAAGCCTGGATTACAGTTACGGAACACGCGAAGCGAAAAACGACAATCGCAAGGAGTCGAGGCTTGCCGCCAACATGAAGAAGTTTTTCTGACCGCAGCCAGGGGTGGAGGATTAAAGCGACAAACCGGGAACCCCCCGGTTTTTTTGTGCAAGTTGAAGGACGGTGAAAAGTGAAAGGTAAATGGACCCAAATGGGCCTAAAGTAAATGGTGAAAAAAATTTCCGTCATTATACCGGTAAAGCCGGGTGGAGCTGTGAAGGCCATTGGGCCGCTGATGGGCGCGGACTACCCTGCCGATGCGTTCGAGGTGCTTGTAGCGGAGGGACGCTCTCCCAGCAGCCAGCGAAACGAGGCGGCACGCATGGCTTCAGGCGAGCTTCTCTACTTTCTCGATGATGATTCAATGGCCCCTCCCGATGCCCTGTTGCGCATTTCCCGCCATTTCGATGCCACTGGTGTCGTCGCTGTCGGGGGGCCTTCGTTGACGCCTGCCACTGACTCTTCATTACAACGGGCCTTCGGCTTGGCCTTTGCCTCCATTTTCGGCGGAGGGGGGGTACGGACGCGCTATTGGAAAACGGGCAGGGCAAGATCGACCGGCGACCACGAACTCATACTCTGCAATCTCAGCTTTCGGCGCGAGCAATTCCTCGACCATGGAGGCTTCGACGAGCGGCTCTATCCCAACGAGGAGAACGAGCTTATGGACCGGCTCGTCAAGTCGGGAGGGACCCTCATCCACGATCCCGACCTTGCCGTTAGCCGCAGCCAGCGTCCCACCTTCCGGGCGTTCGTGAGACAGCTTTTCACCTACGGCAGGGGGCGTGGAGAACAGAGCCGGATCAGCGGCTCGATCAAGCCGATGGCGCTCGTGCCCGCACTCTTTCTCCTGTATCTGACATCCGTGCCAGTCGTGGGCAAGCCGATTTACTCGATTCCGCTTTTGTGCTATCTAATATTGAACGTGATATTTTCCGTCCTGGAAGCCGGCCGGGGTGGATCTCCCAATCTTTCCCTCCGCCTTCTCGCGATATTCCCGACCTTTCATCTCTGTTATGGCGCCGGAGTCATGGTAGGGCTGGCATTTCCCCGCTACCGCACGCAGCGCGAATGCGGGGAGGTTATGGTGAGGCGGGTGAAAGAATTCGGGGGCTGGGGACCAGGGGCCGGTGAACGGTAAAACCGCCGACATCTTTAGAATCACGCCGAGCTGTGGCGGGAGGGATTTTGAGAACTTGCCGGTCCCCGATCCCCGGTCCCCAGTCCCGGCCTTTAGGAGTCAAAGTGGACCTGAGCATCGTCGTACCAATTTATAACGAAGAAGAGAACATCCCGGAATTGCACCGGCACATTGCCGAGGCGCTGGATGCGAGCGGCCTCGATTACGAGGTTGTCCTGGTGGATGACGGCTCTACCGACCACTCCTTTTCACTGTTGAAGGAAATTGCCGGCAAGGACCCACGGGTCAAGGTTATCCGCTTCCGCCGCAATTTCGGCCAGACCGCGGCCATGGCGGCCGGCTTCGACGCGGCCCGCGGCGAAGTGGTGGTGCCGATGGACGGCGACCTCCAGAACGATCCGGCTGACATCCCACTCCTGATGGCCAGGATCCGCGAGGGGTACGACGTGGTTTCGGGCTGGCGCAAGGACCGGCAGGACACCTTCATCAACCGCCGTCTCCCGTCCATAATTGCAAATTCCCTGATTTCCCGCATGACCGGAGTCCACCTCCACGACTACGGCTGCACCCTCAAGGCTTACCGCCGCGAGGTGCTGGAGGGGATCAACCTTTACGGCGAGATGCACCGTTTCGTCCCGGCCCTGGCCTCCCAGGTGGGGGCGCGGGTCACCGAAATGCCGGTCCGCCATCATCCGCGGCTCCACGGCGTCAGCAAATACGGCATCTCCCGCACCATGCGGGTCGTCCTCGACCTGATGACGGTCAAGTTCCTCCTCTCCTATTCCACCAAACCGATCCAACTCTTCGGCAAGTGGGGGATATACACCCTGGCTGCCTCCTTCCTTACCGGCGGCGCCACCCTCTACATGAAGCTGTTCGAGCATATGAGCATGAACAGGAACCCGCTCCTGATCCTCACCGGCTTTCTCCTCTTCATGGGTGTGCAGTTCATCGTCCTGGGGCTTCTGGGTGAGCTCAACGCCCGCACTTACTACGAGGCGCAAGCAAAGCCCATTTACGTGATTCGCGAGCGAATCAACGTTGGGGACCGGGGACCGGGGACCGGGGACCGGTAAAAGCGATAAAGGCAGGAACAAGTGGGTGGGGGAAGCTGTTATGCGGGATCACAAGGAGCTGGATGTCTGGAAAACTGGTGTTGGGCTGGTTAAGGAGGTATATGTCTTAACCAGAGAGTTCCCGAAAGAAGAGCTGTATGGTTTGACGAATCAATTGAGAAGGGCCGCGGTTTCCATCCCGTCCAATATAGCGGAGGGAGCGGCAAGGCAGACGAATAAGGAGTTTGTACAATTTCTTTATATTGCTCTCGGGTCGGTGGCCGAAGTTGAAACCCAGCTTGCCATTGCTCAAGAATTGCAATACGTCCCTATGGGTGAGACTCTGCTAGGTCGAGTCGCTTCTCTCCGAAAAATGCTGCACGGCCTGATCCGGCATTATCGTACCAAAGTGGATGCGAATGAATAGTTTTTCCCCGTCCCCGGTTTCCGATTCCGGTTCCCCGATCTTGCCGGTCCCCGGTCCCCGGTCCCCGGTCCCCAGCACGCTCCGCGTGCTGATGCTCGCCCCCACCCCCTACTTTGCCGACCGGGGGTGCCATGTCCGGATCTACGAAGAGGCGCGGGCCCTTATCAACCTCGGGCATCAGGTCCGAATCGTCACCTACCACATCGGCCGCGACATGCCGGGCATACCCACGGTCCGCATCCCCAGAATCCCCTGGTACAAAAAGCTCGTCGCCGGCCCCTCCTGGCACAAGCCGTACCTGGACCTCCTCCTCTTCTTCACGGCGCTCCGCGAGGCGCGCGCTTTCCGCCCCGACATCATCCACGCCCACCTTCACGAGGGGGCCTTCATCGGGATGCTTCTTAAGCGGCTGCTTCGCGTCCCCATAGTCTTCGACTGCCAGGGGAGCCTGACCGCCGAGATCATCGACCACGGCTTCATTCGCAAGGGTGGGGTGCTGCACAGGCTTTTCGGCCTTCTGGAGGACCTCATCAACCGGCAGGCCGACTTCATCATCGCCAGCTCTACCCCCGGCGCCCGCGACCTGCTGGAGAACCGGGGCGTACCCCCCGAGCGGGTGCTGGGCCTTATCGACGGGGTGGACACCGAGATTTTCCGCCCCTATCCGAAGGACGAGGCACGCCGCGCTCTCGGGCTCCCGCCAGACAGTCCAGTCGTGGTCTTCCTCGGCATCCTCAACCGTTACCAGGGTGTGGATCTCTTGCTGGAATCGGTAGAACTCCTCAAAAAGCGCGGCACGGCCCCGCACTTCCTCATCATGGGATTCCCGGAGGAGAAATACCGGCAAAAGGCGGAAGATATAGGGGTTGCCGACGGCATCACCTTCACTGGCCGGATCGATTACGCGCAGGCGCCGCTCTTTCTCTGCGCCGGCGACGTGGCCCTCTCCCCGAAGATCTCGGCCACCGAGGCCAACGGCAAACTCTTCAACTACCTGGCCTGTGGCCTCCCGACGGTCGTCTTCGACACCCCGGTCAACCGCGAGATCCTGGGGGACGCCGGGGTTTACGCCCGTTTTGGAGATGCTGTTGACTTTGCCGACAAGTTGGAAGGGCTCTTGCAGGATAGCGCGCTGCGGGCCGTTCTTGCCGCCAGAAGCCGCGAAAAGGCGGTGCATGAGCATTCCTGGGACGCGCGGGCAAAACGGTTGGCGGAAATCTATGCCAACCTGGTGAATGGTGAATAGTGAATGGTGAATAAAGCAAAGCCGATTCCAGGTCCTTTAGGCTCAGTTGGGTCCCAGTCTCCGGTCCCCGGTCCCCGCATTTCCATAATAATGCCTTGCTTCCAGCAGCGCCCGTTCCTGGAGGAAGCGGTCCGGTCGGTGCTTGACCAGAAGGGGATGGAGGTGGAGCTGATTGTCATGGACCCAGGCTCCACCGACGGTTCCCGTGAAATGCTGCTGGCGCTGCGCGAAGAGTATGGCGAGCGGCTCGTTCTCTGTTTCGAGCCTGACAGCGGTCAATCCGACGCGGTCAACAAGGGGATGGCGCGGGCGCAGGGGAGGGTGCTCGGGTGGCTCAACTCCGACGACCGGCTCCGCCCCGGTGCCCTGGTGGAGGTTGCGCCGCTTCTCACATCAGATGAGCCCCGCTGGCTCTACGGCCGTGCAGGCATGATCGACGGGACGGGTCGCCCTATCTCCAGCCTCATCACCAGGTACAAGAACCTGCGGAGCGCACGCTTCTCCCGCCTCAAGCTTCTGACCGAGAACTTCATCCCCCAGATGGCGGTCTTCTGGAGCCGTGCCATGTGGGACCGGGCCGGGGGGCTGCGGGTAGATAAGCACCTGGACATGGACTACGACCTCTGGCTCCGCTTCGCCGCCGTGGCCGAGCCGGTGGTATTGGCCGATGAACTGGCCGACTTCCGGGTCCATGCCGGGGCAAAAGGGAGCCGCCAGACCGCCCCCCAGCTCGACGCCGCATACCAGACCGCCCACGAACATGCTGCCGGTATGGGCTGGCGAGGGCAACTAGCTCTACTGTTCCATAAACTATTGAGCCTGCGGACGCGCATTGTTTATTGGCTGGTGAAGCCGTAGGGAGGGGCGAGAGGGTGGAGCGAGAGTCGGGAGCGAAAGGGGAAAGCGAAAGTTAGAGGCGAAAGAGAAGGGCGATAGGAGAGGCCGGAATATGAAGCGTGCTGCCAATAATCACAAGGACCTTCTGGTATGGCGCATGAGCATGGAGCTTGCCGAGATTGTTTATAAACTTACGGAATCGATGCCTTCGTCCGAACAATTCGGTCTTACCTCGCAAATGCGCCGGGCAGTGGTATCAGTCCCTTCCAACATTGCAGAGGGGGCTGCACGAAATACCAAAAAAGAATTTGTGCAATTTCTCCATATTGCGCTCGGTTCGCTTGCGGAACTGGAAACGCAATTGCTTCTTGCAGAAAAGTTAAAATTTTTGGAGAATGTTCCTGTGGGAAAAGCAAACCAAGTGAAGCAGCTTCTTCTTGGGTTGATCGTAAATGCGAGGGGTAGAAGCGTGAGTAAGTAGCGTGAGTGAAGGGCATGAGTGAAGGGCGAGATTTTCGACGCATTTGATTCACGCTTTACACCCCCTCACGCTCCAAACTATCGCCTCTAGCTCTCGCTCCATACTTTCGCTCCATACTCGCGCTTCAGGAGAAACAATGTCCGAAGAAATAATCATCCAGCCAGGCATGAGCATCAAACACTACTGGCGCGATCTGTGGCGCTACCGGGAGCTGTTCTGGTTCCTCTCCTGGCGCGACATCCTGGTGCGCTACAAGCAGACCGTCATCGGCGTGGCGTGGAGCGTCCTTCGCCCTCTCCTTACCATGATCGTCTTCACCGTGGTCTTCGGCCGCCTGGCCAAGCTTCCCGCCGAGGCCGGGGCGCCCTACCCGGTCATGGTCTTTGCCGCCATGCTGCCGTGGAACTTCTTCTCCAACGCCCTGTCCGAGGGGAGCAACTCTCTCATTGCCAACGCCAACATGCTCACCAAGGTCTACTTCCCGCGGCTCATTGTCCCGGCCAGCTCGGTCATCGTCGCATTGGTCGACTTCCTGATCTCCTTCGCCATACTCCTCCTGCTCATGGCCTGGTATAGTTTTGCCCCCGGCTGGCGGATGGTGGCGATACCCCTATTCCTGGGGCTCGCCTTCATGGTCTCCTTCGGCTTCTCCCTCTGGTTCGCGGCCCTCAACGTCAAGTACCGCGACTTCCGCTACGTCGTCCCCTTCATCGTCCAGTTCGGCCTCTACGTTTCGCCGGTCGGTTTCTCCAGCGCCATTGTCCCGGAGAAGTGGCGGCTTCTCTACTCCCTCAACCCCATGGTCGGCGTCATCGACGGTTTCCGCTGGGCCATCCTCGGCGGCGGGTCGGCCATCCACTGGCCCGGCTTCTGCCTCTCCTGCGCTATCAGCGTGCTGGTCTTCCTTGGCGGGATCCGCTATTTCAGGAGGATGGAGCGGGAATTCGCGGATGTCATCTAGGCGGGGAATGGGGAATGGGGAAAAGCTCAAAACCTGTCTCTCGCCCGCTCGCTGGCGCTCGCTAGAGCACGCAGAGGTCGCAGAGGAAGGCAAAAGACAAAGAAAAGTTTTCTTGGGTTTTTAAAACCATAAAAAGGTTTAAAGCAGTTCTCAGCGTACTCTGCGGGCTCTAGAGAGCGAAGCGAACGGGCGAGAGACAAAAAGGTTTTCCAGCCGGCCGATGGTGAGAAAAGGGTGCAAGGAATGAGGATTCGTTCGCTTTTTTCCCCATTCACCATTCACGGTATCTGGTTTCAGCGTTTTATGGCTTTTTTTGAAAGAAACGGGTATCATAATGAAGTCTAGCCCCTCCACAAATATAGTGGGAGAGCGCTTGTTGTTCTTCGCGTGGGAAAGAGATCGTCCTTATGCAGACAAAAACAAAATATGAAGAAATGGTGCTGAACGAAGTTCGGAAAATGCCTAGGGATGCATTGCCTCAAGTTGTCAGGATGCTTCGTTCATTTCAGGAGGGCATCAGTATTGTCAGAAGCCGAGCTGAAAAGAAGACGCCGGATACCGGCCTTTGCGGCATATGGCAGGATGATCGCAGCCCGGATGAGATCATCGAGGATATTCATGCTCACCGAACCGGCTTTGGAAAGCGGAGCAGGAGAATAATATGAAAGCCAATACCATTGAATATGTCGGTGAATTGCTCAGTGACGGACATATTTCGATCCCTGGCAATATTAAAAGAAGGCTCGGTAAGAAAAAATATCGAATAAATGTAACCATAGAACTAGAAGAGACTGAAAAGGGTTTCGGCCGCGGATTTTCATTCGGCGAGGTGAGGAAACTGCTGGCTCCCATTCGTGGAGAGCTTGCGCAAGACGTAATTTCAGACCGTGAGGACCGGTTGTGAGCAAAAGATACTTTTTCGACACGAGCGCATTGGTCAAGCTCTATCGTCAGGAAAAGGGAACCGATGCGCTTGATGATGTCATGAGCCGCGAGCAACCTGTGTTGGTGATTTCAGATTTATCGGTTATTGAAATCATATCTGCTTTTGCGAAAAAGGTTCGGTCCAGGGAAATAAACGACAAAATATTCAATAAGGCAGTTTCCGCATTTGAAAAAGATATTACATTGTTTGAGGTGATTGAGGTCGACTCCACTGTTAAGTCCGGAGCCATTTCATTATTGAAAAAATTGGCTACTAAACAGGG
Organism: Geobacter sp.; assembly: GCA_016177775.1. GTDB lineage: Bacteria > Desulfobacterota > Desulfuromonadia > Geobacterales > Geobacteraceae > JACOUQ01. The sequence goes on from JACOUQ010000013.1 coordinate 40,418, forward strand.
CCTGCGCACCCTTGATGCTATACAGCTCTCGGCGGTAATGACCGCGCATGGCAAGAAGCCGATCGATCTTTTTGTGCTTGCGGACAGATTGCTTGCGGATGTCGCAAAGGCAGAAGGGTTGAATGTGTTATGTGTCTGAGGTCTGCCCGTCCTTCTCATTCCCCGTTCACCTTTAGTCCCATGTATTGTCGGGTCATTCCCCATTCCCCGGTGTCTAACTCTTCACAGGGTTCAAGCCGTTTACAAGGTTCAAACAATTCACCATTCACCCTTCACCATTCACGGGGGTTCACCGTCGTCGAACTCTCCGTGGTACTTGTCGTCATCGAGCTGATTTTTGTCAGTGTGCTGAAGCTGGAGACTGTGTACCGTAATTACAAGATCAGGCAGGTGGTTAATCACTACCGGAAGTTGTCGGCGGCGGTGAAGGTGTATCGGGAGAATACGGGTATTATCCTAACGACGATCCCAAGGCGAATGTGCTTTGCTGCAATAATTGATTAATGGAGTGACATGGCAGTCATACAAGTCGAAAATCTGAGCAAGAAATATATTCTTTCACACGAGGGGCGCGAGTCTTACACTGCCCTGCGTGATGTCATGGCAGAACGCTTCCGCGCCTTCGGCAAGCGGCTCTTTTCTCTTCACGCCTCACCCTTCACTCATCACTCCTCCCAAGAGGAGTTCTGGGCATTGAAGGATGTTTCCTTTGAGATCAACCAAGGTGACCGGGTCGGCATTATCGGCCGCAACGGAGCAGGCAAGTCGACCTTGCTCAAGATACTTTCAAGGATCGTGGAGCCGACCACCGGCAGGGTGAGAATAAAGGGACGGGTGGCAAGTTTGCTAGAGGTGGGGACTGGCTTCCATCCCGAGCTTACCGGGCGAGAGAATATCTTCCTCAACGGCGCCATCCTCGGCATGAGTAGAGCCGAGATCCAGCGCAAGTTCGATGAGATCGTAGCGTTTGCCGAAGTGGAGCAGTTTCTTGATACCCCCGTCAAGCGTTATTCCAGCGGCATGTACGTACGGCTCGCCTTTGCCGTGGCCGCCCACCTTGAGCCGGAAATTCTCATCGTTGACGAAGTCTTGGCTGTCGGGGATGCCCAGTTCCAGAAGAAATGTCTGGGCAAGATGGAAGACGTGTCCGCTAAGGAAGGGCGGACGGTGTTGTTTGTGAGTCATAACATGAATGCAATCGAACAACTTTGTACAAGTGTCATGTTTCTAGTAAAAGGTGAATTAAATAATTACAGCGACAATGTGCGTTCAGTAATGGTCGAGTACTTATTTAACAAAAACAATAAATTTGATACAAATGAATGGGTTAATTCTGGTAAAGAATACGAAAATCCTTGGTTCATTCCACTGAAATTTTATATAGCTAATGAGCATGGTGATAACCAGCTAATGCCTGTTAGTAATAATTCGGAAATGTGGCTATATATAGAAGGAGAAGTAACTCAAATAGATCCTGCTCTTCAAGTGGGATATGCCATTTATACAAACGAAGGCGATCTATTGTATTGGTCTTGCCAAGTAGATGTGGCGGAAGAAAAATGGCCAAAATTAGAAAAAGGCAATTGTGTTCTTAAAAGCCAGATTCCTAAAAGACTACTAAATGAAGGTACATATAGAATTGAACTTATTGTAGCTCTTTATTATAGGCAATGGTTATGTCGGCCAGCTGATAATTCGCCTTACGTATTGTTGACTGTTAAAGGGGGGTTGAGCGATTCCCCATATTGGATGGTTAAAAGACCAGGGATTTTGGCGCCTGTATTACCTTGGATTCTAGAATAATAGTTTGTTCAGTTTAAGGAGATTGAAATGTTTTTCCCTGAACTAATAAAACATATTAAACCAACAGATAGGGTTTTGGAAGTTGGCCCGGGTTCAGATCCTTTCCCCCGGTCAGATATCTTGTTGGAAAAAAGATTTGACGACGATAATGAGACAGAAGCACAGCGCGGCTTTGCTCCTCCTTTGAAAAGTGGAAAAGAAGTTATTTATTACAACGGTGGCAAATTCCCCTTTGAAGATAAGGAATTTGATTATGTAATATGTTCACATGTACTGGAACACGTTCCTGAACAAGATTTACAGTTATTTATTTCTGAATTACAACGTGTAGCTAATAAAGGTTATATTGAATTTCCCAACATCTTCTATGAGCTAATCAATTACCAAAACGTTCATCTTTGGCTCATGAACTTTAGAGATGACACAATATTATTATTAGATAAGAAAAAATTCAATAGCAATTATATCCATAAAATATATAGAGAAATGTTTCATAATCCTGATCAGTATATGTGGCATGCTATTGATAGATATAAAGAATTCTTTTTTTGTGGTTATGAATGGGGGAATAATATTGCTTTCCGTTTGGTAGACGATTTCGACGATCTTATTAACGTCGAAGACTTTAACAGATATAAGCGATATTTTGCAGAACAGGCAAACGTAGTAAAATCTAATAGTTTTACGATTTTAAAGCGTCTTTATAAAATTATTAATGCTATATTGTCTGTACCGATTGAAATTATACATCGAATGTTTTTTGTTGATAAATCTAAATACTTTGTGCATAAAACAGCGCAATTAGAAAAAAGAGATTTGATTCTTATAAACAAAAACGCAGAAATAAAAGACTTTGTGATTATAAGAACCTATAGCAATCCTGTAATCATTGGTGAATATACTCAAATTAACCCTTTCACTGTAATTTATGGACATAATAGCGTCATTATTGGTAATAATGTTATGATAGCCCCACATTGTATGATTGCTTCTGGGAATCATGACTTTATACAAACAGAAAAGCCAATGCGATTTGCCGGTAGCCTGACTAAGGGACCTATCATAATTGAAGATAATGTATGGATTGGGGCAAACACAACTATAACTGATGGGGTAAAAATTGGTCAAGATGCAGTTATTGCCGCTAATAGTGTAGTAATAAGTGATATCGGTCCATATGATATTGCAGCAGGAGTGCCGGCAAAAATTATTGGTAATAGATTGGAAAAATACCCCAAAAATAACATATGATACACCCTTTATCTCAGTGACAATATGAGTACTATTTCAGTCATCATCCCTACCTGGAACCGCGCCAGCCTACTCGGGAAAGCCATCCGCAGCGCCCTTTCCCAGACGATTCCTCCCATGGAAGTATTGGTCTGCGACGATGGCTCGACGGACAATACAAGACAGGTGATGGACGCGATAGGAGATGCACGGGTGCGCTTGTTGACCGGTGCGCGCGGCGGCAGGCCGGCGATTCCCCGCAACCGCGGCATCCGCGAGGCCAAGGGGGAGTGGCTGGCGTTTCTGGACGATGACGATGAATGGGTGCCGGAAAAGCTGGAAAGGCAGCTCGACCATGCGCGAAAACTCGATTGCAGGGCAGCCTGCTCGGATGCCGTCAGATTACTCACAGGCCATGGAACTGACGGAAGTTATCTGTCGCTGGCAATGGACCGGCTGAACTTTAGCGCTTTGCTGCACGTTAACCAGGTCATCTGCAGTTCGGCTATGATCCACCGTTCTCTTATCCCTCTGGTGGAGGGGTTCCCCGAGGATGAAGCGTTAAAAGCGCTGGAGGATTATTCGCTGTGGCTGCGCGTTGCCACGCAGACGGATTTTGCCTATGTGGCCGAGCCGCTTGTGATGTATCGCGACCAGCTCGAAGATAGTATCCGGACCCACGGACAGGGCGAATGGGAGCAGAGGCGAAGGGTTTTGGCCAACCTGCTGCGTTGGCTGGCGGGCAAAGGGCTTCCCGGAGTTTCCTTCAAAACCCGCCTTCATTATTACCGAGCGGTTCTGAACACCCTTACGAGAGGTTGCTGACCCTGAATCTATGAAGATTCTTCACGCGGTTGAATTCTACCATCCTTCCGTCGGCGGTATGCAGGAGGTTGTAAAACAGCTCTCCGAGCGAATGGCCGCTATGGGACACGACGTGACTGTGGCGACGACGCGACTGCCTGAACGTGGCGATGCAGTGCTGAACGGCGTGAGGATCGCGGAGTTCGACATTTCCGGGAACCTGGCGCGGGGGATGGCAGGGGAGGTCGACTCTTTCCGGGAGTTTGTGCTTTCGGGCGGCTACGACGTGGTGACCTGCTTTGCAGCCCAGCAGTGGGCGACTGACGCCCTGCTGCCAGTACTTGACCGGATAAGAGCCGCAAAGGTGTTTGTCCCCACCGGTTTCTCCGGTCTTTACGATCCGCTATACAAAGAATACTTCGCGTCCATGGGGAATTGGCTGAAACAGTTCGACATGAATGTCTTCCTGTCGGAAGATTACCGGGATATCAATTTTGCCCGTTCCTGCGGAGTGGATAAAATGACGGTCATCCCCAACGGAGCTGCCGAGGACGAGTTTCTGCCGGACGCTGGGGTTGATGCCCGGCAGCTCATGAAGATACCCCGGGATCATTTGTTGATCCTGCACGTCGGTTCCCATACCGGCATTAAGGGGCATGCGGAAGCGATCCGGATATTCGCCAGGGCGGCCATTAAGAACGCCACCTTTCTAATGATTGCCAATGACTTCGGCGGCTGCACGCGGGGGTGCCGGATGAAGGAAACGCTTTTCAATGCTTGGCCGAAGCGGCTTTTGGACGGCAAGCGACTGCTTGTGGCCTCCCTCCCGAGGAGGAAGACGGTGGCCGCATACAAGGCGGCCGACCTGTTTCTGTTCCCCTCCAACATCGAGTGCTCGCCGCTGGTGCTGTTCGAATCCATGGCCTCCGGGACGCCGTTTCTCTCCACAGACGTGGGGAACGCGGCAGAAATCGTCCGCTGGTCGGGCGGTGGAGAAATTTTGCCGACAAGTACCGATGCGAATGGATATGCGCGGGCTGATTTGGAAGGGTCGGCTCGCATGCTGGCTGATCTCTGCAGGGACGCTGTAAGAAGAAAAAGCTTGGGCGAGGCAGGATATGCTGCCTGGCGGGAACGGTTCACTTGGGAGAAGATCGCGCGTGAGTACGAAGGGTTATATTACAGGGTTGTCAGGGACAAGGCATGCAACTAAAGGGCTTGTTGAGCCGATTGTTTGGGGGAGGATACGGAAAGAGCCAGCCGGATGTGTCCCCCAATCGCCACTGTAGCGAGTTTGAAGTCAACAACTGGGCCATTTCTGATTTTGTCATCAGGAAACTTTTCCCGATCGTCGGTTTCAAGCCGTTTCCGCTGAACGAGCAGATGTTGATATTGGCGGCTATATTGCGGCTGCGGCCGACCCATATCTTCGAATGGGGTACCAATATCGGGAAATCCGCCCGGATATTTCACGAGGTCTGCAAGGAGTTCGGTATCAATGCGGAGATCCATTCCATCGACTTGCCCGATGACATGGAACATGTGGAACACCCTAAGGAGAGAAGGGGGTACCTGGTCAGGGGGATAACTGGAGTAACGCTTCACCAGGGTGACGGCCTCGACACGTCACTACGGATATTGTCACGCTGCGGAGCTGCGGATGTTTCGCCGCTTTTTTTCATCGATGGCGACCATAGCTATGAATCGGTCAGGCGTGAACTCGAAGGGGTAATCGACCGGGTGCCTGCCGCGAATGTTTTGTTGCACGACACGTTTTACCAGTCAGTGGAATCCGGGTACAACATCGGTCCTTACAAGGCCATCGAGGATGTTCTAGGGAAGAGAACGCATTCATTCAGGATTCTTTCCCAAAACATCGGGCTCCCCGGCATGACGCTCCTCTGGCAGCCCCGTTCCAAGCGAGCGTAACGCATGATCATCGTCAAACTTACCGGCGGCCTAGGCAACCAGATGTTCCAGTACGCCGCTGGACGCCGCCTGGCTCATTTCCGCAATACCCCTCTCAAGCTCGATCTGTCATGGTTCAGCGACTTTTCGCCGATGGATACGCCGCGCGCCTACGCACTTGCCCCTTTCTCCATACAGGCCGAACCATCCACGGCAGAAGAAACCGCAATAGTGCGGGAGCCTAAATACGGCATGCTCAGGCAGCTCTTTAACAAAATCAATCCTTCCTACCGCCCGACCCACATCCGCGAAAAGCGGTTCCGCTTCGATCCTTCGACACTCTCACTCCCCGGCAACGTCTACCTCGACGGCTACTGGCAAAGCGAGAAATACTTCAGCGACATCGCCTCCATCATCCGGCGCGAGTTTACGGTGCGGACCGAGCCGGACGCGCCCAACTGCGAGGTAGCCGGGCTCATCAAGGGGTGCGAGGCGGTCTCCATCCATTTCCGCCGTGGGGATTACGTGGCCGATGCGAAGACAGCCGCGTATCACGGGATATGCTCCGTCGCTTACTATCACGAGGCGGTCAAGCTGGTCGCGGCGCGGGTGGATGAGCCGCACTTCTTCGTGTTCTCCGATGATCCCGCCTGGGTGCGGGAGAACTTCGCCATTCCCCATCCCATGACAGTAGTGGACCACAACGGCCCGGACCAGGCCCATGAAGACCTGCGATTGATGTCGCTTTGCCGGCACCACATCATTGCCAACAGCTCGTTCAGCTGGTGGGGGGCGTGGCTCTCCGACAACCCGGACAAGATTGTTATCGCCCCGCGTCGATGGTTTGCCGAAAAATCCATCGATACGCGCGATCTGCTGCCGGAGGGGTGGGTGAGGGTTTGAGGCGGTGAAAGGCGAAGTCAAATTAAAGATTGCTATCTTGTCATTTTGACAATATAGTATGTGTAATTATGACATATCTGTCGCGAGAAATTACAAACTCCATAACCAGTGCCCTTGACGATATGCCGGTTGTCGCCATCACCGGCATGAGGCAGACGGGGAAAAGCACCTTCCTGCAACAGCAGGCGGAACTTCAGGGAAGAAAATATGTAACCCTGGATGACTTTGCCCAGTTGGCGGCGGCGCGGGAAAACCCGGACGGCTTCATCGAAACGGATGAGCCCCTCATCATTGACGAGGCGCAACGCTGCCCCGAGCTTTTCGTTGCGATCAAACGGGCGGTAGATCGCAACCGGGTGCCCGGCAGATTCATCCTTTCCGGTTCCGCAAACTTCCTCCTGATGAAAAACATCTCCGAAAGCCTCGCCGGAAGAGCAACCTATTTCAATATGCATCCGTTCACACGTCGCGAGCTTGATGGCGGACTGACGGAAAAACCGTTCCTAAGGCAGTTTTTTGAAAGCCAGACGATTACCGGGCTGCCGGAAGTTTCTCCTGTCCCGCTGGATGCCGTTATTAAGGGTGGCATGCCTTCGGTCTGCCTGGGAAGTTTGAAGAACGCGGTCAATTGGTTCAAGGGATACGAGCATACCTATCTGGATCGAGACATTCGCGACCTGAGCCGTATCGGCAACATAATTCCATTTCGAGGCCTATTGCATCTCGCCGCGTTGAGGACCGGTGGAATCCTCAGCATAAGCGAACTGGGGAGGGACGCTCGCCTTACCTCCGCGACGGTTTCCAGTTATCTGTCAATTATGGAAGTATCCTGCATTTTCTACCGGCTTGCTCCCTATTTAAAAAATCGGGCCAGCAGGCTGATAAAATCCCCCAAGTTCTATTTGGGAGATTCCGGACTCGCCTGTTACCTGGCGGGAAAGGACGACCTTGCGGATGATCCGCTCAAGGGTGCGCTGCTTGAAACATACGTGGCACAGAATATCGTCGGGATCATCGATTCGACTTGGCCGCGGGCGCGCCTGTTTTTCTGGAATATCCAGGGACGCCATGAAGTGGATTTTGTCATCGAGGCGGGGAACTCCTGCATAGCCATTGAAGTCAAAGCGGCTGCACGGTGGGAAAAGGAGGACCTGGCCGGCCTTAAATCCTTTGTCGCCGCAACGCCGCATTGCAGAGCCGGGATACTCGCTTATAACGGATCAACACCGGTCAGCCTGGGGGACAAGTTGTGGGCTATTCCTCTTGCCTTGTTGCTGAAGTGAAAGGGAAACGGGGAAAGTATTCAGGATGTTGAAGGATAGTAAGCATATACCACGTGTTACAGTCCTGATGCCTGTTTACAATGGCGAGCGGTTTCTGCGCGAGGCGATTGACAGCATCCTGGCCCAGTCCTTCACCGATTTCGAGCTGCTCATCATCAACGACGGTTCCACGGACGGCAGCGCCGGCATCATCGAGTCATACGGCGACCCGCGCATCCGGCTGGTGCACAATGAACGTAACCTGGGGCTGGTTGCCACCCTGAACCGGGGGATCGACCTGGCTCGCGGCGAATATCTGGCCAGGATGGATGCTGACGACGTGAGCCTGCCGGAGCGGTTGGAGCGGCAGGTGACCTACCTGGACGCCCACCCCGGCGTGGGGGTCTGCGCCGTCCGGGTGGCGCTGATCGGTTCCGAAGGAGAGGCGCGCGGCGAATGGGACATGGACCGGCAGACAACGAGCTGGCAGGAGATCCGGGCGTGCCTGCCGAAAAGTAATTGCATCGCCCACCCCGGTGTGATGGCCAGAAAAGACCTTCTGGCGCGGTATCGCTACCGGGCCGAGCAACTGCATGCCGAGGATTACGACCTCTGGCTCCGCCTCTGCGCCGACGGGCACAAGATCGGGAAGATTGCCGAGCCGTTGCTCCGTTATCGGGTCCACGATGAGTCGGTGACCGTGAAGTCAAGGGGTGCGGTTGCTCCCATGCGGTCGCTTTTGCGTGTCAAGGGGCGTTACCTGCTTCACCGTAGGGGGCGCGCGGTTTTCAACCTGTTCGACTGGCGGGTGGCTGTTCAGTTAATGGGTGATCTGGTCATTTATGCCGGGATGCTGGCAAAGCGGCAGGTGCCGGCGGCGGAGCGCGAGGACCACCATCAGCCAGGCGCCCTTGCCGGCTTCGACCTTATTCTCTTCACGGACTCCTTTCCCTTCGGAAGCAAGGAGCCGTTTCTGGAGACCGAGCTGGAGTACCTAGCCAGAAGGTTCGAAAAAATCCTGGTCATCCCTTTTTCCGCCCCGGCAGGAGAGGCGGCGCGGCCGCTGCCCGGAAACGTCGCCTTCACTGAGCCGCTCTGGTCCTTCGGAGGGGGCGGTTTCGGCAAGGTGCTGCGAGGGGTGTTCAACCGCTCCCCCTTGTGGCCGCATCTGCGGGAATTCGTGGAGAAGAGGGTCTATGCCAGTCCAAGGCGGTTCTCCCTCTGGGGGTATTCCCTGCTGGTGGCCAGGTATCTTTGCGCCCACAAAGGGCTCAGGGAGCTGCTGGCCGCCAACCGGGATGCACTCCTTTACTTTTACTGGGGATCGAACGGCGCCTGGACCGTCCCCTGTATCAGGAGGAGAAACAGGGAGGCGCGGATCGTTACCCGCTTTCACGGGGTCGATCTCTATGCCTACCGCCAGGACAATGCGGGCTACCTCCCCTTGCAGGAGGCGGTGCTGACCGATTCCACCCGTGCGGTCTTCGTCTGTGACGACGGGCTGCAATATGCCCGGCGGACGGTCGCTCCGTCCGTCTTCAACGGCGTGCTGTTCCGGATGGGGGTCGCGGACCGGGGGATGAGTCGGGCAAGCGGGGACGGGGTGTTCCGGATTGCCAGTTGCTCACGGCTGGTGCCACTCAAGCGGATCCAGATGATTGCCGACGCCTTGGCTCGACTTGACTTTCCCGTGGAATGGACCCATATCGGAGACGGCCCGCTGCGGCCGGAGATCATTGAGCTTGTCGGGCGACTGCCGAAAAATGTGATGGCACGGCTTCTTGGTCAGATGCCTAACCGGGAGGTTGGCGGTTTTTATGCTGCACATCCCGTGGACCTGTTCGTGAACGTGAGTGAAAGCGAGGGGCTGCCGGTCTCCATCATGGAGGCCCTGGCGGCTGGCATTCCAGTGTTGGCCACCGCCGTCGGGGGGACTTCGGAGCTGGTGGACGATGCTGTGGGCAGGCTGCTTCCTGCCGCGATTGATGGCGCTTTCCTGGCAAAAGAGATCACTGCCTTCAGGGAACGGTATCTGGCAGGGGGGGCGGAGCTGCGCGAAGCGGCGCGTCGGCGCTGGGCGGAGCGGGCGGATGCTGCAACGGTGTATGATGCCTTTGTCGCGTTCCTGGCTGGCCTTGCGAAAAGAGATGGCAATGGGGCTTGAGAAGGTGGTGATAATTACCCCTTTCTGGCGTCGCGCAAATCATCTGAGCGCGGTAAGGGTGGAGCGCTTCGTCCGGTGGTTCGCCGGGGCCGGAGTGAGGGTGGTGCTGGTGCGGGCGGGGAGCGCCGATCAGGCAATCTCCAGGGAGTGGGGGGTGGAGGTGGCGGTGCGCGACCCCCTGGGGCTTCACCCCGACGAAGGGGCTGCCTCCGCGATTCAAGGCACAAGGGAATATTCACCGTTGGTGACCCTGGCCGCCGCCCTGGCATTCAACCCGGACCCCGGCATCCTCTGGGCGCGCCGGGCGGCGAAGCATCCGCTGGTGCTGGAACATGGGCGCGGGGCGGGATTCGTCATCTCCTCCAGCCCCCCCGAGTCGGCCCACCTTGCCGCCGCTTCCCTTGCCGAAAGGCTCGGGGCCGAACTTGCCGTGGATATGCGCGATGGGTGGTTGGATGAGCCGCTCAAGCCGTTGCTCCAGAAATCGCGCCTGCAGCGCTGGCGGGAGGGGCGGCTGGAGAGGCGGGTGATCGAGCAGGCCCGCGTGGTCTTTGTTACATCGACCCGCTGGCAAGCCCTGCTGGAGGAGCGTCTGCCGCAGGCCAGGGGGAAGGTGACGGTCCTGACCAACTGCTACCCCTCTCCGCAGCTTGAAGTACCCTTCCAACCACAGCCGGAGGAGCCTTATGATCTGGTTTATGCTGGCCGGTTCACCGGTTCCAAGTTCGACAACCGGCCTGGGATACTCCTGGAGCCCCTGTTTGCCGGGCTCAGGCAGGTAGAGGGAACTTTCCGCGTCGTTATCCTGGGGGCTTTAACCAGTAACGACCTTGAGGAAATCGCCCCCTGGCGGGAGAAGTTCGCCTCCGTGGGTGTAGATTTAGTTACGCGCCCCCAGGTGGAGAGGACAGCACTGGCGGAAATTTTGGCCAAAGCTCGCGGCCTGCTGCTGCTTTCGGCAACGAGGGCCTCGATCCTGGCCAAACTGTTCGATTACATCCCGACCCGGCGGCCGATCCTTGCGATAACCCTGAAAGACAGCTCGGTCTGGGACTTGTCGGCCAGAGTCCCCCAGCTTTTTGCCGTGGACATGCACGATCCTGCGGCTGGGCAGTCCTCTGTGGCGGACTTCCTGATGGCGTGCGCCACCAACGAATACGCGGCCGAAGTTCCGCCGGAGTTTGGAGAAGAGCACAACGCCGGGATTTTCCTGAGAGAGCTGTCCCGTTCGAGTAAGTGACATGGAAAAATCATTCAATTATTATCTCAACATAGCCATCTCCAGTATCCCCGAGTCCCTGAAAAAGCCCTTTTTCTCGGGGAATGGACGGTATTGCCCGGTTTGCGGGAACAGGCTCCGGAGATTTCTCTCTTATGGTCTGCCTGGCATGCCTGCCCGCCCTGATGCCCTCTGCCCCATCTGTGGCTCCCTGGAGCGGCATCGCCTGGCCTGGTCCGTCCTGGAGCGCAAGACCGATCTCTTTGACGGCGCCGCGAAAAAGATGCTGCACGTGGCCCCGGAGCCGATCATGGAGCGCAAATTCAGGCAGATCGCCGGCCTTGAGTACCTGTCCGCGGACATCGCCGATCCCCGGGCCATGATGCAGATGGACATAACCGCCATCTCCCTCCCCGATGGCACCTTCGACCTGTTTTATTGCAGCCACGTTCTCGAACACATTCCCGAGGACCGGCAGGCCATGCGGGAACTGCTCCGGGTCCTGAAGCCGGGAGGGTGGGGCGTCGTGATGGTTCCCATCGGCGCGGACAGGACGGTGGAGGACCCCTCGATCGTTTCCTCCGAGGAGCGGCGCAGGGTTTTCGGCCAGGAGGACCACGTCAGGATATACGGCCCGGATGTGCGACAGCGCCTGGAGGAGGCGGGATTCCGGGTTGAAAGCATCACCGCCGGGGGAATTGCGGGCGCAAGGGAGCAACAGTGGCTGGGGATAGCAGAGAACGAGGTGCTGTTTCTATGTACTAGGCCGATTGCTCAGTGAATGGTGAATCGTGAAACTCTCGGTCTGCATGGCGACATATAATGGCGAACGCTTCATCCGGCGGCAGCTGGAGACGATTCTCTCCCAGCTCGGGCCGGAGGACGAGGTGGTGGTGTCGGACGACTCCTCCAGCGACCGGACCGTGGAGATCGTCCGCTCCATCGCCGATCATCGCATCCGGCTCTTCGCCGGCAATACCTTCCGCAGCCCCATCTTCAACTTCGAGAATGCGCTGAAACAGGCCACCGGCGACGTGATCGCCCTGGCCGACCAGGATGACGTCTGGCTGCCGGACAAAGTGGCGGTGATCCGCCAGCAGTTCGCGGGGCGCGGGGAGGAGGTATTCCTGATCGTCATGGATGGCCGGGTGGTGGACGAGGAGGAGCGGGTTCTGGAGGAATCCATCTTCCGCAGGATCAACGCCGGGCCGGGGCTGCTGAAGAACCTCTACGACAACACGTTCCTCGGGTGCGCCCTGGCATTCACCCGGAAGCTCCTGGATATTGCCCTCCCCTTTCCGCGCAATATCCCCATGCACGACATGTGGCTGGGGGACCTGGCCCAGATATTCGGGAGCGTGGAATTCGTGCCGGAGAAGACCATCCTCTACCGCAAGCACGGGGCAAGCTTGACCGATTTCAAACGCCGCTTCATCCCTATGACCCAGATCAAGCGGCGCTGGTGGCTGGCTTATAATCTGGTGAAACGGTGGTGGGAAAGACGTGAAGGGTGAATGGTGAAAAACGTGGCGGATAGTTTCATCAACTTCATAACCGGCAATATCCGGCGGGCCACTTTGTGGCATTGCCTGCTGATTGCCCTTGTCGGGCTTGCGGCCTACGCGAACACCTTCAGCGTGCCGTTCCAACTGGACGATGTGCGGGCCATTGCGCAGAATCCGGCAGTGGTGAACATGGATATCCCGTTTTCATACAGGCGGGCCGTGGGGCTCTGGTCCTTCGCCCTGAACTACCGCCTGCACGGCCTGAATGTCGCCGGCTACCACTTGGTGAACCTGGCGATCCACATCGGCACGGCGCTGCTGGTTTATGCCCTTTTGAACTTCGGGGGCTGGGGACTGGGGACTGGGGACCGGGAAAGAGAGGGATCGGTTAAGGCTTTTACCGGTCCCCATTCCCCAGTCTCTAATTCCCGCTTGGTTGCCCTTTTCACCGCGCTCATCTTCGTGGCCCATCCGGTGCAGACTCAGGCCGTGACTTACATCGTGCAGCGTTTCGCCTCGCTGGCCACATTCTTCTTTGTGGCAGCGATCGTCTGTTATGCCAGGGGGCGCCTGACCGCCGGCGGGAAGGGTTGGCTCTGGCATGTCGGCGGGATCGCCTGCGCGGTGCTGGCCATGAAGACCAAGGAAATCGCCTTCACTCTGCCCATTGTGATCGCTCTGTATGAGGCGCTCTTCTTCCGTGGGGGCTTTGTCCGCCGCGCTGCGGCGGTGGTGCCCTATCTGCTGACCATGGCCATCATCCCCCTTGCGTTCGTGCGCCTTGGGGGCGCTGTTCCCGCCGCCCAGGTCCTGGACCAGGCGAGGCAGGCGACCAGCGTGCAGACCATGCTGCCGCGGATCGATTATCTCTTCACCCAGTTTCGGGTGATCATCACCTATCTACGGCTGCTCATCTTCCCGGTCAACCAGAACCTGGACTACGACTTCCCGGTGTATCATTCGTTTTTCGCGCCACCGGTGTTTCTCTCTTCCCTGCTCCTCCTGGCGCTGTTTGCAACGGCGGTGTGGCTGGTCCTTAAGACACGACCCACGCCTCACGATTCACTCTTCACCTTTCACCCTTCACGGCTTTTGGCCTTTGGTATCCTCTGGTTCTTCATTACGCTCTCGGTCGAATCGAGCGTTATCCCCATCGTGGATGTTATCTTTGAGCACCGCGTTTATCTCCCTTCGATTGGCGCCATACTTGCATTCGTGTCGGCTGTTGCCATGCTTGCCGGGCGACGCGGGCTTGCGGTGCCACTGTTTGCAGGCCTGGCCGTTGTTGTGGTGATATTCGCCAGTGCCGCGTTTCGGCGGAATCTGGTCTGGAGTGACGAGGTGAATCTCTGGAGTGACGTGACCGCAAAATCTCCCAATCTCTCACGTCCATGGAACAATCTGGGGTACGCCTGGCTGAAGCGGAACGATCAGGGGCGGGCGCTCCCCTCGCTAATCCGTTCAATCGAGCTGAATCCAGCTTATACCGATGCCTACCTGAACATCGAACTCGCCTTGCGCCGGATGGGGACGTTCCGCGGGAAGATGGCCAACTCGGCCGGAATGGTGGATGGGCGGGGTAACCTGGATGTTCGTTGCCTGAGGCGCTGGGGAGCCATCTCCAACAATAACCTGGGCCTTGCCTACGAAAGCATGGGGAGATACAAGGAAGCTACAGCAGCATTCAGGAAGGCGCTAATAATGGACCCGGAGATGGCGCAGGCGCGGTTGAATCTTAAAGCAGTGAGTGATGAATGGTGAATGGTGAATGGTGAGAACTTAAAAACCTTGATTCTTATTCCCGCCTACAACGAGGGGGAGGGGATTGCCAGAGTCATCGCCAGGGTGAGACAGGCAGTCCCTGATGCCGACATTCTGGTGGTAAACGACGGCTCGCGGGATGAAACCGCTGCTGCCGCGGCCTCTGCCGGGGTCATTGTTGTTTCCCATCCATTCAACATGGGGTACGGCGTGGCGATTCAGACTGGCTACAAGTATGCCTTCCGCCACGGCTATGACTTCCTTGCCCAGATCGATGCCGACGGCCAGCACGATCCTGAGTGTATACCCATGCTTCTGGCACCGGTTATCGCCGGTGAAACGGATTTCGTCATCGGCTCTCGCTTCCTGGAGGCGGGGAGCTATACACCTCCGCTCCCTCGCCGGATCGCCATGGGGTTTTTCAGAAAACTGGTTTCGTTCCTGACGGGTACGGCCATAACCGATTCCACCTCGGGGTTCCAGGCGTTCAACAGGGAGGTGATCCGCTATTTCACCAGGGATTCCTTCCCCTGCGACTACCCGGACGCCGACATGCTGATCACCATCCATCGGGCCGGGTTCCGGATCCGCGAGCTGCCCGCGCGGATGTTCGTGAGCCCGAGCGGTCGATCAATGCACAGCGGCTGGAAGCCGTTCTATTACATGTTCAAGATGATGCTGTCGATCTTTGTCACTTTGCTGCGCAGGCGGGAACGGTGAATGGTGAATGGTGAATGGCAGCAATTGGTTTAAGAAGTGGTCCCGGGGCTTTTGCCATTCACTACCTTTCACGGGTTTGAAGGAGTCAAGCCATGCCTTTGCAACAGAAGATATTCGCCCTTACGGTCTGCATGATCGTGTTCGCATTCACCATCGAGCTGGTCCGCAGGCGGCGGCTGCGGGAGGAGTATTCGGTCCTCTGGCTCGCCACCAGCGCCATCATGTTCGTGCTGGTTCTGAAGTACGACTGGCTCGTGGCCCTGACCGGCCTGATCGGCGCCGGCCTCCCCACCACCACCCTGTTCATCGGCGCGATCATCTTCCTGATGCTCATAGCCGTGCAGTTCTCCATCAAGGTGTCGAAGCTCACCGACCAGGTGAAGAACTTGGCCCAGGAGAACGCGTTGCTGCGGGGGGAAATTGAAAACGTGAGTCGTGAGAAAGGTGAGTCGTGAGTTGTAAATAGCTACTCACTTCTCACGATTCACCTTTAAATCGCTCATGTATCGTGACTAACGTGCTCTGATATGACAAGACTGCTTGATCTCATACGTAAAAATCCCGTTCCCTGGGGGATAGCCGCCATCTGGCTGGTGGGGTGGATGGTTTACGGCCGGACCCTGGATGTCCCCTGGTATTTCGACGACCAGCACGCAATCGTCGACAATCCGCTGCTCAGGGACCTGGGTGCGAACCTGCGCAGGGTCTGGTATCCCCGCGGCTTCGCCGATCTGACCTTTGCCCTGAACTACCGGCTGGGAGGGGACGATCCCGCCGGCTACCATGTTTTCAATATCGCCGTTCACCTTATGGCGGCCAGCTGCGTGTACCTCATCCTGCGGCGCCTGATCCACGATGCCGGGCTGCTTCCCCTGCTCGGCGCCCTCCTGTTTCTGGTCCATCCGCTTCAGACGCAGGCGGTAACCTACGTGGTCCAGCGCTATGCCTCGCTGGCCGGCCTGTTCACATTCGCGGCCCTTTATGCCTTTATCCGCGCCCGCTCGCAGTTGACGCACAGTGGCCGCTTTACGGACATTTCCCACCTGGCCTGGTATTTGGCCGCCCTTCTCCTCGGCGCCATGGCCGTTTTCACCAAGCAGAACGCGGCATTTCTGCCGGTTGCGCTCCTTGCACTCCTGTGGGTGGTACCGGAGCTTCGCCCGGCCGACTGGCGTCGGGCGTTCCTGTCGCTCCTTCCTTTCTTCATCGCTCCATGCCTGACCGCAGCCTGGCAGTTCGGCCTGCTGCACGGAGGGACGATCAGCCTGGAGCACGCTGGAGCGGCCGACAGCCTCATGTTCCTCAATGCCGACAACCAGGGGGGGAGGGGGGTGGTTTCCCCCCTTTTCTACCTGTTCACCGAGTTTTCCGTCATTTGGGTCTACTTGCGGCTCATGGTGCTTCCTTACGGACAGGCGCTCGATTACGGCTATCCCGTGGTGGAGCACCTGCTGACCGCCCAGAATATGGCCGCCCTTGGAGGGCTGCTGCTCCTGGTGGCCCTGGCGCTGTACTGCCGTTCCCGCAAACCACTGGTTAGCGCCGGGATTTTCTGGTTCTTCCTGGCGCTTGCCGTCGAGTCGTCAATAATCGTGCTCGACCCCCTCTTCGAGCATCGCCTCTATATCCCGCTTTTCGGTTTCGTCCTGGTTCTGACCGCGGTTTCGCGCCCTTTCGCCGCGAAGCAGGCTTTTTGCCTGCTGCTGGCCGGAGTGGTCGCCCTGTTCGCTGTGCTGGCCTGGGAACGCAATGAACTATGGCGCAACAGTGTGGCGTTTCTGGAGGACAATGCCCGGAGTCGGCCCGAGAATTATCGCATTTACCACGGGCTTGCGCAGGAGTACCGGAAAACGGAGCCGGACCGGGCGATCTCGGTGCTCGAAAAGTCGCTGGAAGTCAACCCGTTCGCCTGGGAAACATACATCACACTGGCCGTCCTTTATTCCGAACAGGGGGATGCGGCGAAGGCCACTACGCTGCTTAAGCGCGCCATCGGCCTGAACCCCGCGAACGCCAACGCCTATCTCAATCTTGGCAAGATAAGCGAAGACCAGGGGCAACGCGCCGAGGCCGAGCGGTTTTACCGGCGGGCCATCGAGCTGAAGCCGGACTTCGGAATCGCTTACTACAATCTGGGCGTTCTGCTGTACCAGCAGCACCGGCAGCGCGAATCGCTGGATGCGTTGCGCCAGGCAGTACGTTTCAGGAGGCAGGATGCCGACGCCCTGTACAATCTTGCCGTAGTCGCAGCTGAACTGCGGGACCGCCGCGAGGTTGCCGCCACCCTGGAGGCGCTGCGCTCTCTCGACCCGGCCAAGGCCGCCCAACTCGAAGAGTCGTTGCGGGAATAACCTGCTTTTGCTGTTGCTTTTCCATGATGTTTGATATATTGTTCAAATCATGAACGGTACTCGCAACAAGGACTACGACCCATATCGCTCGTTTCTCCTCATGGAGGAGATCGCCAAGGAGGAGCCCCTTTCCCAGCGGGAGCTGGCAAGCCGCCTCGGCATTGCCCTGGGGCTCGTCAATTCATATCTGAAGAACCTGGTCGCCAAGGGATATGTACGCATCAGTTCCTTTCCCCGTAACCGCTACGCCTATCTCCTGACCCCCCAGGGGCTGGCCGAGAAGAGCCGGCTGGCCTACCAGCACCTAAACTATTTCACCAACCTCTACCGGATTGCTCGTCACGATTACCTGGAACTGTTCCGCGCCCTGGAATCCGCGGGCATAAGGAAGGTGATCTTCTGCGGTGTTGACGAGGTGGCCGAGATCGCCTACCTCTCCTTGCGGGAAACCGGCATCGAACTGGTGGCGGTCATGGATGATGGTTGCGCCGGAGAGGTATTTTTTGGTCAGCCGGTTGTTTCGCTGGAGCGTGGGCTTCTCCTGGGGAGGCACAAGGTAGTGATTGCCTCGCTCAAACGGGGGGAAGCGCTGCGGGAGGAGCTCTTGCGGCTGGGCGTTGCTGGGGAAGATATTATTCTGGTGAGTCGTGAGCGAAAACCCGGTGAGTCGTGAGTTAATAAATCGGTGAGTCGTGAGTGAAAAAGTGAGCGGTTCATTCCTCACCGCTTCATCTCTCACGACTCACGATTCACCGCCTTTAAAGGAGGAAAAATGAAACGTGCACTGATTACGGGCATAACGGGCCAGGACGGTTCCTACCTGGCGGAGCTTCTGCTTCAGAAGGGGTACGAGGTGCATGGCATCATCCGCCGCTCATCTTCGTTCAACACCGGCCGGATCAATCACATCTACCGCGACCCGCACGAGCAGGGGGTGCGGCTCTTTCTCCACTATGGCGACCTGAACGACGCCAGCTCCATCAACAAGGTGCTGCGCGACGTGCGTCCGGATGAAATCTACAATCTTGGCGCCCAGAGCCATGTCAGGGTATCCTTCGACGTGCCGGAGTACACCGGCGAGGTGGACGCCCTGGGGTCAGTGCGCATCCTGGAGGGGATCCGCGAGACCGAGATCAATACGAAGTTCTACCAGGCTTCCTCCTCCGAGCTGTACGGCAAGGTGGTGGAGACCCCGCAAAAAGAGACCACTCCCTTCTATCCCCGCTCTCCATATGCCTGCGCCAAGGCCTATGCCTATTACATCACCGTCAACTACCGGGAGAGCTACAACCTCTTCGCCTGCAATGGCATCCTCTTCAACCACGAATCCCCCCGGCGCGGCGAGACCTTCGTAACCCGCAAGATCACCCGTGCCGCGGCCCGGATCAAGCTCGGAATGCAGAAGTGCCTCTATCTGGGGAACCTGGAGGCCAAGCGCGACTGGGGGTTTGCCGGGGACTACGTGGAGGCGATGTGGCTGATGCTCCAGCAGCCGGAGCCGGACGATTACGTGGTGGCAACAGGCGATACCCATTCTGTGCGAGAATTTGCGGAAAAGGTGTTCGCCCGGCTCGACATGCCACTGGAGTGGCAGGGGGAAGGTGTTCACGAGAAGGGGATCGATACGAAGACCGGCAAAATCGTCATCGAGATAGACCCGAAGTATTTCCGTCCTGCCGAGGTGGACCTCTTGCTGGGTGACCCGGCCAAGGCGAAGCGCCAGCTCGGCTGGGAGCCGAAGGTGGATTTCCAAGGGCTGGTGGACATGATGGTGGATGAGGACCTGGCGATTGCCGAGCGGGAGAAGCGGGCGGACGGCTAAAATCGGTCTCTCGCCCGCTCACTGCGTTCGCTAGAGCACGCAGAGAACACAGAGAAAAGCCTTAAATGCTTTTATTGTTTCAAGCCCTGGAATTTTTCTTTCTTTTTGCCTTCCTCTGCGAACTCTGCGGGCTCTAGAGAGCTAAGCGAACGGGCGAGAGACAGTGCTTGTGGGGGTTGCATGAACAAAGATGCGAAAATTTATGTGGCAGGGCACAGGGGACTGGTAGGCTCGGCCTTGGTCAGGAAGCTCGAAGCGGAAGGTTTCGGCAATCTGCTGCTCAAGACGAGCAGCGAGCTCGACCTGCGTGACCAGGCTGCCGTCACCGAATTCTTCGCGGCGGAAAAGCCCGACTACGTATTCCTGGCCGCCGCCAAGGTCGGCGGGATCGTCGCCAACAGCACCTACCCGGCCGAGTTTATCTACGACAACCTCCAGATCCAGAACAACATCATCCATAAAGCGTATCTCACCGGGGTGAAGCGCCTCCTCTTCCTGGGGAGCACCTGCATATATCCGAAGCTGGCGCCCCAGCCGATGAAGGAGGAGTACCTCCTGACCGGGCCGCTGGAGCCGACCAATTCCCCCTATGCGATTGCCAAGATCGCCGGAATAGAGATGTGCCGCTCCTACAACCGCCAGTACGGCACGAAATTCCTGGCCGCTATGCCGACCAATCTCTATGGCCCGAACGATAATTTCGACCTCACGACCTCCCACGTCCTGCCTGCGCTGCTGCGCAAGTTTCATGAACAGAAGGTGAGGAGTGAGGAGAGAGGGGTGAGGAGTGACGACAAAGTCGTCATCTGGGGCACTGGCACTCCCTGCCGCGAGTTCCTCCACGTGGACGACCTGGCCGACGCCTCCCTCTTCCTGATGAAACTTCCTGAAGATGTTTACTCCTCACTCCTCACCCCTCACTCCTCACCCGCCTTAATAAACATAGGCACCGGCGAGGAAGTCACCATCCGCGACCTGGCGCTTCTGATCAAAGAGGTGGTCGGCTTCGAGGGGGAGCTGGTGTTCGATGCAAGCAAGCCGGATGGAACGCCGCGGAAGCTCTGCGACGTATCGCGGCTCCACTCCCTAGGCTGGTGCCACAGGACAGGACTGGAGGAGGGATTGAGGATGACGTACGAGTGGTATCTGAAGGCTGTGAGCCGCCAGGATTGAGACACGCAAAGGAGACGTTGACGTGATCATATCGAGAACACCCGTTAGATTGAGCTTTTTTGGCGGTGGGACAGATTACCGTGAATATTTCGAGCGCCATGGCGGTGCGGTGCTCGGGACCACCATCGACAAGTATACCTACGTCAGCGTCAACCGGCTGAGCGAGTTCTTCGAGTACAAGATCCGGGTCGGTTACTCCAGGGCCGAGCTGGTCAACGATGTGAGCGAAATCGTTCATCCAAGCGTCCGGGAGACCCTCAAGTACAAGCATGTTAACGGGAATCTGGACATCCATATCTTTGCGGATCTGCCGGCGCGCACGGGGCTCGGTTCTTCATCCTCCTTCACGGTCGGTTTCCTGAATGCCTTGTACGCCCTGGAAGGGAAGGTCATTTCCAAGCAGCGGCTCGCCGAGGAGGCAATCCACATCGAACAGCAGCTGATCAGGGAGAATGTCGGCTGTCAGGACCAGATGCATGCCGCGTTTGGCGGCCTCAACATCATCGAGTTCCGCAAGGAAGGGATCACGGTCCGTCCGGTGGTGATCACGAAGGAGAAGTACGATTATTTCAATGATTCGCTGCTGGTCTTTTACACCGGCCTGAGCCGCCTGGCGAGCGAGATAGCGAAGGAGCAGATCGAGAACACGCTTACGTGCACTCTTGACGATTATCTCGAGCGGATGCACGGGATGGTCTACGATGCGGAGCAGGTCATCTCGGAACAAGAGCCGGCCGATATGGTGCGCTCTCTTGGTGAGCTTCTCCACGAAGGGTGGACCCTCAAGAAGCGCCTTTCGACCAAGATCACGACCGATTTCATCGATGATATCTACGCCAAGGCCCGCCAAGCCGGTGCCTACGGCGGCAAGCTCGGAGGGGCAGGCGGCGGCGGATTTCTCTTCATGCTCGTTCCGGAAGACAAAAAGGGAGCGGTCAGAAAGGCGCTCGACGGCCTCCTGGAGGTCAGTTTTCGCTTCGAGAGCGAAGGGTCGAAGATTATCTATCTGACCAATTAGGGAATCGGGAACCTATGGAAAAGGTTGATGCAATAATTCTGGCAGGTGGTCTTGGGACAAGGCTGCGCGATGTGGTTTCCGATGTTCCCAAGCCGCTGGCGCCGGTGAATGGCAGGCCGTTTCTCGACATTCTTCTCACCATGCTCGACCGGAGCGGCTGCGTTGGCAAGGTGGTTCTCGCCGTGGGCCACCTGGGGGAGAAGGTGATCTCCGCGTACGGCAACAGGCCGGAGTTCGGCTTTCCTATCGATTTTTCCGAGGAGCGGGAGCTGCTCGGCACCGGCGGCGCGATCCGGCTGGCGCTGCAAAAGACGGAAAGCCATCTGATCCTGGCTTTGAACGGTGACTCATTCGTCGATGTCGACCTGCAGGCGCTCGTTAAGTTCCATGAGAAGCACGGCGCGGCCATGACGGTTGTGCTGCGGGAGGTGGCCGATGCCGGGAGGTACGGAAGTGTCGTCCTTGCCGCGGACGGCAGGATCATATCCTTTGCAGAAAAGGTATCCGCGGGCCGCGGCGGGCTCATCAACGCCGGGATCTACCTGTTCCGGCGGGAGCTGTTCGACGGCGTGGCAGAGCACCGGGTCGTCTCGCTGGAAAATGACCTGTTCCCGCTCTTTCTCGACCAAGGGGTGTACGGGTTCGTAACACACGGCAGATTCATCGATATCGGGCTACCGGAGACCTATGCGGCGGCCCAGAGCTATCTGAAGGAGGAGTGCGAATGAGTGCGGAAAAAATTCTGGTGACCGGCGGTGCCGGCTATATCGGCTCGATCCTTGTGCCGGCCTTGCTGCAGAAAGGGTATGAGGTCACGGTCCTCGATTCCTTCATGTACCGGCAGGTCTCGTTGCTCGACTGTTGCGCCAACCCAGGCTTCACGTTCGTCAAGGGCGATATCTGCGACGAGGCGCTGATTGCCTCCCTTATTCCCAAATTCGACGTGATCCTCCCCCTGGCGGCCATTGTGGGTGCTCCGGCGTGCAAGGTCAATCCGCCGCTGACAAGGCTGGTGAACAACACCGCCCAGAAGGCCATCGTCAAGCTGGCCTCGACCTCGCAGAAGGTCGTTTTTCCCACCACCAACAGCGGCTACGGCATCGGCGAGAAGGACAATTTCTGCACCGAAGAGTCTCCGCTGCGGCCGATATCCGAGTACGGCAGGGACAAGGTCGAGGTCGAGCAGGCCTGGCTAGACAAGGGGAGCGCGGTCACTGTTCGCCTGGCAACGGTTTTCGGCATGAGCCCGCGGATGCGGATGGACCTCCTGGTGAACGATTTTACCTACCGGGCCTTTCGCGACAAGTGCATCATCCTGTTCGAGGAGCACTTCCGCAGAAACTATATCCATGTCAGGGACGTGGCCAAGGCATTCATGTTCGCTCTGGAGAACCATGACCGGATGAAGGGGGAGCCATACAACGTGGGGCTCAGCACGGCGAACCTGACCAAGCGGGAGCTGTGCGAAAAGATCAAGGAGTATGTTCCGGAGCTGTATATTCATGCCGCCGCCATAGGGGAAGACCCGGACAAGCGGGACTACCTGGTGAGCAACGAGAAGATCGAGTCCCTCGGGTGGAGGCCGGACCACACGCTGGACAGCGGCATCCAGGAGCTCCTCAAGGGATATCGGATCATCAATCCGAACAGCTTCACCAATGTCTGAGCAGCCCCGGGAGAGATGGAGCATAGGAGAGTGGTACAGGAAGGGAAAGAAGGCCCTCGGCATCGACCGGGCGGTCGGTTTCACCATCCTGAGCAGGGCCTGGGGTTTCATCTCCTTCCCGCTGACCCTCTATCTCATCACCACCTTTTTCTCCAAGGAGGTGCAGGGGCTTTACTATACCTTCGCCAGCCTCCTCTTTCTCCAGAATATCCTGGAACTGGGGTTCGGCACGGTGATGCTTCAGTTCGTCAGTCACGAGTGGGCGCATCTGCGGTTTGCCTCCACCGGCGATGTGGAAGGAGACGAACTGGCGGCCGGCCGGCTCGGCTCGCTCCTGCGGCTGGCCCTCAGGTGGTATGCCGGCATGTCGCTCATCTTTTTCGTGACAGTGGGAATTTTCGGACATTTCTTCCTGGGCCAGCACAAGACCGGCATTGACTACATCGCGCCGTGGTGGCTCCTGTGCGCCACGGTTTCCCTGTCGTTTCTGCTCCTTCCGCTGCGCGGGGTGCTGGAGGGGAGCAACCAGGTGGCCAGGAGCCAGAAGATCAACCTCCTTGCGACCATCCTGTCTTCCTCGGCGGGCTGGTTGTCGATCTATTCCGGCGGGAAGCTCTACACCCTGGCGGTCACCAACGGGATGCAGCTGCTGGTCGGATGCTTGCTGGTCGTCCCGGCCTGCCGCCCGTTCTTCCAGCTTATGCGGCTCAGCTATGGCGCCGTGGACTTTTCCTGGCGCCGCGAGTTCTGGCCCCAGCAGTGGCGGATCGGCACTAGTTGGATGTGTGGTTTTATCATGTATCAGACGTTCGTTCCTTTCATCTTTCAATTTCATGGCGCGGTGGCTGCCGGCAAGATGGGCGCAACGTTGCAGATATACAATAATGTTAATACTTTTTCTCAGTCATGGAATTATGCTGCAGCTCCACAGATGGGTATTTTTTCTGCAAGAAGGGATTTTAAAAGTCTCCGTGACCTTGTGAAAAAGACATATCTTAGGAGTTCCGTCGTTTGCGGCATACTATCTGTCATGGCGATAGTAACGATAATCTTGATGCGCTATTTGAAAATGCCGCAAGCAGACAGATTTTCCGATGTTTACTCTACGGGCCTTTTTCTTGCCACCCTGACACTGCTTCAGATCACTGCCGTGCAGACCCAAGCAGTTAGGTTTCAAAAAAAAGAGCCATTTATTGTAATAAGTGTAACATGCGCTGTTCTTAGCATTATTTCAAATTACGTATTAGGCAAATTTTTTGGATTAACTGGAATGATTGCCGGTTTCAGTGCGATAATGATACTGTATCAAATTCCTGCTTGTTATTATGTTTATAAAAAACATGTAACAATTTGATTTACTAATAAACAGTTAACCTGAAAAGGAACAAACAGTAATTATGATAATACAAACATGGTCGGAATTTAAAGACAGGCTGAGACGGAAACTGATTCGTAAGTTAAAAGCTCCTCCCGGGTATAAATTTTATCCGGCGCCGTCAGTGCTAAAGCAATTCATAGAGGCGCAGTATGGCGATGAAATCATTAAAATAGAAGCTGATTATAAAACACCTCTTTATGAAACAATCGCGGAAATATTTGATTATGATTGTTATCAATTAAAAGACGTTGCATTGACCGGCAATAATTCAATTATTATTGATATAGGGGCTAATATCGGAGTTTTTTCGATCTTGATGTCGAAATTGTGCAGTGGAAAGATATTGAGTTACGAGCCGTCTAAGAATAATTGTGAAATGTTCAAGCGTAATATAGACATCAACAACGTCAATAATATCGAGATATTCGATTCTGCTGTGGGTACTGTAGATGGAGAGGTAGAAATGTCCATGAACCCTGATGAAAGCGTATCGTGCAGAATAAAGAACGATGGTGGAAATTCTTCCGATGGTGAGGCAAGTTTCCGGGTAAATTCTGTCAGATTCGACTCGATCTTGAAGAAATACTCTGATTTTACTGTTGAGTTGATTAAAATAGATTGTGAAGGCGGAGAGTACGACATAATAGATCAATTGACTGGCGACAACTCCAGGAATATCAGAAATATAACCTTCGAAGTGCACGATGCTGGTGCTCACCGCAATGTGCAATCTATTTCAGAAAAACTTGTAACATTGGGATATCAGGTCAAATATAAACTCGACATTTTTGGGAGATCGGGACTGCATCATTTGCTGGCAACTAAGAATTCATTTGAATAATATCTTGATTGAAGGCTATGCGTTGTGATGACAAAGGAGCCGTTGATTTACATGATAAATCCATTGATTTCATGTTATAAGGAGTTGAGGAAGAGCGCCAGAGTATTAGATGTAGGTTCCTTCGGCTTCAGGCAATATGCGTTGGCTAACGATATCGGGCTAACCGGGCTCCGTCATCATGGTGTAGACTACTGTGAACCGGCCGGCCCCGTTCCCGAGAATTTCGTTTTCAAAGCGGCCGACCTCAACCGCCAACCGATACCGTTTGAAGATGACATGTTTGAGCTTGTGGTGGTCAGTCATGTAATTGAACATATCTCCAGCCCTGTTGAGTTTTTCGGTGAGTGTGTCAGGGTCTGCAAGCCGGGCGGCCTCTTATATGTTGAAGCTCCATCGGAGTTTTCGCTGCTATTGCCGGGCATGCCTTTTGAACATGAAAAATTCTGCTCACTTTCCTTTTTCGACGATCCTACACACTTGTCGCGTCCTTGGACCCCGCAGGCTTTTTACCGACTGAGCAAATACTACTCATGCGACCCGCTGAAAGCAGGTCGCCTTTATGGGCCAAGGAAAGTGCGGTGGCTTTTCCCGTATTTTCTCATAAAAGCTTTACTCAAAAGAGATGCTAGGTCGTTGCAGAACTGCTGCTGGGAGGCCCTGGGCTGGAGGTCGTTCCTGGTTGCGAGGAAACCCCTCGACAGCTTGGGGAAGCCCAGTTTCCGTTACTACATCCCGGAGTAAATTGAAAAGGCGCATGCATGAAACTCCACATTATCGAGAGTACGCTTACCAGCAAGAGTGGCCACGAATTCGAGTATGCCAAGTCGGTCTATGACGAGTGGGTGGCGCGGGGCCATGAAGCGCGGGTCTACAGCAATATCGGCACCGAGCGGGAGATTGTGGACACGCTCCGGGCGATCCCGCTTTTTCCCAGGGCGAACTACAATTCGCCCATGGTTCGGAGCAAAAATCCCATCTTGCAGTTTGTGGTAAACAATTTCTACTATTTCCGGGCGTTGCGGCAGGTGGATAAGCACTCCCTCGCTTCCGACGATATACTGCTGTTCCCGACACTTACCCACTTCCAATTGCTCGGCATCTTTGCCTGGTATCTGCTGCTTCCCGTTGCCAGGCGCCCGCTGATGGTTCTTATCCTCAGGTTCACCAACATCGAGTTTGTCCCACAGCGCCGTCTCACCAAGCACAGCTACTTTTACCGTTTCGTATTCAGGCTCTTTTCCGGCCTGCTTGATGACAAGCGGGTCGTGCTGACCACGGACAGCGACGTTCTGGCACAGGAGTACCAGGAGCTTTCAGGCAAGCCGGTAACCGTCCTGCCGATCCCGCATATGCCCAGGCTCTGCACCATCGGCAACAGTGGCGATGCCAGCGCCGGCGCCGGGTCGATCCCGACCATCGTATACATAGGCGTGGTCCGCGAGGAGAAGGGGTTCCATCTCTTGCCGGCGGCAATCGGCGCGGTGCTCGGCAAGAGCCGGGTGAAATTCGTGATCCAGTCGCCGCTCAAAGCGGACTGCCCCGAAGCCATGAAAAAGGTGAGGGAGCAGCTGGACGGCTTCGGTCCCGACGTGCTCGTGGTCGACAGGGTACTGGACACGGACGAGTACTATGCAATGATCGCGGGGGCCGACGCGGTGCTGATACCGTACGAGCCGGGGCCGTATTACGGCAGGACATCCGGGATTTTTTGCGAGGCCCTGGCCCTCGGCAGGCCGGTTATCGTGACGGACGGCACCTGGATGGCGCAGCAACTGCGAAAATCCGCCGCCGGCGTGGTCTTTGCCGATTACACTCCGGCAGGGCTCGCCTCGGCAATAGAAGAGTATCTGGAGGACAGGCCCGCCATCGAGGCGCGGGCGCGGCATGCCCAAGAGGGATGGAACGAGTTCCACAGTCCCCGGACCTATGTCGATATGCTCCTGGCAATGCGTTCGCAAAAACCATAGATAAAGGGAATTTCATATTCAGAAAAGAGGAAGCGGATGGTGAACCAGAAAAAACATGGCTATTCACGGATTGTCGTAACCGGCGCTACGGGTTTCCTCGGCCGGCACTTGATGCCTATACTGGAAAATCGCTACGGGAAGGACCGCGTGATTGGCCTCTCCAGCAAGGACTATGATTTGATGGACCCGGTCCGGCACCAGCAGATGTTCCGGGAACTTAAGCCAGAGGTGCTGGTGCACCTCGCCGCCTATTCGGGGGGGATCGGCGCGAACCGTGACTACCCCGCCGATTTCTTCAACCGCAACATCCTCCTGACCACCTACGGGTTCCACTTCGCGGCGGAGTTCGGGGTGAAGAAGATGATCTACCCCATGGGGGGGTGCTCCTACCCCGCCCGGGCGACTTCGCCCATTGACGAGAGCCAGATGTGGGACGGTTATCCGCAACCCGAAAGCGCAGGGTATTCCGTTGCCAAAAAAACCGGGATCGTGGCTAGCGCCTCCTATCGCAAGCAGCATGGCCTGAATTCGGTGGTGGTTATACCGGGCAACATGTACGGCGAGTTCGACAACTTCCGGGAAAACGAGTCCCACGTGGTTCCGGCTATGATTCGCCGCTATTACGAGGCTGGGTTGAACGGCCTGTCGGAGATCACCATGTGGGGAAGCGGGACCCCGGTGCGGGACTTCGTCTATGCCGGTGATGTGGCGGCGCTTTTCCCGTACTTCATCGAGGAGTACGATTCCAGCGAGCCGGTCAATATCTCTTCGGGGACGACGACCTCCATCAGGGAGTTGGCGGACATCATAAAGGAGCTCACCGGCTTTGCGGGCGAGATCCGCTGGGATACGACCAAGCCGGATGGTCAGATGGTGAAGATATTCTCGGTGGAGAAGCTGAATAGCCTGGGACTTTCCTGCCCTACCCAGCTGCGGGAGGGGTTGCGAAAGACAATCGCCTGGTTCGCCGCTCATTATGCGGAGAGAACCGATGGAATACGTTTATAGCCGGGGGCGGCAATGATCTTCATCATGGGTGGAAACGGCTTCGTAGGCAGCGCCTTCGTGAGACTTTGCCGGCGGAGCGGCATTCCGTACGCAATCATCGATCGGCAGAATTATCAAAGTTTTGTGGGGCGGACCTGCGACATTTTTATCAACGCCAACGGCAATTCGAAGAAATTCCTCTCGGACAAAGAGCCGCTGACCGACTTCGACGCGTCGATCAGGACAGTTTGTGCTTCGTTGCATGATTTCAGATACGGCAAGTACATTCTGTGCTCGTCATGCGACGTGTATCCGGATGTTGCCGATCCAGCACGAAATCGGGAAGATGCCGCCATTGAGTCGAAGAGGCTGAGCCGGTACGGGTTTCACAAGTACGTTGCCGAGCAGTTTGTCCGCTACGAGGCCGACAACCATCTAATTTTCAGGTGCGGCGGTTTTGTGGGACCAGGCATGAAAAAAAATGCCATCTTCGACATACTCAGTGGCGGACCTCTCTGGCTCGACCCCGAGAGCGAGTTGCAGTTCATCCATACCGACAGAGCGGCGGATATTGTCTGGCAGCTAATTGGGCAGGGAGTGACCAACGAAACACTCAATCTGTGCGGCAAAGGTCTGATCAAGCTTGCCTCGGTCATTGACAAGGTGGGACATCCGGTGACGGTGAACGATGGGAGCCCGCGGGTCACCTACCACATCAGTACGGAAAAAATCGAGAAATACGTGGAGATTCCGCCAACCCGCGAGACGGTCACGGCATTTGTCGAGGCGCGCCAGGATGAAAGTCGGGCAGGCGACGACAGCAGCGTCGGATAGCCATTATGCAGGATAATACAAAAAAATATCTTGTGCCGGGCAAGCGATATTATGTCGTCAGGGCTATAGACGGCATCCTGAGCCTGCTGATAAGGATCAGGCCTGATGCCGCAATCGGTATCCCCAGGAAAATACTCATTTGCGACATTGCCCACCTGGGTGACGTGGTCATAGCTACCTCGGTGATCCCCGTACTGAAAAATCTCTTCCCGGATGCCAGGCTGGGATTTCTTGTCGGCAGCTGGTCGAAATGCGTCATCGAGGGACATCCGCACATATCGTGGATTCATACGCTGGATCATCCCAAGCTCAACAGGTCTCCCGTATCGCGGATCGAGAAGTTCCGCAGGTACGCAAACCAGCGCCGCAAGGCTTTGGCGGAGATCAAGGCGGTCGGTTATGACGTTGCTGTCGAATTGCTGCCGTATTTCGCAAACACCATACCGTTGCTCTGGCAGGCAGGCATCCCTGTCCGGGTCGGTTATACAAGTGGGGGGTACGGTTCCCTGCTCACGCATCCCCTGGATTGGGTCACCGACAACCGGCACATTGCTGAAAACCATTTCGATCTGTTAAGATTCCTGGGGGCAAGCGACGAACGCCACAAGGCCCTGCTGCATTATGACTTGCCGCAGAATTACTGCGAAAGCGCCGCTGACGCGCCGGTAGGGGGAAAATACCTCGTGGTGCACATGGGGTCCGGTGCGGAGAGCAAGAACTGGCTTGCTGAAAAATGGAGGCAGCTGGTAATAAGGCTGGTGGAAGAAGGCAACACGGTGGTCTTCACCGGAAGCAGCCAGAAAGAAGACGCAGAAATTCAACGGGTAAGCGAAGGTGTTACTAATTGCGTCAATCTGTGCGGTAAGCTCAACTGGCCACAGTTTGTCGACGTCATCCGCCATGCCGGCATTCTGATCAGTGTGGACACTGTGGCCGGGCATCTGGCTGCGGCCTTCGACAAAAAGGCCGTGGTAATCTTTAACGGTGTCAACAATATCTCCCAGTGGAGACCTTATGGCGAACAGATACGGGTGGTGACTTGCGTTGCTGATTGTTCTCCCTGCTATCTGCCGAGGGGATGCATGCCGATGAGTTGCATCAGGAATGTGGAAGTTGATGAGGTTTTCGACCAGTATTTGCAATTGAAAAACTGATCCTTGACCGAGCGAGGCTGGGACGGGTTTTAGGGTGCATCATGGAGATCGTAAGATGAAGGTTGTTCTGATATCAACCGACGAAAACAGGGTCGGCATGGGGGTGAAAACGCTTTCGGCCTGCCTGTTGAGTCACGGTTTTGAAACATCAATCGTGCTTATGTCAACTTCTGATGAGAATTACCTCAATTTTGCCTGGGACGATCTCCTGTTGCTATGCCGGGATGCCGGATTGGTTGCAATATCCTGCATGACCCATGGCATGAACAAGGCCGTTGAAGTTAAGGACAATCTAGCGGGACGGATTGCCGCGCCTGTCATAATCGGCGGCATCCATGCGTCGCTCGATCCCGAGAGCGCGATCCGCTCGTTCCCGCTGGTTTGCCACGGCGAGGGAGAGGATCTCATTGTTGAGCTTGCCCGACGGCTTGAGAATTATGAGCCCATAGACGATATTCCCGGCCTGTGGCTAAACAGGGATGGCGCCATAATCAGGAACACCCCGGTCCCTTTGTCGAAGGATCTTAACGATTACCCGTTTCCGGATTACGACATAACCCGTCTTTATGTGCTCGAAGCAGGGGGGCTGGTCCCCGCGCGCCCAATTCCCCTGCACATGAGCATCGATGATTTCGTGGTGCTCGGCTCACGGGGCTGTCCCCATCATTGCACCTATTGCTGCAGCAGGAAAATCAAGCATGAATTCCCCTGGCGAAGCAAGGTCGTTCACTACACGACGGATTATCTGATAGAGAACCTTAAGGCCGTAAGAAAAGAGTATCCAGAGGTCAAAAGCTTCTGGATAGAAGATGATACATTCTTTGCAAAAAGCCTCGACGAAATCAGAATATTCACAGAACGTTACAAAAACGAGGTCGCGTTACCCTTCCAGGTTCTCATATCTCCATGGACCTACAAGAAGGAAAAACTGGATCTGCTGGTGGGAGTAGGGATGACCAAGCTCATCATGGGGATTCAGAGCGGCAGCGAACGGGTGAACTATGATGTTTATGACAGAAAGATTGCCAACAAGAAGACCCTGGAGATCGCCCACTCGCTGCATGAGTATTCAGCGCTGAACATTTGCTACGACTTCATAGGGATGAATCCTTTTGAAGAGGCAGACGATCTGATTAATACCATAGAATTCATAAAATCGCTTCCTCAGCCGTACGTGATTTACAACAACAATCTCGCCTTCTATCCCGGAACGGTGCTTCATGAAAAGGCGATGGCATCCGGCATTGATGTCGCTATGCGAGTCAAGCATTCTGACCCGCGGGTCGGCTTCAATATCATCATCAGGGAAAATCTCAGCCATAAATTCTTTCACCTGCTTTTGCTTCTGATGGGGGGGAGAGTCACGGCCTTCAGGTTCGGGTGCGTACCAAGGTTTTTGGTCGCCGCTCCCTTGCTGCGCTTCTATTATATTGTCGAAAAAAGAGACCCGAAGATCATGAACGGAGCAGCTGTGCTGGTCGCCTTCGTTCTGTACCACTGGCAATGGAAAAAGTTGGTAAAAAAGGTTCTGGGACCAAAAACCGTCACCAAAATCAGGCATCTTGTGTTCAAGGTTACCAAGAAGTCGGTTTAACCAAAGCTGTCGAGATCGCAGAAGACGCCAGAATATGCCTATGGATTGTTCCGAATAACAGTCAAGGACTTGAAAAGATGATTGCTCCAACAGGACAAGCCACGACAAAGAAAGCGCTCATAACCGGCATCGCCGGGCAGGACGGCTCCTACCTCGCCGAGCTCCTCCTGGAAAAGGGATACGAGGTCCATGGCATCGTTCGGCGGATCGCCATCGAGGACACGGAGCACAAGCTGAAAAACGTCAGTCACCTGCTGGATCGGCTGAAGCTGCACGTGGCATCGCTGGACAACGTCCTGTCGCTGATCAAGACGGTCAGGGACATCATGCCGGACGAATGCTATCACCTCGCCTCCTCCAGCTTCGTCAGCTATTCCTTCGAGGACGAGATCTCGATCCTGAACAACAACGTGAACAGCACCCATTATCTCCTGGCCGCCATCAAGGAGTTCGCACCGGCATGCCGCTTCTACTTCGCCGGCACGAGCGAGATGTTCGGAAACGTGGAACAGGAACCGCAGGACGAGGCTACCCCTTTTAATCCCCGCTCCATATACGGCATATCCAAGGTTGCCGGGTATCACCTGGTGAAGAACTACCGGCAGCAGTACAGCATGTTCGCGTGCAGCGGGATCCTTTACAACCACGAGTCCCCTCGCCGCGGCTATGAGTTCGTGACCCGCAAGATTGTCTCGTCGGCGGTGCGGATCAAGCTCGGACTCCAGCAGGAGGTGTCCCTGGGCAATCTGGATGCGCTGCGCGACTGGGGGTATGCCCCCGACTATGTGAGGGCCATGTGGCTCATGCTCCAGGCGGACCGGCCGGACGATTACGTGGTCGCTTCCGGCGAAACCCACAGCGTCAGGGAGTTCGTGGCTACCGCCTTCTCCTGTCTCGGCCTCGACTACGAAGGACACGTGAAGGTGGACCCGAAGTTCTTCCGCCCTGCTGAACAAATAAGGCTCTGCGGGAATCCCAGCAAGATAGAGGAACGCCTCGGCTGGACAAGAACAAGGTCTCTCTCCGCCATCATCCGCGAGATGGTCGATAGTGAGCTGGCGCTTTACAACAAGTGAGACGGGACATGTGAGACGGGACACGGGAATGCCAAAAGTCATTTCCGTGATTCCGGTGCACAACGGGCGGGAGGAGACCCTGGCGTTCCTGGAATCGATGCGCTCCACCACCTATCCGGACCTCGGGATCGTGCTGGTGGACGACGGTTCCACCGACGGCACGGCCGATGCTGTTGCCGCCCGTTTCCCCGAGGTTACGATCCTTGCTGGGAACGGGAACCTCTGGTGGTCCGGGGCCACAAACCTGGGGGTCAACGAGGCGCTGGAAAGGGGGGCGGAGTTCGTCCTAACCATCAACAACGACAACGTGGTGGAGCCCGGCTTTCTGGAGCCCTTGGTGGAAACCGCCCAGAGCTACCCCAGAAGCCTCGTTACCTCCAAAATGTACGATTACAGTGACCGGGACTTCGTCTTCTCATTCGGGGGGGTGATCAACTGGTATCTGGGTGAGATCCGGGACCGGAACAGCCGCCGCGACCGGCTCGATTTCGACCGGACAAGCGATTGTGACTGGCTGCATGGCAGCTCCACCCTGATCCCGGCGGCTGTATTTGCCGAGATCGGTTTGTTCGACCGAGAGAACTGCCCACAGTACCAGGGGGACGCGGAGTTCTCACTCCGGGCGAAGCGTCATGGCTGGCGGCTTCTCGTGGAACCGCGCAGCGTCGTGTACAATCGGACCGCCGTATCGAGCGGGACGGCTGCCCTTAACGAGGAGCGTTTGGGGCGGATGCTCTCCAGCTTCCGCTCCCCGTTTTATCTCAAGGCAAACTGGAAGCTGTACCGCGATTACTGCCCCTGCCGGCCGGTGATCCTGTTCTTCGCTATCCGTTACCTGCGGCTTGCTTACTCGCTTGCGCGCCGCAGGCTTGTGGACAGAACGAGAGGGTGACTTAATGAACATCTGTATTGACGCCAGGCCGTTGCAGAATGCCCACAGGGTAAGGGGCGTGGGGGTGCTGCTGCGGAACCTACTGGAGCATATGGGGGGGCTGGCGGTTGAGGACGATGTGACCCTTGTTACTTTGCGGGGCAAGGAGTTGCGTCGTCTGTTCAGGAAGGAACGGCGCATCGAGACGTTCAGGATCGACCGCCCGAACCGCTTCAACTGGATCGCGGACCATCTGCTCCTGCCGGGTCTTGTGCGGAGGAGCGGAGCGGAGGTTTTCCTTGCCACCGATTTCAATAGCTATATGCGGCCGATGCGGGGAATGGAGGTCGTTTCCATGGCCTACGACCTGATCCCCTTTGTCTTTCTCGAGGCGATGGCTGCCCAGCCCCTGCCGGTCCGCATCGGTTGGCGAACCAATTTCGCCAAGCTGAAGGAGAGCCGCAGGATCATTGCCATCTCCGAGGCGACCAGGAATGACCTGGTCGGTTTGTTCGGCATAGAGCCCGCCAGGATTGAGGTCATACATCCGGGCATCGACCATGCCCTGTTCAATGTTTCCCGGGCAGCCGACGAAATTGCGCGGCGGAAGATCCTGGGGAGGTACGGCATCGTGGGAGAGTATTTTCTGTACGTGGGAGATTCGGAGTGGCGCAAGAACCTGCGCCGGGCGCTGGAGGCGCTCGCAGGGCTTGACGCTGCCGCGAAGCTCGTGATTGTGGGGAAAAAGGCCCCGACCGACCCGCTGCTCGGCAGCTGGATCGACGAGTTCGGCTTGCGGGAAAAGGTGGTCCTGTGCGGGTTTGTTCCCGACGGCGACCTTCCTTTGCTGTATGGGGGGGCGACAGCCTTTCTCTTCCCCTCACTGTACGAGGGGTTCGGCTTTCCGGTTGCCGAGGCCATGGCGTGCGGCTGCCCGGTGATCACTTCCAACGTGTCATCCATGCCCGAGGTGGCTGGCGATGCCGCGATACTGGTGGACCCGGAAAGCGTGGATGAGATCCGGGGAGCGATGCAGCAGCTTCGGAACGATGTTGGACTCGGAATGGAGTTACGCAGAGCTGGTCCTTGCCAGGCAGCGAGGTTCGATTGGGAACAGTGTGCCCGGGCAACGCTGTCGGTGTTGCGCAGGGCGTCGGAAACGGCACGAAAGGGGAACGATGCCTGAACGGGTTGTTCTGCATAGTGGCTACCGCTTCAAAGACCGGCGAGTGATCCTGTTTTGCCGGGTGATGGATGCCTTGCTTTCTATTACCGGAACAAGGCCGCGCCCCCGCCCTGGCAGGATTGAAAAAATCCTGCTCATGAAGCCGGACCACCTGGGGGACATGCTGATGCTGACAGCGGTCCTCCCGTTGCTGAAGGAGCGGTTTCCGTATGCGGCCGTGGATGTTCTCTGCGGTTCCTGGAGTTTGGCGGTGCTGGAGAACAATCCGCTGGTGCGGGAGAAGATCGTGCTCGACCATCCGGCCTACAACCGCGGAAAGGCGTCGTTCGCCGGCAAGATGAGAGATTTTCATCGGACGCTGCGGCAGGCGTTGAAGAAGCTTCGGCGGGAGCGCTACGATCTCTGCCTCAATTTCCGCGATGCCGGCGGTGACCTGATCCTGCTGGCCCGGCTCGGCGGCTGCCGTCACATTATCGGCCATGCCACCGGAGGGTGCGGCCCGCTCCTGGATTCGGTCGTGCCGTGGGAAGAGGGGCGCCACGAGGTGGAGCATTATCTGGAGGTTCTTCAGCCCTTGGGCATCCGGGCATCCGTGGCTGATCTGCGTTACGGGCTGTATCCCACGGCTGCCGATGAAGCACGGGTCGAGAATCTGGCAGCCGAGCATGGCCTGAATATGTTCGTCGTTATCCACCCCGGCAGCGGCGACCCGCGCAAGCTCCGCTCCGTAGATGCCTGGACTGAGGTCATCGATGGGGTGGACCCCTCATGCGGCGTGGTCGTGACCGGCACGGCCGACGAGCGTTACCTGTTCGACGCAATCGCGGCACGATGCGGGCGCAAATTGGTGTGTCTCATGGGCGAAGTGACCGTGGCGCAGCTGTTTCTGCTGTTCAGTCGGTCAGCGGCAGTGTACGCCCTCGATTCGCTGGCCGCCCATCTTGCGGCTACGGCCGGCGCAAAGACCGTCGTTTTCTGGTCCACGGCCAATGACCCGGAACAGTGGCGGCCGCTGGGAAGCAACGTGACGGTTGTTCTGCCGGAACGATCGTAATTTTTTCGGTGAAAATATTCAGCATGGATCATTCCTGAGAGGACGGGAAAATGAACTGTGATAGTGTGCGCCATTTGTCATGGCGTGAACAGACGAAGATACTCCTTCTATTTGTGCTTCTGGCTTGTGTCTATATCATTCCGGCCACAAAGGGGGTGCCGGCCGGGGACGGATACGGCAATTATCACGGTTTCTGGTGGTTCAGAAAAGCATTGCTATCGTTCAGGAACCCCTTTTACTCGGACTATTTCTATTACCCGCAAGGGGCCAATCTGGCTTTTTACGGCGGCGCGTCTTTTGCCGGGTTCCTTCTTACGCTTCCTGTATCTCTCCTGGCCGGCATCCACCCTGCGATCATGACTGCGCACTTTTTGGGTTACGTGCTGTCGGGTTATTTTACATTCCTTCTTGCCTATGAGCTGACCGGATCAAAGGAAGGGGCAATTGTCAGCGGCCTTATCTTTGCCTTTGCGCCCTACCATTTTGCCAACGTTCCTATCGTGATGATTCTTTCCTCGTTGCAATGGCTGCCACTTTCTTTCTGGTTGCTCAAACGTGCGTTCGACCGACTCGGCTTTGGATGGGCAGTGGCAGCAGGCGCTTCGCTGGCGCTGGTTTTGTATGCCGACCAGATGCAGGCCATCATGGTTGCCTTGGTTCTGTTGCTTGCGCCGCTTCTGGTGGTCATGGCCAGGCGGGAAGCCGGTGAAAACCGGGCAGGGTGGGCGGATAACCGCCGCAGGCTCGCTCTCATCCTTTTGGTCGCCGGTGGCACGGCTCTGGCCTTTTCCAGCCCATACCTGTATGCGTTTGCCGACTTCGTGCTCCACAGCCCCGAGACATTGAAAGTAGGCCACTTCGACCACGGTGGAGCGAACCAATTCTCTGCCGATCTGCTGGCATTTGTCTTGCCCCCTACATACCACCCCCTCTGGGGAGGACTTTTCGAAAACATCACACCCTTTTCCCGTGATCTGGTGTTCCTAGGCTTTACACCGATGTTGCTGGCAGCGGTCGGCGTAACGGCATTCTGGCAGCGGACAGCAGTAAGGTGGATCTTTCTTGTGACCGTGATCGTCTTTGTTCTGTCCCTAGGCCCGACTTTGCACGTGATGGGGAAATGGCAATGGGAAAACGGGATAATCCAGCTGCCGTATTCATTTACTGCTGATTGGCCTGTTCTTGGAAATATCAGGACCCCATACCGGTTTCAGCCCCTCACCATGCTGGGGATCGCTCTTCTTGCCGGCTACGGGTTGATGCGCATCAGGCAGAAAATGGGGGACGGCCCCTGGAGAAACCGGGCTGTCATCATCCTTGCTGGGGTAGTACTTCTCGAGTTTCTGCCCGGCACGATTGACTACCCTGTTGCAGGCAAACCGCCTGCGTTGTATGAGGCCATTACCCAGGACAAAGATGACTATGCCATTCTCGAGATCCCCCTTTCCCGCTGGGATGGATTCACTCGAAACGGCTCAGCCTGCCCAGGCCGGAATCTCTACTATCAGAGCATTCACGGAAAGAGGGTCTTCAGCGGGTTTATGAGTCGAACGCAGGATTATTCGCTGGAATTTGACGATGTTATTCTCGATACGATCAAGGATTGGAGCACATACGAAAATTATATAGTCATCGGCGCGGAGAAAAGAACCGCAAACCCTAGGGAAATCGATTCCGCACGGGCGGCCGGCAGATCCCTGTCAGAAGTGAGTGGCCGTTTCATCAGAAAATACAGGATTCGGTACATAGTAGTTCATCCGCCATTGTCGTACAAAGGCTCTCTGTCCAGGGCCTTTGTCGAATCCTTCACCGGCATGCCCCTGATTGAGGCCCCGAATGACGGGATTGCTTACGTGAAGGTTCAGTGATCTTGCCATGAAAATTGCCATCGATGCATCAACCATTTCTACCCAGGGGGGGCCCCGGACCTATCTGCTAGGCCTGCTGGACGCGCTCTTTCGGATTGACCATGAAAACGAGTACGTTGTTTTCTACAACGACCCTTCCCATATGGGGAGGTTTCCAATGGCCAGGGAGATCGTACTTCCAGGCAAAAACCCGTTGGCGCGCCTTTTCAGAGAGCATCTCCTCCTCCCGCTTGCTTGCCGCAGGGAAAAGGTCGACCTTCTCCATTGTCCCAAGAGCGCCATACCTGTCTGGGCGCCCTGCCCTGTGGTTGTCACGCTCCATGACCTGATCCCTGTCAAGCATCCGGAACTGGAGAAATTTGCGGCGCACCTATACTGGCGGCTACATATCCCCTATGCTGCAAGGCGGAGCGATTTCGTGATAACGATCTCCCAGTGGGCGCGGGAGGAGATTATGCGGGAATACGGCGTTTCGGCCGACCGGATCGCCGTGGTAATGCAGAGTTACGATCCGGCGATGGCAGCCCCGCGGGACCCTGTGGAGGGGGGACGGATCCGGGCCAGGTACGGGTTGCCGTGGGGCTATCTCCTCTATGTGGGGACCATCCAGCCGCGCAAGAACCTGATGACTCTCATCGAGGCATATGCGTTACTGAAGAAACAGGGGGGCGTTCCCGAAAAGCTTGTCATCGTGGGACGCAAGGGGTGGCTCTATGAGGGGCTCTTCAGCAGGGTGCGGGAACTCGGCCTCGAAAACGATATCATCTTCACCGGCTTCGTGCCTGACGAAGAACTCCCTTTCATTTACGACGGTGCGAGGCTATTCGTGTACCTCTCGCTTCTGGAAGGTTTCGGCCGTCCGCCTCTGGAAGCGATGGCGTGCGGGGTGCCGGTTATAACCTCCGATACCTCTGCCATCCCCGAGGTGATTGGGGATGCTGGGATTGCCGTCCCCCCGACAGACACGGCAAAAGTTGTGGAAGCAATCGGGCGGGTGCTTGCCGATCCGGCATCGGCGGATGTTATGCGCGAGAAAGGATTGGCTCGCGCCGCGTCTTTTTCCTGGGATGCGGCGGCACGGGAGACGCTCCAGGTATATGAGCAGGTTGTAGCCGGCAGTTGTCATCGAAAACCGTGAGGCGCCAACCGGAAAAACGTTAAACCGCATGAAAAATCGACTTGTTTTATTACCGCAAATACGAAACAATAAATTGTTTTCATGCTTGCCGTCTTGTCCGACGGCGTCTGTTTGTTTTTAATGGGAGAATGACATGACCGACCGCAGAAAAAGTGCCCTCTACCTCATTGCCCTCCTGGCGCTGCTGATCCTTTTTTTCTCCAAAATACTGTTCACCGACAAGATAATCAGGGCTCCGGACATTATCAACGAGCTTTACTGGACGGTGAAGGATATGCCGAACGCCTCCTTGACGGACCTGTTCCGATTCAACCTGAAGGCTGACTGGAACATGTTCGAGAACAGCGGGGAAACCACCGAGGGAGGGTGGGTCGCCCAGCAGTTCCTCATCCACAAGGCGCTGCTTTTTCATTTTATTCCTGCTCCGGCCAGTGTGGCATGGTTCATAGTATTCCACCTCTTTCTCGGAGGTGGCGGTGCCTTCATGTATTGCCGGGCCATCGGAATCGGCCGCCTCGGTTCAATGCTGGCGGGACTGATCTTTGCCGTTGCGCCGGAGAACGCCTCGCTTATCAATGCTGGACATGTATTGAAGATCGCCACTATTTCCATTGCGCCGTGGGCTTTCTTTTTCTTTGAAAAGGGCTTTCAGTCCCGGCGGTTAGTCTATTTTGTCACAACGGCAGTGGTACTGGCTTTCCAGTTCTTTCACGGGCATTGGCAGATAGCCTATTATACTTGCCTGGGGATCGGTGTGTATGGGGTGGCGCGTTCTGTCGGTATCCTCCTGCGTGAACGGAGCAGTCAAAAGTTCGGTTTTCTCAAACTCTTGGGCATGAACCTGGTTACGGTCATTTTTTTCCTCTCGACAGTGGCAATTTCCCTTCTCCCCCTGGCCAGCTGGTCGGTGGCCACCACGCGCGGCGCCAGCAGTGGCGCTAATGAGGGTAGAGGGGGCTTGCAGATCGATGAGGCCATGTCCTGGTCCCTGCCGCCGGAGGAATTAGCCACATTCGTTATCCCCGGTTTTTTCGGGTTTTCCCGCCAGGAGGCAGGGGAGAATCCTGCCAATATCTCCTCCTATTACTGGGGGAGGATGCATTTCACCCAGACCACCGACTACATGGGGCTTCTCCCATGGCTTCTCGTCCCCCTTCCCCTCATCTTCCGCCGGGACAGATACACATGGCTCGCGGCCGGCGCGATTGCCGGCGGTATACTCTTCTCCATCGGAAAGTACACGCCGTTTTACCAGTTGCTCTTCGATTACTTTCCGGGGATCAACCGCTTCCGGGTGCCGAAGATGATGATGTTCATCCCTGTCCTGGGACTCGGCATACTTGCCGCCCGTGGCGTCGATGTTCTAAGGGATGAAACCGTTCGCGGGACACGGGCGTTCAGGAGATACGTGCTCGGCCTTATGGTGCTGCCGCTTCTGCTGCTTGTGCTGCTCGGGATTCTGAAGGTCGGAGAATCATACTGGATCAACAGCTTCGTCGACATCCTCGCCCAGCCGACCCGCTACGAGCAGGGTCCGGAGTTGGTCCGGCAGCGCTGGGACAACATACTCGTCGAAACCGGAATTGCCGTTGGTGTTGCCGCATTGTTCGCCGCGGTTTTTGCTGCCTTCTGGAAGAATCGCCTTTCTCCCCGAATCTTCCCCATCGTG
This sequence comes from Geobacter sp., assembly GCA_016177775.1. Classification (GTDB taxonomy): domain Bacteria; phylum Desulfobacterota; class Desulfuromonadia; order Geobacterales; family Geobacteraceae; genus JACOUQ01. The sequence goes on from JACOUQ010000013.1 coordinate 81,344, forward strand.
CTGCTGGTTCTGTTTCTTGCCGATGTAGGAAGGGTGAATGCCAAATTTATGTTCCTGGTGGATGTCCCGGAAAAATCGAAAGGGGTCAGGACGCCGGTGATGGAGTTCCTGTTGAAAGACTCCAAGGACTACCGGGTTATGCCGTTGAATACTGACCCTCTCCAGTACGCCATGGAGAAGATCCCGGTCATGTTCACGTCTCATCCTGTGCAGTTGAAACGCTGGCAGGATGCTCTGGACAGTTTTTCATTCACTTCCGTCGTCCCGGATATGCTGAACGTAAAGTATCTGGTGTTGCCAAAGGACCAGTACGAACAGGACAAAGTGGCGCTCGGGGATAAATTCCGGCCTGTTTACCAATCGCCGGAAGGTTCGGAAATAGTGCTGGAGAACCGCGCGGTGTTGCCGAAAGCTTGGCTGGTCGCGTCAGTTCTGGTCCAGAGTGATCCCGGCGCGATTCTGGGAATTCTCAATAACCCGTCATTCGATCCCCGTTCCATGGCGGTGGTCGAGTCGATGCCGCCGATTGCCATGCAGCCGCCGGACAGAGGGGCGCCTAATCCCCCAGGTGTTGCGAGAGTCACCCATTATGAGGGTGAGCATGTCGTTTTATCGGCTGATGTAACCACGAATTCGCTTCTTGTGCTGGCAGAGAAGTACTACAAGGGATGGAAGGCAGTCGTGGACGGCAACCCTGTCCCCATTCAGCCGGTCAACTATATCCTTAGGGGTGTCTATCTCACGCCGGGACGCCATGAGGTGGAGTTCGTTTTCGACCCGATCGCATTCAAGGTCGGCAAGTATCTGACCCTCTCATCTTTCGCCATTTTTCTCATTCTGCTAGGGCGGGAATATCTGACAAGGCGAGGCGCGAGGCGCAAAGAGTGAGGGGTGAGGAGACTATAGATGAACTGCGGGGCTTTGATCTTCGCGTAATCCAGCCTAAGCATGGTTACCGCTTCTCTGTCGACCCTCTTCTGTTGTGTGATTTTGCCGCAATCAACCCTGGTGAGCGGGCTGTTGACCTTGGGACAGGTTCCGGTGTCATCCCCCTTGTCTTGGCCAGAAAGGCGGATGGCGCCTGCATCGTTGGGGTGGAGAAACAAGAGGAGATGACTGAGTTTGCCAGCCGCAATGTTTCGTTAAACGCGCTTGGCGACAGAATATCCATTCTACATGCGGATATAATGTCGCTGAAAAAGCTCTTCCCCGTCTCTTCCTTCGACCTTGTTCTTGCCAATCCACCGTTTCGCAGTCAGGCAACCGGCAGGGTAAGCCCCAGGGCGGGAAGGGACCTTTGCCGTCATGAATCGACCGCAACACTTGCCGACTTTCTTTCGATGGCAAAGTACCTGGCAGGACCCGCGGGGAGAATATGCTTTATCTATCTGGCTGAACGGCTTCCGGAGTTCATGTCAGAAGCTTGTGCTCTAAACCTGTCGCCCATCCGCCTCCGTCTGGTTCACGGAAAATCGGGGGCCGTTGCAAAGATGTTTCTGATCGAATTTGTCAAGGGGCGCAAGGGAGAACTAAAGGTATTGCCACCGCTTTTCGTCTACGGGGAAGGATGCGGATACAGTCAGGAGATGGAGAAAATTTATGAGGGGCGTTGTTTCCATAAAGCCGACAGTCCCGCTTTTGCTTGAAAAATTAAATTTCTAATGCAATCATGAGCAAAGCATAGCTTTTCCCTCTGCTGCTGATGAATGTGTAAACCAGGAGATAATTTTTATGGGCGTCATTAATCACTTGATGGGTTTTCCTCGCTTATATGCTTTTGTCCAGAATTCCATTGCCAGATCTTTGCATCATCAAGTGAAGTCTTCATTGTGCAGAGACCTGCCCGACAAGACGGGGGTGGATATTCTGGATATAGGTTGCGGAATAGGTGATTATTCCGTTCTTTTCAAACAGGCAACCTATACGGGACTGGATAAGGATGAATGTTATATTCACTCTGCAACTTCAAAATACGGGCGCCCCGGAGTGACATTCATTGCCGGTGACGCAACGAAGCTATCTTTTTCGTCGGGGCATTTCTCTTATTGTTTCAGCGTCGGCCTGTATCATCATCTGCCTGACGATGCAGTCGTGGCAAGTCTGCAGGAAGCTCTGCGCGTGGCTGGTCCAGGCCGGGTGATAGTTATGGATGCGATATTCCCTCCTCGGGGAAACTTCCCTGGGTATCTATTGCGACGGTTGGATCGGGGGAAGTTCGTCAGAACGTTCACCGCTTATGAACAGTTATTGCGAAATCACTTCAACGTGCAGGAAATCACTGCAAAAAGAGGCGGCTTGTTAGACTATATCTATTACCGTTTGTAGCGTGTAACCTATGCATTTTCATTCATAGGGTTCGGTGACATTCCTATGCAAGTCTTTTCCATCGTCGTTCCGGTCTACTTCAACGAACTCAATCTGCCCGACACAATACCTCAGCTTCTTGATTTGGAAGAGAAACTTCCCGGGTATCGGCTCGAACTGGTTTTCGTGGATGACGGTTCCGGGGATCGATCATTGGAGGTACTTCTTGATTTCCAGCGGAAGTACCCTGAAAAGCTTAAGGTAGTGAAACTTACCCGCAATTTCGGTTCGATGTGCGCCATACAAGCAGGATTCACGGTGGCAGGGGGCGATTGCGTGGGGATGATTTCCGCCGACCTGCAAGACCCGCCGGAGCTCTTCCTGGACATGGTCGCCCATTGGGAGAAAGGGATCAAAGTAGTCTTTGCGGTGCGCAGTGATCGTGACGAATCGCGGATGCAAAAGTTTTTTTCCAATTCATATTATGCCTTGTTGCGGCGTTTTGCCATCCCTGGCTATCCCAGTGGCGGTTTCGACTTTCTGCTGATTGACAGGCAGGTCGTGGACGAAGTGAATCGCATTCATGAAAAAAATACCAACATCATGTCGCTCATTTTTTGGCTCGGCCATGGCCACGTGATGCTGCCTTATGTCCGCAGGAGCAGGGCGAAGGGAAAGTCCCGCTGGACTTTGGGGAAAAAGATAAAGCTGTTCATCGATTCTTTTGTCGCATTTTCTTATGTGCCGATCAGGCTTCTGTCGGCGATCGGTTTGCTGGTTGCGGCAAGTGCTTTCCTGTATGGTGGTTTCGTCTTTTATGCCTGGTGGTTTTCAAAGATCGAGGTTAAGGGCTGGACCCCACTGATGATACTTCTGGCCTTCACGGCGGGAATCCAGATGACCATGCTGGGGGTGCTTGGTGAGTATCTCTGGCGGACGCTGGATGAGAGTCGCAAGCGTCCATCCTATGTGATCGATGCGGTGTTTGGCCAAAGTGACAATCCTTCGGGAGGAATGATGTAATGGACTATTTCAAGCACACCCACGCGATAGTAGAGTCGGAGAAAATCGGGAAGGGGAGCCGGATATGGGCATTTGCCCATGTTCTTCCCGGCGCGCAGATCGGCGCGGATTGCAACATCTGCGACCATGTCTTTATTGAAAACGACGTGGTTTTAGGCAACCGGATCACTATCAAGTGTGGTGTTCAAGTGTGGGATGGGGTTACTCTCGAGGATGACGTGTTTGTCGGACCCAACGCTACATTCACGAACGATCCTATGCCCAGAAGCAAGCAGTATCCGGAATCCTTTTCGAGGACCGTCGTTCGTAGGGGGGCTTCCATCGGCGCCAACTCGACGATTCTTCCCGGCATCACAATCGGCATGAACGCAATGGTGGGGGCTGGGGCGGTTGTCACCAAAGATGTCCCGCCAAACGCCATTGTTACAGGAAATCCGGCACGTATTACCGGCTATGTTTCGACTTCCGACCGCCGGCGGCGAGAGGCAGAGCCTGTAACCAGGATTGTCCCAGAACCCGGCCAACTGCAAGTTAAAGGGGTTCGCGTTTGTCAGCTTCCAATTGTAGCCGATTTGCGGGGGAACCTTTCCTTTGGGGAATACGACCGGCATCTGCCGTTTGTTCCGAAACGCTATTTCCTTGTTTTTGATGTTCCGAGCAAAGAAGTGCGCGGCGAGCATGCCCACAAACAGCTGGAGCAGTTTCTCGTCTGTGTGAAGGGAAGCTGCGCCGTGGTTGCAGATGATGGCCACCATCGTGAGGAGATCGTGCTGGATAGTCCCGGAACCGGTCTTTACATACCTCCCATGGTCTGGGCGACGCAGTACAAATACACTGGTGATGCTGTTCTGCTGGTGCTGGCTTCGGATGTATACGATGCAATGGATTACATCAGGGATTACGATGATTTTCTTGCTGAAGTGACAAGATCGAGGCGCTGATTGAATTTGCAAACCATGGCCCAAATGAGTTCATGATGGTGAACACTGCATCACATTTTCATATATTTAGGGCGGCAGGGTGAGATTTTATATTCCTCAACTGGACGGGTTGCGTTTTTTCGCGTTTTTGCTGGTTTTTCTTCATCACCTCAGACCCGCCAATGTTTATTTCAAAGATAATCCGGTTTTGTCACAGGTGTTTTCTTTCCTCCATTATTTTGGTTGGATAGGTGTAGATTTATTTTTAGTATTGAGTGCTTTTTTGATAACAAAGCTGTTAATGTTTGAATATGTAAATAATAATCATATTTCCCTTCCTAAATTTTATGTAAGAAGAATCCTCAGGATATGGCCACTTTATTTCCTTATGTTATTTCTTATATTTGCAGTGTTGCCAAACTTGGGAGAATTTTACGTTCCCGGAATTCATTCGGTCGAATATCGGGATATGGTAGATAAATATCTATTGTCACATCTTGTTTTTCTCGGCAATTTTTCCGCAGCTTACCACGGGATGCCGAATGTTTCTGTCATTGCACATTTATGGACTGTAGGAATCGAGGAGCAGTTTTACATATTCTGGCCCTTTATCCTGTTGTTATTATTAAGGTATGAAATAAAATATACATACATTACTCTGTTTGTTCTTTTGCTTTTGTCCATTTTCATGCGATTCTATTTTGTTTCAAATTCTGCCCATCCAATGATCTGGACCAATACTTTAACTCGACTTGATCCCTTGATACTAGGTGTATTTCTTGCTTTCTACAGGGATACTGATTGCGTGAAATGTCGTGGGCATTTGATTAAAATTGCGATTGGTCTTCTTTGTCTTATTGTAATAGTATTAACAAAAAATATTCACAGTCAAAGTATACACGTTGTATGGCAGTATCTTCTATTGGCAATCGGTTTTCTTGTTATCGTGGATGCCTGTGTTTCCGACAGGGAAGGTGTTGTCAATATTTTCCTATCGAATAAAATTTTAGTTTGGCTGGGAAAATTGACTTATGGCCTTTACGTTTATCATTTGCTTGGGATTAAATGTGCGGATAGGGTTATGATGCTGTTTAACTTTTATGACTCTTTTAATATATGGTTGTTGCATTTTAGCATTTCCCTGTCTATTACCATTTTGATGGCCATTTTCTCTTATTACTTCTTTGAAAGATTTTTTTTAAAATTAAAGGAAAATTTCAGCTGGGTGATGTCAAGGCCGGTTTAATTGCGAATGTAAGTAGGTTCGAAATAACAAACGGGATTTTAAGATGAATTGTAACATACCATTTATGGACCTGAAATCTGCCTATGTAGAATTAAAAGGTGAACTTGACGCTGCTTATTATCGAGTGCTGACCTCCGGTTGGTATATTATGGGGGCCGAACTTGAAGCCTTCGAAGCTGAGTTTGCCGCTTATTGCGGAGTGAGGCACTGTGTCGGCGTGGCAAATGGGCTGGAGGCCCTGACGCTTGTTCTGCGTGCCTGGGGTGTAGGCCCCGGCGACGAGGTTATCGTTCCGTCCAACACCTATATAGCGACCTGGCTGGCGGTTACTCATGTCGGGGCAATTCCAGTACCTGTAGAGCCTTATGAGGATACCTGCAATATCAATCCGGCGTTGATTGAAGCCTCGATAACCAAGCGCACGAAAGCGATCCTCCCGGTTCATCTTTATGGACAGACGGCGGAAATGGATCCGATATGCGGAATTGCCTGCCGCCACGGCCTGAAGGTGCTTGAAGATGCAGCCCAGGCTCATGGGGCATCCTATAAGGGAAAGCTTGCCGGTTCCCTTGGAGATGCCGCAGGATTCAGCTTTTACCCAGGGAAAAATCTGGGAGCTTTTGGTGATGGCGGAGCGGTGACCACCAATGATCCGGAGCTTGCGTACAAAATCCGCTGCCTGCGCAATTATGGTTCTCGCGAAAAGTACGTTAATGAAACCACGGGGTTCAACAGCCGCCTCGACGAGTTACAGGCGGCTTTCCTGCGTGTTAAACTCCGTTATCTTGATGATTGGAATGAAAAACGTCGAAAACTGGCGGCTTGGTATCTAAAAAACCTGACTGTTTCATTTCCTGAACTGATTCTGCCAAAGGTTCCGGCCTGGGCTGAACCCTGCTGGCACCTTTTTGCAGTCAGACACGCTGATAGAGACGCCTTCCAAGCCATGTTGACAAGGCATGGGGTCGGCACCCTGATTCATTATCCGACCCCCCCCCATCTCCAGAAGGCTTACGCTGAGCTCAAGTATTCCGCGGGGAGCTTTCCGGTCGCTGAAAAATTGGCGTCTCAAATCCTCAGTCTGCCAATGTGGCCACAACTGACTGAGGATGTTCTTGCATTATCGGTTCTTGCAAGATCTTTCAAACAAAAATAAGGCAGATGATCTCTCTGCTGGACAGACGTTTTTATCGTGGTGATTTGGGGGGTATGCTCGTATGAATTCCGCTGTACAATTAATTAGACAGAAACGGGAATTGATCATATTGTTGATGATCTTAGCGTTCTCATTTGCGCTCAGGATGACATTTATCCACGTTCCACTGGACCGAGACGAAGGCTGGTATGGCTATCTGGGGCAGGAGATATTAAGGGGGGCTGTTCCCTACAAAGATGCCATAGAACAGAAACCGCCGGGTATTTTCTATATTTATGCGTTCATTGCCGCATTTTTGGGGAAGTCGCCAGAGTCTGTAAGACTATTTGCTGCCTTTTACACGATGTTCACGGTTTTTTTTGTGTATCGCCTCACTCGCTATTGTTGCAGTGAGAAAGCCGGGCTTTGGGCTGCATTTTTTTTCGGGATATTTTCCAGTGGGCCGCTGGTAGAGGGGAGTGGCGGCAATACGGAAGTTTTCATGGTGCTTCCTCTTGTGGTGGGCGCTTACCTGTTTCTGCTGTGGACAGACAACAGAAAGTTGCCATACCTGGTCGGGAGCGGTATTGCTGCTGCCCTGGCCTTGGTTGTAAAAACCGTAGCCCTGCCATTGTTTTTACTAATTCTTGGTTTTCTGTTTTTTATACGGGCGACTGAAAAAAGTGTTGGCAGAGCTTTTGTTGATATGCTGTTTTTTTTGCTGCCTTCAATATTCCTTCTTTCTTTGCTTTGCGCCTATTTCTTTTATCATGGAGCATGGGAAGATTTCGTTTACTGGAATGTCACTTTTAACAAAGCGTACAGCCAAACCAATCCAATGGTATTCATCAGCAGATTGACGAGTAGAGGATTGCAGGTTTCATCCGAACATGCATTGTTGTGGCTCTTGGCTCTTCCAACCTCGATCTGGCTGCTTCTGCGGGATCGAAATTACAAAAATGTTTTCCTTGTCTTGCTGGTAGTTTCATCGTTTGTAGGGGTTTCTATGCCAGGTAAGTTCTGGCCTCATTACTTTATTCCGATGATACCTTCCCTGTCAGTTCTTGCAGGGATAGGCATGGCCAAGATATGGGACTTAAAGGGTGCTGTATTATGGGTAGTAATACCTGTAATTCTGGCAGCATTCTTTTATACGATCAAAATAGATTATAAGTATTTTCTGATATATACTCCCGAAGAAGTTTCAATAAACAAGTTCAAAAGTGACGTTTTTGTGAATGCCGCCAAGGTCGCCAGATATGTTGAAGCCAGAACTTCACCCTCCGATTATATTTTCCAGTGGGGTTGGGAGCCGGAGATATATTTCCTTTCCGGGCGACGACCTCCAAACCGCTTTTGCACCCATTCTATGATTACCTTATCACGCAATCCGGAAGAAGCTCTTACGGAGATGGTGATTTCACTTCTTCAAAGGAGCCCGAAGTACATTGTCGTGCAGGGAGGCCGGGAGCGCTGGCTTGGCTACGCCGAGCTTTCAGATATCCTGGCCCGATATTATTATCCCGAGGCTGTATTGGGCGGCATGACTATTTACAGGTTTAGAAATATTTAAATTATGATCTGAAAAGGTTGAAGATGCTTAACAACAAAAAAATTGTGGTTGTCCTTCCAGCTTATAATGCTGCGAATACCCTGGAAATGACCTTCAACGAGATTCCACGCGAGGTAGTGGACGATGTGGTCCTGGTGGACGATGCAAGCCGCGATGAGACGGCCGAAATCGCTCGCAAGCTCGGTATCAGGACCGTGGTTCATCGCCAGAACCGTGGCTACGGTGGCAACCAGAAGACATGCTACAGTACGGCATTAGGGTTGGGAGCGGACATCGTTGTTATGGTCCACCCCGACTACCAATACACCCCGAAGCTGATTGCGGCTATGGCCGCCATGATCGCATATGGGGAATTCGATGCGGTGCTCGCCTCTCGCATTCTTGGCACCGGTGCTCTCAAGGGGGGGATGCCTCTATACAAGTACATTTTCAATCGCTGCCTTACTCTTGTAGAAAACATCCTCCTCGGAGAGAAGTTCTCCGAGTATCATACAGGTTATCGTGCCTTTTCCCGGGAGGTCCTGGAAAATCTCCCGCTGGAGGCCAATTCTGACGATTTCGTATTTGACAACCAGATGATTGTACAGATGGTCTGGTTCGGTTACCGGTTGGGTGAAATATCATGCCCGACCAAGTATTTTGAGGAAGCATCGTCTATCAATTTCCGACGCAGTGTGATTTACGGGCTTGGAGTTCTGAAGACAGCATTTCAATTTCGCATGCAGAAATGGGGGATTTCTTCATTCCCGTTTTTCAGGAAGATGTAGCATGGCCAATAATTATGACATGACTGCATCACCGCGTAAGCGGGCAATGGTTTTTTTTCCGGTCCTGATTGCTTTGGCGGTCATCGCAGGCCAGTACCAGATGCCGGGGATCTCGGCGGACGGCGTTACCTATCTACAGATCGCGCGGAACATTCTGATGGGGAAGGGGTTGGGGTGGCAGGCTCTGTGGGCTCCTCCCCTCCACTCCATCTTGATAGCCGGGGTCTCATATGTTACAGGCATTGGCGACTTGTTGCGGGTTGTCTCTATCGTGTCCCCCCTCATGTTTTTTCTGCTCGTCATTGCTGTCTACTATCTGGCCATAAGTCTCTTCGATCAAAAAACCGCCCTTGTTGCTTCAATATTTACCGCACTGTCTCCACATCTCCTTTTCATAGCCTTTTCGCCCGAAGGGGAAATAACTTACACCTTTTTCCTCACGTTCTCCATCCTTCTATTCATGTTAACCATAATCAGGGGGGGCTATGTCTTTGCCATTGCCTCTGGAATAGCATTTGCCCTTGCCTGGATGGCCCGTTCCGAGGGGTTCATCGTTATGGCGCTTATTTTTTTATGCGTCATTGTGGCTCAAGGGCGAGGCTTTTATCGCTCCGCTGCCTTCAAATACTGTCTTTTGGCAACTCTTGCATTCATGCTGACGGCCTCTCCTTATCTCGTCTTTCTGAAGCGGCACTACGGCGCTTGGGTGATCAGTCCCAAGTCAACGTATGTCCTGATCTGGATGAAGAGCCGGATCTATCATGATAATGACAAGGGGGAGATCAACAACGAGGAATTGTGGGGGCTGACGCCCGATGGAACAAAGCTCCGCTGGCAGGAACCGTCGGGGATCGGTGACTTGGCCGCCTATCTTATGTCCCATCCGCGGAAGAGCTTTTCAGTTTATCTACACAATCTGGCAATGGAGATCCCGGGACGAATTCCCAACAACAGCGGCATGGAGAGGTATCCCCAGCTTTACCCGGTCTATTTCGCCTTTGCCGCCATTCTGGCGCTGTTTACGTCATGGGGGAAGATGGCGGCGGAGAAGAGGGGAATTCTCCTTGCCCCACTTCTCATTCTCCTTATTTTGCCGGTTTTTACCGAGGGATGGTGGAAATATCTGATCCCATACTTTCCGATAGTCACCATACTGGCAGCAATGGGATTTGTGAGGGGAGGAGAACTCCTGGCCGGGAAAGTCTCCACAGATCGTGCGAAGGGCGTTGGGGCCTTTCTTGTCGTGCTTGCAACCCTTCTGATTTCGGCCCGGTTCTTTTTAGCTGTCCATCCAATTCCCTTTTCCGAGCAAGCCCTCCCGCCGCCGCCGAGCGCCGAGCTTGCCGCACGGCGGAGCCTTGCCGAGGAGGCACGGAAAGCCGGCGAATGGGGCGCCAGGAGATTCGGCCCCGGGCAGAATTACATGGCTCAATGGAGCAAGATCATTTATTTCCTGGACGGCTTCTGGACGGCATTTCCGGTTGCTCCGTTGCCGGAAGTGCTGACATATGGAAAAGCCCATGGCGTTGATTTTATGGTAGTAGAGCTGATCGACGAACAAATCGATGACAACGCACTTGCACAAATGGTTCCCAATACTTTGCTAGCCGGAGTTTATCGTTCTGAACAAACTCCATATGTCGCGGCGTTTTACCGCTTGCCCAAGTGAATAACCAGCCGGACAGTCAATGAAATGTGTTTTTTGCAATAAGGAGAAGACGATTGTATTTGCCACCGGGGTCGAACGTGGCGGGGCATTCTATCAGGTTATATTCTGCACCGAGTGTCACAACGGGTTTGCGGACCCGTTCCCTTCATCGGGAACCCTTGCTTCATTCTATGCGACCGGCACATACCGGGGAAGTGAGGGCCGGCGCTTCAACCGCTGGATCGAATACGGCATCAACCGCTTCATGCTCGGGAGAAAGAACCGCATCGTCCGAATGCGTCGGCCTGGAAAGCTTCTGGACATCGGCTGCGGCAGGGGCTCATTCCTGGCAGGCATGCGCGATGCCGGCTGGGATGTGGCCGGGGTGGAGTTCAGTGAGGAAACCGCCTCTCATGCCCGCGAGCCTTACGGGGTGCCGGTTGCGACTGATCTTTCCTGGCCCGACGGAAGCTTCGACGTGATTACCATAAATCACGTGCTTGAGCATATCCATGATCCGGTGGCAATGCTGCGAGGGTGCCGCAGGCTACTGAAGGCCGACGGCCTGATCGTGGTGGCGGTACCCAACATCGCCAGCATGCAGGCGCAGTTCGGCAGGGGGAAATGGTTCCACCTCGATGTCCCCTGTCACCTCTTTCAATTCTCCGAGCAGGGGCTGGTGGGACTGCTTCAGGCGGAGGGGTTTCGTATCGTGAGGACTAAACGGTTCGATCTGGAGCATAACCCTTTCGGCTGGTTGCAGACAATGCTCAATTGCTCGGGTATCCGGGAGAATTTCCTATACAACCTGTTGAAGCGTCCCGAGTTGCGGCAACGGGAGTTGGCCGCCGCGCGGATGAGGGATTACCTTCTGACCTTGTTCCTGCTGCCGTTGTATGCGCCGGTTTCGCTCGGGCTGGCTATCCTGGAGGCGTTTTTGAAGCGGGGCGGGACTGTTGAGATGTGGGGGGTGAAGGTGTGAAGCAGGGTGAAGACTGTAGGCTGAAGACTTTAAGTTATAGAACAAAAGCCTGAGGCTTCAGTCTTCGGCCTTCAGCCTTTTTTATTCCGCCTCCGCCAAGGCTTTTCGCATAACGGCCCCCAAGGCGTCACGCAATTCCTGATCGTTCAGCGAAGCGATCTCGGCAGCAATCCATTTTTCCTTATCCTGTGAAAGTCTTGCCTTTCGTTCGGTGGTCGGTGCTGGCAGCTTGATGGCTGGTTCCGCGCGTCCCGCCTTCAGGTATATCCCAGTTACCAGCGGTTCCCCCAGCGCGTTGTTCAGCTTTTCCCGCATGGTGTCCTTCAGGAAGGTCAACTGCTGCATCCAGGGGGCGCTGGTGACTGCCACCGTGAGTACGCCGTCGTTGAACTTGACCGGCCGGGCATGTGACGATATCTGCTTCCCCACTGCATGGTCCCAGACCTGCCAGATACGTGCCTCCTTGAGGCGGCGCCCCAGCGGTTTTCCCTGGAAGACTGACACAAGGATGTCTGTGACGGTGGAAGGAGGTGCTGCTTTTCTCTGTCGGTCAGTCATACCGCGAGCGCCGCTTATTGATGCGCCCTCCCAGGAACTGGCCGGCGAACGCCCCTGCCAGGGTCAGGGGGATGTAGTGCCAGCTGAAGCCGGCCTTGACCCGCAGGTAGATGATGACGGGGATGGAGATGTGGACATAGAAGTACCAGCCGAACGAGAATTTCTCGTAATTCTGCCGCAGGTAGCCGAGGGGGATGTTGACGGCAAAGGCGAAGATAATGACTCCCAGAAGGAGTATGGCAGGATGCATGGACAGCATAGTAATGAATTTGCGCAGGAATTGTCAATCGGCTTTCACACTTGCAAACTTAATATTGCTGTGCAAAACTTGGTAAACTAACGCGTTGAGGTGTACATGGTTAAAGACGGCGATTATGTGGCCATTTTCAATTCAGTGCACCGGGTGATGAAGGCTGAGAAGCTCTTGAAGGAGCAGCGCTTGCCAATCCTCCTGATTCCGGCGCCGCGCGCATTGCGCGCCGACTGCGGGCTGGCCATCCGGTATGCCGATGCGGACCGGCAAGCCGTCGAAGGCCACCTGGTCAAAGCCGGGTTGGCGCCGGAAGAGATTTACGTCAAGCGCGCCGGTGAATACCACAGGGTTTGATAGGCCGGATTTTGTGATTGACAAACACACTTTTCGTCGACTATATTAAACGTCTTTGGACAATGGATGAATTGCGCGTTTCGCCCGGCGCTGTTGGTGGGTAATGGCAACTCTTCGAAATAAAAGCAGTTTCTGGTTTTGAATGTTTGACGCTCTCTCAGAAAAGCTCGATCTGGTATTCAAGAAGCTTCGCGGCCAAGGCACACTGACCGAGGAGAATATAAAGGAAGCCCTGCGGGAAGTGCGCCTGGCGCTGCTCGAGGCTGACGTCAACTTCAAGGTTGTCAAGGATTTCGTGGAGCGCGTCAGGGAGCGGGCTGTCGGCACGCAGGTGCTGCAAAGCCTGACCCCCGGACAGCAGGTCGTCAAGATCGTCCATGATGAACTGGTCGCCCTCATGGGTGGCGGCGAGGACAACAGTCTAGACCTGGCGGCCAAGCCACCGGTTTCCATCTTGATGGTCGGCCTCCAGGGGGCCGGCAAGACCACCACCTGTGGCAAGCTGGCCTCATGGCTCAAGGGACAGCGCAGAAATCCCCTGCTGGTCCCTGCCGATGTTTATCGGCCGGCTGCCATCGAGCAGTTGAAGACTCTCGGGCGCCAGCTGTCCCTGCCGGTGTACGAATCAAGGGCCGACCAGGACCCGGTCGATATCTGCCGTGAGGCGCTTCGCCATGCGGATCTGAACGGCTACGACACCGTGATTTTCGACACCGCCGGCCGCCATCAGATCGATGACTTCCTGATGGAGGAGCTGGCGCGGATCAAGGCTGCGGTCGAGCCCCGCGAGATCTTGTTCGTGGCGGATGCCATGACCGGCCAGGAAGCGGTCAACGTCGCTTCCGGTTTCAACGACCGCCTGGACATCAGTGGCGTGGTTCTGACCAAGCTGGATGGCGATGCCAAGGGGGGCGCGGCCCTTTCGATCCGGGCCGTTACCGGTAAACTGGTGAAGTTCGTAGGCCTGGGGGAGAAGCTGGACGCCCTGCAGGTATTTCATCCGGACCGTCTCGTGTCGCGTATTCTCGGCATGGGTGATGTGCTGACCCTGGTGGAGAAGGCCCAGGCGACCTTCGATGTCAAGGAGGCCGAGAGGCTTCAGCAGAAGCTGAAAAAGAGCCAGTTCGACCTGGAGGATTTCCGCTCCCAGTTGCAGCAGTTCAAAAAGCTCGGCTCAATCGAGTCGATCATGGGAATGATCCCCGGTATGGGTAAGGCCATGAAGCAGCTCCAGGGGGCACAGCCCTCCGAGAAAGAGCTGAAGCGGGTCGAGGCAATCATCGATTCCATGACACCGTCGGAGCGGGCCGATCACGCAGTCATCAATGGCAGTCGCAGGCTGCGAATCGCCAAGGGGAGCGGCACCACCGTCCAGGAGGTGAATATGCTCCTGAAGCGATTCACCGAGGCGCAGAAGATGATGAAGCAGTTGCAGAAGCTTGGCCCCAAGGGGCTGATGCGGGGGATGGGTGGACTCGGCAAGGGGATGCTCCCTTTCTGAGGCATTGCCGTAATTGAATTTCGTATTTTCATAAAACATGTACGGCTTTGAAGCCGTAAGAACATCGGGAGGAAGAAATGGCTGTAAAGATCAGACTGGCACGTGGCGGCGCCAAAAAGAAGCCTTACTATCAGATCGTCATCGCGGATGAGCGCTGCAGGCGCGACGGACGCTTCATCGAAAAGGTCGGCAGTTACGACCCCAATCAGAACCCTGCCATGATAAAGCTTGAAGAGACGAAGGCCCTGGAGTGGTTGAACAAGGGTGTTCAGCCGACCGATACCGTCCGCCAGCTTCTCAAGAAAGCCGGCATCTGGCAGAAGTTCGTTTCCAAGGCTGCGTAATCCCCGGTTTTTACCCGGTACGCCGGATATTCCACGAACGCAGAGGACACCGACATGAGACAGCTCGTAGAGACCATTGCCAAGGCGCTTGTCGACGATGCCAGCCAGGTGAAGGCCACGGAAGAGATGGAGGAGGATACCCTCGTCATCAAACTGACCGTGGCCAAGGAAGACATGGGGCGCATCATCGGTAAGGAAGGGAGGACCGCCAAGGCGATCCGCACGCTGCTGAACGCTGTTGCCACCAAGGACAACAAGAAAGCGGTCCTGAAAATCGTCGAGTAATGTCTCGTGACGACGGGTTGGTTCTGATTGGCAAGATAACGAAGCCACAGGGGATTCGCGGGGAATTGCGGGTTGTTCCGTATTCCGGCGACCCCGAGAGCATTCTGCATCTGAGTACGTTCATAACGAAGGGGCCGGGCGGCGCCCTGGAGACCCATGAGTTGGCCAAGGCCGTCCAGCATGGGAGCAAGACCGTCATCTCGCTCAGGCAGTTCGACAACATCAACCAGGTCCAGCACCTGGTGGGGCGGGAGATATACGTTCGGCGCAGCCAGCTTCCGGAACTCTCCGAGGGGGAATATTACTGGTTCGATCTGGTTGGTCTTTCGGTCATGTCCGAAGCAGGCGAGCCGCTGGGCGAGCTTTCAGAGATCATGTCGACCGGCAGTAATGATGTCTATGTGGTGCGCTCGGGAAAGCGGGAAATACTCGTTCCGGCCCTTGAGGACGTGGTTCTTGATGTGGACCTGGACCGGCGGATCATGAAGGTTTCCCTCCCCGAAGGTTTGCAGGACTGATGAAATTCGACATCCTGACACTCTTCCCCGCCATGTTCGAAGGCCCTTTTACGGAGAGCATTCTGAAGCGGGCGGTTGAAAGGGAGCTGATCGAGATAAGGCTGCACAACATCCGCGACCATGCCTTTGACAGGCATCACGTCACTGACGACGCCCCATACGGTGGCGGCAGCGGGATGGTCATGAAGGTGGAGCCGATTGCGGCATGCCTGGCCAAGGTCAGGGAAGACCGGCCAAACGCCAGGGTAATTCTCACCACTCCGCAGGGGAAGCCGCTCAATCATGAGTTGGTGTGCGAGCTGGCCCGCGAGCAAGAACTGGTCATCATCTGTGGCCGCTACGAAGGGGTGGACGAGCGGGTCCGCGAGTTGTTCGTTGACAAGGAAATATCCTTGGGCGATTTTGTCCTGACTGGTGGTGATTTGGCTGCAATGGCGATCGTGGACGCCGTGGCCCGATTCGTGCCGGGGGTGCTGGGAAGTGGCGCTTCTGCGGAGTCGGACTCCTTCAGCGACGGCTTGCTTGAGTACCCGCACTACACGCGCCCCCCCGAGTTTCAGGGATTGCAGGTGCCTGACGTGCTTCTGTCGGGAGACCACCAGGCTATCGCCCTCTGGCGTCGCCGGCAGTCACTGCTCCGCACATTGCAGAAACGGCCCGACTTGTTGCAAACGGCGCACCTTTCCGGTGCGGACCGGAAGTACCTGCAAGAGGTATCCGAGGGTGAGAAACAGTGAGCGCTTCAACCGGAGCGCCGGTCTGCATCGCCCTCATTCACTATCCGGTTTACGACAAGAACCGGCAGGTAGTGGCAACGGCGGTTACCAATCTCGATCTGCACGACATTGCCCGCGCAGCGAAGACCTTTGGCCTGGACCGCTACTATGTGGTGACACCGGTCCGGTCCCAGCAGGCGCTGTCCGAGCGGATCGCCAGGCACTGGCAGGAGGGGTGGGGGGCAACATACAACCCGAAACGCAAGGCCGCCCTCGATATCATGCAGGTGGCCGAGTCGCTGGATGCGGTCGTTGCGGACATGGCCACCCGTTATGGCATTGCGCCGAAGGTGGTGGTGACCGGCGCGACAGCGCGTGATAATGGCATCACGTATGCCGGGTTGCAACGGGTAATCCGGGAGGGGGACGCGCCAATACTGCTTCTGTTCGGGACCGGCTGGGGGATGACCGAAGAGTTGTTTGACCGCGCAGATTTCATCCTGGACCCGATAAAGGGACCCGGAGAGTACAACCATTTGTCGGTCCGCTCGGCGGCTGCAATCGTGCTGGACCGGCTGTTTGGCAATAGATGAGGCAGTGAGTTGTGAGAAAATTGAAGTGAGTCGTGAGTAGAAAAAATCCAAGTAGTCTTTTAGCATAGAGGAGGAAGCAGCAATGAACCCGATTATCCGTAACATCGAACTTGAGCAGGTAAAAAAGAACGTAATCCCTTTCAAGCCGGGCGACACGGTGAAGGTGCACGTGAAGATCGTTGAAGGCGACAAGAGCCGTATCCAGGCTTTCCAGGGTGTGGTGATCAGCCGCCAGAGCGGCGGGATCCGCGAGTGTTTCACGGTCCGCAAGATTTCCAACGGCATCGGCGTGGAAAGGGTTTTCCCGCTCCACTCCCCGACCCTGGAGACCATCGAGGTGGTGACCCGCGGCCACGTCCGTCGCGCCAAGCTCTATTATCTCCGCAAGCTGCGGGGCAAGGCGGCCCGCATCCGCGAGAAGAAATACGTTCCTGTAGCCTAGAAAGAGAAGCCCCGGCCAAAACCGGGGCTTTTTTGCGTCTTATGCCTTATTGCTTGTAGGAGCGTCGTTTCGGCGCGACGATCGCGGCTATAGGCCGCTCCTACGTATATTTTCATCCGGTTTTTTCTGTTGCAAGTGGAGGGCGCGTGTGAGCCTGTTCGACCTGGAACAGACACCAGATATGCTGGTTTTTGAAAAGTTAGCAGGAAGCCGTGGCTACCGCAACATCGCCGGAGTGGACGAGGCAGGGCGAGGGCCGCTGGCAGGTCCTGTTGTGGCGGCGGCAGTCATTCTTCCGGAGGGGCTGATCATCCCCGGTGTTGACGATTCCAAGAAACTCTCCGCAGCCAGGCGTGAAGCGCTCTTTGATACGATCATGGGGGAAGCCGCGGCGGTGGGGGTCGGTGTGGCGGACCAGGACCTGATCGACCGGGTGAACATCCTCCAGGCTACATTGCATGCCATGCGGGAAGCGGTGGGCCATTTGGTGGTCCCCCCCGATTACCTCCTCATCGACGGCATCAGCACCATTCCCGTCAACATACCCCAGAGAACCATCAAACAGGGGGACTCCGCAAGCATCTCCATCGCGGCTGCATCCATCATAGCCAAGGTAACCCGCGACCGGATCATGGTTGAATATGATGCCCGGTATCCCGGTTACGGCTTTAGCGGTCACAAGGGGTATGGTTGCGCCTCGCACCTCGAAGCGATAGCCAGCCTTGGTCCATGTCCTATACACCGGAAGACCTTTCGGGGTGTCAAGGAGCATGTGCAAACGGTGAGTGGTGAACTGTGAATGGTGAACTGTGAATGGTGAAAAGCGGAGAACCCAATAACAACAAGACCCTCGGGGAGTTAGGGGAGGAGATCGCTGTCGCTTTTCTGAAGGGGCGAAAGTTTCGCATCATAGAGCGGAACTTCCGCTGCAAGTGCGGCGAGATCGATATCGTGGCCAGGGATGGTAAGACCTTCGTATTCGTGGAGGTGAAAACCCGGCGCACTGCCTCCTACGGCCCGCCGCAGCTGGCGGTCACCCCCTTCAAGCAGCGTCAGAACTCCAAGGCCGCCCTGACCTGGCTCGCCAGTAAGAAGATGCAGGACGTCCCCGCCCGCTTTGACGTGGTTGCCATTGTTCTGCGCGACCATGCGATCCCCGAGATCGAGCATATCCGGAACGCCTTCGACCTGGCGTACTGATTCCCCCTCTCTTCCATTTGCAAAGAGCCCTTTCCTGTGCTACCTTTACCGCAAATTCACTCCGGAGATTACCATGGATTTCACTGTTGCCCTGGCGCAGGTAAAGCCCAAGCTCGGTTGCGTGGCCGACAACCTCGGCATGATCGAGGCCGCAGTCGAGCGTGGCATCAATGAGAAGGCCGGCCTCGTCCTATTCCCCGAACTGGCCCTGACCGGCTATTTCCTCCGTGACCTGGTGCCGGAAGTGGCTCTTTCGCTGGATGCCCCGGAAATAACCCGGCTGAAGGAGCTTTCCCGGCATATCGACATCGCCATCGGCATGGTCGAAGCCTCGCCGGACTACCTGTTCTACAACTCCGCCCTCTACCTCTCGGCAGGGGATATCCGCCACGTCCACCGCAAGGTCTACCTCCCCACTTATGGGCTGTTCGACGAACAGCGCTATTTTGCCCACGGCGAGCGGTTCCGCGCCTTTGATACCCGCTTCGGCAGAATGGGGATGCTGATCTGCGAGGACATGTGGCACCTGTCCGCCCCCTATATCCTTGCCATGGACGGCGCTGCCACCATACTTTGCCTCTCCAGCAGCCCTGGCCGGGGGGTTACGGAGGATGAAAACCTCGGTTCCACCTCCGCCTGGCAGCGGCTTACCTCCACCACCGCTATGTTCCTCAATTGCCGGATCCTTTACTGCAACCGGGTCGGGTACGAGGATGGCGTGAATTTCTGGGGGGGATCGGAGTACGTGGAGCCATCCGGAAAGGTCAATGTTCGCGGCAAGCTTCTGGACGAGGATTTTGTCCTGGCTGGAGTGGAGGAGGGGGCGCTCCGCCGCGAGCGGATCTTTTCCCCGATGTTGCGGGACGAGAGCCTCTTCATCACCATGAAGGAGCTGCGCCGGATCGAGAAGGAGAGGGACTGCTGATGTCGATGCTTACTGTCAATACGAAGCTTCTGCGAAAAATCCTGGTTGGCTTCATCCGCGAAGAGGTCCGCAAGGTCGGTGTTGCCAAGGCCGTGCTGGGGCTTTCCGGCGGCATCGACTCGGCTGTGGTGGCTTTCCTTGCCGCCGAGGCGCTGGGGCCGGAAAACGTCCACGCCTGCATCATGCCGTACAAGACCAGCAATCCGGAGAGCGAGGCCCATGCCCGCCTGGCTGCCGAGCAGCTCGGAATCGAGCACGAAGTCATCGAAATCACCTCCATGGTGGACGCCTACTTCGCCCTCTACCCCGATGCCGACAACATGCGTCGCGGCAACAAGATGGCCCGGGAGCGGATGACTATCCTCTATGACCATTCGGCGGCCCTTTCCGCCCTGGTGCTCGGCACGAGCAACAAGACCGAACTGCTGCTGGGATACGGGACCCTGCACGGCGACATGGCGAGCGCCCTCAATGCCATCGGCGACATTTACAAGACCCAGCTTTGGCAGCTTGCCGAAGAGCTGGACGTGCCGCGGGTCATCATTGAGAAAAAGCCCTCCGCCGACCTCTGGGCCGGCCAGACCGACGAACAGGAGCTCGGCTTCACCTACCGCGAGGTGGATGAGCTCCTCTACCACATGGTGGATCTCCGGATGACGCGCGAAGAGCTGGTTGCCAAGGGCTTCAGTCCGGAGTTCATCGACAAGATTTACCAGAAGGTGCGCAACTCCCATTTCAAACGCCGTCTGCCGGTAATCGCCAAGGTGTCGAATCGGACCATTGACCGGGATTTCCGCTACTCCCGCGATTGGGGGAAATAGAAACGCGCCTTTTCCGCAATCTCGGCGTTGGCCTGCGGGGTTCGTTGTGCGGCGTACCTGAAGTACGCCTCCGCCTTACCCCTTGGTCGCCTTGACCTTGCAAAAAAATCGCGTTTCTAATATGAGAATGCCATCTGGTACCCTTTACATCGTCGCCACACCCATCGGCAACCTGGAGGACATCACCTTCCGCGCCGTGCGCATCCTCGGGGAAGTTGACCTGATCGCCGCCGAGGACACCCGTCACAGCCGCAAGCTCCTCTCCCACTTCGGCATTTCCCGTCCGCTCACGTCCTATTTCGACCACAACAAGGCCTTCAAGGGGGGAGTGATCCTGGAGAAGCTTCGCAAGGGGCTCTCCGTGGCCCTGATTACCGATGCCGGCACACCCTGCATCTCGGACCCCGGCTATCATCTGGCCAGGGACGCGGCTAGCGAGGGTATCCCGGTCGTCCCGATCCCCGGCCCCTCTGCGGTGATCGCGGCCCTTTCCGCCGCGGGCCTTCCCACCGATTCCTTCACGTTTGTAGGTTTTCTTCCGAACCGCCAGGGAAAGCGGCGCGAGAGGCTGGCGGAACTTGCCGGTGAAGGGCGTGTCGTGGTTTTTTACGAGGCGCCTCAGCGACTTGCCGCCACCCTTGCCGACATGCGCGAGGTGTTCGGCAATTCTTCGTGCGTGGTGGCACGGGAGCTGACCAAGCTGCACGAGGAGTTCATCCGCGGCGGAATCGATGACGTGCAGCGTGAGCTGGCAGACAGGCAGGTAAGGGGGGAGGTGGTGATCCTGGTTCTCCCCACCGCTCCCGCGCGGGAAGAGCCGCTTCCGGTGGAAGCGCTGCTGCAACGGTATCTAGCTGGCGGAGGCACATCCCTCAAGGATGCCGTGGCGAGGGTTGCCATTGAAACCGGCAAGCCGCGCCGGGAGGTTTATGAGCTCGCGCTCCGGTTGAAAGAATCAAGCGAGTCTTGACCTCGAATCCCATTTGACAACCCACCTTTCAAAGGGGACAATCTTTAATAACGGGTTTTCCCGTGACCATTCACCCTTCACCCTTCACCGATTTTCGGAGGCTTGTTTGGAAACTGTTTTTCTGGAATTGTTCATTATTGCTGTGCTGGTGGTCCTTAACGGCTTTTTTTCCTGCTCGGAATTTGCTATCGTTTCCATCCGCAAGAGCAGGGTGGCGCAACTTGTGGCCGAAGGGGATGTGCGGGCAAAGGCGCTGCAGGAGTTGCAGCACGACCCCCATCGGGTCCTGGCGCTGGTGCAGATCGGCGTCACGGTGGTTGGGTCGACTGCCTCCGCGATCGGCGGTATTATCGCTGTCGAGCACTTGAAGCCCTATCTTGTCGCTCTACCGCTAAACCTTTCCACACACGTCGCTGAAACGGTTGCCATTTCCATAGTGGTTATCCTGATTTCCTATGTCACGCTCATCGTCGGTGAACTGGCCCCCAAAACCATCGGGCTGCAGTATGCGGACATTGTTGCATTACGTGTCGCGCGGTCGATATCTCTCATGGCGCGTGTGGCAACGGTGGCTGTCACCGTTCTTACCGCATCGAGCAAAGGTTTTCTCGCGCTTTTCGGCATCAAGGGTACAAAACGGGAATTCGTCACCCGCGAGGAAATCAGGCACATCGTATCCGAGGGGCATAAGGCCGGCGAGTTCAGCGCCTACGAGGAGCAGTTCATCAAGAACATCTTCGATTTCACCCATACTTACGTACGGGAGGTGATGGTGCCGCGTCCCCGCATCATCGGCCTGGACCTTGATAAGTCGCGCGAGGAACTGATCGAAACCGTGCTTGAGCATCAGTACAGCCGCTACCCGGTATTCCGGGAGCACATCGAGAACATCGTGGGGTTCATCCACGGGAAGGACCTCATGGGGCGCATGGTTAGCGAACCCGGCTTCGATATCGTGTCCATAATCCGTCCACCGTTCTAC
Source organism: Geobacter sp. (assembly GCA_016177775.1). Lineage (GTDB taxonomy): Bacteria > Desulfobacterota > Desulfuromonadia > Geobacterales > Geobacteraceae > JACOUQ01. The sequence goes on from JACOUQ010000013.1 coordinate 103,404, forward strand.
GTGCCGGAACAGAAACGGGTGAGCGACCTGCTCAAGGAGATGCAGCGCAAGCGTGGCCACATGGCTCTCGTGGTGGACGAGTATGGCAGCATCAGCGGCATCGTGACGACCGAGGACCTTCTCGAGGAACTGGTCGGGGAGATCACGGATGAGCATGACGTGGGCGAGCCCCGGACCGTGCGGAAGCTGCGTGACGGGAGCTGGCTGGTGGATGCGCTCCTATCCATCAATGACCTTGAAGACCTGCTCAATATAAAGCTGGGCGAGGACCTGCCGTACGATACCCTGGCCGGGCTCATACTCCATGAACTGGGCCGCATCCCGGAGCGGGGTGAGAAGCTCGTATGGAACAGCTATGAGCTCATGTGCGCCGAGGTGAAGAAGACCGCCATCGTGAAGGTGAGAATAAAAAAACTGGGATCGGGGACTGGGGACTAGGGACTGGCAAAATCGTTAAGCTGTTCATGCTCTTTCAGTTTTTACCAATCCCCGATCCCCAGTCCCTAGTCCCCGACTTAATCCATGAACTGGCACCAGCTGACCACAGACGAAGTGCTGGACATGTTTAACTCCTCCCGGCAGGGGCTCTCCACTGCCGAGGCTGCCCATCGCCTGGCCGAACAGGGCACGAACGAGTTGCAGCCCTTTCATCCCGTCTCTCCCTGGACGATCCTACTCGAGCAGTTCCGGAATGTTCTGATCATAATCCTCCTTGTTGCTACGGCGTTCTCGGCTTTCGTCGGCCATGGGGTCGAAGCCGCCGTCATTGCCGTCATAGTGCTGTTTGCCGTGTTGCTGGGATTCGTGCAGGAATACCGCGCAGAGAGGGCCATTGAGTCGCTGCGCCAGATGGCCGTCCCCACAGCGACTGTGCTGCGCGGCGATGTGGAGGTCGAAATCCCGGCGCGCGATCTCGTGACCGGCGATCTTCTCCTGCTGAGGGGAGGGGACAGGATTGCCGCCGACGGGAGGCTGATCGAGACCGTCAATCTGCAGGTAGAGGAGGCGGCACTCACCGGCGAGTCCGTGACGGTAGAAAAACATGCGGCACCCCTCGGAAGCCCAGGATTGGCGCTGGGTGACCGCACCAACATGGTCTATGCCGGAACAGCCGCGACCTGTGGGAAGGGGCGGGCAATCGTCGTTGCCACCGGCATGGATACCGAGTTCGGGAAGATTGCCGGGATGCTGCAAACAGTGGAAACCGGCAAGACCCCCTTGCAGGAAAACCTGGACAGGGTAGGGCGCCTGCTGGCGCGGGCCGCCCTGCTAGTCGTGGCAGGGATCGTCATCCTAGGCCTGTTGCGCGGGCAGCAGTTCGTCGAAATGCTCATCTTCGGCATTGCGCTTGCTGTTGCCGTTGTTCCGGAGGCGTTGCCGGCCGTGGTTACCATATCGCTCGCCGTTGGCGTGCAGAGGATGGTCAGGCGCAATGCGCTCATGCGCCGGCTCCAGGCCGTTGAAACGCTCGGCAGCACGTCGGTCATCTGCTCCGATAAGACCGGCACCCTGACAAAAGATGAGATGACAGTGCGTGAGCTTTTCGTTGCCGGAGAAGTTTTGGAAATCTCGGGTACGGGCTATGAGCCACAGGGCCGGTTCCTGCGCGGTGGTCACGAAGTCGAGCCGTCTGGGGCGGTGAAAACCCTTCTGCAAGCAGCAGCTCTCGCTTCCGACGCCCGCATCGTTTACAGCGAGCCCGATGGCCGCTGGCATGTCAAGGGTGACCCCACCGAGGGGGCACTGGTGGTGGCTGCCGCCAAGGCCGGCATCAACAAGGTCGACCTCGACGCCACTTTCCCCCGCGAGAACGAAATTCCCTTTACCTCCGAAACCAAGCGGATGACCACCATCCACGCAACTCCGGAGGGGATGATCGTCTGCTCCAAGGGGGCGCCGGAGATCATCCTCGATTCCTGCACGAGGTGGCTTACTGCGGAGGGAGAGACTAACCTCGATGCCGGCGCGCGCGAAGCCGTTCTGGAGAAAGCCCGCCAGATGGCCGGGAAGGGGTTGCGCGTGCTGGCCGTGGCGTCGAAACACGGCGCTTCGCTGGAAAGCGCCGAACGCGAAATTATTCTGCTCGGCCTGGCGGGGATGATGGATCCACCCAGGCCCGAGGTAAAGGCCGCCATACAGAGATGCGAACAGGCCGGCATCAAAACGGTGATGATTACCGGTGACCATCCGTTGACCGCGCAGGTAGTGGCTCGTGAATTGGGGCTGCTCAAGGGGGGGCGTGTCGTCACCGGCGCGCAATTGGATGCAATGGGAGAGGCGGAGTTCGAGCAGGAGGTGGAGGATATCGAGGTTTACGCCCGGGTGTCGCCGGCGCACAAACTGCGTATTGTCACTGCCCTGCAGAAGAAAGGGCACATCGTCGCCATGACGGGTGACGGGGTGAACGACGCCCCGGCGCTGAAGAAGGCGGATATCGGCATCGCCATGGGGATCACCGGGACTGCCGTAACCAAGGAGGCTGCCGCCATGACCCTCACTGACGACAACTTTGCCTCCATCGTGGCGGCGGTGGAAGAGGGGCGGGGCATCTTCGGCAACATCAAGAAATACCTGATGTACCTGCTTTCGTCCAATATCGGCGAGATCGGCCTGATGGCAGGGGCTGCGCTGGCCGGTCTGCCGCTCCCGTTGAGCGCAGTCCAGATACTCTACGTCAATCTCGCCACCGACGGCCTCCCTGCCCTTGCCCTCGCGGTAGACCCGGCCGCGCCCGACCTGATGCGGCGCCCGCCGCGCAATCCCCGTGCCGGTGTCTTCACCCGGCCGGTTGTAATCCTCATGGCTGTGGGGGGGCTCTGGTCGACTGTGGTCAATCTGGGCCTGTTTGTCTGGGCCCTGGATTCCGGCCGGGGCATCAAAGAGGCAATGACCATGACATTTGTCTCTCTGGTGCTGATCCAGTTCTTCAAGGCCTACAACTTCCGCTCCGATCGCCTTTCGGTTCTGAACCGCCCCTTCGCCAACAGGTGGCTGAACCTGGCCGTTTCATGGGAGCTGGCCCTGCTGGCCGTGATCGTGTATGTGCCGTTTTTTCATGCCTCCTTCAGTACCTATAGCCTGACATTGGTGGATTGGGCGATCATTGTCGGGTTGTCCCTGACAGTCTCGCCGGTTCTGGAAGCGGCCAAATGGCTGGAACGGCGTGGTTGGTTCGGAAAAATGTAGGGAACGCTTATCAGCGGGACTTGTGCGTTTTGCGTTGGCCGATGACCATCGAGGCGACAATGGAGATCACCAGCACCCCGACGATGACGCCGAGGGAGAAGATGACCGGGATCTCCCAGACGTCGGAGAGGAGCATCTTGGCTCCCACGAAGGCGAGGATGAAGGAGACGCCCAGTTTCAGGTAGACGAACATCTCCATGACGTTGGCGAGGAGATAGTAGAGGGAGCGCAGCCCCATGATGGCGAAGACATTGGACGTATAGACGATGAACGGGTCGTGGGTTACCGCCAGCACTGCGGGGATGGAGTCGACGGCGAAGATCACGTCGGAGCTCTCGATCACCAGCAGGGTGAGGAAGAGCGGAGTGGCGGCAGTGACGCCATTTCTGCGGATGAAAAAGCGGTGGCTGCGTACCCGCCTTGTGATCGGCAGGAATTTCCTTACTACCCGCACAATCAGGTTTTTCTCCGGCTCGATCTGCTCCTCGCCGCCGAATGCCATCTTGAATCCGGTGACGATCAGGATGCCCCCGAAGATGTAGATAACCCAGTGAAACCGCTCTATCAGCTCGATCCCCACCAGGATGAATATCGCCCGCATGACGAGCGCCCCCAATATTCCCCATTTCAGGATGCGGGGCTGGTACTCCTTCTTCACGTGGAAGTAAGTGAAGATCATGATGAAGACGAACAGGTTGTCCACGGAGAGGGACTGTTCGATGATGTAACCGGTGAGAAACTCCAGCGCCTTCGTTCCCCCCATGCTGTGCCAGATCCAGCCGTTGAAGGCAAACGCCAGCCCGACCCAGGCCAGAGTCCAGGCGAGCGCCTCGCGGAAGGTAATTTCGTGGCTTTTGCGGTTGAACACCCCCAGATCGAGGATGAACATGACGAGCATGACTCCGGCAAAGCCGAGCCAGAGGGTGTTATGCGGCATGGTGCGTTTGGTCCTTTCCTGGCGAATCATATGACAGGTTGCTAAGGATGCGTGAAACGCAACGAGGTGTCAAGGAGATATTCCTTGCCTTGCGAAAGCCAGGCAAATAGGCTACCATGGCGCTCCTGAACCAGAACGTCAAGGGGCTTCATGGACTTCACAGTTTTCTTTACCACCTTCGGCATCATCTTCCTTGCGGAACTGGGGGACAAGACCCAGTTCACCGTCATGGCCCTGGCCACCAGATATCCCTGGAAGAGGATCTTTATCGGGATCGCCGCCGCCTTTGCCCTTCTTAATCTGGCTGCGGTGGTGGTTGGTAAGCTTCTTTTCGCAATTCTCCCGATTTTCTGGATAAAGCTCGTCTCCGGCGGGCTCTTCCTCGCTTTCGGCATGTCAACCATCAGGAACAGCCGGTTTGACGAGGCCGGCGAGGAGGCGGAGGAGGGACGACTTCAAGCCCGTGGCCCGATGATGACCGCATTCGTCATGATTCTGCTGGCGGAACTGGGGGACAAGACCCAGCTGGTCACCGCCAGCCTTGCCGCCCAGCATGATGCCCCGCTGGCCGTCTTTTCCGGCTCGACCCTTGCGCTCTGGCTGGTATCGCTCCTGGGGATATTCGCCGGCCGGCAACTAACCCGCTTCATCCCCCTCCCCTGGATTCACAGGGGTGCCGGGGCGCTCTTTCTTGTCTTCGGCATTATCATTCTCTATCAGGCCTTTGCCGGCTGATTCCTTTCGTTGCATTTTTAGCAGTATTCCCGTAAACTTGATGTAACGCCCTTAAATATGAGGCTTTTCCCGCATTCATGTCGGATAGATACGTTGAAAAAATCTTCCTCTACGCCGTAGCAGCTTCAATCCTCTGCCACATCGCCATTTTCTACCTCATGCTGCAGCTCCCCGAAAAAAAGCCGGTTTTCAGGCAGGAACCGCTCATGGTGGACCTTTCCGATATGCCGGAACTTAAGGTCCCCCTTTCGTCGGAAAAGAAAGAGGCAAAGCGGGGAAGCGACCGGACGCAGCATGTGGAACGGGAATCAGTCCCCCGAGGGGAGCGGGATCGGGACAGGGTAGCCTTGCCTCCCCGGCCGACAACTCCGCCTGCGGCATCCTCGCCGAAAAGGGCGGCCGGTCCGGGGCCGCGGGTGCCGGTTGAACGCCCGCCTGCCGCTGCGCCGGGAAATGGGGATGCGGCCATGCGCGAGCCGCAGCGCAATCCCGAACTGTTCAAGCCGAAGACCCGGACTCAGCCGTATGATGTTGCCCGCCTCTTTCCATCGGCCCAGCGGCTTGCCAGCCTGGAAGAGAGCTATCGCAAGAAGTACGAGCCGGAAGTGACCGAGGGGGATGCAAAGTTTCTCAATACCCAGGACATCCAGTTCGGGTCATTCCTGCGTCGGTTCGAGACTGCGGTCTACGGGGTCTGGCGCTACCCGCAGGATGCCGCCAGGATGGGGATCGAAGGGGTGACGGCGGTAAAGATCACGTTCAACCGCCGGGGAGAGGTGGAGAATATTCAGCTCCTCGAATCTTCCGGGAGCAAAATCCTTGATGACGAGGTATTCCGAAGTCTCCGCGCCCTGGGGCCAGTGGGAGGCTTCCCGCGCGGGTACGAGAAGGAGACGTTCAACCTGATCGCCTTTTTCCAGTACGGTATCATCAGGGGGGTCAGCCGGGGGGCTCTTCACTGACGGATTCGCACAAAATCAAAAAGGCCGGCAAAACGCCGGCCTTTCCATTCACAACTCACTATTCTCACGACTCACTTTTCACCGTTCACTTGCACCCAAGCCTTTCCCTCAAATAATCCTCGAACTCCTGGTTGAACTCCTCCCGCTTCAGGGCCATGTCCACGGTGGCCTTGAGGAAGCCGAGCTTGTCGCCGCAGTCGTGGCGGATACCCTCGAATCGGCAACCGTAGATGGCCTCTTTTTTCGACAGCTTGAGGATGGCGTCGGTGAGCTGGATCTCTCCCCCCTTGCCCGGTTTCTGCTGCGCCAGGATGGGGAAAATGTCGGGGGTGAGGACGTAGCGGCCGATGATGGCCAGGTTGGAGGGGGCTTCCTCTTTCTTCGGCTTCTCCACCAGGTCGGTTATCTCATAAATCCGTTCGGAGATGTGGTTTGCCCTCACGCAACCGTAAGAGGAAATCTGTTCCGGCGACACCATTTCGAGGGCGAGCACCGGGCCATGATACCGCTCGTATACCTCCAGGAGTTGCCCAAGGCATGGCTTTCCGGCATCGATGATGTCGTCCCCCAGCAGGACGGCGAAGGGCTCGTCTCCCACGAAGTCGCGGGCGCAAAGGATGGCGTGGCCGAGCCCCATTGCCTGCTTCTGGCGGACATAGAAAAAGTTGACCATCTCGGAGATCTCCCGCATCTCCCTGAGGGTCTGGTCCTTTCCCTTTTCCTGGAGGAGTGTCTCCAGCTCGAAGGAGATGTCGAAATGGTCCTCGATGGCGCGCTTTCCCCGGCCGGTGACGAAGAGGATCTGCTCGATCCCCGAGGCTACTGCCTCCTCCACCACGTATTGCACCAGCGGCTTGTCGATGAGGGGGAGCATCTCCTTGGGGGATGCCTTTGTTGCCGGCAGGAAGCGGGTGCCCAATCCGGCGACGGGAAAGATGGCCTTTTTTACCTGCATGGGAGTAACCTCACGCTTCATTCAATGTCTGCTTCGCAGATTGCATGGTGTTGTACATCAGCATGGTGATGGTCATGGGTCCGACCCCGCCCGGGACCGGGGTGATGGCCGAGGCGCGCTGGCTGGCCGCGGCGAACTCCACGTCACCCACCAGCTTCTTCTCGCCGACCCGGTTGACCCCCACGTCTATCACCACTGCGCCTTCCTTGATCCAATCCCCTTTGATCATCTCCGGCTGCCCCACTGCAGCAATGACAACGTCCGCCTGGCGCACCTTTCCGGGTAGGTCGCGGGTCCTGGAGTGGCAGATTGTTACCGTGGCATGCTCATGGAGGCACATGAGGGCCACCGGCTTGCCTACGATGTTGGAGCGCCCGACAACGACAACCTCCTTGCCAGCAAGATTCACGCCGGTCTCCTTCAGCATGACCATGACCCCATAGGGGGTGCAGGGTTGGAAAGTGGGTTTTCCCACCACCAAACGCCCTACGTTGTAGGGATGGAAGCCGTCCACGTCCTTTTTGGGCGAGATCGCTTCCAGCACCTTGTCAGTATTGATATGTTTCGGGAGCGGCAACTGAACGAGAATGCCGTGAATGCGGGGGTCGCTGTTCAGGCGGTCGATCAGGGCCAGCAGCACATCCTCGCCGGTTTCTGCCGGGAGCTTGTGCTCGTCCGAAAACATCCCCAGCTCCTGGCAGGCCTTTTCCTTCATGGCCACGTAAACCCTGCTTGCCGGGTCTTCTCCCACCAGCACAACCGCGAGGCCGGGTGTAATCCCCTTTTCCTTGAGCTGTTTAACTTCTTCGGCAATACGTGCGCGGGTTTTGGCCGCTATGGCCTTGCCGTCGATGATGTCTGCCATGATTTCCGCTCCTGTAATGGCATGAGATTATTTTATGACTGCCAGATAATAAGAAAGACAGGTGAATTTGTAAAGGTCTTTGGCTGTAAATCCGGGCAAAAAAAATCCTCCCGTGGAGGGAGGATTTTTCCGTTATACAGACTTATGCTGCCGAAGGGCAGCCGGCGCAGCCTCCGCCACCTGTGGCGGGGCAGGAGGGGGCTTTCTCTTTGCCAGGGCCGCTGTAGCCCTGGTCATACCAGCCGCCACCCTTGAGGGCGAAGGATGCGGACGATATCAGTTTCTCCACCGCGCCAGCGCACTTGGGGCATTCCTTGGCGGGGGGGTCTGAGAATTTCTGGCGCAGTTCGAATTCGTGGTTGCATGCGGTGCAGCGGTATTCATACATCGGCATCTTGAAGGACCTCCTGAAACCTGTTGATACATTTTTGCTTTTACACAATAAAAATAATAATGATTTTCCCTGGGATTTGTCAAGGGTGCGTTGCGGCATTTATGATGCCAAGAAGTTCTGCCTTGGACGCCCCGCTTACTCGCAGAGTCTTGTGCCGCGATTTTTCCCCGGCAATGATGGAAACCTTCGATCTCGCCACCCCCAGCAACTTGGCGAAGAACTCGATGCAGAGCTTGTTTGCCGCCCCTTCCACCGGCGGCGAGGTGAGACGGACCTTGAGGGCGCCGTCATGCTCGCCGCAAAGTTCGTTTTTCGATGCCCGCGGCTGGACGTGTATGCTGAAGACTATCTCGTCAGGTGTTTCGGTGATCTGAATCATCGGGGCAGGAAGGTTATTACTCCTCGCTCAGGGTAATCATCTTGTAGTGGCTGTCCAGAAGGGATTTGATGGCGGTTTCGAATTGCAGCCTCTGGCGTCGCAGGTCCTGAATCTCGCTTCTCAATTGGGCCAGTTTCTGATCGCTTTCGGCCAGGATCTTCTCCGCTTTGAGCTCCGCCTCGGAAACTATCAGGGTCGCTTCCTTGCGGGCGTTGGAGGTCATCTCGTCCCCCACCTTCTGCGCGGAGAGGATCGCCTCGTTCAGGTTCTTCTCCCTCTCGGAGCAATCCTCTACGGCGGATTTCATACGCGCCGCCTGTTCCTTCAGCTCGGAGTTTTCGCGGATGAGTGTCTCCAGCTCCTGGGCGACCATCTGCAGGAAGGTATCCACGTCCTCCGGGTCAAGGCCGCCAAACATCTTTCCCTTGAACTGCTGCTGCTGGATGTCTATGGGGGTGATCTTCACGGGGTAATTCCTCCTGCGCCCATTCCCATTTTCAAGCGGAAAGCCAGATCATAGATGGAGCTGACGGCGAATTTCTGCAAAAAGAAAATGGCAAGCAGCACCAAGAGCGGGGAGAGGTCGATCCCCCCCATGTCGGGGAGAACCCGGCGTACCCGGTAGAGCACCGGTTCGGTCGCCTTGTAGAGGAAGTTGACGATAGGGTTGTACGGGTCGGCATTGACCCAGGAGATCACGGCCCGGGCGATGATGATGTACATGTAGATGGTGAGCAGGGTATTGAGAATGGTGGCCACTGCTGTCAGGAAATTGGCGAGAATGAACATTTGTGCCCCTTTTGGCAGGTGTTTCAAATGGTTATACAGAAAAGGCGGAGATCTGTCAAGGAAGGGTGCCTTACGTCGCAATGGATGAAATGTGATTGGTCAATGATTCAACAAAGTTAAAAACACGTAATTAATAGTTGTTGACTTTGCGACTCTCTTCCTGTATACAGCCTACGAAAATGGGCAGGGAAATGCCCTGATGGACGTGCGCTTCTAAATTTGGGGGTCCGTGGGAGGGGAAATGGAAACTCGGCGTTGGATGCGATGGCTTGTTAACTGTTATCTGGCAATGTTGCTCGTACTTACGACGGCTTTCAGCGCTTCCGCGCTTACCTGGTCGACAAGGCCTTCGCTGCCGACCGGTACGTCGCGGGCATCCGGGGTCGTGGTCTACGGGAGGCTCTATTTGCTGGGGGGGGCGACGGCAAGCGGCATAAGCAACTCGGTCTTTGTCTATGACCCCGCGGCCCCGGTAGATCCGGTCAACGGCGCCTGGGGGCAAATGTCCCCGCTCTCCGAGCCACGTTTTGCAGCTGCCGAAGCAACCATCGGCGACATCATTTACCTGGTTGGTGGCGGAGGAAGCCCGACTTCCGAAACATCGGTTCTCGCCTACAGCATTTCCGCCGGCACGACTTCAATTGCCGGTTCCTTGGTAGTGCCCCGTTTCAGGGCCTCCGCCGCAGCGTTCAACAACAGGATTTATGTGGTCGGCGGCAGCAATGGGAGCGTTCTGGACACGATCGAGGCATTCGACCCCTCCACGGGAAGCAGTTACATAAAAGCCACCCTGCCGGCGCCAAGAGAGCTGGCCTCGGCTGTACTTCTCAACGGCAAAATTTACATCATCGGCGGCACCGACGCTGCTGGTACACCAACTGCTACCTGCTGGGAGTATGACCCGGTCACGGATTCGTTAACCGAACGGGCTCCGATGCCGATTGCGGCAACTGCGAAAAGCGCCGTAACGGCTAACGGTAAGATATATATTGTCGGTGGGATGACCAGTGTCGGCTATCCGCCTTCCGCCTGGGACAACGCAATCCAGGAATACGACCCTGCGACCAATACGTGGCGGACGCTCGATCCTTACCCTACGACCCGCTATGCTTCGGCGGCGGGGGTGATTGACGGCACGCTGTACGTGGTCGGGGGAGACGACGGCAACCCCGATTACATGACTCGGGATCTGGCGGTAAACGAGGCGGCTCTCCTGACCGCTTCTTCTCCTGGCGACGGCACCGTCTGGGCCTGGGGGAATAACGGAATCGGCCAGCTCGGTGACGGTACAAACATTGATAAAGCTTTGCCTGTACAAGTAGTGGGGCTGGATAACGTCCAGGCCATTGCCGGGGCGATGCTATACTCGTTAGCCCTGAAACCGGACGGAACCGTCTGGAGTTGGGGCTCTAATGATGATGGGGGGCTGGGCGACGGAACTTACAATAGCAGAAACATGCCCGGACTCGTAAGCGGCTTGAGCGATGTAAAAGCCATCGCCGCGGGATGGTTTCATTCACTGGCCCTGCAAAACGACGGCACCGTCTGGAGATGGGGCAAATACAGTGGAGGCATAGGCATTTCGCCACCGTCTCCAGACCTTATCGGCATCGACAGCAATGTTCCTGTCCAGGTTGACGGACTGAACAATGTTCTGGCCGTAGTTGGCGGTGGGAACCACTCGATAGCTCTGAAGGCGGACGGGACAGTCTGGACTTGGGGGCTTAACAGCCAAGGTCAACTGGGTGACGGTACCACCACAAACAGCACCATTCCCGTTCAAGTGCCCGGCCTGGATGGTGTTATAGCTATTGCAGCAGGGGTTGAGCATACGGCGGTCCTGAAAGCGGACGGCACGGTCTGGACCTGGGGCAAGAATGACTACGGCCAGCTCGGCGACGGGACGAATTTTAACAGGTCTGCTCCCGCACCGGTTCCGGGGCTCGACAACGTGACGGCCATTTTCGGGGGAGGGTGGCATACCATTGCCCTGAAAGCGGACGGTACGGTCTGGACGTGGGGTTGGAATATTGAGGGCCAGCTTGGTGACGGCACTAACATTGATAGAAACATACCGGTGCAGGTGCCTGGCCTGTCAGGAGTCGTGGCCATTGACGGAGAATGCGTTTCCAGCATAGCCCTGAAATCGAACGGTACGGTCTGGGAATGGGGGAGTTATTACAGGGACGGTACAAGCATAATAAACATTGCTCCTGTCCAGCTGCCGGGCATTGACAGCGTCACCGCCATCGCTGCAGGAATGGATTTCAGAATGGCCATTGTGGGGGGGGGAGGGTGGACCATCAACAGCGTCGGTCCTCCCTATGCTCAGCCGACAGAACCGAAGTACGTAATAGACTGGCCTTCCTCGCAGCACGAGCCGCTGATGGGGGAGGCGTATGTAAGAATTGCCGGGGTCTACTACTATGTCTACGGGTCGGCTTCCGGCTCCTGGAGCGGTCCGGATTATAACGCCGCAGCGTTACAGCAGTGCGACCAGATTACCGGCCAGCCATTGTTCGATGCGAACTATAATCCCCTCTTTCCTGATATGCGCGGGAAGGAAGGAATGGCGATCTACTCGTATATCAGTTGGCCGGGAAGTTCCGATACCATTCCGCCGGTGGTTATTTCAACCTCTCCATCCCAGGGAGAAGGCAATGTGAGCCCCACAACGGCGGTTACGGTCAATTTCAACGAATCGATCGACCCGTTGACCGTCGGCAGCTCCACATTTTACGTGACCGGCCCGAACGGCACGGTAACCGGCAGTTGGAGCGTCAGCGGCAATTCAGTCACATTCGTGCCATCAGTGCCCTTTTCCACCAATATCACTTATTCTGCAACCATCGCCGGTGTTAAGGACCTGTCGGGCAATGAGCTGTCGTCCTCTTATTCCTGGAGTTTCACAACGATCGAGCAGTTCGACGTATCCGGAACTGTGGTCGGCAACGGTACAATAAGTTGCATTTCCCCGGTCCTTCTCGGCGGCAGTTCCGTCTGCACCGTTGTTTCAAATGCCGGTAACAGATTGCTGAGCCTAATCGACAATGGAGTCGACGTCACCTCCGGTCTCATCGGAAGCAGTTTCACGATACAGAATGTGACCTCCAATCATGCTGTAGTAGCAACTTTCGCAGCGGAATACACGATATCTGCAACTGCTGTCGGAAACGGTTCGATATCGTGTTCTTCTCCCGTTTTATCGGGCAACAACTCAACCTGCACAATTACCCCGAATTACGGGTACCACCTTCTGAGTCTGACTGACAACACTCTTGACGTCAGTTCTTCTGTCAGTGCGAACAAATACACCATGACAAATGTAACATTAAATCATGTGCTGACGGCAACGTTTGTTCCCAATATCTATTCCCTTGTCGTGAACAAAACGGGCTTGGGCAGTATTACCAGCAATCCTGCCGGAATCGATCTTGCTTCAGGAGCACAAGCCACTGCTTCATTTGACTACGGCACCCTTGTCACGCTGGCGGCCACCCCTGACAGCAGTTCGTTTTTTACCGGGTGGAGCGGAGCTTGCTCCGGAACCGCACCGTGCAATGTTCTGATCGGCGGAAACAAAACGGTCTCGGGCAGTTTTATGCAGAAAGCGATATTTGACGCGGCGTCAAATTACGGGAGTTGGTCATATACCAGTGCGGTCGCATCCGGTGATCTGAATGGCGACGGCAAACCCGATCTTACTTTTACAAACCAGGGGAGAAGCAGTGTCGGTGTTGTCACTCTGCTAAACAATGGCGACGGTACCTACAGAACGGGGGGGAGTTTCGGTGTAGGCTGGGAACCGGTTTCTATCGCAATTGCCGATTTCAACGGCGATGGCAAAGCTGACCTGGCAACGGCGAATTCTGGCAGTGACAGCGTAACCCTCCTGCTCGGAAATGGTGACGGAACATTCAAGCCTGCCGTCCCATACAGCACGGGTACGGGAACATATCCCATCTCGCTTGCAGTTGACGACTTCAACCATGACGGAGTTGTCGATCTGGCGGTTGTTGATTCAAGGAGCAGCGATGTTGGTAATATAGCCGTTATGCTTGGCAACGGAGACGGCACTCTGCTGTCACCGGTATATTATGTTGAAGGACGGTATCCCATACATATCACCAAGGGTGATTTCAACGGTGACGGTAACACCGATCTGGCAGTATTGAACGATGGAGGCGGCATCTCGGTTTTTCTAGGAAACGGGGACGGGACTTTCACTGTAAAAGGACGGTACGATGATGGCGGTTGGGCACCGGCATCCACCACTGCCGGCGATGTGAACGGTGATGGCAAGATCGATCTGGTGGTAGCGAACAGCTACAACGATTATGTCTCGATACTTAATGGTAACGGTGACGGGAGTTTCGCTGCTCCGGTCAACTTCGCCGTGGGTGATGCCCCTGCATCGGTGGTTGTCGGCGACTTCAACGGTGACGGGAAAGCAGATGTGGTCTCTGCCAATCGTGGCAGCAGCAATGTTTCCGTTCTGCTGGGCAATGGCAACGGCACATTCCAGTCTGCCACAATTTTCGGAACAGGAGCACAGCCTGTCAGGTTGATAGCCGATGATGTGAACAATGATGGGAAAATCGACCTGGTGACGGCAAATTATAACTATTATCAGAATAGTGTGTCCGTTCTGCTAAACAATTCCGTGTTCCTCAAATGTGCCGTGCCGTCCTGGGCCTACGTGGCGACCGCCAATTCCGCCGGAACGTTCGGGGTTTCATGGGGCGCCTCGTCAACCTCAGGGGCAAGCTATGTTCTGGAGGAATCAACAGACGCCTCCTTCGCGACAAGCACGCAGGTATATAGCGGCAGCGGCACCTTCGTCAACCTGACCGGCCGCACCAACGGCACCTACTACTACCGGGTGAAGGCAATCGCCGCCGGTTACAGTGACAGTGCCTGGGTGTCACCACCGAACGGCTGCGCGGTTAGCCTGCCCTGCAAGACCCCGTCCTGGGTCTACGTGGCTACTGCCAATTCCACCGGAACGTTCGGGGTTTCATGGGGCGCCTCGGCCACTGCCGGAGCCAACTACATCCTTGAAGAGTCCAGGGATGATGCGGGCTTTGCCAATCCAGGCCAGGTCTACAGCGGCAGCGGCACCTTCGTCAACCTGACCGGCCGCGCCAACGGTACCTACTACTACCGGGTTAAGGCAATCGCCCCCGGTTACAGCGACAGCGCCTGGCAATCTCCGGCTAACGGCTGCACGGTCAGCCTGCCGTGTAAAGCCCCTGCCTGGGCCTACGTGGCGACTGCCAATTCCACCGGAACGTTCGGGGTGTCATGGGGCGCCTCGTCAACCTCAGGGGCAAGCTATGTTCTGGAGGAATCAACAGACGCCTCCTTCGCGACAAGCACGCAGGTCTACAGCGGCAGCGGCACCTTCGTCAATCTGACCGGCCGCGTCAACGGCACCTACTACTACCGGGTGAAGGCAACTGCCCCCGGTTACAGCGACAGTGCCTGGGTATCGCCGCCGAACGGCTGCATGGTCAGCCTGCCGTGCAATGCTCCTGCCTGGGTCTACGTGGCAACAGCCAATTCCACCGGCACCTTCGGGGTTTCATGGGGCGCCTCGGCCACTGCCGGAGCCAGCTACATCCTTGAAGAGTCCAGGGATGATGCGGGCTTTGCCAATCCAGTCCAGGTCTACAGCGGCAGCGGCACCTTCGTCAACGGCCATAAGAGGATGCCTTCGGTTAAAATAATCAAGTGTGGGCTAAACGCCCACCCTTGATTATTTCCGAATTGGTTCTTTTTCGACAGTGAGTTGTCGTTATTGCGGTCAGAGGAGGAAACATTGGACACTAACGTCGCGGGCCATGTAAAAAGTTGGGGAGGTGCAGAATGGTAACGAGAAGCATGCTTAAGCTCTTAAGCTGGCCGGTACTGTTTTCATTTTTTATGGTGGTTTTTCTGTCCATAGCTCCAAGCACGTTTGCCGCTCCTCTGAACTTCAGAACCATGGCGACTATGCCGGTCGGCACTTCGGCGGCAGCTTCGGCGGTGGTCGCTGGAAAGGTATACGTACTTGGGGGGGCATCGGGCTTGGGCTTGACTCTCGATGTGTACGCATATGATCCGGCCGCTGATGTGTGGTGGTCGGCGATGCCTCTGACCGAACCAATACGTAACGGTGCCGCGGCCGATAGAAGCGGAATCATATATATTGCCGGCGGAGATGCCCTTGGCGCTCCGCGCTATGCAGTAACTGCTTACAATACGGATACCGGTGCAAGCTCGAATCTCGGGAATCTTCAAGAGCCCCGGATAAACGCATCTGCCGCCATAATAGGTGACAGCCTCTATGTAATTGGTGGGAGTTCCGATGCCGTGCTTGCTTCAATTGAGGAGTTTGATCTTAACAGCAATACCAGCAGCATCAAAGCAACTCTTCCAGCCCCGAGGCAACTATCGTCAGCAGTGGCCCTCGGAGATAAAATTTATATCATAGGCGGCTTGGATGCCGCAGGCTCTCCGACAACTACCTGCTGGGAATTCGATCCGGCTGCGAACACCTTTGCCGAGAAGGCGTCGATGCCTGTGGCATGCACTGCAAAAAGCTCGCTGGCGGCAAACGGAAAGATATATGTTGTAGGAGGGTTGACAAGTGTCGGGCTGCCTCCGTATTCATGGAGTTCGGCGATCCTTGAATACGATCCGGCAGCGAATACATGGAAACAGGTTGGAGGGCTCCTGACGTCAAGACATTCTTTGATGGCTGCTGTTGTCAACGATACGCTTTATACTATTGGTGGCTCGCTCGCACAGATGTACAGCGATCCGCTGAATCTTGCTGTGAATGAAGCTGCTTCCCTTGTATCTTCCGAGCCAGATCTGGTGTGGGAAACGAAAGCTCCTCTCCCAGTCGGTATCAATCGTGGCCAGTCGGGCATGATAAGCGGCAGGATATACCTTCTTGGCGGATTGTCGAGCAACGGCATAACCGATGAGGTGCAGATGTATGACCCGTTGACCAACACCTGGACACCGCAGCCATCTCTGTATCAACGTGTATTAGGAGCGGGGGTCGCTACCTGGGGCGACTCGATTTATCTTGCCGGAGGCGACCCCGGAACTGGTTCTGGAGTAACTAACATCGTCCAATTATATCATCCGGCTGACGGTATCGTCAGGCAGATCGGTACCCTCGTGACGCCACGGTTCAGGATGAACGCAACGATCCTGAACAACAAGCTCTATGTTGTCGGGGGGATGGGGGAAAACGCTGTACTCGATACCATTGAGGAGTTCGATCTCGCAACGAATGTCAGCGTGATGAAGACGATACTGCCTGAACCACGGACACTGGCCGGCGTGGTTGCGGTCGGAAGAAAACTCTATATACTCGGTGGAACAGGCAATTCAGCGGCTAACACCTGTTTGGAATACGACCCAGTGGCCAATGCATTCACCCCAATCAGTCCGATGCCCATACCGGGTGACGTGAGAGCTGCCTTCCATGCGAACGGCAAGATTTATGTCGTAGGTGTGATGAGCAACACGAATCCTCCCGTTGACAACTCGATACAAGAGTACGATCTTGCAACGAACAGCTGGCGAATAATCGGGTATATCCCTACTCCCAGAGTCGCGCAAATTGCCGAGTTCGCAGCCGGCAAGGCATATGTCGTCGGAGGGGACAACTGGCAGGACCCACCACTTACCGTGAATGAGGTATGGTCGCTGCCCGACAGCTGGTATGTGGGTGGCGTCGATGCATTCTCCAGCGTCGTACGCTGGCCTGCCGCACAGCATTCTCCGGTCCTATCGGGGTCTTACCTTAACATCGGTAACAAGTTTTATCTGGTAACGGGATCGGATTACGACTCCAACGGAATCTGGGCTCAGCTCCAGGAGTGCAACCAGATAACCGGAGAGCCGCTGTATGATCCGCAACTCCCCTATACGCCGTTGTGGGCAGATCTCACGGGTGCGGAAGGACGTCTCATCTCCGTGTACGATTTCTGGCCTGGTGGAGGCTTCGACATGACCCCTCCTCTGGTAGTTTCCTCGAACCCTGCCAGCGGAGCCGTGCGGGTGGGAACCAGCAAAATTATTTCGATAACCTTTTCCGAACAGATCGATTCAGCTTCCGTGACCTCGTCGTCCTT
The DNA here is from genome assembly GCA_016177775.1 of Geobacter sp. Lineage (GTDB taxonomy): Bacteria > Desulfobacterota > Desulfuromonadia > Geobacterales > Geobacteraceae > JACOUQ01. Next base: position 120,741 of record JACOUQ010000013.1, read on the forward strand.
TTCCCTGTCGGGTCCGGGCGGAACCGTTGCGGGGGCCGTCGGCGTCGTAAATGGTTCGAGCGCCCAATTCGTTCCGTCTGAAAACCTGGAGCTTGGCTCGACGTATACCGCTATGGTTACCTCGGAAGTGAAGGACATGTCGGGGAATCTCTTGCAGGAGACGTACTCCTGGAGTTTTACGACAATAGGAGTCGGCGAGGTTTCCTTCAGTCCCGCCGGTATCTACGGTGTCGGCACGAACCCCCGCTACATTTCTGCCGCCGATTTCAACGGGGACGGGAATGCGGATCTGGCAGTGGCTAGCTATAGCTATGATCAGTCTCAAAGCATCAATGAAGTTTCCATCATGCTTGGAAACGGTGACGGCACATTCGCGCCTGCAGTGAACTACTCGCCCATCGAAGAACCGTATTTGGTGAAAACCGGCGACTTCAACAATGACGGAAAAGTTGATCTTGTGGTATCAAGCTACAGTGCCGTTGCCGTTATGCTGGGAAATGGCGACGGCACGTTCGCCTCGCCCTTGATCTGCGGATCTGTGGGGGGGAGCGTTACCACGGGTGATTTCAACGGCGACGGGCGTCTTGATCTGGCAGTCGGCAACCAGTACATCTATGTATACCTTGGAAATGGCAACGGGACATTTTACTTTACCGGAAGCTTCGACGCGTGGTGGGGAGGAGGCGGATCTCTAAATACAACCGATTTCAACGGCGACGGCAAAGCGGATCTGGCAGCAATAAACAACCAGGGAATGGCAATCCTTCTCGGCAACGGCAACGGCACTTTCCAGCCTTTGGTTAATTACAGCACGCTTAACTGGCCATCGTCGCTTGCACTCGGTGATTTCAATAATGACGGAAAGATCGACGTGGCGGTATCAGCAAGCGGCATTTCTATCTTTCAGGGGAATGGCGACGGAACATTTCAGCCGGAGCGAGCGTATCAGCCCTATTATACCAATCGAATCATAACCGGAGATTTTAACAATGACGGGAACGCCGACCTTGCCGCAGTCGGCCAATATGGAGACGTGGTCACCATTTTTCAGGGGAACGGCGATGGAACCTTTAAGGATCTGGTAAGCTATACACAGAAACTTTTCCCCTGCGCACTGACAGCCGCTGATTTCAACAGGGACGGGAAACTGGATCTGGCTGTAGTTAACGAGTTCAGCAACAATGTCTCTCTCTGGTTCAACAATACTACTACGGCCGCCAATGCGGTTCCCTCATGGGTTTATGTCGCCTCTGCCAACTCTACCGGTACCTTCGGGGTTTCATGGGGGGCATCTGCAACTGTCGGCGCAAGCTACGTGGTGGAAGAATCGAAAGATGTCTCCTTCGCGACAAGCACGCAGGTCTACAGCGGTAGCGGCACCTTCGTCAACCTGGCCGGCCGCACCAACGGCACCTACTACTACCGGGTGAAGGCAGTCATGAGCGGTCATCCTGACAGCGCTTGGCAGTCACCACCCAACGGTTGCACGGTTACGTTACCATGCAAGGTACCTGCCTGGTCCTACGTGGCGACGGCCAATTCCACCGGCACCTTCGGGGTTTCATGGGGCGCCTCGGCCACTGCCGGAGCCAGCTACATCCTTGAAGAGTCCAGGGATGATGCGGGCTTTGCCAATCCAGTCCAGGTCTACAGCGGCAGCGGCACCTTCGTCAACAGGCAATCGCCCCCGGTTACAGCGACAGCGCCTGGCAATCTCCGGCTAACGGCTGCACGGTCAGCCTGCCGTGCAAAGCTCCTGCCTGGGCCTACGTGGCGACTGCCAACTCCACCGGCACGTACGGCGTATCATGGGGGGCCACGGCCACTGCCGGAGCCAGCTACATCCTTGAAGAGTCCAGGGATGATGCGGGCTTTGCCAATCCAGTCCAGGTCTACAGCGGCAGCGGCACCTTCGTCAATCTGACCGGCCGCGCCAACGGCACCTACTACTACCGGGTGAAGGCAACTGCCCCCGGTTACAGCGACAGTGCCTGGGTATCGCCACCGAACGGCTGCACGGTCAGCCTGCCGTGCAATGCTCCTGCCTGGGTCTACGTGGCAACTGCCAATTCCACCGGCACCTTCGGGGTATCGTGGGGCGCCTCGGCCACTGCCGGAGCCAGCTACATCCTTGAAGAGTCCAGGGATGATGCGGGCTTTGCCAATCCAGTCCAGGTCTACAGCGGCAGCGGCACCTTCGTCAACTTGACCGGTCGCGCCAACGGCACCTACTACTACCGGGTGAAGGCAATCGCCTCCGGTTACAGCGACAGCGCCTGGAAATCACCACCGAACGGCTGCACCGTGACGCGGCCGTAAGAGGATGCCTTTCAGTTAAAATAATCAAGGGTGGGCTAAATGCCCACCCTGATTTTTTTGCGAATTGGTTCATTTCAACAGATAGAGCTGCCGTTATTGCGATCAGGAGAGGAAGCGTTGGACACTAACGTCGGGGGGCCATGTCAAAAATTCGTGCCATTGCATTCCATGACAATTTACGTTGAAACTTTTCATCAAGTGGCAAGGGGCGGACTGGCGCTTTGTCATCACGTGAACGGTATTTTGCCAACCAGGAATATTTATCGCTTAAGCCCCATGTCAGCACGGCAATAACGGCCGGCTCATCGAGCACAGCTGCAAGATAATCCTCGTAAAGTCCTGCGACGACCCTGTCTCGCACTGCTCTATCTGCAGGGAGCTTCTGGTCGATGACGTCCATTTCGGTGATCAGTATCTTCAGGTCAAGGCTCGCCACGTCTTTCAAAAAATTTCTCAATCTGACGGCATTAAAAGGTTTCCGGTCTCCTTCCAGGTGAGCTTGTATTCCGAAAGCATGAACAGGCGTTCCTGCGGATTTCAACTGTTCCAGAGTCCTGAGAACGGCCATGCGCTTGGCTTCGTTATCCGGCGTGTCAAAGTCCAGACCGTTGTCATTATAAACCAGCAGCGCCTTGGGGTCGGCCTCTTTTGCTGCACGAAAGGCAATATCAATGTACCCGGGCCCCAGCAGGTTCAGCCAGGGGGTTTTGCGAAGGCCCCCAGGTTGCCCGTCGCTTGGCAGAATCGCTTCGTTCACCACATCCCACGAGTGTGTTCTCCCGGCATAGCGGCCGACGACGGTAGCGATGTGCTCGCATAAAAATTTCTCGGCGTTTCGAGAGGTCACGATATCGGGGAACCATTTGGGCATCGAACCATGCCAGACCAAGGTATGGCCACGGAAAAGCATCTTGTTTTTAAACGCAAATTCGACCAACCAGTCAGCTGGGGCAAAGTTGTAGCTGTTCGGGTCCGGCCGCAAGGTCCCCCATTTAAGTTCCCCTTCCGGGACAAGAATGCCGCATTCCTTTGCAAAGACAGCGGCAAATTCCGTGTCGGAGAAAAGGGTTCGCTGGTGACACGCGGCCCCGTAAACAATCCCTTTCGCTGCTGCCCGTTCCCGCAAGGTGGCTCTACCGTTTATTGAAAAATCGCGTCCGCTATCGTCCGCCATTTCGCTGTCACCAAGGTGACGGCAGCCAAAGAACGAGGCAAAGGCGCCAAAGCCGACCAAACCTGCCAATCCTTTTAAAACGGCCCGTCGTTCCATCATTTCCCGTTCATCTCCTATATACGCCATCCCCACACTAGTGGATTACAGGTTGCTGGGCTGTTGTCGTTTTAATAACTTCACTGCCAGGATTGCCAGCAGGAGCCACGGCTCCAGCAGGTAGCGCCTCCAGAGCCGTCGCGGTTCGCTCAAAAGGCGGTAGAGCCATTCCAGGCCCGCACGACCCATCCAGCGCGGCGGTGTCGGCACCGTTCCGGCTACATAATCAAAACATGCCCCCGCAGGAAGGATGACATTTGCCTGAATATGCTCCATGTTTTCCAAAATCCATTGTTCCTGGCGGGGCATTCCCATACCTACCATGAGCAGGTTTGGGCGCCAGGCGTTTATCTGCCTGATCAATTCCTGGTTTTCCATGCTTGTGGAACATGCGTCGAAGTATCCATGCATGGTCGCAATCTGAAGTCCGGCGAACTCCTGGCACAATATTCCTGCGGCACGTTCCGCGACGCCGGGTTTCGAGCCCAGAAAGTAAATACGCAATTTCTGACGCACTGCCTCAGCCATGAGGGGCCTCACCCAGTCCGCATAGGTTACACGCTGCTGTCTTGTTAGCGGGTACCCAAGCAGCTTGCCGACAACAACCAGAAGCATCCCGTCGATATGGGCATAATCTGCTCTGGCATAAAATGAGCGCATTTCGGCATCATGATGGTACAGATAGATACTATGCAGATTGTGGTTGGCGATTACCCGCCGTGTCCCGGAAACAACCGCCTCCGCGATGAGCGCATGGAGGTCGGCAACTGTCATGGGGGTTATTTCAACACCAAGGAGCGTGATTCGTTTCATCGGCGGCCACTCACTATCCATTCCACACCTTGAATAATGCATTTGACTCGTGAATCCCAACTGTGTTCGTCATTTACCAGTTTACGCGCTCGTTGTCCCATGATTGCCAGGTCGTCCCGGGAATGGTATGCCTTTCTTAGCGCCAGTTTCAAACTCTCCTTGTCCCCCGGTGTGAATAAAAACCCGGTTTCCCCTTCCCGGACGAGATTTCGCGCATCTTCAAAAGCAGATGCCACAACCGGTTTAGCCATGGCCATATACTCATACAGCTTAAGTGGTGAGAGGTACATGCTGCCGTCTGCGAACCGCACCTGCCCTGAAAATCCGATGTCAGCGCCGGCATGGTAGCGAGGCACCTGGTCGGGCGGTACTCGTCCGATATTTTTCAGGCGTTCCGTAAGCCCCAGCATTTCGGCCTTGGTTTGCCACGTCTTTTTCATGGGACCATCGCCTATTAACACCAGGAAAATGTCGATACCCTCAGAACTCAAGTCAGCCATGGCCTCAAGGAGTAAGTCAATGCCCTGCCAGGTAATGAAGCTTCCGGCAAATACCAGGGTGAAGCCTTCAAAAACACGTTCAGGTTCATGCTTGAGCGGGTCAAAAAATACCGTGTCAACCCCGTTCGGCACTACCAGGATCTTGTCCGGCGCCATTCCGGCTTCCCGCACAATAATCTCTTTCAATTCCGCACTTACACAGACCAGCACATCGCATTTCCGATAAGCCCATAATTCCAGAAAGCGGGCAACCCGGCTCAATACTATGCTTTTCCGTTCGTTTCTGGCCTCCTTGAAGAGGGGGGCGTTTGTCTCCAGAATCCATGGCATGCCATGCCGCTTAAAGACCCAACCGATGGCCTGGAATACCGTGAATCGTTCATACACCCAGTCCACCCGATCCTTCAACTCGTTCCAGGAACGCCGGGCATTGAGCAGACCCAGGGAGAGGCGGATTATGTCTGCTGACAACCTGCGCAGAACTCCTCTGCCCAGAGCCTCCTCCGAGCCCTGTATCACCCACTCTCTGGGGACACGATCGCCCGTAATGAAAGGGGAGACTTCCCACCCCAGGGTCTCAAAGGCCCTGACTACGCCGAGGAGATGGGCTCTTGGTCCGCTAGCCTCTGCCTCCGGTCTTGTGGAAACCCTGGGGGCGCCGGACAGATAACCCAACCGTTTCACATGGGCTCCTTTCAGCCAAATATGTCACAAGCGTGCTGTTCGATAAGTAATCTCCAAGATACTTGTGATAAGGGCTCATATGTGGAAAGCATTTTCCCGCCGATTGCGGGCATCGCCTTATGGTGCATGAGTTTTCAGGTACTCCTTGTAATGGATGCCAAGCACACCCGAAATCATCCCTGCTCCGCGAAAGGCTACCCGTAAAGCTTTTACAAATGCATTCCGGCCTTTAACAAGTGAAACAGGGAGCAGCAGCAGTCCCAGAATAACGCGGCCAACGCCGCGATACATGTAAATTAACTTCGTTATCGGTAAGGGGGTGAAGTCCAGTTCGCAGATGGTAGTCGTGTTGGCAAGGCGATAGCCACGCTGGAGAATCCAACGTATATTAATGCGGCTTGCCGGTATCCACTCCCGGACCACGGCATCATCAGCCCAGACTATTTTATATCCGGCCCGGCAGACCCGCATGAAAAAATGGGTATCTTCTCCGCCCGACAACGCAAAACGTTCATCGAAGTTACCTATTATTTCGAACAATTCCATCCGGACAAGAACATTGCCTGTCCTGGCAAAATCAATATGAGAACCGTTTTGATGGCGAGGCCTGTCAAAATATTTCCCGTTTATGATCCAGACGGGCTCGACTATGTTGAAATAAGGCAGAACCGGGCCAGTGACAACATCCGCCTCGCATGTCTTTTGAATGTACAGTAGTTCATCCAGCCACGCAGGTTCAGGAACCTCGTCATCATCGATGAATGCTATGAAATTCGTGCGTTCAGAAGCACAATCAATCGCCTTGTTCCGCGCGTAGGAAATTCCGCGGCTTGTCTCCACATGGCAGAAGAGAGGCCAGCTGAAGCCGGCGGCAATCCGGTTACAGTAAGCGTACCCCGCACCAGATGGATCGTTGTCTATGACAATGATTTCAAGATCAACATTTTCGTTTTTCCTGAAAACCAATTGTTCAAGGCTTGCCAGAAGTCGTATTAGTCCTTCGGGCCGCTGAAATGTTGTCACACACACGGAAACCCGCAATTGTTCTCCTTGCCAATGCGTGATTGCCTGTATTGCTGATAGGCATGCTCACCATGCGACTTCATCGTTCTTCTTGAACAGTGAGAAAACGGTTGCCGCGTACAAGAGCCACAAGATGTTGTTTTGTCTTAGTATGCTGCTTTCTGTCAGATTGAAGAGCAGGAAGAAGGCCAGATATACAAGCGGCCAAAGTCCCTCGATGGCGTCCATTGGGTATTTTGTTCGCAATGCTTTGCGAACTGACGCAAAGAAGCCAAGGGTAAACACAAGCACGCCAGCTAGTCCCAGATCGAGAGAGAGGTTCAGGATACCATTGTGAGCGTGTGAAGCATCCCACCCGGCCAGATCCCATACATCCGCCGATTTGCTGCCAAGTCCCATCCAGAAAGCGCTGAAGCCGTAGCCAAGGAGGGGGCGCTTGAGAATCATGTCAAGGACCAGTTCCCATAATTCCGTACGTCCGCTGAGGGTGGGGTCGCGTCCCAGCGCGTTAAGTGCGTATCCTGAATTCTGAATCAACCACACTATGCCGCTGCCGCCAGTTACCAAAAGCGCACTAAAGAAAAAAATCCTGAGGTAATAGTGCCAGCGCAACGCTTTGAACAAGGCCAGCAAAGCCATAAGAGCGACAAAGATGAGGAGTGAAGTTTTTGCAGTTGAAAGTAACAACAGTCCCAGAGAAAAGGCGAAACCGGCGAAAGCGCAAAGCAGCAGTTTGCCTCCCTCTGCGAGCAGAACCAGATAAACCATGGAACTTAAAACCATCATTTGCCCAAGGATGTTTTTATGCACGAATATACCCCGCCAGCTTCCTTCGTGAATGTCTCTGGAAATGCCCATGGCAGGAAGAAACAAGGCAACCAGGAGGCTCAGAATTGCAGCCAGACCCAGAGCTTGTGCAAGAAGGCGCATTTGCTCGCGCAATTCATATCGTACCGCCAGGTACATGCCGAACAATGTCGTACCTGTAAGCGCCGCCCCACGTCGCAACGTAATGCCCGGGGCATCGGACCATAAGGCCGATAACCAGGTCATGACGAGAAGACATGCCAGGAATTTCTCCCGTAAAACCAGAGCGAAAACAGTTTTTCGATAACGGATTGTCAGCAGGGCAATCACCAGATATATCCCGGAATATACTGTCTGCATGAGGGGGTCCCCTTGGGAACGTGCAAAATCAAAACCGCTCTCCATGCGTAACAGTGGGATAACGGCGTCTGATAGCAGCAACAGTGCTGTTATGGCGAATGCTTTTTCCCACAGGCCGGCTTGTCCGTGTAAATCGGTACTCATACGATAAATCCCGTCAACCGCTAAGGGCGGAATGCTGAGTTGCCAAAATGGGTTCTTTGCCGGAGATGCGTAGACCAATAAGGCACAGCAAGATCACCAGCAGGGTGTCAGAGGCAATGCTGGCCCAAGCCGCGCCACGCCAGGAATAGGCCGGGATCAGCCAGAGGTTTATTGCCACATTGAATCCAGCCACAAGCAGTTGCATGATGCTGCGCACTCTCTGGTAACCGGCGCCGGTCAATGCATCCGCTGCAAGGTAATGAACCGTCTTCAGAAAAGGCAGGAGTGCCAGCCAGCGTACTGCGTTCACGGTGTCGTCATACTCAGGCCCCAAGATGCGGGAGAGAAGGGGGGCTGCGGCAAAAAGCGCAAAGCTGCCCAGAAGTCCGTAGCACCCGGCTGCGGGGAAGAGCTTTTTGGCGAAATCTATGGAGCCATGCACACCCGCGGCGCCGTGCTGGAAAAATCTTGCATGAGCTGCGTACATCAGGGAGCGTACCGGAATAAAGGTTACGTCGATTATGCGATAGGCGACCCCATAGATTCCGGTTGCCTCCAAGGTAGAAAGACGGGCCAGCATGGTTTTGTCGATATCGTTATACATCCCCTGCGCCGAGAGGCTGACGGAAAAGTAAAACCCTTCGCTAAAGCCATCTTTGATGCCGGCAGCATGAAAGAGAGGTCGCCCGAGTTCCACGTGCACCAGCCTAATGCCAATCAGCGCGCTGAGTGCAGTGCTGGCCAGATACAGATAACCCCATTGCACCGGCGAGGGGGACCGGTCGTAACTGATCAGACAGGCGACTGCCGTCAATTTGCAGATGCTCGGCAGAAGTTGAATCATGGCGGTCCTGCCGAGGTGCTGAAAGGCCTGAAATGCCTGCCCGCAGATATCGAGAAGCCTTGAAAAAAAAAGGTCCGCAGCCGCCACGGCAAACACGAGTGAAACTGGAATGGCAGCAGGAAGAACCAGTTGAGCCAAGGCGATGACAGCCACCAGCAATAATGTTCCCGAGATCAGGATCATGCACAGGGCATTGCCCCAGCATATGCCGAACGAACTTGCGTTCCTGGCCACGTTCTTGATTAACAGGTTACCACTTCCCATGCTGGAAAAAGGTGCCAGAATCCCCACCAAAGCCACAACGCCGATAAATGACCCATACCCTTGTGCTCCCAACGCGCGGGCGACAAGGATGAAGCAACCAGCCTGAATGAAGGTGCGCAGCCCTTGCCCCAGGAACATCCAGAAGGTGTTGCGTGCCAGTTGATTGCTTGTTATGTGATTGATTGTCGACTTCATTAAATAAACTATTCACCACAATGATAGGAAATTTGAAACAAAAGGATACGTAGCATAGTACATGTTTTATTAATTCCTGCGGCCTACGCTGCCCCTGCTCCTTTCAGCACCGCCGGAATGGTTCTGGCCAGGATTTTAAAGTCGGACCACAAAGACCATTGGTCGATGTACTGGATATCGAGTTCCATCCACTTTTCAAACGAGACATTGTTTCTGCCGCTTATCTGCCACAGGCAGGTCATTCCCGGACGGACGCTGAAGCGGCGCCGGTGCCAATCCTGATCGAATCCAGCATAATCCCGCAGTGGCAGGGGCCTGGGACCTACCAGGCTCATATCCCCCAGAAGGACGTTAATGAACTGAGGTAGTTCATCCAGGCTGGTTTTTCTCAGGAACCTGCCGAATGTTGTGATTCTGGGGTCATTCCTGATTTTGAATACAGGGCCACCGGCCTCGTTGAGATGTTCCAGTTCGGGCAGCTTCTGTTCGGCATCAGGGATCATCGTACGGAACTTGAACATGCGAAATCGTCGTTTGTTGAGTCCTAGCCGTTCCTGGATGAAAAGCACGGGTCCCGGCGAGGAAGCCTTGATCAATAGGGCAATGAGTAGGAATAGAGGTGAAAGGCAGATAATCAAAGAAAGGGAAATAATAAAATCCAGCCCCTGTTTTATTACAACAGACTGTCCTTCCATGTTGCCGGTATAGAGAGTAACCATCCTGCTATCCTCAAAGGGTTCCGATTTCAGCCGGGCAAGCTTCAGGTTGAAGATGTCGGAGAGAAATCTCGAAATTATTCCCTGTTCCTCGCACAAAGAGACAATTTGAGAGGCCTGCTGGTAACATGATTTTATGGGAAGGCAGATCACTACTTCATCGATAATATGGTTTCTCAGAAAGGCGGGGAATTCGGCCAGGTTTGCAACCAGAGGGTAACCTGTGTTTTGAAATTCTTCGAGTCCGCTCCAGTCATTATCCACAAAGCCAGCGAGCCGGTAGCCAAGTTCGGGCTTGGCCTCGATTCCAGTGGCAAAACGAACTGCCCGGTAGTTTGTGCCGATGATGAGCATTTTTCGCAGGTTTCTGCCGCGAACCCTGAATCGTTTCAGGACATATCTGAGCATGAGTCTGCTCAAAACCGCATTGACGCAGCATACAGCCCACAAAACCGCCAGGAAGTTGATGTTGGCCATCCTGATATTAAATAGCGTGGCCATGACAAATATTGCCAGAGTACCGACGGATGTTGCCTTGATTATGTCAACTGCGTCGCTTCGATAAGTGGAGAGGCGTTTCGAATGATAGAGCCCGAAACGGGAAAAAATCGTGTGCCAGATCAAAAGGATGCTACCGAATAGCATGACGTTCTGGATCTTGACCCGCATGGAAAGGAATCTGGCAAAGCTGACCTTTTCCAATGGAAGGTCCACGATTAACGCGCCAAGGAAAAAGCAGAAAATCAAGTTTGCGAGGTCAAACAGCTTCAACAGCTTGAGAAGGAGTTGTCTACGCTGGGGAATCATACCTGTAAACCTTTAGCCGCTGATTTTGAACAAATGTTCTTTTATAATCGCCGATAAATTAAATCAGGTATGCAATAACGTCGCTTGTTAAGAACAATGCCTAGCAGTGTCCCGCCGCTTCTTTCTATTTTGTCTCGAGCATGTTTCGCCACCGGCCAGCGGGTTTTTTCAGCTTCTACGACCAGAACAACGCCATCCATTTTCGGGGCGAGGGCCAAACCATCACAGGATACGGCCACAGGGGGGGAGTCGACGAGAACAAGATCGAATTTCTGTTTCAGCTTTTCCTTAATTATTAAGGGGACAGGAGAAAAACGATCTTGAAGAGTTTGGTCGGGGCAGGTTCCGACCGGGCTTACATAAAGGTTTGAATCCCCAATCCTGTGCATGGCATTTTCCAGGTCCTCGCCATTTATGAGCGTATCCTGCCATCCGCGCTTCCTTGACATGTTGAAATGCAGGTGTTGGCTCGCATTCAGCTGATCTGTGTCAATAATCAGGACAGACTTGGTTAACTTGAAAGCGGCAACCTTGGCAAATTCTCGCACAATGGTCGACGTTCCTTCTCCCTGTCGGGCTCCGATGAATTGAAGGACCTTGCCATGTGGGTCAGGAAGCAGGGTCATGATATTATGATAAAGAACCACCATCTCCTGCTCAATCGTCGAGTCGGTTATAGGTCGGCCTTTGGAAAGTTCGTCCAAAATCGGTTCTCCATATATTTCTTCGAGTAATTATTCAACGCTCGTTTCAAATGAAGTAAGCCCCTGTTTCCCCAGGTTATCTATTTGGCAAATGGGGTAGGAAAGGCGATCCTTTTGTTTTGAATCAGATTCCAATTCATTATTATGGGCGATGCTGGTGAGCACAGGTACTCCCAGATGGAATTCCGCACTTTCCGGGGTAGTAAGCGTCTGTGCGGCATATGCCGACAGAAAGGCCGATCCCACGCCCGAAACTGCACCGAATATGATTCCCAGCGCAATGTTAAGCAGTTTTCTTGGTTTAACAGGTTTTGCCGGCACGGAAGCCGGTTGTATAACGCTTATATTGGAAAGTTTCATCCGGTCCAGGTCATCTGAAATGCGCGCCTCTTCAAATCTGTCGGCATAAGTGAGGTAATTCTTTTCACTTATGATCTTTTCACGGTTCAAGTTTTGCATTTCTTTGCCGCGCAGATCGAGAGCCTGTATCTCTCCGTCCACCTGAACAATTTGTTGTTTCAGTTTTGCGGCCTTGGCCTGCTGGGCATTAAGCTCTGCTTCTGTTTTGATCAGTTCGATTTCCAGCGATTGATAAACCGGGCTCCCGGACTTGACCTTGTCACCTATGTCGTGCTCCTGCTCTTTCAGGAATCCCTGTACAAGGGATATCTCCTTGCGGTTGTTGATAACCAGGCGATTCCCTTCTTTATACTTTTTAAGAAGTTCGAGTTCATTGAGCTGCAAATTGAGCAGTTTTGACTTTGCCTCAACAATTATCTTGTCCCTTTCTGTCTGCGTATACAGGGCTCTTTCCCCTGTGGCTGACTTCATTTGATTTTTAAGATAGGAAAATTTTTTTTGCAGTTCATCAAAGCTGTTCTGGCTGCTTTTCAGGGAGTTGTCCAGCTCCATGCGTTGATTGAGAAGAAGGGTCCTCTGTTCATCGATGGAGAACAACCTGTTTTTTTGCTTGAAAACCTCCAGCTTATCCTCTGCGCTCTTCAGCTTGTGTTCATACGATACGAGTTGGCTTTCAAGAAACGAAGATCGGGGCTCGCTGAAAACCTGGAGATGTTTTTCGCGGTACATTTCCACCAGGAGGTTTACCGCCATCGCGCTGATCTGCGGGTCTTCATGGCGGAAAGAAATCCGGATGACGTTTGATTTCCTGACCCCTTCTACGGTGAGTTTTTTTTCGAACTCAAGCACTGCCGTTTCCAGAGGTGCCATCTTTGAGGGAGGTTGTTTAGCCAGCTCGGGATAGATTTTAGCGATAGTGATGGTGGTTATGACCTTGGCAATCAAATCATGATTGGTCAGGATCTGAATTTCGGAGTTGATGACTTCTTCCTGGTTAAGAGACATCAATGGCCTGCTGTCTCCCACTTCGGGGCGGTTGATATATTCTCTCCCGAATTTTACCAGAATAGTCGATTTTGCTTCATAAACAGGTGGAAGCAGGAACGATATGAGTGTTACCGTTATGACGATTGCAACAAGCACAATTACTACAGTCAACTTGTATCTGAACAGGACGGATAGAAAGTCTCTCATACTTCCTGTCTGATTGTTTTGCCCGATTAACGGCACATTTTCCATGGGAGACCCTTCAGTTAAAGACATTAAGTCCCAAGCCGATGGGAACTGGTACATTTTTGCGTATGTACTGATCTACCCACTTATTAAGGTTTGCAATGTGCGATTTCGGTATATGTACGATATCGAAGGGAAGAAGGCCGATGTCCTGATCCAGGTAGGCGGACTCCATGGTGTTTTCCAGATTTAAGACAATTGGTGTCAGTTTGTTGTCGGCAATTCTTCGGATAACGATGACTTCGTCAAGACTGGCTGTATCTTTAAGCCCGCCGGCCTGGGATATGGCCTGCCTGACGGTCGTCGGTCCGACTATGCTGAGCATGCCGGGATTGTTAACCTCGCCGTCTACATAGATCCGCTGCGAGTTGAAAGAACGGACGATCACGGTAACTTCGGGGTTTTCGAGTTCCCTGGAGTAAGTTGAAGTGAGCAGATTGGACAACTGAAGGGGGGTCAGTCCGGCAGTTATGATTTCTCCGGCCAGTTGCAGGGAAATGCGGCCGTCAGGCCGAACGGTAATCTGTTCGTTCAGGTCCGGGTTATAGTAGAATTTGATATCAAGCAGATCTCCTGACTGGATTCTGTATTCCTGAGATGAGAGAGGCGTTTGGGTGGCAGGGGGATAAACAGGCGAGTATTGCTTGACTGCGGGAGTGCAGGCAGTCAGAAAAAGGCAAATAAAGCCAGTTTTTATGAAGCTTGGCATATCTGGTTCTATGCTCCCATTTCAATAAATATAAAAAAGTTCAGAGAAGGTGAGCATGACAAAGCAAGATCATTTGATGACACCGCCAATCGTTCCACTATTGCAGAAGTATTAGCACATAATTATTGTTCGTGTCTAATAATTTAATCTGCAACTCCTTCAAACGTTCGCCTCGTCCAGATTGCCGACGAAAAAAAAGCGCTGCCCCTTCGGAGCAACGCCTTTTTGAAAAGTGAGGTGACGGTCATGCGTTCGCTTCTGTTTTTTCCCCCACATACACCGTAGCAATTCCGCCTGTCAGATCGTGATGAACAACGCTTGTGAAGCCCACGTCTTTCATCATCCTCGTGAACTCCTCCTGGGAGGGGAATTCGAGGACAGAGTCGGGTAGGTACTTGTAGGCGCTGAAGTCGGAAAAAATCCCACCGATGAGCGGGAGGACCTTCAGGAAGTAGAAATGATAGAGTTTGCGGAAAAGGGCCGACCTGGGCGTGGAAAATTCGAGGATGACGACCCGGCCACCCGGTTTCAGCACGCGCAGCATCTCGGCCAGCCCGAGGCTGCGGTCCACTACATTGCGGATGCCGAATGCAATGGTGACAGAATCGAAGGAGTCGTCAGGGTAGGGGATTGCCTCGCATGGTGCCACTCCCAGGGTGATGCGGTCGGAGTAGGGGGAATTGCGCGCCTTCTCCTTTCCAAGGTCGATCATCTCCTTGCAGAAGTCGAGTCCGACGATTTTCACCGATGGGGGAGTCGCGGCGGCCATGGTGAGGGCCACGTCGCCGGTGCCGGTGGCAACGTCGAGGAGAGTCCCACCTTCTGTCCACTTAACCTGCCTGATTGCGAACCTGCGCCACCTCTGGTCGATGCCCAGGGAGAGGAGCCGGTTGAGAAAGTCGTAGCGTGGCGCGATGGCGCCGAACATCTGCTGGACCTGTTCCCCTTTGCGGGAAAGTTTGAACATTTTCCTGTCCTTTTGCCGATTAAGATGCTATAAAATAGCGATTTTACTCGCCGCGTAGTTGTAGCACAATTCCCTCCCGATGAAAACCACTAATGCTATTGCCATGAAGCGGCAATGTAAACGGATCCGGGGGTAATCCCCCCGACCACTTCATGATCGCGGCAGTTCGAAAGGAAGCCCGGTGTTCCAGTACATCCGCTGGCAGGACATAGCCGACATCGTCATCATGACCGTTCTGGTGTACCAGCTGTACAGCTGGTTCAGGAACACCAAGGCGAAGCAGGTTGTGATCGGTCTGGCGCTGCTTGGGCTGATCTATCTGGTCACGAAGAACCTCGGTTTTTTCATGACCAGTTGGATCCTCCAGGAACTGGGCACCGTTCTCTTAGTTCTGATCGTCGTCCTCTTTCAGCAGGAAATCCGCCAGGCCCTCTATCGGTTCAGCCTGCTGCGAAACCTCTTCGACCGCCAGGGCGGCTCCCAGCCCCTGGACCTTGTCGAATTTTCCGCGGCGGTATTCGCCCTTGCCCGCGAGCGGACCGGATCGCTGATAGTCTTTCAACGCCGCGAGCCCTTGGACGAATATCTGCTGCATGGTGTCCGGCTGGATGCGGTGGCCAGCGGAGCCCTCATCACCAGCATTTTCAAGACCGTCTCGCCACTCCACGACGGTGCGGTAGTCATCGCCGCCGGCCGGGTCCTCCAGGCGTCCTGCCACCTCCCCTTGTCACCCAATGCCGACATCCCCCGGTACTACGGGACCCGTCACCGTGCAGGCCTTGGCCTTACGGAGCGTTCCGACGCGGTGGTGGTGGTCGTTTCCGAAGAGCGGGGCGAGGTTTCTCTGGCGGTTGAAGGAAGCCTTGAACGGGTATTCACGCCAGAGGGGCTGGCGGAGCGGCTTCATCTCCTCCTTGCTCCGGCGGTACCCGAAACCGCCAAAATGACCGTAAAGAGGCGGCTGTTCGGCAATCTGCTGCCGAAGCTCGTCACTCTGCTGCTGGTGTGCGCCAGCTGGCTGATCATCACCGGCAGGGAGGGGGGGATCGTCACGGTGTCGGCACCGGTCAAGTTCCACAATTTTCCCGCTGGCTTGTCGCTGGTCAAGAGTTCGCCCGAGCATGTGGAACTTCAGCTGAAGATGTTCTCCCGCCTCATTCCCTCGCCAAACCTGCTCGATGTGGTTGCCGATGTTGACCTTGGGAAGATTCGGGAGGGGACCAATACGATCCCTGTGACCAGCGATGACATCAAGGTCCCGATCGGCGCGGTAGTTTCGGAAGTAAGCCCTTCCGCCGTAAGGGTGGTTGCTGACAGGAAGGTCACCAGGACGGTGCGGATTCAAGCAGGTCTGACTGGTAGTCTTCCTGGCGGGTTGAAGCTCCGCAGGGTCAAGGTCGAGCCGCAGACGGTGCTCCTGGAGGGTCCACAAAAACTCCTTGCCCAGATAGACGCAGTGCGGACCGAGGAGGTCGACCTGTCGACGGTCAGCCAGGGGGTGGTGCTGGAGAAGATACTGCTCTCTCCGGCATCCCAGGTTAAAATACTCCGTGAAGAGCCTGTAAAGGTGCGCCTGTCGGTCATTCGCTAGCTCAATGGCATATTTGGGGGTTGACAAAACGCTTTTTTGTGTTTTAAAATGTCGTGTCCCTCGCGGGCTATAGTAAAACATGGAAGGAGGGTGCATGCATAATTGCATACGATTATTCCTGCTGTGCGTTATTCTGTCGGCCTTTCCTTCGCTCGCTCTCGCTGCAAAGACGCACCGGGTAAAAAAGAGCGAAACCCTTTACTCCCTCGCCAAGAAATACCACGTCAACGTCGACGCCCTCAAATCCGCCAACAATCTGGTCAGCAACAAATTAAAAAATGGCACGGTCCTGGTTATTCCGTCACGCACCGTTGCTGCATCCGAAGATGCTCCGTCCCGCCTTACCTGCAAGGTCAGGAAAGGTGAGACCCTCTCCAGGGTAGCCCGCAGGACCGGTGTGTCCGTTGCGGAGTTGAAGCGCCTGAACGGGCTTAAGAGCGGCCGGCTCAAGCCGGGGAAGGTGCTGGTTCTGAAGGAGGCCGACCCGGCCGATGCTTCGCCGAAAAAGGTTGCAAAGCGTTATTTCCTGAAAAACCCGGATCTCTTCGACGAGAAGGAATACGCACAGAATCTTGCCGAGTTGACGGAATTCGATCCTGATCGCCAGGTGGACCTGACCAAGAACGTCGAGTTGAAGGTCGATACAAATGTCAAGCGACTGAAGCAGAAAGCATACAGCTTTCTCGGCGCGCGCTATCGTTTCGGCGGCTCCAGCCGCAACAGCCTGGATTGCTCCAGCTTCGTCCAGCAGGTGTTCCGCCAGATGGACGTGCAGCTGCCGCGTACGGCCCGCGAGCAGTTCAACGTCGGCAACGAGGTGCTCTCCAGTAATCTGCAGAAGGGTGATCTCATCTTCTTCCGCACCTATGCTTCTTTTCCGTCCCACGTGGGTATTTATCTGGGGGACAACAAGATGATCCACGCCTCGTCTCGTGACAGACGGGTGGTGATATCCTCGATGAATACACCTTACTACCGGTCTCGTTACATTGGTGCAAAGCGTATTGCCAAGATCAATCCGGAATCGTTCAACCTGGACGAGCTGCTTCTCGGGGTCGAGGAAGAACAGGTAGAAGATGTTGACGGGAATGATGTTATGGGGATCAGTCTGAACAACTAGATGTTAATCACGAACGGCATGAAAAAATCCGGCTCCTGGCCGGATTTTTTTGTTTGAGGGTGCATGAAAATCCTTCTTGCCTATAAAGCCAATGAAGATGGGGCCAAGGACCCCTTTACTTCGCTCCTTCCCACGGGGCTGGGCTACATCAATGCCTGGCTGTGCGCCAATGGATTACGGTCCCGAGTGGCAAACTTCTCCGGTTTCAGCTGGAAGGAGACCGAGGCTGAGTTTGCCCGGCTTTCTCCTGACATAGTCGGCATTTCCCAGTTCACCCACAACCGTTTTGCAGCTTTGAGACTTGCCAAGCTGGCTAAAAAGGTTAATCCGGCCTGCCGGGTGGTGCTCGGCGGGGCGCATGCCGCTTCCAGATACGAGCAGGTGCTGAGCAGCAGCCACGATGTGGAGGTGGTGGTGATGGGGGAAGGGGAGGAGACCTTCCGCGAACTGGCCGAAGCATGGGCTGCAAGCCGCGCCCCCGAACTGGAGCGGATCGGGGGGATCGCGTTCCGCAAAGGTGGCAGGTTAGTGGTGACACTTCCGCGGAAACCGCTGGCTGACCTGGATTCTCTTCCTTATCCTGCCAGCTACATGGCGGACGCGACCGGCGTTGACCTTCGGCGGCAGATGGAATTCGTCATAACCTCCCGCGGTTGCCCGGCGCAATGCCATTTCTGCTCTTCTCCCGGATTCTGGAGGAGAAACCTCCGGTACCGATCTCCCAGCAACATCGTCGAGGAAATTCGCTATCTCCGCGATCATCACGGCATCATCTATTTTTCCTTCCGGGACGATACATTTACCGCGGACCGGGAGCGCGTCATCGAATTCTGCCGGCTGCTCATTGAGGAAAGGCTCTTCATCCTATGGAACTGCCAGTCGCGCGTCACGGCCGTGGATGCGAATATGCTCGGCTGGATGAAGCGTGCCGGGTGCGAGTGTGTCCAGTTTGGCGTGGAATCTGGTTCCAGGCGGGTGCTGGAGATTCTCGGCAAGCGGATAACCTCGGAGCAGATCGTCCGTGCCGCCCGCCTTACCCGCGATGCCGGTATCAATCTTTCGATTTACCTGATTACGGGGGTGCCGGGGGAGACGAGGGAAGACCTCGGGGAAACACTCCGGCTGATAGAAACCATCCGCCCGCATGATGGGCAGGTGGCTCCGCTCGCCTATTATCCAGGCACGAGCCTCTATGAAGAGGCTGTGCGCTCCGGACTTGCAGAAGCCGGGATGTTCGAGGTGGAAAGGACTGCCGGGCTGTATGTCCGCCACGACCGGTTCGTGACCACTGCCATGGAGGAGATTTCCGCAAAGCTCTGGACCGTGGGAGAGAAAAGCCGCTACACGCGCCGCGATTTTGCTCGCCATGTGGAAACGGCAGGGTGGTGTCACGCCACGGCCTTCATGGCTGGGGAAGAGTGTCGAGGGAGAGGCGACTGGAAGGGGGCTGAACGCTGGTATCGGGAGATGACGGTTCGCGAGCCGGACAATCCGTGGGGGTGGCTGTTGATTGCCGAATTGTTCGCCGACGAAGGTTTGTTTGCAGACGCAGAAGCCGCGTATGAGGCGGTTATTCGGCTTGTGCCTGCTTATGCGCCAGCCTTTGCGGCGCTGGGGGAAATATGGATGGCAATGGGGGATCGACGGATGGCAGAACAGCATTTTCGCCGCTGTCTGGAACTGCATCCCCAAGACCAATCAGCGCGGGAGGGTTTGAAGCAGTTGGCCGCACAGAGGCGGAAAAGGAATTGAACCGATAGCAGCAAACAAAAAAGGCGGGCCATTTCGGGCTCGCCTTTTTTGTTTCCGTATATGGCTGGAAGGAGTCTGCTATTTCTCGACGCGCAGGCCGGGAGCAAAGATGACGCTCTCGAAGGTGCGGTTGAGGGTCTTGCTCTGATAGTTGACCATCGGCGGTGAGTCGGGGAATTCGACTGATTCGCCAGCCTTGACGTCGGATTTCGGAACGGCAACCCACACCTTCTTCCCTTTTTCGTCGACTTCCACGTAGGTCCACTCGCCAGCCTGCAGCGTGCTGACAACCTTGCCCTTATGTCCAGCACCGGCAGGGATTTCCTGCGCCTTGATACCGGCATGGGGATCGCCACCGGCTGCGCCCGGCATCGCGCCCTGGGGAGCTTCCTTGGGAGCTTCGGTTTTCTGCTTGCAGCCACCGACGGCCACAAGAGCCGTGATTGCCAGAATCACCAATACATTCCTTTTCACTTCGAACCTCCTTCTTGGGGTTATAATTGTTTGCAGTGCGATTAATAGCACAAGTCGTAAAATATCTCCAATAAAAAAATCACTTTCAGTTGCCTAGGATGACCTCTCCGGTATCCGTTATCAGTTTCCCTGGGAGCTGGAAGAGACGCTTGAAGATGTCGAACACTCCCTTTGTCATGGATTTCACCGGGATTGCCGTAACCATCGGGTCTTCCCAGTTCCCCTTTGCTTCGAAATAGGTGGTCACCAGGGTCTTTTCCCTGCCGGTGAGGACCCACCCCACGATCGGTATCCGGCTCACGACTTTGTCCACGGTCTGGAGCGGCTGGGTGCCAACGGTCATGTTCAATTCGCGTTTCAGCATGTCGGCGCTGCCGACTACGGAGATATTGATGGCATCGCTGTCCATGAACAGGTCCTGGGTCGACACCTGGCCGTCGTGAATTGCGAGCGTGCCGCGGATCTCGTTATACGGCATGCCGCTCGACACCATGTCCGGGAGTTGAAATTTCAACAGCTGGGAGAAATTCAGTATGGAAAAGATCTTGGAAAGAAGGGAAAAGCGACGCAGGACTCCCTCTTCGCAGTTGATGTTCATCGAGCCCAGGGCAGTGCGCTTGAGATCGTTCAGTTCCGATCCCTTTGCGGTAAGGTCGCCTGTGATGGTGGCTGTTCCGGTAATCAACTTCTTCTCGACGCCGAAGACTTGCAGGAGTTGCTCGGCAGAGATCTTGCGCAGGTTGTAGGAAAGCTGCATGCGCGGCCCCTTCTCCACGCCGAAGTCGAATCTCCCGGTCCCGGCCAGTTCTCCGCCCAATGCCTGCATTTGCAGATTTTGCAGGTAAAGGACACGGTTATCCATGTTGAGGTCGGCGTGCAGCTTCTTGAACGGCAGCCGGTACAGTTTGCCGGCAAAGGCGTTTATATTGGCCTTGACGCTGTATGCTATTGGCGGCTCGCTGCTCTTGCGCTCCGGCTCCAGGGTCGCAAGCAGAATGAGATCGTCCAGTTCCAGGTTGGGAGCAGAGAGATTCAAATCCATCTTCTTGGTGTCCGAATTCTGCACTGTGCCGCTCAGATTGAATATGGAACGGTTCATCTGCGCCGACAGGGTCTTGATGGTCAGGATGCGGTTCTGGAGCGAGATATTGGCGCGCACCTTGTCTATTCCGGTGGCCTGTCCCGTGGTTCGCATACCCAGGTCGGCAAAGGAAAGATGCGGTGACGTGAAGGTGAGGTTCAGGGAAGGGTTGTCGAAATCAACTATCGACCCTTTCCCGTAGATCATGGAGCTCCCCAGCTTCCCGGCAAGATTGGAAGATTCCAGGGAATTCCCGGTGAAACGGACAGCGCCATCCAGATTGCTTACCGGCTTTATGTCGCCCGTTGGTTTGAATGAAGCGCCGGAAAACGAAAGAGCGCCGTTCCATCGCATTTCGGAGGGTTTTCCCGGCAGGCTCTCCCCCTTGATATTGGCCTGCATTTTTCCTGCCGGTTGATAATTTTTTACTGCCGGGAGCATGGGGGCGATGTCCTGGAGCGGGAACTGGTTGGTCTTGATCGCCATTGCCAGCTTGCCACGGTTGGCAAACCGGTAGCTTGCCGAAGCAGCCAGTGAAAGCGGGGGGAGGGTTGCAGTCAGGGCGTTGACCCGGAACTCCTCCTCGTTGATCGTTGTCTTGAAGTTGAGATGGAGTGGCTTCCCTGCGGGTTTGCTCATGATGTCGGTATAGATGAAGGCTGCTGGCCCAAGCTCCCAGTCGCCGTTCAGGGAATAGTTCGAGCTGGTGCCATCACCGGCGAGGGCCAGGCGTGAGTTCCCCACCAGTCCAAGTTTACCGGTTTTCGTGGTCATGAGCAGCCAGGCGGCTTCGGGCTGCCGTGGGGTCATGGTCATGGTGAAGGGATAGGTGCAGGGGTTATTCAGCGGGTAGTCGGTTATCCGGCCGTTCAAGGTGAATGGGGAGGTGCCGAAGTTCGCAGACATGCCGGAAAGGATAAAATCCTTCCCGAGCATTTCCAGGTTCCCTTTGATTCCGTTGAAGGCCGGCACGTTCGGCCCGAAGGTGAGGAGGCCGTTTTCCACTGTTCCCCGTATATGGAGGACATTGTAGTTGGTCCCCACCTCCATGTGCGCGATCTGGCTGACCCGCCCCTCAAGTTTTCCTTCATCCAGTTTGTACGTTCCCCCCTTGATACGCTGTTCGATGAACTCGGAGGTGTCCTTTACGATAATGCCGTAGGGGATGTATTGCCCGAAACTCTCCAGGCGGAAGGTGG
The DNA here is from genome assembly GCA_016177775.1 of Geobacter sp. GTDB lineage: Bacteria > Desulfobacterota > Desulfuromonadia > Geobacterales > Geobacteraceae > JACOUQ01. Next base: position 142,677 of record JACOUQ010000013.1, read on the forward strand.
ATGTGGCGGCCTTGGCCGCGATGCGGGGGTCGGGGGTATCCAGGTCGCTTATGGCGAAGCTCCCCTTGACGCCCAGTCCGTCGACGAAGAGGTCAACGGTTTTCACGGAGATCTCTTTCGGATCGAGGGACATGGCGTATTTCAGTCGGACTTCTCGTGGCGTGAGGGAGGCATGGAAGACCTGAGGGTAAGTCAGTTGCAGGCCGGTCACGCGGAAAGAGCCGTCTGCCTTGAATTCGGACAGTTTTCCCTTGAAGGTGGTGTCAGTGTCGAGGCGGCCGGCCAGCTTCTGGAAAGGGACGTATTTGCGGTAATAGGGCCAGTACCGGTCGGCGTCGATGTTCCTGAGCATTATGCGGGCGTCGAGCCGGCTGTCGGTGAACGGCTTTCCCTTTGCCGCCAGCCTTGCCTTCCCCTTGAGGGAAACCTCGCCTTTTTTTCCTTCTCCCGGAAGGAGGGAGGATATTTCCACTTTGCAGTTTTCGTCTCTGGCCAGGTCGCTCAAGTAGAGATCGAGATCTTCCGCAGCATGAGTCACCGGGGTGGTGGTGGCGTAGGCATCCACGAACCTGACGTATCCCGTCTTGATGCGGAGACCCTTGATGTGCAGCGGCGTTTTCTCTTCCCCCCGTTTTTCCAGAAGGTCGGAAATATTGAAGACGCCGGCAGTATCGCGGCTCAGGTTCACATAGGGATGGTCAAGGGTCATCTTCTTCAGCACCAGCCTCTTCTCCAGGAGGGGGAGCAGGGCGATCCCGAAGGTCAGGCGCTCGGTTTTGACCAGGGTAGAAACGCCGTCCCGGTCCTTGACCACGATGTTGGTGAAGGTGAAGGATGGACCATAGCGGAGGGAAAACGCCCCTTTTTCATAGAAGACCGGGCGGTTCAGGGTCCTTTGCACCTCGGAAAGGATCTCCTCCTTATATGTATCAAGGTGCAGGAGCCGGGTAAGGATGACGGTCGCAGCGCCGCTGACGACGAAGATGACGGCGAGGATGGATATAATGATGAGGAGCTTTTTTCTGCTTATGCGCATACTGGAAAATTATAAACTGTTTTTCACGTGGAGTAAAATCTAATTACGGCAGCTTCGGCAGGCGCTCCAGTAACTCGCGGGATTTGTCGCCTGCCAGCAGGTTGATTATATGGACGAGCCCGCCGGGTAACGGCGCGTGCACCGTGAGTTCTCTCCCTGTCTCCGGATGGAGCAGTCCGACCCTGAAGGCATGGAGCGCGTGGCCTGGATAGTCGTGGAGCGCCATCCCCCGGTATCGGATATCTCCTAGGATGGGGTGCCCGATCCCCGCGAGGTGGCGGCGGATCTGGTGGGTGCGGCCGCTGATGGGCCATACCGCCAGCAGGGCCGCGCCTTCTCCCTGGAAGAGGACCTGATAGCGGGTTTCCGACTCCTTCCCGTCCAGCGGGGCCGTGATAGTTCCCTCCGGGGTGAGTGTACCCTCCGCCACAGCCAGGTATAGTTTTGCCAGCCCGGTTTCCTTGACGAACCGGCCGAACATCCCGGCGCTCGTTGCGCTCTTGGCCATGATGACCGCACCGGATGTGCCGCGGTCGATGCGGTTCACGGGTCTCAACTTGATCTCTGTCTCCCTCAGTCGGAGGATATACTCTTCGGCGATCTCCACCAGGTTGCGACCTTCGTCCTCCGCAGCCCTGTGCACTGGAATGCCTGGCTCCTTGTCAATGACCATGATCCGGTCGTCCTCGTAGAGGATGTCCACTTCGGGCCGCGCGGCCCCCAGAAACCCGCCGGTCCTGGCGCTCTCCTTGAGGGTCACGGTATCCCCCAGGCGAAGCATGGTGTCGGGTGTTACCTGAGCGCCGTTCAACGCAAGGTGCCCCGATTTTATCAGCTTTCGCGCATAGGAGAGGGGGGCGGTTGGCATGAGGTTCTGCAGGAAGCTCTCCACCCTGCGGCAATGGTCGTGAGGTTCGATCTCGAATTTCAGCATGGGTGCAGTATAGCCTCTGGCAAGAGAGCGCGCAAGGCGAGTTTTTTCTGAAACCGTGAGGAACGAGCGCTCCGCTGCGCTCAGAGTCCCCTCGCTTCGCCGCTGTACGGCTAATTTCGCGCCCGCCTCCGCCGGGCTTTGCTCCATTGCGCCTACAGCGGCTGAAACTCGGGCACATTCGCGCCGCGGGACACTCGTTCCTCACAGTTTCAGGATTTCCTTATGGCAATAGCGTCTGTTATCTGCTATATTTCCCCCTAATTTTTTTGACGAAAGGAAAACACGATGGCAAAGGCAAAAAGTGGCGATAAAGTAAAGGTCCACTATACAGGAAGGCTGGATAACGGCGATGTATTCGATTCGTCGGAATGCGTAGACGACGAGTGCGGCTGCGAGTCCGGGCCGCTGGAGTTCGTCATAGGCGAGGGGAATGTCATCCCGGGCTTCGAGAACGCAGTGATCGATATGGAGATCGGCGAGAGCAAGACCGTCCATATCCCGGTGGAAGAGGCCTACGGCCCGCGCATGGAGGAACTGGTGGCGGTGCTGGACAAAAGCGAAGTGCCGGCCGGTGTCGAGCCTGAAGCGGGCCAACAAATGGAAGTCACTCTGCAGGACGACAGCACCATTCCGGTGCTGGTCACCGAGGTGTCCGACACGACCGTCACCCTCGACGCCAATCATCCCCTTGCCGGACAGAACCTGAACTTCGACATCCGGCTTGTAGAGATAGCCTGATTATCCTTACGTAAATCATTTTTCCTGCGGGCGGCCTTGTGCCGCCCATTTTTTTTGTCTGCCGCGGAGGCGTGTTTTTGACTACGCCCTGATTTTAGATACACTTTCCTTTACATGACTAGTCGGAACATTTGGAGGAGGGCCCCATGAAAGCCGAAGAACGGATAGTCAGCGAAGTGGCGGGTGCGCTGGAGCGCGACACGCGCGTCGATCTCCACGAGTACCCGATTCAACTCCTATTCGAAAACGGAACCATGACCATGGAAGGGGAGGTGGGTGACGTCAGGGCGAAGAAAGTGGCCCTGGAACTGGCCGCCGCCCACCCCGCCGTCAAGGGGATCGTGGATCGGCTCCATGTCAAGCCCGCCATGCCGATGGAGGACAGCGACCTGCGCGACCATGTCTGCAATGCCTTGGTGGCCGAGCAGATCCTGGCGCCAGCCATCATCCGCGCCATGGTCAAGGGTGCGCCGGAGCTGGTGCGCGGCGGCGAGGAGGTGGCCGGCTGCATAGATGTCAGCGTGGAGGGGGGCATTGTCACCTTGAACGGCAGGGTGGATAATCTTTCCCGCAAGCGCCTGGCCGGGGCCCTTGCCTGGTGGGTGCCGGGGAGCCGGGATGTGGTCAACGGCCTGGAGGTGACCCCGCCCGAGGAGGACAACGACGACGAGGTGGTGGATGCGGTGAGGCTCGTGCTGGAGAAGGACTCTTTCGTCAATGCGTCGCAGATCCGGGTCACCTGCAAGAACTTCGTCGTCACCCTTCAGGGGCTGGTGCCGAACGAGACGGAGAAGCGGATGGCCGAGGCCGATGTCTGGTGCGTCTTCGGTGTGGACCGGGTGGAGAATCTGCTGGAAACGGAGGAGTGATTATTCTTCTTCCCTGAACCCGCCGGCAAAATCGATCACGCACATGGTGCCGAACACGGAATGGGGGCCGCAGGCGACCCCTGCGGTGCCGAAGGCGCGGTGGAAGATGTTTTTTCGATGCCCTCTTCCCGGCACCCCGTCGTCGATTATCAACTGCATGGCCACGAGTCGCGCCTCGTCCGGGCCGTAGCCGATGTTTTCGCCAATTTCCCCCTGCCATTCCCCATGCCGCTCGATGCGTTGCCGCATCCCGCCGCTCGCTTTACCGAAGTGCCCCACAGTGCCGGTTTCGCTCTGCTCCTCCACCAGTTCTGCTGCCGCCGCAGCCAGTCCGTCCGACCACGAGAGGGGAGGAAGCGGCTTCTGGCGGGTCAGGAAGCGGATCGCCTCATCGACCGCCGCCAACCCTTCGGATGTTATCACGCGGGTGCTGGTGCCCGACAGTCGGTAGGCTTTCCCCTCGAACTGTTTGCGAAATTCGCGGAGAAAACCGGCATACCCCTTGGGATCTGTGCGGGCAAGGTTGATCTCCGAATGGACCTGGTTCGACAATGCTCTGTCGCCAGCTGCCGCCATGCTGCACAGCAGAAGGAAGACGCAAACAGTTTTAATGGTGGTGCCGAGGAGTCCTTTCATTGTTCGTCCCCTTTCAACACCCTGTTTTTCAGAGCATTTTCTCTAACGCCGTGTAATCGATCTTTGCGTTGTGCCGCCGGTCCATGGGTATCCGCTCTACTCCGCGCACCTCGTCCAGAAATGCCCATAGCAGACTGGCACGAAGTTCCGCCGTGGAAATGTCTTTCCCGCGTCGGGGCTCGACGAAGAGGATACGCTTCCCTCCGCGGGCAACCAGGGCAGCCCGGAGCAGCGCCTCGTTCTTCCGGGCCGCGCATTCTACGGTAAAGGGGTAGAGTGTTCCCCTGGCATCGCGGATGACCGAGGAGGCCCTCCCCAGGAGCCAGAGGCGCCCCTTTTGATCGAAACAGCCGCAGTCGCCGGTGCGGTGCCAGACTTCTTCACCCACGCGGAATTTCGTCTCCCCATCCCCCACGCCGTGCAGGTACCCCTTCAGCACATGATCGCCGCTCACCACGATCTCTCCCGCTTCTCCTGCCGGAAGGTGCATCTTCTCGAACTCCGCGGCGCTGAAGGGGCCGAGGGGCGTCCCCCACTCCGCAGCAATGACCCTGGCCCGAATTTCCGGGACCGGCGCGCCCGCCAGAAGACCGCCACCCTCCTCCATCTTCCTGATATCCTCTGCCGTCATCTCCTGCCAGGCAATGTGCGCAATGGGTTCCGCCTCGGTCGAGCCGTAGACTGCGACGATTTCCGCGCCAGCAAAGGTGGCGGCGAATTCCCGCAGGTAATCGGGGAATACCGGTGCGCCTCCGGTGAAGACGTGACGGAAACCGTTGATCCGGCGACCTGTCCCGCTGCACCTTTCGCAAAGCCGCGCCAGGAAAGCGGGAGAGGCTACGGTGCGGGACGGTCGGAAACGTTCGATCTGCGCCAGAACCGGGGCAGGGTCGATCGATCCGGGATGGCGCAGGTCAGCGTCCGGGATGAGGGAAGCGACGCCGGACGCCAGGTTCGCAAAGACAAAGACCGGCAGCGTGGTGAGATCGATCTCGCCCGGAACGAGGGCCATGGCCTTCTCCAGCACCCGGTGCTGCTCCAGAAGGAAACCGTGACTCCGCACCGCCGCCTTGGGAAGTCCGGTGCTGCCGCTGGTGAAGGTGATGAGGGCCGGTGTTTCTGGGGGTGCGGGAATGATGGCCGCATGCGGGGGGAGCTGTTGGCCCCTGCTCCAGGGGATTGCGCCGGGGACGAAGCTCCCCGTGGAAAAGGTGCGGGGAATGCGGCGCAGCGAAGAAGAAACGAGCCGAAGCAGGTGGGCCTTCGGCGTGGCAATGAGGCCGTCTGGCCTGCGTATGGCGCAGCAGCGCTCCATGTGATCGAGCCCGGCCGAGGGATCGAGAATCATGGCGATCATCCCCAGGCGGAAGAGCGCCAGAAGGGAAATGTACAGCTCCGCTGACATTGGCTGAAGCACGAGGACCGTATCGCCCGCCTTGAGCCCGCTTTCCAGGAGGAGGGAGGCTCCCCGCGCCGTTTCCTCATCCAGTTCCGCGAAGGTAATCGTCCGGTCCCTTCCTTTGTGGATGTCGATGATCGCCGGGGCGTCCGGGCGCTCATGGGTCTGACGCTGGAGGACCTCCACGATGTTCACGGCAGCCTCCGGGCAAAGAGGGAATACTGACGGATCTTTATCCCGTGGCGCCCGCTCATGCCGCGGGAGGTGTTGTCCTCGTGCATCAGGGCGTGAATGGCGCGACGAAAGCCAAGCTCCCCGGCGTTTGCCGTAGCCCTTGCCATCAGCAGACCGCCGATGCCCTTGCCGTTCCATTCGGGGAGGACGGCCATGGACTTGAGTATGACCGTGTCGAGCGCCTCTCCCCGCTGGGCGCGGAGCATGTCGGGGAGCGCGAAGAGGAACCCGACATGCTTCCCCTCCTGCTCGGCGAAAAGGACCAGCTCCGGCATGATGAAGGGGCGGATCTTTTCGTACATCAGTTGAAACTCCTCGCGGGAGATCGGCGTGTAGAGGAAATTGTTCCCAAAGCCCGCAACGGAAAGGTCGTAGATCCTTTTCAGTTCATTCTCGAAGTCCTCTTGATCCAGATGGCGGAACGTTATCCCCAGCTTACTGATGCGGGCCTCCAGCTGAGTGGCATTGCGGATCGACCACCCGAGGTCGGGGTCGAGGTTGGAATAGTAGCGGGCAAGCGAGGCAAAGCCGGCAGTTTCGAAATGGCGCGGGTAGTCGTCGGGGTTGTCCGGCTCCAGGAAGAAGGGGGGCTCTGTCCCGCGTTCCGTGACGAAGCGGTATTTGCGCCAGGTGTTTCCGTCCATCGGGCCGATTGCCAGGGTGCAGCCACGGCTTGCCAGCTCGCGGCAGGAATGCGCCAGCAGTTGAGCGGCGCTCGCGGCGTCCAGTGCCGCATAGTGGCCGATGACACCCAGTCGCTCGCCTGGATAGGGGGGGACGGCACTCCACCAGAGGGAGACGCGGGCTGTCATCTTACCTTGTTCGTCCAGCACCACCCAGTGGGTGTCGGGTGCATGGAGGGAGAATTCCGTGCCCCCGAGCGGCGTGATATCGCCTGCTCCTGCCAGCGATTCGAGTTGTTCCGGCGATTCGATCAGTAACAGGCTGGGCATGGGTTTCTCCGAGGTATGAACTGGTTTCATCCGGAAATTCACAGTAGGTTGGGCAAAGCACAGCGTGCCCAACAGTACCGTCGGTGATGTTGGGCACGGCACAAGCCTTTGCCCAACCTACGAGATGAATGATGTTCCAGCGAACCAGACGATACTGCACACTTTATTTATACACCAGCATTTGCACAACAAAAACCCCGGCTGCGGCTGCCCCTGTGCATATCAGGCGGATGCGCTGCCGCAGGGTCCATTCGCGGTTGTCATGGCTAAGCCGCGCCGTCATTGCCTGGAAGATGGGGAAGGCCGCAATCGTCCCGGCCGCCACAAGGCCAAGGGAAACCCACCAAGGCATCGCCAGGTAGAGAATGGCGGGGAGAGCAGCAATCGTCAGGGTTGATGTCGCGGTGCAGAGAATGCCCCGCAGTATTGGGACGCGGCGCAGGCTTTGGGCCAGGGGGCCGCTTCCATCGGATATCGACAGAAAATAGGCGAAGATCAGGGTGAGCTGGGTGACGATGGCGGTCAGGTAGGGGAGATAGAGGAGGCCGTACTCTTCAGCCGCATTGGCCGCGAAGATCAGGAGCACCGGCACGGTGGCCGAATAATAGAGCACCTTCACCTGGTAGTTGGTGATGTCCTCCGGCACCTTTTGCCTGAACCCGGAGACCAGGAGAAATAGAAGTATCTGGGCCAGGATCAGCGGCAGGAACCAGGAGAAGTCGCAGAGGCTCCATGCTGCGTAGTTGACCAGGATCATGCCGATCAGCCCGCTCGGCTTTAATATCTTCTGGAGTATCGACAGTACGACGGTCACAGCGATTATGAGAAAGAGGATGCCGGTGTGCTCGATGGTGGAGGCGAGGTCGTGGCGGGTCATCTTCACCAGGATGAAGAAGGCCCCGAGGGGGACGAAGATGTTGTCGCTGCCGGCAAGGGAGATCGCCTCGAAGCCGGTGACCAGGAGGGCGATGACCAGGGCGGTGAGGACCGACTGGAGTCGGCCGGTGTCGGTCAGCAGGAGGAGCGGGATGTGGACGCAGAGATAGGTGACGAAAAAAAAGACCAGTGACCCTTCCAGGCTCTTTTTCGAATCCTCCACCTCGTATGTTATTGAGCCGTACCGGCTGCCGACCAGGGCCGCCATGGTGTCGGAGACCGTCAGGGCGAGGACGGAGATGATGTAGAAGGCATGCCGGTCATGGCCGAGGAAAAAGAGGATGGTTATGGCCACCGGAAAGTAGAGGGCGCCCGAGGAGGTGCGGGCAACACCATGGACCGACTTGAGGAGCCCCAGGCGTTTGGTCAGGATGATGATCCCGGCGAAGGCGAGCCCCAGCAGGAGGACGGTCCAGGGGGATTTGAGGAAGAACGGAAAGGCAATCGCCGTGAGCCCACCGCAGAAATGAACGAACTTCCGGGAGAGTTCTGGTGAGGCCGGAAAGGCGCGGCGGACCATCTCCCCGCCGGCGAATATTGCCACAAACGCGCAGCCGAAGAGCGCTGCCGGGAGCATGTCAGCAAGAATCAGTTCCATTCAGGCAATCTCCTCCACCACGAACGCGCTGTAGAAAAACGCCTTGTCCTGCAGGAACAGGCGCTTTGCCAGATCGTCCAGCGGCCGCAGAAAGGCTGCCATCGCCTCGGGCCTTCTGCGCGGGGCGAGCATGTTCCAGTAGGCGAGCCGCCCGCCGGGACGCCCGGCCCGGTGGATCCGCTCCAGGAGGAGGTGGTAGTTCTCCTCGGACATGTACTCGAAGATGTCGCTCAGGTTGAAGCGGTCGATGGAGCGCTCCCCCTCCCTCTCCAGGAAATCCTCAAGCGGCAGGCAGTGGCACTCCAGGCGGTCGAGGCTGCTCCGGATGGTATCGAAGTTTTCGTGCCTGAGCGCGAACGGAAGGGCCGTCAGGTGCCGGCCGGTCAGGATCCATTGCAGATAGGGGTTGCCGGCCGGGTCGAGGCGGGTCAGGGCATGGCGGGTGCGGGCGAGTATCCGCTCGGCCACGCTCCCTTCCACGTAACGGAAGAAGCTCGGGTCGCGCCCCAGCCGCCCCATGACGAAGCGGGAAAAGAAGAGCCGGAAGAGGAGTCGCCACCGCCAGTTGTCCCAGGTCTCCCGGTAGAACCGTTCCCGCTTGGCTTCGTCACCCCCGGCCAGGAGCTGCTCGATGGTGGCGCGGGAGTGTACCAGCGGCATGATCCGTTCGCGGAACAGGGCGAAGTAGCGCTCGAATTTCCCGGCCGAGCCTATGCCGTCTGCCACCTCACTTGCATGGGCATCCCAGAAAGAGCGGGCTTCCGTGGAGAGAAGGGGGCGGCAGCGGCGGTAGAGCGCTTCCCTGCGGCCACTGGGAGAGGAGCCGATCAGTTCCAGCAGCTCTCCGTGGGCAAGTTCCCGGTAGGCCGCCACCCGCAGCTCCAGGCAGAAGAGCTGGGCAGGGCTCAGGTCGAGGGCGATGACCCGACCGGCGCCCATTGCCAGCATGGCAAGGGAGTTGTCCCCGGCCGAGGCGATGGAGACGCAGGTGTCGCCCGGCTGGATGGCCAACCCCTCCAGGAGGATGTCGGCGTCCTCCCAGCACTGGGCATAGCGGATCTCAGAAAAATCGGCGTGCCCGGCCGCTTCACTCGGCATTATCACCTCCGTCGACCTTTGCCAGCTTCCGCACCACGCCGCTCGCGCCGTCCATCTCCACCTGGTCGCCATTTCTGAGCCATGCGGTGACCCCCGCAAGGGCCACTACGGCCGGAATCCCCATCTCCCGGGCAACGATGGCCGAGTGGGAGAGGAGGCTCCCCCTTTCCACCAGAAGCCCGGCGCAGGCGGGGAAGAGCATGATCCACCCCGGATCGGTCCGCTCGGCGACGAGAATCTCCCCCTGGCGGATCACCGCGCCGCGCGGGTCAATGATGACCCGCACCGTTCCGCGCACAATGCCGGGGCAGCAGCCGGTTCCCCGCATGGTGTCTCCGTCCGGTGCAGCCGCCGGCGCTGTCGTGGCCCGGCACGGCTGGGCATGGTCGACCATGCCCTTGGTATCGAACCGGTCGGCTGGCGGTTCCATGGTCCGCCAGCGGTCGAACTCCTCTTTTCTTAATGCAACGAGTCCCCCGAGGTTGACCGACACGGCGGTTCCTTCCACGAAGCCGAAAATCTCGTCCTTCTCCAGCCAGAAGATGTCGCGCGGGTCGGCCAGGATGCCGTCGGCGTGGAAGCGTTTACCAAGCTCCACGAAGATCCTGCGCACCCGGCCGAACAGGCGGGTCCGTTCGAAGCGGAGGTTCTCCCGGTCGAGCACCCTTCTCCTCGCCTGTCCCAGCACCCATGCGAACAGGACGCGGCGAACGGGGCTCCCTGCCAACGCCTGGCGCACCTGCTCTTCGGCCTTGTGCCGGATGCCCCCCTCGTCCACGGCCTCGGTGGCCCGCCCTGCGCGGATGCGCCGGGCAAATTCCCCCACCGAGCGGAAAAGCGGCAGGGGATCGTCATGGAGGGTGGGGCTTTCCAGTTTCAGCTCATCCAGGCAGCGATCCCCGAATTTCTCCAGGTAGGCGGCGTAGAGCCCTGCCAGGGTCGGATCGACGGCAATCGCCAACCGGATGGTATTCACCTCCCCGGTGGCCAGCAGCTCGGCCAGGCGCTCGTCCGCTGCCGCGAACTCCGCCATCTCCCGCACCCGCCTGGCCGGCTCGGCGCTTATCATCCCCCCTTCGCCGCAGAGGAGGTCGTTCTGGAGCGTGCCGTTCGTGTCCCTGCACCACGATTCGGCCAGCTTCCGCAGGAGACCGTAGAAGGCCATGGCAAAGAAGTCGTTCACCAGCGGCGCGTCCCAGCGGGTGAGGAGCCTGCTTTCCAGGTCGCGGAAACGGGCGACCAGCTCGTCCGGGCGCAACTCGTCCAGCGGGGGGACCGGCGGGGCCAGGGACTTCCCCAGGCGGCCGTAAAAGCGGTGGATGTTCTCCGGAAGGCGAAATAGGTTCATTGCCAGTCCGGCCATGCTCCGGGCCAGGTTCAGCCGGTCCTGCAGGGGGCTAACCCGGTATCGCCCCACTGCCTCGGCCAGAACCTCGTCCGGAATCCCCTCTTTCACCCCCATCATCTGCTCCATGAAGCGGCGGTTGGCGGAGAAGCCGGGGAGCAGGGCCAATAGCCGGTACCAGTTGAGGAGGTTGTAGTAGACCCGTCCCCGGACAAGCCCGAGCATGCGGGGGAATATCGAGTCGTTTGCAACTATGGCCGGGGCCGGAACCGCCATGATGCGGCAGAACTGGCGATAGACACCCTCATAGATATGGCGGGCGAAGGAGAAGGTGAGGGGGGTGGTGACCCCGCCGTAGCTCTCGGCAATGTTGCTGTTGTCCCAGATGTTGAGGGCGCCGTCCGGGTCGGGGAGGGCCGAGAGGGAGGTGATGGGGCGGGATTGAAGGAAGTAGAGGTGTTCTTCCTCCATGGCCCACTCGATGTCCTGCGGACAACCGAAGTGGCGGGCGGCCCGGCGGGCCAGGGACGCCACCTCGATTACCTGCTCGTCGTCGAGGGATGGACAGGACTGCTGTTCCGGCGGGACCGCTACGGCCGCCACCCCTTCTGCGCTTTCGGGCGCGGGACTGTGGGCGCTTGTCTTGATGGCGATCTGGCGGTCTGTGATCTCCCTGGAACGAGAGACATGCCAGGTGTCGGCGTCGCATTCCCCGGACACGAGGGCAGTTCCCAGCCCGAAGAGCCCGCTCACCACCGCAACACCCCGCCGGCCGCTCACCGGGTCGGCGCTGAAGGCGACCCCTGCCGCATCGGCGGTCACCATTCGCTGAATAAGGACCGCGGGAGGGGTGGGGATTGAGGAGAGCCCGTTTTCGCGCCGGTAGGCCAAGACCCGCTCGCTGAACCCGGAGCGCCAGACCGCGGCGATCTTCTCCGCGACCTCTGCCGGGGGGACGAAGAGAAACGATTCGAGTTGGCCGGCGAAGGAGTGCTCGCTTCCGTCCTCGTCAACTGCGGAAGAACGGACCGCCACGGTTTCGCCGCCGGGTGAGAGGCGGGTCAGGGCAGCCGTCACCTCCTGCATTACCTCATCGCATGGGCGAATGCGGTCGAGCAGGGAGCGGATCTCTCCCATATCCCCTGCTGCCAGCGCTCCCCTGTCGTCGTCCGCAAGGCTTGCATGGAACGCCTCCGGCGTCACCACGAACCAGGGGGGGACCGGAAGCCCGGCTCCCGACATCTCCGCCAGTGCCGCCCCCTTCCCCCCCAACCTGTTCCGCCCCGCTCCGTCCGTCGGAAAAGCCACGTATCTCATCACGCCCCTCCCTGCCAGTAACGGAAAAGAAGCGGCACAGCCCCGAGGCTCAGGTACATGAGAAGGGTCCAGACGCCGGAGAAAAGCTCCACCCTCTTGCCGCGGCCAGGGAGGGGGGAGCGGGCGAAGGAGATGGCGAGGATTGCGGCAGCCGCCAGAAGCAGTGCCAGCAGCACGGCAACCGGAGCGGCGAAGCCGATGAGCACCGCACCCCGCCACGCGCAGAGGGCGGTCAGCAGCATGGCCCCGAGCCATGCTGCCAGGGCGAGCGGGCGCCCCCAGAGGGCGGAGTAGGTCTCTACCCCTTCCTCCTCGTCCTCCGGCGCGCGGACCTTGCGCCCGATTTCGATGACGATCCCGTTCAGGTAGCTGACCGCCAGGAACCAGCCGAGCCCCCGCGGCGGCAGGGCGCCGGCGGTGAGCCAGTCGCAGGCCGTTGCGTAGATGTCGAAGACCGGCATGACGACCATGTGGGAGAGCATGTAGGCGATGGGGCGGGCCTTGAGCCAGTCGCGGACGAAGAATTCCTTACTCATCAGGGCCAGGTACCCCCAGGCGGCAAGGAGAAGCAGGAGCTGGAGCGGCCGAAGCCAGAGGGAGCCGGCGAGCTGGATTGCTCCCGCGCCTGCCCCCACCCATCCCAGCTCGCGCAGAGTCACGAGCCCCCGCGGGACAGGCCGGTAGGGGCGCCAGTGGGCATCCTCCTCCGCGTCCTTGAACTCGTCCGCGATGCGCAGTTGCAGGAAGAAAAGAAAGGCGGTGACAAAGGCAACCACTGCCGCTTCGGGCCGCAATCCGCTCTCACCCCGCAGAAGCGCCGAATATGCCATGGCCGAGAGGCTGAAGGCGAGGATCAGCGGCCCGTGGGCAAAGACCGGAAAGCGCTCCTTCTGGTAGATCCACCAGCGGTTCATTTGGTTTCCCCGCCAGTTGTGCCATGTTCCCCGGCTTTCCCCCTGGCCAGCCGCCGGTGCGCCCGTGTGAACTCGCCGGAGGCCAGGGCGCCGATTATGGAGAGCTCGCCGGCCAGGGAGAGCCCGGCGCAGACCTCCGCCAGGGCCCGCGCCTTGTCCGGACCGGCCAGCCCGAGGATATCCAGGCAGGCCCGCTGGCTCGGCAGGCCGGTCCCGCCGCCGATGGTCCCGACCATCAGGTTCGGCAGGGTGACCGTGGCATAGAGCGACCCTTCCGCCGTAACCTCCATCCTGGTGACGCCGACCGCTGATTCCGCCACACAGGCGGCATCCTGGCCGCAGGCGATGTAAAGGGCAGCAAGCCCGTTGGCAAAGTGTCCCTGCACCCCGATGGTGCCGCTCAACACTCCCCCCAGGGCCGACATCCGCCAGTAATCCACCATCCGCTCCGGGGTGGTGTGGAGGTGCTTTTTCACCAGCTCGCCGGGTACGATCACCTCGGCGGTCACCTTTTTCCCCCGCACCCCGAGAAACGATTGGGCGCTCGCCTTCTTATCCCCCGATAGGTTGGCCTCGACAAAGTGGTATGACGGCTTTATGGGTGAATGCGTCCGGATGTAACCGCAGATCGCGTCGGTGGCGATGGTGGCCATGTTCTGCCCCGATGCGTCCCCGGTGAGGAACTCGAAAATCAGGTAGACGTGGTTTCCCTCCACGGCCACCCTCATGTCGCTCAGCCGGCCGTGGTGCGTGGTCGCCTCGGCTGTGGCCCGAAACGCCTCCACCTCGGCCACGGCCCAGGCCACGAACTGCCCCGCCTCCGCCATGGTGGCAAAGGCAAAGCCGGGGGCGCGGCTCACCCCTTCGTTAAGGAGCATGGCGGTGCATCCTCCGACCCTGCTGATCAGCTGCGCCCCGCGGTTGTACGATGCTACCAGCGCCGCTTCCGTGGTGGCAAGGGGGATGATGTAATCTCCCGTTGCAAAGAGGCCGTTCACCCGGAGCGGCCCAGCCACCCCCACCGGCAGCTTCACCGTGCCGATGAAATTCTCGATGTTCCGCTGGTAAAGCTCCATCCGGTCGCGAGTCCGGGGGTCGAGGAGCTCCTCGCGGCTCTCCGGCGCGACCGGAATCGCCGCCCACCGCTCCGCCACCACCTCCGGCGTGATGTGCGCTCCGGTCACCACCTTTTCCGGGACATTGTCGGGATGGGGCTCCAGCCGCTTCAGCAGCTCGGCCTGGTCATGCTCCGACAGAAGCCTGGTGAGGAAGCCGCGTGCATGGGAAATGTCGGTCGTCATCTCTGAATCACCTCGTTAGCCTGCTACAGGATCGGCTCCAGCGGCATGGCCTTCCACATCTTGAGTTTCTGCCGCTTGCTGAAGGGGGCATGGCCGTCGGGATTGTCACGGGCATCCCAGCTGTTGCCGGGGCTCATCTCCCGCTCGATATTCGCTTCCACCTCTCCCGCCAGTTTCGGGTTTTTGACGATCACCCCCACCTCTGTGTTGAGGTTCGTGGAGCGGGGGTCGAGGTTGAAGGTGCCGACGTACAGGGTTTCTCCGTCGATGACCATGGTCTTTGCGTGGATGGCGAATGTCGGGGGATTCTTCTCCAGCTTGGGGAAGCGCTCGATCAGCTGGCGCCTGATGTCGGGGTCGGGCTTGAACTCAAAGACCCTGATGCCGCTCTTCAGTATTTCCTTCCGCTGCTTGTGGTAGCCGCTAAATGCCTGGAGGTTGTCGGTGGAGGCAAGGGAATTGGTGATTATCCGCACCTCCACCCCTCGCTTGATAAGCTCCCGGAACAGGGGAAGGCCGCCCTTGGGGATGACCAGGTAGGGGGATTGGATCGTCACGCGCTTTTTGGCCCCCTTGAGCAGATTGACGATCTCGGTCGTGGTCCTGCCGCCTCCTTCAAGTCCCTTGCTCCCGTCGTTCTTGCCCGGAATGTCGCTCACGAAGCGGACCCGCTCCCAGACCATGTTCTGCAGGAGCCCGTCGAACTTTCTCGGGATGTTTGCCAGCGCCTCCCGCACCTCCGGGGCGAAGTTCTCCGGTTTCCGGGCATACTCGTGGAGATCGGCGTAGACCGCGCTGATCCGTGCCGGGGTCATTTTTTTCAGATCCTTTGACAGGAGCTTCTCCACCGGCACTGCCAGCCCGCTTTTCCAGAAGCGCTCGAAGCTCGCCTCCATGTCCGCCACCACCGGCCCCATGACCAGCATGTCCCGGTCGCGGAATGTGTAGCGCTGGTCATAATCGAAATATTCGTCCGCCATGTTGCGGCCGCCGGTGATCCCCACCATGCCGTCGAACAGGGCGGTCTTGTCGTGCATCCGCTGGTTGGCGGAGCGAAAGCCGGTCACGAGGTTGGTGACCCGCTTTGCGGTGGATGTCCCGACCTTGTGCTTGGGATTGTATATCCTGATGTCGATATTGGGGTGGAGCGCGAGGGCGAGTATCGTTTCCGGTTTTGCGTCGATGAGGAGGTCGTCCACCAGCACCCGCACCTTAACGCCACGTTCCCCGGCACGCAGAAGGGCCTCAGCGGCGAGGATGCCGATGTTGTCCGTGCTCCAGATGAAGTACTGGATGTCGATGCTCTTCCTGGCATGGTCAGCCAGCCACGCCCGAGCCAGAAGCGCCTCTTCCCCCTTTTCCAGAACGTAGGCGCCCGATTTGCCAGGGTGGGCGGCGAGGAGGGGGGAGATGCTTTCGATGAGACCATCATTCTCTCCCGCCGCCGGGGCTAGTGCCGGGAGAAGGAGGAGGAAGGCGGTTGCGACAATGGGTAGCAGGGGTTTCAGGGGCATCTGGTTCCTTTCAGTCATTTTCCAGGTTCTTAAGCCGGAATAATTCGCATCCGTGGTATCAACGCCGGGTCCAGCTCCGCCATCCGTTCCGGCCCGAGCACAGTAAGCGCCTCCCGCATCCGATCGGCCGCTGCCACAAGGCCGTCCACATCCATCCGCTGGCATGCGGAAGCGACCCGCCGCAGGTAGCCTGCCCCTCCCTGCAGGAGGCGGACTGCGCCGCCAAAATTACCTTCCCGCCAATGGTGCAGGGCCACGGCAAGCTGCAGGACTCCCTGGTAGAAGTCCCTCACTTCCCCCTCTTCCCCGACCCAGAGCTCCTCCAGGGTTTCGTGGCATTCGAACCAGTCCCCCCGGTTGAATTCGCCGTAAGCACGAAGAAGCTCGGCCGGCGGGCTGTCGTCGCAGTGGCGCACGGGCTATGACTTCCATTTCCCGTAATGAACGATCTCGTCCAGCGGCTTGCGCGGCGGGGCCGCCTTCAGCTCTTCCAGGGGGTAGCCGAGTGGCAAGAGGCCGACGATGCGGATGCTCGGCGGGATATCCAGCAGCTCCCCCAGCTGTTCCTCGTCGAACACCCCAACGAAAACGCTCCCGAGCCCCTGGGCATGGGCGGCCAGCATCAGGTTCTCCGTGGCGATCCCCACATCGGCAAGGTAATACTGCTGTCCCCGCACCTCCCCTGACTGGTTCGGATCGGCGCACGCCACGATCACCACCGGCGCGGTGGCCAGGGCCTTCTGCGCAGGGTTGGTCTTGTATCCGCGCGGCGCGAAGAACGCCTCCACGTACGACAGCTCGCCGATCTTCGCCTTCATGGCCGGGTCCTCAACCACCACGAACCGCCAGCACTGCATGTTGGCCCACGAAGGGGCCATCCGGGCCGCCTCCAGCACGGTCTGGAGCTTTTCCGGCTCAACCGGCCGATCCGAAAACTTGCGTACGCTTCTTCGTGTCCTGATAGCTTCGAGTGCATCCATGCGTTGCCTCCTTTTAGTGGCGTTCGGGATATTCCAAAAAGAAAAAGCCGCCCGTCGGCTGTTTGCCGATACGGACGGCCTTATTCGGTTCGTGGGGCTGCAACTCCGCAGACATATCCATCCTCCGCGTGATTTCTCTGCCTGTTATAACCCGTACCCGGTGGGAGTTCAAGCTTTTTCACGGGTTTCGGCCATGTTGCGGCATAGAAGAAAATTCATTGACAGGCAGTGTATACTGGGGTATATGACCATTACGGTCTTATTGGTCTTTTGGCGGTGCGTTATTTCATCATGCAATCAGGAGGGTTATCAATGAAAGTGCAATGGAGGGAGCATCTGTCGGTGGGGATGGAGGAGGTGGACGAGCAGCATCGCCGGCTGTTCGATGCGTTCAACGCATTTGTGGCGGCGTGCGACAGCGGCAAGGGGAAGGAGGAGGTGACGCGGGTCTTCGATTTCCTGGACGCCTACGTCATCATCCACTTTGCCGCCGAGGAGCGGCTGCAGAGGCGTTTCGGCTTCCCGGACTACGAAAGGCACAGGGAGGTGCACAAGAAGTTCATCGGTGAGCTTGCCGACATGAAGGTGCGCCTGTCTAGCGAAGGGGCGACCCTCCCCCTGGTTATCGCCACCGGCCGGGTCATGGCCGGGTGGCTGATCGAGCATATCTCCGGCATGGACCGCAACTTCGGCAGGTTCGTCCGGGAGCAGGAGATGGGCGCTGCCTAGCGCACCGTTGCCTGCTTCTCTGGGGCGAGCCCCATCAATCCGGTCATGACGGCCAAGGGGGCGTCGTTCACCTTTTCCCCGTCGTGGTAGAAGGCCACCAACTGGAGCGAGCCCCCCCTGACTGCCTTGACGGCCACGTCATCGGGAGTGATGGTTGCCCTCCCCATCGATCTCCTGGTGGGCCAATCTACGCCGCTGTAACAGAGATAGACCAGCTTGGAGCAGTAGACCCGCCCCTTCGATTCCACGTCGAAGTTGAAGTCATAGGGTTTACCCACCTGGCGTAACGCCTGGACGATGATTGTTGCCCGCTCCTCCCGGCTGATGCCCGGCTTTCTGAGCACGCCCAGGCTGTCGATATTGAGGAAGTGCTCCATGGTGTTCATCTCCACCCCGGAACGGAGCGCTTCCGCCACCAGACGCCCTTCCCGGATCTGGTCGTGATAGCGCGCCACGACCGGATTATCCCAGATCCCCAGCTCCTTCAGTTCGGGCTCCGAACCGACCCAGACGGCCGCATGACCCCAGTAGCCTGGGATCAGCTTGTCGGTGAGCCTGAACGGCGTCTTTTCCAGCAGGATGTCCCCCGCCTTGAGTGTCCCCTTCACGTCGGCAATCACGGCGCCGCGTCCGTACAGCTTCCCCTTGCGGGACTCCACGAGCCCCACCGCATTGCCGAAGACCATGCTGAAGAGGTTCACCCCTTCCCGCTCCAGACCGGTCAGGGTGTCGGTGGTGACGGCGCCAAGGAAGCCGAGCTTTCTCCCGACGACGTACATGGGTGACCATTTCTTGACCATGGAATAGGATGGGCTCTGGACAATAAGGGTGTTGATGTAGGCGGTCTCGTCGTTCTCCGCCAGCACGCCTGGCTGCCTTTTCGCTTCGCGCTCATAGAATTTGATTGCCCCGCGCACCCGGCTCCGGTTGGAGACGGAGTCGTAGTTCCGGGTCACCTGGGAGAGTGCGGCGCTGTTCACCGCGTAGCCCGGATCGCTCTCGTTCAGGAGGCGGCGCAGTTTCCCGTCCCCCTCGAAGAGGGAAATTGCCAGGAGATAGTTGTCATACAGGACCAGCGCCGCGGAAAGGGAGAGCATCACCCCCTTGAGGCGGCTCTCCGGAGTGATCCCCAGCTTGGCCAACTCCTTTTCCGAGGCATCAAGCCAGCATTCGTGGGCTTCCGCGACGGCCAGGAGCTCCTTGCGAAGCGCCAGGTGCTCCACGATCCCCTGGTTGACGATGGCCAGATCCTCTCCAGTCAGCGGTTTTCCCTGCTCCTGGTTTTCCCTGATCCTCTTCCCCACCTTGATGGTTTCCGCCCGCAGGGTCAAGGCCCGCTCCGCCAGGAAGCGGAAGTCCTGGATCTCCCTACGCAGCGTCCGCTCCACCGAGGCCCGGTCAGTGCCGTGCACCTTCAGCAGATGGCCGGCACACCCGTCGGCCGCGCCATCCCTGACGCCGGAACGGGCCAGATCCTTGAGTGTCAGGGTCCCGGCGCCCGCTGGCAGGGCCATGGTGATGATGAGGAGGAGGGAAATCGGGATGGCTGCGATTCTCATTGTGGTTCTCCTGTGACTGAACGAAGCTATATGTTTAAACGGCTAACCCTTTTCTTGACTAAAGTCAAATATTCCCGCAGGCCTTGCCTGTATCATGGAACGATGATTTTAACGATCGGTCCGGCAAGGGGGATGGCAGGGTGAAGCGGCGGTTCATGCAGGTGCCGGGGAAAATCCGGGGGAAGGTGCAGGCGGCGTATTCCCCCACTCCCCTTAGATATGCAGTCTGGAGCCTCATCAGCAGCGTTGTCGGCATACTTGCCATCTTCGCCATCGCCCGGATGACCGGCTACTCCCTCCTCATCGGCTCCTTCGGCGCCTCCAGCGTCCTTCTCTTCGGCGTCAACGATTCCCCGCTTGCCCAGCCCCGCAATCTCGTTGGCGGGCATCTCGTCTCCGCAACCGTGGCGGTGCTCATGGTCGCGCTCTTCGGAACAGGCCCGCTCCAGGCAGCCCTAGCCGTGGGAATCGCCATCATGCTCATGAACCTGACCCACACCAACCACCCCCCGGGCGGCGCCACCGCCCTTATCGGCGTGCAGGGTGGCGCCGGGCCTCTCTTTATTCTGGTGCCGGTCATGGCGGGGGCGCTCATCCTGCTGGCAGTGGCCCTCTTTACGAACAATGTGGTTTATCACCGGCATTACCCGAAGCGGTGGTGAGTCACCAGCGATCTACCTTCCCATCTCCGCCAGCCGCGCCTTCCAGCGAATCGTCACCAGCCATGCTATCAGAAGCAACTCGGAAAACGATCCGAGGGCACCTAAGTATGCTCCCCCCTTTGATTGCGGAAAGAAGAAATGGATGGTGCTTTCTGCTCCCATGGCTTTCAGGATGAAAGGGATCACGCCATAAAGCAGCCCGAGATAGAGTATGGTCAGCATGTCCGCGCGTCTGGCCGATTTGCCGAGATTGCAGAAAAGCATTATGCCGAGGTCGCGTAGCATGAAGAATATGCTGGCAAGCACGAACCACGCGGAACCGTATGACGCGCCTGGGGCAACACTAAGGGCGGAGAGCATCAGTGCCAAACCAGTGGCAACCGGTACCGGGATGGCCAGTATCCATCGGGGGGAGCGCTCCATGAAGCGCCCCCACATCCCGGCAGTTGCCAGGCCGAGGAGGGCGCGGAGCGACAAAAAGTCCTTCCGTTCGGCAAATCCCATGAAATATGTGATCGCCACTGCCATGAAATATGCTGCGATGAGAGGGGGAGAAGCCTCTTCCGGCACCTTCGTCCCGGTGAAGGGCATGGCATAGAAGAAGCCTGCCATGTACCCCATGAGGGAGAACATGAAACCGTACCAGACCCAGGGCCTGTTCTTCAACTGCAACTCGACCCGCATCAGATGGTAGATGCCGACCAATGCCCAGAGTGTGGAAAAAAAGAGCGTGGCGAGAATGAAGTCGAGCCTTTCATAGCGCGTCCCGAACCACTCCAGTGGAGCTTTGTAATCCGCGGTAGCAATTAAGAAGGGCGTGGCAGCCACTATGCCGAGAACGAGGAATGCCGTGCTCTGGCTCTTGTTGTATTTCCGTTCTTTCTGTATCGCCATCAGGCTTGCCAACAGGCTTACAGCCTGGCTGAACAGGCTGGCCAGCGCGAGCAGGAGGAGCGATTTCAGGACTTCCCCTGGATCCTTCCCGGTCGCCGACGCTCCGGTTACGAACAGGCAGATGAGCGCTCCATACCAGGTGTAGATCGTGCTCCCGAAGAGCTTCCCCCAGCTCAGTGCCCATGGGGAGATGGCCGACATCCGCTGCCCATCCCAGGTATGGTCCCGGATCTCGGTCATGACCGATTCGGACGCGAGCCTGGTTCCCCAGATGAGGGAGATGATGTAGAACAGGCCCGTTGCCATGGCAGAGACGGAATCGGCAAATTTATAGTCATCGGTAACGTATGCCAGCAAAATCATGGCGAAGAGGACCAGCGGCATGCCCGCAAGCCGGTTCGGCGTAACCTCCAGCCAGATGTTTCTGCGGAACTCGGGATTGACTGTCATGGCTTCTCCTCCGCGCTGCCTGCGCTTTTCACCGTCCGCAGGTAGGCCTCCTGCATGTTTTTCTTCTGCTCCGAGAACGAGCAGACCGCAAGCCCCTTTTCCATCAGGCACATGAGCAGCCTGTGCTGCTCGTCCGCCCCGCCGCTGAAGGTAAAGGTTGCCCGGTTTTCTTCGGCATGAAGATCGGCTATCCCGGCTTCCGTTTCCAGGGCTTGTCGCAGGCCGGTAGAGGGGATGGCGAGCTTGATCTCGATCTCCGCCTTTGTCTCGCTGGCAACCGGGGCATGGTCGATGATCCGCCCCTTGCGCAGCACCAGCATGTCCGTGGAATATTCCTCCAGTTCGGAGAGGATGTGGGAGGAGACCAGGAGGGTCATGCCGTTGTCCCGCAAGCTCCGGAACAGGGTTGCCAGGCTGTGGCGCGCTTCCGGGTCAAGGCCAGACGCCGGTTCGTCCAGCAGGAGGAACTTTGGCCCGTGGACAATGCCCTGGGCAATTGCCAACCGCTGGCGTTGCCCCCTGGAGAGGGCACCGGCCTTCATGTCGAGGCGATCGGCGATATCGAGGCGTTCGGCGCAACTCTCCACGACTCGCTCCCGTTCCTCCTCCGCAATCCCGTGGGACATGGCGGCATACTGGAGACATCGGCGCACGGTCAGGTCCTCGTAAAGACCGAAAAAATCGGAGAGATAGCCGATTTGCCGATGTGTGGAACGTGGTTCCTCCAGGATGTCCCGCCCCTTCATCAGGATGCTTCCCGATACCGGTTCCTCAATCGCGGCCAGGCTGCGGAGCAGGGTGGTCTTTCCCGCTCCGTTCGGCCCGACCAGCGCGGTTATGCTCCCTTCCCGGATCGTGAACGAAACATTGTCGAGCGCCCGCGTTCCGGGGTAATCGAAAACCAGGTTTCTTACCTCAATCATTTGTCCTCCCTATTTTACTTTTCGGGGTTTATCTTTGTTCGTGCCTGATTTTCATCTCTTCCCATGTGTGAGGAATCTCGCGAGCCGGCCTGGGTCGAGGACAGCCTCCTCATATTTCATTGATTCCCCCACCGCCAGCACCATGAAAACTGGGCGGACACACAGGTCCGCCCCTACCGGAACGTTTGCCGTACCATCTCGGGATTCTCTTCATCCTCGACCCATCGTGCCGGATTGTGCAGAATGTAGCTGCGGAACTTGTCCAGTTCCGTATCGCTGCGGATGACCCGCTCGTAGTAGTTGCGCTGCCAGAGTCTGCCGGGAAATGACGGCCAGCCGGATTGCGCAACGTTTTTCATGTATTCGTTGCTTGTCATGGTCTTGAACCATTGAACAATCGTCGGCAGGGGCGTCCCTGCGTGTCCGCCCGATGTTGGCATTTCGAGTAGGGGCGCACCTATGTGTGCGCCCGGTTCGATGCATTTGGCAGGTGGAACGTGCAATTCAGGGCGGACACACAGGTCCGCCCCTACCATGAAGATAATGCCGTGAAAATGATTCGGCATGATGACAAATAAATCGGGTTCAACGAACGGGAATTTGATCGCCAATTCACACCACCATTTTCCAACCATTCCCCCTGCATCATTCGCCGTCATCACACCATCCACCACATCGCCGAACAGACAAGCCCTCCCCTGTGCGCAGATGGTGACGAAATACGCCCCTGCCGATGAATAATCGAAATCCCGCAGCCGGATGGAACGGCGGTGATGGACGTCGGGATTGTAGGTCATAAACGAGAAGCCATGTGACGCCTTTCGGTAGGGGCGCACCTGTGTGTGCGCCCGGTTCAATGCATTGGTAGGGGCACACCTATGTGTGTGCCCAATTTCATGGCGCAGGCATAAAACAGGGCGGACACACAGGTCCGCCCCTACCGTAGCACCAGCCGCACCAGTTCGGAAATCCTAGTCACCTCGGGACAGGCTGCATGGATCGTCAACGCACCGGCGAATGCCACCACCAGCGCGATCCCGAACGGTTTCCATGTGGTGCGGAAGACGCTGCCGATCCAGTCGGGGGAATCCATGGCGCGGGAACTCTTGACCAGACCGGCGGCGAGGACGAATTCGAAGGCTGCCTCGGAGAGGATCATCGGCGCCTCGGAGATCATGTAGACGCCTGCGCCAAACACGGAGGCAATGATCGCGCCGATTGCTACCAGGAGCACGATGGGAACCATGATGTCGCTGTCGGCCAGCGCGGAAACCGCGTCACCAGCTGCATCGCCAGCGGCGTCGCTGATTGCACTGCCGGTCCCTTCTGCGGCATTGCTTGCCGCGTTTCCAGCCGTTTCGGCAAAAGCATTCCCCGCTCCTTCGGTGACGAACGCCCCCATGTCGTTAAAGCCGCCAGATGCCCCGGCGCCGGAGAACTGCCCACCTTCCCCGGCAAAATGGCCACCAGCTCCGGAGAACGAACCGCCCGAGCCGCCGCCAGAGGGAACATCGACGAAGTTGCTCAGGGTGTCGCCGAGGGAGTTTTTCTTCTCCCTGACCTCCTGCGTTGGGGTAACAGCCAGATATTTGAGCCAGAGCTTGATCAGAAGGAAGAACATCAGGTAGGAGAAGAGCACCGCCAGAGGGTAGCGGATGACAATGTCTTCCACACCTGCCGCCAGAAGGAGCCTGGTGGTCAGTAGGCCGGAAAGCCCCGTCGCCAGAAGGATGAGCGTCATGTGGAGGCGCAGGGGGAGGCGGTTTTTGAAGTGGTCGGTGAAGGTGATTTTGTGTTGGGGCATGGAGTTTCCTATTCAAATTTGTCTCGTGTTCGAGGGCAGACCCCTCATTCACTCAATTGGACATTTCAGGCAGGCTGGATCCCTCGGCTCCAGACATGCTGATACCGCCTGCCTCTCCGATCATGCGCGCCAGTGCCTCGGCGTTTTGACGCCCATCGATGCCATCGCCGACAATTACTTTTCCCCCGTCTATTAGATGCGCTCTCAGGGTAAAGACAATTTTTGTTCCAGCACCCCCTCCCCGCGCTCCATAACGGCGTGCCTCGATCTGGCGGATAGCGGAGGTGGCTATATGGGATTTCTTGACAGGGATTCCCATAAATCGGCGCACCACTTTCAAATCACTGATACCAACTTCCACACGTAAAGAATTGCCGATAAGCCAGATGCCGAATAATAGCCCCGTCAAGCCGAGCAATCCGAAAATAGTCATGATGGAGAGGGCAAGCCATACATTCTCGAGTATGAGCATGATACTAAAGACAAAGACCCCACCGCCGATCATGGAAACAACAATTCCGTCCTTAAGGTTTCGGAACGGAGGATAAAAGAGAATAATACGGCCTGGGTGTTTCTCGATGCGCACGATTCCCGATGCTATAGAATCAGGAGTTTGGAGGGCAAGCGACGGTTCGACCGGCATGCTGGATGTCAACGGGGGTGTTGTCCTGATGACAGGTATGGTGAAGTTGCGGTCGAGATCAATCCCGGGAAGTTCAGCGGATAGGTTTACCGTCCATTGATGGTATGAAGGGTATTCGGTGCTGCTCTCGGGGAGGTCGGCAGGGACTGCGAATCTGAATCTGACCCGAGTTCCACGTTCAGCCGGATTTGCAAATGCATAAGCGGTCTCTTGCCAGATCAGATCGCTTCTGGTTCCACTGCTACCATCACTGCAAATGTGCCGGGTTTGATGGGTACAATTAAGAGAGACCTTGAACTGGTTTTCGGGTTTGAAGGGGATCGGCAGATCGATGCCACCTCCCACATCGCCGCCGAGGGAGCCCGGAAAGGGATCCATTTTAAGAAAGATTTTCCCGAAATTTCGCATCTGAAGCGTTAATCGGATAGCCATCCATAACAGCCAGAAGCCGCCTACAGGAAACAGCACCCCGATGGCGGCCAGACGGTTCCCCCCGAAAAATGAGTTGAGGGCAAAATAGCCCGAAGGTTGTCCGACTGCGTTCCAAGCGATTGCAAACACCCAGAAAAGCCATATCTCCCGACGCGACACTGATTCTATGGTTCCCGTTTGCCATGATGGTTCAGCCTGCCACTCAGAAAACCCCTGTTCCAGAGCTGATCCCTTTTGCTGCGCGTTTCTGGCCCCGCAGTATATGACAGCCATGAACCCGCCACCTAACGCGGTAAAGGCTATGCCGAGGGAGAAGAGAATGATGATCGGCATCCAGAGCGTCTGACCCTCGTTTATCTCGGCCTGGCTCGGGTCCTGCGGATTGTAACGGACAGGTACAAGCTCCCCTATGGTGTATGCGGGCGATCCTCTTCCGATCTGGGAGCGAAAGCGGACCCATGTGCCATCTGGGCCGGTGAACGTGACCTCGGGAGCGTATGTGGTGGATTTCGAATCCCTGCTCTCATGAAAATGGACCACGGTGCCGGTGGTTTCCACGCTGTTGCGTATAAACTGAAAAGTCTTTACGAATTTTATCGGTGCGTATATGAGGCTGCCAACGCCAATTATCACGAAGATCGACAACATGGCATAAGCATATCGGCTGCCGCGCAGCTGTTTCCTGATTTTTGATTTACCGGAATCGTCCATGTTGATATCTCCATTTAATACGGTAATTAAAACAAAAAAAGCCGCCCGCCAGATTTGATCTGACAGAGCGGCTTTGCGGAAATTGCGCCACTTCTTGAAGCTTCATTGTGTCCCGGTTGTCTTGAGCAGATATCAATGAATGGGGCTCAAGATACACCCGGGGATACGGCGGTGTCAAGCACTCATGGCCGGTTTTCGTGGTGGCGTGGCAATTTTAGACGATTGCCGGCGCCTGCTACTCCGGAAACTCCCCCAGCCCTTGGAGCGCCACAGACAATTCCTGGGCAGCGACGTTGAACATACGGTCGAGGTACTTTTCGGTCAGGGCGGGGGGATAGAGCGGGAACGCCAGGCGGTAGATGATGTCCAGCATGCCGTCGTGCCTGTTCTCCTCCAGAAAGAGGGACCCGTACTGGAGGATCGGGGCAAAGAGGATGGCGTCCTCCATGACGGCTTCGTCGTCGCTGTAGTAGGGGAGGATCGCTTCAAGGGAGAGGCAGAGCCCTTGCCCGGTGGCGTCCTCGGTCACGTAGATCAGCAGCTCGTCCTCCTGGCTTGCTCCATGGTCGAGCATCTCCGGACAGATCAGGGCCGCGGGGAGGACCAGGAGACGGCCGTGGTGGGGGTCGAGCCCGTAAGGCCAGTCCCGCAGGTTCAGGAACCGCTCGATGGATGTGTAAGCCTTTGCCTGCCAGGCCTCCATGTCGCGATAGAAGTCGGGGCGGATCGCTTCCTGCTGTTGATACAGCTCTTCGAGGGAGATGAATTCATCCGCGCCGGCGGCGGGGCGGGACACGCGCTTCTCCGGATTATTTACCACCAGCCGCAGATTCGGCCGCTTGCGTTCGTCTTTTTCCTGGGTCATTTACTTTGTTCTCTCGCGGACTTTTATTGTTAAAAACAAGCTGCAATACAATCACCATACATGCATGAAAATACTCATGTCAAGGCATTCCCTCAGCATTCTCTCGTGCTGTGGCACGAGCCTGACGATGCCGGTTCGCCGTGACTGGGGGGGGCGAAAAAGAATTTATACAAGGGTGGCGGACGAAGGGAGGGATGTGGAATTACCATTCCTGCTTGATTATGGGTATGACGCGGACGCTCCGGACGGTACGGCGGTTTTTCACGGTGACTTCCCGGACAACGAGGCAGAGGAGGTTGTCAGTCTCGATCTTGCGAAGCTTGGCGGTTTCCGGGTGGAGAATTTTTTCGCCTGCCTGCTCGAACCGGACGAGGATGTTGCCGTTCTGGACCACCTTGAGGACCTTGCCGATCCCCCAGGATGGTTGTGCCGGATGCCTGACGAGGTCGCCTCGTGCCACCATGGGCTCTGCCTCCGAAATGGCTGGATGATGAGTGAATTAGGGCTCGTTAATTTTAGCTTCGGCGGGATGTATTGCAAGCGGGGAGGTGAAATTAAGGTCTATCGCGGCGAAATGCGGACCACGCCGGGATTGTCCAGTTCGCCGTCCACCTCGTGACCGAACGGCAGAAACCTGGCGGCTACCCAGAGGTTGGTGAGGAGGTGGAGGGAGATGCGGGATGTGGCGAACTCGGATTTGCTGTCGGCCATGGCAAGGTAGAGGACCAACTGGTCGGCCAGGTGCGGGTCGACAGGGGCGCCGGTGGCGTGGTGGGTGACGAGTTCGGCGGACGCTTCATGCCCGACGGTTTCGGCGGGCTTGCCCCTGGCGCCCAGAGCCGTGAAGCCTGTCCGAAGCTCTCCATAGTCGGCCCTGAGAAAAATGAACGTCCCCGGTCCATGGCTTTGCGCCTCCAACAGATCTATGGCAACAGGCACCCGCTCAGCCAGCTCCCGGTGCAGCACCTCCAGCGCGGCTTGCCGCTGTCGTTCCGCGATATCCAGAGGAAGCCTTGCCACGGCGGAAGAGCCGGAGATTGCCGAAATCGGGTCCCGCTCCGTGAGTTGCAACCCCCTGAACCCGGTAGTCGGTTCGATCACGCAGCGGACTTCTCCACCCCCTTTCGGATAAAAGCCATGGGAGCCGATGGAAAGGCGGATGTTTCCGCACAGCCTGGCCAGCATCGGGGCGAAGACCTCGGAGAGGTAGTTGAAGCAGGGACTGAAGGGGACGTGAGTGCCGCCGCGGAGGGTGACGGTGCTCCTTTTACCGGCAAGAAGGAGCGGGGGGATAATGGTCTGCAAAACCAGGGAGACCGAGCCGGCGGTGCCGATGTCGAAGTTGAAATCTCCGGCCGTGACGCGGCCGGGGGCGAAGGAGAGCTCCTGCGAGCCCTTGAAGTCTCCCGCCACCTCGGCCGCCGCTATTCTTTGGGCTGCGTGCACCGACACCAGGTGCTGGGGCATCAGCCCCGGTTTCTGGCGTCCTTTCCGGATATTGTGGATGCGAAACGGCCTGCCGGTGATGCAGGAGAGGCTGAGGGCGGTGCGCAGGACCTGCCCGCCCCCTTCGCCATAGCTGCCGTCGATGTCGACCATGGCCGGTTACTTCGCCAGCACGTAATCGCTGATTATATGGGCCATCCTGTCCGTGCTGTTCTTGTCGTTGTTGAAGGCCAGGTGATAGAAACTCATGTCATGGGCGTCGCAGTCGAGGAAGTCGCGGATGAACTTGTCCCGCTGCCGCTGTTGCTTGTCGACTATGGAGGCCGCTTCCTCGGGGGTGACCTTCATCCGCCGCGCTATGGACTGCACCTTGAAGCGCTCGGAGGCATAGACCCGGAAGTGGTTGCAGTTCTTCATCTCCTGGGTGATGATGGCGCTGCCGCGGCCGACGATGATGACGTTGCCGTCTGCTGCCAGGGACACGATCTGTTTGCACAGGAGCTGGTAATAATCCCTCTCGCTTTTCCACCGGGGGGTGAAGGTGGAGATGAATTCGTCCAGCCAGTGCGCCCTCTCCCCCAAGGCACCGAGCATCCTCTTCGACAGGTCGTCGCGCTTGGCAACCTCTTCGAGCAGAGCCTTGTCCATGAGGAGCCACCGCTCCCTGGTCTTCTCCTCCATGATCACCTTGAGCCTGTCAGCCAGCGGGTACACCTCGCAGCCGAATTCGCGGGAGAGGGTGATGGTCGGCTTCGGCTTCTTCACCTTGGCATCGGCTTCCATGTCCTTGCGCCGCTGCACTTCGATGAAGGCAGCGATGCGCTGTTCTATGGACGGGAACAGGATTGTTTCTGGCATGGTATCCTCCTTCTCTGGCGGGATGGGAATCCTGGGTTGGTGTTTCGGGAAAAAGCAGCGCAGTTCCCGTATGCTTTAATTATGCCCCCGAAATTCCGCCAGTCAAGGGGCCGCAGGGCCATTAGCTCCGCTTGCGGCACAACTCTTTACAACCAGCCACCCCTCTGCTACCATACCCCGGTTTATGAAGATCAGACGTTTAGAAATCATCGGCTTCAAGTCGTTCGTGGATAAGGTTGTGCTGGAGTTCCCGCCTGGAGTCACCTCCATCGTCGGCCCCAACGGCTGCGGCAAGTCCAACGTGGTGGACGCCATCCGCTGGGCCATGGGGGAGCAGTCCGCCAAGAACCTGCGCGGCAGGGGGATGGAGGACGTCATCTTCGGCGGGAGCGAATCGCGCAAGCCGCTGGGGATGGCCGAGGTCTCCCTCATATTCTCCACCGAGGACGGCCGGGTGCCGGCCAGATACCTGGATTTCAGCGAGATCCAGGTGACCCGCCGCCTCTACCGCGACGGGGAGAGCGAATACTTCATCAACAAGACCCCCTGCCGGCTGCTGGACATCACCGAGCTCTTCATGGACACCGGGGTCGGCGCCCGGGCGTACTCCATCATCGAGCAGGGTAAGATCGGCATGATCCTTCACGCCAAGCCGGAGGAGCGGCGCTTCCTCATCGAGGAGGCCGCCGGGGTTACGAAGTTCAAGGCGCGGAAAAAGGTCGCCCTGAAAAAGATCGAGGTGACCCGCCAGAACCTGCAAAGGCTGGCGGACATCATCGGCGAGATCAAACGCCAGCTTTCGGCGCTGCAGCGCCAGGCAAAGCGGGCCGAGAAGTTTCGCGAATACCGCGAGGAGCTGCGGGAGATCGAGCTTCTGTTTGCGGCCCGCGAGCATCAGAGGCTTGTCGGGGAGAAGCGCCAGGCGGAAGCGGCCCTGGTGGAGCTACACAGCCGGGCGACAGCGCTTGCGACCGACCTGGAAAAAGGGGAGCTGGCCCTGGAGCAGGACCGGCTTTCGCTCCTGGAGGAGGAGAAGGGGGTCACTGCGGCCCAGGAGGCTCTTTACGGCCTGAGGGGGGAGATCAAGTCCCTCGAAGGGCGCCGCGATCTGGGGCGGAAGGAGCTGGAAAACCTGGAACGCCAGCAGGGGCGCCTCACTGAAGAGCTCGAACGTCTGCGGTTGCAGCTTGGCGAAGCCACGGCGGAAAAGCAGCGGATCGAAGATCGGCGCGAACGGTTCACCGTGGAGGTCGGCGAGGAGGAGCAGAAGCTTGCCGCCGCCGAGCAGCGGCTGGAGGAGTTGAGCGCCGCCGAGCAGAAGCAGGGCCGCCAGCTGGAGGATGTGCGCCGCGAACTCTTTGCCCTTCTGGCCGAGACGGCCCGGCTCGGCAACCAGCACGCCACGGCCCTGAAGCGGCTTGCATCTATGGACGAGCGTTTCGAGCGCAACCGCCAGGAGGTGGAAGGAAGCAGCCAGAAGCTGGCGGAGGCTTCCACCGTCGCCCAGGAGCTGGAGCAGGGCGTACTGGTGATGACCAGCCGCAAGGGGGAGTTGCAGCAGGAATTGACAGCCCTGAAGGAACGCGAGGAGGGGCTGAGATCCACCCTGGCCGCGCTGGAAAAGGAATGCCAGGGATTCCGGGACGAACTGAGCCGCAAGTCTTCGCGGCTCCACTCCCTGAAGGAGCTGGAGGCACGTTTCGAAGGGTACGGCAACGGCATCCGCTCCCTCCTCCTGGCGGAGCGCTTCAAGGGTCGCTTCCGGGGGGTGGTGGCCGACCTGCTGGAAACCGACGAGCAGTTCGAGAACGCCGTGGAAGCGGTCCTGGGTGAGCGTTTGCAGCATGTAGTTGCTCATGGCGCGGAGGATGTGCTGGAAGCGGTGGCTTATCTGCATGAGTCCGGCAGCGGCCGCGGCAGTTTTCTGCTGGGACTCTCCCCGGCAGCCGCCGCCGATCAGGCTCCCGCGGGTGCCATGCCTTTACTGGACCGGGTCACCTCCGGAGGCGACGACCCGCTGGTTGGGCAGCTTTTGCGTGGGGTGTATCTTGCTGACGGTCTGGCTGACGCGATAAATCTCCACCGGACCCATCCGGAGCTTACCTTCGTGACCCCCCAGGGTGACATCGTGGCGCCGGGAGGGACCGTGTCCGGCGGGCCGCTGGACGGGGCGCAGCATGGGCTGATGCACAAGAAACGCGAGATCAGGGAGCTGACTCACGCGGTCGACGGGCTGACCGAAAAGGTGAAGGAGCTGGAGACCGCCAGGGACGGGGCGCGAAGGGAAATCGCCTCTGCCGAGGAGCGGGGTCGGGAGCTGCGGCAGACCCTGCATCAGGAGGAACTCCGGCTGGTCAATAACCAGAAGGACCTGCAGCGGGTCCAGGAGGATTGCCGTCGGCTCCGGGAGCGGATCGAGCTCAAACGCCTGGAGGAGGAGCAGCTCCGGGAGGAGCGGGCACTCCTGGAAAAGGAGATGACCGAGGCAGGGACAGGTCTGGGCGCTGGAGAAGAGAAAAAACGCGGGCTGGAGGGGGAGGTAGCGACCCTCCAGGAGCAGCTTTCCGGGAAAAAACAGGAGGTGGAGCAGGCCCGCGAGGCTTTGACCTCGCTCAAGGTGGGCTTTGCCTCCCTCAGAGAGCGGCGCGATTCCAACCTGCGCGCCATCAAGCGGACCGAGGAGCTGGTGCGCGAACTGCAAGGGCGCATCGACCGCCATGTGAAAGACCTCTCCGGCGGCGAGGAGGAGCGCGAAAGGCTTGCCCTTGCCATTGCCCAGGTGGAAGACGGGCTGCAAAAGCTCGTGCAGCAGGACGTTCGCGATGAAGCGGCATTCGTCGCCCTGCGCGAGGGCTACGAAACCCTGGCTACGCGGATGCGTGCGGAGGAGACCCGGATCAGGGAACTTCGCAGCGAGGCAGAAGCGGCGCGCGAGCGGCTCTCCGAGGGAAACATCAGGGTTTCGGAGCTGGCCATGGGGCTGCGCCACCTGGAGACCACCCTTCAGGACAAGTACCGGCTCTCCGTGGCGGATCTCCGGGAGCATGCCGTATCCGACAGATTCGACGAGATCGCGCGCCGGCACCGCCGCGACGAGCTGCAGCGCCTGATTGAGGAGTTCGGTGAGGTGAACCTGCTGGCCATCGATGAGTACCGCCAGATGGAGGAGCGTTACAATTTCCTTGTGGCCCAGCAGAACGATCTGCAGGAGTCGCTCAATTCCCTGAATCAGGCAATCCAGAAGATTAACCGGACCACCCGCAAGCGCTTTCTGGAAACCTTCCAGCAGGTGAACGACAAGTTCCGCGAGGTCTTCCCACGACTTTTCTGCGGCGGGAAGGGCGAACTGCGGCTGACAGACGAGCAGGACCTCCTGGAATGTGGCATTGATATCGTCGTGGAGCCCCCCGGCAAGCGCCTCCAGAACGTCAATCTCCTTTCCGGCGGCGAGAAGGCGCTGACTGCCGTGGCAATGATATTCTCCATCTTCCTCGTCAAGCCGACGCCGTTCTGTCTCCTGGACGAGGTGGATGCGCCGCTGGACGACGCCAACATCGGCCGTTTCAACGACATGGTCAGGGAGATGAGCGCCATTTCCCAGTTCCTCATCATCACCCACAACCGCAACACCATGGCGATGGCCGACACTCTCTACGGGGTGACCATGGAGGAGGCGGGAGTATCGAAGGTGGTGTCGGTGAAGTTACATTGAATCGGGACTAGGGATTAGGGACTTGGGATTGGTAACGTCTGTTAGCGGATTTTCCCGGTCCCCAGTCCCCGGTCCCCGGTCCCGCAGTTAAGGAGTTTAAGGTGCCATTCAAGTCACTATTGACGCAACTGGTTGAATCGATCCCTGGCGCCACCGGGGCGATCCTCGCCGATTGGGAGGGGGAGGCGGTCGAGCATTGCTGTCCCTCGGGGGACGACTATGAGCTGAAGATCATCGGCGCCCACAAGGGGATCATCCTGAATCGCCTGAAGGAGCTGGAGCAGGCCCTGGCCGGCGGGGAGCCGCGCGAGGTGGTGATCTCCACCTCCGACCGGCACATCATCGCCGGGACCATTGGCCCCGAATACTCGCTGGTGCTGACCCTGGCACGCCATGCCCTGATCGGCAAGGCCCTTTACGAGTTCAACAAAACGGTGCATCTGCTCTACAGGGAGATCTATTGAGATGATCGAAGAGAAGAAGGGTTTTTTTCGGGGGCTGATGGACAAACTGACCGGCACTGAAGATATTTCGGTGACGCAGGAGAAGCCTGTCGAAGTGGAGGAGCCAGGGCCGGGCCTGTTCGAGCGGCTGAAGCGCGGCCTTTCCAAGACCCACGACAGCCTGGTGGGGCGCATCGACACCCTGCTCCTGGGGAAAAAGGAGATCGACGCAGATACCCTGGAAGAACTGGAGGAGATCCTGATCACCGCCGACCTGGGGGTATCGACAACGGTAGACCTCATCAAGACCCTGGAGCAGAAGCTGAAGCGGAACGAATTGCAGGATGGCGAGGCCCTTCGGGCGGCCCTCAAGGGGGAGATCCTGTCTCGCATCTCCCGCAGCGCTGCTCCTCTCGACACCGGCTCGGCCAAGCCGTTCGTCATCATGGTCATAGGCGTGAACGGGGTCGGCAAGACCACCACCATCGGCAAGCTGGCTGCCCGCTACACGGCTGAAGGGAAGAAGGTCCTCCTGGCGGCCGGCGACACGTTCCGTGCCGCGGCAGCGGAACAGCTCCAGATCTGGGGGGAACGGGCCGGTGTAGAGGTGGTGCGACACCAGGAGGGGGCCGATCCGTCAGCCGTGGTTTTCGACGGCTGCAAGGCGGCCGTGGCCAGGGATGCGGATATTCTGATCATCGATACCGCCGGTCGCCTCCACACCAAGGTCAACCTCATGGAGGAGCTGAAGAAGGTCCGCCGCGTCATGGGAAGAGAGATTCCGGGCGCCCCCCATGAGACCCTGCTGGTGCTGGATGCCGCCACCGGGCAGAACGCCATTTCTCAGGCAAAGATTTTCAAGGAGACCGCCGACGTGACCGGTATCGCCCTGACCAAGCTGGACGGGACCGCCAAGGGTGGGATCGTGGTGGCGGTGAGCAATGAATTCGGCCTCCCGGTCCGCTTCATTGGTGTTGGCGAAGGAGTGGATGACCTGCGGGATTTCGACCCCGCCGAATTCGTGGAGGCCCTTTTTTGACGCAAAGTCATGCACGGAACGAACTTGACTTCCGGAACATTTTGAAATATCATTAATTTTTAAAAAGGTGTTACAGATGGATGCAGAACTCTTCGATGCTCTGGAAAAACGGGTGGAGCGGCTGGTGCAGCTTTACACAGAGCTGAAGCAGGAGAACGAGACCCTGCGCAGCGAGAACAACATGCTTGTGTCGGAGCGCAATGGTGTTAAAGAGCGGATCGACGCAATTCTTGTGAAGCTGGAAGGGGTCTGAGGCTCTTGGAAACGGTTCACTCCGTCAAGGTGCTCGGGAGGGAGCTCAAAATCCGCAGTGCCGCCTCGGACGAGGTTGTCCGGGAAGTGGAGAACTTCCTCAACGACAAGGTGGCGGATGTAGAACGGGCGCTCAAGGGCGGTGACACTATGTCAGTCGCCATCCTGACCCTGCTCAACATAGCCGAATCCTATCTCTCCCTGCGTCGTTCATTAACGGAATCGCAGGGGCAGGACCAGAGGCTGGCCGAGTTGATCCAACGTCTGGACGCCATTGGTTAGTTTCGATCCCGCAGGGGGATCGCGTTTAACATATAGAAGTCGGGTTCGGGTTGAAACGTTTTACCGGTTTTGACGGGGCGATGCAGTTTGTCCCGTTTGCTGATAGCCAGCTTCAGGCACAGGAAGCTTCATATGTCGTGCGGGTCCGCAGGAGAAACCGGATAACTCTCCTGCATAGCCGGAGAGTTATCCGGGTCCCTTCCTGTTCAGGATTTCCCACCGGTAGTTTCGATCCACACCCCCTGTCTGTTCAGTACTCATTCCGAATAGGGCCGCGCTGGCGCATTGATTGGCGCACGGCGACGTGAGGCGCTATGCCCAAGAGAACTCTGCGGCGTCTGCTGCTGGAGAGGCGCAGGAGCCTTACCCGCGAAGAGTGCCTTGCTGCAAGCCGCGTGATTCAGGAAACGTTCATCCGGAATGCGGCGTTCGAGAGCGCCGGGGCGATTGCGCTCTATGCCCCCATCCATGGCGAGGTGGACACCGCATCGGTGGCCGTGGCAGCGTTGGGTGCGCGCAAGACGGTTGCCTTTCCGGTGGTTGCGGGGGACAACATGGTCTTTCGCACTATTACGTCCCTGGACGAGCTGGAGCAGGGGGCGTTCGGCATCATGGAGCCGCCGCTGCGCAACGAGGCCCTGTCGCCGGATACATTCGACCTCATAGTGCTTCCGGGCGTGGCATTCGACCTCCGGGGAAACCGGATCGGCTACGGCAAGGGGTATTACGACAGGCTCCTTCATCCGCTGGAAGGGAAGGGGCGCCTGGTCGGCTTTTGTCACGATTTCCAGCTGGTCGACTCGATTGCGGGGGAGCCGCACGATGTCCGACTGGATCTTGTAATAACGGAGAAGAGGGTGATCCGCCCTCCATTACATATATAGAAGGGAGCACCGATGAAACTGGAACTCGCTGTATTTCTCATTCTGGCTGTAGCTGCAGCTGGTTACGTAGTAGGAAGCATATTGCAGAAGCGTCGTTCCTCGACCATGTATTCCGAGGCCAAGGACCTGACCGGGAAGATGGTGGAGGAGGCCAAGCGCCAGGCTGAAACCATTACCAAGGAGGCCGCGCTGCAGGCCAAGGACGTGGTCTATCAGGCCAAGGCCGATTTTGAGCGTGAGACCAAGGACAAGCGGAAGGACTTGCAGGCGCTGGAAAAGCGACTTCAGCAGAAAGAGGAAAATCTCGACAACAAGGTGAACCTCTTTGACAAGAAAGAGGCGGACCTTGTCAGGAAAGAGCAGGGCATTGTCGCCAAGGAACAGGTCATTGTCCAGAAAGAGGAACAGTTGACCGCCCTCATCGACCAGGAGAGGCAGAAGCTGGAGAAAATCTCCGGCATGAGCGCCGAGGATGCGAAGAAGGCGCTCATGGAGAGCATGGAGAGCGAGGCCAGGCACGACGCCGCCAAGAATATCAAGGCGATCGAGGAAGAGGCGAAGGAGACCGCCGACAAGAAGGCCAAGGAAGTTCTGGCCCTGGCGATCCAGCGTTATGCAGGAGAATACGTGGCGGAGCGGACCGTGTCCGTGGTGGCCCTTCCGTCCGATGAGATGAAGGGAAGGATAATCGGCCGCGAGGGGCGCAACATCCGCGCACTGGAGGCGGCTACCGGCATCGACCTGATCATCGACGATACTCCGGAGGCGGTCATCCTCTCCGGCTTCAACCCGGTAAGGCGCGAAGTGGCCAAGCTCTCCCTGGAGAAGCTCATTGCCGACGGCCGCATCCATCCCGGCCGCATCGAGGAAGTGGTGGCCAAGGCGGAGAGCGAGGTTGAGCAGTCGATCAAGGAGGCGGGCGAGCAGGCGGCCTTCGATCTGGGCGTGCACGGAATCCATCCGGAGATACTGAAACTGATTGGACGGTTGAAATACCGGACCTCTTACAGCCAGAACGTTTACCAACATTCGCTTGAGGTTGCCTTCCTCTGCGGGATCATGGCCTCGGAACTCGGTGTCAACGTCAAGCAGGCCAAGCGTGCCGGTCTCCTGCACGACCTGGGCAAGGCCGTGGACCACGAGGTGGAAGGCTCCCATGCCGTTATCGGCGCCGATTTGGCCCGCAAGTACGGCGAAGCCCCGAAGATTGTCCATGCCATCGCCGCCCACCACGAGGACGAAAAGCCTGACTCCATCCTGGCGGTCCTTGTCCAGGCTGCCGATGCCCTTTCAGGAGCACGTCCGGGCGCGCGGCGCGAAATGTTGGAGACCTACGTCAAGCGGCTCGAAGATCTGGAGAGGATCGCCGAATCGTTCACCGGAGTGTCGAACAGCTTCGCCATCCAAGCCGGGCGCGAGATCCGCGTCATGGTCTCCAGCGAGCAGGTAACCGACGAGCATGCGGTGTTGCTTGCCAAGGACATCGCCAAGAAGATCGAGGCCGAAATGACCTATCCGGGCCAGATCAAGATCAACGTAATCCGGGAAACCAGGGCAACCGAGTATGCCCGTTAATGTTCTGTTCATCGGGGATATCGTGGGCAAGCCCGGCCGGCAGGCCCTTGCCCGCGAGCTTCACCGGCTGGTGGACCGCCATCGTGTCGACCTGGTGATCGTCAACGGCGAGAACGCGGCCGGTGGCTTCGGCATCACCGAGGATACTGGGCGGGAACTGTTCAGCCAGGGGGTCCATGTCATTACTTCCGGTAACCACATCTGGGACAAGAAGGACTCGATTGGTTATCTGGATGCCGAGCAAAGGCTGGTCCGTCCGGCAAACTACCCGCCGGGAACTCCCGGGCGTGGTGCAACGGTGGCCGTCACTTCGGGCGGGGTGAAGGTCGGAATCCTGAATCTGGAAGGGCGGGTTTTCATGAACAATCTTGATTGTCCGTTCCGCATTGCGGATGTTGAGATTGCGCGACTCAAGGCCCAGACACCGATCATTATTGTGGATTTTCATGCCGAAGCGACTTCGGAAAAGTCCTCCCTGGGGTGGTATCTGGATGGGAGGGCATCGGCGGTTATCGGTACCCATACCCACGTGCAAACCGCCGACGAGCGGATTTTGCCGTGCGGTACGGCATACATCTCCGATGCCGGCATGACCGGCG
Source organism: Geobacter sp. (assembly GCA_016177775.1). GTDB lineage: Bacteria > Desulfobacterota > Desulfuromonadia > Geobacterales > Geobacteraceae > JACOUQ01. Next base: position 180,241 of record JACOUQ010000013.1, read on the forward strand.
CCTTCGACTCGGTCATCGGCGTTCGGAAGGACGAGCCGATCCAGAAGTTCCTCACCCAGCTCCCGACCAAGTTCGAGGTGGCCAAGAAGGACCTGCGGCTTAACGGTATTTTGGTAGAGATTGAAGAAAAAGAAGGTCGTGCGGTTCGTGTCGAACGAATCAATGTGCCGTGCACCTAGAGTGGTAATTGCTTGCGGAGGGGTGACATGACGGTTGCTGAGCAGATGGAAGTTATCAAGCGGGGTACTGTGGAGATTCTCCTAGAAAAGGAGCTTGAGGAGAAGCTGGAAAAATCCACGCAGACCGGCGTGCCTCTCAGGATCAAGGCCGGCTTCGATCCCACTGCGCCTGACCTTCATCTGGGGCATACCGTGCTTCTCCAGAAGATGCGCCAGTTCCAGCAACTGGGCCATGAAATCTGCTTTTTGATCGGCGACTTCACCGGCATGATCGGCGACCCGACCGGCAAATCGGAAACCCGTAAGGCCCTGACCCGCGAGGATGTGCTCAGGAACGCCGAGACCTACAAGGAGCAGGTGTTCAAGGTGCTCGATCCGGAAAAGACCAGGGTAGTGTTAAACTCCGAATGGCTTTCCAAGCTCTCTTCCGGCGACATGATCGGGCTGGCAGCCAAGTATACCGTTGCCAGGATGCTGGAGCGGGACGACTTCGGCAAGCGTTACGCCAACCAGATGCCGATCAGCATCCATGAGTTCCTCTACCCCTTGATACAGGGCTACGACTCGGTTGCTCTCCAGGCGGATGTGGAGCTGGGGGGGACCGATCAGAAGTTCAATCTTCTCGTTGGCCGCGAGTTGCAGCGTGAGTGGGGGCAGAGACCACAGACAGTTCTGACCATGCCGCTTCTAGAAGGGCTTGACGGTGTCAACAAGATGAGCAAGTCGCTGGGGAACTATATCGGGATCAATGAGTCCCCGGATGAGATCTTTGGCAAGCTCATGTCCATTTCGGACGAACTGATGCTTCGTTATTATGAACTTCTGAGTGATCTGTCGCTACCAGAGCTGGAAAAGCTGAAGGCCGATATAGCGAACCATTCGGTTCATCCCATGGAGGCTAAAAAGCAGCTGGGGCGTGAACTGGTGGCGCGCTACCACGGGAATGACGCTGCAGTCAGGGCGGAGGAGAATTTCGTAAAGCGCTTCCGCGATAACCAGACCCCCGAGGAGATGGCGGAGATCAGCCTGGCAGCAGACTCTCACAAGGTATTGCTCTGCAAGGTGTTGGCACAGGCTTCCATTGTTGCCTCCAACAGCGAAGGTCGTCGCGCAATACAGCAGGGCGGGGTGAGAATCAACGGCGAGCGGGTAACGGATGAAAACTGCGAAATCCCTTGCAGCGGCGAGTATGTTCTGCAGGTGGGGAAGCGTCGCTTTGCCCGAGTGAGATTTGTCTGAATGTTAAATCAAAATTAACGATAAAGTGGTTGACCGGCAGGAACTGATTTGCTATAAAACACGTCTTGCCGAACGCGGCAGGATTTCGCCGACGAGAAAAAAAGCAGGCAGGCGAAAAAAGATATTGACAGCAGCAAGCAGGTGTAGTAAGTTGCAAAGTCTGCCGGGG
>JACOUQ010000015.1 GCA_016177775.1 Geobacter sp.
AGAATGATCAAACGTCGCCAATAGGTTCTGCCCCGGCATATGCCCTGGAATATACGTACCAGCATAACCGCTTGCAAAAGCGGACAGGAGAGCTTTTTTCTTCTTGACAACTGACAACCATATCAGGCTGTAGGCTGAAGAAAAATCGTTTAAAGCTTTCGCTACAGCCTAAACACCTACAGTCTACAACCTCAAAAGGTTTTGAATGTTCAAAGGCATCACCTCCAACGTCCTCATCCTCGGCCTTGTGAGCCTCCTTACCGATGTCTCCAGCGAGATGATCTATCCGCTGCTGCCGTTGTTCCTCACCTCTGTTCTCGGGGCTGGTCCGGCGTTTCTCGGGGTAATCGAGGGTGTGGCGGAATCCACCTCATCGATCCTGAAGCTGGTGTCGGGAATAATGGCCGACCGCCTGCGGGACCGGAAGAAACTGGTGCTGGCGGGGTACGGCCTCTCCAGTTTCGCCCGCCCACTGATCGCCGCGGCCACCAGCGCCGTGGCGGTACTCTTCATCCGCTTTGCCGACCGGGTGGGGAAAGGGATCAGAACCTCGCCGCGCGATGCCCTGATCGCCGATTCCGTCGACCACACCGTTCGTGGCAAGGCCTTCGGTTTCCACCGCTCTATGGACCATGCCGGGGCCATAGCCGGTCCGCTCATCGCCACCCTCCTCATGACCGGATTCTCCCTCGATATGCGGACGGTCTTCTGGTGTGCCGCGGTTCCGGGGGTGCTGGCTGTCTTCTGCATAATCTTCGGCGTGAGGGAGGTTGCGGCCGAAAACCGGATTCTCTCCAGCAACGGCAGTTTCCTGCAGGTCATCCCACGGGGCAATCTTCGCAACTATCTAATCATCATCCTCCTCTTCACCCTGGGGAATTCATCCGACGCCTTTCTCCTGCTTCGCGCCGGCACCCTGGGGGTGGCCCCCCACTTCATTCCGCTTCTCTGGACCTTCTTCCACGTGGTTAAGATGTTTTCCTCCATGCCTTTCGGCGCCCTGTCCGACCGGATCGGTCGGCGGAGCATCATCAGTGGCGGTTGGGTGGTCTATGCCCTTGCCTATGCAGGTTTTGCCATGGCATCGACGGAACTGCACGTCTGGTTGCTCTTCGCCCTCTACGGCCTCTTCTACGGCATGACCGAGGGGGTGGAGAAGGCGCTATTGGTGGATATTGCCGATCACCGCGAGCGGGGCGCCGCCTTCGGTTGGTATAATCTGGCCACCGGCCTCGGCGCTCTGCCGGCCAGCCTCATCTTCGGCTTCGTCTGGCAGAAGATTTCCCCCCAGGCGGCCTTCGGACTCGGCGCTGGTTTCGCCCTCCTCGCGGTGGTTCTCCTTTCCGTGCTCGTTCACCCGAAAGCGCCCGGTTCCTCTTCCCAATCCATTTGACAAAACCCGTTGACTTCGACCTTCCCATGCGGCATATTCTGCGCAGTTGCGGCAGCAATAGAATATTGTGTTCGATAGAAGGAGTAATAATGCCAAAACCGAAACTGACCGTAAACTTGTTGAAAAAAGAGGCCAAGTTTTTTGCTCAAGAAGAGTCCGGTCATGATGAGCCATCCCTGTATGGTGTTACTGACGGGAAGGCGGTTGGTACTTATCTTGAGCACAAATTCCAGAAGTACTTGCATTCCAAGTATTTTTACGTCGAAGGTTCGTCGGCAAAGGGGATCGATTTCCCGAAGTTGTCGGTGGATATGAAGGTAACGAGCATTAAGCAGCCGCAGTCTTCATGTCCGTTCCATTCGGCGAGACAAAAGATATACGGTTTGGGGTATTCGCTCCTTGTCTTTGTCTACGATAAGACGGATGACTCGAAAACCAGAACCGGCCGGCTTTTGATAAAACACACGATTTTTGTAGAGGAAAGCCGGACGGCTGATTTCCAGACAACATCGGGTCTCCGCAAGATACTCGAAAATAACGGCAATATCGATGATGTCAGGGCTTTTTTCGAGGAGCGGATGCTTCCTGTCGATGAGATACAGGCTCAATCACTAGCCGAGGAGGTCCTCGCTAATGCACCAGCCGTCGGTTATCTGACCATATCTAACGCCCTGCAATGGAGACTCCAGTACACCCGGGTCATTCAAGAGGCCGGTGTGGTTTCCGGCATTCAGCGGGTGCTGTGATGACGATCCGCAAGGAGTATGGCGACTTTCAGACCCCTGTTAATCTCGCCAATGACGTAATATCCCTGATAACGGCCAGATTCGGCGTGCCCGGCGCTGTTGTCGAGCCTACTTGCGGCCTTGGCAACTTCCTTGAGCCCGCGCATAACGCTTGGGGTAATGATATCGCCTACCATGGATATGAAATAAACCCTGATTACTGTGATTCTGCAAAAAGACGATTTAAGGATGTCGGCAGCATAAAGATAGAACAACGTGATTTCTTTTCAACCGAATGGCAGAAGTTGTTGGGGCAACCCATCGACAGGTTCACTCTTGTTGTAGGCAACCCGCCTTGGGTTACAAGTGCGACACTTGGTTCGCTCGACAGCTCGAACTTGCCGGAAAAGTCAAATTTTCAGGGTCTTCGCGGATTTGATGCCAAGACCGGGAAAGCCAATTTCGACATAGCTGAATGGATGATAATTCGTCTTGTCGAGGCTTTGCCGGCAGGAGGCGTTCTCGCGTTCCTCTGCAAGACCGCCACCGCCAGAAGGGCGCTGGTTTATTTCTGGCAGGAAGAAATTACCGTATCAGATGAATCACTTTATCGTTTCGACTCGAAGAAGTTTTTCGATGTATCCGTTGATGCTTGTTTGCTGATTCTGCGCAAGACAGTGAAACCAGCCACATATGCATCTGTTTATGACTCGATGCATGACCCTGTGCCGGTCAGCCGGTTCGGCATGCAAAATGGTGAGTTGATAGCTAATCTCGATGATTATCAGCTCTACAGAGACCTTGATGGTTTATCGAACTATAAATGGCGTTCCGGCGTTAAACATGATGCGGCACAAGTAATGGAGCTTACCCCCTGTAAGGGTGGGTACACGAACGGAATGGGAGAATTCGTCCAAATTGAGGACGATTTTGTATATCCGCTCCTCAAGTCTTCGGATGTCGGCAACGCACGTCTCATTCCTCGGAAATCCGTCATTATTACGCAGTCCACTGTGGGAGAGGATACATCACGGGTACGCACCCTAGCGCCTCGTACATGGGCATATCTTGAAGCCCACGCCGGCTTTCTGGATTTCAGGAAGAGCTCGATTTACCGAAAGCGTCCGCGTTTTTCAATTTTCGGAATCGGCGAGTATAGCTTTGCGCCATGGAAGGTAGCGATTTCCGGTTTATACAAGGAACTTCGATTTGTTGTTATGGCCCCGTTTGGGGACAAACCGACCATGGTTGACGATACATGCTATTTTTTCCCATGCGCCGATGAGGAAGAGGCGCGATTTTGGGCAGGGCTACTTAACAAGGAAGACTGCATAAGATTTCTTCACTCGTTGGTGTTTTTTGACGCAAAGCGTCCTGTGAATGTAGATGTCCTAAGGCGGGTGGATTTCGCCGAGTTGGCTAGGCGGCATGGCGTATTCGAGCAAGCTCTTCAATACCTACGGTCCGCTGGGGCGTTGGAAGGCAGGAAGCAACAAATGCTGGTGTTTGAAGAAAAAGAAGAATATCGCAAAAAGGATAATCGCTGACGCTGTTCGCACATTCCCGCCCGCTTTCTCCTCCCATAGCCTTTCGCAAATTTGCAAAAAACTGCTGCAAAAATATTCCGTATACGGTATAGTGGCCCGAATTTTACCGAGGAATTCGGGCCTTTTCATGCACAGGTATCTCTTCAAATTCATGAACAATCTGAAGCTTCGCTGGAAGCTGCTGATCGTGGTGCTGCCGCTGGTCATCATCCCCATTTTCGTGGTCGGCGGGGTGATCGGCTATATCTCCAACAAGCAGGCGTACCGGGGCATCACCCAGACGTCCAAGGACGACCTGGAGCACATGACCAGGTTCACCATCGACCTTCTGAACGCCCACTACAGCCAGTTCCAGGTCTACAAGCAGGACAAAAGAAAGATTTTCACAGCCGAGCTGGCCACCCTCACCAACCTTGCCTATAACATCGCAGAGGCGGAGCACCGCCAGTACAAAAGCGGCAAGATCGACCTGCGCACCGCCCGGGAAGAGGCGCGTAAGGCCCTGAAGAAGGTGAATGTCGGCGATACCGGCTATATTTACGCCATGTCCAGCCGGGGGGACCTGGATGTGCATATCGCCCGCGAAGGGGAGAACGTCCTTAACGAGCGGGACGAGAACGGCCGATATTTCATCCGCGAGATGTGCGAGAAGGCGAAGCGCTCCAGGCCGGGGGAGGTGCTGTACATCACTTACCCCTGGCGCAATGCGGTGCTGGGAGACCGCCACGCACGCAACAAGCTGGTGGCCTACCGTTACTTCCGGGAATGGGACTGGATCATAGCCGCCGGCGGCTACCTGGAGGAGACCGCGGAGGACGTGGCCTTCGAGCGCCGCTCCTTCGAGGAGCTGAAGGAGAAGATCAAGGCCAAGCAGGTGGGGCGGACCGGTTACATCTTCTGCATGGACAGCAACGGCAATTTCACCATCCACCCGAGCGGGGAAGGGAAGAACTATTACGACGCCCGTGACTCGGACGGATTCCCCTTCATCAGGGAGATGTGCCAGAAGCAGCGGGGATGGATCCGCTACCCGTGGAAAAACCCCGGCGACCGCGAGCCTCGCATGAAGATCGTCCGCTACGAGTACTTCGCGCCGTGGGACTGGATCGTGGCGGTCGGCTCCTACGAGGATGAGTTCTATCGCGAGGCCAACGAGATCACCGGCAGGATCATGGAGAGCATGGTGGTGCTCACCATCTTCGTCTGCGTTATCGCCACCTTCTTCGTTTTCTTTGCCTCCAAGGTCCTCACCGATCCCATCAGCCACATGATGGGGGTCATCCGAAGGGTGAAGCAAGGGAGGCTCGACGAGCGGATGGAAGTGGAGTCCGGCGACGAGCTGGGGGAGCTGGCCGCGGCCTTCAACCGGATGACCGCCATCATCAAGCGGAACAGGGAGATCGAAACGACCCTGGCGCAGCAGGGGAAGATGGCGTCGCTGGGAGTGCTGTCGTCCGGTGTGGCGCACGAGATCAACAACCCCCTTGGCGTGATCCTCGGCTATGCCGGCTACCTGGAGAGCAAGATACCTCCCGACGACCCGAACTACAAGTTCATCCACGACATCAAGTCCGAAAGCAAGCGGTGCAAGAAGATCGTCCAGGACCTCCTCTCGTACGCCCGCACCCCGCGCCCGACCCTGGAGGAGGCCGATCTCAACGCGCTTCTGGAGCAGATAGTCGACTTTGCCGCCAATCACACCGACATGCACCATGTAACCATTGTCAAGGAGTTCAGCGATGGGCTGCCCCCCATAATGGTGGACGGCGACCAGATGAGGCAGGTGGCGATCAACCTGATCCTCAATGCCGGCGCTGCCATGGATGCGGGGGGGAGGCTGGTGGTGCGGACCGGGCTGGATGGGGGCCATGTGAATATCGCCTTCCGCGACAACGGCGCCGGCATTCCCCAGGAGGACCTGGAGAAGATTTTCGAGCCGTTCTTTACCACAAAGGCGCGCGGCACAGGCCTGGGGCTCGCCATCACCAGGCAGATCATCGAGCAGCACCAAGGGAAGATCGAGATCGAGAGCACGGTGGGTGAGGGGACGACGGTGACGGTAAAGCTGCCGCTGGAGCGGGAGGAAGGGTGAGGGGGGCAACATGGGAAGCACTTTGAAAAAGAAGGACCAGAAAATCGCCGAAGTCGTGGCAAGCCTTCCGCTCGATTTTTCGGAAGCTGATTTCATCGCCAGATTTCAGGAGCTTTATCCCGAGGAGTGGGAGAAGATCGGTGAAAAGCATCAGCAGCAGCTGCGCGACCAGGAGCCAGGCATGGTGCTCACCATGCCGGAGCCGCGCAGGTATTTGTCGAACATTCTCCGTGTCTGGAAAAGGAAGCAGGCCGGAAAGGCAGAGCTGGAGGCCGAGGACGGAGCCGAGGTTTTTCACGGCTCACAACTCACGACTCACGATTAACTTACGAGGTTCAAGAAGTGGCCGAAAAGAAGCGCATCATGCTCATAGACAACGAAGAGGGGATCTGCCGGATGGTGGAGGCGGTCCTTCTGGACAGCGGCTATGCCGTCAAGTCGTATACCCGCTCGTTCGAGGCGGTGGAGGAGTTCAAGGCCGGTGAGTGGGACTTGGTGATCTCCGACGTGAAGATGCCCGGCGTGGACGGGCTGGAGGTGCTGCGCCAGGTGAAGGCAAAGGACCCGCAGATCCCGGTCATCATGATCACTGCTTATGCCACGGTGGACATGTCGATCCAGGCACTGCGGCGCGGAGCATACGATATGCTGACCAAGCCGTTCGAGCCCGAGGAGCTGCTCTACCGGGTGAAGAACGCCCTGCTGCACACGAAGCTCCTGGAGGAGAACCGGGAACTGCGCGAGGAGCTGGCCGGGAAGTTCCGCTTCGACAACATCATCGGCGCCTCGGAGGGTCTGAAGGGGGTGCTGGAGAAGGTGGAGAAGGTAGCGATCCGCGACACGTCGGTGCTTATCACCGGCGAATCCGGGACCGGCAAGGAGCTGATCGCCCAGGCGATTCATTACAATTCGCCGCGCCACGATAGGAAGTTCGTGGCCATCAACTGCGGCTCGCTGCCGGAGTCATTGCTGGAGAGCGAGCTGTTCGGCTACAAGAAGGGTGCCTTCACCGGCGCCAGGGAAGACCGGAAAGGGCTCCTGGAGGCGGCGGACGGTGGGACGCTCTTTCTGGACGAGGCGGGCAACCTCCCCATGAACGTGCAGAAGACGCTGCTACGCTTCCTGCAGGAGCAGGAGTTCCACCGCATCGGCGACACTACCCCGGTAAAGGTGGATGTCCGCATCCTGTCGGCCACCAACGCCGATCTGAAGGGTGGGGTCAAAGGAGGGTCCTTCCGTGAAGACCTCTACTACCGGCTGAACGTGGTGAATATCCACATGCCGCCGCTGCGCGAGCGGAGAGAGGACATCCCGCTGCTGGCCGTCCACTTCATAGCCGTCCAGAACAGCAAGTTCGGCACTCGCATAAAGGGGCTCTCCCATGAGGCGCTGGAGGCGTTCTGCGCCTTTGAATGGCCCGGCAACATCCGCCAACTTCGCAATGTCATCGAGGCATCGATCGCCATGGAGAGCGGCGAATATCTCAGCCTGCCGGTGGTGGCGCAGTTCATCGACCTCCCGGAGGAGGCATCGCTGGAGCTTGCCGGTTCGGATGAGGGTGATTATACCGCCGCCCTGGCCCGTTTCGAGACCGACTACCTGAAGGGGCTGTTGCGCAAGTACGGCGGCAACGTGGAGCAGGCGGCCCGCGAGGCGGGCATGAACATGGCCACCATCTACCGGAAGATCAAGAAGTACGGCATCAGGAAGGAAGATTATCTGTAAAACATGGCTCTCGCCCGCTCTCTACGTTCGCTAGAGCCCGCAGAGGTCGCAGAGAGAACCTGTAAATTCGTATTGTTTTTAAGGTTTTCTCTGCGACCTCTGTGGGCTCTGCGAGAGACACGATGTTAAGGTTTGTTTTTTGCAAATTTGCAAAAACGCGAATTCCCCCTCGCAGAATTGCAATCCACTCTTCGCAATTGCTCTTTTCCTCATAACATTCCGAAATCCCACCAATTTTCTCTCAGGCAGCACTCTTGTAAGCAGGAAATTGTTTCAATCCTGTGTTTGCAGGATTGCAAAAAATCGTTTTGAAATTTTGTCATCCATAAATCTCATTGTAATTTATTGCCTGTAACATGCTGATATCACGTGATTTATATTTTGTATACGATTTTGGTACAACAGTTGCTCTATAAGCTGCGTTACTCCTTCTTAATGGCATGGGCGGTCGAGAGGGCCAACTGCCGGGTTCTCTTGACTTTACCCATGCGCGAGGACGAGCCTTCGGGCTTCACATACGGGGCGCGGGTATGAAAAACAGCATCATCTGCCCATTCTACGGGAAAAACGATGATTACTGCGATGTGGGGTGCGGCTACATCTCGCCGCACGATGTCAACATGATCATCAAGTTCTGCAGTTGCAAATACGGTGACTGCATGAAATACCGGGAGCTTTCAGACCGTTTCCCGCAGCTGGATTTGCAGCTGGCAACCTGCTAGCAAAGGAGGACTCCATGCTTTACAACATCTGCCTGCAACTGCATGCGTCGCACCTGGCAACCGCGGTAATGGTTACTATGGCATTCCTTGTCATTTCCATCGTAAAGGAGAAAAGAGATGAGCGAAAAAGAGCTTGAACTGCTGGCACGAATCGAGGAGCTTGAGCGCCATACTTGGAGAAACAGCGCCATTCTTCGCTCCGTGGCGATGGTTTCCTGCACCGCGATGATCGGCATCATTGTGGCCGCCGGGGTGGTCGGGGGCGGCAAGGGGAGCCACTGGTCCGGCCCGGCCTGGAACACGATGTGGCTGTACGGGCTGTTTGCTGCGAATGCGGTGTCGATGTTCTGGACCACGCATAAAGAATAGGGCAGGGCCAGGGACTCGGGACTGGTAAAAACATTTATGAACGGAGGATATAAGCCATGCCTATGAAAATATCCCACGCAATACTGCTTCTGGTCGTGGTGAGCCTTTGCTCCGCGTTCAGCATGCGATTGTTTCAGGGGCTCGACGAAATGATGGCGGACGAGTACTGGGTTGTAGACACCGCCCAGGGTGATCACGGCTGGTACGGCATGGGGCTCCTTCCGCATGTGAAGAAGATGCCTAAGGACGTGGTCAAGGCTGCAAATACCGATACGGATCCGGCAAACAATCTGATCATCTACGCCCAGAGCGGCGACTTTGCCGGCAATTCGGTGTACGGCATCTGCTACGGCATCCCGCTGATCATGTACCTGATCTGGTTTGCCTTCATCATTGGTTTTCCTGACAAGGTCGATCCCTATCTGCTGCCGCGCAGGCTTTTCACCATTGCGGCAGTAATAGCCTGCTCGGTGATTGTCAATCTGTTCCTGATGCGAATTACAGCCGACTTCGCCCGCGACCCCATGGCCCGTATCGCCAACGTCGCGGGGAACCACGCGTCGCTCTTGTTCCACAATGCGGGTATCTGGTTTGCCATACTCTTCTCTGCGCTCGGCACCCACAGCCACTCCATGCAGGAGTCGAGCGCCCCTGACAGCCGCATCTGGCGGTCACAGGCCAACGAGAAGTTCAACTGGATGTTCATCCTGCTTGCCGCCGTCACCATCCTCGAAATTGTGCTGGTGCAGAACAAACTGGCTATCCCCGACGCGGCGGTCGACTACTCGGTCTGGATAATCTGGGTGGTGATTTTCATGCGGATGTACGGCTTCTCCCCCAAATACTGGGTCAAGCGGGCCAAAGGTATAACCATCATGGTGGTAGGCACAATTCTGACGCTGCCGGTATTCTATCTCCTTGAACGGGCCACCGGAACGCTGGGCGCCGGCTTTGCCTCCCCGATCCTCACCAAGGCTCTCGGCGCGGACCACCAGAACATCGGACTTTCCCTGATGGTCTCGATCTATCTCATCTTCTGGATGGAGTTTTCGGCGGCGATACGGATGAACGGGCCGGCGAAAGCGGCGGTTGAGAAGAGGTGAGCTGGAAGGCTGAATAGAGAATGGTGAATGGAGAAAAAACGAAGGGGCAGCGGATTCCGCTGCCCCTTTGCTATTTGCAAGTTTGTGAAGGTTTTCTCTCTGCGACTCTGACTCTCTGTGCCTCTGTGTTGAAGCAGACGTTGATTATTTGTTGATGATTTTGGCGAGGGGGTATTCGATGATCCCTTCGGCGCCTGCCTTGATAAGCTCCGGTATGATCCTGCGCACGTCCTTTTCGTTCAGCACGCTTTCGACCGATACCCATTCAGAGTTGTAGAGATGGGCCACTGTGGGGTTCTTGAGGCTGGGGAGAATGCCGATGATCGCTTCCACCTGCTCCTTCGGTGCATTCATCTTGAGCCCCACCATCCCTTCCGCATCCAGGGCCGCGGTGAGCAGCGTGGCGATCTGGCGAATCTTCTCCTGTTTCCACGGGTCGTTCCACGACTTTTTGTTGGCGACCATCACCGGCACCGATTGCATGAGGTCGCAGACGATCCGGAGGTTGTTGGCCCGGATGGTGGAGCCGGTCTCGGTCACCTCCACGATGGCATCGCACAGCCCGTCAACCACCTTGGCCTCGGTTGCTCCCCATGAGAACTCGACGTTTACCGGGATGTTCCTCTCTGCGAAGTAGCGCTTGGTGAAGCCGACCAGTTCGGTGGAGATTGTCGCGCCATGAAGGTCTTCCGGCTTTTGCACCGGAGAATCCTGGGCCACTACCAGCACCCAGCGGACCGGGCGGCGCGAAACCTTGGAATATACCATCTCGCAGACTTCCACCACGTCCGAGTCGTTCTCTTTCACCCAGTCCCTGCCGGCAATACCGACGTCAATGGTACCGCGCTCGACGTATTTCCCCATCTCCTGGGGGCGGATCAGCTTGCAGTTGATTTCGCTGTCGTCGATGGTGGGAAAATAGCTGCGGGACGAGATATTGATCTGCCATCCCGCCTTCCTGAAAAGGTCAACGGTGGCGTCTTCCAGGCTCCCCTTCGGGATGCCGAATTGCAGTAAACTGGACATTTCAGAACCTCATGAATTTGCCACAGAGGCACAGAGACACAGAGGCTTCACAGAGAAAGATCATTCTCTGAGCCTCTGTGGCTCCGTGGCGGATTTTATGATTTCTTATAGACCTGATTCGGATCGAACAGCGGGTTGGAATGCTCCACCCACTGGCCATTCTCCCACTTGACGTAAAAGCAGCTCCGGTTCCCCGTATGGCAGGCGGCCGGGCCATTCTGTTTCACCTTGATGACTACCGTGTCGGCGTCGCAGTCAGTGTAGACTTCCTTCACTTCCTGCGTGTTTCCCGACTCTTCCCCCTTCATCCAGTACTTGTTGCGGCTGCGGCTATAGAACCAGGTCTTGCCGGATTCAAGCGTCAGATTCAGGGCCTTCTCGTCGAGAAATGCGACCATGAGCACTTCGTTGGTTTCATGATCCTGAATGACTGCGGGGATCAGCCCCCCCATTTTCTGATAATCGAGTTTCAGCAATGGAATTGCCCTCCTGGGAGAAAATTGTCGTTATTTAATACACCGGAGGGGAGAGGGTGTCAACAGGTTTGATGGCTGAGTGTGAAAGGGGAGAGGTGAGGGCCGGGGAGCATTTTACTGCTTCAGATGGTGGCACAGGGTACAGTTTTCCAGGATCCTGAAGACCCGCTCGCCATCGTGGCACTTGCCGCAATACTTGCCGGCGAAGAGGTCGTTCATGGCAATCCTGTGGGAGCCGAACTTCATTTCATGAAACAAGATCTCGTTGTGGCAGTCGTTGCATTCCATTCCAGAATTCTGGTGGTCGCCACAGTCGAATATTACTACACCCATGGCGCTTTCACGATATGCGGGATGCTTGTAGGGTTCATCTGCCAGCACGTTTCCACCGATGATGCTTACGGCCAGGAATGTTGCAAAAGCAATTGACTCAACTTTCATTCAACTTCCTTAAAAATTACTGAGAGTTAGGTGTGGGGCTCGATTATTGATATTGTGCAAATTTCAGGGAAGAAAGTCAATAGAGGTGTTGCAGTGCAACACCTTTTTTGATTTACGCAGGGGGAAGAGTGCTTTGCGTGAAGTGGTCAGGAGTCTTGGATGCTGAAACCTGCTATTTCGTTTTCCAGTATCCTGATCTGGGTGGAGAGGCCGTTTGCCGAGTCGTTCATGACACGGGTGGCGGCAAGGTTTGTGCCGGATGATTGGCGGATATCCGTAACAGCGTCGACGATTCGTTCACTCTCGCGGCTCTGTTCGTCACAGGCATGCTTGATCTTCTTTATCATCTCGGTGATATTTTCCGTGGCCTTGGCTATGGCGCCGCTGACCTTGCTCTGCTCCTGGGTCGATTGCCGGACCTGGGCGGTCATCTCCTTCATTTTTTCGACCGCCACCATGATCAGCTCGCTCCCCTTTCCCTGTTCGCCCGTTGCCCGGGCTATCTGGGAGACCATCTCCGATACCTGCTCCATGGTTTCGCGGATCAGCTGGCTTCCCTTAGCCTGTTCCACGGTGGCCCGGGCGATCTCGTCGATGCGGGTGCCGGCCTTCTTTACCTCTTCCACTATATTCACAAGGGCATCGCCCGATTTTCTGGAAAGGTGCTCCCCTTCCACGATTTTCCCCTCGGCTAGGCTGATGGCTTCCACGGCGCGGGCGGTCTCCTGCTGCACCCCCTTGATGACGGACGCGATCTCCTGGGTGGAGCTGCTGGTCCGCTCGGCCAGGTCCTTGATTTCGTCGGCCACGACCATGAAGCCTTTGCCGTGCTCGCCTGCCTGGGCAGCGATGATTGCCGCATTCAGGGCGAGAAGGCTGGTCTGTCCTGTAACTTCTTCAATGACCGAGAGGATGGTGCCGATGTTGGTAACCCGCTCGGAGAGGGTGGAAATGGCTTCAGAGGTGATGGAGGAGGCCTTCCTGATCTCTTCCATTCCCGCAATGGTCGCTTCGACTGCGTTCTTCCCTTCCTCGGCCCCGTGCAGGACCTTTACCGAGATAGCGGCGGTGTCCGTGGCGCTTTGCTCCACCTGCTGGATCGAACAGCTCATCTCGGCTATGGATGACGCCGTCACGTTTGACGCTTCCACGAGATGGGCCACGCTGCCGTCGATCTGGCGTATGGAAGCGGCCATTTCGATGATGGAGGTGCTGACATTTTCAACAGTGAAGGCGAGATTTTCGGCATGAAGGGCAACCTCTTCGATGCTGGCCGCCATTTCCAGGGAGGAGGAGGAAGTCTCGGAGGCGGAGAGGGAGAGGCTGTCCACCCCTTCGGCAACCCCCTTGATGGACGAATCGATTTCCACCAGGGCGGCAGATGTGGTGTCAACGCCATTTGCCTGCAATTCCGCGGCATTGACCACTGAAGATGATGTGTTATTGATGGTTTCGGATATTCCCCCCAGCTCCCCGATGGCCTTCTTGATTCTGCCGATCATGGCCGAAAGCCGGACTGCCATGGAGTTGAAGTCGTTTCCGAGCGTGCCCAGCTCGTCGCCCGAGTCGATCGATACCTGCGAAGTCAGGTCGCCCTCTGCCCCTTTGCTGAGGGAGGTGGCAATGGCGTTGATCCGCTTTACCAGGTAGCGGGTGGAGAGGCTGGCCAGAATGACCGCGAGTACAAGCGCGCCGATGATCACGGCTGTAAACGCCACGCTGGCGCCCCGCTTTATCATGGTCGCCTCATTGTTCGCCTCGGTCATCAGGTGTCCCACGGTTACCAGCAGATCGTCAACCGCCCCCCTTGTCTTGTCTGTCGACTCCATGAGGTCTGTCCGCGTAAGGCGCGACAGCTGCGCATCGCCGACGGAGGCCGCGCCGGCCCCCCCCTTCAGCAGCTCGGACTTGCGCCCGACTATGGTTTTCCCGACGGTTTCAAAGGCGGCGATGCTCTTCTGAAGTGCCTGGACCCGCTGTTCGAGCTCGCTTCCGGCCAGGGCAGCCGGTATGCCGAGCTTCGGGTTACCCTTCAGCATGATGTCACAGTAGCTCTTGAAAAAGTCGAGCTTTGCCTCGTAATCCCCCTGGGAGAGGTCCAGGTCGTCCAGGTTACCTGCCATGGCCGCTTCCAGGAGGGTGACGCGGCACTCCTGAAGGTTCACCTTCAGGAGGACCACCAGCTTTTCCTGGGCAGCGCGGGCCTTCAGCATACCCTGGATCTTGCCTCCGACCTTGTTGATGCTCCAGATGCCGAAGGCGCCGGAAGCCGCGGTTAGGAGGGCCATGAAGAGGAAGAGCAGTATCAGCTTGTGTGACAGTTTCAGGTTCTTGATCCTGGCCATATCGATTCCCTGGTCCCGAGGGGATGGCGGCGCTGCGGCCTTTAGCCGGCTGTGACGCCGCATGATCTTATTTTCCCGCTTCCACAAGGAGGTAATTCAAAAGGTCGACGACTGTCTTGACTTCCTGCTTGTTCATGTTGGAGTCGGGCTTGCGCATCATCTTGATGCCGTACGCCCTTGTGGCGTTTCTGTCAAAGGGTTGTCCCGAGATGGGTGCGATGCCGCTTGTAAGGGCGATGATGGTCCGTTCCATTGTGTGACATTTTATGCATCTGACCCGCATGATTTCATAGCTGGCCTTCATGTCGGCCGGGAATGCCGATGGGTCGAGGCGCATGGCGTCCCCCCTTCCGACGACCTTCAGGCCGGCGTGGGCGGTGGCAATGGTGAGCAGCATTATGAATGCGGTGGTGACTAGCGTTTTCATTATAGACGGTTCTCCTCGGCTCAAAATTGACAGCAATTAAATGCAATCGTCATTCCATAATCGATCAGAGGCTGAAGGTCAGACCCAGCAGCGCGGTCCGGTTGACCGTAGACGGCGCGTCCTCATAGATATACTGGAGCTGGACCTTGGTGTTCTGCAGCGGAGCATAGGCGATCCCCGGAATGTAGCGCCGGGTGATTCCCGCGCCGTCGTCCTGGTATTCGTAACGAAACAGCGAAATGGCGTTAACTGGCGAACCGAGCATATACTCCGCTTCTCCCGCCAGAACCGTGGAGTTGCGTGTGTCAGGAGATGTGCTGCTGAAGGTGGGGTTGTTGTCCCTGCCGTGTACGCCGGCAAACTTCAGGTGCAGCCGCTTGTAGAGGAGGTCAACATCAGCACCGGCGCGGTAGAAGAAGTTGCCCACATCGGCAGAGCTCTCATTGCGGCCGAAATAGGTATAGGCGCCGGTGGTGATGGTCAGGTAATCCCATACGCTCTCTTCTTCCAGGCTGATTTCCGGCTCGTTGCCGAGGAAATCAGTGCCGCTGAACTTGTAGGAGATGTGGCCATAACCCTCCTTGGTGTTCTGGTTGTCCCGGTCGACGATGCCGCCGGCCACGAACAGGCGGGAGCCGAGCACTGCGTTGGCCTCCAGGGCATCCCCGGTAGACTCCAGGGAGAACTGGGAACTCCCCACGGTATAGGCATAGGGGGCGAAGGATGTGACTGTTACCTTGTTGCTCTGCTTCCAGAGGGAGAGCTTCGGCTCGAAGCGGCCGACTTTCAGGTTTACCGGTGTCCCCATGGCATGGCGCCATACCAGGAAGAGTTCGTCGATGTCCGAGCGGTTGTTGGTCGGGGTGTTGCTGGTAGAGGGAGAGTAGGCCCCCTGGGTGTAAAGGTTGTAAGTGATGAAAAAGCCGGCCTTGTCGCGGAAAGCGCCGCCGGCATGGAGCCGCAACGATCTTGTAGCAAGGTCGAGCTTGTCCTCTGCGTCGGCATTGTAGGAAAGATCGGCCGAGGCCGCGAATGAGACCGGGATCTGTTCGGGGATGGCCGAAAGCCACAGGGCTTCGTCTTTCTTGTCCTGAACGGTGGGCGCTGCTGTTGTGGTTGCCACTGACTCAGCAGACTTGGCCGCTTTCGGCTTGCCGGGATAGACGTAACTGTTTTTCAGGAAGGCTTCGCCGAATTCGTTCAGCTGGGGAAAGATTGTGTGGCAGGTTGAGCACTCCGCTTTGTGCTGTCTGGCGAAGGCGGGAATGGCATAGGATGTTGACGGGTTTGCAATGGTAAAGACAGTGGCGACAACAAGATACAAAACGAAACCAAACAACAAGTGCATGAAATCCCCCTTTGATTGCAAATTAACAATTAAAGACTTGACTCTGTTTAGCGAATGAAGTTGTACGAATTTTCACTTATAATAAAAAGCTGTTTGTATAGTCATAAGATTAAGTAAATCTTAACTTGACATGACTGAAACGCCTATAGTAATACGATAAAGTAAATGTTCTGTCAACTCGACTTTTTCGCTTTTGCGTCATATAGTTATCGTTGCTTGCGGTTAAGGCTTTTGCGGGGGTGTTTGGGATGAAATGGCGTTATTGGAGTGCGATGGCGGGGGTTGCCCTGCATATCATGATAACCGCCGGTTGCGGCAGCAACAGCGGAGGATCTTCTTCGGATTCGGTAGCTTCCACGGCGGCCGCCTGCATTAGCTGTCATTCTTCGGCTGTTTCGCCGGTTACGGGGCTGAATATTGCCACTGAATGGCAGGCATCCACCCACAGCACCCAGAACGCGGCCAGCTGCTATGACTGTCACGAGCCTGACCCAACCCACCCCTCCAACTGCAACCTGTGCCATGGCGGCGGGACGCTCTCCACCGAATCGGCGCGGCATGATGTCAGCACCAATCCCGATGCCGATGACAAGTGCAAGAAATGCCATGGCATTGAGGCGACCAGGGCCCAAACGGGAAGCGTTTACGGATTCTCAACCGCCGCACTGTTCCGTGCCCATTTCAACAACATTACTGCTTCCTTTGTCAGCACCCGTTACAGGAAGAATTGCCGCAAATGCCACAATCCCCATAATCCAACCGGCCATATCTCGATCAACCAGGAGTGGAAACAAAGCGGTCACGGCAATAATTATGAGCCCCCTTGGAACTATAGAAATAATTTTAAAACGCAGGGGACGGCCGGGGCCAATCCCGCGACCACCTACGGCAAACAATGCGTCAGATGCCATACTGCTACAGGGTACATCAATTACGTATCGTCCAATTTCACCGACATAAGCCCTTGGGGCCTTGCGGAATATAACGCGGGAGACAAGACCAACCAGGTTCTGGCATGCAACGCCTGCCATGATGATGGCAACGGAAACACTTACGCATTCAAGAGGCGCTCTGTGCCGCAAGTCACAGCTTATTATGCCTACTCGACCGTATATACGAAAAAGTTTGTCCTTTCCCATCAATTTCCCGACTTGGCTACTTCCAACATCTGTATGTCATGCCATACTGGCAGGGAAATCGGCGCGGTTATAACCGAGGCGAAGAACAGAGGCTTCAGCAATTTTTCAACCAGCCTCATCAATTCCCACTACTTGACCGGCGGAGCAACGGTTTTCAAAATAAGCGGATACGAGTATTCAGGTCCGGGTAGGTCATACGAGAATAATTCAAATTATGCTCACGACAGAATAGGGATTGGAAACTATAACTCCACTGGAAGCGACGGTCCTTGTGTAACTTGCCATTTAAAACCTAAGCGTCACTCATTCCTGCCGGTTGTAAAGAGCGGGACCACAATTACATCAGTCGTCAGTACAGTTTGCGCCAACTGCCACCCAGGCGGGTGGCAGACTACGGACTCTTATGGAGTGCTTGATCTCCAACTTAAGAAGGCAGGTTATCTTGCGGCTATCGAAGCTTTGAAACAACAGATCAAGGCAAAGAATTATAATGTCAATACTACTGGATCCCAAGATTGGGAAAGGGCTTATGGGGCAGCAGGCGGTCCAAATACAATGGGCGCGTTTTTCAATTACTATCTGTTGTCCCATGATTACGGTGGATTCGCCCACAACAGCCGTTATGTCAAACGGCTCCTCTATGATTCCATCGACTGGATGTATGACGGTATCCTGGATGCCGACGATGTTGAAAGCGCAATCGAAAATCTTTACAGCTTGGGCAAACTAACGTTACAACAGAAAACCGACGCCATCGACTACATACTTGGAGGTTCCGGGAGCAGGCCATAAGAACAGGCTTGTCTTATTCGAAATCCTTTCCAGTAAAAAAGCGGCCCCCGGCAAAATCGCCAGGGGCCGCTTTTATTTGAAGTTCGTAGATCAACGACGGCTCGATTGCAAATCAGAATCAGTCCCTGAACCGTTTCAACAAGTCCTGATACGCATCAATCCGCCGGTCACGCAGGAACGGCCAGATGCGGCGGACGGATTCGCTTCGCTCCAGGTCTATGTCAACCAAGAGCGCCTCTTCCCGCTCGGTCGAGCCCTGGGCGATGATCTCTCCCTGCGGCCCGGCCACGAAGCTGCTCCCCCAGAAGCGTTGTCCCCCGCTTTCCGGTGACTTCTCCACTCCCACCCGATTCACGGCGATTACCGGCAGGCCATTTGCCACGGCGTGGCCGCGCTGGACCGTGATCCAGGCTTCCCGTTGCCGCGCGTTTTCCTCCTCGTTCTCCCCCTCGGCCCAGCCGATGGCAGTCGGGTAGATCAAAAGCTCCGCACCAGCCAGGGCCATGAGCCGCGCCCCCTCCGGATACCACTGGTCCCAGCATACCAGCACCCCGAGCCTGCCGACCGAGGTGTCGATTGGCTCGAAACCGAGGTCGCCGGGGGTGAAGAAGAACTTCTCGTAGTATCCTGGATCGTCCGGGATGTGCATTTTGCGGTATTTGCCGGCAATGGAGCCGTCCTTTTCCAGAACCACCGCGGTGTTGTGGTAGAGACCCGGAGCGCGCCGCTCGAAGAGCGAGGTTACGAGCACGATCCCAAGTTCCTTGGCCAGCTTCCCGAAGGTTCCGGTGGAGGGGCCGGGGATCGGTTCGGCCAAGTCGAACTGTTCCGTGTCCTCGGTCTGGCAGAAATATAGACCGCAGTGCAGTTCCTGCAGCACCACCAGTTGCGCCCCTTCGGCCGCGGCCTTCCTGATGCCGGCTATGCTCTTCGCGATGTTTGCTTCACGGTCGGCTGTGCAGCTCTGCTGTATGAGACCGACTTTCAGATTTCTCACGTCAAAACTCCTTCACGCCTCAGAGGCTATTACTAAAAAACCAATTCTATTTAACGCAATGACGCAAAGACGCAAAGAAAAGCTAAACCCACAAAGTGAAATCTCTGCGTCTTTGCGTCTTTGCGTTAAAGCCTTAAAGTCCCCTTCGGCAGCTGCATGGTGACGCAATGGAGCGACCCGTGCTGGAGGACGAGCGGCAGGCAATCAATGCCGATTACCTCTCGTCCCGGAAACGCCTCTCCAACGGCTTTCAAAGCCGCTTCGTCGTTCTTGTCGCAGTAGGTCGGGACCAGGACTGCGCCGTTTATGACGAGAAAGTTGGCGTAGGTGGCCGGGAGGCGCTCTTCTTCTTCGTCGAACTTCGCTTCCGGCCAGGGGAGGGGGATAAGGCGGTACGGTGTACCCTCCCTGGTGCGGAACTGCATAAGTTCCTGCTCCATGGCGGAAAGGGCCGGGTAGTGCTCGTCCGTGGCATCGTCGCAGCGGACATAGGCGATGGTGTCGTCCGGGCAGAGGCGCGCCAGGGTGTCCACGTGGGAGTCGGTGTCGTCCCCTGCCAGCCAGCCGTTTTCCAGCCAGAGGAAGTGGCTGGCGCCGAGCAGCCCGGCCAGTTTCCGCTCGATATCATCTCTGGTGAGATGCGGGTTGCGGTTCGGGTTGAGGAGGCACTCGGCAGTGGTGAGGATGGTGCCTGCCCCGTCGCTCTCAATGCTCCCTCCCTCCATGATGAGTCCCATGATGCGGCGTGGGACCGCGAATGCACTAGCCTCGTGGAGAGTGCGGGTGATCTGGTTGTCCAGGTTTGCCGCGAACTTGAGCCCCCAGCCATTGAATCCGAAGTCTAGCAGTATCGGCCTGCCATCCTCAAGTATTGTAATGGGGCCGAAGTCCCGCGCCCAGGTGTCGTTGGTGTCGATTCTGAATAGTCGAACCCGCTCCATGTCAACACCGGAACTGTTCAGCAGGCCCGAAACCGCTGATGGATCAGGAGCGGCAATGATTACGGTTTCAAAGCGGCTGATCTGCCTGGTAATCTCAATGAATACCTTTTCCACCGCATCAAGGTACGGTTTCCAATCGCTATGTTCATGGGGCCATGCCAGCAGGACCCCGTCCTGCTCTTCCCATTCGGCGGGGATAATTCGCTTCATTCATGCTTCCTTTTCAATTTTAGCTTGGAAAATCATATAAAAACCAGGGTAAAAAAGCAAAGAAAACATCGGGAAGGTGAGCGAGGTGCCGGGGCTTCCCCCAAAAAGAAGAGTAATGTGTCACCAGCCGATATTCAAGTCACCATTGTACCTGCTACTGATGTTTTCCCCTGAATGAATCATCTGCTCAAAAGCCACTCTTCTTTTTGGGGGAAGCCCCAGCACCTTGTTCTGTGGTGGGTTAATGCCGCTCTTTGCTTTTTCCTCGCTTTGAGGTAGACTTGCCGGGCAGAGTAGCTGCCAGACACGGTAAGGAGGAGATGATGCGGTATCCCGAGGCAGTCAACCTGCCGTTTAACAGGACAATTCTGGACCGCGGTTTCGTCCCGGCCCGTCCGGGGGATGTGGGGCCGGAAGGTGGCGGGCGGTGGGTGCTCCTCCAGGGCAATGCCATGGTGATGCGATTCGACGGGAAGACTCTCGCCTTGCATGACGGTGAATTTCCTGCCTGGGCCGAGTCGAAGGGCGATTCTCTTTTTCTCGGAGATTGGGAAGAAAGGCCCCTCTGGGGGGCGGTAATCGGCACGGGGAGCGGTCTCCCGGAGGGATACGTTGCCGAGCCGTTCAACGCCAATGAGGAGAGAATCCCCGGCGACATAATGTCGCTCGGCGGCCTTGCCCACCAGATTCTGCAATGGCAGCGCCACTGCACGGTCTGCTCCCGCTGCGGAGGGACGCTGGAGGCGATCCCCGGAACATGGGGAAGGTGCTGCCAGTCGTGCCGGCACCACCATTTCCCCCACATCCACCCCTGCGTCATCGTCCTGGTGCGGAGGCGGGACGAGTTCCTGCTGGTTAGAAAGCCGGAGTGGCCTGCGGGGCGTTACAGTCTGGTGGCCGGCTTCGTCGACTTCGGGGAATCTCTGGAGGAGTGCGTCAGGCGCGAGGTCAGGGAAGAAACCGGCATCGAGGTCGCTAATGTCCATTACGTCGGCAGCCAGAACTGGCCCTTCCCGAGCCAACTCATGGCCGGATTCGTCGCCGACTGCGCCGGCGGGGAGCTCCGCGTTGACCGGGATGAGCTGGAGGATGCCCGCTGGTTCTGCTCGGCCGGAATGCCGGAGTCGCTTCCGGGAAAGCGGAGCATCGCCCGCTGGATCATCGACCGCTACATGCTGGGGGAGAAGGCGTGACCTCGCCTCTCCCGGCATACCCCGCCAGTCGGCCGATAACACTTGATGACAAGGCGCTTCTCGATGATATTTTCGAGCGGGAGCAGCCGCGCATCTCGGAATTCACCTTCGCCGGGCTCTACCTGTTTCGGGAGGCCCACGGTTACCGGCTCTCCGCCATTGGCGATACCCTGGTCATTCTCGGCAGGGGATACGACAATTCCACCTATTTTCTCCCGCCGCTCGGCGGGAATGTGCCTTCCGCCCTCCAGCGGCTCTTTGCCGACCGGCTGTCCCTCTATGGCGCGGATGAGGATTTCGTTGCGAAATATCTGGCCGGTTCAGGGACCGTGGTTAACGAGGACAGGGACAATTTCGACTACCTCCACCGACGGGAGGATCTGGCGAATCTTGCGGGAAGGCGGTATCACGGCAAGAAAAATCGGATCAACTACTTCACCCGCCGCCAGGAATATACGGTTGAATTTTATGGTCCGAAGCATTGCGAGAGCGCACTTCGTCTGCTGGATGAATGGACAAGGGTGCGGGGCGAGGTGGAAAGCCGTTCTCTGGTCCCTGAAACGGCGGCAGCGGCCGAGGCGCTGCGAACGGCCGATGTTCTGGGACTTGAAGGTGTGGTGATTCTGGTTGGGGGGAAGGTCAAGGCTTTTGCCCTTGGCGAGCGGCTGAACCGTACCACATCGGTGTGCCATTTCGAAAAGGCGGACCCATTTTCGGAAGGGGCCTATCAACTGGTGGACCGGGAGTTCAGCCGGCTCCTTTTCACTGACTGCACCTACGTCAACCGGGAGCAGGACCTGGGAGAACCGGGACTGCGGGAGTCAAAGCTGTCGTATCACCCGGTGGAGCTAGTCAGGAAGTTCCGGGCGATTCCCCGAGGCGCCGCATGACTTTGTTCCTGCTCGCATTTTTCCTGATGTACGGCACCGCCCATGCCTACTTCTACCTGAAGACCAGGTCGGCGTTCCGCCTGGAGAGGTGGGCGCGGGTGGGCCTGGTGCTGTTCCTGGTGCTGATGGTGGCGGCACCGGTCCTGATAAGGGTTGCGGAGCGCAAAGGGCTTGAGGAGGTATCGCTTGTCCTGGGATATGCCGGATATCTCTGGATGGCACTCCTCTTTTTCTTCTTCACCCTGTCCCTTGGGCTAGACATATTGCGGTTTCTCGCCCGATCCATCGGCGCATCGGCAAAACCGAAATTCGCCCGGCTGGTCCCGTCGGGGAGGACCGCTTACGCCATGGCCGCAGCATATGCAATAGTGGCATCGGTTTATGGATATTTCGAGGCGCGCAATATCCATGTGGAGCGCCTGGTCATCCACTCTCCCAAGATCCCCCAATCCATAGGAAGCCTGAGAATCGCGCAGATTTCCGACGTGCACCTGGGACTCTTCATCGACAGGGAGCGCCTGCGGAGGATCGTGACGACCGTGCGGGGGCTCGATCCCGACATCGTCGTCTCCACCGGCGACCTGGTGGACGGGCAGGCCGGGAGCCTCCAGGGGCTTGCCTCGGAACTGCTCCCCTTGCGGCCGAGATACGGCATGTTTGCCGTTACCGGGAACCACGAGTATTATGTCGGCCACGACAACTCCGTGGCATTCCACCGCGAGGCCGGCTTCACGCTGCTGGAGGGTGAGCATCTCACCGTTGCCGGAGCAATCGAGCTTGCCGGGGTCGATGACATGGTGGGTGCCCGGATGGGGCTTCCGGCCAAAGACGAACATGCCCTCCTGGCATCGCTGCCGCGCGACCGCTTTGTCCTCTTCCTGAAGCACCGTCCCGTGGTCCCCGCCACGTCCGCCGGACTGTTCGACCTGCAACTCTCCGGGCATCTGCACGGTGGGCAGCTCTTCCCCTTCTTTCTCCTCACCCGCCTGGTCTTTCCGGTCTGGAACGGCCTGACGACTCTCCCCAAGGGTTCCCGGCTCTACCTCAGCCGCGGGACCGGCACATGGGGGCCGCCGCTCCGGTTTCTGGCCCCACCCGAGGTGACCCTCATCGAGCTGGTTCACGGTTCATAAACGGATTTTATCCAAGCGTAGGGTGAGTTAGGCGGTTTTTTGCCGTAACGCACCATTCAAGCGGTGCGTTACGCTGCGCTAATGCACCCTACCGTTTGTTAACCAAGCAGTTGGCATTGGTTGACGAATCAGGCCATTTATGGTACAAAAGTGCATCCGAATGAAGGAACATCGAGCATGACCGATTATTTTGAAAACGAGCTGGCGTCACTCCGGGAGGCGGGGCTTTACCGGCAGATGCGCCTGGTGGAGGGGAGCCAGGGGAGCCGGGTAAGGATCGGCGGCAGGGAGGTGCTCCTTCTCTGTTCCAACAACTATCTCGGACTGGCGGACCATCTTGCTTTGAAGAAGGCTGCCATCGAGGCTATCGAGCTTTTTGGCGTCTCCAGCGGCGCATCCCGCCTGGTTTCGGGGAACATGGAGTTGCACGAGGAACTGGAGCACCGCATCGCCAGGTTAAAGGGAACTGGCGGGGCCGTTGTCTTCAATTCCGGCTACGCAGCCAATACCGGCATACTTCAGGCCCTGGCGGGGAGAGGGGACGTCATTTTCTCCGACAGGCTCAACCATGCGAGTATCGTGGATGGTGCAATCCTCTCCCGCGCCGAACTGGTCCGCTATCCGCACAACGACATGGCTGCCCTGCGGCGCCTGCTGGAGAGGGCAGATGTGAAGGGGCGTCGGTTGATCGTAACCGACGGCGTGTTCAGCATGGATGGCGACCTGGCGCAGCTGAAGGAACTTGCTGCCTTGAAGCGGGAGTTCGGAGCCCTTCTCATGGTGGACGATGCCCACGGGACCGGGGTGCTCGGTGCGGACGGCAGGGGGAGCGCCGAACTGCATGACGTAATGGCCGACATCGACATCCACATGGGGACGTTCGGCAAGGCCCTGGGGAGTTTCGGCGCATACGCCGCCGCATCCGCTGATATAATCGACTACCTCCGCAACAAGGCCAGAAGTTTCATCTTCTCCACCTCACTTCCCCCTGCGGTTCTCGCAGCTTCGCTGGCTGCCCTGGACGTAGTGGAGTCGGATGAAGGAAAACAGCTGCGGGAGCGGCTGACGGAGTCCGCCGCCCGGTTTCGTGCATCCCTCCATGCGGCAGGCTTCGACACCATGACCAGCGATTCCCAGATCGTCCCGGTTTTCGTCGGTCCGGCCGAAAAGACCATGGAGTTTTCCCGCCTGCTTCTGGATGATGGGATATTCGTTCAGGGAATTCGCCCGCCGACCGTCCCGGCGGGAAGCTGCCGCCTGCGCTGCACGCTCATGGCGACCCATACCGACCACGACCTGGAAGAAGCGGTGGCGGCCATAACACGGGTGGGGGCGCGATTGAAAGTCATTAGGTAATTCTTTTAACGCAATGACGCAAAGACGCTAAGCCGCAAAGAACTTCACCGAACAAATAAAGCCTGTCTTTGCGTCTTGGCGACTTTGCGTTGAGGTTTATGGGTATATGTTTTTGACCACATCCGACGGGATAATGCTCCATTACGAAGACAAAGGCCAGGGCCGGCCGCTGGTCTTTGTCCATGGCTGGGCCATGTCCGGACGGGTTTGGTTCTTCCAGACTGAGGAACTCGCCTCCTCCCACCGCGTGGTCACCCTGGACCTGCGCGGGCACGGCAGATCGGAGCCGTCTTCTGGCCCCTTCTCCATGTCGCTTCTGGCTGCGGACCTGCGCGGTCTCATGGACGGCCTGGCGCTGGAGAATGCAATAGTGGTCGGCTGGTCAATGGGGGTCCAGGTGGTGCTGGAGGCATTTCCCTCCATCCGCGAGCGGGTGGCGGGGCTGGTTCTGGTCTCCGGCACGCCCCGGTTTACCTCTGCCGCAGATTATCTCCACGCCCTGCCGCCGGTGGAGGCCCGGGGGATGGGCGTGCGCCTGAAGCGCAATTTTGCCGCGACCATGGGGGATTTCTTTCGGAGGATGTTCGTCGAGGGAGAACTGGACCATGACCGCTACCAGCGGATCGTGCGCGAGGTAGTAATTGGCGGCCGGCAGCCTTCGCCGGAAACGGCGCTGGACGCCTTGCGGGCATTGCAGGAGGCGGACCAGCGGCAATGCCTCCCTGAGATCGATGTCCCTGTGCTTCTGGTGCATGGCGATCTGGACACCATCTGCCTGCCGGCGGCGTCGCGCTACATGACCGGGCAGCTCTCCCACGCCAGGCTTGAGATGATGGAAGGAGTCGGGCATGCGCCATTCATGTCGCGCCCCGGCGAGTTCAATCACATGCTGATGGATTTTACGAGGAGTCTGGATGCAGCTTAACTGCGTTGACAGGGGAAGGGTTAGAAGAGCCTTTCACCGCCAGGCCGGTTCGTACGATGAGCACACGCGGGTCCAGAAGCGGGTGGTGAGCCGGTTCGTCCAGTTATTGGCGCATAAGTCCCTAGCCCCAGCGTCTTTCCTCGATGTGGGGACCGGCACCGGCATGCTGAGCAGGGGTCTGAGTGGACTGTATCCTGACGCGGCGGCGTGCGGAATCGACCTGGCATTCAACATGTGCCGGACTGCGCAGCAGCCGACTTGGACACTCAACGCCGATGCAGAGAAACTTCCGTTCCGGGCGAAGGTGTTCGATCTTGTGGTCTCCACTTCGGTTTTTCAGTGGCTTGGTCAGCCTGACGAGGCATTTGCCGAGGCCTGTCGGGTAATCAAGCCCGGCGGGTGGTTCTGTTTCGCCATGTTCGGAGGGGATACGCTGCATGAGCTTCGCAGCTCGTACCGCGCTGCCCTAGCCGGTTCTGCCTCCGTCACGGGCGATCCCACGCACCGTTTCTTCTCGCCGCGGGAGGTGTCCGATGCCTTGGCCCGTGCCGGCTTCGCGGTGCCGGAAGTCTTCAGCGAACATGAGACGGACTTGTATCCCGATGTGAAGGAGCTCCTGTTCGCCCTCAAGGGGATCGGAGCAGGGAATGCTTCGCCGGATCGGGGTTTGGGGCTGGCGAGGCGGAGTGTTATGTTGCGAATGATGGAGATTTACCAGGAACGTTTCGGCGTGGATGGTGAGATTCCGGCGACTTATGAGGTAATCTACGCATTTTGCCGCAAAGGGCCGTGTTGAAAAAAGAAAACCCCTTCGATTGAAGGGGTTTTCTTTTTGCCGCATTATTTTGGTAGAGGATATTCTAACCCAGAGACTTTATCAACTTTTTCGCCAGGGGATGCACGACGGTGTAGTGCACCTCGACCCCTTCCCGCTTTCCTTCGATCACCCCTTTGTTTTTCAGGAGCGCCAGGTGCTGGGAAACGGTGGCCTGTGGAAGGCCCAGGCATTCCCAGATATGCTTGACGTTGCATTCCTTGGTACAGAGGCCCGCCACGATCTTCAGCCTGATGGGATGCCCAAGAACCTTGAAAATTTCAGCCTCATCAGTGTAGTCCCTGCTTTTGTCGAATTCCATACGGGTCCCTTTATACTTAATTTAATGAATTATCCAAAAATCCCGCTATATATAAGGTGTGTATGGCTACTTTGTCAACAAAAACCTTATAAGACCGGTCAATTATCCTTATCCGAAGATCTTGCCGCTGAAATGACACGCTGCCAGGTGGCCCGGTCTTTTCTCCTCAAGTGGTGGCTCTACGCGTTTGCAGAGCTCCTCCGCATAGGGGCAGCGGGTATGGAACGGACATCCGGGCGGCGGCGCCGACGGAGAAGGAATATCTCCCTGGAGTATAATGCGTTTCTTATCGGTGTCAAATTCGACCCTGGGTACGGCAGAGAGAAGTGCCTCTGTGTAGGGATGCTGGCACTGGGAGAATACTTCGCTGCGAGAGCCGATCTCGGCGATCTTGCCGAGATACATGATCGCGATCCGGTCGCTCATGTGACGGACCACGGAAAGGTCGTGGGAGATGAAGACAAAGGAGAGGGAAAATTCCCGTTTCAGTTCCTGAAGTAGGTTCAGTATCTGGGCCTGGATGGAGAGGTCGAGGGCAGAAACGGGTTCGTCGGCTACGATAACCCTGGGCGATCCGGCGATTGCGCGCGCGATGCCGATCCGTTGACGCTGCCCGCCGGAAAATTCGTGCGGATAGCGATGCACGTGATCGGAAGCGAGTCCGACCCGGTTGAGCAATTCCAGGGCCATCCCTCTCGCTGACCGCTGCTTCATCCCCTGGATTATCAGAGGCTCGGCCACGATGTCTCCCACTTTCATGCGCGGGTTCAGGGAGGAAAAAGGGTCCTGAAAGATCATCCGGACTTCCGCGCGCAACTTTGCGTGCTCCCGGCGGTCCATGGTTGAAAGGCTTTTTCCGCGATAACGCACATCGCCGTCGGTCGGCTCCAGCAGCCCCAGCATCAACTTTCCGGTGGTGGACTTGCCGCACCCCGACTCTCCCACAAGGCCGAGGGTTTCCCCCGCATGAAGCGCCAGGTTGATGCCGTCCACTGCCCGGACCACGGTTTTCGGCGCAAAGGGTGCGGGGTGGGCTGTGAAAGAGCGGCGCAGGTTTATGATTTCGATAAGCGGGGTGTTCATGCGTATTTCCAGCAGCGAACCATGTGCTCGCCGGGGAATTCAGTTACAGGGGGCGTTTCGCTGCTGCACCGCCACTGGCGGTCGGGGCAGCGGACACAGAAACCACATCCCTCCAACGGCGCAAGGAGGTCCGGGACCTGGCCGGGGATGGTTTTCAGCGGCTTCCCCTCGACGGCGCGCTGGGGAAGGGAATCGAGTAGTCCTCTGGTATAAGGGTGCAACGGGTTTTGCAGAAGCTCCGGTGTCGGTGCCGCTTCCACGATCCTTCCGGCGTACATGACAGAGGTGCTCTGGGAGTGCTCGGCCACAATGCCGAAATCGTGGGTGATCAGCATCATTCCCATGTCGTTCTCACGTTTCAGCGAATCCAGCAGCTCCAGGATTTGGGCCTGAATCGTGACGTCCAGGGCCGTGGTGGGCTCGTCGGCAATGAGGAGCTCGGGCTTGCAGGCAATGGCAATGGCGATCATCACGCGCTGCCGCATGCCACCACTCAACTGGTGCGGATAATCGCGCATCCGGTCGGCAGGAGATGGTATCCCCACCTGGCGCAGTATTTTGCAGGTCTCGTCCAGCGCCTGTTCCTTCGTGAGACGCCGGTGAAGCACCAGCCCCTCTGCTATCTGGTCGCCGATCCGGAAAACCGGGTTGAGCGAGCTCATCGGCTCCTGGAAGATCATGGCGATCCGGTTGCCACGCACTTTGCGCATCTCCTCCTCGGAGAGGGCCAGAAGATCAGTGCCGGCCAGGACGATCCGGCCGCCGGCGATCTGTCCTGGCGGCGGTACCAGGCGCATGACAGAGAAAGCGGTCATACTTTTCCCGCACCCCGATTCTCCGACGATTGCGAGAGTTTCACCACGCCTGACCGAGAGGCTGACGTTGTCCACCGCGTTCAGGACGCCCCGCGGCAGATTAAAGCTGGTCTTCAGGTTATCTATTTCCAGCAGGATCGACAAGTTGCGAACCTCGGGGGGGCTTTTGAACAACCAGTTCATCGCTGTTCAGGAGGTCTTATAGCAGAATCGGCTTTTGCAGGCAAACAAAAAGGGCGCGGAGAATCCGGGTCAGGCTGTAGGCTCACCGAACGGGAGCATGCCTGAGCCGTAGGGAAAGAATGGCATCCCTGTTTGCAGTCCTCGGGCCGCCATTGTCAGAGGGGTGACTATCTCGATGTTGTCGAATTCGCAGGTTTCCAGAAGGTGGACGAAATGCGGCACCAGAGCAGGATCGAACTGGGTGCCGGCATTTTCCAGCAGTTCCCGGATTGCCGTTTCCTTCGGGAGGGCCTGGCGATAGGGACGATCGGAGGTCATGGCATCGTATGCGTCGGCTATGGCCAATATGCGCGATTCGAGCAGCAGTCCGCTGTGGTCGACATTGTTGGGGTAACCGGTGCCGTCATATCGCTCGTGGTGCTGGCCGATGCAGAGCCGGACGTCGTGGAGGAATTCGATTGGCTCCAGAATCCGCATGCCGATGTTCGGGTGCTGGCGCAATTCATCGACATCTTCGGTTGTCAGTTTGCCTTCCTTGTGGAGCAGTGCCAGGTTGATGCCGATCTTGCCGATGTCGTGCAGGATCGAGGCCCGCTCCACGATGCTTAGACGATCGTGCGACAGGTTCATCTTCCTGGCCAGTGCCACGCTGTAGCGGGTTACCCGCTCGGAATGGCCGCGCGTATAGCTGTCGCTTGCCTCGATGGCCGAAACCAGGGCATGGATGGTGTTGACGTATGTCTTCTGCTGGTTTTCGTACAGCCTGACGTTGCTGATGGCGACGCTTGCCTGGCTGGCGATGGTTGAGAGGAATTCCAGATCGTTTTCCGTGTAGATGGAGTCGTCTGTTTTGTTCACCACCGACAGGGTGCCGATGACCTCGTCCTTGACCGCAAGCGGGACGGATATCATCGAGCGGCGCTCGTATCCGAGCAGGCTGAATCGGCTGAACTGGGGCGCATTGTCGATGTTGCTGATCAGAAGCGGCTTGCGGTTTTCCATGATCCATGATGCGATGGTGGAGGGGTGCGCCGGGATGGCGGTGTCGTGGGCCGACGCCTCATCGTGGCCAAGCATGGTGGTGACGGTAAAGGCCTTCTTCTCCGAATCGTAGAGGAGGATGTAGCCTATCTGGGAATGGAGGGTTTCCATGGTGGTCTTGACAATGGTGCCGAATATCTTGTCCGACTCCATGGTGGAGTTTATGGCAAGACCGACCTTGTTCAGGGTCGAAAGCCGCGCCACCGCCGTCTCCAGGGTGGTGTTCTTGTCTTCCAGGTCACCGGCCAGATCGGCAATCTTGTAGTTCGCCTCCTCGATCTCCTCGATCCGCTCTTCCAGGGCGATATTGAGATTTTCGATCTCCAGCAATTTCTCCTCGAGCTTGAGGTTTATCGTGTGGATTTGCTGGTGGTGGGAGAGTTTTTCCTGGGTGCGCGCCAGCTCGCGCTCGTGGGAGATGGTGGTTTCCATCAGCTCCTTGAGCCTCCCGACCATGGTGTTGAAACTGCCGGATAATAGCTCCATCTCGGTGCTACTGTTTATGAGCGGGCTGGTTTCGAAATCCCCCCCCTCTACGTTGTGCATGAGCCTGATCAACTGGCGCACCGGCTTGTCCACGTAGAGGATGAGGAAAATGGAGATGGTGATCATGATGAAGAGGATGATCACGACGGTCGAGATGGCGGCGTGCTTCTTCCCTTCATCTTTGAAGCTTTCGAGATAGTTGAGCGAGTGGTTTATCTGCAGGATACCGAGCACATCCCTTGAAGCGGGATGACAGCGGTGGCACTCGGGCTTGTTGTAGATGGGGGACATGGTGGTGAGAAGACGTTCCCCGGAATGTTCATGTATATAATGGAGGGTCTGTTTGTCGAAATTCGCATGCCTGGTGGGATCAAGCATTCTGCCGATCTCGCCGCTGTCGGCCGAATTGAGGATCTTCCCGGTTTCGTCGAAAATCCGTACGGTCTGTATCCCTTCCTGGGACCTGATCTGGCTGAATATCTTGTCGACTTCTTCCTTATTGCCGGAGCGCATGGCGTTGGCGATGCTGTTTTTGACGGTTTCCAGCAAGAGCTTGCTGTTTCGCTTCGCCAGGCTGGTGATCATCTCCTCCTGGACATTGAAGTTTATGACAGCCGACACGCCGACAATGAACACCACGATTATGGTTATGAGGCCGAGAATCTTGATCTTGAGAGAATTCATGATGTAAGCGTCTTTGCTCCGATACCGCGATTTCAAGGCAATGATGCCAAATGGCGATTAATATCTACTCATTGTGGTCGTTAACCATGCTTAATCACTGACTTTTTATCTGCTTGCGGCCGCTCGGGACGCGACTTTTTCACAATTTGAGACTTATAGATATATTTATATATATTGTCAATAGCGGATGTCCGAACTGCTTGACAACAGATAACTATGCACCTATTATACCGAACCGGTCGTTACCGAACCCGATGCGCGATAATAACGCCTGAAGGCTCATCATTCAACCACTGAATAATTAACCGAGACATATAATTAGTGGGCTTTGGATATTCTCAGCATAAGCGCGCGGGGGGGCTGGCGGTACTGGTCCTTATCGCGGCGGTGCTTCTCTGGGCCTCGGGATATGCCGCTTTCCAGCCGGCCGAGACCGTTCGCGTCGCCATTTTTAAAGGGGCCGAAAATCTTGTCCTCGAAGGAAACGGCGTACTGGTGGTAGACGAGGAGGGGCAGCCACTGGATATCGATTTTCCGGTCAAGATCAGGCGGGACAAGGGCCAGCTGTCGATCAACGGCTTTTCCCGACGCAAGATTATCGCAGCCGCGCCGGGAGTGCTGAAGGTAAATGGCAAGGGTTACCGCGGGACAATTGAAGTATCCATCGGCGAGAAGGGCCTTCTGGTTGTTGACGAGCTTCCGCTAGAGGATTATCTCGTCGGACTCATAAACTGCGAGATATCGTCCCAGTGGCCAATCGAGGCGGTCAAGTCCCAGGCAGTCATCGCCAGAACATACGCCCTCTTCCAGAAGGAGGCCCGCAAGGGGGCGCCCTACCATCTGGAATCCAGCGTGCTGGACCAGGTCTACGAAGGGTGCGACATCGAAGACAGCAGGGCAGTGCGGGGAGTCAGGGAGACGGCCGGCGAGGTGCTGACCAATGACGGCAGCATCATCCAGGCTTTCTACCATTCAAGTTGCGGCGGCCGTACCGAGGCCGCTGAGAACGTCTGGGGCTTCCCCCTTCAGTACATGCAGGGGGTTGATTGCAAATACTGCGTCAATACTCCGTCGATCCGGTGGTCACAGACCCTGGGCCTGTCAAGATTGGAGACTGCGCTCCGCAATGCCGGCAACAAGGTGGCAGGTCTGAGGGATATCCGCATCGTTCGACGCAACAAAAGCGGCCGTATTGTGGAGTTGTCCCTGGACTCCGACCAGGGGCAGGTTTCGGTTTCCGGTGTCAATTTCCGCAAGGCCGTCGGGTACAGCGTGATCAAAAGCACCAATTTCGAGCTGAAGGTTTCCGGTGACGAGGTAATTTTCAGCGGCGCCGGTTATGGTCACGGCGTCGGGCTCTGCCAGTGGGGGTCGAAGAACCGGGCACTGGAAGGTTTCAATTACAGAGAGATACTTTCGTATTATTATCCTGGCACCAAACTCGTAAAACATTCTGAGCTTGACTGACCCATGTTTCTTCACGACTTCGATTACGAGCTTCCCCCTGACCTGATCGCCCAGGAACCTGCGCAGCAGCGGGAGACCTCCCGGCTGATGACGGTGGACCGCGCAGCCGGGCTCATCGGTGAAACGGTTTTTGCGCAGATTCCCGAATGTTTCCGCCCCGGCGATCTCCTGGTGGCCAACGACACGCGGGTAATACCGGCCCGCCTGCTGGGAAGCAAGGAAAGCGGCGGGAAGGTGGAGGTATTCCTGGTTCGGCGGTTGCAAGAGGCCGGAGAGGTCTGGAACTGTCTTATCCGGGCATCCAAGCCCCCCAAGCCAGGTACGCAGCTGTTCCTCCCCGAAGGGATCACCGCCCGCGTGGTTGGGCGGAGTTCCGAAGATCTCTGGACTGTGGCTTTTTCCCCTGAAGATGATTTTGCCGAACGGCTGGAGCGGGCCGGAGAGATGCCCCTTCCGCCATATATCCGGCGTGGGGCGCGGGAAGGGGACAGGGAGCGTTACCAGACCGTTTTTGCCGTGAGCAAGGGGGCGGTTGCGGCCCCGACTGCGGGGCTTCACTTCACGAGGGAGCTTCTGGAGGAGGTTCGGTCGCGTGGCGTCGAAACCGCTTTCCTGACGCTGCACGTGGGACTGGGGACATTCCTTCCGGTCCGGACCGAGGACCTTAGCCAGCACAGGATGCATGCCGAGCAGTACATCATTCCCGAAGCCACGGCCGCCGCGATCAGGAAAT
Organism: Geobacter sp.; assembly: GCA_016177775.1. Taxonomy (GTDB): domain Bacteria; phylum Desulfobacterota; class Desulfuromonadia; order Geobacterales; family Geobacteraceae; genus JACOUQ01. The sequence continues at coordinate 32,944 of JACOUQ010000015.1, forward strand.
GCCGGGAGCGGGGGGGGAGGGTGGTCGCCCTGGGAACCACTACGGCCCGGGCACTTGAGCAGGCGGGTAGGGATGACGGGACGGTCGCGTCAGGGGATGGTGAAGCGGATATCTTCATATGCCCAGGATATCGCTTCAAGGTGGTGGATGCCCTGATAACCAACTTTCACCTCCCCAAGTCGACGCTGCTAATGCTGGTTTCCGCATTAGCAGGGAAGGATCTCCTGTTCCGGGCCTACGAAGAGGCGATCCGGCGGCGGTTCCGGTTTTACAGCTACGGGGACGCGATGTTCATTTCTTAGGGACTGGGGATTGGGGACTGGGGATTGGTGAGAAACTATGAGATCTTACCAGTCCCCAGCCCCTAGTCCCTAATTACGGTTTTCAATTTGCCATCCATTGACTTCAAACTGATAAAGCAGGACAGTGGCTGTTCCGCCCGTCTCGGCTCCTTGACGACTCCGCATGGCAGGATCGACACCCCCATCTTCATGCCTGTGGGGACGCAGGCGACGGTCAAGGCTATGACCCCGGAGGAGCTGCGGGAGGTGGGAAGCCAGATCATCCTGGGGAACACCTACCACCTCTATATCCGTCCTGGCCACGAGCTGGTGCGGCGCATGGGGGGACTGCACGCCTTCATGCACTGGGACGGCCCGATCCTGACCGACAGCGGCGGTTTTCAGGTCTTCAGCCTGGGGGAGATGCGCAAGATCAAGGAAGACGGGGTGACATTCCAGTCCCACCTGGATGGTTCCTACCACTTCATCTCTCCCGAGATTTCCATCGCGATCCAGGAAGCGCTCGGGGCGGACATCATTATGTGCTTCGACGAATGCCCGCCATACCCGGCCGAACATGATTACCTGCGCCGATCGATGGAGATGACCACCCGCTGGGCCAGGCGCTGCAAGGAGGCGAAGAAGCGCGACGATCAGGCGCTGTTTGGTATCGTTCAGGGAGGGATGGACCTGGAACTTCGCCGGCAGAGCGCTTCCGAGCTTCGGGAGATCGGGTTCGACGGGTATGCCCTCGGTGGCCTCTCCGTGGGAGAGGAAAAGGAGCGGATGTACGAGGTGATGGAATTCGCCGCCCCGTTCCTTCCCGACGACCAGCCGCGCTACGTCATGGGGATCGGCGCGCCGGAAGATCTGATCGAGGGAATATACCACGGCTTCGACATGTTCGACTGCGTGATGCCGACCCGCAATGCCAGAAACGGCATGCTTTTTACCTCGACCAGCAGGATTAATATCAAGGGGGCGGCCTATGCGGAGGATTCCGGGCCGATAGACCCAGAGTGCGGCTGCTACGTTTGCCGCAATTACAGCCGGGCATACCTCCGTCATCTCTTTCGCGCCGGGGAGATACTCGCTTCTCGCTTGAATACTTACCACAATCTGTATTATTATCTGTCGCTCATGGCTCAAGCGCGTGTCGCCATTGCCGAGGACAGGTTCCCGGAATTCCGGCGCGAGTTTTATGGAAAGAGGAATGTTGCGTAGGGGCGATCCTTGTGATCGCCCGGATGCAGGGCAAACACAAGGTTTGCCCGTACATATAGAATAAAAACACCAACGGAGGTTTTACATGTTCGCACTCGCATTTGCTGAGGCTGCCCCTGCGGGGCAGTCGACTGGTGGTCAGTCGCCCCTTTTGAGCTTCGCGCCCCTCATCCTCATGTTCGTCATCTTCTATTTCCTGCTGATCCGCCCCCAGCAGAAAAAGTCCAAGGAGCACAGGGCATTGCTCGACGCCATAAAAAAAGGGGATCAGGTGGTGACTGCTGGTGGGATTCACGGCAAGATCACCGCGGTGGACGAGAACGTGGTTACCCTGGAAGTGGCCACCGGCGTGAACATCAAGGTGAACAAGGGGCACATCGCCAGCGTCACTAAGAACGATTAGGACGTATGGACGCTGTTCATGAAATGCATGTTTGAATGAAACGGCGCGGGTTTCCACTGCTGCCGAAGTCTGAAAGGAGTGACTGGAATGTCCAAGGGCCATACCTGGCGTATCATCCTCATTGTCGCGTTCCTGCTGTTGTCGGTGTTCTACCTGACGCCGACCCTTGCCCCGAAGCTGCCGTCCTGGTGGACTGAGTATCTTCCCAAGGACAAGATCCACCTGGGTCTTGATCTTCAGGGGGGGTCTTTTCTTACCCTGGAGGTAGACACCCCAAAGGCGGTGGAAGGGCAGATCGACATCATCGCCGCAGACCTGGAGGATACGCTGAATGCAAAAAGCCTCCGTTTCAAGCGCATCGAGAAGGTCGGCACCGATCAGCTTGCCGTGGTCCTGTACGACAAGGGTAGCGCGGACGCCACGCAAAAGCTGGTGAAAGACAAGTACGGACGGCTGGAGCAGCTTCCCCCCGCGGATGAAGGGGGATACATGAGGCTGCAACTCCGCATCGGCGAGCAGGAGGCGAAGAGCATCAAGGACAATGCCGTTCTGCAGGCACTGGAGACCATCCGCAACCGCATCGACCAGTTCGGCGTCTCCGAACCGGTAATCCAGCGGGAAGGGATCGATCATGTGGTGGTACAGCTTCCCGGCATCAAGGACCCGAAGCGCGCCATCGAGCTGATCGGCAAGACGGCCCGCCTGGAGTTCAAGCTCCTGGATGAAAACATAAATCCGGCCACCGCCACTCCCGGCTCCATCCCCGAGGATGACGAGATCCTGGTCGAGAAAAGGACCGACCCCACCACCGGTGTGGTTACCGAGACCCCGCTCGTGCTCAAGCGGAAGACCATGCTCACCGGCGATCTCCTGACCGATGCCCAGGTCCGGATCGACACCCAGTACAACCAGCCGTACGTGGCCATCGAGTTCAACTCCACCGGCGCCCGGCTGTTCGACCAGATCACCGCGGCCAACGTGGGGAAACGCTTCGCCATAGTCCTGGACAACACCATCTACTCGGCCCCGGTAATCAGGGAGCGGATTTCCGGTGGCAGCGCCCAGATCTCCGGTTCCTTTACGGAGAAGGAGGCCGCCGACCTGGCCATCGCCCTGCGCGCCGGCGCGCTCAAGGCCCCGGTCAGGATCATCCAGAACGTCACTGTTGGCCCCTCCCTTGGTCAGGACTCCATCATCAAGGGGTTGCGCGCCGGCGCCATCGGCGTTATTCTCGTCGTCTGCTTCATGCTGGTTTATTACAAGCTGGCGGGGATGGTGGCCAACATGGGGATGGTGTTAAACATCGTCTACCTCATGGGGTCCTTGGCAGCTCTTGGCGCCACGCTCACCCTTCCCGGCATTGCCGCGATCGTCCTTCTCATCGGTATGTCGGTCGACTCTAACGTACTGATCTTCGAGCGGATCCGCGAGGAGCTGCGGCTCGGGAAGACCCCGAAAGCCGCGGTCGACTCCGGTTACGACAAGGCGTTCCTGACCATCATGGATTCCCACGTGACAACACTGCTGACCGGCGCGGTTCTCTTCCAGTTCGGTACCGGACCTGTCAAGGGCTTTGCGGTTTCGCTTTGTCTCGGCATCATCATCAATCTCTTCACGTCCCTGCTGGCGACCAAGGTGGTTTTCGACCTGTTCCTGGCGCGACGCAACGTGAAGAGACTGAGCATATAGGGGGCGGGAATGGAACTCATCAAGAAGACAAAAATCGATTTCATCGGCAAGAGGAAGATCTCTTTCGCCATTTCCATGGTCATCAGCATCATCGGCATCATCGGCATTATCCAGATCGCCCGGGGCGCGGCGAACATGGGGATCGACTTCTCCGGCGGCACATCAGTGCAGCTCAAGTTCTCCCAGCCCCTGCCGATGGCCGATGCCCGCGCGGCCCTGGCCAGAAATGGTCTGAAGGAAGTGGATTTGCAGGAGATCAAGGAGGGGAACAAGCTCCTCGTGAAGATGCGCAAATCGGCAGCCGCCGTGGGCAAAGCATCGAACGCTGTTGAGGAGGCGTTCCGCAAAGAGTTTCCCGCCAACACCTTCATCGTGGATAGCACGACCGAAATCGGTCCCTCTATCGGGGAGAAGCTCCGCAAGGACACGCTGGTCGCAGTGGCCATCTCCCTCATCGGCATCATCATCTACATTGCCTGGCGCTTTGACTTCAAGTTCGGCGTGGCGGCCGCCATTGCCACCATGCACGATGTGCTGGCGATATTCGCCGCCTTCTTCGTCCTGAACAAGGAGGTGAACCTCCTCCTCATCACCGCGGTTCTGACCATTGCCGGCTATTCCCTCACCGACACGGTGGTGGTGTTCGACCGTATCCGCGAGAACCTGCACAAGAACCTGAAGGAGGCGCCGGAAACCACCTTCAACCGGAGCATAAACGAGGTCCTCTCCCGGACCATCATCACGTCTCTTACCACCTTTCTGGCTGCCGCCTCTCTCTTCTTCTTCGGCGGCGAGGTGATTCACGACTTTTCCTTCGCCCTTCTGGTCGGGGTGGCGGTCGGGACCTATTCCTCGGTCTTCGTTGCCAGTCCGGTCGTGGTGGTCTGGGAGAATCGCGTCAGAAAATCCACTGTATAAGGAGGCCGCAACGTCGTGAAAAAGGAAACCATACTGACAGTAGTAATAGCACTCCTCGTAGGACTCATCGGCGGATACCTGGTTTTCAGCATGAGCGGCAGGAGCAAGGCGCCGACGCCGGGTGGGGGGATAACGCCGGGGGCCGGCTCGCCGGTCGATTATCAGCAGCGCATCGCCGAAGCGGAAAAGATCGTGGCCCAGGACCCGAAAAACCTGAACGCCTGGGTACAACTCGGCAATGATTATTTCGACACCGCCCAGGCCCAGAAGGCCGCTGACGCTTACGGCAAGGCACTGGAGCTGGATCCGAAGAACCCCAACATACTTACCGACCAGGGGATCATGTTCAAGGAGCTCGGTTGGTACGACAAGGCCCTGGCCAATTTCGAGAAGGCGCAGCAGATCGACCCCAAGCACCAGCAGAGCCTGGTGAACATGGGGGTAGTGTACGCAGAGAACCTTAACCAGCCCGAGAAGGCGCGCAAGGCCTGGGAGCGGGCGATAGAGATCGACCCGTCAAGCCCCGCATCCCAGCAAATAAAGGTCTGGCTCGAACAGTTGAAGACGAGTCCGGAGTCCTTCAAGAAGAAATAGCAACTACGAATCCCCCGCCCCGGCGGGGGTTTTTTTTGCCTTAATCGCAGTGATATTGAAGTCACGATTCTTTAACACGGAGACTCAGAGTAACAGAGACTCGGAGAATTTCACTTTAAGGATTCACGCTTTTTTTGTCCCGACTCGCCATATGTTTAACTCTGTGTCTCTGTTTCTCAGCGCCTCTGTGTTAAGTTTATTGAATTCCAGGATTATGTGATTTATGGAACCAGTCAGCGAACGCCGTTGGAACATCAAAATTGCTGATGACGAAGCTGTCGGAAAGATATCTGCCCATTGCTCTGTATCTCCGCTTCTGGCGCTGCTTTTAGCCAACCGTGGCATGATCGAGCCATTAGGGGCTGCTCGTTTTCTCTCCTCGACCTTGTCCGACCTCCACGACCCGTTCATTCTTCTCGGAATGGACGCGGCCGTAGGCCGCCTCTGCGCGGCCCTGGAAAGGGGCGAGAAGGTCTGCATTCACGGCGACTATGACGTGGATGGTGTTACCTCCGTAGCCCTTCTGGCGAGTTTCATGCGTGCCGTCGGCTTCCACGTCTTCTACCATATCCCCTTGCGGCTTGAAGATGGCTATGGGCTTTCTTCCACCGGCCTGCAAAGAATCGCCGGGCAGGGGGCGAAGGTGGTGGTGACGGTTGACTGCGGCATCACGGCCATGGAAGAGGCGAAACTGGCCCGTTCTCTTGGCATCGATCTTATAATTACCGACCACCATACCCCCGGCGAACTCCTCCCCGAGGCCTGCGCGGTCATCAATCCCCTTCAGCCGGGATGCACCTTCCCATGCAAGACCCTGGCGGGGGTGGGGGTGGCGTTCAATCTGATGATAGCGCTCCGCAGCCGGCTTCGCGACCAGGGGTGTTTCGCCGGACGGCCCGAACCGAACCTGCGTCAGTTCCTGGACCTGGTCGCCCTCGGGACCGTGGCGGATGTCGTACCGCTGCTGGACGAAAACAGGATATTCGTGAAGTACGGGCTTGCAGAGCTGACAAGCGGCGAGCGCCTGGGAGTCCGCGCACTGAAGGATGTGGCCGGAGTGGACGGCGAGGTCGGGTGCGGTGCGGTTGGCTTCCGTCTGGCGCCGCGCCTCAATGCTGCCGGCCGCCTGGAGGATGCGGCCCCCGGAGTGGAGCTCCTGTTGACCGGTGACCCGCAAGCTGCGGCAGCTATTGCCGCGGACCTGGATACCGGCAATGTCGAGCGCCAGGCACTGGAGCGGCGGATATTGCAGGAGGCCGTTTCCATGGTCAAGGGGAACCCGAAGCTCAAGGGGAAGAAGAGCATCGTTCTTGCCTCGGATGAATGGCATCCTGGCGTGATCGGCATCGTGGCCTCACGCATCGTGGAGATGTTCCACCGCCCCACGATATTGATCGCCCTGCAGGATGGAAACGGCAAGGGGTCGGGGAGGAGCATCCCCCGCTTTCACCTGTATGATGCATTGAAGGCCTGCTCCGAGCATCTGCTCAAATTTGGCGGCCACAAGCATGCCGCCGGCCTATCCATCGATGAGGCGATCCTGGAAGAGTTCACCGAGCGCTTCGACGAGGTGGCCGCCGGGGTCCTCTCCCCCGAGGACCTGACCCCGGAGTTGATGATAGACGCCGAGCTCTCTCCGGCTGACCTCACTCTGGAGCTGGTCGGGGAGTTAGCGTCGCTCAAACCGTTCGGCATGGGTAATCCCGAGCCGGTTTTCGTCTGCCGCGGGATGGAGGTGGAGGATGCCCGCATCCTGAAGGAGCAGCACCTGAAGCTGAGAGTTGCGGCGGGCGGATTGCGTTTCGACGCCATTGCCTTCAACATGGCAAGCCGGAAGCCAACCGGCCGGCTTGTTGATATTGCCTTCACCCTTGATATAAATACTTGGAATGGCAGGCAGTCGCTGCAACTAAAGGTCAAAGATATTAAAGAGGCAGGCAATAGGCAATAGGCTAAGGACAGTTTTGTGATTTTCCTTGTGCCCATTGCCTATTGCCTAGTGCCGGTTTTGAGGTTTTTTATGCAACGCCAGGAACGGTTCGGGCTGGCCGAACGGGTGATACGGATCGGCTTCTGGGCCAATATCGTACTCATGGTGATGAAGCTTCTGGCCGGCCATTACGGCCGCTCCGAAGCGGTATTCGCCGACGGGGTGGAGAGCGCCTGCGACTTTGTGGCCATCTTTTCCACCCTGGTGGCGTTGCGCATCGGCAGAAAGCCGTTCGACGCCAAGCACCCCTATGGGCACGGTCGGGCCGAGAGCATCTCCGCCATCGTTGTTGCGTTTTTGATAATTGCCACCGGCGCGGGAATCATGGTCAACTCCGTTTCCGTAATAGTCACTGGAACGCAGCGGACTCCGCAGGCGATTGCTGTTGTGGCTGCCTTTCTGACCATCGTGATTAAGGAATGGCTCTACCGGAACTCTATCGGTGCAGGCAGAACACTTGAGAGCCCCGCGCTCCTTGCGGTGGCAAAAGACCACCGCAAAGACGCGCTGACATCGATCGCCACATTGATTGGCGTCAGCGGGGCTTATCTGGGGTATTCCGTTATGGATCCCTTGGCCGCTGGCGTTACCTCCTTTTTCATTCTCCACATCGGTTACGGGACCTTCCGCAACGCCGCCCACGAGCTGATGGACGCCGTTCCTCCGCCGGAATTCCTGAACGCTGTCACCGCATTGGCCGAGGGGGTGCAAGGGGTCGAGCACGTCCACGAGATCCGCGCCCGCCGCTCCGGGCAGTTCGTTATAATCGACCTCAAGCTGGACATGGACCCGGAAATGACCGTGAAGAGGTCCCACACGATTGCCACGGAGGTGAAGAAGCTGATCTTCGAGAAATTTCCCAATGTGGGGGACGTGATGATCCACATAAACCCGCACGAAGAGGAGCATGAGGATTTGATAAGGCTGTGAATGGTGAATAAAATCGCGAAAGGAGGAGAATGCAATGCCCAACGGACCGAAAACTGAAAGCGACTTGAAAGAGGCTTTTGCCGGGGAGTCCCAGGCGAACCGCAAGTATCTGGCCTATGCCGCGAAGGCGGAGAAGGAGGGGTTCGTGCAGGCAGCCAGACTGTTTCGGGCAGCTGCCGAAGCGGAGACCATCCATGCCCACAATCACCTGAAGGCGCTGGGCGTGATACAGGACACGCGCTCCAACCTCCACGACGCCGTTACCGGCGAGGTCCACGAGTTCAAGAGCATGTACCCGCAGATGATCGCCGATGCCGAAGAGGAGAAGGCCGCCGAGGCGCTCCGCTCCTTCACCTTTGCCAACGCGGTGGAGAAGGTCCACGCAGCCCTGTACCAGAAGGCGCTGGAAACGCTGGGGGAGCCGGCAGAGCAGTTCGACTACTTCGTCTGTTCGGTCTGCGGACATACCGTGGAACTGGAAGCGCCGGACACCTGCGAGATCTGCGGGGCCAAGGGGAGCGTGTTCGTGCGGGTGCATTGAGAGTTGTCGATTCCATCGAGTAAGAAAAAAGCCGCTTAGTTGCCTGACGAAGCGGCTTTTTTATTGGTTTTGGGGGTTGCGACGTATTTTGACACATTTCTGTGGTTTACTGTTGTGGCTGATTTTGTGAGGAGAAAATCATGGAATGGATTTTAAAAATCTGCTATGCGTACAGGCAGGAGCAATCGCCTTTACGGCGGAGGATGGGCCGGCATGGTGGCGTCAGGTGCGCTGCTTGCCGCGTCCGTTTGGATAGGATTTTGAACAGTCCGAGGACGGCGCGCTGGACGACCTCACGGCGCGGGTGTGGGTGGCATTGACAAATGGATCGTAGGGGCACCCCCATGTGGGTGCCCGCCTTCGCCCCCGTGTGTCTGCCCGAATTCTAAACCTGGGCGGCCACATGGGGCCGCCCCTACAGGATTTATGAAATATAACCCCGACATTCACCATCGCCGTTCCATTCGTTTGCGGGATTACGATTATTCGGCAAACGGCGCCTATTTCGTGACCGTATGCGTCCAGGGACGGGAATCCCTGTTTGGCGCGGTCGTTGATGGTGTCATGGAATCGAGCGAGGCGGGGCGGATGGTGGAGGAATGGTGGGCGAAATTGGCGGAAAATTCCCCAAATGTCCTGACGGATTCCTTCGTTGTGATGCCGAATCATTTCCACGGGATCATTGTTCTTGTAGGGGCAGACCCATGTGTCTGCCCGGATTTAGAAAACGCACACATGGGTAAGGGCGGACACATGGGTCCGCCCCTACAGAGGATCATTCAATGGTTAAAGACAATGACCACGAACGCATATATCCGTGGCGTCAAGCAATCGGATTGGCCGTCATTCCCCGGCCGGTTATGGCAACGCAATTATTACGAGCGGATCATCCGGGACGAAGAGGAATTGATCGCCATCCGGGAATATATCGCCGGCAATCCTGCCAAATGGGCGCAGGATAAGGAAAACCCCATGAATGTGTTGTAGGGGCGCTGCTTGCCGCGCCCAGGATTGTGTGCGCTGAATCAGGGCGCGGTAAGCAGCGCCCCCTACATTCACCCTGATATTGGGTCTGTGGAAAATTTAAATGCCTGGATCGATATATTTCGCGGGGAATCTGCTCCACCTTTGGCGAAGGGGAATTGATGGAGGGGTATTCCCGGTATTTGGGAAGGCGGCGGGGAACAGGGATGTGAAAATTAAAAAACTTGCATATAAAAAATATTAATGTAAATTTTTATGTCAGCACACGTTTCAGTGTGGGGATTTGAACATGTAAATTTTGATGTGAAGAAATGCTGTGAAATGGCGCCCGTCTAGAAGGGCGGGCGCACCTCATTGTTCAAGCAGGAGGTTGACTGATGGAGCTAAAGGAATTCTTCGCTCATTCCGAAAATGAAAAAAACGAAAGACATAAACTGTCGAATCATCTATTCAGAACAGCTCAACTTGCGGAAGAGTTTGCCTGCCAAGAGAATTACAAACCTGCACTCAAAGCAGCAGGTTTATTGCACGATTTGGGCAAGTATCAACTGGCTTTTCAAAGGTATCTGGAACAGGGCGGCAGGCGCGGCAGCGTGCCTCATGCCTCTTGGGGGGCTGCCTATGCCAGGAGGCTTAAGCAGCTTGAGATGTCATTTGCCATCGACGGTCACCATAAAGGCATACCGGACCAGACGCCATGGAAAGGGGTAACGGAAGAATTTATAAGGGGCGATAAGCCGGAGTTTGATTCGGTCCTGGCGGACTTCTTTTCCGATATCGGCATCAGCGATGAAGAATTTCAGAAAATCGACAAGCTTCGTTTTGCTGACCCATTATTTCAAGGAGAGCTGTTCACCCGCTACCTCTTCAGCGTGCTGACCGACAGCGACTGGCTTTCGACAGAAGAACATTTCAGCCCGGAAAAAACGTCATTACGCAACAAAACTACGTTGCAGGTTGATGATTTGCTCGCCATGTTGGCAACTGAGTTTTCCCGTAAATCTGCAGAGGGTGAAATCAACCAGCTGCGCAACTCCGCCCGCGAACTGGCCACCAGCAGGGCAGCGGAGCAGCCGGGGTTCTATTCCCTGGCGCTGCCGACCGGTATGGGGAAAACCTTGACTTCTCTTGCATGGGCTTTGCTGCACGCCAAACAGAACAAACTGAAGCGCATCATCATTGTTTTGCCGTATATCAGCATCATTGACCAGACTGCACTGGAGCTGAAAAAAATCTTCGGTGAAGAGTTGGTGCTTGAACATCACTCCTCCTTCAACGAGGGTAAGAATGACAATGAGGGGAAGGGCGAAAATTACACTCCGGAGCAGAAAAGGAGGCAGCTTGCCTGCGAGAACTGGGATTTTCCGATTATCGTCACAACTACGGTTCAGTTTTTTGAATCGCTTTTCAGCAACAAACCCGCCAAGTGCCGTAAGGTCCACAACGTAGCCGAATCGGTTGTTATCTTCGACGAAGTGCAATCCATTCCGAAAGAGATTATCCTGCCGACATTGCGTATGCTCAGCGACGTTCAGGCTGTCATGCGGACATCGTTTCTGTTCTGCACTGCAACCCAGCCTGCCTATGAGAAGCGTCCCGGCTTCGAGGGCATTGCCTCCATAACTCCATTGATTGCAAGCCCCGGCATTTTGTACGACAAAACCAGGCGGGTCGAGTACCACCTCCTGGACGATCTGCAACCAATAGACCAGGGACGTCTGAAAGAATCGGTTATTGAGTGTAACGACTCGGCTCTGGTTATTTTCAACACCAAGAAAGCCGCTCTGGAATTTTATCTTGCTATGAAGTCCCTTGATTACTGGGATGCCAGGTATCACTTGTCAACGGCAATGTGCCCGGCCCACAGAAAAGAGGTGATAGGAAAAATCAGGGCCGGACTGAAGGCGGATAAGAAAATTCTGGTCGTCTCTACTCAGCTGATCGAAGCAGGAGTAGATTTCGATTTTCCGGTGGTTTTCCGGGCTATCGCACCGTTGGAGGCAATAATTCAGTCTGCCGGGCGTTGTAATCGGGAAGGAAAGTTGCCCGGTTACGGTAAGGTTTTTCTCTTCAAGCTTCAAGATGGTAAATGGCCGAACAGCACCTATGAGGCCTGCGCCGGGTTTGCGGAAGAAGTTATCAAGACGGATATCAACCGGCTCTACACCCATGACGTGTTTGAGAAATATTATGCCGCCGTCTTCGGGCTCTATATCGATCAGGCAAGACAGCAGACCATCAATGCCGCCCGCAAAGGGTTCAATTTCGAGACGGTGAACGACAGTTACCGCTTCATCAAGGACGCCTCGGAAGGGCTTTATATTTACCATTACAGCGAAGAGAGCAGGGAGTTGCTGCATTCGCTCCAGTACAAAGAGTTCCTTTCCCGCGATGATTACCGCCGGATGCAGCCCTACACGGTGCAGGCTTACGAGCATTTCATCTTTCAGAATCGTGAAGATATCAAGATCGAAAAGCAAGGCTTCAAGGTTTGGTACGGCAACTACGACCCTGCTACGGGAATTTCTGTGGCGCCAATGGAAGTGGACAACTATGTGGTGGGATAGAGGAGGTCCGGATGCTTGATGATCGAATTGTCAAAGTGAAGGTCAAGGGTGACTTTGCCTGTTTTACCCGGCCTGACCTGAAGGTTGAGCGGATGACGTACCCCTGCATGACCCCGTCAGCGGCTCGGGGGATACTGGATTCCATTCTCTGGAAACCGGAATTCCAATGGTACGTCAGGAGAATCGTTATCCTCAATCCTGTCAGGTTTACAACCATCAAACGTAATGAGATCAACGCCAAGCAGGGGCGCAATCCGATTGTCATTGAAGACCGGCGCGCCCAACGCAACAGCGTAATTTTGCGGGATGTAGAGTACATCATCGAGGCGTCGATCTTCATGCACAATGTGACCGACAAAAGGATGTATGAAAAGTACGTCGGTATGATGGAGAAAAAAGAAGGAATATTCCCCCGTCGCGTCAGAAAGGGGCAGTGTTGGCGCAGACCATATCTAGGTACGCGTGAATTTTCCGCCGAATTCATGTCGCCGGATGGAAACGAGCAGCCGCTTCAGGAAACTATCCCCATTGGCAGCATGCTGTTTGACATGTTTTACGATGACCAGGGCAAACCGCAGCCGTTATTTTTCGAAGCCGCTATTCGCGACGGTGTGCTTGACTGTGAAGTTCCCGAGAACGAGCTGATGATGACCTCGTCCCATCTCAGGCCGCCGCTTGACAGCGAAGTTTCCTCCCTGGTGTATGAATTGAACCAACGGGAAGAAGAGGAGGCCGCCCTATGATTCGGGAGTTGAGCGATCTGGGAAAATTCTTGCGGGGCGCACGCGAAGACAGCGCCTGGGTTCATGATGCATTGAAGGAAGAGCCAATTTCAATGGAGTTGCTCATTGGTCAGGATGGTGCGTTTCAGGGATTGCAACTGATTGAAGACAAGCTGACCCCGGCTGAGGCACTCACCGCCAAAAAAGGGAAAGCACGGCTGCTACTCGACAAGCCGGAAGAGGTTCTCTGCTTTGGTGGAGATTCAGCGTTGAAGAAACATCAACTGTTTCTGGATAAATTGGCGGCGTTCAAGGAGCTCGACGAGGTAGCGCCGGTTATTGCGTTTTACGCCAATCGGGAGAACGGCTTAGATAAGGCATTGTCCCATTTTACGGCACTTGCCGACACCGATGATAAAAAGATCAAGAAGAAAATAGCAGGGAATATTGGTTTCCGGGTTCTTGCCGATGCCGTCAGGATCAATGAAAAGCAGAATGTGTTGCAGACGGTTATCGACAGGTATGAAGCCTGTCAGCGCAAACAGTTGGCCAATAATGCCAAGAAGTGCTCTGTTTGCGGCAAGAGCGATTATCCGGTTGAAGATATTCCCCATGGCATGATCAAGAAGGTTCCGGACGGTCAATCGAGCGGCTGCGCCCTTGTTTCCTACAACGAAAACGCGTTCGAGTCCTATGACTTGAAAGGAAACAATAACTCGTCAGTTTGTACCAACTGTGCAAAGACCTATGTGGAAGGGCTGAACTGGCTGTTGTCCAACGGGAGCGAGATATCGGTTACAGACAAGAAGGGGAAAACTTCCACCAAGTTCCGCCATTCGAACCGGAGAAACTTCGGTTCTGATACTGCCATGGTCTTCTGGACACGCGACAATCGGCTACTGGAAGAAATCGAACAGATCGAAGCACCGACCGAAGCTGCTGTCGCCGGCATGATTGACTCCTTGTCGGCGGGCAGGGAGAGGGACAGCAAGTACCTGGAGCCGGAGCGTTTTTACTCCTGCACCCTCTCCGGCGCTGCCGCCCGTATTGCCGTGCGTGACTGGATTGAAACCAGTCTTGGCGATTTCCGGATGTCCATTGTCGATTGGTTCAGGGAAATAGCCGTCTCTCGTTACGACAGCGAACAGGAAAAAATGGTGACCTACTATGCGCCGCTTTACGACTTGGCGCGCAGTTGCCAGAGGAAAAACAGTGATGGCAGCTATGACAAGGACGACACCGCAACCGCCAGGGTAGCGGCAACCCTGTGGCGAGCGGCGCTGCACGGCGGTGTCGTTCCTCTCTGGATTCTGACAAGAACTCTTCAGCGAGCCCGTCTGGACAAGCAAGGTGTTACACCTGAACGAGCGGCGCTGATCAAATTGATACTCAGAAGAACCAACAACGGAGGTGAGTTTATGATCACGGAAGGCAGGGTTGAGGGGGAACGACCGGTCGCTTATGTTTGTGGGCAGATATTCGCTAAGCTTGAATATATCCAGTATAAGGCACTTGGTGAAAGAAATTCAGGTATTAGAGAGAAGTTTTTTACTTATGCCATGACTTCACCGTCAGCCGCATTTGGAAGACTGTTCAACTTGAATTCCAAGCACTTTGTAAAGTTAAAAAGCGAGCAGCCATGGTTGGCGGTGATACTCGATAAGGAACTACAGGCGCTATGCAAGGATATTGACATCAGTAGTTTTCCAGCGCTTTTTCATCTTGAACAGCAGGGCCAATTTGCCATCGGCTATTACCATCAAAAACAGGCACAGTTCGCCGGAACAAACAACAAATAAGGAGACCAGACAATGAGCGGAGCAATCAAAAACCGGTATGATTTCGTATTCTTCTTCGACGTTAAAGACGGTAATCCCAATGGCGATCCGGATCAGGTCAATCTGCCGCGGGTCGATGCAGAGGATCAGCGCGGGCTGGTTACGGATGTCTGCATCAAGCGGAAGGTCAGGAATTATGTGGCATTAAAAGGTGAGCTTAAGTCACCCAATGACATTTTTATCCGTCAGAGAGGCATTGCTAATGAAGATAGCTTTTTGAACGCTCTTATCGGGAAGGCTGAAGGTGATAGTACTTCGGCCAAGAGAGGAAGTTTGTGCAATAGCTATTGGGATATCAGGACATTCGGCGCTGTGTTGAGCACCGGCGAATCGGAAAGCGCCGATTCCGGCGAAGAGTCTGAAGACGGAGCAGCCCCGAAAAAGGCCGCAAAGAAAAAGGTAAAAGGTGGCGGCACGGTGCGTGGACCGGTCCAGTTGACATTTGCCCGTTCGGAAGACCGTATTTATCAGGCAGAGCACTCCATTACCCGTTGCTGCGTCACCACAGAGAATGAAAGAAACAAACAGATGGAGAAGGACAGAGAGTTTGCTTCAACCTTCGGACGTAAGTCGACCGTACCCTATGCCATGTATCGTATGCACGGTTTTGTTTCTACTATTGATGCCCAGAAAACCGGTTTTTCTGAAGATGATTTGAAGCTTCTTTGGGAGTCGCTCATCAACGCCTTTGAGCACGACCGGGCAGCGGCACGGGGCGAGATGAACCCTAGAAAACTGGTCATCTTCAAGCACTCCAGCCACTTGGGCAATGAGCTTTCCGGCAGACTGTTTGAACGGGTAACGGTAAAGAAAAATGCGGATTTGCCACGTAGTAAAGACGATTATCAGATTGATGTGAACAAGGAGCAACTACCGTCAGGCATTGAAGTCAAGGCCTGGCCGGAAGAGGCGCTGTATTGAAATCCAAATTCGGGCGAACACAAGGTTCGCCCTACGTAACATCGGAAATCTGGGCGGCCACATGGGGCCGCCCCTACAAAGGCATGCGACATGAAAAAAAATAAAGACCTCATTCATCCCACCGGCGAATTCATCCTATACCAGACCGAGGACGGGCGCACCCGCATCGAAGCGAGGTTTCAGGGGGAGACCGCCTGGCTCTCACTCAACCAGCTGGCTGACCTGTTCCAGCGAGACAAGTCGGTCGTCTCCAAGCATATTCGGAACATCTTCGCCGAGGGCGAATTGCCGCGGAACGTCATCATTTCTGTCGGCTACCGGGTAAAGTCCCATCGTGGCACCCAGTTCCGCATCTGGGCGACCCAGCGCTTGCGGGAATACATCATCAAGGGCTTCGCCATGGATGACGAACGCCTTAAAAACCCGCCGGGGAAGGGACAGAAGGATTACTTTGATGAACAACTGGAGCGCATTCGGGATATCCGTTCTTCCGAGCGGCGTTTTTATCAGAAAGTGCTCGATATTTATGCGACCAGTGTTGATTATTCGCCGAATACGGAGATGTCGCAGCAGTTCTTTGCGACGGTGCAGAACAAGATGCACTGGGCCTGCCACGGTCAGACTGCGGCAGAGGTAATCTATCAGCGGGCGGATGCCGCCAAGCCGCACATGGGGCTCATCTCTACACGCCCCGGCGGTATTGTGCGGAAAGATGATGTTTCTATTGCCAAGAACTACCTGAGTGAGGATGAACTTCATGCGCTGAACCGCATTGTGAACGCTTACATCGAATTCGCGGAACTCCAGGCGCTCAGACGTAAGGCCATGACCATGCGCGACTGGATTGCAAAGCTGGATGATTTTTTGAAGCTCTCGGAGCATGAGTTGTTGGATCATGCCGGTACGATTTCCGCTGAAACGGCAAAGGCAAAGGCGGAATTGGAATATGAACGGTATCGGATCTTGATCGATGCTCTGCCGCGGCCGGTTGATCGGGATTTTCTGGAAGCTGCAAAGCGAATTGAAACAAGACAAACGAGGGGGAAGAAGCATGATTTTTGAATCCCCCGATCCGATCATGATCTCCGCCCTGGAGCACTACAGCTACTGTCCGCGCCAGTGCGCCCTGATCCATGTTGAGCAGACCTTTCACGAAAACCTCTACACCATGCGCGGCCGGGACGTGCATGAAAACGTGGACGTGGATTCATCCCATGAACTGGCAGGGGTGCGGTATGAGCGGGCTTTGCCGATCTGGTCGAAACGCTTGAATCTGGTGGGCAAGGCCGACATGGTGGAATTTCATGGCGAAACTCCCTATCCGGTCGAGTACAAGTCGGGACGTCATCGGGCCGGACAGCACGAAGCATTGCAACTCTGTGCTCAGGCGGTTTGTCTGGAGGAGATTTTCAATGTGAAGGTAGAAAGGGGCGCTCTCTACTGGCACGGTTCGCGGGAACGCAGGGAAATCATCTTCACCGATGCTATGCGGGCCCATTTGGAAGAGGTGGCCGCCGCCGTGCATCTAATGGTTGCCGACAATCACGTTCCACCGCCAGTGAATGACAAGCGCTGCAAAGACTGTTCGCTGAAGGAATCGTGCCTGCCGCATGTGGTGGGAGAGAAGGGGCGGAGCCGGAAGGCAGCGAAGGCTTTATTTGAGAGTTCATGAGTTTCATGGGTTTCATGGGTTTCATGGGTTTCATGGGTTTCATGGGTGGGGGTGAATATGGCCAAAATAGAGCGGTTTGAGGAAATACAGGCATGGCAAAAGGCGCGAAAATTGGTCAATGAGGTCTATTCCGCCAGCAATTCAGGGCAGTTTGCAAAAGATTTCGGTCTTCGTGATCAGATACGCCGGGCAGCTGTATAAATAAAAACCAAAGGATTCGTATGAAACAACTCCTCAATACCCTCTACGTCATGACCCAGGGAGCCTACGTCTGTCTCGACCACGAGACGGTCAAGGTGGAGGTGGGCGGCAAGCTTCAGATGCAGGTGCCGCTGCACCACCTGGGGGCGATTGTAACGATGGGCAATGTCATGCTCAGTCCCTTCATCATGGGGCGCTGCGCCGACGATGGCCGGGCAGTGGTGATCCTCGATTGGAACGGCCGGTTCAAGTGCCGGATCGTCGGCAAGACCCACGGCAACGTGCTATTGCGCCAGGCCCAGTATGAAGCGGTGCGGGACGGGGAGCGATCCGCGGCGATTGCCCGGAACATTGTTGCTGGCAAGGTGAAGAACTCGCGCGAGATAATCATGCGAGGGGCGCGGGAAACTGAAGACCGGGAAGAAGCGGAATCATTGAGAAAGGCGGCGGATGTTCTGGCTGATGCCCTGTTTCATCTCAAGGACAACAGGGACATCGACCATGTGCGTGGCCTTGAGGGTGAGTCGGCCCATGCCTACTTTTCCGTTTTCGACACAATGGTTAAGAAGGAGGAGCGGGAGGTCTTCCGCATGAACGGCAGAACACGCAGGCCGCCCCTTGATCCCATGAACGGCCTGTTGTCGTTTCTTTACACGCTCCTCCTGAACGATTGCATTACCGCAGTGGAAGGAGTGGGTCTCGACTCGCAGATGGGCTTTCTCCATGCCATGCGGCCGGGCAGGCCGTCGCTCGGGCTGGATCTGATGGAGGAGTTTCGATCCGTACTGGCCGACCGGCTGGCGCTCACGCTGATCAACCGCAAACAGATCACCGACAAGAGTTTCGAGGTGCGGCCGGGCGGGGCGACCTATCTAAACGACGCCGGTCGCAAGGAAGTTGTGGTGGCCTATCAGAAGCGGAAGCAGGACGAATTTCACCATCCGATAGTTGATGAAAAGGTGCCTTTCGGACTTGTCCCGCATGTGCAGGCCCGACTGTTGGCGCGGCATCTGCGGGGAGACCTTGAGGAATATACACCGGTTCTGTATACGTGATTATTGATTGGAGACGCATGCAATGCGTCTCTACCAGGGTGGATGCCATGTGGATTGTCGTAGCCTATGACGTAAATACGGAAACCCCGCAGGGGCGGAGGCGACTCCGGCGCGTGGCGCAGGTGTGCAAGAACTTCGGCCAGCGAGTGCAGAAGTCGGTTTTTGAATGTCAGGTGAACGAGCTGAAGTTCGAGGATCTTCGCAGGAAGCTTCTAAGGGAGATCGACAAGGAGCTGGATAATCTGCGGCTTTACAGGTTGACCGAGCCGAGGGACGATCATGTGGAAACCTACGGGCTGACCCGGACGGTTTTTTTTGATGACGAACCGTTGATTGTTTGACCCGCGAAAGGGGTGCTCATGCGGAAATGCTTGGGTGTTCGCGGAACCTGCAAACGCGCTGTTTATAACTTTTGAGAGGAGATGGTGATTAGTTGCAAGGCCTTTCTAAGGCAATTTGTACCCTTTTCGCAAGAAAGGGCATGTAACATGTTGGAAACTGGACCCCGAGGAGGGGGACAGTAGCGCCCGCCCGCAAGGGCGGGTGAGGATTGAAACAGGTTTATGTAGGGGAGTATGTCAAGGAAGGGAAGTAGCGCCCGCCCGCAAGGGCGGGTGAGGATTGAAACAGCATCCCAAACTTGCTGCTCTCACGCGCACGCGTTGTAGCGCCCGCCCGCAAGGGCGGGTGAGGATTGAAACGGCCCCGGCAACTGGCGGACCGCGCCACGGTTGCGTAGCGCCCGCCCGCAAGGGCGGGTGAGGATTGAAACACCATGGCCGTAGAAGAATGGCGTTGGTGCGCGGGTAGCGCCCGCCCGCAAGGGCGGGTGAGGATTGAAACAGGTCGATCTATCTCACCAAAAAGGCTTAACACGTAGCGCCCGCCCGCAAGGGCGGGTGAGGATTGAAACTACGGGCTGCTGGCATTGCGGACGGTGGCCTTTCGTAGCGCCCGCCCGCAAGGGCGGGTGAGGATTGAAACTCGACCAATCCCTGGCAGGAGAGGAAACCTGGAAAGCCGTAGCGCCCGCCCGCAAGGGCGGGTGAGGATTGAAACCTGCTGGACGACGTGGAGGTACCCAAGACCATCCGTAGCGCCCGCCCGCAAGGGCGGGTGAGGATTGAAACCGCCTGCTATCGCTCCGCCTGTGCCGGTTACGTCGTAGCGCCCGCCCGCAAGGGCGGGTGAGGATTGAAACGAGCCGTCAAGCGGCTCAAAGCTACCCGTTATACGTAGCGCCCGCCCGCAAGGGCGGGTGAGGATTGAAACTGTCGCTGCGCGGGGTGGGCTGGCGATTACGGTGTAGCGCCCGCCCGCAAGGGCGGGTGAGGATTGAAACACGTAATCCTATGTGTGCATGGAACTTCCCGGTGTAGCGCCCGCCCGCAAGGGCGGGTGAGGATTGAAACGGCACGCAGGAGTAAGCGATCATTGCGAGGCGACGATGTAGCGCCCGCCCGCAAGGGCGGGTGAGGATTGAAACCTGCCTGACCCCGGCTATGTGCTTAACTTCACCCGTAGCGCCCGCCCGCAAGGGCGGGTGAGGATTGAAACTCCGCTACCTTGCGATTGGAGCGATATCCCATGTAGCGCCCGCCCGCAAGGGCGGGTGAGGATTGAAACACCAGGGTGATATTGGTCCCGCCATGGAGCACCGTAGCGCCCGCCCGCAAGGGCGGGTGAGGATTGAAACTTTGCCATGTAGATGATCTTGCGGGCGCCGATCGTAGCGCCCGCCCGCAAGGGCGGGTGAGGATTGAAACAACTCTGATTATTCGGAGTTACAAAGCCAGGCGTAGCGCCCGCCCGCAAGGGCGGGTGAGGATTGAAACAGGTAGGATAGGGAGTCAATGTCACCGCCGGAGAGTAGCGCCCGCCCGCAAGGGCGGGTGAGGATTGAAACTATCTTATCAGGGCCGAACTGAAAGACCAGAAACGTAGCGCCCGCCCGCAAGGGCGGGTGAGGATTGAAACGTCCTCATGGAGTTGATCAAACTCCTCGTCGGCTGTAGCGCCCGCCCGCAAGGGCGGGTGAGGATTCCAGCAATAGATCAATGGGTGACCCCCTGCAATCTTTGAACTATTTGAATATTAACGGATTTCACATATAACGCCTTGACATGCCCCATGGGAAAATGTAAATGTATACGCAATCCTGCCGAGGAGGTAGATGGTTGCTTCTCATATCCACTTATCTATATATGCCGGGCACGAAAGCCGCTCGGGTCAGCTTTGGGTTGACCGGGCGGCTTTTTTATTATCGCTTTCCAAAACCGCTTGAAAGGCGCTTGCAATGTCCTTGAAATTACCGGAACTGGTTGATATCCCCAGTCTTCAATTGCTCATGGACCGTTTCCACTCCGCCACCGGCATACCGGTCGGGATTATCGGAAGCGATGGCGAAATGTTCGTCGCCACCGGCTGGCAGGAGATCTGCACCGCGTTTCACCGGTCCCACCCCGTCACTGCGGAGCGTTGCCGGCAGAGCGACAACTGCATCAAGACCTCCCTCGACGCGGGAAAATATATTCAGTACAAGTGCAAAAACGGCCTGTGGGACCTGGCAAAGCCGATCATCGTTGCCGGAGAGCATCTCGCCACGATCTACCTGGGACAGTTCCGCTACGAAGACGAAGAAATCGACGAGGAGTTCTTCCGTGCCCAGGCAAGGGAGTTCGGTTTCGACCAGGACCGCTACTTGGCTGCGCTTAAGCGAATCCCGGTTTTCAGCCGGGAAAAGGTCCAGCAGATAATGGACTTTTATACCACCCTTGTTGACTGTTACGTGAAAACGGGTTTTGCCCGATTCAGCCAGGCTGAGACCGAAAAGACGCTGCGGGAGAGCGAGGAGCGGTACCGCGCGCTTTTCGAGGGGGCTAACGATGCGATTATCACCATTCGCGACGGCCGAATCGTGAACTGCAACAAGATGGCCCTTGAATTGTTTCGTTGCGGCCCGGAGCAGTTGATCGGCAAGGGGCCGGAGAATCTCTCCCCCTTTCTCCAGCCCGATGGCAAGGACTCGGAAGCGAAGGCGCGGGAGATGATCGCAAAGGCTCTGGCAGGCCCTTCCCAGATTTTTGAATGGCGGCATTGCCGTGGGGACGAGACCATCTTCGATGCCGAGGTGAGCCTGAACCGCCTGGAGTATGGGGGAAAGAACGAACTTCTGGCGATCATGCGCGACGTCACGGAGCGGAAACAGGCGGAACAGGCGCTGAAGCTTTCAGAGGCGGAGAAGTCGCTCATTTTGAACAGCTCCATGGACCTGATTATCCATTATGACGCGGACATGAAGATTCTATGGGGAAACCAGCGGGCACTGAACTCGGTGGATATGGAGGCGGAGGAATTAGTGGGGCAGGATTGCTGGAAACTGTGGCACCAGCGTACCGAGCCCTGCTACGGTTGTCCGGTGATAATGGCACTGGAAACTGGTGAGCCGCGGGAAGCGGAGGTACGCACCCCTGACGGCAGGATCTGGGATATTCGCGGCTTCCCGGTGAAGGACGATGCCGGCAGGGTGAATGGGGTTGTGGAGTTCTGTCTTGAGATCACGGGCCGCAAGCGGATGGAGGAGGAGATCGAGATACTGAACACCGACCTGGCGGCGCGAGCCTGCGAACTGGAGCAGGCCAACCGGGAGCTTGAGGCGTTCGGTTACACGGTTTCCCACGATCTTCGTTCTCCGCTCACCGGTATCCAGGGCTATTGCCAGGTGCTGCTGGAGCTGTGCGGCGACAGGCTTGGCGAGGACGGGGCCGGCTATATCCGCGAAATCTCCAAATCAGCGGAGAAGATGGACGATCTCATCACCACGATGCTCGACTTTTCCAGACTGTCTCGTTGCGCAATTACCAGGGAGGAGGTTGATCTGACTGCAATCGCAAAAACCCTGGCGGCCCAGCTCAGGATGAACGAGCCGGAGCGCAATGCGACATTCGCCATAGCCGAAGGCGCAAAGACGGCGGGGGACCCGAAGCTCCTGAGGGTGGTTTTGGAAAATCTCATCGGCAATGCCTGGAAGTACACGAGTCGCCAGGATGATACGCTAATCGAGTTAGGCAAGGTGGCGGTCAACGGTTCCATGGCCTTTTTTGTGAGGGACAACGGCCCAGGTTTCGACATGGCCCAGGCAGACAAGCTGTTCAGCCCGTTCCTGCGCTTGCCGGGAGCGGCCGGTTTCTCCGGCCACGGCATCGGCTTGGCCACGGTGCAGCGGATCATCCAGCACCACGGCGGCCGGGTCTGGGGCGAAGGAGAGCCGGGCAAGGGGGCAACCTTCTATTTCACAGTTTGAGGCAGCCTCAGCCCGCCAAAAATCGTTTGCAATTTCCCGCTCTATGCTTTAAATTACCTCCTCCACGCTCGAATCCTGCATTCCCTTCTCAGGTGCTCACCCATGGACAGCAAGCATTCACTTAAAGAATTGCGCGAAGCAATCGACGCGGTGGATGACCGCATTCTCGATCTGCTCAACGAGCGGGCCCGGTTCGTTCTCGAAGTGGGGCGGCTGAAGAGCGCCGAGAAGAAGGAATTCCACGTGCCGAGCCGCGAGCGGCAGATCTACGAACGCCTGACCGCCGCCAATCCCGGCCCCTTCCCGAACGATGGGTTGCGTAGCGTTTTCCGCGAGATCATCTCCGCGTCGCTTGCCCTGGAGGCGCCGATGAAGGTGGCGTTCCTCGGCCCCAAGGCGACCTTCAGCCACCTGGCCACCATGCAGCATTTCGGCTTCTCCGCCGAGCTGGTGCCGCAGAAGTCGATCCCGGCCGTGTTCGAGGAAGTAGAGAAGGGAAATGCCCTGTATGGCGTGGTGCCGGTGGAGAATTCCACCGAGGGGGTGGTCTCCTATACCCTGGACATGTTCATGGAGAGCAGCCTGAAGATCAACGCCGAGGTGCTGCTGGAGGTCCACCACGATCTCCTCTCCCTCACTGGCCAGATGGGGGACATCAAGAAGGTCTACTCTCACCCGCAGCCGATTGCCCAGTGCAAGAAATGGCTGGAGGAGAACCTTCCCGGTGTTCCGCTCGTGGATGTGGCATCAACGGCGGTTGCCGCGCAGATAGCGAGCGAGGACAAATCCGTGGCTGCCATAGCGAGCGAGCTGGCCGGTACCATGTACGATCTGAAGGTGGTGCGGAAGCGGATCGAGGACCAGGTGAACAACTTCACCAGGTTCCTGGTGATTGGCAAGAAGGTCTCCGACCGGAGCGGCGACGACAAGACCTCTCTCATGTTTGCGGTGAAGGATGAGGTGGGGATTCTCTACCGGATGCTGGAGCCGTTCGCCAAGCGCGAGGTCAACCTCTCCAAGATCGAGTCCCGCCCCATGAAGAAAAAGGCGTGGGAATACGTTTTTTTTGTAGACCTGTTGGGTCATGTATCCGAACCGAAGATTGCCGAGGCGGTGGAAGAGTTGAAGCATTGCTGCCAGTTTGTGAAGGTGTTGGGGTCGTATCCAAAGGCAAAATAATCGATTGGTTGTTGTAGGGGCAGACCCATGTGTCTGCCCGGTTTAAGGGCGGCCACATGGGGCCGCCCCTACATTTAGACTCTATGATGGGGATGTTCCTATGCCGCTCATCCAGCGGTTGTGCATAATCGGCGTCGGCCTTATCGGCGGCTCGCTCGTCCGCGCTCTCCGGGAAAAGGGGGAAGTGGGGGAGGTGGTCGGCGTTGGGCGAGGCGTTGCGAACCTGGAAATGGCCGTGGAGCTCGGGGTGATTGACCGCTACACCCACGACCCATGCGAAGGGGTTGAGGGGGCCGATCTGGTCTTTCTGTCCACGCCGGTCTGCTCCATCGTGGATATGACCGCCCGCATCGCTCCCCATCTCGCTCCCGGCGCCATTGTCACCGACGGCGGCAGCGTCAAGGAAGGAATCGTCGCGCCGAGCGAGGTGCTGATGCCGGAGGGGCGCCACTTCGTTGGGGGCCATCCCATTGCCGGGACCGAGAAGTCGGGTGTGGAGGCCTCCTTTGCCACACTCTACCAGGGACGGCGCTGCATCATCACCCCCACGGAGAAGACCGATCCGGCCGCACTGGAGAAAGTTAAACGGATGTGGGAGATCGCCGGCTCCGAGGTGGTGCTGATGGACGTGATCAAGCACGACCGGGTGCTGGCAGCAGTCTCGCACCTCCCCCACATGGTGGCCTACGCATTGGTCAATGCGGTGGCGGGCTACGACCGCTTCGACGAGAGTATCCTCAAATATTCCGCCGGCGGCTTTCGCGACTTTACCCGCATCGCCTCCTCCGATCCGGTCATGTGGCGCGACATTGCCCTGATGAACCGGGAGGCCGTGCTGGAGATGATGGATTATTTCGCCAGGTACTTCGCAGACCTGCGCGCCCTCGTGGAGAAGGGTGACGGGGCAGGGCTGGAGAAGTTTTTCGCGGATTCGAAACGAAGCAGAGACGAAATTCTCTAACAGTGTATTTGCCACGGAGACACGGAGAACTGCACAAAACTGTTTTAACCAATTTGTTACTTGATTTTGTGTTTTCTCTGTGTCTCCGTGTCTCTGTGGTGAAAAAATGGTATTAAGGGGTTTACAGTGCAAAGCTACACAGTACAACCTGCTAAATCCGTAAAGGGTGAAATCGCCGTTCCCGGCGACAAGTCGATTTCCCACCGCTCCATCATGCTCGGCTCCCTTGCCGAAGGTGTGACCACGGTGCGCGGCTTCCTGCGGGGCGAGGACAACCTGGCGACCCTGAACGCCTTCCGGCTTATGGGAATTGCGGTGCATGACGACGGCGAGGTTCTGCGCATCGAGGGGAAGGGGCTGCACGGCCTTGCCGAGCCGTCGGACGTGGTGGACTGCGGCAATTCCGGCACTTCCATTCGCCTTCTGACCGGTCTTCTGGCCGGACAGCGCTTTTTCTCGGTCCTGACCGGCGACCAGTATCTCCGCAAGCGCCCCATGAAGCGGGTTGTGGAGCCGCTTTCCCGCATGGGTGCCGATATCCGCGGTCGCGAAGGGGGAAGCAAGGCCCCCCTGGCCATCATCGGCAGAGAGCTGGCCGGCACCTCCTACGCCTCGCCGGTTGCCAGCGCCCAAGTCAAATCCGCCATTCTCCTGGCCGGGCTCTATGCCGTGGGAGAGACCACCGTCACCGAGCCGCACCTCTCCCGTGACCATTCCGAGCGGATGCTGCGCTATTTCGGCGCCGACATCACCCCTTTCGACGGCGGGGTAACGGTCCGCGGCGGGAGGAACCTGCGGGGGGACGAGATAGCCGTGCCTGGAGACATCTCCTCAGCGGCGTTCTTCATGGTGGCTGGGCTTATCGTCCCCGGCTCCGAGCTTCTCATCAAAGGGGTGGGGGTGAACCCGACCCGGACCGGCATCATCGACATCCTGCAAGGGATGGGTGGCTCTCTGGAGCTATTGAACGAGCGGGAGGTCTCCGGGGAGCCGGTGGCCGACATCCTGGTGAAGTCGTCGCGGCTGAAGGGGATCGAGATTGGCGGCGAGGTTGTGCCGCGGGCAATCGACGAGTTTCCGGTCATAGCCGTGGCCGCGGCCTTGGCCGAAGGGCGGACCGTGGTCCGCGACGCAAAAGAGCTGCGGGTCAAGGAGACCGACCGGATCGCGGCAATGGCGCAGAACCTGCGGGCCGCCGGAGCTGATGTGGCCGAGACCGAGGACGGCATGGAGATCAACGGCGTGGAGCGACTGCAAGGATGCAGCGTGGACAGCTTCGGTGACCACCGCATCGCCATGTCGATGCTGATCGGCGGGCTGGCGGCGACCGGGCCGATCACAGTCAGCGACACGGAGTGCATCGCCACTTCTTTTCCGAATTTTATTGCCCTGTTGGAGCAGGTGGCTGCCAGATGAGTCACGGCAGGCAAAAAGGGATCATCATCGCTATCGACGGCCCGTCGGGGGCCGGCAAGAGCACCATCACCAAGCTGCTGTCCCAGCGGCTGGGTTACATCAACATCGACACAGGCGCCATGTACCGGACACTGGCCCTGGTGGTGAAACGGACGGGGATTTCCCTCGATGACGAGGAGGCGCTTCAGCGCGTATGCATCGGCGTTGCCATCGTCTTCGAGCGCAGCAACGGCGGATACCGCGTGATCGCCAACGGGGAGGACGTTTCCGACGCGATCCGCACCCCCGAGATCAGCCTTCTTACCTCCGAGGTCTCTTCCCGCAAGGTGGTGCGGGAGATCATGACCCGCATGCAGCGCGAGATGGGAAAAGAAGGCGGGGTCGTCCTGGAGGGGCGGGACATCGGAACCGTGGTCTTTCCCGATGCGGACGTGAAATTCTTCCTCTCCGCGTCTGTGGAAGAGCGGGGCCGCCGGCGCTACGAGGAGTTGAAGGCCAAGGGGGAGGACGTTTCTCTCGACCGGACCATTGCCGAGGTGGCGAGGCGTGACGAGCAGGACAGTAACCGGGAGCATGCACCGCTGCGCAAGGCGGACGATGCAATAGAGCTTGACTCCACGGTCCTCTCCATAGAGGAGGTGCTGGCGGAGATGGAGAAAGTAATTAAAAGCAGGCTGTAGGCTTTAGGCTGTAGGTTTTTAGTCGTTGCTACAGCCTACAGTCTACAGCCTATAACCTTGAGGTTTTTCATGGAAATAATTCTCGCAAAACGCGCCGGCTTCTGCTTCGGCGTGAAGCGGGCCACTCAGATGGCCTTCGAGGCGGCG
This sequence comes from Geobacter sp., assembly GCA_016177775.1. Classification (GTDB taxonomy): domain Bacteria; phylum Desulfobacterota; class Desulfuromonadia; order Geobacterales; family Geobacteraceae; genus JACOUQ01. Next base: position 60,160 of record JACOUQ010000015.1, read on the forward strand.
GACAAGGGGGGGGAAACCTTCACCCTCGGGCCGATCATCCATTCGCCGCAGGTAGTCCAGAAGCTGAAGGAGATGGGGGTTGGCCTTCTAGATGACCTATCCACCTTGGATAACGGCACCATCATCATCCGCTCCCACGGAGTGACCGCCGAGGAACTGGAGGAGGCGGTCAGAAAGCAACTCGAAATCATCGATGCCACCTGCCCGTTCGTAAAGAAGGCGCAGGAGCATGTGAAGAGCCTGTCGCAGGCCGGTTACGATGTGGTGGTCGTGGGGGACGCCGATCATCCCGAGGTACAGGGGATCGTTTCCTACGCCACCGGCAAAGTCTACGTGGTCGGTTCCGGCGAAGAAGCAGGCCAGCTCCCGCGGATGGGGAAGGTAGGGATAGTCGCCCAGACCACGCAGTCGTTCGAAAACCTTAAGAACGTGGTCAAGGAATGCCTCATGAAGGGGGGCGAGATCAGGGTCTTCAACACCATCTGCGATGCCACGGCCGTCCGGCAGGAGGAGGCGAAGGAGCTGGCCCGGAAGGCGGATTGCATGATCGTCATCGGCGGGTTCAACAGCGCGAATACCCGCCGTCTTGCCGAAGTCTGCAAAGAGCTCCTCCCCAAGACCCACCACATCGAAACCGCTGCCGAGCTCAAGCAGGAATGGTTCACCGGGGTCACAAAAATTGGGGTTACAGCCGGGGCTTCCACCCCGATGTGGATCATTGACGAGGTGATCGAACGTCTCAAGCTCATGGGGAATGATTAAATCGATTGAGTTTGCATGAAAGATGTGTTAGATTGACCCGATTTTTCTTTGTACATGACCATCATGGGGGTAAGGCGTTTAATGGAAGAGAGCAGAAAGTCGACAGCCGGCGATAAGCCGATCAAACGCTTCAAGGATATGGACGACGAGTTTGAAGCGACCGAGGAAAGCAGCGAATTCGAGGAATTGTTCAAGAGCAGCCTTGTTACCTTGAAGTCCGGCGAGATAGTGACCGGTGTGGTGGCCCATGTCGGGTCCGATTACGTCATGGTCGACGTGGGGTTCAAGTGCGAGGGGCGCGTTCCCGTTTCCGAGTTCATGGACGAAAACGGCCAGGTGACCGTTCAGGTCGGCGACGAAGTTAAGGTTCTCTTCGAGCGCGAGGACAGTGTCCGTGGGTATCTGGTCCTCTCCAAGAACAAGGCTGACCGGGTAAAGGCATGGGACAAGGTCGAGGCGGCTGGCGGCGAGGGGGGCACCATTGAAGGGAAGATCGTCGGAAAGATCAAGGGTGGCATGACTGTCGATATCGGCCTGCCTGCATTTCTTCCTGCTTCCCAGGTAGATCTGAGGCCGGTCGGCAATCTGGACAAACTGCTCGGTCAGACATTCACGTTCCGCATCATGACCGTTAACCGCAAGCGCGGCAGCGTTGTGCTTTCGCGCCGGGTGCTTCTCGAGGAAGAGCGCGACAAGTTGAAGGAGCAGACCCTTTCTCGCCTTTCCGAAGGGGAGATACTGGAAGGGGTTGTCAAGAATATCACCGATTACGGGGCTTTTGTCGACCTTGGAGGCATAGACGGGCTTCTGCACGTTACCGACATTTCCTGGGGACGCTTGGGGCATCCTTCGGAGCAGATCAAGGTTGGCGAGCGGCTGAAGGTGAAAGTCCTTAAGTACGACCGGGAGAAGGGGAAAATTTCCCTCGGCCTCAAGCAGGCTCAGCCCGACCCCTGGGTCGGCGTGCAGGACCGGTACCAGATTGGTTCCCGGGTTCGGGGCAAGGTGGTCAGCCTGGCCGATTACGGTGCTTTCGTTGCCCTTGAGGATGGCATCGAGGGCCTCATCCATGTATCGGAAATGTCCTGGACCCGTCGGGTCAAGCATCCCTCTTCCGTTCTCACTGTCGGCGAGGAAGTGGAGACCCTGGTACTCGGTGTGGATGTTGATAACCGCCGGATATCCCTCGGCCTGAAGCAGACCATGGTGAATCCCTGGACCGTGATCGGCGAGAAATACCCGGTCGGCACGAAGATAGAGGGGGAAATCAAGAACATCACCGATTTCGGGGCCTTCATCGGCATCGAGGAGGGGATCGACGGCCTGGTGCATGTTTCGGACATCTCCTGGACCAAGCGGATCAAGCACCCCTCCGAGATATTCAAGAAAGGTGACGTGGTTCAGGCGGTGGTGCTCAATATAGACGTCCAGAACGAGAGACTGTCGCTGGGGATCAAGCAGCTGGAGCCGGACCCCTGGAGCCTGATACCGGCGAAGTACAAGCCGGGCACCAGGGTGAAGGGTAAGGTTACTTCCATCACCGATTTCGGAGTTTTCATAGAAATCGAGGAGGGAATCGAAGGACTGATTCACGTTTCCGAGCTCTCCACGGAGAAAGTCGAGTCCCCGAAAGATTTCACTGCAGTGGGGAATGAGATCGAAGCCGTTGTGCTGAGTGTTGACGCGGCAGAGCGTAAGATCGGGCTTTCGATCAAGGCGTTGCAGGTTGCCAAGGAGAAGGCGGAGATAGCCTCTTATCTCGGTTCCCAGGGTGAAGCGACCTCCAATCTTGGCGCGCTGCTTCAGGAACTGAAGAAAAACGGCGAAGGCGAATAGACAACAATCTTTTGATATCCGGCATATTCGGAGCAGCGTGAGGTGGCAGGTTATGACTAAGAGTCAACTGGCGGAGAAACTGGCTGAAACCAACGGTGTGCTTACGCGTAAAGAGGCCGAAACTATAGTAAATATTGTGTTTGACAGCATTCAGGACGCGCTGCAGAACGGGGACAAGGTCGAGATTCGCGGTTTCGGCAGCTTCACGGTCCGCGAACGGGGTCCGCGTGAGGCACGCAACCCCAAGAGCGGGGAAAGGGTCTCCATTCCCTCGAAGAAGACCCCGTTTTTCAAGACCGGCAAGGAACTGCGGGAGAGGGTCAACGATCTTTAGCCCGGGCAGGAAAACCGTTATTTTTACGTAACGTTTCGGTGATAACGCGGGTAGTTTCATCCTGCGTTTCCTCTCCGGCAACACCCTGAAGCAGTTTTATTGCGCAAGGATTTCACTCGACTATCCCGGCGCGAATGCAAGGGAAAACTCACAACCTGATAAAGGTGCAGGCAAATCGGCCCGGGTGGCGGAATTGGTAGACGCAAGGGACTTAAAATCCCTCGCCGGCAACGGTGTACCGGTTCGAGTCCGGTCCCGGGCACCACGTAGAGATATTTTACAAGGCATGGTCATTCCATGCCTTTTTTATTGCTCATTTGTCCCCGCCAGTCGTGATGGTGCAACATGCCTGATGCAAACCTGACAGTTTTGATGGTTTTTGCTGGCATGCATGTTGCTATGCTATATCAGTTTTAAGGAATAGTCCGGAGCGGGGCGCATGGATGGTAAAAAAGTCCTTGTCATCGACAAGGCGTCAAATATGGTCCGGCAGGTGCGGGGCGCATTGGCCTCCTCAGGGGTTGAAGTCGAACATGCTCTGCAGTTGGACGCGGCATTGGAGCATGCCGTTGCTGCTAAGCCGGATGTGATCCTGGTGGATTTCACCTGCGACGAAGGTGTGCATGCCTGCCGCAGGATCAGGTCCCTCTCTGTGACCAGTGCCATCCCGGTGATTGCTGTTTCCTCCCGCACCGACGCAGTGTCAATCGATGCTGCATTCGAAGCCGGGGCTGATGATTTCATGTGCGAGCCGCTCTCGGCAGCGGAACTTCGGAGCAAGGTCCGGGCAAACCTGAAGCGTCGCGATATCCTGGCTGAAACAGAGGAGAAGACCAGGGAACTGGAAACGCTCCTGGAAATCTCCCAGGCGCTCACTTCCACCCTTAATACTGCCGAAATACTCCGGATAATAGTAAACAAGATTGCGGCCAACATACACGTGGAGCGCTGCTCCATCGCCCGGGTCCATGAAGGCGAGAGATACGGGCTGGTGCTCGCCTCCAGCGACAACTCAACGCTCAATGGCCTGAAGATCAGTCTTGAGCGCTACCCGGAAATCCGCGAGGTCATCCGCACAGGGAAAACGGTCCTGATCGAGGATGCGCAGACCCATCCCTTGTTGAACGATGTCAGGGAAAATCTGGCGCACCTCGACTTCAACACCATCCTTGTTTTGCCGGTCATATACCAGAGCGAGGTGATCGGCACCCTGATGCTCCGCACCGTGCGGAACAGGCCTGCTTTCACCGACCGCGAAATCCGTTTCTGCCAGCTTGTGGCCAATGTCTCTGCCAATGCTCTCAAGAACGCCCGTCTTTTCGAGCTGATCCGGGACGAGTCGTTCGAGCTCCGCGAAGCAAAGAGCAGGATAGAGGAGGAGTTGCGGGCAAAGGAAGTGTACGAGTCGCTCTTCGAGCATGCGTCAGAAGGACTCATGGCGGTAAACGTCCGCGGTGAGATAGCTTACGTGAACATGGGTGCCCTTGAAATTTTCGGTTATGAAAGGGACGAGGCCGTAAAGTTGACGTTGCAGGATGTTCTGGCCGAAGAGAGCCTCCCTGAAACTCTGGAAAACCATATCAATTTCTTTCTGGGGCGCGGTTACAAGAAAAAGCTCGATCTTATAATCACAAGTCCGGCGGGGGAGAAGCGGTGCGTGCAGGTATCTGTCAGCGGCCACCGGCTCCTCGGGCAATATTGCATCATATCCTTCATGGACGTTACCGAGGAACGGAAGCGGGAGTATGACCTGCGTGAGGCGAACGCCCGGCTGGTGGATGTCGATCGTCTCAAGTCCGAATTCATCAACACTGCTGCCCATGAGCTGCGCACCCCCATCACCGTGGTCCACGGCTATTCAACATTGGTCAGGGAGTTGGGGATGGAGAACCTGAGCGAGCAGCAGTGTGAATACATTAACGCGGCCATCCAGGGAACCGAGATGATCATGGAGTTTGTGGAGGATCTGCTCGACCTCGCGAGGATGAAATCCGGGAAGCTGGAGCTGAAGTTGGAAGAAAAAGACGTGATGGAGCCGATCCGTGATGTCTATAAGGTTTTTGCCCCGTTTGCCAGCCAGAAGGGGTTGGTCCTTGTGATGGATGCAACCGAGGATAACATACGCGCCTGCTTTGACCGCGAGAAGATCGAGAGGGTGCTCACCAACCTGATCGGCAACGCCATGAAATTCACCCCCGAGGGTGGGACCATAGGCATTCTTGTTGACCGGGCTGGCGAGGAAGTCCACGTGTCGGTTACGGACAACGGTTCCGGTATTCCACAGGAGTATCTTGCCCGGATCTTCGACGAATTTTACCAACTCGAACCTGACGAGACCAGGCCTGGAAGCGGCCTTGGACTGCCGATCTGCAAGCGGCTCGTGGAAGCGCACAATGGCCGGATATGGGTCGCCAGCGAGCTTTCCCGCGGGAGCCGCTTCACCTTCTCCCTTCCAGTCGGCAGCGCCTGATTCATTCAAACGATCGTTCCAGCTTAAACAGCCTTTCCGGCGCTCTCCGGAAAGGCTTTGCTGTTTGTGGAGACAGGTTAATAGTTGACAATAATAGTAAGGTATGCTACTGGTAGAAGCGTACGGCACAACACCTGATAGCGGAGGGCTATTATGTTTGCTAGGATGAGGGAAGACATTCAGTCGGTGTTCGAGCGGGACCCTGCTGCGCGGAGCGCTTTCGAGGTCCTGTTTTGTTATCCCGGGCTGCACGCAGTCTGGTTTCATCGCGTCGCCCACTGGTTCTGGACGCGCAACTGCCATTTCGCCGGCCGCCTGATCTCCCATCTCGGCCGTTTTTTCACCGGCATCGAGATACATCCGGGTGCCACGATCGGCCGAAGGTTTTTCATCGATCACGGCATGGGGGTGGTAATAGGCGAGACCGCAGAGATCGGCGACAACGTCACCATGTATCACGGTGTTACCCTCGGCGGAGTCAGTCTGGAAAAGGTGAAGCGCCACCCCACCATCGAGGACAACGTGGTGATAGGTTCCGGAGCCAAGGTGCTTGGGCCCTTTACCGTGGGCAAGGGGAGCAAGATCGGCTCCAATTCCGTGGTGGTCAAAGAGGTTCCTGCCCATGCCACGGTGGTAGGGATTCCGGGACGGATAGTCATGATGGCCGACACCCCTCTGGAAAAGGCCGATGTTGAGCACGGCAAGCTTCCCGATCCAGAGGCCAAGGCAATCTCCTGCCTGTTCGACCAGATCCGCGAGCTGGAACGCAAACTGAACGCACTGACAGCCGAACACGAGGCGCTGAAAAAACGGCTGTCAGCTACTTAAAGCTTCACAGGGACTATTCATGCGCTTATCAACAAGGGCACAATACGCAGTGCGGGCCATGGTGGACCTGACCCTCAATTCCAACGGCTCGCCGGTCTCCCTTAGAGAGATAGCCTCCCGGGAGAATATCTCCCTGAACTATCTGGAGCAGCTGTTTCACAGGCTGAAGAAGGGTGCGGTGGTCCTCAGTGTCCGCGGCCCCGGTGGAGGCTACCTGCTTGCCCGGGACAGCGCCAGCATCAGGCTGGGGGAGATCGTCACCCTCGTGGAAGAGCCCTTGGCGCCCGTTGCCTGCATGGATGAAGGGAAAAAAGGGTGCACCAGGGGTGATGTCTGCGTGACGCACATGGTCTGGCAGGGGCTGGGGGAGCGGATCAGGGGGTTTCTCGACTCGATCACACTGGCGGACCTGGTGAGGGAGGCCAGGGGGGAGGAGAAGCGCTAGTAAGGAGCGAGAGTTTGATGCGAGAGAAAAAAGCGAAAGTGAGACGCGAAACAATGCTTCACTCTTACGCTGTTAACTCTCGCTTTACACTCTCGTCTTTTAATTCTCGCTTTTGAAGGATGCCTATGATTTACATGGACCATAACGCCACGACTCCGGTCCGGCCGGAGGTGCTGGAGGCGCTGCTTCCTTATTACCGTGAGCATTTCGGCAACCCGTCCAGCATCCACTGGGCGGGTCGTGCTGTCAAAGGAGCCGTGGATGCCGCGCGGGAGCAGGTGGCGGCCCTGGTGAACTGCGATCCCTCCGAGGTGGTGTTTACTTCCTGCGGCTCGGAGGCGGACAACATGGCGCTCAAGGGAGTCGCCGCGGCCCAGCGCGACCGTGGTAACCACATCATCACCACCCGGGTGGAGCATCCGGCGGTCCTCAACACCTGTCTCTATCTGGAGAACCAGGGGTACGAGATAACGCTGCTCGATGTTGACCGGGAGGGGATGCTTGACCCGGCGGCCCTGGAGGCTGCCATAACGCCGCGCACCATCCTCGTTTCCGTCATGCATGCCAACAATGAGACCGGCGTGCTCTCCCCCGTGGGAACAATCGGGGAGATCGCGGCGCGGTACAAGGTCTATTTTCATTGTGATGCGGTCCAGGCAGCGGGTAAGGTACCCATCGATTTCAAGGGGAACCAGTTGACCCTGCTTGCCCTCTCCGGACACAAGCTCGGCGCCCCGAAGGGGGTGGGGGCGCTGATCGCCAGGAAGGGTGCAAAACTCCATCCCCTCATTCACGGCGGCTCCCAGGAACGAAACCGCCGCGCCGGTACTGAGAATGTAGCTGGCATCGTCGCCTTCGGCAAGGCCTGCGAGCTGGCGATGCAGGAAATGGCGAGCGAGTCGGCGCGCATTGCAGAGTTGCGAGACCGGCTGGAGCAGGGAATCATGTCGCGTATACCCGATGTGAGGATAAACGGCCACAGGGAAGAGCGGCTCCCCAATACGCTCAACATCTCATTTGCGGGGGTGGAGGCCGATTCGCTCCTTCTCAGCCTTGACCTGGAAGGGATAGCCGTTTCGTCCGGCTCGGCGTGCAGCTCAGGAGCGCTGAAGACTTCGCCGGTGCTGGCAGCCATGGGAATCGATCCGGTTCTGGCGCGCGGCTCGCTCCGCTTTTCGCTGGGGTGGGGGAACAGCGCCACGGAGGTGGACCGGGTCCTTCAGGTCTTGCCGGGGATCGTGGAGAGGCTGCGCAAAAGCGGTGAAAAGTGAATGACCCAACAATGCATGGGCCTAATGGTGAATGGTGAATGGTAAGAGACAATAAGAAAAAGCGCGTGGTGATCGCCATGAGCGGCGGGGTGGATTCGTCCGTGGCGGCCCTTCTCCTCAGGGATGAGGGGTACGACGTCATCGGCCTCTCCATGCAGATCTGGGATTATTCAACCTTTGTGGCTAAGGAAGGGGAGAAGTTCGGCACCTGCTGCTCCCTGGATGACATCTACGATGCCCGGCGCGTGGCAGAGCAGATCGGCATCCCGTTTTACGTGGTAAACTTCGAGGAAGAGTTCCGGCGGCATGTCATCGACGACTTTGTCGACGAGTATTTCCGCGGCCGCACACCCAATCCCTGCGTACGCTGCAACCAGCGGCTCAAGTTCGAGCTTCTGCTCGCCAAGGCGCGGGACCTGGGGGCGGAGTACATTGCCACCGGTCACTACGCCCGGATCGAGCGTGAAAGCGACGGCCTGTTGCACCTTCTCAAGGGGGCCGACCCAGGCAAGGACCAGTCATATTTCCTCTTCACCCTTACCCAGGAGCAGCTGGCTCACACCCTGTTTCCGCTCGGCGGGATGACCAAGCCGGAGGTGCGGGAGATCGCGGCGCGAAACAAGCTGCGGGTCGCGGAAAAGAGCGAGAGCCAGGAGATTTGCTTCGTCCCCGATGACGACTATGTCCGTTTCCTGGAGGAGGAGCGGGGGCAGGGGCGCCTCTCTGGCGATATCGTCGACAAGAGCGGCAGAAAGCTCGGCCGTCACGACGGGACCTACCGATACACCATCGGCCAGCGGCGTGGGCTCGGCATCTCCCATCCCGAGCCGCTTTATGTGACCGGTATCGACGCCGAGCGGAATGAGGTTATCGTAGGGACGAAACAGGAGCTGTATACTTCCGGGTTGACGGCCAGCGAGGTGAATTGGATCACTCCGCCCGCCGGAGAGACGGTCGAGGCGAGTTGCAAGATCCGCTACCGCCATTCGCCGGTGCCGTGCACTGTGACCATCCTACACGGAAATCGCGTAGAGGTCCGTTTCGATTCTCCGGAAAAGTCGGTTACCCCCGGCCAGGCAGTGGTCTTTTACCGGGGGGACGAGGTCCTGGGGGGCGGCTGGATTGATAAGGCGGGGACTGGGGACCAGGGACCGGGGACCGGAGAGATGCGGTAAAACATGAAAACCGTTGCGATCACAACGCTTGGCTGCAAGACCAACCAGTTCGAATCCGCGGCCATGCACGAGGCCCTGGCCGGCGAGGGGTACAGCATGGTGCCGTTCGACGAGTCGGCGGATGTCTATATCATCAATACCTGCACGGTAACGGCCAAAACCGATGCCGAGTCGCGCAAGCTGATTCGGCGTGCGGTCCGGTTGAACCCCGCGGCGCAGATCGTCGTGACCGGCTGCTATGCCCAGATCGCGCCCGAGGAGCTGAAAGAGCTGCCGGGGGTGAGCCTGATAATGGGCAATGCGGAGAAGAAGGGGATTGTCGGGCTTTTGCGGGAGCTGAGCGACACGCCACAAGTGCTGGTTTCGGACATCTCGCTGGAGAGCGACGGTGGTGTTGTTTCCCTTGAGACTTTCGCGGAGCACACCCGCGCGTTTCTCCAGATCCAGACAGGCTGCGATGCCTTCTGTTCCTACTGCATCGTTCCCCATGCCCGGGGGAGGAGCCGCAGCGTGCCGTTCGAAGACGCGCTGAAGGGGATCGCCACCTTTAGCGCGCAAGGTTTCCGCGAGGTGGTACTGACCGGCATCCACCTCGGCGGCTACGGCCTCGACCTGGAGCAGGGCCGCACCCTCCTCGACCTTCTGAAGGCCGTCGAGGAGCTAAACCTTGTCCAGAGGCTCCGGATCGGCTCGGTGGAGCCGCTGGAGATCCCGGAGGAGATGGTCAGTTATTTCGCATCCTCGCGCATCCTCTGCCCCCACATGCACATCCCGCTACAGAGCGGCGATAATCACGTCCTGGGCCTGATGAACCGCCGGTATTCCACGGGCTATTATCGTGATCTTATGCAGCGGCTTGTGGAGGCGATTCCCGGCATATGCCTCGGCACCGACATCATAGCCGGATTCCCCGGCGAGTCGGAGCGGGAGTTCGAAAACACCTACCATTTTCTCGATTCTCTCCCCCTTGCCTATCTCCACGTGTTCCCGTTCTCGCCTCGGGAGGGGACGCCGGCCGCCACCATGCCCGACCATATTCATCCCGCGGTTATCCGCGAGCGGGCCAAGGCGCTTCGGCGCCTCTCCGAGCTGAAGCGCCGCGCCTATTACCGGAGCTTCCTGGGGAAAGAACTGCTGATTCTGATTCAGGGGAAGAATGAGGATGGCATGCTGACCGGGTTGTCGCGCAACTACATTCCGGTTCTGCTGGCGGGCGATGAAACGCTGGTCAATACCGAGGTTGCCGTGGAGGTGACGGAGGTGGTGCGGGAGAAGGTGATCGGGCGGGTGGTGTAGGGGCAATGCATGGATTGCCCCTACGGATTACGTGTCAAATGTGTTTCAGGAATTCATCCATCACCCGCACATCGTCCAATATCCTGAACTCGCGATAGGCGTCGGCCTTGTCCGGGTCAAGGCCCCGGTAAAACCTGGGGCGCGGGGTCGAGAGCCCTTCCAGCACTTTTCCCGAGGCATAGCTGAAATCATCACGCTCACGCCGGAGGCGTTTCGCCTCGTGCCGCAGGCGAGTGACGAGGCCGAAGCCGAGTTGGAACAGTCTTTTGAGGTATTCCCCTTCAACAATCACCGTTGCCCTGGCTTCGTCATTTCCGCTCAGATGCTCCAGGGCGATGTTGAGATAGCCATAGACGCGCTGAAAAACTGTCGTCATGGCTCCGGTGTCGGAAAACTGCACCTGCTCCGCCACCAGGGCCGCGTTGAGAAGGTAGTTCAACTCGGTCAGCACCGTTTCCGAGACACCTCTGGACAAGATACGCTCCAGCAGGGTCCCTTCCACAAGGTGCACGGGAACGGGGGGAGCGACCACTCCGTAAACAGGCTCTTTTGCATGGGCCGGGGCGAAACTCGCGGGATCGAGGGGCGCATAGACGGCAAGCGCGTCGTCCAGTTCGGGGAAGCCGAGGTCGGCGAGTCTTCCCGATCTGGAGCGGAAGGCCTGGTCCTCCAGTTCGCTATCCATTTCGTTCTTCACCCCTTCCATCAGGCCGAGGTAGAGATTTCTCGCACGGCGAAACAGGATGTCCAGCAGTTTTGCGACCAGCTGGGATGACTCCTTGTGGAGAAAGGTGATGTAATAGATGTTGTCGAAGGAGTGGTCCCATGGAGTGAGTCGTTCTTCGTCTGTGACCAGCTCGCCGACTCCGCCGCCAACTTCGATCTCTTTCCTGAACATGAGGAGAAGCAATTCCAGGTCAAGTTGTGGGATAGTCTCGACGATTTTAGCTTCTCCACATTCCAGGAGACGTTCCAGCCACTCGACTCCAGTTTCCCTGGAATAGTTCCACTTTATCCATACCTCCATGTCGAGGAAAAAGGCGATCTGTTTAGGTGAAGCGTAATCGATGAGTTCCATGGCGTCCTGCTCACCGATTTCCTTGATGGTCCAGAAAAGCTCCTGGGGGATGAGGGCGCAGGTAAGGCGCCTGCCTTCCGGGTCGGCGGTTATCATGTCCAGTATTGCCTTGGGGGATAGCTTTTTCAGGTAGCCGACCTTCTCGTTGAACGGTAGGGCGAGAAACTCTTTCTCGGAGAGTTTGCCCCCTTTGATAATCGTGAGCTGGGTCGTGTTTGCTTGTGTGTCAGTCAATGCTGTCTATGCTCCTTGTAAATTGTAATCAGGCTATAGGCTTGTAGACTGTAGGCTGGAGTAAATCTTGAACCTCCAGCCTATAGCCTATGGCCTGCGCTCTTTTTTGTACCCGCAGTCGCCGTGTAGCCAGGGAAGGGATGCTGCCAGTTCCGGCGTCAGCTTGACGCATTCCGGGTTTATCTCGAAACGCTTCTCGTAGATCCGGCATTCCCTGGTGACCACATCCAGATAGCGGCACGGGGTCTGGGTATAAAATATGGTGCCGGTGCCGGTCTCGTACTTTTCAAAGCAGCAGAGCCCGCAGCGGTGGCAGAGGTCTTCCCATGACTGGTCGATGCGTGAATTTTCCATATGATGAAAATAACGATTAGTTTCCGTAGTGTCAATGAATACAATTTATCATTGAAATTATGGGTGAAAATTGTAAAAATAGGGTGTCCAATTCTTAATCTGTGAGGTGCGATAAGTGATAAAGTCCGTATTCAGCGTGATAGGTCTTGTTATTCCCCTGGCGTTTATTGCAGGGACAGCCAGCGGCTTCGGGGCAGGTGCCGAGGGATGCGGCAGCGACTGCGCCGCGTGCCATTCGTTCAAGAAGGAGGAGGCGCAGGGCCTGCTCAAGGAGCTGGCGCCCGACATCAATGTCGTGGATGTTGCCCCGGCGCCTGTGCGGGGGCTGTTCCAGGTTTTTATCAAGAAGGGTAAGGACGACGGGGTGGTCTACGTCGATTATTCCAAGAAGTACGTGGTCAGCGGCGCGATCATCGATGTGGGACGCAAGCGGGACGTGACACGCGAGCAGCTAGAGGACCGCAAGCAAGTGAACGTGGCGGCCATTCCGCTGGATAACGCGCTTGTCATGGGGAACCGCAACGGCACGCGCAAGCTCTACGTCTTCACCGATCCGGAGTGTCCCTTCTGCGCCAAATTCCATGAAGAGCTCACCGCCATGGTGAAGGAGGACAAGGATCTTCTGGTTTATATCTTCCTCTATCCCCTGGATATCCACCCCGATTCGCTCTGGAAGACCGACGCCATTGTCTGCGCGTCCAAGAAGAACATGGAGCGGGCCCTGCAAATGCTGGAAGACAGCTTTGCCAAGAAAAGCCTGGAGAAAGATGCTTGCGGCAGCGAGTACGGAAAGTCCGCCAAGAAGCTGGCCAATGAACTGGGCCTCGCCATGACCCCCTCCATCGTTCTCGCCGACGGCAAGGTAATCTTCGGAGCGAAGAAGAAGGATGAATTGCGCAAGCTGATTGACGAGCATACGCCCAAGGTGGCGGAGAAAAAATAGGAACATCGTCAGGTAGGTTGGGCAAAGCATAGCGTGCCCAACGGAAACGGCGGCCATGTTGGGCACGGCATGAAACCGCCTTTGCCCAACAATGATTAGAGCCAATCTCCCGCTATGTCTTCAAACAGTCCCCTCTCCCTGAGGGAGAGGGCTAGGGTGAGGGGGATATGGTGGATTAATCGGGACTGCTGCCCCCTCATCCGGCCTTCGGCCACCTTCTCCCTCATGGAGAAGGGTTCAGCGGAAGATCAGTGCTAATCATGAAAATCAACGTAACATGGTGCTAGCGCCCAGCGCCTGCCGTTACCAACTGCCGCCGCGTCAGCGTGATGCGGCGCAGTTTTTTCTCTCCGGGGTGGTGGACAACAAGCATTACCTTTGTTCCGGCTCTGCCGCGCAGTCGCCGGTCCACCATCTGCTGGAAATCGCTCCCCCGAGTTGCTTTACCGTCGATGCTGACGATCACGTCCCCCGGTTTGATTCCCCCCTGCTGCGCAGGTCCGCCGACTACAATCTGGCGGACCTCGATCTGCCCGTCGGCATGCGGAACGCCGTCGATCCCCACTCCCCCGAAGTTTTTCTCAGAGTTCCCCGCGAAAACAGTGGAAAAACCGAGCAGCATGCATATAATGGTTAGGCTGATTCGTTGCATTGCCTCCTCCTTGTCGGGAAATATACGAATTTTCTTGGGCAAAGGCAACCAAGCCTTTGAGAATTTTTAACGCAAAGGCGCAAAGGCGCCAGGAACAACATGTTGCAGGTTAAGTTTTTCCTTTGCGTCGTAGCGTCTTTGCGTTGATTGTCTTGTTGATTTCGAAAGGGATTTACATGGTTAGAACCAGGATCAAGGATGTCTTGGGCGACGAGAAAGCTGGCGCCGAGATCACGGTAGCCGGCTGGGCACGGACGGTTCGCGTCGGCAAGGGGGTAACCTTCATCGCCCTCAGCGACGGCTCCTGCTTTGCCTCGCTCCAGGTGGTCTGCGAACCGTCCCTGGCAAACTATGCCGAGGTGGAGAAACTCGGCACCGGGAGCGCCTTGCGGGTTAAAGGCACTCTGGTCGACTCTCCGGCCGCCGGGCAGCGCTTCGAGTTGAAGGCCGAATCCGTGGAGATCGTCGGTGCGGCCGACGAGAGCTTTCCCCTCCAGAAGAAGCGTCACTCCTTCGAGTACCTGCGCACCATTGCCCACCTCCGTCCCCGCACCAATACCTTCGGTGCCGTGTTCCGGATGCGGTCCAGGCTGGCCCAGGCAGTGCACCGTTTCTTCAGCGAGCGGGGGTTCGTCTATGTCCACACCCCGATCATCACCTCCAGCGACTGCGAGGGGGCGGGAGAGCTGTTCCGCGTCACCACCCTGCCTGCCGAGAGCCCGCCGCTCGTCGACGGCGAGGTGGATTTTTCCCGTGACTTCTTCGCCCAGTCGACCGGCCTCACCGTCAGCGGCCAGCTGGAGGGAGAACTTTTCACCATGGCCTTCTCGGACATATACACCTTTGGTCCCACCTTCCGGGCCGAGAATTCCAACACCCCGCGCCACGCCGCCGAATTCTGGATGATCGAGCCGGAAATGGCCTTCTGCGACCTGATGGGGGACGCGGCCCTGGCCGAGGAGTTCATGAGGTACCTTTGCCGCGCGGCCCTGGATGAATGCGGCGAGGACATGGCCTTTTTCGACCAGCAGATCGAGAAGGGGCTGATTTCGCGCATCGAAGCCGTCGCCAATGCCTCCTTCGCCATGATGGATTACGGCGAGGCGATCGAGCGGCTGAAAAAGGCGCCTGTTGCATTCGAGTACCCGGTGGAATGGGGACTCGACCTCCAGACCGAGCACGAGCGTTATCTCACCGAGCAGGTGGTTGGGGGGCCGGTCTTCATCGTCAACTACCCCAAGTTCATCAAGGCCTTCTACATGCGCCAGAACGACGACGACAAGACCGTCGCCGCCATGGACCTGCTGGTGCCGCGGGTAGGGGAGATAATCGGCGGGAGCCAGCGCGAGGAGCGGCTCGATCTCCTGACACTGCGCATGGAAGAGGTGGGGATGGACCCTGACGGCATCTGGTGGTACCTCGATTCCCGCCGATGGGGTTCCTGCCCTCACGCCGGCTTCGGCCTCGGCTTCGAGAGGCTCATCATGTATCTCACCGGGATGGAAAATATCCGCGACGTCATACCGTTCCCGCGTACCCCGCGGCATGCGGAATTTTAAGGAGGAAATTAAATGGTAACCCACATCGTCTTCTTCAAGCTCACCAACCCCACCACCGAGAACATCACCGTGACCAAGGCCAAGCTCCTCAGCATGGACGGCAAAATCGACCTGCTCCGCCACCTGGAGGTTGGGGAGGACGTCATACGCTCAGAGCGTTCCTACGACCTGGCGCTGGTAACGAAATTCGATTCCCTGGACGCTCTACAGGCCTACCAGGTGCATCCCTACCACGCCGGCGAAGTGGTGCCGCACATGAAGAGTGTCTGCTCGTCCGTGGTTGCAGTGGATTACCAATCCTAGAGGCAGGGACCGGAGATCGGTGATTGGTGATCGGTAAATAGCACACAACCACCTTCACCGGTCTTTGGTTCATTCACTATTCACGTCTCACGACTCACAGCCTTTATGCACGTTCACTCCATCACAATAGAACTCGCCCTCCCCACCGACTCTCTGAAAGGGAAGCGGGGGATCGTCAAGAGCATCCTGGCCCGGGCGCGGCACCGCTTCAACGTGGCCGCCGCCGAGGTGGACCTCCAGGATGTCCGCGACACCGCCGTCATTGCCTTTGTCACCGTTACAGAAAGCCGTGCCGCCGGTCCTAACATCCTCCGGCAACTGGCGGAGTGGATTGCGGAGGAGCGGCCGGATGTGGAAATTTTGATGGCGGAGATAGAAGAACGGTGAAAGTTGCACTTCTCCCTTTATGTGGTACCTTTGAATAGTCGCGCCTTGCTGCCAGCGCGGCATTGCGAACCGTAACCACAAAGGAGGAAGTAAAAATGGCTTACACTGCGAAGGATTATGCCAAACTTGTCGGCATGCAGGGCTTCAGCGAAACCCTGCTGAAAAACCACTTCACCCTCTACCAGGGGTATGTGACCAATACCAACAAGGTGCTCGACACCCTCGACCAGTTGGCAAAGGAAGGGAAGGCCGCTACACCGGAGTATGCAGAGCTCAAGCGCCGCCTTGGCTGGGAATTCAACGGCATGCGGCTGCACGAGTATTACTTCGAGAACCTCGGCGGCAAGGGGGGCGCTCCGCAGGGAAAACTGGCCCAGAAGATTGCCGAGAGCTTCGGCAGCTTAGAGGCATGGGAAAAGGACTTCAGGGCCACCGGCGCCATGCGCGGCATTGGCTGGGCGGTCCTTTACGAGGACACTGCCAGCGGCCGGCTGATAAATTTCTGGGTAAACGAGCACGACGTGGCCCATCCGGCCGGCTGCGCCCCGCTCCTCATCATGGACGTGTTCGAGCATGCCTTCATGCTGGATTACGGGCTCAAGCGGGCCGACTACATCGAGGCGTTCTTCAAGAACATCGATTGGGCGGCTGCCGAGGCGAGGGTGAAGTGAACATCCTCATCATCAGTGCCGATAACTTCGAGGATTCGGAGCTGCTGGTGCCTTTCTACCGCTTCAAGGAAGAAGGTGCGCGCGTGGACATTGCTTCCCTGAAGCGGGGGAAGATCACCGGCAAGCACGGCTACGAGGTGGAGGCGAATATCTCCCTGGACGAGGTGGAGCCGGATGCTTACGATGCCCTGGTTCTTCCCGGAGGTAAGGCACCAGAGGCGGTCCGCAGGAGCCAGCGCGCGATTGATATTGCGCGGCGGTTCTTCGAGAAGAGCAAGCCGGTCGCTGCCATCTGCCACGGGCCGCAGACCCTGATAACCGCTGGCCTTCTGAAGGGGCGTTACGCCACCTGCTACAAGTCGGTGGCCGACGAGATGAAACTGGCCGGTGCACTCTACGAGGACAGGGAAGTGGTGGTGGACGGCAACCTGGTCACCTCCCGCATGCCGCAGGATCTGCCTGCCTTCATGCGCGAGACCATGAAAATAATCAGGAAGAGCGGAAACTGAGCTTCCGCAGTTATAGGACCCTTGAAAAGCGCGGCCAAAACCGCGCTTTTTTATTTGAGCTGCTTCACAGTGGCACGAAATAGTGCTATGTATGTGCTAAAAGATCACCAAATGTCCGGAGACATGCCGCCATGCCCCCCACTGACCTCTCAAAACTGAAGATAGAGAAGGAAAGCCCGCTCAAAACCGCGCGGCCGCGTAAGAAGAGACTCCTGATATGGGTGGGAGGTGCGGTCGCATTGGCCGTCGTGCTGCTGATGCTGGCAAAGTTCTTTGCCCCGGCCGTGGAAGTGGAGACGGTCACCGTTTCCCAGGTTTATCCCTCCCAGACCTTCACACTGCTGAATGCCAGCGGCTATGTGGTGGCGCAGCGCAAGGCGGCGGTCGCTTCCAAGACCACCGGGCGGCTGGAGTGGCTTGGCGTGGAGGAGGGGAGTCGGGTGAAGGCTGGTCAGGTTCTGGCACGCCTGGAGAACCAGGATGCGGTGGCTTCCCGCGAGCAGGCTGCCGCCAATCTCACGACCTCGCGCCACAACCTGGAACAGGCCAAGGCCGAATTGCACGATGCCGAGCTGGCCTATAACCGGCAGAAGAGCCTGGTGGAACAGGGGATCGTGGCCAGGGCGGAGTACGATGCCGCGGAGGCCCGCTTCCGGAAGGCCAAGGCCGCGGTAGCGGCGGCCGAGTCTTCATTGAAGTCCGTCACGGCCGCTCTCCGCGGTGCCGATGTTGCGGTGGAATACACCCTGATCCGCGCTCCGTTTGATGGAGTGGTGCTCACCAAGAACGCGGACCTGGGGGACATTGTCACGCCAATCGGCGCGGCCGCCAATGCCAAGGCAGCGGTGGTGACCATGGCCGACCTCGGCTCGCTCCAGGTTGAGGTGGATGTCTCCGAGTCGAACCTCGTGAAGGTGACGCCTGGACAGCCGTGCGAGATCCAGCTTGATGCCCTGCCCGACAGCCGTTTCCGGGGAGTGGTGCATATCATCGTGCCTACGGCAGACCGGAGCAAGGCCACGGTTATGGTGAAGGTCCGCTTCCTTGACCTCGATCCCCGTATCCTGCCGGAGATGAGCGCCAAGGTTGCGTTCCTGGAGCGGCCGGTGGCGCCCGCGGAACGAAAGCCCCGTACGGCGGTCAATCCGGTGGCAGTGGCAAAGCGGGATGGAAAGGATATCGTCTTCGTGGTCCGGGGTGATCGCGTGGCCGCCGTACCGGTCACGCTTGGTCCCCGCATCGGCGAGAGTGTGGAAGTAACCAGCGGCGTGAAGGCAGGGGAGCGGATAGTCCTGCGGCCTCTGGATAAGCTGAAGG
The DNA here is from genome assembly GCA_016177775.1 of Geobacter sp. GTDB lineage: Bacteria > Desulfobacterota > Desulfuromonadia > Geobacterales > Geobacteraceae > JACOUQ01. Next base: position 78,584 of record JACOUQ010000015.1, read on the forward strand.
ACGGCAGGAAGATAAAGACGGCGGAAAAATAGATGTTACAATCCCCCATCGTCGAAATCCGCAACCTCTTCAAGTCCTACCGCCGCGGCAGTCAGGTAATCCCGGTGCTGCAGGACATCTCCTTCGACATTGCCGAAGGGGAGTTCCTGGCGCTGATGGGGCCGTCCGGTTCGGGGAAGAGCACGCTCTTGAACCTGATTGCCGGGATAGATACCGTCGATAGCGGGACGATCCGGGTCGGCGGGGTGGTGATCGGCGCCCTCTCCGAGGCCGAGCTGGCCAAGTGGCGCGCCGCCAACGTGGGTTTCATCTTCCAGTTCTACAACCTGATCCCGGTGCTGACCGCTTTCGAGAACGTGGAGCTGCCGCTCCTGCTTACCGGCCTCTCCCGCCGTGAGCGGCACGAGCATGTGGAGGCGGTGCTGGCGCTGGTCAACCTCACCGACCGGATGGACCATAACCCCTCACAACTCTCCGGCGGCCAGCAGCAGAGGGTCGCCATCGCCCGGGCCATAGTCACCGACCCGACCATCCTCGTGGCCGACGAGCCGACCGGGGATCTGGACCGGGTCTCCGCGGAAGAAATCCTCTCCCTGATGGACAGGCTGGTGCATGATTTCGGCAAGACCATAGTAATGGTGACCCACGACCCGAAGGCTGCCGAAAAGGCGCACGTGGTGCGGCATCTGGAGAAGGGGATTTTGACGAGTTCCTGAAAATCAGATCTGGCCACAGAGACACAGAGACACGGAGAAAATCACAGAGGAAGAAATCTCTGAGTCTCTGAGTCTCTGTGACTCTGTGGCAAAAACAATCTATTTATGTTCTTATTGAAACTAATCCTGCGCAACGCCTTCCGACACAAGCTCCGCTCCATCCTCACGGTCGTGGGGGTGGCGGTGGCTATCCTCGCTTTCGGGCTGCTGCGCACGCTGGTGGGGCTCTGGTACCTGGGGGTGGAGAGCTCGTCCGCCACCCGTCTCATTTCCCGCAACGCCATTTCCCTTGTATTTCCTCTTCCCATCGCCTACCGCGACCGGATCCGCCGGGTCGAAGGGGTCACCGGCGTGGCTGGGGCAAGCTGGTTCGGCGGCATTTATATCGACGAGAAGCACTTTTTCCCCAGTTTCGCCGTTGAAGCTAAACCCTACCTGGATCTATATCCCGAGTTTGTTTTGACGGAGGATGAGAAGAAGGTCTTTTTGCATGACCGACGGGGTGCGATTGTCGGCCGCAAGCTTGCAGCCAAGGAAGGGTGGAAAATAGGGGATCAGATCACCCTGCGGGGTACGATCTTTCCGGGCCAGTGGGCCTTCGTGCTGCGCGGCATCTACCATGGCGCACAGAAGAGCACCGACGAGACCCAGTTTATTTTCCAATGGGACTATCTTAACGAGACCATGAAGAGGACCATTCCGCGCCGGGCAGATCAGGCCGGTATCTACATCGTCGGCGTGGCCGCGCCTGAGCTGGCGCCGCAGGTGGCCCAGACCATCGATGCCATGTTCAAGAACTCGCTGGCGGAGACCCTTTCCGAGACGGAAAAGGCGTTCCAGCTCAGCTTTGTCGCCATGACCGAAGCGATCATGATCGCCATCCAGATTGTCTCCTACGTGGTGATCGTGATCATCATGATCGTGGCCGCCAACACCATGGCAATGACCGCCCGCGAGCGGATCGCCGAGTACGCCACAATGAAGGTCATGGGATTCGGGCCGTTCCACATAGCCCTGACGGTTTTCGGAGAGTCGCTGACCATCGCTTTTGCTGGAGGGATGCTGGGAGTGGTCTTGACTTTTCCGGCAGCCCGCTGGATCGAGGTGAACCTCTCCCAGTTCTTCCCGGTGTTCATGATCTCGCCTGTCACGATTTTATTGCAGATGGCGGCGGCGGTTGTGGTGGGCGCTGTGGCTGGGGTGTTTCCGACCTGGCGGGGGAGCACCATAAGGATTGCGGAGGGGCTTCGGCGGGTGGGGTAGGGGATTGAATCCGTGAGGATTGAGCGTCCCGTTGCACTCAATCCTCACGGATTCAGTGGGGGTGTTTAAAGGGGCTTCTCTCCTTCGGCAACCTTGAACCCCGCCATTTCCGATTCCAGCGTCTTTATCTGGCCGGAAAGGCTCGACACGGACTCGTCCATCACCCTGGCAGCTTCCAGATTGATGCCGGACGACTCCTGGATGTCCTGGACCGCGTGGAGGATCTGCTCGCTACCCCGGCTCTGCTCGTCGCAGGCGAGCTTTATCCGCCGGATCATGTCGGTGATGCTTTCGGTCGATTTCGCAATCAGGTTCCCCACATTGCTCTGCTCGCGGGTGGAGTTTCTCACCTGGGCGGTCAACCCGCTCATCTTTTCTGCCGCAGAAAGGATCAGGTCGCTCCCTTTTCTCTGCTCGCCGGTGGCCCTGGCGATCTGGTCAACCATTTCGGAAACCTGTTCCGCGGCTTCGCGGATCATCAGGCTCCCCTGGGCCTGCTCCAGTGTGGCGCGGGCTATTTCCGTCACCTGATCGCTGGCCTTCTTCGTTCCGGAAACGATCTTGGCCAATGCTTCGCCCGAATTCCGGGACAGAAGTTCGCCGTCGGTAATGCTCTTTTCCGACTGGGTGATCGCTGCCACTGCCCTGCTGGTTTCGTTCTGGACCCCCTTGATAACTTCAGCTATCTCGCGGGTGGAGCTGCTGGTCCGGTCCGCCAGTTCCTTGATCTCGTCCGCGACAACTGCGAAGCCTTTGCCGTGTTCGCCTGCCTGGGCAGCGATGATGGCGGCGTTCAGGGCGAGCAGGTTGGTCTGCCCGGCCACTTCGTCGATCACCGACAGGATTGCGCCGATGTCCCCTGCCTTTTCGGAGAGGGTGGCGATCACTTCCGCGGTGATGCCGGAAGAACGCTTGATTTCGGCGATGCCGGCGATGGTGGCCTCAACTGATTTCTTTCCCGTCTCCGCGTCTTTGAGGACCTCGCTGGAAATGGCCGCCGCATCCTTTGCGTTGAATTCCACCTGCTTGATGGAGCCATCCATCTGCGCCACCGAGGATGCCGTCCTGGTGGAGGCCTCCAGTAGGTTGGCGACGCTGCCGTCTATCTGCCGCAGGGAAGCGGCCATTTCCATGATGGAAGAGCTGACCTCGTCAACCGATTGCGACAGGGTTTCGACGTTAATTACCACCTCTTCAACGCTGGCCGCCATCTCCAGGATCGAGGAAGAGGTTTCCGCTGCCGACAGGGAGAGGCCGTCAACCCCGTTGGCGATTCCTTTGGTGGATGCATTTATTTCGATTATCGCCGAAGAGGTTTCCTGGGTGCCGCTTGCCTGGAGCTCCGCGGCGCTGACCACGCTCTTGGATGCGTCCAGGATGTTTCTGGAGACCCTGCCCAACTCGTCGATGATTTTCTTGGTCTTGCCGACCATCTCCGCGAGTTTCCGGGTCATGGCATTGAAATCGTTCCCCATCTCGCCGATCTCGTCCCTGGTATCCACGTTCAGCTGCCTGGTCAGGTCCCATGTGGTCGTCACGCCGAGGATGTGCTGCTTCAGGTCATTGAACAGATGGAGGCTCTTCCTGACAGAGAGGAACAGGAGCGCCGATGCGCCGAGCAGTATGGCCGCGAAGGTGAGGATATTGGCGATGATTCCTTTCCACATGGTGGAGTACAGGGAGGTTACGTCCTTCTGGGAAAAGATGACGCCGACCGTTGTGCCGGCAGCGTCCTGTATCGGGCTTGCTGCCACCATATACTTCGTCCCGTCCAGATTCACCACGGAAACCATCGGTTCCTTCAAACCGCTTGCCATTCTGTCGCCGAGCTTTGTTGCCAGCTTGAGGGTAATCTCTCTGCTGGTCGGATAGATCATGGAAAAATTACCTGCTTTTTCGCTCTTGTGATCGGTCGGGTGGCTCTTCAGGAAATCATCCGTAAGAAAGATGCTGACGTCGTTGCCGGTTATCTCCTTCATCTGCTGGAAGACATGGTCAATCTCCTCGGCTATTTCCATGTAGCCGATCGGTTTCCCCCCATATGTCACCGGACGGACGCTCCGGAGGGAGAAGAAGTTCTTTCCCATCTCGATCCCGGCCGCGAGCTGGTTTGTGGCAGCCGCCTTCTTGAACGTGGCCCTGCTCAGCTTGTCGCCCGACTCGGCCGGCTTGTGCACGCGGAGCAGAACCGTGCCGTCAGGCTGGATGAAATACATGTGGGTAATGTTGTTATTCTGTTTGATCTCTTCGAAGATCGGCTTGGCCGCTGCCAGAAGTTCATCCCTTTTCCCGGCGGCGAACAGCCCCAGCAGCCTGTCCAATTTGGTAAGACCGGAATGGGCCCTGGCAAGGCCATCCGCGTCACCTTTCAATATCGATTGAAAGAGGTTGCTCTGATTGTTTGCCAGATCCTTGAATCTGTCCGTGAGCTGGTTCGCCTGGCCGCGGTAGGCAAAAAAGCCCATCAACGCCGTGCTGGCAAGAAAAATTCCGATTACGGTAATGATAACCCTGCGCTTGATTGTCAAATTTCCGTCTTTCATGTCCATTCCCATCTTATTCAATAGAATTCTTTTCGATTTTAACGAAACAGTCCTGCATCCTTGGCCAGCCGCTCCCAGGCCGGCAGGCTCCGCTCAATCATTCCCATCTCCACGCAGTAGGCAATGCGGAAAAAGCCGGGCGCCCCGAAGCCGGCACCTGGGACGAGGAGGATGTTATGCTGCTGGGCGAGCCTTACGAACTCCACGTCGTCCGGCAGCGGTGATTTGGGGAAGAGGTAGAAGGCGCCGTCGGGTTTGACCATGGAAAAACCCATTCTGGTGAGGTTGTCACAGAGCAGGTCGCGCTTCTGCTGGTAGAGGCCGATGTCCACAGAGACGCGCTGGAGCTTTGCCACCAGCCGCTGCATTAGGGCCGGAGCGTTGACGAAGCCGAGGACGCGATTGCAGAAGACCGCACCCTCCATGAACTGCTCCACGTCATGCATCCGGGGGTTGGCGGCCAGATAGCCGATCCTCTCTCCCGGAAGGGCCAGATCCTTGCTGTGGGAGGTGACGATCACCGCATTGGTGACAAAGGGGAATATGTTCGGCACATGCTTGCCGTCGTAGCTGATCCGGGCGTACGGCTCGTCGGATATGACATATATTTGCCGCCCCAGTTCCCGCTCTTTGCGCTCCAGCATCTCGCCGAGAGCCCTCAGTCGCTCCGCCGGGTAGATGACCCCCGTCGGGTTGTTGGGAGAGCAGATGATGATGGCGCGGGTCTTGTCGGTGATGGCCGCCTCGATGGCCGGAATGTCCAGCTGGAAAGTCTCCCTGTCGGTCCAGACTTCTTTCGGCACCCCTCCGTGGTTGTCGATGTAGAACTTGTACTCCACGAAGTATGGCGTGAGGATGATCACCTCCTCGCCGGGGTTGAGGATGGTCTTGAGCACGACGTTGAGCGCCCCGCCGGCACCGCAGGTCATGATGACGTGGGCACCCTGCACCGGAAGGCCCGATGCCTCGGACAGCACGTCGGCAACGGCGCTGCGGGTCTCATCGTAGCCGGCGTTGCTCATGTAGCGGTGCATGCCGGGGATGGGATGGAGTGCCAGCTTGCGGAACTCCTCATTGAATTCCTCCGGTGGCTCCACGTCCGGGTTGCCAATGGTGAAATCGAAGACGTTCTCGCCGCCGTGGATCTTGCGCAGTCGCGCCCCTTCCTCGAACATTTTCCTGATCCAGGAGGCCCGCTCGATGGAGGCGGCTATCTTGACGGCTATGGCCATGGTCATCTCCTTGTGTGGCATGGGAAAGTTTCAAAAATACCATAACAGTTGTCTGCGCGGCAAGCAGAAGATTGTCTACATCAGCGGCAAAAATCCTTGACACCCCTTGTGTTTCTCCGCACAATTCCCCCCGTAGCCATCCATTATGCGAGGCCTCCGATGTTTTCGACAATCCTCCCCTGGATATTGATCCTGCCGCCGCTGGCGTATTCGCTGATTTCGCTCTTCTGCGGCCGTTCATACTTTGGCCGTTCGCACGCTGCTGCCGACCACACTCCTTCTGTAACTATCATCAAGCCGGTGAAGGGGAGGGATGCCGAAAGCTACGAGAACTTCGCCTCCTTCTGCCGCCAGGATTATCCCGTCCATCAGATAGTATTTGCCGTGGCCGATGCCGAAGACCCAGCCATCCCCGTTATCCACCGGATCATGGCCGATTTCCCGGATGTCGACATCGAACTGGTCATCGACCGTCGCATCCATGGCCCGAATTACAAGGTCTGCAACCTTATGAATGCTTGGCCCAAGGCGAAGCACGACATTGTGATCGTCTGCGACAGCGACATCCGCGTGGTTGCATCATTCCTCCGCGAAGTCTGCGCTCCGTTCAGCGACCCGCAGGTGGGGCTGGTGACGTCGCTCTACCGCACTTCCAGCGTGCAGGGGACAGCCAGTGCCCTGGAGGCCCTCGGTTTTACGACGGAAATGGTCCCCAACGTGATGACTGCCCTGAAGCTGGAGGGGCTCTCCTTCGCCCTCGGCGCATCCATGGCGGTGCGGCGCGAGGCTGTCGAGAAAATCGGCGGTTTCGCGGTGCTGGTGGATTACCTGGCGGACGATTACCAGCTCGGCAATCAGGTGTTCAAGGCCGGCTACCGGCTGGAGCTTTCCGACTGCTTCGTGGAGAGTGTGATGCGCAGGGAGCGCCTCTCCACGGTCCTTTCCCGCCAGCTTCGCTGGGCCCGTACCATGCGGGTTTCCCGCCCCGGCGGGTACCTGGCATCCGGCATTACCCAGCCGTTTCCCCTCGCATTGCTGGCCATTGTCATTGCCGGTTTCTCCGTTTCCGGCATAGCTGCGGCGGCACTTCTCTATGCGGTCCGCTTCAGCGTGGCGCTGGTTTACAGCCGCGCTTTTGTCCGTGATAACCTCCTTCCCCGCTGGCTCTGGCTCCTCCCCATGCGCGATGCACTCTCCTTCGCCACCTGGGCGCTCTCCTTCCTCGGCGACCGGGTCCGCTGGCGCGGCCACCTTTTCCGAGTCCTCCCCGGAGGAAAATTGAAGGAAATTTGAACGAGTCCGGTTTCAAGTTTCGAGTTTCGTGTTTCGAGACTCTAGTCCCCAGTCCACAGTCCCTGCTTTTCACTCCCCTTGCCCCTCATCCTCACCTTGTTATACTGAATCAAAAGCATAACTTCTCAACGCAAAGCCGCAAGGACGCAAAGAACACTCCTGATTAGTCATTGGTTTTGTTGCGTCTTGGCGTCTTTGCGTTACGCTTTGACTGGGAGGTGAAGCCATGCGCGCGATTCGTGTCAATGCATTCGGCGAGCCGAAGGTGATGCGGCTGGAGGAAGTGCCGGACCTGCGGCTGGGAGCCGGCGAGGTGGTGGTAAAGGTTCATGCTGTCGGGGTCAACCCGGTGGATGCCTATATCCGTTCCGGAATGTATCGCCCCGACCTGGAACTTCCCTATACCCCCGGTATCGACGGGGCAGGGGTGATAGCGGCGGTGGGGGAAGGGGTCAGGCACAGGAAGGTAGGGGACCGGGTCTACGTGGCCTGGTGCCTGTCGGGCACCTATGCGGAGCAGGTCCTTTGCAGGGAATTCCAGACCCACCACTTGCCGGATCATGTATCATTCGCCCAAGGCGCGGCTGTCGGAGTTCCATATGGCGCGGCTTTCCGGGCATTGTTCCAGCGGGCCAGGGCCGTGGCGGGCGAATCGATTCTGGTCCATGGGGCAAGCGGCGGTGTGGGGATCGCGGCAGTTCAACTCGCCAAGGCAGCAGGGCTCTGGATCATCGGCACCGCCGGCTCCGAGCGGGGAATGGAACTGGTCCGCGCCCAGGGGGCGCACCATGTTCTGAACCACAAAATGCCCGGCTATCTGGAGGGGCTGAAGGAGTTTCCCTGCGGCAAAGGGGTAGATGTGGTGCTGGAGATGCTGGCCAATGTCAACCTTGGGAGTGATCTCGGCATTCTTGCCCCCGGTGGCCGGGTGGTGGTGATCGGCAGCCGTGGCACTGTGGAGATCGATCCGCGCAACATGCTTCTACCGGAGAGCGCAATTTTCGGCATGAGCCTTTACAGTGCCACGGAGAAGGAGAGGATGAGCATGCACGCCGCCTTTGACGCTGGTCTGGAAAACGGCACCCTGATGCCGGTGATAAGCCGTGAGCTGCCGCTGGCCGAGGCCGCCGCCGGCCACCATGCGGTCATGGAGGCGAGTACGTTCGGGAAGATCGTTCTCATCCCTTGAATCATGGGGGCTGGCCGGTTGCAATTCCTCCAAGACCCGTTAAACTTTAAATTAAGCGCTTCAGGGCAATTACAAAGCATCCACGGAGGAGAGTTTGACGCTGCTGATCCGGAAACTGGGAGCCCTGGCCCTGTTCATTCTGGGGGAGATGGGGCGGATGCTCGATTTTCTCCTCTACGGGATTTACTGCATCGTCCGCTTTCCCGGCCGGCCGGTGCACATCTTGAAGCAGATCCATTTCATCGGCGCCAGATCATCCTTCGTCATTCTGCTTACTGCATCCTTCACGGGGATGGTTCTCGGGCTCCAGGGGTACTACACCCTCTCCAAATTCGGGTCCGAGGGGCTCCTCGGCTCCGCGGTGGCGCTTTCCCTGATTCGCGAGCTGGGGCCGGTCCTTTCGGCGCTGATGGTCACCGGACGGGCCGGTAGCGCCATAACCGCCGAGATCGGCATCATGCGCATCACCGAGCAGATTGACGCCCTGGACACGATGGCGCTCAATCCGTTCAAGTATCTCATCTCCCCCAAGCTCCTGGCCGCCCTGGTGGCACTCCCCCTTCTCTGTGCGATTTTCGACGTGGTCGGGATATACGGCGGCTACGTGGTGGGGGTCAAGCTGCTGGGGGTCAATCCCGGCGCATATTTCCACGAGATGGAGAAGAGCGTGGAGTGGAAGGATGTCTACTCCGGGATTATGAAATCGCTGTCGTTCGGCGTCATCATCGCCTGGGTCTGCTGCTACAAGGGTTACTACTGCGGTCACGGCGCCGAAGGGGTTTCGCGGGCAACCACCTCGGCGGTCGTGATGTCGTCGGTGGTGATTCTGATATGGGACTATTTCCTGACATCGGTATTGCTTTAGCTAATGATAAAACTCATCAACCTGGAAAAATCGTTCAATGGCCAGAAGGTCCTCAACAAGCTCAACCTGGAGGTTCCGGAGGGGCAGATCACTGCCATCATCGGTCCGAGCGGTGAGGGGAAGAGCGTCCTTCTGAAGCATGTGATCGGTCTTCTCAAGCCGGATCGCGGGATTGTAATGGTGGACGATGATGATATTACCTGGATGGGGCGCAATGAGCTGAACAGGGTACGGGAGAAGTTCGGGATGCTGTTTCAGAACGCCGCGCTGTTCGACTCCATGACCGTGTTCGAGAATGTGGCTTTTCCTCTGGAGGAAAAGACCAGGCTGACCCGCAACGAGATCCGGGACAAGGTGCACGAAGCGTTGGAGCACGTTGGGTTGAAGGGGATCGACCATAAATATCCGGACGAGCTCTCGGGAGGAATGAAGAAACGTGTCGGCCTGGCAAGGGCACTGCTCCTCGATCCGAAGATCATTCTCTTCGACGAGCCGACAACCGGGCTCGATCCGATCATCTGCCGGGCCATTCATCAGCTCATCTGGGAGACGCACCAGAAGTTCGGCTTCACGGCGTTGATCGTTTCCCACGAGATCCCGGAGATTTTCGACATTTCCCACAATGTGGCCATGCTCTACCACGGGGAGATCCTGGAAATGGGGACTCCGGCGGATATCCAGCGCTCGGAGCATCCGGCGGTGAGGCAGTTTATTACGGGGAGCCTGGAAGGGCCAATCCACATGGTTTAGTAGGGAAACGCGGCTTTTGTGAAATTGAAAATGCATGAGGTTTTGTAGGGGCAGACCTGTGTGTCTGCCCAGGTTTTGGGCGAACACACGGGTTCGCCCCTACCATCAACCGAAGGTGGCTAATGAAAAATGTAAACCTGGAAACCATTGTCGGTGTTTTCGTGCTGATCGGCATTCTCTGTCTCGGTTACCTCTCGGTCAAGCTGGGGAAGATGGAGCTGCTGGGGGGGGACTATTACGAGGTCTATGCCGAGTTTGACAATGTGTCGGGATTGAAAAAAGGTGCGTCGGTGGAGATCGCCGGCGTGGAGATCGGCAGGGTCGACCGGATCATGCTGAACAGCGGCAAGGAAAAGGCGAAGGTTTACCTGCGGGTCAACTCGAGTCTGAAACTGCAGGATGACGTGATTGCCTCGGTCCGGACCAGGGGGATAATAGGAGACAAGTTCATCAGGCTGAAACCGGGCGGTTCCGATGTTTTTATCAATCCGGGGGGGAAGATCCGGGAGAGCGAGTCGTCCATCGACCTGGAGGAGCTGGTGAGCAAATACATACATGGCAATGTGGAGTGAGTGGGTGTGTGAGCCGTCTTGGTGACTTCCATGAAATAAATGGTAATCAGTCACCGGCATGCGCTCGGACCACGGAATACCATTTTCGGGCGACTTGCCCGGAATAATCATATTGCACGAAGGCCATACCATTTATTTCATGGAAGTCACCAAGACGGCTCTTTGGAGTGTGGCGGTGTTTCCGGGCGTGGAAAACGGGAGGGTAAAATATGACGTCACTTGCACGAGCCATTGTACTTGTTTTATGCAGCTACTTTCTGGCCTTCCCGACGCTTGCAGCCGAGGGGGGGAAGCAGGTTCTGGGGCTTGACGACTGCATCCGTAAGGCGCTGGCGGCTGCCCCCGAGCTGGGCGAATCGAGCGCCGACATCGATCTTGCCGCCTCCAAGCTTAATGAGGCCAAGGCCCACCGCTACCCGCAGATCGAGTTCCTGGGTCTCATCGGCCCGGTTCCCCAGGCGAGGGGTAACCAGGTCTCTTCTCCCGACGGGATCGATGACAAAGACCAGTGGACGGTTTTCGAGCGGGGCGACATACTGCTGATCCAACCGCTTTATACCTTCGGCAAGATCAGCGAGAACATGCGGGCCGCCCGGCACGGCGTCGCGGTAGACCAGGCACGAAAGGAGCAGCGGGGGAACGAGATCGCCCTCAAGGTGAAGGAGTATTACTATGGCCTGCTCTTGTCCAGGGAGATGAAGGAGCTGGTCCTGGAGGTCAAGGAGGACCTGGACAAGGCGAGGGACAAGGCGCGGGAGCTTCTGGACAAGGGTTCACCTAACGTGGAGCAGGTCGACATCTTCAAGCTCGACGCCTTTGCCGGCGAGGTGGGGAAATATCTGGAGGAGGCGAGGAAGGGGGAGGCCTTGGCCCTTGCCGCACTTCGCACCCGTATCGGACTTCCCGCGGGCGCCAAGATGGACATTGCCACCGAACGCCTTACTCCTCCGGAGGAGAAAGTGGGTCAGGTGGAAGTCTACATTGACGCATCGAAAGCCAAGCGCCCGGAATACCGGCAGGTCAAAGAGGGTCTTGAGGCCAGGGCAGCGCTGGTGGAGGCCGCGCGGGCCAATTACTGGCCCGATGTCTTTCTCGCCGGCTATTTTTCGGCTGCCAATGCCGACAAGCGGACACGCATCGACAATCCCTTTGTTCCGGACCAGTATAACCATCTCTGGGCCGGGATTGCCCTGGGGGTAAAGTGGAAGCTCGATTTCGGCATCACCGACGCCAAGGTGGCGGCGGAGCAGGCCCAGTATAACCGGCTGCTCCATACCAGGGATTACGCTGAAACCAATATCCCGCTTCAGATCAGGAAGGCCTGGCTGGAGTTGCAGGAGGCGGAGAATAGCATTGTCGCCACGAAGGAAGCATATTCCAACTCTAAGAAATGGGCAGTGGCTGCCATTGCGAACTTCGATTTCGGCATCGGCCCGGCCAAGGAGATATTCGAGTCGCTGCAGAACTATGCCAGGATGCGGGCCGGCTATTTTCAGTCCATCTATAATTACCGGGTGGCGGAGGCGAATCTTGATTACGCTGTTGGCGAGGCGCCGGTTAAGTGAGGCGTGAAGGGTGAAGGGTGGTACGATATGAACTGGAGGTTCCCCATGCGACATATTCTGCTCCTTGTCCTGCTGCTCGGTGTGATCTCGTTCCGGCCGGCCTCGGCCCTGGCGACAGTGACCGAGGAAGTGAAAAAGACCGTGGACGAGGTGGTCAATATCGTTCAGAACGAGGAGATGAAGAAGAAATCGAACGAGAAGAAGCGCCGTGCGGCACTCAAGCAGGCTATCGGCCGGATCTTTGATTACGGCGAGATGGCGAAGCGTTCCATGGCAACGCACTGGAAGGGGCGCTCCCCTGCGGAGCAGAAGGAGTTCGTGACGCTTTTCGAGACGCTTCTGGAGAACTCCTACGCCGGCAAGATCGAATCGTACAACCAGGAAAAGATCGTCTACCTGAAGGAAACTACGGAAGAGAATTACGCGGAGGTAAAGAGCAAGGTCATCACTGCCAAGCGGGATGAATATACCCTCGATTATCGCCTCATGAACAAGGGTGGCAAATGGATGGTCTACGACGTGGTGATAGAGGGGGTGAGCATGGTCTCCAACTACCGCACCCAGTTCAACAAGATCATAACCAGCGAGGGGTACCCTGCGCTGCTCAAGAAGTTGAAGACAAAGAGCGAGGAGATAAAGGCGCCGTAAACGCTTTCCAGCTGAAGGAATACAGCGACGCGCCTCCGAACTGCCGGGAAAGGGCCGGAAAATCGACGATTTTCCGGCTTTTTCTGTTGACAATACTTTGCTGTAAAAAATATTATAAGGAACTTTTTGATATGAGTTCAGGGGGTTAAGATGTCAAAGGCATTCAAGGTTGCGGTTCTTCCGGGTGACGGCATAGGGCCCGAGGTCATGGCTGAAGCGCTCAAGGTTCTTGACGCGATCGAGCCGCTGTACAACATGAAGTTCGAGCTTACCCACGCCAACGTGGGTGGGGCGGGCATAGACAACGAGGGGAAGGCCCTTCCCGAGACCACGGTGAACATCTGCAAGGCTTCCGATGCCATCCTGTTCGGCTCGGTTGGCGGCCCCAAGTGGGAATCGCTTCCTCCCGACGAGCAGCCGGAGCGGGGCGCGCTTCTGCCGCTACGGAAGATATTCGGCCTGTACGCCAACCTGCGGCCGGCCATAATATTCCCCTCCCTGACCGGCGCCTCGTCGCTGAAGGAGGAGGTGATCGCGGGGGGCTTCAACGTCCTGGTCATCCGCGAGTTGACCGGCGGCATCTACTTTGCCCAGCCCAAGGGGATTGACGGCGAGGGGCGCGACCGGGTCGGCTACGATACCATGCGCTACAGCGTGCCGGAGATCGAGCGGATCGCCCACGTGGCGTTCCTGGCTGCCCGCAAGCGGGGGAGGAAGGTCTGCTCCATCGACAAGGCTAACGTCCTCTCCTCCTCGATCCTTTGGCGTGAGATCGTTGTCGGGATTGGCAAGGAGTACCCGGACGTTGAGCTCTCCCACATGTACGTGGACAATGCAGCCATGCAGCTTGTCCGTTGGCCGAAGCAGTTCGACGTGATACTGTGCGAGAATATGTTCGGGGACATCCTCTCCGACGAGGCCGCCATGCTTACTGGCTCCCTCGGCATGCTCCCCTCCGCATCGCTCGCCGAGGGGACCTTCGGGATGTACGAGCCGTCCGGCGGCTCCGCTCCCGACATTGCCGGGCAGGGAATCGCCAACCCCATCGCTCAGATCCTCTCGGCCGGGATGATGCTCCGTTACTCCTTCGGCATGATCGCCGCCGCGGACGCCATCGACAATGCCGTGGCAAAGGTGCTGGACAAGGGATACCGGACCCGCGACATCTTCCAGGGGAAGCAGGGAGAGAAGCTGGTGAACACTAGTGAAATGGGTGACGCGATAGTTAAGAACCTCTAGCAGATTTTAGATAATAGATAGAGAAAGGAAGATGACTATGAAAGTCGGGCTCGTAGGTTGGCGTGGCATGGTTGGGTCGGTTCTGCTCCAGCGGATGCAGGAGGAGAATGATTTCGCGGGTATCGAACCGGTATTCTTCTCCACCTCCCAGGCGGGGCAGGCCGCTCCCATGAATGCCGGGACCCTGAAGGACGCCTCGGACATCGCGGAGTTGAAGAAGCTGGATATCATCATCACCTGCCAGGGTGGAGATTACACGAAGAGTGTCCACCCGGAGCTGAGAAAAAGCGGCTGGCAGGGTTACTGGATAGACGCTGCCTCCACCCTCCGGATGGAGGAGAACGCGGTCATCATCCTGGACCCGGTCAATCGCAATGTCATCGACGCTGCCCTGGCCAAGGGTCAGAAGGATTTCATCGGCGGCAACTGCACCGTGAGCCTGATGCTGATGGCTCTCGGCGGGCTCTTCCGGGCCGGGCTGGTGGAGTGGCTCACCTCCATGACTTACCAGGCTGCCAGCGGCGCCGGTGCACCCAACATGCGCGAACTTCTCAGCCAGATGGGGGTACTGCACGGCTCGGTGGCGGAGCATCTCAAGAATCCCGGATCGGCCATCCTGGAGATCGACCGGAAGGTGACTGCGGAACTCCGTGGCGACGTCATCCCGAAGAAGGAATTCGGCAACCCGCTGGCCGGCAACGTGCTTCCCTGGATCGACCGGGAAGTAGAGGACGGCCAGAGCCGCGAGGAGTGGAAAGGGTATGCCGAGACCAATAAGATCCTCGGCACCGCAACCCCGATCCCGGTGGACGGCATCTGCGTCCGGGTCGGCGCCATGCGCTGCCACAGCCAGGCCCTGACCATCAAGCTGAACAAGGACGTGCCGCTCGCCGACATCGAAAACCTGATCGCGAACGACAACCAGTGGGTGAAGTTCGTCCACAACAACAAGGCCGACACCCTGGCGCACCTTACCCCTGCCGCGATTTCCGGGACCCTCACGGTCCCCATCGGCCGTGTCCGGAAGATGAAGATGGGACCGCAGTACCTCCAGGCATTCACCTGCGGCGACCAGCTCCTCTGGGGAGCAGCCGAGCCGCTGCGCAGGATGCTGCGCATCCTGGTGGAAAAATAACACTCTTATCCCTGTTTGGAAAAGTGGGGCGCGGGAGGTTTTGGGAAAGGGGACAACGCATGATTTGTCCCCTTTTTTTACCTGTTTGCATGCGGGCAGGGTTCATGGTATAAGCAGCAATAAGTTTACGCGGCAGCGGCAGGGCGAAGGAGGCTGTGATGGGTTCAACGGCAAAGCGGGTGGGGAATGGATTCACCTATGCGGATTACCTGACCTGGCCCGATGACGAGCGGTGGGAGATAATCGGCGGCGAGGCCTACGCCATGACCCCGGCGCCGACTCTGCGGCACCAGGATGTGGCCGGCAATATCTTCGCCAAGTTCAAGGAGCACTTCAGAGGGAAGCCGTGCAAACCCTTTTATGCCCCTACTGATGTGGTTTTGGATGACCACAATGTCGTTCAGCCCGATATCCTGATTGTCTGCGACAAGAACAAAATGACCGACGCCAATATCCAGGGGGCTCCGGACCTGATCGTGGAAATCCTCTCCCCTTCTACGGGACTTAAGGACAAGCGGGAAAAAAAGGCTCTTTACGAACGGTTCGGTGTGCGGGAATACCTGGTCGTCGATCCGGAGCACGAGATGGTGGAACGTTTTGTCCTTGCAGACGGTCGGTACGGCCGTGAGGATGTGTTCGGCTGGAAGGAGGCACTCCCCCTCGCCGTTTTCCCGGAGCTTTCGCTCGACCTGTGGGAGATCTTTGACAAGGAGCTTTCACAGGATGATGCAAGCGGGCCATTGTAAAAAGAAATCAAATAACAAGCGCAAAAGGCGCAGAGTTTCGGCTCCGCGCCTTTTTTGTCCCTGAGCCTGTGAGTCATCAGGTCCCAGGCATTAATGAAGGTATTTAAGAACCATGCGCAACATCAAACTGACAATCGAATACGACGGCACCAGTTACGCCGGCTGGCAGATACAGCCGAACGGGCTTGCCATCCAGCAGGTGATGGAGGAGGCGCTGGCGAAGATGCTCCAGGAGTCGGTGCGCCTGCACTCCTCCGGCCGGACTGACGCCGGGGTCCATGCGCAGGGGATGGTGGCCGCGTTCACGACGGAAAGAACCATTCCGCTGCGGGCCTTCACCGAAGGGCTCAATGCCCTGCTTCCTTCCGACATTGCCGTCCGTGATGCCGCGGAAATGCCGCTGGAGTTCCACCCTCGCTTTGACGCTCAGGGAAAGCGTTACCGGTACACGCTCCACATCGGCCGGTATCGCTCCCCTCTTTGTCGCCTCTACGCCTGGCATGTCCGGGGAAAGCTCGATCTGGAGAAGATGCGGGAAGCCGCCGGGCTATTTATCGGGGAAAAGGATTTCGCCTCTTTCCGCACCGTCGGTTGTGCGGCAAGGACCACGGTCCGGCGGATCGATGCCGTTCGCATTACGCAGGAAGATGACCTTGTCCATATCGACGTGACCGGTTCGGGCTTTCTCCGGAACATGGTCCGGATCATGGCCGGGACCCTTGTGGCTGTGGGGCGCGGCAAGCTTTCACCTGACGACGTCAATCGCTGCTTCGAGGTTCCCGGTACTCCGGCAGGGCCTACTTCGCCACCCCACGGGCTCTGCCTTATCGAGGTGTATTACTGACCCCTGCCTTTGACATGCCGCTCTCCCAAGGTATAGTAAATAGATGGTGGATGCCTCTTTGCCAGGCATTTGCCGCCAGGGAGAGACCATGGGCAGAAGTCGAGAAATGGGTGTGCTTGCGGCGGTTGCGTTGCTGATCGGTCTGTTGTGCTGTAACGCATTCGCCAGCGATGAAGGGAAGCTGCTTTTCACCGGCTCCAGCACCATGACGCCGCTGATGAGGGAGATCGCCAAACGGTTCGAGGCGATACACCCCAACGCCAGGATCGAGGTTCAGGCGGGCGGGTCTGGACGGGGCATAGCCGACGTCCGGCAGGGGAGGGCCGATATCGGCATGGCATCCCGCCCCCTGACCGATGCGGAGCAGGACCTTTTCGGCTTCGCCATTGCCCGCGACGGGGTCTGCATCATCATTCATCGTGACAACCCGGTCAAATCCCTCGCCAGCCGTCAGGTAATCGATATCTTCACCGGCAAGACCACCAACTGGAAGAAGGTCGGCGGCCGGGATGCCACGATAACAGTCCTGAATGCAACGTCCGGCTACAGCTCGGCCGAGCTTTTCACCCATCACTTCAAGATCAACCATTCCGAGATCAAGGCCCACCAGACAGTGGGGGATAACCCCGCGCGCATAAAGGCAGTGAGCGAGAACCCCAACGCCATTGTCTACGTATCGGTCGGCGAGGCGGAGCGAAAGGCTCAAGGAGGCGCCCCCATCAGGCTTTTGCCGGTCGATGGCGTGGCGGCCACCAGCAGGAACGTCCGCAGCGGCAATTTCCCCATATCCCGCCCCCTGCTATTGGTCACCAAAAGCCTTCCCAAGGGGTTGGCCAAGGCGTTCATCGAATTTTCGCTCTCCCCCCAGGTTGCCGACCTGATAATGGCCCACGATTTTGTTCCCTACACCGACTGAGCAGGGCGTAAAGAGGAGTCGATGCAAACTGTTTCCGGGATATTAGGTTGGTTCAATGGGCTCAGCCTCCGGGCCAAACTCGCTGCCGGCTTCATCGGAGTGATCGCCGTGAGCCTGCTGGGAGCGGGCGTTTCGCTCTTGAGCCAGCAACGGATGCGGCTGGCGGTCGCAAAATTCGTAAATGTCTCCCATCCGATAGACGAGCTCAGCCTGGACAGCAATGTCGCCATGCTGAAGGCAAGGCGTCACGAGAAGGATTTTTACCTGAAGGTGAACGAATTCGGGTTCCAGGAGGCGAGGTCGCGCTACACTGCCCTCCTGCGGATGGAGCTGGAGGAGATCCGGCGGAATATGGCGAAAATCCGCAGCCTGACCGCCGATCCGGACATCGCGCGTAAGACCGAAGATATCGTGCGGGCTGTCGACCGGTACGAAGCCGGTTTCAGGCGGGTCGTCGATTTATACGGCGTTCTCGGCTTTGCGGACAAGGGTCTGGAGGGGGGCTTTCGCGCCAAGGCCCACGAGATCGAATCGATCCTCGAAGGAGCGGGGAGCGGTCCCCTTGTTGTCGATCTGCTGGGGATCCGCCGGCGGGAAAAGGATTTCCTGCTGCGGGGGCTCGACAGGGATGCGGATGCCTTAGGCCGCGAGGTGGCGAAGTTCAAGGCGGATGTAACCGGGTCAGGGCTTGCGCCGGCGCAAAAGCAGAAACTGGCGCGGTTGATTACGGATTACCAGGCATTGTTCGACCGCTATGTACAAGTCAAGGCCGAGATCAGTCAGGAAAAGGCGCAGTACATAGGCGCGGTCGATTCCGTGGAGCCGGGGCTGGAGTTGCTCCGCGTCAGGGCCGGGCTGTCTGAGACCGCGGCCGCCAAAACCTTGCGGAGCATGGCCGCGGCAACTGGCTGGACGATAGTTGCGGCCGGCCTGTTCGCGTTTCTTCTCGGCCTGACTGTGGCCTACTTCATTTCGCGCGGCATTGTAAGGTCGGTAAAGGGGTGCATGGAGTTTGCCGGAAGGATTGCCAAGGGTGATCTGGATTCCCGCATGGAGGTTGGCGGCGGCAGCGAGTTCGCACGGCTCTCCGAGGCATTGAACGGCATGGCGGATGCACTGCACGCAGCGCAGGTGGTCCAGGAAAAGCGGACGATCGAGTTGCAGGAGGTGAACGAAGCGCTGCAGAAAGAGGTGGCAGACCGCAGGATCGCCGAGGAATCCTTGCACCAGCGCCAGCGCGCCATCGAATCCAGCAGCAACGGGATAATCATCACAGATGCAACCCGGCCCGGCAACCCGATCACATACGCCAATCCAGCTTTTGAGCGGATCACCGGCTATTCGGTCAAAGAGGTGCTGGGGCGCAATGCCAGGTTCCTGCTTGGGGACAACCATGATCAGGCGGCTTTGGGAGATATCCATGCCGCCATTCAGGAAGGGCGCGAAGGGCATGCGGAGCTCCGCAACTACCGCAAGAACGGAAGTCTTTTCTGGAACGAGCTTTCCATTTCCCCGGTGCGCGATGAGGCCGGAAGGGTAACCAATTTCGTCGGAATAATTAACGACATAACCGACCGCAAGGAGTTCGAGGAGCAGCTTGCATACCAGGCCAACCATGACGTGCTTACCAGCCTTCCCAACCGAAGCCTGCTCATTGACCGGCTCAACCAGGCGATCTCCTATGCCGGCCGCTATCGCAAGCGCACTGCGGTATTGTTCGTCGATCTTGACCATTTCAAGGTCATTAATGACAGCCTTGGCCACGAAATCGGCGACCTGCTTCTGAAAGAGGCTGCAAAACGGCTGGCGAAATGCGTGCGCTCCATTGACACGGTGGCTCGCCATGGCGGCGATGAATTTGTCATAGTTCTTCCTGACCTGACAACGAGCGATGATGCAGCAAAGGTGGCCAATAAAATAGAGGAAGCCGTGAGCCGGCCGTTCAGAATAGATGAGCATGATCTGGTGGTCTCGTGCAGCACAGGCATCAGTATCTTCCCGAAGGACGGGGAGAATGCGCAGGATTTGCTGAAAAATGCTGATGTGGCAATGTACAGGGCAAAGGAGCAGGGGCGCAACAATTTCAGGTTCTATACCAGCGAACTGAATGACAAGGTGATTGTGCGCATGACCATGGAAAAGCACCTCCGCCTGGCCCTGGAAAGGAACGAGTTCATCCTTCATTACCAGCCGCAGGTGGATCTCGATTCCGGCATGATCATCGGGATGGAGTCCCTGATACGCTGGCAGAGCCCGGAGCTGGGGTTGGTGCCGCCGGCCAGATTCATTCCCCTTGCCGAAGAGACAGGGCTGATAGTGTCTATCAGCGAATGGGTGCTGCAGGCCGCATGCGCGCAAAACCGCGCCTGGCAGGATGCAGGGCTCACGCCGGTGGTAATGGCGGTAAACATCTCCCCTCGCCAGTTCCGGCAGGAGGGTCTGGCCGATACGGTGGACCGGATACTGGACGAGGCCGGTCTGGAGCCGAAATATCTGGAAATGGAAATCATCGAGAGCATGGTCATGCATGATGTCGAGGCTGCCGCGGTCATATTGAATAAATTGAAGGGGCTGGGAATCCTGCTGACGATGGACGATTTCGGCACCGGCTATTCCAGCCTGAGCTACCTGAACCGCTTCCCCTTCGATAAGTTGAAGATTGACCAGTCCTTTGTCCGAAACATTACGAGCGATCCGGACAGTGCGGCCATAGCCAGGGCGATAATCGTCATGGGGCACAGCATGAATCTCCGGGTGATTGCCGAAGGGGTGGAAACGGAAGCGCAGCTGGGGTATCTCCGCGCCAACGGCTGCGACGACATGCAGGGATTTTATTTCGGGCGTCCGGTGCCGGCAGAGGAGTTCGAGCGCCTGCTGCGGGAGCAGAAAAGGTTGCAATTCCCGGCGGGGATCACGTATTCTCCGGAGAGGACGCTTCTCCTGGTGGATGACGAGCCGAGCGTCACCGGCGCATTGGCAAGGCTGCTGCAGGACGAGGGGTATAATATTCTCATTGCCGATAGTGCCCATCGGGGATTCGATCTCCTTGCCGTGAACCGGGTCGGCGTCATTGTCAGCGACGTCCGGATGCCGGGAATGAGCGGCATCGAATTCCTGACGCGTGTCAGGGTGCTCTATCCCGATGCGGTACGCATTACGCTGACCGGTTATTCCGATATGGAGGCCGTCACTGCCGCCATCAACCGCGGTGCTGTCTACAAGTTCCTGGCCAAGCCGTGGGACAATGCGCAACTGCTGAGTATAGTCAGGGATGCGTTCAGGCATTATGAAGCGAGCATGGAAAGGGTCGAACGGGGTGGCAATGTCAGGGCCGCTTCCTGAAATGATTTTTTTCTTGACTTTAGTCGGCTAATGGACTATTTTGCAAGCTTTCGTAGATTAAATAGCAACAAATTCGTTGTGAGGTGGCGATGAAGACGCAGGTAGCCAAAAAAGAAGAAGTTACCAGGGATTGGTTCCTGGTTGATGCTGACAACAAGGTCCTCGGCAGGATTGCCACTGAGATCGCAAAGGTTCTGCGCGGCAAGAACAAGCCTGTTTATACCCCGAGCGTGGACACCGGCGACTTTGTCGTAGTTGTGAACGCCGAGAAGATAGCCCTGACCGGCAAAAAGCTCTCCGACAAGGTCTATTACCACCATTCCGGCTATGTCGGCGGCATCAAGTCCATCACCGCCGGCAAGCTTCTGGAGAAGAAGCCGGAAGATCTGCTTCGCATCGCGGTGCGTGGCATGCTTCCGAAGAACAAGCTTGGCCGTCATATGCTGAAAAAGCTGAAGGTTTACAGCGGCGGCGAGCACCCGCACAAGGCCCAGCAGCCGAAAGTCATGGAATTCTAAACTTTAAAAGATAAATGTAATCAGGAGAATCGAGATGGCAGCAACTACCTTTTACGGTACCGGCAAAAGAAAATCTTCAGTGGCCAGGGTCTGGATCAAACCCGGCAGCGGCAAGATCACGGTGAACAGCAAGAGCCTGGACGACTATTTCGGCAGGGAGACCAGCAAGATGGTCGTCAAGCAGCCGCTGGAGCTGACCGAGAACGCCGACAAATTCGACGTCATGGTAACTGTGTGCGGCGGCGGCATTTCCGGCCAGGCGGGCGCGATCAAGCACGGCATCACCAAGGCCCTGCTGGAGGCCGATGTTGCCCTGCGCGGCACCCTGAAAAAGGCCGGCTTCATCACCCGCGACTCTCGCGTCAAGGAACGTAAGAAGTACGGCAAGGCCGCAGCCCGCAGGAGCTTCCAGTTCTCCAAGCGTTAAGAAGCTTGCGGAATCAGGAACGTTATGGTTGTATGGAAGGGGAAATCCGCGAGGGTTTCCCCTTTTTTATTTTCTTGAAGTATAAAAGGAGTCAGCCATGCTTAAAGTTGCCATTGTCGGTGCCAGTGGCTATACGGGTGTTGAACTGATCCGGCTTCTCCACTGCCATCCCGAAGTGGCGGTGACCTGCGTCACCTCCGAACAGAGTGCCGGAAAGAAAATCTCGGATGTTTTCCCCTCTTTGCGGAACCGCTGCGACCTGCTGCTGGAGAACCTGGAGCCTGTGCGGGTGGCGGAGAAGGCCGACTTCATCTTCACGGCTCTCCCCCACAAGGCGGCGATGGAGGTGGTCCCCACATTCCTGAAGCTCGGGAAGCGGGTGGTTGACCTTTCCGCGGACTACCGGCTGCGGGATGCGAAGGAGTATGAAAAGTGGTACGAGCCCCACATGAATCCGGAGCTTCTCAAGGGGGCGGTTTATGGATTGCCGGAGATCCGCCGGACAATAATTGCTGGCGCGGAGCTGGTCGCCAACCCCGGCTGCTACCCCACCAGCATCATCCTGGGACTGGCGCCGCTGCTGAAAAAGAAGCTTATCGACCCGGCAAGCATTATTGCGGACTCCAAATCCGGGGTATCCGGGGCCGGGAGGAGCGCCAAGGTGGATAACCTCTACTGCGAGGTGAACGACGGGTTCAAGGCCTATGGCGTCGGCGGCGCGCACCGGCACATCCCGGAGATAGAGCAGGAGCTGTCACTGTTGGCTGGCAGGGAGCTGGTCATCTCGTTCACCCCGCACCTGGTGCCGATGGACCGGGGGATACTGTCAACCATCTATGCCCAACCCGCTGGTGCGGTAACTACAGCTATACTTCTCGATCTCTATAACGAGTTTTACAGCGGGGAGCCGTTCGTGCGCGTCCTTCCTGCGGGGACTTTCCCTTCTACTGCCCATGTGCGGGGTTCCAACTTCTGCGACATCGGCGTCACCGTTGACGAGCGGACCGGACGGATAATCATAGTTTCCGCTATCGACAACCTGGTCAAGGGGGCGTCGGGGCAGGCAGCGCAGAACATGAACATTATGCAGGGGTTCCCGGAGAACTTGGGGCTGGATGGATTGGCGCTTTTCCCGTGAGGCTTGTGTAATTACTTCAGCCTAATAAAAACCTTGCAATCTTAATTAAGCCGTGCAATATATGCATGGCTTTTATTTTTTCATGAAACTCCGTACGGAGCAAGGGCATGCGGCATTGGGGCAAAAGTGGAGGTTTCACGCTGGTGGAACTCCTCGTGGTGGTCACTGTCATCGGGATCATCAGTGCTGTCGCCATACCTGCCTTCAGCAGCTATTATAGCGGTTGCTGTCTGAAAACGGTGATCTTCGAAATTTGCGGCATGATCAAGGAGGCCAAGCAAAAAGCGTTGGGGGAGAACGATTACGCGATCACGTTCGATCCGGATGCCAATGGCGGCAAGGTGACACTTTTGTCCGGCAAGGGGCCTGACGGTGACTGGGAAACTGCCGATGATCAAGTAATCCGCTCGTTCCGGCTACAAGACAAGGGAGGCGGCCTCCGGTTCGGATATGGAAGCTGCGGACCCGTTCCAGGCATTGTCCCTTCCGACGACGGCATCACATTCGCCAGCAATCGGCTGGTCTGCAATACCGAACTGACCGGGAGTTCGGGCTCGGTACATATTAGATCCGTCTCCGGCTGCGCCATGGCCCTTGTCATGAATACCACCGATGCCGGCTATTCTTTATGGAGATGGGACGGAAGTCAGTGGGTGAAGCATTAAGAAAACGTGTCGAAGGAGAAATTTGGGTTGTTTTTCTGCGAAGACCATGCATAATTTGCATGGTCTTCGCAGTTTGACCGGCATGTAAATCTACCGATGTGACTGGAATGGCCCTATTTTCAGTGATTTGTATGATGTTGAATTCTTGGTAAAATCTTTGCATATAATGAGTATAAATATTTTTGGTTAAGGAGCGAAGAGGTCATGTTAAATCAACGTGGCATCGCGCTGATAGAAATCATTGTTGCGATGTTTATCACCCTTGTGGGATTTCTGGGGATGATGACCGTTCAGATAATGTCTGTTTCCGGGACAACGGTTGCCAGGAATGAGACGGCAGCGATGAATCTTGCGCAGGCGCTTGTGGAGAAGCTTGCCAGAACCTCGTATAGTAATGCTGCATTTAATACTGGTCTGCATTCCGCGGCTGCGGGAGATTCGGATGTGACAGGGGGTCTCGTCAGGGCCAATCCGATATTTTCGAATAATTCCACAGCCTCCACCGGTGTGCCAAACGTCCAGTTTACCCGGACCTGGACTGTCACTGACCAGACGGTAAATACTCAAATTTTGAAAAAGGTAGTTGTTGAAGTCAGGTGGGGAGAAGGAACAATGGGACAAAAGACAAGAACATTGACCTTCTGGAAGAGCCAATTTTATTGAGGAGAACATAGATGTGTTCTTATGAAGATAACAGAGGATTCACCCTGGTAGAAATACTAGTGGCTATTGCAATACTGCCGATTATTCTGGCTGGTGTTTATGCAGGTTATCTCAGCATGGAAACTACCCGCAACGTGCAGGGGCAAGTTACGGAAATGCAAAGAAACGCCCGCTCCGCCATGCATATGATACTCCAGGACCTGAGGCAGGGGGGGTATGGCATGACGGAGATGCCGGATATTCCCATATGGCAATACTATAAGGAGTCTGATGGTTCAACGGAGAGTACAATTCCGGTGTATGCCGTAAAAAGCCCCATGAACGGTATTTTTCTTAATGGCCAGACGCAACTCACCAATACAGACAGCGTCGAATTGTATTTTAATACCTACGCTTCGCAGAATACCGCTCCGCTCAAAGTGGATGGGACCAAAACAAACCAGATTGAAGCCTCTCTTACATTTATGAACGATGTTGGGGGGCTGAATGTCGGGGATATCATAGTTGCCTACGATTATACGACCACTCCGCCGCAAGCACTGGTATATGAAGTAACATCAGTGGACCCTCCGCCGGGGACGGTAAAAATCGGCCATAATGCGGGCCAATCCGGGACAGTCAACGCACCCGGCGGCTTTATCCCTTTCACCCAAAACTGGACTGGGAATACCAATATTTTAAACCTCAATCTCAGTTCAGGAAGCTGGATCGGCTATTTTGTCGATAGCAATAATAACCTGGTTCGTTCGGTAAAAAAGCGGGTCGGAACAGATTGGGTAACCGAGCAGAAAAAGATCGCAAGTGGTATTGAAGACCTCCAGATTGAATATACTTTCAAAGATGGCCCAATCCGTAACTTGCCGATTGTGCAAAGCTGGACGAGCGGCGGCGCTGTGCCCACGGAAGACTCAACGTATGGCCCTACGAAAATCAGGAGCATTTCAGTCGGAATTATTGCGCGCACAACGAAATCCGATCCCAAATATACCGACACAACGGTATACAAGCTCAAGGATGGCGTTGCCCACAGCGGCGGCGGTTATCGTAGGATGGTCCTCACCAGCGATGTGGCGTTGCGAAATCTTATGGCAAAAGATAATAACCAGGCGCCTTAATTTGCTTACGTAAGGAAGGTATCGATGTTATTGCCAAAAACACTGAAAAACGAAGACGGTTTGGCCCTCATAGTGTCATTGGTATTTCTGCTGATCACCCTGGTCATTGCCGGGGTAGTGAGCCAAACGACGATCTCCGAAATTATTTTTTCCCGCAAGGAGGCAAGGGAGAAAATGGTCCTTGCCATGGCCGACGCCGGGTCCAAGGATGCCATCAGTTGGCTGAACTCCCAAGCTGCGCCGCCTGAAGGGGGTCTGGCCAAGATCAATGGTAAAAGTGCTTTTTACAAGGACGACAACACCATCTCGGGTACCACCACCTATTCCTGGTGGAGCGGCGTCACTCCCCCGACCGTCACTGGTTGGAGCTCCTACAAATTTCTGGATGCGCCGAACACAACTACCGACGTCTACCGGTACTACCCCTCCACCGCTGCTGGCTGGACAAATTACGTGGTGGAGGGCAATGCTCGTTACAGGTACTATATCGAGCATCTGCCGAGCGATTACTCGGATTCGACCGGGACCGCCACCGCCCAGAGTATCAAGGTCGGAAACAAGTATGATGCCACCGGAGGAAACGCATACCGGAT
Organism: Geobacter sp.; assembly: GCA_016177775.1. Classification (GTDB taxonomy): domain Bacteria; phylum Desulfobacterota; class Desulfuromonadia; order Geobacterales; family Geobacteraceae; genus JACOUQ01. The sequence continues at coordinate 104,561 of JACOUQ010000015.1, forward strand.
GTACCGGATCACGTCGGTCGGTTCGACATCGGATGACAGCATAAAGAGATGCATCGAAATGAATTACGCCGTCAAGTACTGACAGGAGCATTGCCATGAGCCGCACTCTAAGGAACATTTCAACCGCCTATCTGACCCTCATCGCATTCCTGGTCATCTTCGTATGCTACGCCCTGGCCTTGACCATTCCGTCCACGCCGCTCTTCGTCTCCACGGTGCAGCAGCCGAACGTCCTGCTGCTCCTGGACGTCTCTCCCACCATGCAGTGCACCGAGTGGGATTCCACCTACAATCCCGAGACAAGCAGCGCCACCTTCAGCAAGTTCGACCCGAACTACGACTGGAACGTGCTGGTCAAGGTGGGGAGCAAACTCATCATGGTCTACCACGACGATGCCGGCGCGGTGAAGGCAGACAAGGAAAACATTGGTGGCCTGGACATCACGATTGACTCCAAAACCGTCACATTCCCCGACCCAGCAACCGGCAAGGCCCGCGCCTATTTCCCCGTCGCCGTCGGCAGCATTCCGGCCGGGGAATACCCCTGTTATATCTATGACGGGAAGTATATGAACTGGGCATTTGATAACGGCAAAAACATTTCAAGCCATACCAATACCCGGATCGGGTCCATCATCGACCCGTCATCCACCAACAGCCTCAATCAGTTCGTAAAGAACAACCCAACGTTCCGGTTCGGCCTGATGGCGACCGGGCCCAACGGCACCAACAGCGGCGTCCTCAAGAATGCGTGCGGCGATCTGACCGCCAGCAACGTGGATATAGTCCTGGGCAAGGACGATCCGGACACTACGTACACGAACACCGAATATCTTCTTGATCCCGACAACCCCAATTCCTTTTACAAGAAGAACCGCGTCTATATCCTCGGATCCGGCTCCTCCGACACCGTCAACGACTGCCAGATCGGCGAGGCCCTCACCGAAACCTGGCAGGTATTCAAGGGGGGGACATCGGAATACGACAACACCAAGACTTATACCTCGCCGATTTCCGCCTCCTGTCAGGCGAACTTCGTGGTTCTCTTCTCCAGCGGCCGCCCCCATTTGGACAACGTCTATGACAAGTATTCCATCACGACCAGTTCCAGCGACGATTTCGCCACTACAGCCCCGATCTCATCGGGGGTCACTTACGCGGCGACCAACTTCGACACCCGCGCTCCGGCCATCGCCGCGTACATGAAACTCCACAATCCCTCCGCCATCGCAAACAGCAAGTCAATTCTTACCTATACTGTGGGAGTGGGGTACAACTACCCTTCGGCCACGGATTCCACCAGACTCTTGCAGAAAATCGCTGCCGATGGGGGCGGGGTGTTCAGCACGGTGAACAGTACATCAGGTCTGGGCGCGGCCCTGAACGCCGTCGGGGCCGGGGTGGTCCAGGCAATTTCATCCGCCAGCTCTGTTGCGGTCAATACCGCCTTCCTCCAGACCAACACCCAGCTCTTCACAGCCCAATTCCTCCCTGGCGTATGGACAGGGGACGTTATCGCCAAGGATATCGATCCGACGAACGGTAATATCAGCGTATCCAATGCCTGGAGCGCATCGGTGCTTCTCGCCAGTCGGACCGAGGCCTCCCGTGATATCTTCACCACGTATAGCACCTCGTCCAACCGGTACACCTACACATCCTTCCACACTGACGCGGCGGGGACCCTTCAGTCCTGGCTCGGGACAGTCGATTCGACCGACACCGAAAAGGTCATCAAGACCGTGCGCGGCACCTATAGCGGTGACGGTATCTTTGCCAACGGTTACCGGGAACTCCCTAAAGAGGGCGGAAACATCAAGAAGCTCGGCGATGTTGTCAGTTCCTCGCCGGTCTATGTCGGATCGCCACCTTTCTATTACAGCTATGCCGGTTACCGTAACTTCCAGGTGAGCAACCAGGGGCGCAAGGGAATGGTCTATATCGGCGGCAACGACGGGATGCTGCACGCCTTTCATGCCGGCACCGCTGAGGACACCACCACTTTCGGCACGGAGGGAGGAAAGAAGGGTGGGGAAGTCTGGGCCTATATCCCCAACAACCTGATGAGGGGGCCGAACCCTGTTCTTCCCGTGAATGGCGACGCGATCAACAATACCCCTCGCCGCATCAGGAGCCTGGCCCGCCCCGACAACTATGCCGCGTTCTCCAACCCTGTGCAGTACGGCACCGCCTCCCTGCCGCACCAGATGATGGTGAACGGTACCGCCACCACGGGTGACGCGGTGGTGGGGTTCCAGAACTATTCAACACCCAAGTGGGGGACAGTGGTCATCGGCACCGAGCGCGAGGGCGGCAAGGGAATATTCGCCCTGAACGTAACCGACCCGCGCAAGCCGAACAGTAGCGCCAACGCCCTGGGGCAGACCGGGGTGACCCCGATGTGGGAGTATTCCGACTATCACGATCAGGCCATGGGGTATACCTATTCCTCGGTGGCCATAGCCAGGCTCCGTTACTCCGCCCCCCTGGACGGCGGCTTTGTCCCGCTGGATACATGGGTGGCCATATTCGGCAACGGCTACAATTCCAAGGAAGGGAAGGCCTACCTGATGGTGGTGGACATCAAGACAGGCAAGCTGATCAAGAAGATGCCCACAGACAACACGCTGGACAACGGTCTGTCGTCGCCGGCGGTAATCGTCGACTCCAGCGGATACGTCAAGTATGCCTATGCCGGAGACCTCAAGGGGAGGCTCTACCGGTTTGATTTCAAGTCATCCGATGCCGATGCGCCGTCCGGGAGTGGCTTGGCAAAATGGAACAACTACGTGGGCTCGTGGACCTCTACGCTGCTGTTTAACCAGATACAGCCGATTACGTCCGCACCTGACGTTGCCTATGACGGGAGCAAGTACCTAGTGCTGTTCGGCACAGGGCAGTACCTGGACAGCGCCGACATCGGCCCCACGGACATTCAGACCTTCTACTGCGTTTTCGATACCGGCTCCTACAGCGGCCTTACCCGTTCCAATCTTGCCCCCCGGACTCTTAACGAGGATTCGATCGGCACCAAGAGCATACGGTACGTTACGGGCTCAGCCCTGGGGACGAACGATAAGGGGTGGTATCTGGACCTTAAGGACCCCGATCTTGCGGCCACCGGAGAGCGGGTCGTCACCGACCCGGTGGCCTACTCCGGGAACGTGATCTTCACGTCGTTCATCCCGACGACCACTGCCTGTGAGTACGGTGGTTATAGCTGGCTGAACGTGGTGGACTTCAAGACCGGGCTCCAGCCGGCGAAGACCGACCTGGACATAACCGGCGAGGGGACGATTGATTCGTCCGACACGATCACGGTGGGCGGCACGGTCTACAATCCTTCCAGCCTCAAGTTCGTCGGCGCCGGGATGGCATCGAGCCCGACGGTGCTCAGTGCAAGCGGAGGGATCGCCTACAAGTATACGACCCTCAGTTCCGGCGTGGTCGTCAAGACAACGGAAACCGGCTCTGCGGCGGCTGGTAGCAATTTTATCCGGGCGTGGCGGGAAATTTTCCCGTATCAGGGAATATAACCAGTGCACCAAAGATCATTGAGTTGTACCGATAGTTGTGATATACAATCTGTCAGTTCATAGCAGTTGTTTAACCGATAACGACAATACTCAACCACCCGCGAGGGTGGGGCGGAAAGCCCACAGGGTCTCTTGAAGACAGCCGGGTTGCCGAATTATCAACATGATGATTGATGATCGGTCCCGGCTGTTTTGTTTTTAATTCCATTCAAAAGCATCTAATTGTTTTCAATTTAAAGAAATTACTTGACAATCATTTCAATTGAATTAAACTCCCTGCAAAATCGCTTAAAAGCAGGGAATGCCATGAAATATAAAAACAATGTGAAACGGCTCCGTGAGGCGAAGCTGGTCAGCAAATCGGAGCTCGCCAGGCTGGCCGGCGTGTCGCCGGCCACAATCGACCGGATCGAGCGCGGCGAGGAGTGCCGCATGGAGACGAAGCGAAAGATCATCCTGGCGCTCGGCTATTCGCTGGAAGAAAAAGACAAGGTATTTCAGGACTAATACCATAGGACTTGGCGATGTTATTCAAGAAATCGAAAGACATACTCGGCATCGACATCGGTTCCAGCGCCATCAAACTGGTGCAGCTAAGGGAGTCCAAGGGGGGGTATCAGCTCGTCAATATCGGCCTTGTCCCGCTTCCTCCCGAGGCCATTGTCGACAACAGCCTCATGGACACATCATCCATTGTCGAGGCGCTCAAATCGCTGGTGCAAGGTGTCGGCACAAAGATCAAGTCCGCCGCTGCCGCGATATCCGGCAGTTCGGTCATTATTCGAAAGATCAGCCTGCCGGCCATGACCGAGGAGGAGCTGGAGGACCAGATACAGTGGGAGGCGGAGCAGTATATCCCCTTTGACATCAACGACGTGAACCTTGATTTTCAGATTCTCGATACGTCGCTTACCGATGCCAGCAAGATGAACGTGCTCCTGGTGGCTAGCAAGAAGGAGATCATCAACGATTACGTGACCGTTTTTGCCGAGGCGGATCTGAAGCTGGACGTCATTGATGTGGATGCCTTTGCTGTCCAATGCGCATACGAGGTCAACTATGATGTGGTGCCGGACGAGGTCGTGGCACTGGTCAACATCGGGGCGAACGTCGCGAACCTGAACATCATTAAGGACGGCCTCTCGCTCTTTACCCGCGATATCCAGATGGGGGGGAACCTTTACAACGAGGAGATCCAGCGGCAGTTCGGCATCAAGGGGGAAGAGGCCGAGCAGATCAAACTTCACGGAGGGGGAGAAGACCCCCTGAGGTTGCAGGAGATTGTCGGACGGATCAATGACTCCATTGCCATGGAAATCAGGCGCTCCATCGATTTCTACATATCCACGGCAGCCGAGGAAAAGGTTCACAAGCTTTTCCTGAGCGGTGGGGCCGCGAAGATCGCCGGCCTGCTCGACTCCGTTGCGCAGCGGCTCAATGTCCCGGTGGCCCTGCTGGATCCTTTGTTGCGAGTTCGTTACAACGAGAAAGAATTCGACCCTGAATACATACAAGAAATCGGGCCTTTTATGGCGGTTGCGACTGGGCTGGCGACAAGGAGGCTCGGGGATAAATGATCCGTATCAACCTGTTGCCCGTCAGGGCCGCGAAAAAAAAGGAAACCGCAAAACAGCAGCTTTCCATTCTCGGTCTGTCGATCGTCGGTGTTTTGCTGATTTTCGCTGTGCTTTATTTAACGATGCTCGCCAAGATCAGTACGGCAAAGGATGAAATTTCACGTGCCGACAGTGAGCTTCAGCAGCTCAAGACAAAGATCGGCGAGATCAATAACATCAAGAAGCTGAAGGACGACGTTCAGAAAAAACTTGACGTTCTCAACCGGCTGCGCAAGGGCAAAACCGGTCCGGCCCTAAGACTTGCGGCGCTTAGCGATGCAGTGCCGGAAAAACTATGGTTGACAAGCTATTCCGAAGGCGAGGATTCCGTAAAGCTTGGCGGCATAGCATTTTCCGAAGAGCTGATCGCAACCTTCATGCGTAATCTGGAGGCTTCGGAGCATTATGCCGGTGTCGAGCTGATAGTTTCCGAACAGGTGGAAATCGCCGGCGTGAAGGGGAAGAAATTCGAAATCACATGCAAGTTGGAACCTCCAAAGAAGTAAGCCGACCAGCCGCCGAAGAAAAAAATCGACAAACGACAGGATGAAGAACACTATCCGCGCTAACCGGTGATAATTATGGACCCTCGCATAGAAAAAACCCTCAAACTGCCGACAAAACAGAAAATCGCCCTGCTGATCCTGATCATTCTGGGTATTGGTGCTGCCCTCTATTTTTCCCTGTATATGCCGAAGCTGAATGAGTACAAGGAACTGCAGGCCTCTTTGGAGAAGAAGCAGAAAGAGGTGGACGAAAACCGGAAGATCGCCGACAATCTCCCGAAATTCAAGCAGGAGTTCGAAAACCTCAATCTTGAGCTCCAGAAGGCACTCACCGAGCTTCCAAACCAGAAGGAGATCCCTTCGCTTTTGACGAGCATTACGGGCGCCGGGAAAAGTGCGGGTCTGGATTTTCTCATTTTCCGGCCAAAACCCGAGGAGCCCAAGGATTTTTATGCCGCTGTTCCGGTGGATATAACCGTTGCGGGTTCTTTCCATAACACGGCGGCATTTTTCAAGGCTGTAGCTGAATTGCCACGCATCGTCAACATCAACAATGTCGTATTTTCGGACCCTAAAAATGTCGGCGGTCGCATGATGCTGAAGGTGACCTGCCTGTCCACCACATTCCGATTCGTTGAGAAGAAAGAGACCAAGGATGAAAAGAAGGGGAAATAAACCCATAATGCATGCCGTGTTTTTGCTGGCCGCAATGCTTCTTTTTGCCGGCGGCTGCAAGAAAAAGGAGGAAGCGCCACCTCCGCCACCTCCGTCCAAGCCGCATAAGCCTGTTCAGAAAGCGGTTACTTCGGCAGCAGCGTTAGTGGAGCCTTCTCTGGACTTTACCAATAGAAAAGACCCGTTCCGCCCCTTTGTCGTCGTGGCTCCGAAGCCCACGGCGCCGACAGGAAGGCGGCCGGTTCGGGAAGCTTTGCTCCCCATTCAGAATTATGATGTTTCCCAGTTCAAGGTGATAGGCATAGTGGCCGGTCTCAAGGAAAACAGTGCCATGATCGTCGATCCGACCGGGAAAGGGTATGTCGTCCGAAAGGGGATGCTGATCGGCAGGAATGAGGGCCGCATTACCCGGATTACCCCTTCCGGAGTCGAGGTCTATGAGCAGTTTCGTGACGACAGCGGCAAGATAGTAAAAAGGACCATAAAACTCACTCTCCCAAGGAAACAGTAAGGAGATTACCCGATGAGAGCAGGTATTCAATACGGTAAATTTACCGCACTTTTTATGCTGATCGTGACTTTGGGCGCTGCTGCCGGGTGTGCGCACCGGCCACTCGATGAAAGCCGCCTGGATGCGCGTGGCTCGCTCGGGAGCCTTCAGGATATCAGAACCGCAAGCAATGAAGAGTACGATCGCGTGGAAATCACGGCAGACCGGGCGCTTACGTACACATTTTACAAATTGCCTGATCCTCCCGTTGCCGTATTGGATATCTCCGATGTGACGCCGGGGTCGGTAGTCTCGTCGATAGATGTGAACTCGGGAAATCTTGGGAAAATCGCTGTTAACCGGCATGATCTTGCCGGCGGGGTTCTGACACGTGTTGAGATCGGCCTGAAAAGGGACCTCGACGTGTCTGTGACTGTAGATCCCGAAAACAAGGCAAAACTCTTTGTAACGTTGCAAGCTCCAACTACCCAAGAGGCAAAGACGCCTGCTCCCACTATTCCTGTTGAACCTGCTGTCGTGCAAAAGGCAGAAGAAAGTCCGTCGGCTGTCAAGCAGGAAGCGGCTCCCTCAGCTTCACAGCTTCAGTCAGAGCCTGCAAAGGAGACGGTTGAAACGAAGCCGGAACCTCCAATGGCGAAGGAAAATGAAAGCAGGCAGACCGAAGCGCCTGCTGCATCTGCTGCTGAGCCAAAAGAATTCGTACAGGTCGCCCAACTCGAAACCAACCAACCTGCGGCTACGGAAAAGGGCGAAACGAAGGGCGCCGCTTCCGATCAGCCTCAGGTAAAGGTGTTGACTTCGCTTAAAACGGTTCAAGACGGTGTGGAAATTGCGGTCACTGGTCCGGTCGAAAATTACAAGGTTTTCACGCTCAAGGAGCCTGCACGGTTGGTGATAGATCTGTTCGGCGTAAAGAGCGGAGTTGTAGGACGCAAGATAGGTGTCGACGCCTTTGGTGTCGCCTCGGCCCGGATCGGCGAGTACCAGGACAAGACCAGGATCGTATTCGATGCCGCACAGACGCTCCTCCCCGCATACGAGGTCGTACGCACGGATGCGGGAATAAAGCTGGCGATGACGCCGCCGTCCGCGGAGGCCGTCCAGAAAGCGGCGAAGCCTGTTGCGCCGGTAGCGGAGGAAAAGGCTCTGGTTCAGCCTGTTAGGGCCAAGGCGGGAGTGGTTGAATCTCTCGATTTCAAATCCCAGGATGATATGTCCCGGATAGTTGTGAAGGTGACCGGCGACTGCCGGACAGATGAGCCTGCCAAGATTCCCGGCGGAATTGCGTTTACCGTTAGAAACTGCGCGCTTCCCAAAAAGCTCCAGCGGAGTCTGGATACCAGCGCCTTTGCCGGGTCCGTGCTCAGGGTGACGCCGTATCAGGTCAGGACCAAGAAAGGCGCTGATACTAAGGTCGTTGTAAAACTGCGTCAGGACACCGAATACAGTCTGAGTCGCGAGGGTGACGCGATAGTTCTCGCGTTGAAAAATCCGCCACGAGAAGAGACCCCGGCACTTATTTCCGAAGCTGTGAAGCCTGCCGAAGCTGCGCCAGTTACGAAAGCGGCTGTTGCGCAGGGCACTGCCAAAAACATGAATGCGGTTGAGGAAAAAGCTGGGCAGGATTCGCCTGCCCGTGCTAAGTCCGGTGAAAAGAAGACCTACACAGGGAGGCGGGTAACCCTCGAGTTTGTTGATGCCGATATCCGGAAAATCTTCCAGCTCCTGGCTGAGGTGAGCAACCTGAACTTCCTGATTGGTGATGATGTTTCCGGGACAATCAGCATCAAGCTTGTGAACGTCCCGTGGGACCAGGCGCTGGACGTTATTCTGGAGGCCAAGAATCTCGGCATGCAGCGTGAAGGAAATATCGTCCAGATACGTCCCAAGGACAAGATAAAGAGCCTTGCCGAAGAGGAAGTGGCTGCGAAGAAGGCCCGCGAACAGGCTATGGAACTGCGGACTGAGATCTTCGAGGTGAATTTTGCATCGATTGGTGATGTGGCCTCGCAATTTAATTCGCTGAAGAGTGAGCGAGGCACCATCACCCAGGATGCCCGTACCAACAAGGTTATCGTCAAGGATGTTCCCACAGCCATCGAGGATATGAAGTTTCTGCTGAAGACCCTGGACGTGCCGGAAAAACAGGTCATGATCGAAGCCAGGATCGTTGAGGCTACGTCTACTTTTACACGCGATCTCGGCGTTCAGTGGGGCATCCATTATAAGGACGGATCAGCGCAATTCTTTGGGATAAACAGCCTGGATGCCGGGTTAGGTGGTGTTGTCTCTTCAGCGCCAACATCTGGGACTTCGGGGCCGGGAGCGGCAGTTGGAATGTCTTTTGGAAAGCTCACGAGTAATGTCCAACTGGATCTGAAGTTGTCTGCAGCGGCAACAGCAGGGCTTATCAAGATAATCTCCACACCTAAAGTTGCAACGTTGAACAATAAGGCTGCGAAAATATCACAGGGCCAATCTATCCCTTATCAGACTACATCAGCTGAAGGAACCAAGACCGAATTCGTCGAAGCGGCTCTCACTCTCGAAGTGACACCACACATAAGCTCAGACGGAAGCATTATCATGAAAATAAAAGCGTCAAATAACTCGCCAGGCACCGGTTCTCCACCTCCGATCAACAAAAAGGAGACAACAACCGAACTTCTGGTGAAGAGTGGAGAGACAACGGTTATCGGTGGCATTTACGTTGATAGTGACACCGAAAATGATACGGGCGTGCCTTTCCTGCAGAACATTCCGCTATTGGGCTGGCTTTTTAAGTCCAATACCAAGACAAAGACGAAAACAGAGCTGTTGATCTTCATAACACCACGACTCATGATTTAGCCTACTCCACGTGCATGTAAATGTGCTGTGTAAACAGGCCCGAAGGTTGCGCAGAAATATATCAAGGGAGGGGAAATGAAAGTGCGGAGCTTCATAAGGATAATCTCGGGAATCATGCTGCTTGCTTTGACTGCATGTGGCAGCGGTGGGGGGGGCGGTGGCGAAGGGTTGAATGGTTCTCTGTCACTCGATGCAACGGCAACAGGTAAAACAGTAACCGCAACCGCTACATATTCTCATCCAACGGAAAGCAACAAGATCGGAGTTCCGATTACTTTCATTTCCGGTGGTCAAACAGTGACTACTCAAAATACGAATGGCTCAGGCACTGTACAGATAGCATATAATCTTGCCGCGTTTAATAATACACAAAATGTAATAGTGCAAGCCAGGACAGGGAGTCTCGAAGCCTATAAAGTCCTTTCCGTAACAGGACGAACTCTGACAATGACTGCTCCTGGAGATGTGACGCAAACGACCACTCAGGCGGCGGGTACCACTGTGACTATTCCACTGACTACTTCTAGTTTCGTGACTTATAGTGATCCCTTTGATCCCACCTCTGTCGCCGGTCGAACGATCAATATTTCTGCTTCCGCATCACTGACTGATACAACCGATACTTTAACATCCCCGTCAACTACAACGACTGTTTCCAGCGGCACGGCACCGCTGGCAGGAGCACAGATCGTCATGCATGTTCAGGCACTGAATGTCGCGAATATTGCCGTTATTACCTGGACAGCCACAGACGCCCTTACAGGGCTGACGGCGTCGGGAATCACCAAGGTCACCTTGACGAAGACATCTTAAGGGTTGTCGAAATATCATGCCTAAACGAACGCCAGGGTCTCCCTGGCGTTTCTTTAACGAAAAGGAGTACTCATGCTGCGCTACCTTACCGCCGGCGAATCCCACGGTCCCCAGTTGACTGCGATACTTGAAGGGGTTCCTGCCGGGCTCAAGGTCCGCGAAGAGGACATCAATACTGATCTCGCCCGCCGTCAGTGCGGCTATGGGCGTGGTGGGCGGATGCTGATCGAGAAGGACACCGTGCAGATCCTCTCGGGAGTGCGCTGGGGGGAGGCCATCGGATCGCCGGTCACTCTCTGCGTGGTGAACAGGGATTGGGTAAACTGGCAGGAAAAGATGTCGCCGTACGAAATTCACCGGGACGATAAAATCCGGGTGACCCGTTCCCGCCCTGGGCATGCCGACTTGCCCGGTGCCATGAAATACGGCCATCACGATGTGCGCAATATTCTCGAACGCTCAAGCGCCCGGGAAACCGCGATCCGGGTTGCCGTCGGCACGGTGGCGAAGCTATTACTGGCTTCGTTCGGCGTCGAGGTGTTCGGGTTCGTGGCAGAGGTGGGGGGGGTACGGGCCAGTCGGCCGGCTCTACCCCTTGCCCGTCTGCGGGAGCTTGCCGAGAAGTCCGAATTTTTCACCTACGATCAGGACGTCGAAGAAGGAATGAAGCGGCTGGTTGATGGCGCAAAGGATGCGGGCGACACGCTGGGGGGCGTGGTCGAGGTGATCGTTTCCGGTCTTCCACCTGGGCTTGGCAGCCATGTGCAGTGGGACCGGAAGCTGGATGCCCGGCTTGCCATGGCTGTAATGAGTATCCAGGCCATCAAGGGGGTCGAGATCGGCATGGGATTCGAGGCCGCCAGGAAACCGGGATCTCAGGTGCACGACGAGATATATTATGACTCCGAACGCATGCTGAAAGGAGCCCAAACCGGTTTTTACCGCAGGACAAATAACGCGGGGGGCTTGGAAGGCGGGATCACTAATGGGGAAGACCTTGTGGTTCGTGCTGCGATGAAGCCGATTCCCACCCTGTACAAACCGTTGAAGTCTGTGGATATGCAAACCAAGGAGCAGTTCGAGGCAACGGTCGAGCGCTCCGATGTCTGTGCGGTTCCGGCAGCGGCGGTGGTGGCCGAAGCAGTGGTGGCTGTCGAGCTCGCCAACGCCTTCCTGGAGAAGTTCGGTGGGGACTCGATCCTGGAAATCCGCAGAAACTTTGAAGCCTATCTGGAATATCTGAGAAATTTCTAGATGAAGAACGTCATTCTGACAGGCTTCATGGGGAGCGGTAAGAGCTCGGTCGGCAGAATCGTGGCAAAACGCCTGGGGTATGAATTCCGGGATCTCGATGCCGTGATCATGGAAGAGGCCGGACTGTCGATTAACGATATTTTCTCCCGCCATGGCGAGGAGCATTTTCGTGCTGTTGAGTCCCGAGCGGTCGAGAGGGTCGCGGGGAGTACAGCGCTCGTGGTGGCTACCGGCGGTGGTGCCGTCATCAGCACGGAAAATCGCAGGCTGTTCAGGTCTTCCGGAATAGTCATAAATCTTATGGCATCCATGGAGAGCATTCTGAACAGGTTGCGCAATGACAGCAGCCGGCCGCTTCTGCGTGGGCCCGACAGGGAGGAGAAAATCTCGCGCCTTTTGAGTGAACGGGAGGCCTGTTATGCCGATGCCGACATCAGGATTGACACCACGGGCAAAAAGGTGGAAGATGTGGCGGCGGAAATCCTCACATATCTGAAAGGGAAGCTGTAGCCGTGGAACATGTGGATGTCGGCCTTGAAGAGCGGAGTTACCGGATAGATATCGGTACGCGCCTGCTCGGGACATTGGGAGAAGAGTGCAGGAAGCTGGGACTGGGCCGGACGGTTGCCGTGGTTTCCAATACCACGGTGGCCCCTCTTTACGGAGAACAGGTTCGTACTTCCCTTGAGGCTGCCGGCTTTGCGGTTCGCGAGATTACGCTTCCCGACGGCGAGGAATACAAGAACCTCGAAACCCTGAACCTGATTTTTGACGGGCTGATCCGGGCAGGGCTTGACCGCGGCTCGTTCATCGTTGCCCTTGGTGGCGGGGTTGTGGGGGACATGGCTGGGTTTGCCGCCGCCACCTACCTGCGCGGCATACCGTTCGTCCAGGTTCCGACCACGCTTCTCGCCCAGGTGGACAGCAGTGTCGGGGGGAAGACCGGTGTAAATCACGCCATGGGAAAAAACCTCATCGGGGCGTTCTACCAGCCACGTTTTGTGCTGATAGACCTGAACACGCTCGATACTCTTCAAGCCAGAGAGTATGCAGCCGGTCTGGCAGAGGTTGTCAAATACGGCGTCATTCTGGATGAAGGGCTCTTTGCGCTTCTGGAGGAAGGGCGCGAACGGATACTTGCCAGGGGCAAGGAGTTGCTTCGTTCCATTGTGAAGCGTTGCTGCACCATTAAGGCAGACGTGGTTGCTGCGGATGAGCGCGAGTCCGGCCTGCGTGCGGTTCTGAACTATGGGCATACCCTGGGGCATGCGGTAGAGGCCCTGACCGGCTATGAAAAGGTACTTCACGGCGAGGCCGTGGCGATCGGCATGGTCCAGGCGGCAAGGATTTCAGAGCAGCGAGGGCTGGCGACTGCCACAGATACTGGGCGGATAACCACCCTGCTGAAGGGATTCGGGTTGCCGGTCGACCTGCCGGTTTTCCCATTTGATGATTATCTGGAAGTCCTTCTGCGCGACAAGAAGGTGCGCGAAGGAGGGCTGACCTTTGTTCTCAATCGCGGCATCGGCAACTTCGCCCTCGAACGGATCGAGGATCTCAAGGGAGTGCTCAAGGGCTGTGGACTGGCAGGGGTATGACTATGCAACAGGAACCCGTCTCTTTCTGGTCGGAGATCAAGAAGTACGAGGATATGCTTTCCGCGGACCCCGATTCCTTCTGCTTCGCTCCTCTGGCTGAACTCTACCGCAAGAGCGGCATGCTGGACGAGGCGATCCGCATCGCGAAAGAGGGAGTCGAGAAGCATCCCGATTACGTCGGAGGGCTCATGGCGCTCGGACGTGCCTGCTTTGACAAGGGACTCAAACAAGAGAGCCGTGAGGCGTTCGAGAAGGTCGTGGCGACAGCCCCGGATAATTTTCTTGCTCTGAAGACCCTCGGCCGACTCTATCAGGACTCCGGCGAATATCCCCGGGCCGTGGAAATGCTGAGAAAGGTCCTTGTGTTGAATCCCGAAGACTATGAAAGCCGGGATGCTCTGGAGAACCTGGAGAGCATGTCTGCCCCGCCTGTGGAGCTACCTGCGGAGCACCAGCCCGAAACCGCTTCTCCCCTGGATGATCTCTGGTCCCTGGCTGAAGAAACGACCGGGCCGGAGGAGGAACTGGAGGAAGTGGAACTACTCGACGAGATTGTTGAACCCTCGGATGAGAGCATTTTCGAAGAGTTCGCTTTTGAGGACGAATCCGAGGTCGCTGCCGTTCAAGAGGAGATACTGCCGCCCTCACGCGAGGAGAAGGGGCCGCTGCCAACAATTACCCTGGCCGAGATGTACATATCTCAGGGATACCACAAGCGTGCCATGACGGTATACTGGGACATCCTGAAGGCCGATCCCGACAATCCCGACTTGAAGCGCCGCATCTACGAGTTGAAGATGGCGATAGACGAGGATGTGGACCATGCCCGGCGGGAGGCGCTCAGCCTTGCTATGGAGGAGGGGGAAACAGCGGCTGCCCCAGCGGTGACCGAAATGGCCGAGATCAGGGAAGAAGTTGCGTCCGCTTTGCCCGAAACACCCCTCGCCACGCTGGAACGCTGGATGGAAAACATCAGGAGGAGAAAACATGGCGTTTAAGGAAATCCTCAGGAAGGTCGTCGAATCGGTTGACGGTGCCAACGGAGCGATCGTCATCGGCTATGACGGAATCCCGATCGACCAGTATCTGGCGGAAGACGTGACGCTCGATCTCCATCTGCTGGCGGTGGAATATTCCTCCATCCTGCGCGACATAAAGAAGACCCTGGAGGTCCTGGGGAGCGGCGACATGGAGGAAGTCTCCATCAATACCGGGACAACGCGGGTGATAATGCGGCCGGTTACCGAGGAGTTTTTCGTTGCCCTTGCCCTTGATGCGGAAGGGAATTACGGCAAGGGGCGCTATGTACTCAAGCGTGACGCTGGAAAGCTGCGCGAGGAGCTTGCTTGATGATGCAGGCTGAAGGTAGAAGCAGCCTACAGCCTGATATGGGGTTAAGATGAAAATACTCGTTCTGCACGGCCCAAATCTGAACCTGCTCGGCACGCGCGAGCCGGGGGTATACGGTTCGGTCACCCTGGAGGAGATTAACCGGATGCTTGGATCCCTTGCATCCGAGCTCGGCTGCGAGCTGGAGATTTTCCAATCCAACTCCGAGGGTGCCCTGGTCGACCGGATACAGGCTGCTGCCACGGACGTTTCCGGCATACTCATCAATCCCGCCGCCTACACCCATACCAGCGTGGCGATCCGCGATGCCTTGGCCGCTGTCGGTGTTCCGACTGTGGAAGTCCACCTTTCCAATATCCACAGCCGTGAGGAATTCCGCAGTCACAGCTATATCGCGCCAATAGCCAAGGGACAGATCTGCGGCTTCGGCCCTGACAGCTATCTCCTTGGCCTGCGCGCCCTTTTTACCCTCATTAAAAAATGAATTGTAATCCCGGAGCAGTTATGCTAAATAGGGTCACTGCTGTTCGCAGGTATCTGGAGAGCACCGGGGCGGACGCCCTGCTTGTCTCTGATATCAACAACATACGGTACCTTGCGGGATTCACCGGGAGCAGCGCTCTGCTTCTTCTGGCAGCTTCCGACGGCTGGTTCCTGACCGATTCGCGGTATACCGAGCAGGCCCGCCAGGAAGTCCATGGATTTCAGATAATCGAATATTCACGGATGCTGGAAGGCATATCCGGCTGCGTGAACGCTCAAGGATTCCGGCGTGTTGCCTTTGAGGCGGCGAACGTTACGGTGGAATTCCATGACTCCCTTGCCAGGAGCATCCCGGAGTGCGAATTTGTACCGCTGGAGACCGGAATTGATGCGGTCAGGGCAGTGAAGGACGAACCGGAGCTGGCTGCCTTGCGGCGTGTTGCCGCCCTTGTCTCGGAGTCTTTCCTGAAGATCCTGGACGGGATCAAGCCGGGGGTGCGTGAGCGCGAAGTTGCCATGGAGTTCGAATTTGCCATGCGGCGCGCCGGGATCGACAACAAGGCCTTCGATTTCATTGTCGCATCCGGTGAGCGGGGGGCGCTCCCACACGGCAAGGCGAGTGACAAGGCCATACGTTCGGGGGAGCTGGTTACCGTCGATTTCGGCGGTATCCTGGACGGGTACAATTCCGATGAAACCGTGACCGTGGCGGTGGGTGAGCCGGACAACCGGCAGCGCGAGATTTACCACGTCGTCAAGGATGCCCACGACCGGGCGATTGATGCGGCCCGTCCTGGAATCCCGTGCCGGGAGCTGGACGCGGTCGCCCGTGATTACATAAATTCGCAGGGGTACGGTGACTACTTCGGTCATGGCTTGGGCCACGGTGTCGGTCTAGAGGTCCACGAAAAGCCGGTTATTTCTCCGCGTAGTGAGGGTGTCGTGGAGGAAGGAATGGTGTTCACCATCGAGCCCGGCATCTATATTCCAGGGTGGGGAGGGGTCAGGATCGAGGACACGGTCCGCGTGCACCGCGATGGATGCGAGATAATTACACAGGTGCCGAAGGATTTGATTATAGTCGAGTGACGTAGAGTTTATTACAGGGGCTGATTTTAGCCTGGCTAAAATCAGCCCCTATGAACCAAAAGGAGAGCGCTCATGGATTTGAAGGAATTGAAATCGCTGATAAAGATGGTGACCGAAACCGACATCACCGAGTTCGAGATGGAGGTAAAGGACGAGAAGATCCGCATCAAGCGCGGTACGACTGTGGCTACGGTTCAACTGCCGGCCCAGCAGACGATGCTCGCCATGCCCTCTGTTTCCCAGCCGGTTGCATCTCCCGCTGCCCCGGCTCCTGCCGCAGCTTCTGCTCCACAGAAGGGTGAAGCCATAACTTCTCCCATAGTAGGCACCTTCTACCGCTCTCCGGCGCCTGATGCAGCCCCGTATGTGGAGGTGGGGCAGGTGGTGGAGAAGGGGCAGGTCCTCTGCATTGTCGAGGCGATGAAGCTGATGAACGAGATCGAAGCGGAGTTCCGCTGCAAGATCCTGGAGATCTGCAAGGAGAACGCCCATCCGGTTGAGTTCGGGGACAACCTGTTCATAGTCGAGAAGATTTAATACTGGCAAAAGGCAACAGGCACTAGGCAAATCGATCCAACAGCTACATATCCGTTTTTCCCTTTGCCCTTTGCCCAGTGCCTATTGCCGATTTCGGAGATTTTATCATGTTCCATAAAGTCCTTATAGCAAACCGCGGCGAGGTGGCCCTCCGTATCATCCGGGCATGCAAGGAGCTCGGCATCAAGACCGTGGCTGTCTATTCCACGGCTGACCGCGACTCGCTGCATGTGAAGCTGGCCGACGAGAGTGTTTGCATCGGCCCGCCGCCGAGCATCAACAGCTATCTCAATATCAATTCCATCATCGCCGCTGCGGAGCTTACCGATGCCGAGGCGATCCATCCCGGTTACGGCTTTCTTTCCGAAAACGCCGCTTTCGCCGAGATTTGCGAGAACTGCGGTATTACCTTCATCGGTCCTTCTGCCGAGAGCATGCGCCTCTTGGGTGACAAGATCAGCGCCCGCCAGGCGGTGATCAAGGAAGGGGTGCCGATTCTTCCCGGCACCAAGGAAGGGGTCCATGACGTCAACGAGGCGATCCGGATCGCCAAGGAGATCGGCTTTCCGGTGATTATCAAGGCAACGGCAGGCGGCGGCGGGCGCGGCATGAAAATTGTCCACTCGCCGGCAACTCTCCCGAACGCCTTTGCCACGGCCCGGGCCGAGGCCCAGGCCGCCTTTGCCAATCCGGATGTCTACATCGAAAAATACTGCGAAAAGCCGCGCCACGTGGAAATCCAGATCCTGGCCGACAAGCATGGAAACGTAATCCACCTGGGGGAGCGCGACTGCTCCATCCAGCGCCGGCACCAGAAGCTGATCGAGGAGGCCCCCTCCACGGTCCTGACCCCCGAGAACCGCAAGGCGATGGGGGAGGCTGCGGTACGGGCCGCAAAGGCGGTCGGTTATAACAGCGTCGGGACAATGGAATTCCTGGTGGACAAGAACAACAACTTCTACTTCATGGAGATGAACACCCGCGTACAAGTGGAGCACCCGGTCACGGAGATGATAACCGGTGTGGATATTGTGCGGGAGCAGATCCGCTCCGCGGCAGGAGAAAAGCTCCGTTATTCACAGAAAGACATCAAGTTCCACGGGCACGCTATCGAATGCCGCATCAACGCCGAGGATCCGGTCAAGTTCACCCCCTGCCCAGGCAAGATCAACGGTTACCATACACCGGGGGGGCTTGGCGTCCGGGTTGACTCTTTCGTCTATGACCAGTATACTGTGGTTCCGCATTACGATTCCCTGATCGCCAAGCTGATCGTCCATGGCGAAACCCGCGAGGACGCCATCCGGCGCATGGCGCGGGCACTGGACGAGTACCTGATCGAGGGGATCAAGACCACCATTTCGTTCCACAAGCGGATCATGGCAAACAAGGAATTCATCGAAGGGGACATCGACACCGGGTTCCTGGAAAGGGTTGTGCTGGAGTAGGATATGGAATTTCCCGACGAACTGAAGTACAGCAAGGAACATGTCTGGGTGAGGGTAGAGGGAGATAGGGCGGTCATCGGCATCAGCGACTATGCCCAGGAAGAACTCGGAACGATCCGGGGGATTGAGCTCCCTTCTGTTGGGGATGAGCTGGAGCAGGACGACTCGTTCGGGTCAGTGGAGGCGCGCAAGACCATAGCCGACCTTTATGCGCCGGTGAGCGGCGCGGTTCTGGAAGTGAACGAGGAATTGGCGGATTCGCCCGGCGTGGTGAACGACGACCCCTATGACAGCGGCTGGATGGTCGTGGTGGAGATGAAATACCCTGAAGAGCTCAAATCGCTCATGTCTCCGGGAGATTATGAGGAATACGTGGAAACCAGCGAATAATTCAAAGGTTTCTAAAACTGAACGGGAAGGCGGGATATCATTGTCCCGCCTTGCTTTATTTGGGGGATTGTCATAAATGTTGCGCATCGGCCAGATAGATTACGCCAACTGCGTCCCCATATTCACCATGCTCAGGGAGCGGTTCGACTGCGCGGGGTACCGGTTCGTCACCGGAATTCCCTCGGAGCTGAACGCCATGCTCTCCCGTGGTGAGATTGACGTCAGCCCTTCCTCCTCCATCGAGTATGGCAAGGCCTCCGACCGGTACATGCTCCTCCCCGACCTCTCCATCAGCTCCGTCGGCCCGGTGAAAAGCGTCTTTCTCTTTTCCCGCGTTCCCATCGAGGAACTCTCTGGTGCCCGGATCGCCCTTACTACCGAATCGGACACCTCGGTCAATCTCCTCCGGATTATCCTGGCAAGGCGTTACGGCTTCATCAACAGCTTTGTCCGCTGTCCGGCTCCGCTGCTTGATGCCTTGCGGGATTTCCCCGCAATGCTCCAGATCGGCGACGCCGCTCTTCGCAGCGCCTCGCAGCCGACCGACCTCCATGTCTACGACTTGGGTGAGTTGTGGCACGACTTCACCGGGCTCCCCTTCGTCTTTGCTCTCTGGATAATCAGGCGCGATGCCGTTCAAAGCAGTCGCAGCGAGGTGAGGAGGCTTCTGGCCGATCTCTTGGCCGCCAAGGAGCTTGCCCGTGCAAACTACGACACCCTGAGCCTCGAATCCCCCTCCTGCCCCTGGATGCCCCGGAGTGAGCTGGCCGCATACTGGCACAACATCTCCTACGACCTCACCCCCAACCACATCGCCGGCCTTCGGCTATACTTCCGCCATGCGGCCGAGCTCGGCATTCTGGAAAGGGAGCCGGAAATCTCCCTTTTCACACCATAGAAAAATGCCGGCTTCTCCTCTTAATAACCTGGACCTTCGTGGGGCCGTGCCCCTCTGCCACGCCTTTCTCCGACAGATAGTCCGCAAGGGTGACCGGGTGTTGGACGCCACCTGCGGCAACGGCAATGACACTCTCCTTCTTGCCCAACTGGTCGGGGGAGGTGGGATGGTCTGGGGCTTCGATCTTCAGCAAGAGGCCATCGCCGCCACCGATTCGCTTCTTCGCCTGCACGGCTGCCGCGGTCAGGTCGAGCTGCTCCATGCCGGCCACGAGGAACTCGCCACCCACATCTCCGAACCTCTTCGGGCCGTGGTCTTCAACCTCGGCTACCTACCCGGCGGTGACAAGGGGGTGGTCACCCGGCCCGAATCTACCATATCCGCCCTCAAACAGGCCCTGGAGCTTCTCCTCCCCGGCGGTCTTCTCCTGATTGTCCTTTACACAGGCCATCCCGGCGCGCTGGAAGAATGCGGCGCAATCAAACAATGGGCCGCCTCCCTTTCACCCAAATCCTTCCACGTATGGCGAAGCCGCCAGCTCAACCGTCCGGAAACCGCGCCGTATCTGGTTCTTGTAGAAAAAGCCTGATTTGGTTCGCTAATCCGGAAAAATATTCTTGCTTTGTAGTACTACACA
The DNA here is from genome assembly GCA_016177775.1 of Geobacter sp. GTDB lineage: Bacteria > Desulfobacterota > Desulfuromonadia > Geobacterales > Geobacteraceae > JACOUQ01. The sequence goes on from JACOUQ010000015.1 coordinate 124,752, forward strand.
TGCAAACAGGCATTAAAATACCGTTGACACAACATCTGCAAAGGTGTAATAGGAGCGCATTAATTTGATGTGACAAATAATCCCGTCGTTTTCTCGGTTTGGAATGATAGGAGACTACTGTAAACAGAGGAGGGGAGCCATGCTTGTATTTCTCAGCGACATACACCTTACGGACGGGACTTCGGGGGAGACGATCAAGTCGACGGCATTCCGGATTTTTGCCGAGAGTGTCAAAAAGCTCGCAGGGACTGTGGACCCCCTGAGGGAGATACGAATAGTCCTTCTCGGCGATATCTTCGATGTCATCCGCTCCACCAGATGGCTCGATGCGAATGTTCGACCTTGGAATGACGCGAATGTGAATCAGCAGCAGGTCGTGAGCGAGATCGTCAACGGGATTCTCTCATCTGCAGAAAACAGTTCTTCCATCGAACACATTAAATCCATCAGGGAGGCTGCCGACGCCAGGAACGTGCCTTTCTCTATCGAGTACGTCATCGGCAATCACGACTGGCTCATCAACAGGTATCCGGAAGCAATCCAGGCCGTTTCCGATAAGCTTGGCACGGCGGCTGTGACGTTCCCTGCCGAGGTCTACTACGAGGATTACAAGGCATATGCCTGCCACGGGGACAAGTACGACGAGTTCAACCATACCGGGAACCGGAATGCGTCATCCATTGGCGATGCCATAGTAATCGAGCTCCTGAACCGCTTCCCGGCGGAGGTGGAAAAGAAGCTGAACGATCCGGCCGAGGACTGGGAGATCTCGGCGAAAGAAAAGTCCCGCGTCATCGATCTCCTGAAAGAGATCGACAATATCCGCCCACTTCTCGATGCGCCGACCTGGGTCCTGATGGTGCAGGAGAAAGTCCCGAGCAAGAAGGTGCAGAAAATGATCGACGAGACGTGGCAGAAGTGCGTCGACAACTTCCTTAAGCTGGAGTTCATCAAAAAGTTCGACAAATTCCTCTGGCCTGACCTTGTGGACGGACTGGAGTTTGTGCTCAGACTTTCGAGCCAAGCTTCCGGGCGGGTACGGGAGAAGGTCGCCGAAACCGTGAAGTCGCTCATGTCCGACACGGAGGGCGAAAAGTATCTCAAACGGGCATATGGCGAAGCCAGACTTCGTTCCGGCGCAGCCAGCTATGTTCTCTACGGTCATACCCATGACCACAAATTGATTCCCCTCGACCAAGCGCCCAACAACACTTTGAAGCCGGACGATAAGATATATTTCAATACCGGCACGTGGAGAAAGACCTGGAATAGGACGGCTTTTGACCGCTCAAGCCGGGAGTTCATCGGCTGGCACGTCCTTACCTATGTGGCTCTCTTCCGGGGCGACGAGAACGGGGATTATAATTTCGAGGTTTGGAACAGCGCCCTTGGGTAGAAGTTTGTCTACATGATGGAAAAATTCGTGTGGATGATCTTCTGCAGCTCCTCGATCCGCAGGAGGGACTGCCTGATCCTTTCGCGCTCTTCAGCGGGTAGTTGGTAGGGGTTGAGATGGTAGGAATCCTTCTGTATCCCTTTGATGACTTTTATCTGCAGAAGGATGCGGTGCTTGGTGAGTATCAGGTAGGCCTCCTTGAGGCCGTTGGCCATTGATGCGGAAAAGCTTCCCTCCTGTTGCAGGTGCTCGATCCTGCCGATAGTGCTGGTGGCCGGTATCCCCTGGTTGATGGCCAGGATGCGGACATTCATCACCAGTGGCGCCCAGGCCAGCAGCTTCAGGTTGAACTCCCCCTTGTGTTCCCCCGAACCTTCGGTCCATAGTCGCTTGAGAAAGCTCAACGCCAGCTTCATCTCGGTGGCCGCCTTGGCCATTCCCCACAGGACCTGGAAATAATCCTGCTCCAGGCCGCGGCTGTTGTGAATCAACTCCTTTGCCAGCTCCCGGTCTCCTGCCACGTAACGGGCATCGGAAACGACGATCAGGTCCATCAGGTTTTTGGCGTAGTCGTCGAACTCGTAGCGGACGATGGATTGCAGGCGCCGCTTCCACTGGGTGAGGGAACCACGCCACGTCTGGTTCGACGGCATGATGTCGCCGGTGCATTTCTTGAAGCCGACTTCCGCCAGCCGCTCCACCAGCAACTCCGAGAACTCCTTGAAATATAGGTCCGCGGCTTCTCCCCCCCCATCGCCGTAGACGATCAGGTAATCCTGGTCGGTGATCAGGGTTTGTTCCTCCCGGCCGTCGCTTCCCATACTGATCAGGGCATACGGAAGGGGGGGAGTGCCTTTGCCCGCCGATTCCATCTCTGTGATTACAAGCTCCAGCGTTTGGTCTGCAAGCAGATCCCGATAGGCTGTGCAGTTGCCGTGCAGGGCCGGAACAGAGAGGACTCTGAGAAATCGCTCCATTTCCAGTTCGTTGAGTTCGTCGTGCACTTTCTTGAGGCCGGCGTAATCACCTGTGGCTGCAATGTCCCGCAGAAGATCGCCCTGCCGGGTGTTCTGTTGTTCCCGCCAATGGATTTCCTCGGTAATCCTGCTGTCAAGGGATGAAAGGACCTGGGTTGCTTCCCCAAGGTCGAGAAAACGGAGGAAGTCGCGGACGTCAAGCATGACATCGCTAACGACGTCTGCGGTTGAAAGGGGAGTTGCTGTGGGTTGAGTGGGCATGAAAGTACCGTGAAGTGCAAAAAAATGGGGAAGGCATGCGCCTTCCCCAATTCTAACACAAGTCCGGCAAATATTAGTGATCTATCGCCTTGGCCATGCCGATTCCGGTGTTCTGACGAACGTAGATCTCGTCGAACATCTCCTCGGAACGCCTGCTCGGGAATGCCAGGCAGCCGAAGATGGCGGCCAGGAAGCCGAGCGGGATGGAGACGATGCCGGGGTTCTTCAGGGTGAAGAGCGGCTTCTTGAGGCCCAGGAAGGACTTGCCGCCGTCGTTCTTGGCAAAGTCTGCCTTGGCCTTGTCGAGATCCTTCAGCTCCTTCTCGGCGAGGACCGCGCCGGAGGCCTGCTTCTCCTCCAGTTTCACGATAGCCTTCTTGGCGTCGTCCGCTATCTTCTGCGGATAGGTCATGTTCGGGGAAACCATCACGAGGCCGATTGAGGCGATCGTGCCGACCACGAGGCCCGAGATGACCCCGGCGGTATTGAACTTACGCCAGAAGAGCGAAAGCACGACGACCGGGAGGTTGCCGGAGGAGGCGACGGCGAAGGCCAGGGCCACCAGGTGGGCAACGTTCTGCTTCTCGGCGGCGATGCCGATTATGATGCCCATGGCACCTACGCAGAGGGAGGTGACGCGGGCAGCCATGACCTGCTCGTGCTGGTCGGCGTGGCCGTCTTTGATGACGTTGACGTAGATGTCGTGGGCGATGGCCGCGGAAGCAGCGAGAACGAGGCCGGAAACGACCGCGAGTATCGTGGCGAAGGCGACGGCGCAGAGGAACGCCAGGAGCAGGTCGCCGAGGAACGGGCTGATGTCGCCGCCCAGCTTCTGGGCCAACATCATGGCGGCCATGTTACCACCCTTGTCAACCGCCTGGATACCCTGGGGGGTTACGTGGATGGCGGCGCCGAAGCCGAGGAGCGTGGTCAGGATGTAGAAGGAACCGATGATGAACATCGCCACGATAACCGACTTGCGGGCTGCCTGTGCGGTCGGCACGGTGAAGAAGCGCATCAGGATGTGGGGCATGCCGGCGGTGCCGAGCACGAGCGCCATCCCGAGGGAAATCTGGTCAAGCGGCGCCTTCAGGAACAGGCCGGGCTCAAGAAAGCGCTGGCCGTAGTCGAAACCGGGTACCGGCAACGGGTCCTTGAGGACGACCTTCTGCACGTGCTCCATGATGTTCGGGCTGGTGGCAATGTCGTTGAAGAACTGGAACGGGCTCATACCGGCCTTGAGGCCGACAAGGACCGACAGCACGGCCGCACCGGTCATGAGGAGGCCGGCCTTGATGATCTGGACCCATGTGGTGGCGGTCATGCCGCCGAAAACGACGTAGCCGACCATCAGGATGCCGACGCCGACGATCGCCCACTTGTAGGGGATGCCGAGGAGCAGTTGCATCAGCTTGCCGGCACCGACCATCTGGGCGGTGAGATAGAAGGTGGAAACGGCAACGACCGAGATGGCGCAGACGGCGCGAACCGGTTTCGGCTCGGTGCGGAACGAGAGGATGTCGCCCAGGGTGTACTTGCCTGCGTTGCGGCAGGGCTCGGCCACGATCAGGAGGACCGTGATGTAGGCCACAAGCCAGCCAACCGAGTACATGAAGCCGTCATACCCGTAAAGGGAGATCATGCCGGAAATCCCGAGGAACGAGGCGGCCGACATGTAGTCGCCGGCGATGGCCCATCCGTTCTGGGTGCCGGTTATCCCGCCCCCTGCGGTGTAGAAGTCGGCGGCCGACTTTGTCTTCTTCGCCGACCAGATAACGACCGACAGGGTTACGGCGATGATGATCAGGAAGATCGGGATGGTGACGTAAGGGTTGGCCTTGAGGGTCTTCTTCTCGGGAGTCGACGGGGCCGGGGTTGCTGCCTTCATGGCATCTGCCGGAACAGCAGGGGTTACAGCGGGAGCGGCTGCGGTTGCAGGGGCGGCGACTGCCGGTGCGCCGGTTCCTGCTGCCGGGGCCTTGGGTGCTTCGGCGGCGTATGCGAAAGCCCCGAATGTGAGAGCAAGTGTAATCGCTGCAAACAGCTTTTTCATTGGGCTTCCTCCTTTATTTGAGTTCGTCGACCAGCTCGCGAGTGAGTCGGTCGAAGTCCTTGTTCGCCACATGGGCATAGTACATTGCGATCCCCCAGGAAACGAAGAACTGGGAGAGGGCGAACAGGTAGCCGAAGTTGACGCGTCCCAGGATCTGGATCTTGAAGAGACCCGGAGCATAGGCTGCGCCGATCGGAAGGAGGAAGTAATACACAGATGAGAAGATCCACCAGCCGAAAAGGAAGACGGTCTTCTTGTGGTGGAGCTCGACGAACTTGGGGTTTCTGGCTATCGCGCCCCAATCATACTGCTTGTCTGCCATGGTTGTTACTCCTTTCTTAATGGATTCGCACATCCGACGGGGCACTGCCGCCCCAAAACTGCCAGCCTCTTTCCTCCTTTCGTTATTTCCCGATGTTGTCAGATCCTTGCATAGCCGAACTTCATCGAAAGCAATTCCGCCCCTTCCAGCATGGAAGGGATAATCTCTTCTTCGAGGCGGCTTGCCGCCATCCTGAACGACGGACCCAGCAGGGTGAGGGCGCCTATGACCTTCCCCGCATAGTCTTTCACCGCGACTGCCACGCTGATGATGCCGTCGCCCAGACCGCCGATGTCGACGGCAAAGCCTCTGGTGCGGATAGCGTTAAGTTCCGACTGCAATAGTTCCATATCCGGAATGTTGTTTTTCTTTCTGCCACGGGACTTGAACGGTTTTCCCGCCAGTTCTCTCAGTTCCTGCGCCTTGATGATCTTCCCCGAGGCGTTGGTGAAGAAAGGGAAGTGTTTTCCGACAATGGGCACCGCCTTGACAGGCTGCGCTGAATCGACCATGTCGAGGAAAATCACTTCGTCACCTTTTGCCACGGCCATATAGACCGCCTCATCGTGTTGCCGGGCCAATTTTTCCATGACCGGCCGTCCGTACTCCAGAAGTGCCACGCTCTTCAGAAATTTCTGCGCCAGTTCCACCGCATGGAGCCCCAGCCGGTAGCTGCCGCTGAAATCCTCGCGCTCCACCAGCCCCTTGCTCTCAAGAGTCGCCAGCAGGCGGAAAGTCTTGCTGCGGCTGAGCCCGAACTTGAGGGCCAGGGATTGAACCGTTGGCGGGGATGGGGCATCCGTGATGGCTTCGAGCATGTCCATCGCCGTTGCCACTGCCTGAACTGTATATGAACATTTGTCAGTCGCCGTTATTGCCATGTGTCTCGCCATGTTGAAGCAGATAAACAAAATAATAAACCTATGGTTTGTAAAAAATCTAACACGTCGTTTTATTATTGTCAACTATTATAGATACTAAAAAATATAAGAATAAAAAACAATAACAAAAACGAATAGTTGGCCTATACAAAAATTCCGGCGTCAGTCAGAAAATAGTTTTTTTGAGAAGATAAAACATAGGTTTAAATAAGCGTAATCAAATTTAGATTATCAGGTTTTTACGGTGATTTAAAACGATTATTTTGCATTATTGAAGATTTCGGCAGCAGAATGACTGTCGGTAGGTGGCCGGTCGCTGGCGCAATCGGCTGTATGGGTGTTACCGTGACGCTTCAATCGTGCTGTTGATGCGGGTTCCGGCGATGGTTCGCATGAAAGTTTATCGCCAAATTCTCCCTTTACAAGCCCGAAAGGCGCATGCTAATATCTCCACGTTTCGAGCACCGACCACATTGTCGAGAAGGGAGCAGGGAAGGATGTCCGGTCATAATAAATGGAGCACCATAAAGCATAAAAAGGGAGCAGCTGACGCCAAGCGGGGGAAGGTTTTCACAAAGATCATCAAGGAAATCACCGTCGCGGCGAAGCTGGGTGGCGGCGATCCCATCGGCAATCCGCGCCTGCGGACCGCGGTCGACAAGGCCAAGGCCGAGAACATGCCCAAGGACAACATCGAGCGGGCCATCAAGAAGGGTACCGGCGAGTTGGAAGGGGTAACCTACGAGGAGATCAATTACGAGGGTTATGGTCCCGGCGGGGTGGCGGTACTTGTCGAAGTGATGACCGATAACCGGAACCGGTCCGTTTCCGATATCCGGAGCATTTTTACGAAATGCAACGGCAATATGGGTGAAACCGGCTGTGTCTCCTGGATGTTCGATCAGAAAGGGTTTATCGTTTTTCCCAAGGCCGTAGATTTCGACAGGCTGTTCGAGGTGGCCCTTGAAGCAGGCGCCGAAGATGTGGCCGACGAAGAGGAGCAGTTCGAGGTCACCACTGATCCGTCGAATTTTATCGAGGTACGTGAAGCGTTGGAGAAAGCCGGGTTCAAGCCGGACAATGCGGAAATCACCATGATCCCCCAGACCATGGTGAAGCTCGAAGGGAAGAACGCCGAGAACATGCTGAAGATGATGGACAGGCTGGAAGACAACGACGACGTCCAGAATGTCTACGCGAACTTCGACATATCGACGGAAGAGATGGAAAAACTGATGTAGCCGACAGGGGAGCCCGCGGCTCCCCTTTTTTGTTGACAAGGTCCTTCATGAGAATCCTAGGCATAGACCCCGGTTCCCGCATCACTGGCTACGGCATCGTCGAGAAGGTGGGGAACCGGCTTGTCCACGTGGACAACGGCGCTATCTTCACCGATGCAGCCAAGGACTTTCCCCTTCGCCTCCAGCGCATCTATCGGGGGTTGACCGAGATCATCGAAACCTGTCGTCCCGATGCGGTTGCCGTGGAGCAGATTTTCTTCGCCAAGAATGTACAGAGCGCCCTGAAGCTGGGGCAGGCGCGCGGCGCCGCAATCGTGGCCGGCGTGAATGCCGGGCTTCCGGTTCACGAATATAGCGCATTGCAGGTGAAACAAGCAGTGGTCGGGCACGGCAAGGCGGCCAAGGAGCAGGTGCAGAAGATGATCAAGGCCCTGCTCAGCCTACCCGAGGTGGCCCAGGAAGACGCCTCCGATGCCCTGGCCGTGGCGGTCTGCCATGCGAATTCGATGAATCTGAAAGACAGGCTCGGGGCACTAGGTTCGGGGCGCTAGCTTTTCACCATTCACCCTTCACTATTCACGGTTATTCTATGATTGCATTGCTCACAGGAACCATAGCCCGCAAAGCCCCCGATTTCATCGTCCTCGACGTGCAGGGTGTCGGCTACCGGGTGCAGATTCCGTTCTCTACGTACTACGATCTGCCGGAAGAAGGGGGAAATGTCTCCCTCAATATCTATACCCACGTCAAGGAAGACGCCATCAATCTCTATGGTTTCAGCAGCCTGGCGGAAAAAGAGCTGTTCCAGCTGCTCATTTCCGTCTCAGGCGTTGGCCCGAGGCTTGCCACGAACATTCTCTCCAATATTGGAGCGTCGGATCTATCCGAAGCACTCATGCGGGGCGATCTGGGGCGGCTTTCGGCTATACCAGGCATCGGGAAGAAAAGCGCTGAGCGGCTAGTATTGGAGTTGAAGGAAAAGCTGAAGAAACAGGCGCCTGCGGCGTTAGCCCATGATGAAAAGCCTGCTGCCGCGAAACAGGACCTCCGTGACGACGTGTTATCTGCCCTCGTGAACCTTGGCTACAAGGAGGCGGTGGTGCAGAAGGTGCTGGATGGGCTTGAGATTGGAGCAGGGGATACAGTAGAAGATATTTTGAAGCAGGCGCTCAAGAAGTTGATGAAATGACCCGAGCCATCACTCCAACCATAACCGAAGACGATCTCTTCGTCGAAACGACCCTGCGGCCCCGTGCGCTGGACGACTACATCGGCCAGGAGAAGGCGAAGGGAAACCTGCGCGTCTTCATCGATGCTGCCAGGGGCCGGAGCGAGGCGCTGGACCATGTGCTCCTCTATGGGCCGCCGGGGCTGGGGAAGACGACCCTTGCCAACATCATCGCCTGCGAGATGGGGGTGAACATCAAGTCCACCTCGGGCCCGGTGATCGAGCGCCCCGGCGATCTGGCGGCGATCCTCACCAATCTGGAGTCGCACGACGTCCTCTTCATCGACGAGATCCACCGCCTCTCCCATGTGGTGGAGGAGATCCTCTACCCGGCCATGGAGGACTTCCAGCTCGATATCATCATCGGCCAGGGGCCGAGCGCCAGGACTATCAAGCTCGACCTCCCCAAGTTCACCCTGGTGGGGGCCACCACCCGCGCCGGGCTTCTTTCTTCGCCCCTTCGCGACCGGTTCGGCGTCATCTCCCGCCTGGAGTTCTACACCCACGAAGAGCTGTCCACCATCGTCAGCCGCTCTGCCCGCATTCTCAATATCGGCATCGAGTCGGATGGGGCATTCGAGCTGGCCCGCAGAAGCCGCGGCACCCCCCGGATCGCCAACCGGTTGCTCCGCCGGGTCCGTGACTTCGCCCAGGTCAAGGCCGACGGCGTCATCACCCGCAAGGTGGTGGACGACGCCCTGCTGCTATTGGAGATCGACGGGATGGGGTTCGACCAGATGGACCGGATGATCCTCCTCACCATCATCGACAAGTTTTCCGGCGGGCCGGTGGGGCTGGACACCATCGCAGCGGCCATCGGAGAGGAGAGCGACACCATCGAGGACGTCTACGAGCCGTTCCTGATCCAGAACGGCTATCTCAACCGTACCCCGCGCGGAAGAGTGGCTACTCCGGCAGCGTACAGGCATTTTGAGCGCGTTGCGCCGGAGTCGTCGCAGAGAGGGTTGTTTTAGGCGTTCAGGACTTAAAGGACGCATGGGACGTATAGGACGTTTATTCTATTTATGCAGCTTATATTCGACTTCCCCTTAAATCCGCATTACGGCTTCGACAACTTTGTAGTCTGCGACGGCAATCGGGCGGCGTTTCAGTTTGCGAGCCGCCTGGCGTCTGATGATGCCACGGAGAACCTCTTATACATTCACGGCCCGGAAGGCTCCGGGAAGACCCATTTGCTGAAGGCTGTGGCACAGGCGCTCGGGGGACGGGAGGGGCTGGAAGAAACGCCGTACTTTTCCTTCAGGCAGATAGATGATCTATATGCCGGTGAGTTTGTTGCCGAAACCGCATCGCGCCTGGCGGAGCGTTTCCGCGGCGCTCCGGCCCTGCTTGTAGACGACCTCCACCTGATCCCGGACGAAGAAAGCGTCAGGGTGGAACTGTGGCAGGTGTTCAACGACTTCTATACGTCCGGCAGAAAGATCGTCATCACCGGTCTTTACCCCCCGAAGGATCTCCCTGCCATAGACGATCACCTCGTTTCCCGCCTTCTCTGGGGACTGGTGGCGAAGCTGGACGTTTCTGACGACGACTCGCGCCGGATGATAATGAAAAAGCTGGCCGAGGATCGGCAGTTCGTCCTCCCTGCCGATGTGATAGATTTTCTGCTGCTCCGCATCCCGCGGGACATCCCCTCCCTTCTCGCCGCCCTTCGCCTGCTTGAGCGCCATGCACTGGCTTCAGGGAGGAAGGTTTCGGTGAAACTTGCGAAAGAGGCGCTTCAACTCTGATGTCGAGGATTCTGCTGCATATATGCTGCGCCCCTTGCTCCATCTACCCTCTCGGTGAACTGCGAAAGCAGGGGATGGATGTGACCGGCTTTTTCTACAACCACAACATCCACCCGTACCAGGAGTACCGGCGGCGACTGGATGCAGTCCGGGAACATGCGGAAATGACAGCACTCGCCATGGTCTACCGTGATGAATACGCGCTCGAAGAGTTTCTGGCTTCAGTGGCGCAAGATCCCTCAAGCCGCTGCGGCTACTGCTACGCCTCGCGCCTTGAGGTCGCAGCGAAAACAGCCGCGGAGCTTGGTTTTCCGGCCTACACCTCATCGCTTCTCTACAGCCGCTACCAGCAGCACGAGAAGATTCGCGAACTGGGCGAGAGCCTGGGGCGGAAATACGGCGTTGCTTTCCATTACGACGATTACCGGCGGGGCTGGCAGGAGGGTATCCGCATCTCCAAGGAGTTGGGGCTCTACCGCCAGCAGTACTGCGGCTGCATTTATTCGGAAAAGGAACGGTATCTGAAGGCGGGGACCGGGGACCAGGGACCAGGGACCGGTAAAGGCTAAGCCGATTCGTTTCACCATTCACCATTCACCATTCACGAGAAAACAATGCCTGGTTTCGGCAAATCGCTCATCATCATCGGCCTCATCATCGCCATCATCGGCGTGGTCCTCACCTTCGCCGGCAGAATCCCATGGCTCGGCCGGCTTCCCGGCGACATCTACATCAAGCGGGAGAATTTCACCTTTTATTTCCCGCTTGCCACCTCCATCCTGATCTCCATCATCCTCTCTCTCATTCTCTGGTTTCTGCGAAAATAGTCCGCTGGTTGTAATTTCCCAGCTTCCTGCTACCTTTTATTCAGGACTATCATTATTCTGCAGGGAGGGGTCTATGCTGGAACTACTTGAGAAGGCGTTCTTGACGGGGCTGGGGGCAATTTCCGTAACCCAGAAGAAAGGGGAGGAACTCGTCGCCGAATTCCGCGAGAAGTACAAGGCTAGCGAGGAGGAAGGGAAGGCGTTCCTGGAGAAAATCCAGAAAATGGCAATCGAGAACCGGGAGAAGCTGACGGAGGCCGCCGAGGAGGAGGTGCGCAAGGCCATCGAGAAGCTGGGGGCTGTCCCCATGGAGGATTTCCACAAGCTGGAAAAGAGGGTCGCTGCCCTGGAGAAGAAGCTGAAGGGCTGATTACATGCTGCAATTTTTCCAGCTAAACCGCAATATCCGCAGCAGCCGGCGGTATCTCCACATTGCCCGCGTACTGTTCAAGTACGGCTTCGACCAGCTGCTGGAGTACCTGAACCTGGCCCATCTGGCGGCCAGGGGCAGGAAATTCCTGCGCCGCGCCGCGCCTGCCGTCGCCAGCCTTTCGGCCCCGGAACGGATGCGGATGGCATTCGAGGAGTTGGGCCCTACCTTCGTGAAGCTGGGTCAGATTCTCTCCACCCGTCCCGACGTGATCCCCGGCGAGTATGTGCGGGAGTTCTCCAAATTGCAGGACATGGTTCCATCCGTTCCCTTCGGAGAAGTACGGGCGCAGATCCTCAAGGAGCTGGGGGGGGAGCCGGAACGGTTTTTCAGCTGGATCGATCCCGTGTCTGTCGCCGCGGCATCCATCGCCCAGGTCCACCGGGCGCGCCTTGCCGGGGGCGAGGAGGTGGTGATCAAGGTCCGGCGCCCAGGCGTGGTGGAGTTGGTGGAGACCGATATCGACGCGCTCATGGCCCTCGCCATGCTGGCGGAGAGGCATCTGCCGGGGAGCGACATATACGACCCCATCGGATTGGTGAAGGAATTCGCCCGCACGATTCGCCGGGAAATGGATCTGGCCCGTGAGGGGCACACCATCGAGCGTTTTGCCGGGAATTTCAGCGGCGACGCCACCATGTACTTCCCCACGGTTTACTGGAATGCCACCTCCCAGGGAATCCTGACCCTTGAGTATATCGATGGGATCAAGGTTTCCGACCTGGCGGCCCTGGACCGGGCTGGCCTGGACCGGCAGCTTATCGCCAGGCGCGGGGCCGATGCCTTTCTCAGGATGGTGCTGGACCACGGTTTTTTCCACGGCGACCCCCATCCGGGCAACGTCTACATTCTTCCCGACAATGTCGTCTGCCTGCTCGACTACGGGATGGTTGGCCGGGTCGACCCGCAGATGAAGGAATTGCTGGCCAATGTCCTGCTGGCCATCGTCAGGCGCGACGCCGATGAACTGATCTCCGTCCTGATCTATTCCGGGGAGATCACCGACAATCTGAAGGTGCGAGCCCTGCGCCATGACCTGACCGAGTTGCTTGACGACTATTATGAAATCCCGTTGAAGGATATCTCGGTGGGGAAGCTTCTGCTGGAATTCGTGGAGATCGTCACCACCTACCAGATAAGATTCCCGCCGGATATGGTGCTTCTGGCCAAGGCCCTGGTCGCCATCGAGGGGATGGGGCGGGCGCTCGATCCTTCGTTCGACATGGTCGCCCATCTCCGACCATTCATGGAGGAGGCGGTGAAGGAGCGGACATCTCCGGCATATTTGCTAAAGGAGCTCGGCTCCTCGGTCGCTTCCTACGCCAATTTCACGAAAAACCTGCCGCGCGAGCTGAAGGAAATCCTCAACAGGATCAACCGGAACAAATTCAAGATCGACCTGGAACACCGCGGTCTCGACCGCTTTATCCGGGAGATGGACAAGTCGAGCAACCGCCTCTCCTCCAGTCTCATCATTACCGCCCTGATCGTCGGCTCGTCCCTTGTCATGCAGATAGACAAGGGGCCGAAGCTGATGGGATTCCCGATCCTGGCATTCCTGGGGTACACGGTGGCGGGGATGATCGGGTTGTGGCTGGTGATCGCCATTCTGCGTTCAGGCAGATTATAGATTGTTGCAATTTCGCAACAATAGCCTGTGTCTTTTGCGCAACAGTGTGTTCAAAGTGCAATTGTATGGGAATTGCCCTTGGACGGTAAACCCGCGAATTATGGCGGCTCTTCGTGTATGCGGATTCGTCGGCATAGTTGGCCCGGAAATTGCTCCTATACTGACAAAACCGTTCAAGGAGCATTCCATGGCTTACCAGAAAACCTTGAAGAACAAAGTGACATTCACCGGCGTCGGCCTTCACACCGGTAAGGATACTACCATCACTCTCCGCCCCGCGGAAGCGGGGACCGGCGTTGTGTTCCATCGTGTCGACATGGTCCCCCCGGTCTCCATCGAGGCGGTGGCCGCCAATGTGGTCAATACCAGGCTCTCCACCACCATCGGCAAGGACGGCGCGGTGGTTTCCACCATCGAGCACCTGATGGCGTCCCTGCGGGGCTGCGGAATAGACAATGCCCACGTGGACATCAACGGCCCGGAAGTCCCGATCATGGACGGCAGCGCAGCTCCGTTCGTGGCGGCGATCAACGAGGCCGGCATCCGCACCCTTTCCAAGTCCCGCAAGTATCTGGTGGTAAGAAAGCCGGTGACCATCGAGGACGGCGACAAGAAGGCGACCATCATCCCTTCCCGCTATTTCCGGGTTTCCTTTGACATGCAGTTCGACCATCCGGCGGTCAGGAGCCAGTTCAAGAGCGTGAAGCTCAACGAAGACGCCTTTGTCCGCGACTATGCAGCGGCCCGCACCTTCGGTTTTCTGGCGGAGGTGGAATACCTCAAGGCCAACGGCCTGGCCCGCGGTGGCTCCCTGGAGAACGCCGTGGTCATCGGCGACAACGGCGTGATCAACGAGGAGGGGCTTCGCTTCGACGACGAGTTCGTCCGCCACAAGATCCTCGACGCCATCGGCGACACCTACCTGGCCGGCTACCACATCATTGGTCATGTGAAAGCAACCAAATCGGGGCACGACCTGAACCACAAGCTGGTGACCGAGCTTCTCAAGCGGACCGACTGCTGGAAGCTGATGGAATTCACCGAAAAGGATGCCCCCTCTGCCCCGTTCCAGCTGGCGCTTCCGGAGCTGACCTGGTCGGAAGCCTGATAACTTCCGGATATGAAGTCAAAAAAGCAGCCTCGCAAGGGCTGCTTTTTTATTTGGCGCTTTCCATCCTTGTTGCTTAAAAACCTTGTAAAATCGCACCTGTTCCGCTAAATTGGAACAAGAGGCCGCTTTCCGAATATACCATGACAAAAGACAAACACACCACAATCAGCCCATCCGAGCAGAAGAAGAGGAAGCGTGAAGGTATTTACATCGTCCTCTCGCTTCTGTTAATTATCGTTCTCACCCTGACCGAAATCCATCTCACCCGCCTCAGCTCCGAGGTGACGATGGGGCACAGCATCCTCATCTTCGGTTTCATCAACATTATCATTCTCCTTATTATCCTCCTCATCTACCTTGTTTGCCGCAACGCGGCCAAAATCATGATGGAGCGGCGCAAGAACGCCATCGGCGCGCGACTGCGGACCAAGCTGGTGCTCGCCTTCGTTGGTCTGTCGCTGGTGCCAACCATGCTCCTCTTCTTCGTTTCCGCCGGTTTCATCAAGAACAGCATCCAGAACTGGTTCAACAAGCAGGTGGAAACCTCGCTAACCGAGTCGCTGGAGGTCGCCCAGACCTATTATAAGAGCTATTCGGCCAACGCCCTTTACTACGGCAGGCAGATCAGTACCCTCATCAAAGAAAAAAAGCTGATCAACGAGGAGAACCTGCCGCTTCTGCGCGAGTTGATTCGACAGAAGCAGAAGGAATACAACCTGGGGGTCGTGGAGGTCTTTTCGTCACAGAACGAGGAGCTGGTGAGGGCATCCAACCCGAAGGTCCCCCAGGCCGAGTTCTCTCATCCATCCTCGGAAGATATAAAGTCGGCGCTTAATGGCAAAGAGGTCAGCAGCATAAACCCTGTAGGGAAGGCGGACCTGATTCGGGGTATCGTGCCGATCCGCTCCAACTGGAATGACAGAGACATTGTCGCCGTGGTGGTGGTCAACTACTATGTGCCGTACTCCCTGGTCAGCAAGATGCGGGAGATTTCCGCCTCCTACGGTGAATACCGCCAGCTGAAGATCATGAAAAACCCGATCACCACCGGATATATCCTGACCCTCTTCCTCATCACCATGGTGATCATATTCATGGCAGTCTGGTTCGGGGTATACCTGGCGAATAGCCTGACCAAGCCGTTGCAGGAGCTGGCTGCCGCGACAGTCAGGGTTGCGGGGGGCGACCTGGACGTCCACCTCGGCACCGAAGGAAACGACGAGATCGGGATCGTGGTGGCATCTTTTAACCGGATGACGGACGATCTCCGCACGAACCAGCTGGCGCTGCGCCAGACCAACGAGGAGCTGACCCGGAGCAACCTGGAACTTGAGCAGCGGCGCCGCTACATGGAGACCGTCCTGCGGAATGTCACGGCAGGGGTCATTTCGGTTGACCGCGAAGGGGTCCTGACCACGGTCAACAAGTCGGCAGAGCGTCTTCTGGGTATCAGCGCCGAGGAGGTGCTCGGGCGAAACTTTCGCGAGGTGCTCCGTCCCATGCAGCTGGACGTAGTCAAGGAGATGCTGCGGGACATGGTGCTGGCCAAGCAGAACTCCATCCATAAGCAGATTACCCTCCCCCTGAAGGACGGGAAGCTGAACCTGATGTTCAACCTTACAGTGCTCAGGGACGAAAATGACGAATTCATCGGTACAGTAGTGGTGTTCGACGACCTGACCAATCTCATAAAGGCCCAGCGCATGGCGGCCTGGCGCGAGGTGGCGCGGCGCATCGCCCATGAGATCAAGAACCCCCTCACCCCGATCCAGCTTTCGGCCCAGCGCCTGCGCAAGCGGTACCTCGACCGCTTCGGCGAGGACAGCAAGGTCTTCGATGACTGCACCGATACCATCATCAAGGCTGTGGACGAACTGAAGACCCTGGTTGACGAGTTTTCCAATTTCGCGCGGATGCCGACTGCCCAGCCTTCGCCCAACAACCTGAACGAGATCATCAGGGAGGCGCTGGCCCTCTACCAGGAGGCGCACCGCCACATTGCCTTCTCCTTCCGTCCTGATGACGGCATTCCCATGCTGCAACTGGACCGGGACCAGATCAAGCGGGTGTTGATCAACCTCCTTGACAACGCGGTCGCGGCTACTGAAGGGGAAGGGCATATCACCATAGAAAGCAGCTACAATCCGGAGCTGAAGATGGCCACCTTCGTGGTGGCCGACACGGGGCACGGGATCGCCCCGGAGGACAAACCGCGGCTGTTCGAGCCCTATTTCTCCACGAAAAAGACCGGCACCGGCCTTGGCCTTGCCATCGTCAACCAGATAGTTTCCGACCATCAGGGGTTCATCCGGGTAAAGGACAACCAGCCGAATGGGACTAGGTTCATAGTGGAGTTGCCGGCTTAAGAAGCGGGGACCAGGGACCGGGGACTGGGGACTAGGTATTATTTATGAACAAAAATATTCTTGTCGTTGATGACGAAGAGAGCATCCGGAGCTCGCTCGGGGGGATACTAGAGGACGAGGGGTATCGTCTGCTCTTTGCCACTAACGGGGTGGAAGCTCTGGAAGTGGCAAAGAAGGAGTCTCCCGACCTGGTGCTGCTGGACATCTGGATGCCGCAGATGGACGGGCTGGAGACGCTGCAGCGGCTGAAGGAGCTTTATCCTTCGCTGACCGTTGTCATGATGTCCGGCCACGGCACGGTGGAGACTGCGGTCCGTTCGACGAAACTCGGGGCCTATGACTTCATCGAGAAACCGCTTTCCCTTGAAAAGGTGGTGCTGACGGTCAAGAATGCCCTCGATGCCGGACGGATGCGGGAAGAGAACGAAACCCTGCGCGACCAGGCAATGGGCGAACACGACATGATAGGCAACACGCCGATCATGCGGAAGCTGATGGAACAGATACGGCTTGTGGCGCCTGCCAACGCGTCGGTCCTGATCACCGGCGAGAACGGAACCGGCAAGGAACTTGTGGCACGCTCCATCCATTTCCACAGTCAACGCAGGGACAAGCCGTTCGTAGCCATTAACTGCGCCGCCCTTCCCGAGGAACTGATCGAATCCGAGCTGTTCGGACACGAAAAGGGGGCATTCACCGGGGCCGTGGCCCTGAAGAAGGGGAAGTTCGATCTCGCCGATGGCGGCACGATTTTTCTCGACGAGATCGGCGACATGTCCCTCAAGACGCAGGCGAAGGTACTCCGCATCCTCCAGGAGCGGACCTTCGAGCGGGTAGGGGGCACCCGCACCATAGAGGTGGACGTGCGGGTCATCGCGGCCACCAACAAGGTCCTGGAGGAAGAGATCAAGGTAGGGCATTTCCGTGAAGACCTCTATTACCGCCTTAATGTCGTCCCCTTCCTGGTCCCGCCCCTTCGGGAACGGCGGGACGACATCCTGCAGCTGATAGACCACTTCCTGGAAATTTTCTGCCAAAGGGAGGGGAAGGGGACGAAGGTGATGGCCCCGGAGGCGTTGCAGGTCCTGAAAAGTTATGACTGGCCGGGCAATGTGCGGGAGCTGCGCAATGTGGTCGAGCGGCTGGTGATTATGAGTCCGGGCAAGGTTATCACCGCGAACCATCTCCCCGAGTCGCTTACCGGTACCGACGAGACCAGGTATGTATCGGGTTCGCGGCTGGGAAGCGTCATGGAGTTTTCCAGCCTGCGCGAGGCGCGGGAGGAGTTCGAAAAAGAGTTCATCATCCAGAAGCTGGAGGAGAACGACTGGAACATATCCAGGACCGCCGAGGCGATCGAGCTTGAGCGAAGCAACCTTCACCGCAAGATCAAGAGTTACGGCATTGACCTGAAAAAATAGAACCTCAGATCTCGATCCCTTCGCTCGATTTCATGAAGATCGTGTCGATTTCATTTACAAGGGGGGAGATGCTGTCGGGAACCCTGCGGCCGGCCGTGGACAAGGTCAGCGTTTTGGCATGCCTGCCCGAGGAGATGTTCAGAATCATGAATACAGGGGTTTGCGCAGTGTCCTGATTTATCCTTAATTTTTTCACTACTTCTTCAGCAGTTTCCTTTGCGAAGCTTCCGATTATCACCCCGGCCGGCGTAGCGGCCACACACGACTGAAGCGCCCTTTCCGCATCACTGTATAGCGAAACGTCGAATCCTTCCGTGCCGAGCATCACCTCAAGCGTTCTCGATTCATCCTTGTCCGGGGAGACAACGACTATCCTCCCCCTCGGCTTTATCGCCAGTTGCAGGACTGACAGGATCGCGTACCTGTCCAAGGGCTTGAATATATAGCCGCTCATGGCGATACGTGGTTCCCCCCCCTCTTCCGGGATATAGAGAAAGGCGAGAAGAAGGGGAATGTCGGAGTTGCGCGCCCATCTTTCAAGTTCATTGAACTCATCCCACCGTTCCGTTACGTCGGAAATGATGAGCCCTGTGGGCATTCCCTGGGCCACATCCATTGCCCTTCCAGGGGTATCCGCGCCGAGGGTCGAGTAGCCCATGTCTTCCAGTTTTTTCCGCAAAGAATGCCTGATGGCGATGTCTCCGGAGTGGACGAGAATGGGCCGACGGCTGCCGGCATGCCGAGCTGTTTCCCGCGCGCTTTCCTCGCTGATGAACTGTGGGATTTCCACAAAGAGGGGGGTAGTGAAATAGAAGGTGCTCCCTTTGCCGACCTCGCTTTCCACCCAAATTTTTCCTTCATGGAATTCGACGATCTTCCTGGAGATGCTCAGGCCGAGTCCTGTCCCTTTCGGTCGAGACGGGACGCTTTCTGATATCCGGTAAAATTCCTCGAAGATCTTCTCCTTCTCGTCCGGGAAAATCCCTTCCCCAGTGTCTGCGACGAAGAACTCGGCGTATCCGTCTTTCTTGCGCACCCCTGCGGTTATGGTCCCCTTGGCGGTGAATTTCACGGCGTTGTTCAGCAGATTGACCAGAACCTGGTTCAGTTGGTTCTTGTCTCCCTTTACGTTTACAGTCTCTGGCGGCAAATCTTTTACGAGATTAAGTCCCTTTTCCGTTGCCATCGGCATCACGACCTTGACACTCTCCTCGATCAGGTCGCAGACCTTGATCCGACTCATGGCGAATTCGACCTTGCCTGCATCCACCCGGACCAGGTCGAGCAGATCGTTTACCATGGCGGTCATAATTTCGCTTTCCACGTTGATGATCTTTACGAACTCCTTTTCCGTTTCCCTGTCGATGTCTTCATAGTTCAGGAGGATTTCGGAGTATGAACGTATAGAGGAGAGCGGAGTACGCAACTCATGGGAGACGTTCCCGAGAAAATCTGTTTTCCTCCGGTCCGCTTCCTGCAGCCGCTTGTGGGTCTCGGTAAGGGCATCGAGGGTTGTCTGGAGATTCATGGTGCGATGACTCAATGTGTTGCTCAACGCCTGAAACGTCTCGACCGCTCGAAGATGGTTAACCTTCTCCTTGCTGATGGAACGGGCCGCTACCCCGGCCGCTGCGGCCGCGAAGAAAAAGGACGACACCTCGGTAAAAAAGGGTAAGAGGGATTGGTAGCCGGGGCGATTCAGGAGAAATATCCCGATAAAGAGGGAACAGAAGCATAGCCCGCTCAGAAGGAGCGTGTTGAAGCTGAGGCGGAGAGCGTAAAGGATGATGAGGGGATAGTAGAGATACCGGAAGGGGCTCTCGATATCTCCTGTCCAGTAGCACAAGGCAAGGAGGAGGAAAAAGGAAAAGGCGGAAAGTATTTTGAACAGCCTGTCGCTCATTGTTTTTCTCTTGGGCGATGAAGATGGAGCTCCGAAACTGCCGGAGTATGATTCAGTAAAGTATAGCAGAGCGTTTGAAGGTTTCATGGGGGCTGATAAAATATTGCGGGAGGTGACAACCGTGAAAAAGCCACTCGCATTATTTAGCTTCCTGATGATCGCTGTTTCGGTCCTTGCCGCATCCGACCCCTACCAGGCAAAGCGGCAGACAATGGTGGAAAAGGACCTTCGGTCACGGGGGATCAGGGACAGCCGGGTGTTGGCGGCCATGGGGCGGGTGCCGCGTCATTTTTTCGTTCCTCCGCGTCTACGCAGCGAGGCATACGGGGACCATCCCCTCCCCATAGGCGAAGGGCAGACCATTTCCCAGCCGTACGTCGTGGCTCTCATGACCGAGGCATTGAAGCTCGGGCCAACAGACAGGGTGCTGGAGATCGGCACCGGTTCCGGATATCAGGCTGCGATACTGGCGGAATTGGTGCGGGAGGTTTATTCCATCGAGATTCGCAAGGCCCTAGCTGAAAAGGCTGAAAAGACTATCAGGGAGCAGGGTTACAGGAATGTGCGGGTGAAATATGGCGATGGTTACTTCGGTTGGGAAACCCACGCCCCCTTTGATGCCATCATCATAACAGCATCCGTGAACCATATTCCGCCGCCGCTCATAAAACAGCTCAAAACGGGAGGGCGCCTGATCCTCCCCCTGGGGAGCACCGTCTTTTCCCAGACCCTTACTCTGGTGACCAAGAAAAAAGGGGGAGAACTCGACGTCGTGCAGATGGGGCCGGTCGCCTTTGTGCCGATGACGGGGGAGGCGCAAAAAAGCAGGGATTAGGGAACGGGGACCAGGGACCGGTAAAGGCTATTATGAAGCACGAATTTTGGTAAAATTTCAGGGATTTTCGCATTTAACGTTTTTTCAGTCCCCAGTCCCCGCCGTCAGGCAAATCGCTGCCAGAAAATAGGCGAGTGCCGCCAGGAGGAGCACGCCGCTGAAGCCGATTCCCATTACGCAGATGACCGCCAGAGGCGGGGCCAGGACCGAACAGCAGCCGTTCATGGCCCAGGCCCAGGGTATCAGGGATATCTGCTGTTCTCCGAGCAATTTCAAGCCGGTGGGGAACGGTATCCCCATCAGGATGCCGGGAGGGACGAGAAGGGCAAAGGCGAGCGCCACTTTTACCCAGAGGGAGAATGGGAGGAGTGTCGCTGTTATTCCGGGGAGAAGGAGATGATACAACAGGAGCAACATGGCCAGGGCGAATGGGGTAACTGCTCCCTGCAGCAAGGGATACCGATGCCCCAGGAGGCTTCCCGCGCCCGAGCTCGCCAGGAGCGCGGCGAGGACCGTTGCCACCGCATAGGGCGGGGTTTCCAGAAGCAGGATGAATTTCTGGATCAGGACAATCTCCACGAACATGTACCCTAGGCCAAGCAGCGCAAAATAGGGAAGAAACACCTTTCCCGTGCCCCGTCCAATATCCCCCGGGTCTTTCTTTCGCAGGCCGATGGCTGGAAGTGCCACGAGGACGAGGCTTATCAGCACGACCTGGACGAATATCGCCGGCAGGATATACCCCTCCTCCAGGAAGAAGAGCCACTTCCTCCCCATGGTGCGGTAGGTTTCGCTCAGATTGCCGAATTTCAGGAAATGATGGAAAAAGGGGGCGTCATCCCGCACAGGGGTGATGTCGAACAGGTATCTGTCCGAAAAGCGCTTTCTAGCAGCGGGATCGAGAATGTCCCGGAAGGCCGCGAAATAATCAGTTGTGGGCATTTTCACATGGACATTGCTTTCAGCGGCAGTCAGTTCCGGCAGATAGGCCAGGTCGAACCTCCGCTCGGCCGCGAACCGCCGGACTGCGGTGATATCAGCTGACGAAAGGGGTGTCTTTTTCACGAGCAGACAGAGGCTTCCCCAGCTTCTCACCGCGGCCACATGGCCGGATGGGGCTTCCCCCATCTCCTCCATGGCCGCGGCAATGGTGGCGAGCAACCGTAGCTCCAGCCTGGGCGGGGGGATGATGTAAAGGTTCAAGCATAACAGGCCATCTGGTTCGAGATGCGCCAGGTATTCGCGGAACGCCTCCACAGTATAACGATACTCTTCTGCGATGCCGAAGCCGCCCGCCGGCTCAACCCCAAGGAGTGAGAGGTCGATGAGGTCGAACAGCTCTTTTCGCCCCTTGAGCCATGATCTGCCTAGACCGGTCCAGGTGTCATCGGAGTAAATTCCCCCTGAGAACGCTCCGAAATCTTCCCTCAACACTCGTACCAGGTCGGGATTCGTCTCCACCTTGACGATCCGGCCGACCTGGTGGCGGTTGGCAAGAAGGACATGCAGCCCGCCGCGGGGGTCCAGGAGAAGGGCGGATTTCTTTTTGCCAAGGGCATAAGGGAGGGAAGCCGGCAGTTGATCGAGGAAAGCCAGTTTCTTCTCGTCAGCGGCGGTAACAGCGGTTAGTTCGCCGGCATCGATGGAAAGGCCTATCTGGTCCGGCAGCCGGTCGAGATAGGAGAGGGCGAGGCCAGGCGCGAAGCGGGCAGCGGGGCTTTTAAAGGCATCCAGACGCGAGAAGGGGGTGTACCATGTTTTCAGGTGTACTGCACCTGGGTACCTGATCGCGCTTTCGAGCCCTTTGTATTCCGATATCCTCAGCTTCGCGAACTCGGGGGCATGGAGAAAGAGCGCAAGGTCTGCAGCCATAAAGAGAACGGTCACCAATTTCAGGTACTTGCCGCCGTAACCGAAGGCGGCAGCCAGGGCAGCCATGGAGATGAGGTAAACCCCCTGTTCAGGGGGAATGCGGTACATGAGCCCGAGCACGCCGAGCGATCCGAATCCGGCCCCGAGTAGATCCGCTCCGTACAGTCGGCCCGATTCCTTGCTCACCGCGCTGAAGGCGGTGGCCAGCAGCAGGCCGATGAAGAAGAAGGGGAGGGAGAATGTCAGGTAGTAGAGCGCTATATAGAATAGCTGCCACTTGTCCCAGCCGAGGCGCACCGGATCAAGGGGGATGCGGTTGGTGACCAGGTATGACGAGGTCATGCTTATGCCGAGGGCCAGGGCATACCACCCGATTCCGGACATATCCCTCAGGCGCGGGTTGAGCGCGAGAGCTGTCCCGCTGGCGCCAAAGCCGAGCATGGCAATGCTGACGATCATGAACGCGAAATGGTACCAGAGTGAGATGGAGAAGATGCGGGTGAGGAGGACCTCGAAGGCGAGGCTCGAGGCCGAGCTGATGAATATAGTTATGAGAACTTTTCTGTCAAGGTTCATGGCGGGCGTTTAGTTCGAATCGTTAACAGATTTGATCAATTATACCAGAAGAGTTGCTTCGCTGGAGCCAGGTCGGGGGCTTTCCTGAAACAAAAGGCACTATTTACGGCCACGATGTAATTTAGTATGAATAAAAATAGTGGCCTTCTTTCAATTATCTGAAAACAGAAGTTTACGCACTTGACACGCAAACAGCTTTCTGTAAA
This sequence comes from Geobacter sp., assembly GCA_016177775.1. Taxonomy (GTDB): domain Bacteria; phylum Desulfobacterota; class Desulfuromonadia; order Geobacterales; family Geobacteraceae; genus JACOUQ01. Next base: position 148,039 of record JACOUQ010000015.1, read on the forward strand.
AATGCCACCACCGTTTAATATGGCTAAAATATGCGGAGGAGCAGATGACCCTTCTTGACGCGATTCTCGATGCAAACAAGCAATTCGTAAGGCCCGGGGCCTTTCCGCCGCTCCCGAAAAACCCCAAAAAACAGTTTGCCATCTTTACCTGCATGGATACCCGGCTGGTGGATTTCCTCGAACCGGCCATGGGGATCAGCCGGGGGGATGCAAAGGTGATAAAGAACGCGGGGAATACGGTCATAGACCCGAATGGCGGGGTGATCCGAAGCCTGGTGGCGGCCATTTTCATGCTCGGCGTGGAAGAGGTGTTTGTTATCGGGCACCGGGACTGCGGCATGGCCTCGGTAGACGCGGCCCAGCTGAAGGAGAAGATGGTGCAAAGGGGGGTCGAATCCCGCGACATCGATCGGCTTGTCCCTGACCTGGCCCAGTGGATCGGCGCCTTTTCCTGCCCGGAAGAGAACGTCGCGCGGGTAGTTTCCATAATTCGCGACTGCCCGCTCATTCCAAGAGATGTCCCGATTCACGGCCTGCTTTTCTGCCCGAACGACGGTCATCTGGAGGTGATTGTCCAAGGGTACCTTGTATGATTGTTATAAAAAATTTAGGAAATAGGTTGATACTGATGCGTAAGTAGATTAGAATACGTTAAGTTAATTTGGGGATGATTCCGCCCGGGAGGGGCTGTGGCTATTCCGCTTCGCATTCTGATTGTTGATGATTCATCAGCCGATACCGAACTCGTATTGCAGGAGATGCGCAGAGGAGGTTACGATCCGTCGTTCAGTCGTGTTGATAGCGAATCGGCAACGAGTGCCGCACTTGACAACTCCGACTGGGACATTATAGTCGTAGACAATGGAATACCGCACTTTGACGGTTATAAAGCCTTGCGGATCGCCAGGGAAAAGAATCCAGATATTCCGTTTATCATGCTCTCCTCCAAAGCCGGGGAAGTAGCGGCCGTGGAGGCGATGAAGGCCGGAGCCCACGACTATATCCTTAAGGACAACCTGGGGCGTTTGGTCCCCGCCGTTGGCCGCGAACTGCAGGAAAGCGAAGAGCGGCGCGAGCGCAGGCGCGCGGAAAAGGCCCTTGAGGAACATGCCCATTTCATGCGGGTGCTGCTCGACGCCATTCCCGCGCCGATCTTCTACAAGGACACCAATGGCCTGTTCCTGGGGTGCAACAAGGCATTCGAGGCGGTCATGGGGATTCCGCGGGAGCAGATAATCGGCAGCACCTTTCACGAGATTGTCCCGCGTTATCTTGCCGAGCAGTACGCCAGCTCGGACGAGCAACTGATGAAGGAGCAGGGATTGGAGATTTCCGAGGGGATGCTCGTCAACGCTGACGGCGTTACCCTGGACGTGATCTTTTACAAGGCGACCTTCGGCAGTATCGATGGTACGCTGGGGGGGCTGGTCGGCACTATACTGGACATAACGGAGCGAAAGCGGATGGAGCAGCAGCTCTGGTATGTGAGTATGCACGATGGGTTGACCGGCTTGTACAACCGGGCATATTTCGAGGAGGAGATAGGTCGGTTGGAGCGGGGGAGAAATTTTCCGGTCAGCGTGGTAATGGCGGACGTGGACCGCCTCAAGGAGATCAACGATACCCACGGCCATGCCGCCGGGGACAGAGTGCTCAACCGGGCCGCGCAGGCGCTTCGTTCCGCGTTCCGTTCAGAGGACGTGGTGGCTAGGATCGGCGGCGACGAATTCGCGGCATTGCTCCCCAATGCCGACGGTCGTGCGGTGCGGGAAGTGATCCAGCGAATAGATGTGGTAACTAAAACCATGAACGGTACTGCCGGCGAACTCCCATTCAGCCTTTCCATCGGTGCTGCCACGGCCAGGCAGGGTAAACCTCTGCAGGAAATGCTGAAACTTGCCGATTCGCGTATGTACAGCGCAAAGTTCAGCCAGGTGCCTGAACAGGTGAAGCATGGAAGCAGGAGAAATTATAGAGCGACTGAAGCTTGAGCCGCACCCTGAAGGTGGGTGGTACAGGGAGGCTTACCGTTCGGCGAGCCCCGTCGGCCTCCACGACGACCGGACAGGCGAGCGGGTCGCCCTGACTGCCATCTTTTTTCTCCTTGAAGCCGGGGATTTTTCCGCTTTCCACACTGTGCGGAGCGAGGAGGCATGGGTCCATCTGGACGGGGCTCCTCTCGAACTCGTAATGTTGCCCAGGGAGCCGGAAATCGGGCTCCTGACTGCCGTTGGGGGCGGTGGAGAGCCTCTGCTCGTTGTCCCTCCCGACACGCTGCAGGCCGCCCGCACCCTCGGCGAATACACCCTTGTTTCCTGCTTGGTTGCCCCCGGTTTCGATTTCGCCGATTTCCGCATTCCCTCCCGCGCGGAACTGCAAGCACAGTTCCCGGAATATTCCGAACTGATAGACCGTTTTACCCGTCAGTAAATTCTAATTTACTCACGCAAAGCCGCAAAGACCGCAAAGGTAGGTTGGGCAAAGCGTAGCGTGCCCAACGACCGGCTAGGCGCTCTTTCCTGTTTCCAGAAACTCCCTGATAATGGCACATGTCTGCTCCGGTTTTTCCTCATGGGGGTTATGCCCGCATTCCTCGACAATCACCAGTTGCGCGGCCGGCAGCGCAGATGCCAGGCGTTCGCCGCGTTCGCGCCGGATGATCCTGTCATTCCCACCCCAGATGATCAGCACAGGCACGGAAACTTTTCCATAGTCCGGAAGCGGCAACGGCTTTCCTCCCGGCATGAGCTGCCGGACGGACATGGCGAAGGAGTAGCCGATTCCCCGTTTCTTGTAACAATGGACGTATCGTTCAATACGCTCTTCGGTTATGGCGGCATGGTTGTAAAAGACCCGCGGCAGCGTGTATTTTACGATGGTGCGCGGCGGCACGAGGTACATGAGCATAGATCCCACAAATGGAGTGCGGACCAGGCGCATCAGACGTGGCAGGCGCTGCGGGTAAGCGGCGCAGGAAATAAGTATCAGGCGGGAGATCAACTCAGGTCTGCCGAGGGCGCGGCCCTTGAACCAGGCGAGCAGGGCGATGGTTCCGCCGAGGGAGTGGCCGACCAGTGCAGCATTAACGATATTCCGGGCGTTCAGGAACGAGATGATGATATCCGTCTGGTCATCCAGCGAGTACCTGGCGTCGCGCGGCTTTGAGGAGAGGCCGAATCCTTTAAGGTCAAGAAAATAGAGAGTATAGAGCTCAACGGGGAAGAGGGGTGCAATGTCGTGCCAGGTAACGAGCGCGGCGGCGAAGCCGTGAATGAAAATCAGCGGTGTCGGGCCGTGTCCACGGGTTTCGTAGTTGATGAGGACCTTGTCGGAATAGCAGAAAGTCTGGCTGGCGCCGATCATGTTCGTGTGCCGGTCAATCGAGATGCAGGAATGGATAACGGGCAAGCTCCTCGCGGTTCCAGAGGGAGAAGCCGGCACGCGGGCCGGCGGTTTCGGCCGCGATGATGAAGTCCGGGTCGTCGAAGGTGATGCGGCCAGATGTCCCGGCATTTTGGAGTGTCTGGAGCAGATATTCGTCGAGCATCTTTTCCTCTTCCATGCTGGACATCTTCCCCTTGAAGCCGCGGCGGTGGATGCGGACGTGGAAGCTGCGCCCCGCAAGGTCAGGGAGCCAGGCGGAACCCGCCTCTTTTGCTTTTTCCTCGAACTCGGCCGGGCTCTGGAAGGTGAAGCAGCGTTCAAGGGGCATGAAGCGGGAAACGAAGGACCTACCCTCTGGCTCCCTCCCCATCTTCTCCCTGACCATTTCCAGGGTACCGGGAATGTCGGTTACCCGCATCACCAGAATATTGAAGAAATCGGTCCGGGCCAGCGGGCCGAACTCCTGGAGAAAGTGCCAGGCTTCCTGGTATCGCCCCTCGTGTGTACTTACGACAACATTCCAGTCGTGCATGGCAGCTCCTCCTGCCACAAATGTATCACAAAACATCCCGATGAAAAGGTTTGCAGCTTTGGACGTCAGTTTTGCGGCCAGGAGAGAGCGTTGCTGGGGCAAGCTGCATGGCAGGATTCGCACTTGATGCAATCCCGGTGCGGTATGAGGCCTGTTTCGCGGTAGTCTGAGATCTCAAGGCCCATGGGGCAGCTTTTGTCGCATATCTTGCAATTTCGGCAGGCATCGGAGATGAGCATCTGCTCCTTCCCACCACCAACGGCATTGGCCATGGTTCCCACCGGACAGAAGGTGCACCAGGTCCTTGCCCGGTAAATCAGCCCCAGCACAACGCCCAGCGCGGTAGTGGCAGCGCACATGAACCAGAAGACCCTTCCCCAGTGCATGGGATCGCCGGGGTTTCGGGAAATCTGAAAGACCATCATTGTCATGAGAAATCCCATGACAAGCCAGCGGAAGCGTATGTTTTGCAGGTGGGGGGGGACAGGACGGCTACCGCTCACGAAACGGAAGAACGTATCGAAGAAGCTTCCGCGTGGGCAGATGTTGCCGCAGACGTAGCGACCGCGGAAAAACCCTCCGGCCATGCCGACCACCATGGCGACAGGGACGCCGAAGCCGAGAAGGGGATAGCTCCAGCCCACTGTTATGATGGTAATCATGATCAGGGCGAGAAGCCATCTGTGCGGTGCGCGGAGGGGTTGTGCCCTGGGGAGTGAAAAGGATTTGACGGATGTTTCCATGCTCGGGTTGCTCCATTAATTAAATACACTGTAAAGATATATAAAAAATAATATGTAGTCAAGCACTTTGAAATTATTGGGCTTTATATATGTGGCAGAGGGTCTGGATGTGGATTCGGCGCGATAGAGTGCTTTGGAAAGAAAGTTGCTTGGTCAACTATAATCTTCAAATCTTGACAATTGAAATTAAGAAGAAAGATGGTTAGTATGGCAAACATCATCAGCTATCCGGAGGTATAAGTAAATGCGCTACATCAATCCCGACAAAATTGTCGCCGCCCAGTTGACCACCCCTGCCGAAAATCCCCTCGTCACCGACAATAGCCGCCTTATGGACGTCTGGTTCGCGGGGGCGGTGGTGCGCAAGCAGCTTTTCAAAAAGGTGACGAAAGCAGAACAGGAGGCGTTCGAGGCGGAGTTGCTCCGGCGGGGCTTTATTCGCTCCGGCAATCTCCTGGTCAATCCTGCGGCGGTCCTCTTCGCGGAGATGGAGAGCGAGTTGCTCGGCGGAATCGTGACCATGGGATGGCAGGAGAATGGGAAACCGCTCGAGCTGAAGGTGAACGCAAAGGCGTTTGCCGAACTTTGCGTGCGGTTGGGCTGATTTTGCCCAAAATTGCGGCAATAAGATTGCCCATGTTCATCGGACCGTATGCGATGACATCGCTGAAGTTGCCCCTAGCAAGGTATTATCGGATTTGTTTTCGTTGGCACGGTCCGTGAAACCCATGAAGTAAAGCGTCATGTCGCCATGCGGAGTTGGAATTATGGGAATCACGATAAAGCCGTCCGATCTGTACAACAAGTACCACAAGGACACAACAAACCGTCACAATCCCAAATTCACGGGAAAGCCCGATGCCGCGCCGTTCGACCGGGACGACCTGTACGAAATCATCCCGATGTTCGAGGCGGTGATGGATGATTTGGGAAGGGATGACCAGCGCACTCTCCACATGATCGAGGAAGTGATGCTGACCTACATGCCGCTATGTGTAACCACCCGTGAGGAAGTGTTCGATTTTCTGGCGGGGTGCATGCGGGACACCCTCGAAGATGCTTGATGAGGAGGCAGTGATGGAAATTTCAAACACGAATGAAGAGCGCCTCTCTGTTTCCGACGCGGCAAGCGAGCTGGGGACCACCCGTCTGCGGCTCCTCATGCTCCTGCGCGAGGGCGCGGTCGAAGGGGAGCAGATCGACGGCGAATGGTATTTAAGCCGGGCATCCCTCGACGCCATTCGCGCCATGGGTGGGCCGGCCCCGGTTTCCCCCTCCTGTAAGACCTCCTGCACGGCGACCACCTGCGGGTGCAAATAGAAACAGGCTATTTTGCACATTTGCGAATCTTTCCGCGCTGCTGCAAAATGCTCGCAAGCTGTTGTCCTGTGCTGAGGCAGAGCGATATTCCTCCCGGATTGTCAACCATCTTTCTATTCCTTCTCTTTGCAATATTGCAAAACCTTTCAGCCAGTATTCATCTCCACCCACTCGCCGAATTTGCAACTAGCCGAAATGTCATGCATATTCGGATGATTACTATATGATAAAACGATGGTATGAAAGTTGCTGTATACGCGATAAATCGCTTATAGGGGAGGGTTGCGTATGTCACAGCCAACTAACAAGGGGTGGCAGGTTGTTTTTGCCGGCACGGCCATCAATCTGGCGCTCGGCGTGCTCTATGCCTGGAGTATCTTCAAAGGGGCGATCAAGACCTCCATCGAGACAGGAGGGGCTGATGCGTTCCAGTGGGACATTGTTTCGGTAAACGACCCCTATGCGGTCTGCTGTCTCACCTTCGCCTTTGCCATGATCGTGGCGGGCAAGTGCCAGGACAGGATCGGCCCTGCCCGCACCGCCCTGATCGGCGGCATTCTTGTAGGGGCAGGGTTCGCGGTCTTGTCTTTTTCCAATGATTACATGGCGTGGGTTGTGGGTTTCGGCATCCTGGCCGGCGCCGGTTTCGGCTTCGGATACTCGGCCGCCACTCCTCCGGCCCTCAAATGGTTCTCCCCATCAAAGACCGGCCTGATCGCAGGCATTGTTGTCGGCGGGTTCGGCCTGGCACCTGTCTATATCGCACCGCTTTCCTCCTGGCTTCTGGGGGCCTTCGGCATCCAGAAATCGATGCTGGTCTTCGCTATTGCCTTCACCGTGGTAGTCTGCGGCCTTTCCTTCCTCCTGGCCAACCCTCCCCAGGGGTATGTGCCCGCTGAACCGGCCGATCCGGGGCCGGTTGCCAAGCTCAATGCCGCCAAGCCGGCAGTCAATGCTTCTCCTTCCGAGATGCTGCGCAACTACAAGTTCTACATTCTCTGGCTGACCTATTTCATTGGCGCCGGCGCCGGTCTGATGGTGATCGGAAGCGTGGCCGGCATGGCGAAGAAGAGCATGGGGAGCATGGCCTTCTTCGCCGTTGCCATCATGGCCTTGGGGAACGCGGGGGGGCGTGTGGTGGCCGGGGTACTCTCGGACAAGATCGGCCGGCGGGCCACCCTCTTCATCATGCTTGCCTTCCAGGCCGTTCTCATGTTCGCAGCCATTCCGGTGGTGTCCATGGGGAGCGCCCCGCTGCTGGTCCTTCTGGCCACATTCATCGGCTTCAACTACGGCTCCAACCTGGCCCTTTTCCCATCTTTCGCAAAGGACTACTGGGGCCTCAAGAACTATGGCCTGAACTACGGGGTCCTTTTTACCGCATGGGGGGTGGGTGGATTCGTTATGGGGCGCGTGTCGGAGATGCTCAACGCGCAGCCGGGCGGCTTGCAGATGTCCTTTACCCTGGCCGGGACTCTGCTCGCCTTCGGTGCCGGCATGACCATCTTCCTGGCGGAACTGAAGGCTGTCAAGACTGGGGAAGAGGCCCCTTCCCAATGGAAGGAATTCTGGGCGGAATTCATGCTGGGAGCACGGGTCTTTGCCGGCTTCGAGCGAGAGACCTTGAGGCAGTCACGTCAGGCCGCATCTGGTCGCTGAGGATATCCTCATACCAGCGTTTCACAAGGCCCCCGCTGTTTGGGGGCCATTTTTGATGATTAACGGCTGCTTGCGAAAGTCGGATGATGTGGTTTACTTTCCGTATGCACCACGAATCTTACGGCAACTTACCGCAAGGAGGTGGAGGATATGGAATGTAAAAGCGAAGGCCACAGGATGCACATGTGCGAGTTGAGGAAGCGGGGAGACATGGACACTTTCAACGCCCTCTCCATAAATGCCATGGTTGAATGCGACAACTGCGGCGCCAAGGCTGCCAACCCGGAGAACGTCTGCAACCCGCTGGAACTTCCGGACATCAAGGACGTTGGGGATGCGGAGGAAATAAAACCGTAGCATTTCGGCGCATCATCGTCTTGAATATCGAAAGGCCGTCTCAGCAGAGGCGGCCTTTCTTTATTTCGGCTCGCAGAGGGGCTGTCCCACAAGTTCCAGGAACTGTGCGACGAGGCGGTAGGTGATTCCCCAGAGGAGCGGTTCCCCGGGGCCGAGAATGGTGAGGGCGGGGCGAGCGAACCGTTCGCTGCCGAAGACCACCTCTGCCATCGCGTGGCGGCGGGGTTCCAGAAGCGAAACGAGCGGGAGCCAGAAGGCTCGGCTGATCTCGTGGTTCAAGGTCAGGGAAGGGGAATGGGGGATGTGGTAGACGAAGCAGGAAACCAGCACCGGGAGATGGGCGCCTGCAATGTCGTCCATCTGGCCGAGATAGTTTGACGGCTCAAGGACCAGCCCGGTTTCCTCGCGGGTCTCCCGTTCCGCCGTCATGCGGGGGGAATGGTCGGCCGCTTCCACATGGCCGCCGGGAAAGGCGATGTTGCCGGACCATGGGTCACGGTCGTTCTTTGCCCGCAGAATGAAAAGTGTCTCCAAACCGAGGGTGCTCTCCTTCAGGATCATGGCAACGGCGCTCCGGGTCGGTCCCGATGGCGGGAGAAGTAGCGGCTGGCGCCCGGAGATGCTCCGGATTATGTGCTCGATTGTGAGGCTGCTCATGTTTGTATATTACCGCATTCATCACAGTAGTGTCGAGAGGGAAGCGGACGACAGCCTCGGGGGATATGGTAAAATTGCCCCATGGCAAACGATTCTATCGTAATACGCGGGGCCCGGCAGAATAACCTGAAGGGGCTCGATATCGACATCCCCCTGGGGGAGATCATCGTCGTCACCGGCGTGTCCGGCTCCGGGAAGTCGTCCCTCGCCTTTGACACGGTCTACGCCGAGGGGCAGCGGCGCTATGTGGAGACCTTTTCCCCCTATGCCCGCCAGTTCCTGGAGCGGATGGACCGCCCCGCCGCAGACCGGATCGAGGGGATTCCCCCTGCCATCGCCATTGACCAGACCAACCCTGTTCGCACATCCCGTTCCACTGTCGGCACCATGACGGAGCTGAACGATCACCTGAAGCTCCTTTTCGCCCGTGCCGGCCGACTTTACTGCCGGGGGTGCGGGAGGGAGGTGCGGCGGGATACGCCGGATTCCATAGCTGACGAACTGCTTGGGAAGCGCCCTCTCCCGGAGGGTGAGGGTAATATTTTGATCACCTTTCCTGTGCCGGTTCCGGAGAACTTCTCGGTCGAAGAAGTGAAGGGATTTCTGTCCGGCCAGGGGTACACCCGCATCCACCGGGAGGAGAAAAACCTCCTGGAAGTGATCCAGGACCGGACGCGACTTGCTCCCGACAACCGGCAGAGGGTGGTGGAGGGGTTGGAAAGCGCCTTGCAGACCGGGCGGGGGCGGGTTCTCGTTTATTCCCTCGGTCCTGGCGGCGAAGCAGGAGAACCGTTGCGGTTCTCCTGTGAGCTTCACTGCCCCGATTGCGACATTACCTACCATGACCCCGCGCCCCATCTCTTCTCATTCAATTCCCCCATCGGCGCCTGCGATACTTGCCGCGGCTTCGGCCGGGTGATCGGCATAGACTACGGCCTGGTGGTGCCGGACGGGTCGAAAAGTCTGGCTGAAGGGGCGATTCGCCCCTGGCAGACCGAAAGTAACCGGGAGTTTCAGGACGAGCTTCTGAATTTCGCAAAAAAACGGAAAATCCCGACTGGTACCCCCTGGCGGGAGCTGTCCAATGCGCAACGGGAGTGGGTGCTGGAGGGGGAGGGGACGTGGGATGAGGGGCTCTGGTACGGCGTGCGGCGGTTCTTCGAATGGCTCGAAAAAAAGAGTTACAAGATGCATATCCGGGTACTTCTCTCCAAATATCGCGCCTATACCCTCTGTCCGGCCTGTGGCGGGGCGCGTCTCAAGCCGGATTCGCTCCTCTGGCGGGTCGGGACAAAGGAGGAAGCCGACCGCGTCCTTCCGTCCGACGGCCGCTTCCGTCCGTTAGAAGCGAATTTTCCTGACGACGTTCTTCAATCCCTTCCAGGCCTCTGTATCCACGACGTGATGCTTCTCCCCCTTGATCGCTGTCGGGCCTTTTTCGATGCCCTTCATCTCCCCGCCCCGCTGGATGAGGCTGCGGAGCTCCTTCTGCGGGAGATCCGGAGCCGGCTCGGCTATCTTGCGGACGTGGGGCTGGGCTATCTCACCCTCGACCGCCAGTCGCGCACCCTCTCTGGAGGCGAAGTGCAGCGGATAAACCTCACCACCGCCCTCGGCACCTCCCTGGTCAATGCTCTCTTTGTCCTGGATGAGCCGTCCATCGGCCTTCATCCCCGCGACATGGGGAAGGTGATCGGTATTCTCCGGCGGCTGAGGGACTTGGGGAACACCCTGCTGGTGGTCGAGCACGATCCCCAGGTGATGCTGGCGGCAGACCGTGTTCTCGATCTCGGTCCCGGCCCAGGGGAGCGGGGAGGCGAGGTGGTCTTTTTCGGCACGCCGCTTGAGCTGCTGAAATCGCGGAAGTCGCTGACCGGTCAGTATTTGTCGGGGAAGAAGAGGGTGGCCCCTCACCCGGCCTTCGGCCACCCTCTCCCTGAAGGAGAGGGTAATCGTGGCACCCTCTCCCTCCGGGAGAGGGCTGGGGTGAGGGCGAAAATCAACGAAGCACGATGCCTCGAAATCCTCGCCGCCTCTGCCCACAACCTGAAGGGAATCGACGTGCGGATTCCCCTCAACCGTCTAGTCTGCATCACCGGCGTCTCCGGCTCCGGCAAGTCGACCCTCGTTCAGGATGTCCTGTATCGTGGGCTTCTGAAGCTGATGGGAAAGCCGACAGAGCAGCCGGGTGAGCACGGCGGGATCAAGGGGCACGAGGGGATCGCGGAGGTGGTGCTGGTGGATCAGAGCCCCATCGGCCGCACCACCCGGTCCAACCCGGCCAGCTACGTCGGGGCGTTCGACGCCATCCGGAAGCTCTTCGCGGCCGAGCCACTGGCAAAGGAGCGGGGATATACCGCCGGCACATTCAGTTTCAACAGCGGCAGCGGCCGCTGCCCCACCTGCGGCGGCAATGGTTTCGAGCACGTGGAAATGCAGTTCCTCTCCGACGTCTACCTCCGCTGCCCCGACTGCGACGGCCGCCGCTACCGGGCCGAGACACTGGAAGTGCGGCTGGTGCCGAGCGGGGGAGGAAGTCCCGCCTCCATCGCCGATGTCCTGGAGATGACCATCACCGAGGCGGTTGCGTTCTTCGGTGACCGTCCGGAGGTCATGCGGGGCCTGGAGCCGCTGGAGGCGGTGGGGCTAGGATACCTCAAGCTCGGCCAGCCGGTGCCCACATTGTCGGGCGGCGAGGCCCAGCGCCTGAAGCTGGCCGGCCATCTGGCCAAGGTCAGAAAAGTAGGGGCGCAGCATGCTGCGCCCCTACACTCCTCACCCCTCACCCCTCACTCCTCACTGTTTTTGTTCGACGAACCCACAACCGGCCTCCATTTCGAGGATATCGCCAGGCTCCTTGCCGCATTCCGCCGGCTCCTCGAAGCGGGTGATTCCCTCGTGGTAATTGAGCACAACCTGGACGTGATCCGCGCCAGCGACTGGATCATCGACCTCGGGCCCGAGGGGGGTGACGGAGGGGGCCGGGTCATCTGCACTGGCTCCCCGGCCCAGGTCGTGGAGTGTAAAGACAGTCACACCGGTCGGGCATTGCGGGAGTATGAGGAGGAACTTGGCAAGATGCGACGTTCTGCTGGGGCACGGGGTGCTGCGTCCAAGGCAGGGCGAGTGCAGCCCGTACAACCAGTTTGCAAGACTGAGAATGCGATCTGCATCCTCAACGCCCGCGAGCACAACCTGAAGAACATCGACATCACAATTCCCCGTGACCGCTTTACCGTCATCACCGGAATCTCGGGCTCCGGGAAGAGCACGGTCGCCTTCGATATCCTTTTCGCCGAGGGGCAGCGCCGCTACCTCGAATCCCTAAACGCCTATGCTCGCCAGTTCGTGCAGCCCGCCTCCCGTCCCGACGTGGATTCGGTCTCCGGCATTCCCCCCACGGTGGCCATCGAGCAGCGCACCAGCCGCGGCGGCCGCAAGAGCACCGTGGCGACCATGACCGAGATCCACCATTTCCTGCGGCTACTTTTCGTGAAGCTCGGGATCCAGCATTGCCCCGACTGCGGCGTTCCCATCTCTCCCCAGACACCGGACGCCATAGTTGCGCGGCTGGTAAAGGAGCATCGTGGGAGTCGCGTCATGTTACTGGCTCCCCTCGTCACAGCCCGCAAGGGGTATTACACCGACCTGGCGAAGTGGGCGAAGGGGAAGGGGTTTGACCTCCTGCGCGTTGACGGCGCCATGACTCCGACGGACCCGTGGCCCAGATTGGACCGCTTTCGGGAGCACACCATCGAGCTTCCTGTGGGGGAGGCGCCGGTGAACGCCCGGAACGAAAGAGAACTGCGGGAGCTGCTGGAACTGGCGCTGGCGTATGGGAAGGGGGTGGTGCGGGTGGCTGGGAAGGAGGAAGAGTTCCTATTCTCCACTTTGCGCGCCTGCTCCTCATGCGGCCGCAGCTTCCCGGAGCCCGACCCGCGCCTCTTCTCCTACAACTCCAAGCATGGCTGGTGCGACCGCTGCTACGGCACCGGCCTGCTGCTCCACGGCTTCGACGAGGAGCAGACCGGCGAGGAGATATGGTGGAACGAATGGTGGGAGGGTGAGGAACGGACCTGTCCCGCCTGCGAGGGGAGGCGCCTTAACCCGGAGGCGCTTGCGGTCCTCTTTTGGGAGAAAAGCATCGCTGATCTGGGGGCTATGCCGGTGGAAGAGGCGATGCGCTTCTTCCGGGGGCTGAAGCTTGAGGGGAGGGATGCGACCATTGCCAGGGACATCATGGCGGAGCTGGCGTCACGCTTCTCCTTCCTCTGTGAGGTTGGGCTTTCCTATCTCTCTCTCGACCGGGCCTCGCCGACACTTTCTGGCGGCGAGGCCCAGCGGATCCGCCTTGCCTCCCAGCTCGGCTCCAACCTGCGTGGGGTCTGCTACATCCTGGACGAGCCGACCATCGGCCTCCATCCACGGGACAACCGGATGCTGCTGGACACTCTGCGCAAGCTGGAAGGGAAGGGGAACACCGTGGTTGTGGTGGAGCACGACGAGGAAACGATCCGGAGGGCCGAACACCTGATCGACCTGGGGCCGGGGGGCGGCGTTAACGGCGGGGAGGTGGTGGCTGCGGGAAGTCTGGACGAGGTGATGAACGCTCCCGCTTCCGTTACCGGCCGATTCCTTGCCGAACCACTTCGACACCCACTCGTTGACCGGCGCCCGCGGCCGCAAAAGGGGGCGCCGGCCCTGGAGTTGATCGGCGCCTCGCTCCACAACCTTAAGGATATCTCGGTCTCCATCCCGCTCGGGCGGCTGGTCTGCGTGACGGGCGTTTCAGGGAGCGGCAAGAGCACCCTGGTGCGGGAGGTGCTGCACAAAAACATCCAGCGATGTCTGTCTGTAGGGGCGAGGCATGCCTCGCCCGGCAAGTTCGGAGGGTGCCGGGATATCCGCGGTTGGGAAAAAGTTGCCCGCGCCTTGGAGGTAGACCAGACTCCAATCGGCAAGACCCCCCGTTCTTGTCCTGCCACTTATGTTGGCTTCTGGGATGCCGTCCGCAAGCTCTTCGCCGGTACCCCCGAAGCGCGGATGCGCGGCTACGGGCCGTCCCGCTTCTCATTCAACGTAAAAGGCGGGAGGTGCATGGATTGCGAGGGACAGGGGGTAAAGACCATTGAGATGAGCTTTCTCCCCGATGTGAAGGTGGCGTGCGAGGCATGCAATGGCGCCCGCTTCACCCCCGAAACCCTCATGGTCCGCTTCAAGGGGAAGAGTATCGGCGAGGTCCTTGCCATGAGCGTCGACGAGGCGACAGACTTTTTCTCCACGCACCGCCAGATCCATCACCCTCTGCAACTCCTCCAGGAGGTGGGGCTCGGCTACCTGACCCTCGGCCAGCAGAGCCCCACCCTCTCCGGCGGCGAGGCCCAACGGATCAAGCTTGTGACGGAACTGGCCAAGGCGAAGCCTCTCGACGCCGTTCCCCACTCCCAAGTCCCCAGTCCCCAGTCCCTGTATTTACTCGATGAACCCACCATCGGCCTCCACATGGCGGACGTGGAGAAGCTGGTCCGGGTGCTCCATCGCCTTGTGGCGGCGGGGAATACCGTGGTCATCATAGAGCACAACCTGGATGTCATCGCCGAGGCGGACTGGGTGATTGATCTCGGCCCGGAAGGGGGAGATGGCGGGGGGCGCATAGTGGCCCAGGGGACGCCGGAAGATGTGGCGCGGTTGAAGAAAGGGTCGCATACGGCGCGGATTCTGGGGGAGTTCCTGCGGGAGAGGGGCATTCGGAATGCTCGGGCGTTTTCTGCCTGATTGCGGATTAAGTTTCTGGCGTTACACTTCAATAGTCGGAGGAGAAAAACAACAACAAGCGATGAAAGGAGATCGACAATGAAACGGATTTTTGGAGTAGCATTGGCCCTGTGTGCATTATTTTTGGCGGTGTCGCTGGCGGCAGGGCAGGGGATGATGACCATGATGGGCGAGAAGATGCTGATGAATGGCGCCGACATGATGATGAAGGGGAACAAGATGATGATGGACGGCTCAACGATGATGCGGACGGGCAAGGAAAAGGCCGGCATGGCCATGATGATGAAGGCTGAGAAAATGATGAACAAGGGCGACAAGATGATGATGGACTCCCAGAAGAAGATCATGGAAAAGGGGACCATGTCGGAAAGCGGCAAGAAAGTGATGGAAGGCCGTAAAAAAATGGCTGAAGGCCAAAAGATGATGATGGACGGCAGCAAGATGATGGAGAAGGACAAGGAAGCGGGGAAGAAGATGATGTCCGATGCGGAAATGATGATGAAGAACGGTGAGAGTATGATGATGGAAGGGAAGAAGATGTCGAAGTGAAATATGCATGCCCGAAAAATGGTGACGACGCCCAGGGATTGGACTATAATTGCTGCGGAAAATCTGCTCCATCTTCCCATGGGGTCTTGGTATGTCGGACGATACGTTTGTTTCCCATTGTGATGCCCTGAAGATCGCCGAATTGATCGAGCAGGCCGCGGCTGTCCGAAGCAAGGAAGAGATGCTCGACCTGATGCTCGGGATGAGGGGCCTGATCACCTTTGAATACGGCACCTCGGTCTTTGCCTCCGTGGATGGCGAGGGGAAACTGAAGCGTGCCGAGGCAATCAATCTCACCTACCCGATGGAGTGGCTCCACATTTATGTTTCCCGCTCATTCCACGAGGTGGACCCTATCTTCAAGGAGAACTTTGCCTCTTACGGGCTTCAGTACTGGGACGACACGTTCCGCCGTTGTCCTGCGCCCCGGGATTTTCTCTCCCTTGCCACCGATTTTCGCCTGGAGCGGGGGTATTCCCTCGGATTGCGCGACGGTCTCGGTAATGGTGGAAGCCTCATCTCCTTTGCCGGCAATGTGGAGCATCATCCGCGGACAGAGCGCATCTTGCAGCGTCTTCTTCCCCATCTGCACCAGGCGCTGACCATGGCTGCGACCGGAACTCCCCCCGAACAGCCCGACTCGATAGTTCCCGGCAGTTTGGAGTTGCTCAGGCGGTTGAAGGACGGAGACAGTTTCTGGGATATTTCCATGGCGCTCGGTATCAGCGAAGGCGCCGTGATTTCGCTGACTGATGAAATAGCTGCCAGGCTCGGGGTGGCAAGCTCTCGCCAGGCAGTGGCCAAGGCCTTGGCGAGCGGATTAATCACGCTGTAGCCGTGGACATACGTTCTGATGACGAAAAAGGCCCGTTAGCACGGGCTTTTTTTTCAATCATGTGTCCAGAATTCGATATCTTTCCGCAACCTGGGATCATTGAAACCTTTGGTCAGATGCGTAGCGTCCAGGACCCAGCGTCCTGCCTGAGCTATTGCAGCGCCGCGTTCATCACCGACCGATCCCGGCCTGACGATCGCCACATGACCATGCCCCTTGGTGTTTTTCCAGATTGCAACGGTGGGGTGCCCGTCATCGGCCGCCTGCTGGGCACCACGGTGATCGAGCCGGCGCCACCCCTTCGCTCCCCCTTCTTTTTTCAGCCAATCAACCAATTTGTTGACATTCATTTCCTCACCCAACACCCAGTGCGGGATTTCATCGACTGGCCCCACCATGGCCCTGGTCACATCCCATACAAATATATTGCAGAAGGTCCTTATCTTTTTCTTTTCGTTCTCATCGAAGGTTTCTACTTTATAGCGCTTGGGCATTTCACTCAGTTTGAACTGTTCGATGACCCGGTGATAATGATATGCAGTGCGCTTATTTTTGTCGTTTGTGATGGTGGCATCGATGGGGACGGATCTGTTAGTGTCATTCAGGATTTTGGCGAAGTCAACGGTCTTATTGAATGCCTTGGCCGCGGTTATGTATGCATCTCTTCTTTGATTGAGCGCATTATACTCGGCATCGCTCTGGTCCTCCGCTTTCTTGGCATTGAACACTTTGGCCTCCGCCAGAAAACTTGCCATTTCAATTTCCAATTCCTGCCAGCGCCTGCTGAGTTGTTGGCGGGTATTGTCAGGCACTGTGGCCGGGATTTCGGATAGGGCGGGAATTTTTTCAGCATGCGCTGGGGGCGAAAATATCAGTGATGTAATTGAAACAGACAAGAACAGGACGATCACGGTGACAAAAACCTGCCTTACCATCAGTTGTTTCCTTTCTGTTCACCGTGCGTTTTCTGGCTTTCTGCCGGCTCGACCTCTGTGTCGATTACACGTTTGAGCTTGTCGATCTTCTCGTTCTTTTGGGAGATGGCGAGTAGATTGCCCTGATATTTCGCCTCTATTTTATCAAGCTTCTTAGTCAACCCCTCCATTTTTTTACTATCAGTGGCACTGTTTCTTTCATTCACCAATTTCGTGCGCTGTTCATCCAATGCCGTGCGCTCTGCCTGGAGATCCTCCAGTTCTTTCAGCTCTTTGAGCATTCTGGGGTCATTTCTTACACGATCGGACATCTCCAATGGCTTGCTCGCATCAACAGTTCCCGTGTCCGATGAATTCGGCGCTTTTGTATCCTTTGTATCAAAGACGGCCTGAGGCTTCCCCTGGCCGGTGTGATAGAGGTTCGACTTGGCTTCGTCGATGGCTTTTGATGCCGGTGTTTCAGTTGAAACAACATCCGAGGCGCCCTCATTGTTGATTTTGTTTCCGTTAACTGCGGGGACACTCTTGCGTTCCTCTTCGCGTTTCTGTTCGATCAATGCCAATACCTGCGCCGCCTTGCCGGAAGGATCGGTGTTGAGGCCCAGCGCTTCCCGGAACGCGTCTTCCGCTTCCGAGATTTTCCCCTCGCGGTAAAGGCTGTTCCCTTTGTCGGTGAGCAGATTTGATAAATTATTTCGTGGGGCGGCATAACTTGGATTGAGTTCAATGGCCCTGCGTAGTTCTGCCTCGGCCTCTACATATTTTCCCTGATCCTGCAAACTGATGCCTAACAGATTGTGACCATAGGCATTATTCGGATCAAGCTTGAGAATATTACGCGATTCGGCTTCGGCCTCGGCATAACGTCCCTGGTAATAGAGTGCGGCACCAAGGGCTCCATACAGCTCCGGATTGCGCGGATTCAATTTGAGAGCTTCCCGATAAGCGGCTTCCGCTCCGGCATAGTCCTTTTGCCTGTAATGCTCGTCCCCTTTAGCGGTAAAGGGTTTCGCTCGCTCCTCCACAATCGATGATTTGATGCTTTCCAGATTTCCCTTGGCTAAAGAATAGTCAGGGTTGATCTTAAGCGCCTTCTCGTATGCTTTTAAGGCCTCTTCATAATGTTTCTGGTTTTCAAGTGCGACACCGACGTTATTATACGCCACGTAATCATCCGGATTGAATTTGAGGGCCTGCCGGTACGCTGCCTCTGCTTCAGCATAACGCTGCTGTTCATCCAGATAAAATCCCTTCCTGAAGTACAACAGGTGGAAGGCGTTTTTGATATAATCGGGCGTTGTGAACCAGCTGCCGTCCAGTTCCTTTGCCTTGTTCAACGCCTCTTCAGCCTCGTCGTACCTTTTTAGATTGATAAGCGCTCTTCCGAGTTCATTGTACCCTTCGGGACTCGGCATGATCGCCATCATTTCGCGCAATGCGGCTTCGGCTTGCACCCAGTTCTGGGCATCCCAGGCGCTGGTGTATCTTCCCTTGGCTATCATGTACCGGGCATTGCCTGCGTTCTTCCGGTGATTTTCCGTGGGGTAAAGCTGCTCCGCTTCTTCGAAGAGCCGTAGCGCCTCGTAATAGTCCCCCCGGTTGTAGGCATCGATTCCCCGGTTAGTGATGTCCGCCGCGTCGCTGCAAGACCCGATGCAACTGGACGTACATCCATAGGTACAGCCGGTGCAACCCGTACATCCTGTGCAGCCGGTACAGCCCGTGCAACTGCAGCCATGTCCTCCGACGCACCTGCATTCGTTGACGGAGGGGACCCAGGCATGGGCCGTGTTTGTCATGAGAAGCGAAATGGCAGACTCGGCTTTACTGGACCGGTTATTTCCCCCCCCGGTTAATTCCGCCGGAAGCTGTTGCGTTGTCGGTTCCACGAACAGTGAAAAAATCTGGTATGATCCGGCAATGAGCGCGACCTTGCCGCATTTTCTGATGAATTGGCCCTTAGAAAGCCCTCCATCGGCGCATTTAGTAGCAGAAGCTGTCTTTCTTTTGCCTTTCTTACTCATGCCCCCCCTCCTCGTCAAGAGATTCCCGCATCCGTAAAGCAACCGGCGTCCCGACAGTTGTCCCCTTCCAGAAGAGTGGCCGCCGCCTGCTTTCCCCTCTCCCACAACAGCAATTCAAATATCTTCCTAGTGTAGTCGCACTTTATCTCATTGCAATAGTTTCTGACTCTTTCCGAGGCAGCCGGGTTGTTCCATAGCATCAAGCGTCCCAAGGGACAGGCGCCGCTGCAGATATAGCGCCATGCACACTCCTTGCAGTCTTCCCTGTGGTCCACATGGAGAAAGTCATACATCCGTTGCAGCACGCTTCTGTCGGGATAGCTTTCGTCCATGATATTGCCCATGTAGAATCTACTGATTCCGACCAGGTATATGCATGGGTAGACATCGCCGTTTACTGTCACGACGGGCGTATTGCCATGGGGCGCGCCGCATCCCTGAACGGTCCGCGCGCCGGGCATCAGCCTCGACCTGTAGGTGTTGAAAGGATATAGCTCCGCCTCGTTCCAGATCCTGCTCGTATAGATCTCGGTCATGCCTTCGATTATTTTTTGGGGCGAAGGGAGCAGGCGTTCATCGAGAATGTCCTCGTCGGAATTGAATGGGTTCAATGGGACAAAGGCGCTCGTCTTTCCGCCGATCTCTTTGTGATACTTGCTTATTTCCGGCAGATGGTCGTGGTTCAGGGAGGTTACCGTGGACCGTAAAAATACCGGCAATTCTGCCTTATTAAGCCGATCGATATTCTTTACTGTGGCGTCATGGGAAGAGGTCCCGTCCTTGAACGGCCTGCACCTGTCGTGTATTTCCTTCGGACCATCCACGTCGCAGAGGAAGGTGAAATCATACCTGGTGGCCCACTCTATCAGGTCATCCGGCAAGATAGAAAGGTTGGAGGTGAAATGATATTTGATCTTCTTTCCGGCATGCCTTTCTTTTAGGGCTTCTTCGCAGTAAAGCACTGTTTGTTTGGCCAGCGGCCAGTTCAAGAGCGGCTCGCCTCCAAAGAATATCACTTCCAGCCACCCGTCAGGGTTTAAGCTTTCAAGACATCTGTCTACGCTCCTGAAGGCAACTTCTTTACTCATCATCAGGTCTTTGCCTTTTTGATAGGACTCTGTGCCGTTCAGGCAGTAAACACACCCCATGTTGCATGATTGGGAAAGAAGAAGATAAAGGGACATTCCCTTTATATTGTCGAAACTCAGTTGAGGTGTTTCAGGGATGGCATTGCGGGTGAAGTCACGCGGAACGATGATTCCATGCTGAATCAGCATGTCCAATAAACCTGCATCATCGGGAAATCTCTTGCTGATCTTTTTACGCGTCTCCAGTTCGGGAACAGTTCCCAGAAAATTCCTGATATAGTCTCTTCCCTTATTTATGTATAAAGGACGAAGATCGAGATAATTGGCCAGGAGTAGTTCATCCCTTCCCCTTTCGAGCATCATGATGTTTTCCGTGACACTCAACCGGGTATCCTTCTTCGTTGCTCTGCGTAGTATCGGATCATCGCCAATCCTGTCCAGCACGCCTGATTTGTTCATTCATTTACCCTTGAGCGATTACCGCTGAAGCTTGAACCCGTAGCGGAAGAAATTTGTTGCCGATCAGTAAGTTATATTCGTTTTCCGCCCCTGTCAAGCAAGCTCATGGCGGAACCGGAACAACCCAGAGGGCGAGGACGCAATTGATTGCCGCGATGATCCAGAATGTGATCCGGAACGAGGTTTTGCGGGACTTGTGATGGAACACCCGTTGGGCAAGCAAGCCGCCCGGCCAACCACCGATAAATCCCAGCAGGTGCAGGAACGTCTCCGGAATGCGCCGGGTTCCAGTGATGGCGGCGGCCTTGTCGAGCCCGTAAGCCGTGAAGGCGAGGGTGCTGGCGAGGAGATAGAGGGTTGCGAGGTTGGGGTAATTCATGTGGCGAAAATCTTACATCAGAATTGTGGAAGTGTCCCGATTTTTCTCGATTTTTCTGATTTTTCTGAAGGGCTATTTCGAGGTACGCGCAGGTTTAGGAACGTGGTCCGGCCCCTTTGAATTTTGCCAGTGCGCCACGTATTTTCTTCAAGACCTCGGGTGAGCTGACCTCGCGCTTCCCGAGCACCAGAAGCGCGAGGTTGTCGGCTCCTTTTACCTGTGGGTCGTTCCAGTGCGGGTGAAAGGTTATCTTTGTTGTGCAGCTTCTTTGTATCACGGAAGTCGGTGGAACTTTCCCCCCAGAAAATTGACGATGATCCTGTTCAGGTTGGTGGCGTAAGCAACGGTGATGGACAATGTTGCCGCCCAATGGTGATGAAGGAGATGGTGGCTGACAAAAAAGATCAACATAGCGATGGAAGCACTGACTAAAACTTCCAGAAGCCGCGCATTCCTGTCCTCGACACAATCTTCATCCATTGCCCGTTCTTTTATCTGTGTCAGGAGCATGTAGCTGCTGGCGATATTCAGGATCGGGAAGACTGCCATATGTCCTGCACCGGCACTGAGCATGTAAGTCCCCGCCCATATGCCGCTGAAGGCGGAAACGAAGGCCGCAAAGATAAACATTATTTGTTTCTCGATACGGGTTTTCTTCCGTTTAGAGAAGGAGTGATAGAAGGAAAGGGCGATTCCGCCCACGATGATGATCGAGAGCAGGATCGGGCCGGCGCCGTTTGCCGAAGAGGAAAGATTTCCCTGGCCGAAGGCCGATTTGAATTCACTGGCAAAGAAGAGAACGCAGGTGAAGCTGATGACGAACAGGGTAAGTTCGTCGTAGGTCGGGGCGAAGAGGCGCTGCAGGCTACTTCGCAGAATGAGGTGGGTGTTGTTCTCTTGGATGCGCATTTGGTTTACGCCACTCAGATTTGAAGTATAGGAACCTAATATTTTATGGTCTATCACTACGCTATCAGTTGTTCTGCCTCTTTCCGAGAGCCGACAACTGTCACCGCAATGACCCGGATATAGACGACAAACGAGAGCAAAAGTATCTATACTCATTTTTAAGCGTAGAAACAGGGCCAAGAGATAGGTTCTGAAGTTTGTTTATATATTCTTTCTCGTTTTCAAAATCCCCTCTAATGCGCCATAGGAAGGAACTATGACGGAAAAGCTTCAACAGCTTATCATGCTGTCCGTCGTGTATGAGAAGTTTCCAAATCGCCTCATGGCATATATTGAAAAGAGTAGAAAATCGCTGAGAAAATAAATAAGTGTATGCAATACTGATATTGTAACAGTCCTTTTTAGTGATCTTACTCAGATGCTCTGGTGAAGCCAAGAAGTTGACTCTTGCAACAATTGCCCTTACTTTATTGTAGTAATCGTCTCCATCGGAGTTGATTACTTTGTCTAACAGGGAGAGCTTTTCTTCAGGATCGGCCGTTATTGAAAGTTGAAGGCAAATGTTGTTAGCTACTGCATGCTGTTTTTTATTTCTAGTTTTCGACTCAAGCTGCTTTAATTCGCTATAACCACTTTTATTATCTTTCGAGCAACAAATGATGATAGATGCTGCTTGGTTATATGTAGAATCACCTTTGTTTGATAATTTTTGTACTGTTCTGGCTGCAGCTATAGCCTCTTCTCGTTCGCCGTCCTTTTCTTTAATAAGGGCAATATTTAAATTTGCAGACGCCAAGTCGTCTTTCTGGAGGTCTTTGGAATGTAAATTGATTAACTCGTGAAGTATTTCCATAGCTTGGTCACGTTTTTCAATCATTCTGAGGCATTTTGCTAGAGTAAATTTAATGTATGAAAGGTCGTTAGATTTATTTGTTTGCGACAGGAAATACGCTAACTCCTCGGCAGCCATCATTCCGTCTTTGTACCTGTTCTCTTTAAAGAGAAGATTGCAATAGCTTCTCCCGAGTAATGAGGCTTGCGATAATAAGAAATCGTCATTAGTTTTTATAGCATGAACAATTAAAGTTTTTGCTACTATATGCTCATTACCAATTTCAATAGGTTTGACACCATTACTTTTAAAGAAGTTTGTGCCAGACATCCGGATTTTGCCCTGTCTCCATTCTTGTCCAAAAAGAATATCAGCAGCGACTTTGTTGATTTCAAATATTTCATCTTCTGACAATAAAGATCGCACATAATCTCTTACTTGACGAGGCGCACGTAAAAGATTATTTACTTCATGCTCGGCATATGGGAGCGCTTTAGGGGATACGTCCTTTGTTTGCGTCCGAATTGGTATAACATCTAAAAGAGAAAGGTCAACTAGTGTTGTGACATTCAATGCGTGGAAAGGTTTTGAATTGTTGAATCGCTTTATCTTGTTCAGTGTTTCGCCGTTAGCTAAGACTGAAAGTAATTTTAATAGATCGAAGCTTCGTTTAGTATAGTCATCAGTTGCAGCTTTTAAGGCGCTTACAGCGCATTTTAGCGCTTTTGGGATCTTTTCCTCAGACTCCATGCTTTCTAAAGAAAGATCTATGTCTAAATCGTATATATCATCTAAGGAAGAGACCCCTAATATCTTTAAGAATACATCAATGTACAACGGAAAACCTTGAGAAATTGAATATACTTTTTCAACGAAGTGACCATCCAATTCGCCATGCGCGTTCTTGGGGTGCGACAATATGTATGTTCTAACTTCTGGAGTATCCAGCGGCTTAAGCTCGATTCGCGGGAAATTTGTATTGGGCACGCGTAATCGGCTAATGGCAATTATGAAAAAGCTCGGAGAGTAATCAAGAATTGTCTCAAAAACGTTCTCTAGTCCATTAAGCCTTTTGCTTCCCGTTAACTCTGGTGAGAGATTGTCGAGGAGAAGGAAAAGTTTTGACTCTGAAAATCTATGACAGAGCTCCTGAAGCGGGACATTGCAACATTCTTCAATTAGCGACAGGAGGTCATCTATATTGTTTACCTCTTCACAGGGCAATCGCAAAAAATCCACCATTGCTGGCTTTGCTGACGAAGATATCTTTGAAAGAACAGATCGGAGGAAACCATCCTTTCCCATCCCCCAGTCAGCAGTTATCCATGCACACCGCGAAGTTTCTAACGCTTCACGAAGTGATTCTTGCTCAGCAAGGCGGACAACAAGATGATGTCTTTCCTCAAATATTGGGAAACGAGGTAGGCTCCCCGAAAAGAAGGAGGATGTAGGTGGCGGAGAAATAGCTCCTGGTAAAACATTTACCAATGCATCGGTAGGAAGAACTTCGACATTTAGCGGTGACCTTAAGGAAAAAGTCACCGCATTTTCTACTGTCTCATATCCTTGATCGACTTCGATTTTATAATGTCCTGCGTGTTTCCTGATGAGCTTCCTGGGCCAGAGACGTATTCCTTTAGATTCTGTATTGATAAAAAACGTGCCCACAGTATATCCATGTATTCTCTCGTGAATCTTCCCCCATTTCTCAGGACCGAACAGTGATGGTGCCTTCAGCGTCAATCGGGGTGAGGCTCCACTTTCGCTTGTATGTGTACTTATTGACTCGTGCACATGTCCACAAAGGTGGACAGAAAAGCTATCAGGGGGATAGATGGTGGACGAGAAGACTTCCCTTGCTTCACGGTCAAGCCACTGAGCGTCATGGTGAGAAATTAGAAGATTGAAGTCATGATTGCTAAACCAATCGGTGTAATTGCCCCCAAGGAGCTCGTGGACTTGTCTTTGGTGAAGGGATAGATGCCCATGACCTAGATCATCGCTCATCTGGAGAAAAGCAGTATTTAAGCCAATGATCCCCAATTTGCTATCATTATAAGATAGTGACGCTGAGAAATCGCCGGGGATTAAGCCTGCTGTGTAAGGAGCTAAAGGTATCTGAGTCTCTTTCTTCCAACGTTCATAATTTTGAAATGCCGAATTGATAAAAACTCTGTATTCATTGTTATCCGTTTCCCAAAAAGCCTGACGAAGATCAGGGTCATTCTGCCAGGTCCCTAAAGCCTTTGATATTGCGCTTAAACGACTTGGGCGGATAAGGTCGTGATTGCCAGGGATTGTAACGAGTTGAGGATTTGACCCGAGGTTTCGGAAAAAAGTCCAGACTTCTGTTAGAACATCTTCTAGTTCTTGGAATTCACATCCTGAAAATGTAAGGTCGCCAGTGAATATTACGAGATCCCAAGGACCACTTTCGACGTGTTGCCTCTGAAGGTCTTCGAAAAAGCTTTTTTTGATTGTTGGCCACATCCAGCCATATGAAGTACAGCCAACATGAAGGTCGCTAAAATGAAGCCAACGGATCTCTTTCATGGTCTCTCCTATCAATCCATCCAATCTTGCAATAACGGACTCACCTTCACCAGCATCCCCCGCAAGTTCTTGTAATCCACTATCTTGTCATGGTGCAGCCGGCCGAGAACGATGCCGGGGTGCCGTCCCTGACTCGTCGCGAAGCGGGTGATCGCGGAACGGGAGAAGTAGGGACGCGTTTCCTTGACGAATGCCTTGAACGCCTTGGGATCGAGGAGCCATTCGCCGGCGAGCCGGTTGGCGGCCTTCTCCTCGCCATCCACGTGGTCGGGCTCGTAGAGGTTGTCCAGGTAGCTCCCCTGGTGCTTGAGGATGATGTGTGCCAGTTCGTGCAGGAGGGTGAACCAGAATGAATCGATCCGGTCGTAGCGGAGGGTGAGGGCGACGACGGGGTTGTTGCCGCACATGAGCTTGGCGCCGTCCAGATAGGTTTTATCCAGGTGGGAGACCACGACGAAATGCACTCCTGCATCCGCGAGGAGTTTGGGGATGTTGACCACATCCTCGACATTGGCGGCGCAGGCAAGGATTTTGGGGAGTGTTTTCTCCAGCTTTGTCGCGTTAAAGCTTGCCACGCGTCTCCCGGCGGCTATCTGCTCAACGCGACGCACCCAGGCAATCTGGGCGGTGAGCTCTGGTCCCAGTTGCCGGGCATGGCGGAAGCTGACCGCCAGTTTCCCGATTTCCTCGGCAGAGGCCGCTCCCATAAAGGCGAACACCGCCTGTTCCAACTCCTCGAAGGATTCCCCGGCCGAAATCCATCCCCGCTTCAGCAGCTCGCTTACCGGTGCAAGGCTGTAGAGCCGGCTCTTCCGTGCGATCTCTTTGATATCTTTCCCTTTTCGGGCCAAGGCGAGCCGGTACTGCGCCTCCAGATTGGTCCAGAACTCGGCGGAGGTGCCGAAGGCCTCGGCAAGCTCCAGCGCCGTTTCCGGGGTGATCTGCTTGATTCCCTTGACGATCTCGTTGATCGCTTGCGCCGGTCGCCCCATGATCCGGGCCAGGTCTTTCTGGGTCCATCCACGGGCTTCCAGCTCCCGCGTCAGAATCCGGCCAGGCGCTATCGCCCGTGCGGGCTGAAGTTTCCTTTCCATCGATACTTCCTTTCTCAATGGTAATCCTCGATGTCGATTACCAGTACTAACTTTCCTTCGCTATCCTTTTCAAAGGTAACGATCAGGCGAAACTGTTTGTTGAGGCGTAGTGAGTGCTCTCCTTTGCGGCCGCCAGACAGTTTCTCGAAGTGAAACCCTTTCAAGGCATAAAGATCGCGCTCGTCATGAGCCGCCGCGATGACGCTCATGGCCTCGAAAAAGGCCTCTATCACCTCTGCCGGATATTTGTGTGCACCCTTTTCCGCAGAGTACAGGTCCTCTAGTTTTTTCTTTTTGAAGCGAAAACGCACCTGATGCTCCTATGGTAGCCCTTTGTAAGAAAAAAGCAATCATAAATTCACCTTTGGGGTGAAGCTAATAGTGTTATATTCACTCCCGCGAAAATCCGCCGACCCGGCACATCGTCAACCGAACGAGGTTGTCAGGGGTTATCTCCAGGGTCCGGTCGGAGCGGCCAATGCCGCAGTAGATCGTCGGCAGGATCGTCAGTACGTCTTCATCTATGAGGACAAGGGCATCTCCTCTCAACGGAAGCGGCGAGACGCTTCCTGGCTCGACTCCGAGATGCTGCTGCACTTCGTCCGGCGAGAGAGCCGACAAGTCCCGCCGATTGACCCCCACAAAGTTCGCGAGCCGGGCATAATCCACCCGCCTGATCCCCCGCACCGCGGCCAGGACAATCCCGCCGCTTCGGAGGCGGAATGCTACGGTCTTGACGATCCGTGTCACGTCGAACGACAGGTTTTGCGCTGCATCCTCCATTGTCCGCGTTGGCTGGTGCTCGTGAATCGAGAAGGGGACACCGCTCTGCTCGATTATCTCAACAAGGCGCCGGAACGGCTCCCGTTCGTTTTCAGTTTTCGTCTTGAATGTATCCATCTGCTGTTGCCTTTCAGGGTCTTCCTCCCAGCGGGCCGGGTTGTTCTGGATGTAGTCCCGCAGGCCGTGCAGTTCCTCGTCGTCGCGGATTACCCGCTCGTGGTAGTTGCGCTGCCATACTGGAAGGCCGGGGGTATCGCGCAATTCGTTGATTCGTTTGGTGCAGGCGGATTTGAAGGAACCGACGATTGCGCCGAGAGAACGTTTTGGCGGTCTCGGTTGTTGTAGGGGCGAGGCATGCCTCGCCCTGGTTTTGTCCACCGTTGTATAATTGGGCGAGGCATGCCTCGCCCCTACGATGGCCGTCGTTTTAACATCGGGCGAGGCAGCCACGTCCGCCAAAGCAGCCTTGGCTGCGGCGACTGGATGCTTCGCTCCTACGGGTTCATGGATCGTGAAAATGACGTGCACATGATTCGGCATGATCACGAACTCATCCAATTCGACATTGGGGAAATGCGACGGGATTTCGGTCCAGCATTCCCTTACAATATTTCCCAACTCCGTCAACCGCATCTCGCCATCGGTGATCTCTGCCAGGATCGGCTCTTTCCTGAACGTGCAAATGGTGACGAAATATGCCCCGGCAGAGCGGTAGTCGTATGATTGCAGGCGTGTGGAATTGCGATGATGGATGTCGGGGTTATGCATCATGGGATCATCCGATTGTACGGTTCTGGGCGAGGCATGCTGCGTCCTTCCAACGTTCGCCATTTCAAAATCGGGCGACGCATGCGTCGCCCCTACACCCGTGTTAACCGTATTGGTATTGGCCTGGTTTAATCCTGGATCCGCCCCGAAAAAAGGCCCGCATCGCTGCGGGCCTTCCGGTTCAACCTTTCAAACTTACGCGCACTCGCTATATCCGCACGCCCGGCAGACCGCGCATCCGCCTTCGTGCTCGACCGCGCCGCCGCATTCGGGGCAGGCCCCCTTTTCGTGGGAGGGGGCGTGGAGCTCGGCCATGCCACCGTTTTCGTGCATGCGGGCCTGGATCGCCTTGGCCACCGCGTCGGCGCAGGAGAGGACCTTGTTGTCACCGAAGCCGGAGGGGCAGTGGCAGGAGATGCCGAGGAGCTGCTTGACTACTTGGCGGGCCTGGACGCCGCTGCGCCAGGCGAGCGATACCATCCGGCCGATCGCCTCGCACTGGGATGCGGCGCACCCCCCAGCCTTCCCCATGGTGGTGAAGAGTTCGAAAAGGCCGTTCCTGTCCTCGTTGATGGTGACGTAGAGCGGGCCGCAGCCGGTCTGCATCTGGTAGGTGGAGCCGCGCAGCGCCTTGGGGCGCTCCCGTTTTACGGCGTGCTTTTCCTCTACCGCGGGGGCAGCGGTCTCCTTTTCCTCCTTCTTGCCGGTGGAGAGGACCTGCAGGTCGCGGGAGCCGTCGCGGTATATGGTCACACCCTTGCACTCCAGCTCGTAGGCCAGGCGGTAGACTTGCTCCACGTCCTCGTAGGTGGCGGAGTTGGAGAAGTTGACCGTCTTGGAGACCGCATTGTCGGTGTACTTCTGGAACGCCGCCTGCATCCGGATGTGGTACTCGGGAGAGATGTCATGGGCGGTGACGAAGACCCGCTGGATGTCCTCGGGGACCTCGGGGAGGTCGTGAACCGTGCCGTGCTCCGCGATCTTCTCCATCAACTCGTCGGAGTAGAAGCCGCGCTTGCGGGCGATATCATCGAAGATCGGGTTGATCTCGATCAGCTTGTTGTTGTCCATCACCTGGCGCACGAAGGATACGGCGAAGAGCGGCTCCACGCCGGAGGAGGCGTTGGCGATGATGGAGATGGTGCCGGTGGGGGCGATGGTGGTGACGGTGGCGTTGCGCGTCTCACCCTTGCCCGGCCGGTCGAAGATGGAGCCCTTGAAGTTGGGGAAGGTCCCCCTGGTCTTGGCGAGCTCGCGGGAATAGGCGTGCCCCTCGTCGTTGATGAACTTCATTACCTTTTCGCCCAGGTCGATCGCCTCCTCGGAGCAATAGGGGATGCCGAGGAGGATGAGCATATCGGCCCATCCCATGACGCCGAGGCCGATCTTGCGGTTGGAGCGGGTCATGTCCGCAATCTGCTGCAGGGGATAGTTGTTCACGTCGATGACGTTGTCCAGGAAGTGGACGGAGAGACGGATGACCTCCTTGAGGCGCTCCCAGTCAACCTTGCCGTTCTTTACCATTTTCCCGAGGTTGATGGAGCCCAGGTTGCACGATTCGTACGGCAGGAGCGGCTGCTCGCCGCAAGGATTGGTGGATTCGATCTCTCCCACCGCCGGGGTCGGGTTGTCCTTGTTGAGCCGGTCGAGGAAGATGATCCCCGGCTCGCCGTTTTCCCACGCCTGCTTGACGATCCGGTTGAATACCTTGCGGGCGTTCATGGAGCCGCACGGCTCGCCGTTCCTCGGGTTAATGATGTCGTATTCCCGGTCCTCGTCCACCGCTTCCATGAATGCTTCGGTGAGCCCGACCGAGATGTTGAAGTTGTTCAGCTGGTTCTGGTCGGCCTTGCACATGATGAAGTCCATGATGTCCGGGTGATCGACCCGCAGAATCCCCATGTTGGCGCCGCGCCGGGTGCCACCCTGCTTGATGGTTTCGGTGGCCACGTCGAAGACCTTCATGAAGGAGAGGGGGCCGGAGGATATTCCCTTGGTGGACATGACCACGTCGTTGGCCGGACGCAGCCGCGAAAAGGAGAAGCCCGTCCCGCCGCCCGACTTGTGGATGAGCGCCGTGTGTTTCACAGACTCGAAGATCTCCTCCATGGAGTCACCCACCGGAAGGACAAAGCAGGCGGAGAGTTGCCCCAGCTCGCGCCCGGCGTTCATCAGGGTGGGGGAGTTGGGGAGGAACTCGAAGCCGGTCATCATCTGGTAGAACTGATCGGCCAGTGCTCCGGTGACGGCCTTCTTGTCGAAGTTTTTATCGGCGGAGGCGATGGTGTCGGCCACGCGCCGGAACATGTCGGCCGGGGTCTCCAGAACCTTGCCGTCCTTGTCCCGCTTTAGATAGCGCTTTTCGAGAACAGTTCTGGCATTTTTGGTCAGTCCGGCGATTGTCTCTTTGCTTTTCGATGCGCTCATGTTTTTGGGGGTCTCCTTGGGATGATATTGAATAACAAGATTAGGGAAAGTTAAGACAATATACCATATTTTGTGGTTGCTGGAAAATAAAACACAAGATATATGGTGTGTCAAGGGTGTGTCAAGGGATTTAAAATTAAAATGGCAAGCTTCGATTTTTTAAGGGAAAAGCCTTCCTGCCTGTTGTCGGGGTAAATGCAGGGGGGATGATATTGAATTTTACATTGACGATAATTTATGCTAGGTATATGTGCTTGACAGCCTGTTGAGCGCCTTGGCGCCCCAGCCACTCGGGATGACCGCTTCCATGACTATCAATGAGCTTTTTCGACCAGCCCGCATAGCGACTCTCTGCCTTTTGTTCCTGGCCGGCTGCGGTCAGGTCAGGGACACCATCAAGAAGGAAGATATCGTTATACCCCCTTCGCTCATCAAGGTAACGGTTCCAACCGAAACCGTCAAGCCGCCGGTGAAGGAGGTATCTCCGGCCGGGCAGAAAAACGGCGAGGAGCCCAAGGGCGATGTGCCGCCGGTAGAGCAGAAACTGCTTCCACAGGAAGAGAAGCCGAAGGATATGGATGTCCCCGGTTTGCCTCCCGTCAAACCGGCGCCGCGATTGTATGCCATAAGTGCTCCCGATCTGGTATATCGTGAAGGTATAATTACCGAGGACACTTTATGGCAGGGTGAAGTGCTGGTGGAGGGGGCGCTGACCGTTGCTCCACAGGCGACGCTGACCGTCGGTCCCGGGACGGTTGTGAGGCTGCGGAGTTCCCAAAACTCAGGCGCGCCGGATGGGATGCTTCTGATCCAGGGTCGCCTGGCGGCAAAGGGGACGACCGAGAGCCCGGTTCTTTTTACATCTGCCGCTGATCAGCCGGCTGCCGGAAACTGGCAGGGGATCGTACTGCTCGGTTCGGAAAAGCGCAACATCATGGAGAATTGCCGGATAGAATGGGCTGCGGTGGGGCTGGAGACAGGCTTTTCCAGTCTAGCTATGAAAGAGGTCGAGACTGCGCATTGCCGAACCGGCTTTCTGTTCCGGGATTCCCTTGTCACCATGGAAAGGGGCGGGGCTTCCCAATGTGAAGTGGGGCTTCAGGCGCAAGACAGCGAGCTGGACATTCGTGATGCCGAGTTTTCCGGCAATCGCAGTGGGGGGAAGGTTTCGGCCAGTTCGCTTAACCTTGCAGAGTGCCGGGTCGGGAGAAACGGATTCGACGGATTGACCTTCCGGGACGGAAAGGTGCGGATCGACGGGAGCGTTTTCGCGGAGAATGGCTGCGGCATCGTTCTTGTCGACTGTGAAGGGGGCGTGACCAACTGCCGGATATCGGACAACCGGGAGCAGGGGCTTTCTATGGAGAACGCCCGGTTGCGCGTCAGCGGGAACGAGATCAATCGCAACAGCGGAATCGGTGTCCTGACGGGGGACGGCAAGGCCGTTTTGTGGGGAAACAGTATCGCTGCCAACGGCCTGTATGACCTGGTCAATGCCGGCGCCGACGAGGTGCGGGCATTCGGCAACTGGTGGGGCGTGGATACGGCGGATGTGGAAAGACGGATTCACGACCGCACTGATGCGCCTGAAACCGGGAAAGTGCTCTCCTTCCCGGTACTGCGCACGCGGCCCGTGTTCCCCGAGCAGGGAAAGTTTGCCAATTAATCGAACAATGGTAATGTCTCGCTATGGCCATCTATCTGGATAACGCAGCCACCAGCTTTCCCAAGCCGCCAGGGGTCTACGCTGCTGTCGATCATGCGTTGCGCGAGATAGGGGTAGGGCCTGGGCGCGGCGGCTACCGCCAGAGCCTGGAGGCGACCCGGCTGGTTTTTGCCGCACGGGAGTCGGCTTCCGCCCTGTTCGGCATTGCCGATTCCAGCCGCGTGGTCTTTACCCACAGCGCCACGGAGGGGCTGAACCTGGCGACCATTGGCCTGCTCAGGTCGGGTGACCATGTGGTTACTACCACTGCGGAGCACAATTCCCTGGCCCGTCCCCTCAATCTACTTGACCGGCGCGGCGTGGAGGTGACCAGGATCCCTTGCGACCGGCAGGGGTTTGTCGACCCCGGCGATATAAGCGCGGCGGTCCGTGCCAACACCCGGCTTGTTGCGCTCTCCCACTGCTCCAACGTGACCGGCGCCATTCAGCCGGTTTTCGAGATCGGCGAGATCGCGCGGAAGCATGGCGTTCTGTTCCTGCTGGATGCTGCCCAGAGCGCGGGGAGCATCCCGATTGACGTGGCCGGGCTGAATGTGGACCTCCTCGCAGCACCCGGCCACAAGGGGCTCTTCGGTCCTCAGGGGACAGGACTCCTTTATGTTGCCGATGGGGTGGAGTTGGAGCCCCTCATGGTTGGGGGTACCGGCGGCTATTCCAGCAGCGACGAGCAACCCGAAGCCATCCCGGAGCGGTTTGAGAGCGGCACCCTAAATACTCCCGGAATCGCCGGCCTCAAGGCCGGGATCGAGTTCGTCATGGAGCAGGGTGTGGATATGATTCGGCGGAAGGAGTCGCAGCTGGTGGCGCGGTTTCTGGCAGGTGTGGCCGACATCCCCGGGCTCACGGTCTACGGGCCGGACGATCCGGCACGGCGCGGCAGCGTTGTATCGTTTACGGTGACTGGGCACGACCCGTCGGAGATCGCATATCTCCTCGACCGTGACTGGGGAATCAGTGTCAGGGCCGGTTTGCACTGTGCCCCGGATGCCCACCGTTCCCTCGGCACCTACCCCGCCGGTACTGTTCGGGTCAGCCCGGGCTATTTCAATGTAGAAGCTGATATCGACGCTTTTGTAAAGGCTTTGCGTGCCATTATGGTCCCCTAGCCAAAAGGAGTCTGCAATGCTCAGGAACCTGATCTTGACTATTGTTTTGTGTTGCGCCCTTATCGCCGGCTGCTCGCTCCCCCCGGAAAAACCGGTCACCAAGGAAGAGCTGTTCAAGACAGGGATATATACCTACTATACCCTCAAGGACTCTCCCGAGAGCGTGCTCGCTGCCCTGAACCGTGACGGCGAGGTGGTGCTGGAGGGGAAGTATCGCGACCGGTCCGTTTTTATCAAGCTGATGGCAACGCCTTCAGGAGTGCAGGTCTACATTTTCGAAAAATAACCCTTGAGCTTGTCCGAAAACAGCTCTTAACGGAAAGGCGGACATGAAGAATTTCGTACTCGATACCAATGTGCTGTTGTATGACCCACAGGCCCTCTTCAGGTTCGAGGAGCACACCATCATCATCCCGATCACGGTCATCGAGGAGATCGACCGTTTCAAGAAGGACATGAACGAGACCGGCCGCAACGCCCGCCAGGTCTCCCGCATTCTCGACGACCTGCGCAAGAAGGGGACGCTTTCTTCCGGCATAAAGCTGGAGTCAGGCGGCAGCATCCGGGTGGAGATGTACGAAGAGGAGATCATGCGCCGCCTCCCAAGGGAGCTTCAGGAGGAGAGGGGCGACAACCGCATCCTGGCGGTGGCGATTGACGTCAAGAAGCGGGACGAGAAGAATCCGACCATATTCGTGACCAAGGACACGAACCTGCGCCTCAAGGCTGACGCCCTGGGCCTTACCGCCGAGGATTACGAATCGGACAAGGTGGACATTGACGAGCTGTACCCCGGTTTCGCAGAGGTAGAAACCGAGCCGGCGGTCATAGACAAGTTTTACGGGCAAGGGTGGGTCGAGATCGAGGGGTATTATTACGCGCACCAGTTCATCGCCCTGAAGGACAGCACCAACCCGTCGCACGGCGCCATCGGCAAGTACGACGAAACGCAAGGGAGAGTGGTGCCGCTCATCAAGGTGGGCAAAGAGGGTGTCTGGAGTATTCTCCCCCGCAATCGTGAGCAGGCATTCGCCATGGATGCCCTGCTGGACGACAACATCAAGCTGGTTACCCTTGTGGGGAAGGCCGGCACCGGCAAGACTCTCCTGGCCATTGCCGCCGGTCTGCAAAAGACGGCCGAGGAAAACATATACAACCGCCTGCTGGTTTCCCGGCCGGTTTTCCCCATGGGTAAGGACCTTGGTTTCCTCCCCGGAGACATCGAGGAGAAGTTGACTCCGTGGATGCAGCCGATTTTCGACAACGTGGAGCTCCTCCTGTCGGGGCACGAGGGGGAGCGGCGTCACAACAAGGGCTACAAGGAGCTGATGTCCATGGGGATCATGGATATCGAGCCGCTGACCTACATCCGCGGCCGCTCTATCCCAAACCAGTACATGATCGTTGACGAGGCCCAGAACCTGACCCCCCACGAGATCAAGACCATAGTGACCAGGGCGGGGGAGGGCACCAAGATCATTCTGACCGGCGACCCGTACCAGATCGACAATCCCTACGTCGATGCTTCCAGCAACGGCTTGACTTACGTGGTTGAGCGGTTCAAGGAGCAGAAGATCTCGGCCCACGTGACGATGATGAAGGGGGAGAGGTCGGTGCTGGCGGAGCTGGCGGCGAACCTGCTGTAAGAAAACATGAAAATCTTTACAAAAGGCTTCAACGCAGAGCCACGGAGAAGCAGAGGCGCAGAGAAAATACGTTTGAAAATTTCTTGAATTTTTTACTCCGTTTCTCTGTAACTCTGTGTCTCTGCGTTGAGCCTTAGAGGTTTTCAAGTATATTAAAGAGAGAGAATGCATGTCGGTTCAATCGAAGAGACAATTCTGCGCGATATGCGCCTGGCGCGAAAACTGCGCCAAGAAGTTCTGCGTCCCCGACGGCGGGGCACACTGCCCTGATTTCAGCCGCGATGTGACCATCAAGGTTGTGGAAGAGAATGGGGAGCCGAAAAAGAAAGACGAAGACCAAAAGCAGGAGAAAGCATGAAGGAGCAACTGACAGAACTGATAAGGAACGCCGTGGAGCGTGCCTTTGCAGAGGGGAAACTGGCTTCTGGTCAGACTCCTCCCATCAATATTGAAAAGCCGGCCAACGAGGAGCATGGCGATTATGCTGTCAACGTGGCCATGCAGATGGCCAAGGCCGAGAAGAAGCCGCCCCGCGCCATTGCGGAGACAATCGTCGGTTGCATTGACGACCGTCAGGGGATTCTGGCTGCGGTGGAGATAGCAGGACCCGGTTTCATCAATTTCCGAATCCGTCCAGAGGCATGGCTGAAGACCCTGGGAGTTGTAGAGGCGGAAGGAGAAGACTTCGGAAAGAGTAATGTCGGCGCAGGGCAGAAAGTTCAGGTGGAGTTCGTCAGCGCCAACCCGACCGGACCGCTCCACATAGG
The DNA here is from genome assembly GCA_016177775.1 of Geobacter sp. Taxonomy (GTDB): domain Bacteria; phylum Desulfobacterota; class Desulfuromonadia; order Geobacterales; family Geobacteraceae; genus JACOUQ01. Next base: position 183,346 of record JACOUQ010000015.1, read on the forward strand.
GCACGGCCGGGGGGCGGCCATAGGGGATACCGTCTGCCGCCTGCTTGTCGCCACCGGCTGGGATGTTACCCGCGAATTCTATTACAATGATGCCGGTGCCCAGATTGCCAACCTGGCCCTGTCGGTGCAGGCCCGCTGCCTCGGTATCGAACCGGGCGACACCCGCTGGCCCTTGGACGGCTACCAGGGAGAATATATCAAAGATGTGGCAAAGGCGTACCTGGCGCATGAGACGGTCAATGCCGACGACCAGCACGTTACAGCCGCCGGCGACCCGAATGACCTGGCTGCGATCCGCCGCTTCGCCGTGGCTTATCTGCGGCGCGAGCAGGACCAGGACCTCCAGGCCTTTGACGTCCACTTCGACGTATATTACCTGGAGTCGAGCCTTTACGAGGAAGGGCGGGTGGATGCCGTAGTCCGGCGCCTCGTGGAAAGCGGCTATGCCTACGAGAATGAAGGTGCCCTCTGGCTCCGCACCACAGATTTCGGCGACGACAAGGACCGGGTCATGCGGAAGGCGGACGGCAGCTATACCTACTTCGTCCCGGATGTTGCCTATCACCTCGCCAAGTGGGAGCGGGGATTCGTTCGCGTGGTCAATGAGCAGGGGGCCGACCATCACAGCACCATCACCCGTGTGCGCGCCGGCCTGCAGGCACTTGACGCCGGCATTCCAAAGGGATGGCCCGAATATGTGCTCCACCAGATGGTGACCGTCATGCGCGGCGGCGAGGAGGTAAAGATCTCCAAGCGGGCCGGCTCCTACGTCACCCTGCGGGACCTTATCGACGAGGTGGGGCGCGATGTGACCCGCTACTTCTTCGTCATGCGTAAGCCAGATTCCCAGCTGGTCTTCGACATTGACCTGGCCAAGCAGCAGTCCCTGGATAACCCGGTATACTACGTGCAATACGCCCACGCCCGGATCTGCAGCATATACGAGAACGCCCGGGAAAAAGGGGTTACGGTGCCTGAATATAAGGATGCCGATCTGACCCGCCTGGGAACCCCGGAGGAACTGGCGATAGTCAAGGCGCTTGCGTCTTTCCCGGAGACAGTGGAAGGGGCAGCGCTCAATTTCGAGCCCCACCGCGTCACCTATTACCTTCAGGAGCTTGCCGGGCTGTTCCACAGCTTTTACAACAAGAACCGGGTCATTACCGAGGACGAGGGGCTGACCGTTGCCCGTCTATTTCTGTTGAAGTGTATTGCCCAGGCATTGAAAAACGGTCTGGCAATGCTTGGTGTCTCGGCACCGGAGCGGATGTAGGGGAGCTTCGGTTTTTCGCATTTGATCGCACTTTTCAATTATGTCTGATAAGCATTGGCAGTTGATATGAAAGATTATCGGGAACGTACCATCGTCAGAAAGAATAAGCCCCGCTCCAGCGGCGGCGCCAGGTTTGTCGCGTTATTTGTCCTCTGCGCCGTTATCTTTTATGGATTCGGCCTTGGGAGCGGCTGGTACCTGTTCAGGTACCGGGTAAAGCCCCAAGCAGCGGCCTTTCAATCCGCAAACCCCCAAGCTTCTGTCTTAGGCCGGCAAACGTCCGCCGCCCACGCAGTGCCGGGCACGGCCCAGCCATCGCCAACTGCCGGCGGTCACCCGGAATTGCCGTTGACCTTCTATGAAACTCTCCCCAAAGGGGCAAAGGTGCCGCTGGGGAGTGGCATCAATCCGGTCCCGAAGGGTGCCTCGGTGTCTGCCAATCCCGCGCCGTCTGCGGTGCCGGCCCAGCCTCAGCAGAAACCGGAACAACAGAAGCCTGCCGCAGCAGCTGCGGCTCCATCGTCCCAGCCGCAGGCTGTGATTCCTGCAACCAAGCCGGTAGCCAAGTCGGCGGCCAATGCGGCAGCAAAGCCTGAACCCGCGCCCCAGAAGAAGTTTGCCGTGCAGGTGGCCTCATGCCAGACCCGCAAGGAGGCCGAGGAGATGAAAGTGAAGCTTGCTGCCAAGGGGCAGCAGGCATACGTGGTGGAAACGGCCATCCCCGGCAAGGGGACATGGTACCGGGTCAGGGTCGGTAAGGGGCTGGATGCCGCCAAGGCCAAGGAGTTGGCGGGGAAGCTGGGGAGCGCGGCACTGACAATTCCCGAATAATCCGCTTGGCCTATAAATTTTATATTGACAGTTGTGATATCTGCGTGATATAAACAACAAGTTAACGATGGCGCGGGGTGGAGCAGTCTGGTAGCTCGTCGGGCTCATAACCCGAAGGTCAGAGGTTCAAATCCTCTCCCCGCAACCAAGTAAATTCAGGGACTTGCGCAATCGCAAGTCCCTTTTTTATTGCCGTATGTACACTGTTTTGTACACTGCGGATTATCTCCTGGCCCAGGCAGAGGGAACGGATGCGCGACATCGTCAAGGGTGGCAAGGCGCCCGTCACCATACTGTTCGAGACTGAAAAGCCGGTTATTTCAGGCTTTTTGGGGGGGAGCGTCACGCTAAAAGTAGACATTTTCTCGAAAATCACTTGAAGAGAAAAAATTCTGCCCGGCAAAAAAAATTGTTGCTATCCTTTGGAGCTATATGATAAAAATAACTTACACGATTCAAGCAATGAAAAAACGTTCTCCGAACGGGCAAAGCCAGCGTAATCTGGTGACGCAAAGCCACGGGTCCTGACCTAAAAGGATAGCCGGGTTGCCGAAGAGATGAGATATGCATCCTGGCATCCGGCATTTTACCGACACAAAGGAGCACTCTTATCTTCGGAAGATAAAAGTGCTCCTTTTTTTATTGCATGTGCAGGTAAATTTTTTGTTCAAAAGCGCAGTGTGAGGTGTTCATCGATTTGATCTAAGCTCCAAAACATTCTCCGAACGGGCAAAACCAGTGTAAGCTGGTGACGCAAAGCCACGGATCCTGATCTTAAAGGATAGCCGGGTTGCCGAAGAGATGAGATATGCATCCTGGCAACCGGTATTTTACTGACAAAAGGAGCACTCTCATCTTCGGAAGATGAGAGTGCTCCTTTTTTTATTGAATGTGCAGGTAATTTTTTAGTGCATCAACCACCATATTGGAGAATGACATGGCCCGCGTGGTGATAGACCCGAACCCCGAGTGGAAGAAGAAGCTCGCGGCTTTTATGAAAGAGCTGGGGGTAATACCAACCGCCAACTTCGGGGGCAAGATGGAAATCGATTGGAACGATGGGGGGATAACGGCGGTAAAGCTGCCGGTGACCCTGAAATAAACTCTTACGTTTGTCGTACTCCGTGAATTGCGGAGGAGTAATAGAAGGGCGGTTAGTCCGCAACCCGCAAGGGAGCTGCGAAACCCGCATTGAAGGAACCCGTTGCCGTGAGGCCGGTCGATTCCTTTGGTGCGGGTTTTTTTATCAGAGGGCGAATGCAAGTCATGCAGTTAAAGCCGACCATATCAAATATCTCTCGCAAGCTGGTTGCCGTTGCTTTTCTGCTCCTGGTGCTGGGCGCGACCTCGCGTGCGCAGGCCGCGGGCGTTTTCTGCTCGGATTTCGGCGGAGTCGTTGACGGTTATAACCCCGCTACCTTGGCTGCCGTTCAATCCGCCTCCACGTTCGGGATCGACATGAACTGCACGGTAAAGAACTTTACGCAGTCCATGGGCGGGTTTCCCATCACCAATATCAATTTCAATTTTCCTCAACAACAATCGTATTACATCGCTTTCCTGGATGTTTACTATTACGGCAACATGTCGTGCAACGACCCGACCCAATCGGACTTTTGGATCTATTGGGCGCCCGGCGGGTTTAACAACATCAGTCCTTCCTGCCAGCAGTTCATGGTGCCGGTGGATGCAGTCAGAAAGACGAACCCGTCGGCCCAGACAACCGCTGCCATCGGTGTTCCCTTTACCTATACGATCACCATGCCGCTCCTGGGCAAACTGGATACCACGGGCACCTTCCAGTATATTGCCAACGCTGACGACGCCAATGTTACAAATGTCGTTATCCCCGACGATCTCACCACGACAGGTGCGGCTCTCAGCTATGTAAGCAACACGGCCTACCTGGTGAATCCGGGTACCGGCGCCAGAACGCCTTTGAACGGAGGCGCACCGCTGACGCCGGGGGCAAGCAGTACCTGGCTGGCCAATCACCCCGGCATTCTGTCGGATGCTGCGAAGCATCTTGTCTTTTCCTATGAATATAATCCAGCTCTGGCCTCGCTCCCGGCTGGATACAATGTCGAGATCGACCTCACCGTTGTTCTCGATGATAACCCCACAAACCTGGCAGGGGTGCAGTTCACCAACACTGCCAAGATGTGGTTCGACAAAACGATCAATACGACAAGCGTGGCCGATCTTCAGGCGCAGCCAGGCACCACGTTGCCGATGGCAATCGTCGAGCCCAATCTTACCCTCACGAAGACGGGCTCGGCGACGACCATCAACGTGGATTCGCAGGTGAAATACACGCTTAATGTCCAGAACACCGGGGGGAGTGACGCGTGGAATCCCACGATCACCGACAATCTCCCTGCCGGCATGAGCACCTACTCGCCGGTGCCCACGGTTACCGCCCGGATCTTTGCGTCTGACGGCATTACCCCGGTCTCGGCTCCGCTGGTAAATGGCGCTGACTACCAACTTACCTGGAACGGCGGCAGCAGTTCAGCCAGCCAGCTTACCCTGACCCTGCTCGATACTACCAAAATCGCCCCCACCCAACGTCTGATCATCACCTACCAGGCGCAACTCGACAGCACCGGCGTCGCATCCGGTACGACGCTTGCCAACATTGCCGGCGCCACCAGGTGGTTCAGCGCGAACACGAGCTATGCCGGCCGTCGTGAGTATGACAGGACGATCACCGACGGCACGCCGGGCACATTGGATTTCCAGGACATTTACAGCGTCACGGCGGCGCTGTCCGGCTATTACTTTCAGAAGACAGTCCGGGACCTGACCACCGGCACCTACCCGGCCACCACGGCCTTTCCGGGTGACAGGCTGCACTACACCCTGCTGCTCCAGAACTTTACGTGGCCGCCGCTGGGCGGCATCACCATCACCGATAACCTGCCTGCGGGATTGGGTTCAATTTCCAACGTTACTGTTACCCCGGCGGGCGGTTCAACAAGCATCACTCAACCCGGCGGCGGGACTCCAGGCTCTATTACCATCGCCGGCCTGAATCTGCCGGGGGGAGCTACCACCACCTCGCAGATTCAGATCGACTTCGATGCCACGCTGAACTCGAATCTGACGGACGGCACTCTTGTCTCCAATCAGGCGAACCTCACCGGCATTGACTCCAACGGCACAACTTGGGCCGGCCCCAGTGATGACCCATACATCAACGGCACGGTACTGCTCGGTTCTGGAGGGGATCCTACCCCGGTGACGATCCAGGCGCCCGGAGCGCTGTCGAAGACGAATACCCAGAGCAGTGCGACGATCGGCCAGCAGCTCAGCTATCTCATCAGGGTGCCTGCGACCCCTACCAACGTCCCCTTGTACGACGTGAGGATCCTGGACAATCTGGGACTCTCCGCGGCCAACATGACCTTCGTGGGCAGCCAGGTCATATCCGGCGGCAGCTGGAACCTGACCAATACCGGTACTGCTGCCAATATCATTCTCCAGGACCTGAACAGCGGTATCGATATCCCCCCGGGCGGCCAGGCGGTCATCCAGGTGACGGTGGCCTTGCAGAACACCACCACCAACCAGAGTGGCGTGACGTTTACCAACAGCGCGTCGTACACCTATGACAAGATAAACGGCGACAGCCTGACCCAAGAGACCGGCGGTGCGGCAGCCACCTCCGCCATGACGGTGGTCGAGCCGCACCTGATCGCGGCAAAGACGGCGAGCTACGCCTCGCCGGCAGGCAAATCCATAACCTCTCCCGCTGCAGCGGGTGACGTTCTCCGGTATACGGTCACCATTAATAACGATGGCAGCTCCGAAGCATACGATACCGACGTCCTGGACTTCCTGCCGTCGAACATAGCGCTGGTCCCCGGCTCGGCCACAGCACAGATCAACGGCACTGCGGTCAGCGGGTTCATAACGACCCCCACCGTCCTGGCCAGCGGCGCCGTGGATTGGGGGAGCCAGAATGGCGACACCAGTCTGGACATCCCGGCTGGCGGGACACTGGTGCTGACCTATCAGGTGAGCGTGCTGGCAACCAGCGGCGCGCCCATCACCAACAGTGTCTATGTGGACTGGAGCTCGCTGAGTGGTTCAATCACGGGCGAACGTACCGGCGCCGGTTGCCCGAATGTGACCTCGCCGAACAACTATTGCACCGGTCCGGCAACAACCTCCGTCACCTCGCTCGATCCGACCACCTTCGCAAAATCGATGGTCTCCGACTCCTGGACCACCACGCCAAGCACCGGCACCGACTCGACCCTGCGCATCGGCGACACGGTCGTTTACAGCCTCGCCCTGACCCTGCGCGAAGGGGTGACCCAGAATGTGGTGGTCACCGATCAGCTGCCAACCGGCCTTGCCTTCGACAGCCTGGTGAGCATCACCCCTGCGACCGGGAGCAGCAACTTTACCTACACCGTCGGCTCCCAGCCTGCGCCGGGCGCCACCGGCACACTGACCTGGAACCTGGGCAATGTCACCAACGCCGTCGACAACAACCCGGCCAACAACACCCTGGTCATCCAGTACCGGGCGCACGTGGTGAAGAACACGCTGGCCCAGTCACCCGCGGCGCAGCAGCTGACCAACAACGCCACGCTCAGCTACGCCATCAACGGCGTTAGCGCTCCCCCGAAGACCGCCAGCGCGACCATCAATCTCTGGCAGCCGACGCTTAACGTCTCCAAAAGCGCGGCAACGGCAAGCGGCGGCACCGTCATCACTCCCGGCGAGCTCATTACATATATCGTCAAGATTCCCAACAGCGGCGCAGCGCCCGCCTATAACCCGGTCCTCGCCGATACGCTGCCGGTGGGGTTGCGCCAGACAGGTGTGACCACCACCAGCATCACACTCGTTGACACCGCGACCAATGCGGTAACGGCGACGCTTCCCACCTTGGCCCCGATCTATAGTTCGACAACCGGTGTCGCGACTTGGAATTTCGATGTTGCGGGTTCTCCCGCTCTCTATGCGATCCCGCCTGGCCAGACCTTGCAGGTGGTCTATCAGGTCAAGGCCGACACCGGTCTCGGCTCGGGGATGACTCTGAACAACCAGGCGCAGGTCACGACATACTACTCCTTCGACAGCCAGGATGTGCCGGCCGGAAGCCTGGTTGCCAATCGACAGGCTTACGGTCCCACCAGCACAGCCACTGTCCAGCTGACCACACAAGCGGCAACGGCGCTGTTGAAGCAGGCGCAGGTCTCGAATGCCGCGATCGGCCAGCCGTTCACCTACAGCATCACGGTTCCGGCTGTGCCGCAGGCCACGGCGATGTATGACGTGCGCATCCTGGACAATCTGGGCTCTTCCGTTACCGGCGTGGACATGAGTTTTGTCATTGTCCAGCGGGTGTCCGGTCCGGCCTTTACGCCGGTGAATACCGGCACTGCCACCAATCTGGTTATTCAGGACACCACAAACGGCATCGACATCCCTGCCGGCCAGCAGATCGTGGTCAATGTCACGGTGGTGCTTGGCAATACCACCAACAATACCATAGGTAAGCAGTTCCAGAACACGGCGACCTACACCTACGACAGTATCGACAGCACCCCGAGCACCCAGGCAAATGGCGCTCCGGGGGCGAGCGGGCCGATCACCATAGTCGGCCCCAGCCTGACCATGCAGAAGAGCGGACCGGGCACCATAAACGCCCTCAGCTCCGGCACCTTCACATTGAACGTGCAGAACACCGGCGACAGCACGGCGTGGCAGACTACCCTCACCGACATCCTTCCGAACCTGACCACTCCATTGACCGGCGGCATGTGCGGCTCCAGCCCGACCAATGTCACGGCCCGGATTTTCCAGGCCGACGGGGTTACCCCTGTCTCCGCACCGCTCGCAGGCGGCACGGACTTTACCATCAACTTTGCGGGTGCGCCTGCCTGCACCTTCACGCTGGCCATGAAATCGTCCGCGACTGCAATTTCGCCGACGGACCGACTGATCGTCACCTACAGCGCCTCGCTCGATCCCGATACGGCCGGCGGCATCACCCTGACCAACGTTGCGGGCGGTACCCAGTGGCTGAGTGCCGATCCGGCCGTCACCGCACCGGCCAACATCCAGACCGTCAGCGGTCCGCTCACCAACGGCACATCCGGCGTATTGGATAATCAGGACGCCTTCACAGTGACCACCGAGGCGCCACTATTGAGCTTTACCAAGACCGTCCAGAACGTGACCACCGGTCAGTCCGGCGCCAACGCCAAGCCCGGCGACACGCTGCAATACACGCTCACGATCCGGAACGTCGGCACGCTGGCAGCGTCGAACTTCACGTTGACCGATGATCTGGACAAGCTGAATACGCCCCCCATGTTTGCCCCGGGTACCCTGAAGCTTCTCGCCGTCCCGGCAGGCGCGAACACCTCGCTGACTTCGGCGACGGGAGGGACCAAGGGTACGGGTCTGGTGAGCATCGGCAACCTGAGCGTCGCTCCCCAGGGGCAGACCGGTGACACGCTTGACATTCAGTTTCAGGTCACCCTGGCGCCGGTGATTGACAGCGGTTCACTGGTCCTGAATCAGGCGCAGATCGGCTCCCCCCTGTTGCCGACGCAGTTAAGCGACGATCCGTCCGTCACGGGAACCGCCGATCCGACCCGGACCCTCATCACGTCGGCGCCCGCTTTCCAGGTACTGAAGACGGTGCAGGACATCACCTCAGGCACTGCCACCGTCATGGCGGGCGACACCCTGCGCTACACCATCACGGTGAAAAATATCGGCACCGAAAATGCGACGGGAGTGACGCTGCGGGACCTGATCCCGGCGAATACGACCTATGTGGCAAGCAGCACCACGCTGAACGGGGCGGCTGTTGCTGACGCGAGCGCGGGCGTCAGCGCGCTCCAGAACGGCATGTCGATCAACTCCCCCGCGAATCTCACGGCGGGAGCTCTGCCCGCGACCGCGGGGACGGCGACCAACGTTGCCACGGTCACATTCCAGGTCCGGATAAGCAAGAACGTGGTCGCCGGCACCCTCATCTCAAACCAGGGCTTTGTGGATGGTTCCGGCGCTGCGAGCGGGCCCTGCCCCGAACAACCCTCCGACAACCCCGCGACCCCTGTGCCGAACGATCCGACCACGGTTGTCGTGGGCAATCTGCCGCTGGTCTACGCCCTGAAGACAGTTCAACTCGCCGGGGACGTCAACGGTAACGGTCTCGTAGACTCGGGCGACACGCTCCAGTACACCATCACCGTGACCAACTCGGGGGCGGCTCCGGCGACGGGCGTGGTACTCTCCGACGCGGATCCCGCCAACACCACTTATGTGGCGAACTCGGTGCAGATGAACGGCGTGGCCGTCGGCGATCCCTCTCCAGGCGTATCGCCTCTTGCTGGTGGCATGACGGTAGGCGGAGGGACCCTGGCTGCAGGTGCTACGGCTGTCGTCACCTTCAAGGTGCAGGTAAACCCGGCAGTGGCGACCGGGACCGTCATCAGCAACCAGGGAAGCGTGGCAACCGTGCAATTGCCTGCGCTGCTGACCGATTCGGACGGCAACCCGACCAACGGCTACCAGCCAACCGTTGTCGCGGTAGGAGACGCGCAACAGCTCTCCATCACCAAGTCCGTGGTGGTGGTTGGCGGGGGCTCCGCTCTGCCGGGAAGCGTGCTGGAGTATACCATCCAGGCCACCAACATCGGCTCGGTCCCTGCCACGAACGTGGTGATAACCGATGACCTGACCCCCCTCTTGACTCAGGCCGCCTATGTCGCCGGTTCTGCGGCCATGAACGGTTCCGGGAGCGGGGTGAGCTTTACGTCACCGGTGATCACAGCCACCTATGGCACGCTTAGCCCGGGCGGATCTGTTGTCGTGCGATTCCGTGTCACATTGAACAGCACTGCTGCTACCGGGAGTATTGTCGCCAACACCGCCCAGGCCAGCTGGAATACTCCCAGCCAGACCGCCAGTGCGAGCGCCTCCGTTACCGTCGGCGGCATGCCGGGGAGCGGGAGCCTGAACGGCTTCGTTTGGCAGGACGCGAATTTTAACAACACGCTGGAGAGCGGCGAGCTGACATTGGCCAACTGGGCCGTGGACCTGTACGAAAATGGGGGGCTGGTGGGCACGGTATATACTGGCGCCGATGGCTCCTACCATTTCAGCGGCGTCACGCCGAACGCCGGAATCACGATCCAGTACGAGCTTCGTTTCCGCGCGCCGGGTGCGGCTGCGAATGCGGCGATGCTCGCTTGGTGCAGTTCTCCCTTCACCAACGGCATGCAGCGCATTTCGAACATCGTCGTGGGGGCAGGGGGCGTTCTGCAGGACCTGAACCTTCCATTGACCCCCAACGGTGTGGTGTATAACTCGATCATGCGTACGCCGATAGCGGGCGCGACACTGGTCATGGTTCAGGCATCGAGCAGGACGCCACTGGCCGGCAACTGCTTCAACGATCCGGCGCAGCAGGGCCAGGTCACGCCGGGCAGCGGCTATTATAAATTCGACTTGAACTTCAGTGATCCTTCCTGTCCCTCCGGCGGGGACTACCTGATCCAGGTCACGCCACCGCCCTCGGGCTACATGGCCGGCGCGTCGAAACTGGTCCCGCCGACTTCCAGCAGCAGTACGGCGTCGTTCTCTGTCCCGGCTTGCCCCGGCAGCCCGGCGGATGCGGTGCCGGGCACGCCCAATTACTGCGAAGCGCAGGCCTCCTACCTGGCGCCGGCGGCCTCGGTGCCGGCTGCCTCGGTATCGGCGGGGACGGGGACTGCATACTATCAGCATATCTCGCTGGATAATGTTCAGCCCGGATACAGCCAGATCTACAACAACCATATCGCAATCGATCCGACGCTCAACACGGCGATCGCAATCACGAAGACCACACCGCTCCTCAACGTGACGCGCGGCCAGTTGGTCCCCTACACCATCACCCTCAAGAACACGCTGGGAGTTGAGTTGCAAAACCTGAGCGTGGTCGACACCTTCCCGCTCGGGTTCAAGTACGTGGCAGGGTCGGCCCGCATGGATGGGCAGAAGATCGAGCCGGCGATGAACACGCGTCAGCTCGTCTGGAACATTTCCCAACTCGGCAGCAATGCGAAACACACCATCACTTTCCTGATGATCGTCGGATCCGGGGTTTCCGAGGGAGAATACGCGAACCGCGCCCAGGTGCTGGATAACTACACTGACAGCGTTGCCTCCGGAGTTGCCTCCGCGACGGTGCGCGTGACACCCGACCCCAACTTCGATTGTACCGACATCATCGGCAAGGTGTTCGACGATGCCAACGCCAACGGTTATCCCGATTCCGATGAAAAAGGGCTGCCCGGCGCGCGCGTCGTGACCGCCCGCGGTCTCATCGCCACCACCGACGAGTACGGGCGGTTCCATATCACCTGCGGGGTGGTCCCGGACGAGGACCGCGGCAGCAACTTCATCCTCAAGCTGGACGACCGCACCCTCCCCACCGGCTATCGGGTGACCGGCGAAAACCCGCGGGTCGAGCGTGCCACACGCGGCAAAATGCTGAAGTTTAACTTCGGCGCAACCATCCACCACGTGGTCTCCCTGGACATCGCCGACGGCGTGTTCGAACCGAAGAGCACGGAGCTGCGGATGCAGTGGCAGCCGAGGATCGGTCTCCTGCTGAAAGAATTGCGGAAAGCCCCTTCGGTGCTGCGCATGTCTTACCTGGCGGACGTCGAGGACAGGGGGCTGGTAGAAGACCGCCTCAAGGCGCTGAAGAAGGAGATCAACGGAAAATGGGACGGCGGGTACCCGCTCACCATCGAGACCGAGGTCTTCTGGCGCCGTGGGGCGCCGCCGTAAGGCGGACTCCGGACCCCCCTCAATCCCCCCTACCTTGTAGGGGGGAAGCGAGCAAAGCGAGCAGGGGGGTGAAGTAGAACGTAAAACAGTAAGTCACAAAAACGATCCTGTCTCCCTGTGTACATTGTGGCGCGAAGTTTATCCGGTTGTTCAGCATGAGATGTCGGGGCGGGCATTGGGCAACCCCGAGCGGATATCAGCCATTTAATGCAGATGGGAGTCATGGTGAAACGCTGTATCTTCCTTATATCTTTCCTTCTTCTTTCGCAAGCCGGTGCGAAGACCGTCGTCCGCGCCGAAACTGCAACTGCGGAGACCGTGAAGGCGGCCGCGGGAACCAGAGATGCCGCCAGCTGCGGCGAGACCACCGAAAAGCACCTGCCGAAGGACCAGCCCCTTACCCCCTGGCTCCTTGATCCATCAATATTTGCACAGGATCAGGGGGACCGCACCGAAAAACGACTTCTCCCTGAAAAGGAAGTAAAGACCGTCAAACTGGCGAGTCTGGTTCCCCCCATACGTTTCCGCACCGGCGAGGCGGACATTACCGAGGAGTATGTGGCGCTTCTCCGGGGGGTGCTCGAAAAGATGCGCGACCGCCTCAATGTCCGTCTTCACTTCGTCGGCCATGCCGATCCCCAGACTCTCATCGGTCCCCTGAAAGCCAAATACGGCGACAATACCGGCCTCTCCCGGGAACGGGCGGGGACCGTCGCCGAATATTGCCAGCGCGCCCTTGGTCTTCCTCCGGAAGCGATCTCCTATGAAGGGGTGGGGGAGAGCAAGCCGGTCGCCAGCAATGCCACCGAAGAGGGGCGGGCGCAGAACCGCCGGGTGGAGGTCGAGGTCTGGTATGACGAGATCGGCGAAAAGATGGTGGAAAAGGAAGTGATCGTCCCCGCGCAGGTGAACCGCGTCAAGGTCTGCCGGACCGAGACGGTCTGCAAGATGCGTTACAAGGAAGGCAATTCCCATCGCGCCCGCATAAAGAACCTGATCGCCCCCATGCACTACGACGCGGCCATGGTGACGGTGCCGGAAGAGTTCCTGCAACAGATCAGGCAGGCGCTGATCAATCTGCGTGGCAAGGGGAATATTGTCGTCAAGTTCATCGCCTATGGCGACAATGCCCCGCTGGAAGGACGCGATGAGCGTATCTACGGCGACCAGGCGGGGCTGTCGAAGGCGGTGGCCCGGCGCGTTTCCCTCGCCGTCCACGACGCGCTGAGAGAGGCCAATGTCGTGGTCGAAAGCGACGGCAAGGGAGCGGCGCAGCCCGTGGCCTCCAACGAAACGCCCCAGGGGAGGGCCATGAACCGGCGCGTTGAGGTCGAGTTCTGGCACGACGACGCGCTCCAGGAACTCCCTGACGAGCCTCAGCTTTGCCCCGAGGATGCGGGCGCCGAGACGGTCACCAGGGTCTACGACCCGCCGTCCGGCCCGATTGTTCCGATCCTGTTCCAGGACGGGAACCCCGTTGTGCCCGAAGGCTATACCGACCGGTTGCGGCAGCTCATGGAGGAGATCAGGGAGAAGACGAATGTCCGACTCCGCTTTGTGGGGTACATCAGCAATGAACGCCTCGACCGGCGCACCGCCGCGATCTATGGCGACGATATCGGCTGGTCCACGGCGCGCGCCCGCCGGGCCATGGCCGCGGTGAGCGAGAAGATGGGACTCGCCGGGAAGCAGGCGGAGTTCGAAGGGCGGGGCTATGTCCATTCCAGCGACCCGGTCAATACCGGATTCACCGAGTCGGCTGTCTCGCGGGTCGAGGTGCGGATCGTCTATGACGAGCTTGTTCCCCGCAATGACTACGAGGGGGTGGACATCATCCGCATGACCCGCGAGGTGAGCACGGCCAACCCCTTCGCCCTCAATTACATGCGCATCTCGGTCGATGGAAAGCAGGTCGACGATCCGAACAAGTCTATTCCGGACGTACAACGCTGCACCGACGTGGCCCTCGATCACGCCCGGATCGAGTTCAAGTACGACAACCTGAGGGCGGAGCCCCGGCTGAACGTGACCGCCTGGCCGGCTAGCATCCGCTATCAGGACGTTGCGGAGACCGAGTTTCCCGAGAACCTTGTCCGCTTCCGCCTCTACACCAACTACCACAGCTTCATCAAGCGGGCGGAGGTCAGGGTTTTCGACGAGGCCCGGTCTGTCAACGACACCCCCGTAGCCGTCATCCCCGTGAATGGCGAAGGGATGGCGGAGTGGCGGGCAGGTTTCGAATCCTTTTCGGTCCCGGTCCGGCAGCTTAAATATCTGGTCCGCGTCTACGATGCCAGCGGCAACTTCGACGAGACTACCCCCCAGCCGTTGTGGGTGATCGACCGGATAGATCCGTCCGTTGTCAAAGCGGACCCGGACAAGGAGCTGCTGGCCGGATACGGTGCAAGCCGCATAGCACAGAGGAACATCCAGCTAAGCGGCGGGACCGTCCAGGCCTACGGCAGCTCGATTCCGGCCGAACACCGCGTCTGGCTGGCCGGATACCCAGGGCCGGTGGACGGCAAGGGGCGTTTTATCGCCGAGGAAATCCTGCCCAAGGGGATGCATACCGTCGAGGTTGCCGTGCTCGACAAGTCCGGCAACGGAGAACTCTTTCTGCGCGATCTGGACCTGAAGAAGAACGACTGGTTCACGGTGGGGTTCGCCGACCTGACCCTGTCGGCCGACAAGACCACCGGCCCTGCCAATCTGGTCGCCCAGGACAAGCAGCAGTACAGCAACGACTTTAACGCCCAGGGACGGCTTGCCTTCTACACTAAAGGCCAGTTTGCCAACGGCTGGGGGCTGACTGCCAGCGCCGATACGCGTGAAGGGCCGCTGGACGAGATCTTCAGCAACTTCCTGAAGAAGTCGCCAGAAGCGCTGTTTCGACGCATTGACCCGGATTACCATTTCCCGACCTATGGCGATGACAGCACGGTCGTGGAAGATGCCCCGACCAGCGGCAAGTTCTATCTCAAGCTGCAAAAAGATGCCAGCTACGGCCTCTGGGGTAATTTCAGGGTCGGCTATACCGATAACGACCTGGCCCATGTGGACCGGGGGCTTTACGGCGGGAACCTCCACTATCAGACCCCCGGCGTCACCGGTTTCGGCGAGAAGCGCTTCATGGTCGACGGTTTTGCCGCCGAACCGGGGACCGTCGGCGGGCGCGACGAGTTCCGGGGGACCGGCGGCTCCCTTTACTACCTGCGCCGGCAGGACGTCCTGCAAGGGTCGGAACGGGTGCGGATCGAGGTCCGCGACAAGGATTCAGGGATAGTGCTGGCAGTGAAGAACCTGACCCCGGTTCAGGATTACGATATCGACTACCTGCAGGGGCGGCTGCTGCTGGCCCAGCCCCTCGACTCGACGGCGGCCGACAGCCTCCTGGTGCAGAGCGACTCCACCGGCGGCAATCCCGTCTTCCTGGTGGTCCGGTACGAATTCACCCCCGGGGTCGAGGACCTCAGTGCCATGACCTTCGGCGGCAGTGCCCATTACTGGATCGGCGACTATGTCAAGCTCGGCGTGACCGGCAACCGGGGCAATGGCGGAGAAAGCGAAGAGAGCCTGGTCGGGGCGGACCTGACCCTCCGTAAATCGGCCAACACCTGGGTCAAGGTGGAAACCGGCCGCAGCCAGGGGACGGCTCTCTTCACCACGAGCTCGCTGGATGGCGGCTTCAATCACAGCGCCATCCAGACCCCGGCCGATTCCAGCACGGTTGCCAACGCCTACCGGGTCGATGCCAGCGTTGGGTTGCAAGATTTCAACAAAAACTGGCGGGGCAAGCTCACCCTGTACAACCAGGTACTGGAGGCGGGTTATTCGGCACCCGGTCAGGTCGCCAGTCGGGATACCTTCCAGATTGGCGGCACGGCTGAACTCCCCGTTACCGACCGTATCGGGGTGCATCTCAAGGCCGACCAGCGGACCATTGACAAGGGGCTTGAGACACAATCCGCCGAATTGAACGCCAATTACCGGATGAACGATTACTGGGCGGTGAGTCTGGGCGCGCGCCGGGACAGCCGCGAAGACAATTCGCCGCTGGTTCCCCTGACCCAGGAAGAGGGGGACCGGACCGATGTGGTGGGGAAGGTGTCATATGATTCCAGGGCGAGCTGGAACGGCTACCTTTTCGGCCAGAAGACGGTGGAGACAACTCGTAATCGTGAACAAAACGACCGGATCGGCATTGGCGGCGCTTACCGGGTAACCGACCGCATCAAGGTCAACGGCGTGGTTTCCGAGGGGACACAGGGCTTGGCCGGCCGGCTCGGCACCGAGTATCTCTACAGCGACCGGACAACCCTCTACCTCAATTATGCCATGGAGAACGAGCGTTCGGACAACGGCGTGCAGGCCAGAAAGGGCGCCTTGACATCAGGGTTTCGCACCCGCTACTCGGACAGCGCCAGCGTCTATGGGGAAGAGCGCTATACCCATGGCGATGTCCCCACCGGCCTTCTCCATACCTATGGCGTCGACCTTAACCCGACCGACCGGCTCAATCTCGGGGCCAAGGTGGATTTCGGCACTTTGCAGGACAACCTGACCGCTGCCAGGATCAAGAGAACGGCAGCCGGAGTGAACGCCGGATACGGATTCAGCAAGCTTAAGCTGGCCAGCGCCCTGGAATTCCGGGTGGATGATGCGGAGCAGCCGGACAGAAGCCACGTCGAACGCATCACCTGGCTCTTGAAAAACAGCCTCAAATATCAGTTGAACCCGGACTGGCGGCTCATCGGCAAATTCAACTATTCCCAGAGCACGAGTTCCCAGGGGCAGTTCTACGACCGCGGTTATACCGAGGCGGTGATAGGGTATGCCTACCGTCCCGTCAAGAATGACCGGCTGAACGTCCTGTTCAAGTATACCTTTTTCTACAATGTGCCGGCAGCGGAACAGATCAGCGGCAACAGCACGACGGCCGGCGTTCTTCAGCGCAGTCACATCGCCTCGGTCGATGCCATGTACGATCTGACGCCACGGTGGACCATCGGGGGCAAGTACGCTTACCGGCTCGGGCAGGTAAGCATGGATCGGGTCAATCCAGAATACTTCGACAGCCGTGCCCACCTGTATGTGGTGCGTGCCGACTGGCATTTTCTCAACCGCTGGGATGCTCTGGTCGAAGGGCGCATGCTCGACCTGCCGGATGCCCGTGACCGGCGGAGCGGCGCGCTTCTGGGACTCTACCGTCATCTGGGTAACCGCATCAAGGTCGGCGCAGGCTACAACTTCAGCGACTTTTCCGATGATCTGACTGACCTGAGTTACCGGCATCAGGGGCTGTTCATCAATATAGTGGGGACGATTTAGTGTGTGGCGAGCTTACCACCCCCAGCCCCTCCTAAAATAGGAGGGGAGCAAACTCCCCCTCCTTGATTAGGAGGGGGTTGGGGGGTGGTCGATGAAGTTGAAGAAACAAAATAAAGGTGGCAAACATGTACAAAGTTCTGAAGACGATCATTTTAGGGATTTCGACACTGTTTCTGATGCTCCCTGCTTATGCGCAGGAAGCTCCCAAGGAACAGAACAAGGGCCTGGATGAGCAGGTGCAGGAGATCAAGACCGATGTTCTCTCCATTGCGGCGGAACTGAACCAGCTCGAAGAGAAGCTCCTCTACCCGTCCGACACCCAGATTGCGATTTTCGTGTCACTGGCCAAGGACGAAAAGCTCCGGCTTGATGCCGTCGATATCGAGCTGGACGGCAAACCGGTCGCCCATCACCTCTATACGTTCAAGGAGCTGGAAGCCCTGCAGAAAGGGGGCGTGCAGCGCATCCATGTCGGCAACGTCAGAACGGGTGAGCACGCATTGCAGGTGACCGTTATGGGGAAATCCGAGGGAGGCTCGGACTTCCAGAAGAATGAGAGCTTCAAGATCACCAAGAACGTCGGCCCGAAACTCGTCGGCGTAGTCCTGAACGGTAAAACCCTCACTCTGAAGGATTGGTAGCCCATGTCCAGGTTGATTCTCATACTGGTTTGCCTGCTGTTCGCCACATCTTCACCGGCAGCCGATACCTATACTTCAAAAGGCCTGAAGGATGTCTACTTTGGAGAGGCGCTCTATTACGCCTTTCAAGGTGACTGGTTTCAAGCCATTGCCCGGCTCGACACCGAGTTGGGTCAGCACCGCAGGGTTGATGAACCTGGCCTCGACACGCTCTATTACCACGTGAACCAGGCGGAATTCGGGGTCGGCGATTTCGAGCTGGGGTATCGGATGCACCTCCGCGCCGGGCGCGCCATCACCGCGGTCATCGAGGGGAACGTCGAGGAGCCGGTGCGCAACGATGCGATCTACCGGTTGGCACGGCTCTACTTCCGGAAAGACCAACCGGAAAACGCCCTCCATGCCCTCGAACGGATTCGCGGGACCGTACCCGCGACAATCCGGGATGATGTGGAATTTCTGCGCGGGCAGATCCTGATGGCAAACGGTCGGTTCCCTGAAGCAGCACGTGTTTTCAAGGATCTTCAAGGGGTCAAGAGCCTGGAGGGATTTCCCGGCTACAACCTCGGTATCGCGTTGATGAAGGAGGGAAAGGAGCAGGATGGGCGTGAGTCACTGAGGCGTACCGGCCAGATCCTCAGCGATAGCCCGGCCACATTGGCCATCAGGGACAAGTCGAACCTGGTCCTCGGCTACAAGCTGCTGGATGAAAATTCTACCGAAAATGCCAGGCTGGTCCTTGACCGGGTGCGGTTGAGCGGGCCATTCTCCAACCGCGCCCTTCTCGGTTCCGGGTGGGTAGATGCCTCACAAGGTCGTTTTGAACGAGCACTCGTCCCCTGGAGCATCCTGGCGGAGCGCGAGGTCACCGATCCCGCGGTTCAGGAAGCCATGCTGGCCGTGCCGTATGCCTACGGGAAACTGAACGTCTATGGAAAGGCGGCGGTGCTCTACGGCAAAGCCCTGGATGCCTTTGGCAAGGAAGTGGACAAGCTCGCTGCGTCCATCACGTCCGTCCGGGAAGGGCGATTTCTTCAGGCCCTGGCGCGGGAAGAGTTGAAACAGGACTCCGACTGGGTCGTCAAGCTGCGGAGCCTTCCGGAATCGCCCGAAACGTATTATCTGCTCCAGTTGATGGCATCCCACGATTTTCAGGAATCCCTCAGGAACTACCTGGACCTGAACGAACTGCAAAAGAAGCTTAGGGTGTGGGAAGGGGACCTGGATGCATTCGAGGACATTATCAAGCAGCGCCGGGCCTATTACGAGCCGCTCCTTCCCGGGATCGACCATACGTTCAGGCAGCTTGACTCGCAAATGCGTCTGCGTCTGGAGCAACGGGAGCGGGTACAAAAGCGTCTGAACGCCTTGCTGACGGCACCGCGCCCCGATTACCTGGCTACTGCAGAGGAACGGATCGCCACGGAAAAAATCGGACGTCTGGAACAGGCTCCGGCTGCGAACAGTGGGACGCCGGATGAAACCAGGGAGCGGATCAGCCGGTTGCGGGGCGTACTCCTCTGGAACATCTCCACGGAATATGACCAGCGTCTTACGGATGCATACAAGGACCTGCGTGATCTGAACGAAGTGATGGACCGGTTGAAGAAACAGTACGAAGCCTTTGTCCGTACCCGCCAGGCCGCCACTCAAAGCTATGAAGGCTATGACGATGTGATCCGTCGGGAGCGTAGTCTGATTGCGTCGACCCAGGGGAAAGTGAAGGTCCTGATGGCAACTCAGGGGAATATCCTGGAAAACATGGCCGTAAATGAATTGACCAGGCGCCGCGAACGGCTGGAGCAGTTCCGGATTACCGCGCGGTTTGCCATAGCGGACAGCTATGACCGTGCCTCCAAGGCCCAGACTGAAAAGAGTGTTGGCAACCAGACTGAAAAGAGCGTTGGCAAATGAAGCGAATCCGACTTTTATTCTTTGCAATTCCGGCGATCCTTACCGCATGTCAAACGGGCGGCAGCAGGGAGACGATTGCCCAGCTGCGGAACATGAAGATGGAGATCAAGGAAGAGACGATCGAAGGCGGGCTCGCGAAAGCCATGGAGAGTTACCAGCGCTTTCTGGATGAGACACCCGAATCGGCGCTCACTCCCGCTGCGATGCGTCGCTTGGCGGACCTGAAGATCGAGAGGGAATACGGCTACCTGACCGCCCCGGCGGCACCCCCGCCCCTCACCCCCGCCCCTCTCCCTCAGGGCGAGGGGGGATCAGCCGAAGCCAGCACCGAAGAGCTGGAAAGGGCAGAGGCCAGGGAGGCGATCTCGCTCTACAAAAAGCTGCTGGAGAAATATCCCCTTTACCAGGGGAACGACCAGGTCTTGTACCAGATGTCGCGCGCCTATGAGGAACTGGGGCAGACAGAGGATGCCATGGGGGTCATGGACCGGCTGGTCCGGGATTTCCCGCAATCCCGCTACCTCGACGAGGTGCGGTTCCGGCGGGCCGAATTCTTCTTTGTCCGCAGGCGTTATCTGGATGCGGAAGGGGCCTACAAGAGCATCGTGGATATGGGGGTCAAGTCGCCCTACTACGAGCTCGCCCTGTACAAGCTCGGCTGGACCTTCTACAAGCAGGAGCTCTATGAGGATGCCCTGCATCGGTTCATAGCGCTTTTGGATCGGAAGGTTGCCACGGGGTACGATTTTGCCCAGACTAAGGACGATCAGGAACGCAAGCGCGTGGATGACGCCTTTCGGGTCATCAGCCAGAGCTTTTCCTATCTACGCGGCGCCGACGCCGTGATGGAATACTTCGATGCGCATGGCAAGCGGAGCTATGAAGACCGCATCTACAGCAACCTCGGGGAATTCTATTTCGACAAACGCCGGTACAGCGATGCCGCGGCCGCTTACAGCGCGTTCGTCAAGCGTAACCCGTTCCACCTGGTCTCGCCGCAGTTCCATATGCGCGTCATTGAAATCCAGATGGCCGGCGGCTTCCCCAGCGTCGTGATCGATGCAAAAAAGGAATTTGCCAGGAATTACGGGTTGAAGGCCGAGTACTGGAAACATTTCGAACCGGCCGGCCGACCCGAGGTCCTCGGTTTTCTGAAGACCAACTTTACCGACCTTGCCCATCATTACCACTCGCTCTACCAGAATCCGGAGCACGCCAAGGAAAAGGGAGAGAACTTCCAGGAAGCCCTGCACTGGTATGAGGAGTTCCTGGTCTCCTTCCCGCAGGATGCCGAATCGCCAGCGATCAATTACCAGTTGGCCGATCTGCTTCTTGAAAACCACTCCTTCGCCAGGGCTGCGCTGGAATACGAAAAGACGGCCTATGACTATCCGAGTCACGAAAAGTCGTCTGCTGCCGGCTATGCCGCCATTTACGCCTATCGGGAGCAACTGAAAACGGCCGGCCCGGAGGAGAAAGACAAAGTCAAGAGCGAGACCGTGGCTAGCTCGCTCAAATTCGCGGAGACCTACCCGAAACACGAGAAGGCGGCGATCGTCCTCGGGGCGGCCGCGGATGACCTGGACGACATGAAGGAATACGAGCAGGCGCTCGCCACCGGCCGCAAGCTCATCCAGGACTTCCCGGGTGCGGACCAGGAGGTCCTCAAGTCGGCCTGGATCGTTGTCGGCCATTCCTGTTACGAGCTCCAGCAATATGCCGAGGCCGAGGCCGCCTATGTGAAGGTTCTGGCCCTGCTCCCCGCGGAAGACAAAGGCCGGTCAGGCTTCATGGATAATCTTGCCGCATCGATTTACAAGCAGGGGGAGCAGGCCAATGCCCTCAAGGATTATCGGGCGGCTTCCGACCACTTCCTGCGTGTTGGCCGGATGGCTCCCACATCCAAAATCCGGGTGAATGCCGAGTATGATGCCGCTGCTGCCCTGATCCAGCTCAAGGAGTGGAAAACTGCGGCCACTGTCCTGGCGGGATTCCGGGAGCTCTTCCCCGGCCACGAGCTGCAGCCTGAGGTCACCAGGAAGATTGCCCATGTCTACAGGGAGGACGGGCAGCTTGCCCTCGCTGCCGATGAATATGAGCGCGTAGAGAAGGAATTCCAGGATGAGGAGGTGAGGAGAGGTGCTCTCATGCTCGCAGGGGAACTGCATCAACAGACGGGGAACAACAAGCAGGCACTGGCGGTATATCGCAGATTC
Source organism: Geobacter sp. (assembly GCA_016177775.1). GTDB lineage: Bacteria > Desulfobacterota > Desulfuromonadia > Geobacterales > Geobacteraceae > JACOUQ01. Next base: position 205,362 of record JACOUQ010000015.1, read on the forward strand.
GTCGGCTTCTTCCCGCAACCGGTCGAGGTCAACCTGGAAACGCGCAACAAGATCGCTGAAATCCTGAAGGGGGACAATGATCAGAAAGGTTATCTGAACGAGCTTATGGAGATGGTCGCGATCGATGCAGCGGCCGGCCAGGCGCGTACCCCTCGGACCCGATACCTGGCAGGGAAGGGCGCTCTGGTGCTGGCAGAGCAGACCTATGACCGATTCAAAGAAGTCCGGCTCGTAAAACCGCTCGAAGCGAACCTGCGCAAAAAGAAAGAGCTGATGAAGGAAACGACCCAGGCGTTCAACAAGCTCGTGGATTATGAGGTCGGAGAGGTCACGGCCGCGGCGACCTTCTATCTCGCCGATATCTACGCCCATTTCAGCAAATCCCTGACCGAGTCCGAGCGCCCGGACGGTCTGAATGCCCAGGAAATGCAGGAATTCGAACTGGCAATCGAAGAACAGGCGTATCCGTTCGAAGAGAAGGCCATTCAGATTCACGAGAAGAATATGGAATTGATCTCCAGAGGCATCTACAACCCCTGGATCGACAAGAGTCTTGGAAAACTGGCCAGGCTCGTGCCTGTCCGCTACGACAAGCCGGAGGTTCCCAGCGAAATTGTCGCTTCGCTGGAGAGCTACGCGTTTGAAATTGAAAGGCCGGCACCGCCGGCGGCACCGGCCGCAGCACCAGTAGAAGCACCGGCCGCGGCACTGGAGGTCAAGGCGGAGACTGCTGCTGAAGACCCTCCCCCTGCAGCAATGGTTGAGAAGGGTGGGGATGCAGCAAGCGCAGCAGTCCCTCCTGCATCGCAGGATGAAAAACCGACGGAAGCAGTCCCACAGAAGAGTGCAACCTTCAAAAAGGCCACAGCGGCTTCGTCGCAGGCCAGGAGGAAAAAACATGGAAAACGCGCCAAGAAATGATGCAACGAGGGGAAGCGAGCAGGGGAGCTGTTCCCGGACGGTAAAGATTGCCGGTTACCTGCTGTTGGCGATAGACCTCTCGCTCTTCGCAGGATGCGCCACCGCGGGCAAGGCCAAGGTGGAGCCTGCTGAGCCCACACCCGCCGTAACAGCACAACCTTCTCCCCCCCTGTCGACAGGGCCCTCTGTGGTGCGCCTCACTGATGGTCGTGAAGGGTTTGTGATCAAGGAACCATCCATCAAGGATGCGCTGTCGCGTGCGGAGTTCGATCAGGCGAGCGCCATGATCAGGGAAGCGAAGTATGACAAGGCGATCGAATTGCTGGAAATGTTAATCGCACAGTCGCCGGGACTCACCGCGCCCCACATCAATGTCGCCATTGCTTATGGACGGACAAGCAAGCCGGAGCAGGCCGAGCAGCATCTGAAAAAAGCCCTGGAATTGATCCCCGGTCATCCGGTGGCGAGCAATGAATACGGTCTGCTGTTGCGTAAAGCGGGACGTTTTGTCGAGAGCCGGCAGATTTACGAGAAATCGCTCGCAGCTTTTCCTGAATATTATCCGATACACAAAAACCTCGGGATCCTTTGCGACCTGTATCTGAAGGATTCGGCCTGTGCCGCTCAACATTACGAGGTCTATGGCAAGGCGATGCCCAGGGACGAGCATGTGAAGTTGTGGATTGCCGATCTGCAGACCCGGGCGGGAAGCAGTATGACGGCATCAGCAAGGATAGAGAACGGAACCGCCCGTCCCTAGCAACCTGGCAATATGGGGTGGATCGCCGCTATACGGAGTAACCTATGTATCGAAAGTTGATTTTCAGCCTCTGCCTGGTTCTGTTTTCGGTCGCTATTGTTGTGGCTGAGGATAATGGATCAAATGGACCCAATGCAGCCAATGGACCCGATGTATCCAATGGATCCGGAGACTCGGATGCCAAGACGCTCAGGGGTATGTCGGTTCTCGGCAATAATGAAGCACCGATGTCGCTTTTTATCGTTCCCTGGAAAAGTTCCGAGCTGGGCGTAGAGACGAACCTAAGCAGAACGTTGAATGAACGTGATGTGCCGGTGGATCGGGACGTTTTCATGCGCGAGCTCGCTTTCTACCAGGTCAGCGTCGGCGGCAAGACCAAATGATTTCATTCATCGACCACCCCCCTGCCCCCTCCTAACCAAGGAGGGGGAGATCGCTCCCCTCCTATTTTAGGAGGGGCTGGGGGTGGTAAAGGTCCGGAATTAAATTAACACCGCATTCCGCGGATCATACGACCAACAAAGGTCAACCAGCCAAGGAGGCAAACGATGTACGGATTAGTAAGGTTTTTTCAGATGGGCGGGGTCTTCATGTTCCCTATTCTACTCACGCTTGCGGTCGGCATCGCCATCGCGATCGAGCGCTGGATTCATCTGAAGCGCGTCAAGGCGGAGAACAGCAAGGTATGGGACGAGGTGCATCCGGTTCTGGCCGAGGGGAATTTCGACAAGGCCAGGGAAATGGTCAACGAGGACCAATCGACCCTCTCGCAGATGCTGGCGATGGGGCTGGCGCGCCAGGGGGCGGTCAGACGGCGGGAAGATATAGAAATCGCCATGGAAGAGAGGATGATGGAGATAGTTCCTCAATTGGAAAAGAGGACACCGTACCTGGCGCTCCTCTCCAATATCGCCACCCTCTTCGGACTGCTCGGCACCATCATGGGTCTTATCACGGCCTTCGCCGCGGTTGCCACTGCGAGCCCCGCCGAAAAGGCCGCCCTGCTCGCGGCCAGCATTTCGGAGGCCATGAACTGCACAGCGTTCGGTCTGATGACAGCCATCCCGCTTTTGCTGCTCCATGCCCGCCTGACAACAACCACCGGCCAGATCGTGAACAGCCTGGAGATGGCATCGGTAAAGGCGCTGAATACTATCTCGACTTTCACCAAGCGCCCCCAATATTGACAGGAGCCGATCATGGCCAGACGTAAATGGAGAAAAAAGGAATCACTCGAAACGGATATCATGGAGCTTTTGAACCTGACACCGATGATGGATGTATTTACGGTTCTGGTGGTTTTTCTGCTCATCACTGCCGTCTTTACGAGCATTACGGTCATGGACCTGAGTGTCCCGACCAGTGCCGGCGGAGCTGCTGCCAACAAGCCTAATTTTGCCATCGAGGTGATTGTCCGCAAGTCAGGACTGGAAATTGCCAACGGGAAGTCCGTGGAGGCCGCCATTCCCAAAAAAGACGATAAGTACGACCTCAAGAAGCTGTCCGAACTGCTCCTTGCTCTGAAAGCCAAATATCCGGAGAAGGAAGACGCGACGGTTTTGATGGAGCCGAAGGTGGAATACGATCATCTGGTTCAGGTCATGGATGCGGTTCGCGGCGCCGAAACACCCCTCTTTCCAAAGATATCCATAGGAGACGCGCCATGAGAGAAAGCAGGCGTATGAAACGGATGGAGCGTAATAACAAAAATCATTACGTACGTCTGAATCTGATACCGATGCTGGATGTTCTTTCCGTCCTGGTGTTCTTTCTGCTCTTTCACTCATTCAACGGCGACATGCCGGAACAGCGCCTCGCTCTGCCCCAGTCCGTCGTCGAGACCAAGCCGAGGGGAACAGTGGCGATCTCGGTCACACCCGAAGCAGTACTGGTTCAGGGCGAACCGGTGGTAGGGACCCCAGCCCTGTATGATGACCGCATCGGGACGGTTCGTGAAGTAACCGAGCGACTGGCACAGATTCAGAGCAGTATGAACAACGACACCGGCATCAAGCCCAATGCTGAAAACGAAACCAGGGAAATCACTCTCCTGGCTGATAAAACGATTCCGTTCAACGTCCTTAAAAAAATAATGACAAGCTGCACGGCTTCTGGTTACGGAAAGATTTCACTTGCCGTCATCCAGAAGACGACGCACGGCTAGCGGGTGTACTGTGAATACATCATTATTACAGCAGGAATTGGCGCCGCTTAACGCGCGGATCGAGCAGGCACGGGGAACGCTTGCGGAGCTCGAGAGCGAGATGCGCGCGGTAGACGCAGAGCTTGAAACCTTTTCCGTCGACCGAATGCGTTTCGACGCCCTGCGGGAAGCCTGCAATTTCCTCGACCGGCTCGACGAACTGGAAGGTGGTCAACTCTTCTGGGGAGAATTGCCGGAGATAGAGGATGCCGCCGGGCGTATCGCACGGCTGCGGAGCAGCATCGCCAGCTTCGACGGGGAAATCCGCGGGGTCCTGGAAAAACAGGCGAATCTCAAGGCACAGGCGAACCAGCGTCTTGATGAACTTGACCAACTGTACGAAGAAATAGACAATGCGCATGATCGGGACGAGAGGCGCGAGAGTGAATTTGCCATCGAACGGGAACTTTCCCCGGTTCCGCATCAGGCGGCGGCGATGCCGTGGAGTTGCGATGACGAGAGCGATCGGCGCTACCGCCGCAACCTGCGCACCGCCCTGCTCCTCAGCCTGCTCCTTGCGATCATCGTCCGCCTGGTGGTCGTGCCGGTGCCGGTCCGTCCGGCCGTTGCCCAGATTCCGGAACGGTTGGCGATGATGGTAAGGCAGGAGCACAAGAAGCCGGAGCCGGTTAAAAAAGCCAGGGAAGAGAACAAAGATCAGAAAAAGGAAGAGAAAGCAGGAGACAAAACAGTAGCTAAAAACGAAGAGAAAAAGCAGGCAGCCCCGGCCCCGGAACGCCCCAAAGCAGCCGTGGCTGAACGGACGGCCGCGCCCAAGAGATCTGAAAACGTAGGGGTACTGGCGTTCAAGGAGAGTTTCAAAGACCTTCTTGACGAGACGACCGTTCCCAGACTCGGGACCGAGGCCCGTCTGAGCAACGCGGCTAACCGAACCGGGCAGGCCGTGGCGAGCCGTTCCCTGGTGACGATGCAGGGAGGGGGAGGGTCCGGTGGTGGGTACGGCAATGCCGCATTCAGTCGGAATGTTGGCAGCGGCGGGATCGGCAATGGCGGTGTCGGTCGGAATGCCGGCGGCGGTGGGAACGGTGCCCGGATTGGCAGCGGAGGCAATGGCTTTGCGCAGGTCAAGAGTGGGATCGCAGGCCCGGGGGCGAAGGAGTCCAGGCCGCTCAGCTCCGGGGGACGTCCGGCCCGAACCGATGAAGAGATTCAACTGCTGTTCGATCGTTACAAGGCCGCGCTCTACCGTATCTACAATACCGAATTGCGCAAGGATCCGACTCTTCGCGGGAAGATGGTACTGCGGCTGACTATCGAACCGAACGGGGCGGTTTCTGCCTGCGGCGTGGAGTCGTGCAATATGAACGCGCCTGACTTCAACACACAGATTGTCGACAGGGTCAGGAAGTTCAACTTCGGCCCCAAAGACGGGGTGCCGAAGACGACGATCCTGTATCCCATCGACTTCCTCCCAGCCAGGTAAAGTGGTGGCTGATCCGGTTTTTTATAGAGCTTGATTCGGCAAATACCGGCCTGGGGTTTTTGCTTGTCATGTTAACGGATTTTCAGTAAGCTGGCGTCGATACTCTGCAGGGGAGGCAGCATTGAGTCCGACGGTATTCAGGGAGAGCGGTTTTCGGTTTTATTTCTTCTCTCGTGAGGAACCCCGGATGCATATCCATGTACACGGGCAGACGGGGGAAGCGAAATTCTGGATCGAGCCGCAGATCGAGCTGGCACAGAATTATGGTCTGCATGATCCCGAACTGAATCTTGTCCGGCAGCTGATCGAGGAACACGAGAATGAGATACGAGATGCTTGGAAACGGCACTTCAGCGGTTGAAGTCACGAACGTGTCGACACACGGCCTCTGGCTCCTGATCCATGAAAAGGAAGTTTTCCTTCCATTTGAGAAGTTCCCGTGGTTTCAGGACGCGCCGATAGGAAAGGTGGTTCATGTGGAGCTCCCTACGGAGCAGCACCTGTACTGGCCTGAGCTGGACGTGGATCTCGAGGTGGAGAGCGTTTTGTATCCTGAGCGTTATCCGCTGGTGAGCAGGGTGCATGAGGCAGGGGAGGGCTATGCACCTCAAGAGCGCACGGCGGAGTGGGATCAGGAGAAAATCGACAACTGCGTGCTCGCTCTGCTCCAGTTGACGCTGCATGACGGGGTGTATGCGTGGAAGGGGCATGATTTCGACGTCATGAACCGGCTTTTCGAGAAGGGGTACATTCTGGATCCGAGGAATAAGAATAAGTCGGTTTTCCTCACAGAAAGAGGGCTAGTAAGGTCAAAGGAGCTTTTTGAGGAGTTGTTTGGAAAGAAAGAGGGGGGGGCAATTAAATAAAGATGTCCGTAGAATTCCCGTCCCTAGAATTCCCGACAAATACAAAGCCATTCTTCTGTCTTCGAATAGCTTCTGACTCTTGTGAGGTAGCCTGATGACAGATTTGATCTCAGCGGGGGGGCGCCGGCGCCTTCAAGAGGAATTCGACCATCTCTGGACGGTGGAGCGCCCCAAAGTCGTCCAGGGGGTCGCCGATGCCGCGGCCGAGGGGGACCGCTCGGAGAACGCCGAGTACATCTATGGGAAGAAGCGCCTTCGGGAGATCGACCGGAAGCTCAAGCACCTGGGGAGGCGCCTGAAGGTACTCAAGGTCGCCGCCCCGCCTGCCAACCCGACGGTCGTTTCCTTCGGTTGCTGGGTGGCCTATGAGGACGAGGAGGGGGATGAGCGCTGTTACCAGCTGGTCGGTCCCGACGAGTTCGATGTCGGTGAAGGAAAAATAAGCATCGATTCGCCGGTCGGCAAGGCGCTCCTCGGCAGGCGGGTGGACGACGAGGTGACCATCCGGCGGCCGGCAGGGGAGCTGACAGTGACCATTGTCGGGATCAGCGCCCGCAGGCCGGGGTAGATCTCATGCAGCAGCTATCAATGGTATGTCTGGCTTCCGACACCCCTCAGGAGGCCTGTTTCCCCGTCTTTCCCGATTGTTTAAGTTGGGCCAGAAAGACCACATGACGGAGGCCGCCACGGCCGGGGCGGCTGGTGGTCACCGTGAAGCCGGCACTCCGCAGCCGCTTGTCGAAACCCTCGTCATAGTTTTCCCCCCACACAGCCACAACCCCGCCGGGCTTGAGCGCGGCCCGCATATTTTCGATGGCCCGGCTGCCGTAAAGCGGATCATCTCTCTGGTCTGTTTTTGCGTGAGGGCCGCGGTACAGGTCGAGGATGATGGCGTCGAAGCGCGACTCCTCACTGTCCACGGCGCTCTGGCGGATACGGCGCGCGACGTCGCAGATCTCCACGGTTACCCGCGGATCGTCGACGGCGCTTTCCGTGAGAGCTGCCAGGGGTCCCCGGCACCATTGGACGACGACCGGGTTCAACTCGGCCACGACGACCTGAGCCGTAAGGGGAAGGGTGTCAAGGACCGACTTGAGCGTAAAGCCCATCCCCAGTCCTCCCACCAAGACCCGCGGGCTTTCCCCGTTCTTCAGGTGGCCGCAGCCGAGCTGGCCCAACACCACTTCGGAACGGTTTGCCAGGCTGTTCATAAGTACCTGGGGGCCGATCATGATCAAAAAGTCCCGCTCGCCGCGCTGACGCAGTTCGAGTATGCCTTCTTCGGTGGAAATGCTTTCTATCGTTTTCCAGGGCTGTGCCACGGTTACCTGCCTTTTGGTGCTTTTTTATGATTCATACTGTACCAGAAAAGCCCGGCATGTTCTGCTATTACTTCACCTGGTGCGCTTACGAGTAGCATTCACCCACGCCCTTTTTTGCCAGCCTTGATGATTTTCCGGCTCTTTTTCTGCTGTTACCCTGGTAATAGCAGACTGCGATGCTTATAGTATATGTCATGGAGCGGGAGAAGGATCATACCGGTGCGCACGATGGGGAATGGCTGGCAGTTCCCGCGGAGCCGGGGGAAGGGGATGCTTCCGGTGTCCTCTCCGAGAAGCGGGCGCGCCTCTGGGCACTGGTCCTTGAGGCCCGCAGGGTGCCCTGCCGGCTCGATCCCGGCGCAATGGGGTGGCGGCTGCTGGTGCCGGCGGGATACTTGACACTCGCCAGGAAGGAGCTCCGCCTCTTCGATGAGTCAAACCGAAACTGGCCCCCGCCCGTTCCTCCGGTCCGGCCCCTGATGGAGAACACCCTGTCGGCCCTGTCGGTACTCATCCTGCTGGCAACTTTCCACAACATCACCCTGCTCGATATCCCGTTTTTCGGCCAATCCCCCCCCGACTGGACCATCCTCGGGAAGGCCCATGCCGCCAGGATAATGGACGGCGAGTGGTGGCGGCTCGTTACTGCACTCACCCTCCATGCCGACTGGTTGCACCTGTTCAGCAACCTGGCAATCGGCGGTATCTTCGTAGTTTTACTCTGCCGCGAGCTCGGCTCGGGACTGGCCTGGAGCCTGCTTCTCGGCTCCGGCATTCTCGGAAACCTGGCCAACGCTTTCCTGCAGTCCCCGGATCACTCGTCGGTCGGCGCATCCACACTGGTTTTCGGCGCTGTCGGCATTCTCGCCGCGCTCAATATTGTACGCAACCGGCGCCAGCGGCAAAAGCGCTGGCCGCTTCCGGTCGCCGCGGCCCTGGCCTTGCTCGCCCTGCTGGGGACCGAGGGGGAAAACACCGATCTTGGGGCGCACCTGTTCGGTTTTCTGTTCGGGACAGTCCTTGGCCTGGTGGCGGAATGGCTGGTCGGCAGGCATGGCCTTCCCGGCCGCAGGGTCAACGCCCTGCTGGCGCTCGCCAGTGCAGTGCTGGTGCTGGCGGCCTGGTGGGGGGCGTTGGCGGCGGGAAGGTGATGGAATGGAATCTACAGATTTTACTGGACGACCGGCCGTGGTTCAACGTAACATTGACAGACATCGCTCGACGGCTACCAAAGAATTTCAGTTGCAAAGCCGGGTAGTGAAAATATTCAAGCAGAAACGGTACAAGCCTGCGCATAACAGCCCTCCATCTGTTATTCTTTAAAACCAGCGGTAGGATGCTCCCCAGTTCTGAAGAGACAAAAAACATGGTGAACCGACATGAGCCGGGAGGCTCAGTTGCCTATGGATACCTATTCTCCCTTTGACCACCAGGCGCTCCTCGAACTGGCCGATATGCGCATGCCCTTCGGAAAATACAGCGGGTGGCGGCTGATCGATCTTCCGGAGCCCTATGTGGTCTGGTTTGCCAGGCAGGGATTTCCCTGCGGGAGGCTGGGCGAGATGCTGAGGACGGTCTACGAAATCAAGGTCAACGGCCTGGAGTACCTGTTCGAACCCTTGAGCAAAACATAACGCCATTTAAACTAAATACGAGACCGGAACATGACCGAACAAATATCCACTGATCCCTTGCACGGCATCACTTTGGAGATGATTCTCACCGAACTGGTGGAACATTACGGATGGGACAAGCTGGGACAAATCATCGATATCCGGTGTTTCAACAGCAACCCGAGTATCAAGTCCAGTCTGAAATTCCTGAGAAGGACTCCCTGGGCCAGGACCAAGGTTGAAGAGTTATATCTGATGTACAAGATCGAGACGTCGGAATAAATATAAAGAAAAAGGAACCCAATGCTGGCAATCGGAAAATTCAACAAGCTCGAAATAAACAGAATCACCGCACAGGGCGCGTTCCTGGACACGAAGGAGGGGGAGATCCTGCTTCCAGCCAGATTTCTTCCAGCCGACGCGAAAGCGGGCGACCGCATTGATGCCTTTATCTACCTGGATTCGGAAGACCGGCCGGCGGCCACCACCATTGCGCCCAAGGTGGCAGTTGGTGAATTCGCCTTCCTGGAGGTGAAGGATGCCGGCAAGTTCGGCGCATTTCTCGCCTGGGGGCTGGAAAAAGACCTGCTGGTGCCTTTCTCCGAGCAGCGGGAGCGGATGAGGCCGGGCGAAAGGCATGTCGTCGCGGTCTACCTGGACAATTCCGGCCGAATCGCCGCCTCGGCAAAAATCGGGAAATTCCTTGATCTGGAAAACGTCTCTGTTCGGGAAGGGGACGAAGTGGAGCTGATGATCTACGAATTGACCGACCTGGGGGCAAAGGTCATCATCAACGGGCGTCACGGCGGGCTGCTGTTCAGAAACGAGCTCTATGGCAAAAGGGTGGGGGACCGGTTCAGGGGTTATGTCAAGAAGGTCCGCGAGGATGAAAAGATCGATGTCACCCTGAGGAAAGAAGGGGGCCAGGATCTGGGGGAGCCGAAAGGGGCAATATTGAAGGCCCTGGCCGCACACGGCGGTTTCCTGCCGCTCAATGATAAAAGCTCGCCGGAGATGATCGCCGAGGTGTTGAAGATGAGCAAAAAGACCTTCAAGAAAGCTCTCGGCGGATTGTACAAGGAGCGCGTTGTTGCGCTAACCGCCGAAGGGATCAGGCTCTGCCAGAAGTAAAAAGGGGATTGACCGGCAACAGTGCTTTTCTCATGCCGATCCCGTCTCCTCGGTCTCCACTTCCTTTGCCACATTCCGCGCCGGTTCTTCCAGGCTGACCCGACCGATTTTCCCCGCCCGCAGTTCGCGCAGAAAAGCCTCGGCGGCGCGGTTCAGATCGACCTCCCCCCCTGTGACCAGGCAACCCAGGCGGCGGCCGATCGCTTCGAGCATGTCGATGGGGGTGTCGGGCAGTTGGGCGAGCTTGTACCGGATGCTGAGAAGCTCCGGATAGCGGTGCATCATGTACTCGGCGGCGAAGAGCCCGACGCTGGTGTAGTCGAGGGCGCCGGCGCCGATGGCGCCGCTGGTTGCCAGCCGATAGGCCGCAGCCTGGTCCCCCATCTCGGGCCAGAGGAGACCCGGCGTGTCGGAGAGGATAATGCCGTTGCGCAGGTTGATCTGCTGGGTACTGACGGTTATGGCGGGCTTGTCCCCGACCTTGGCAATGGACCGTCCCGCCAGGGTGTTGATCAGGGTGGACTTGCCTACGTTGGGAATGCCGACGACCATGGCGCGCAGCGGCCGGCCCGGCTTGCCGCGGTTCGGCGCCAGTCGCTGGCAGAGCCTGATCAGCTGGCTCACCTCGCGGCGTTCCTTTGCCGACAGGGGGAGGGCGCGCACACCGGTTTCCTTTTCGAAATTGCGAACCCAGGCCTTGGTTACGGCGGGGTCGGCCAGGTCGTTCTTGTTGAGTACCTTGATGCAGGGCTTGTCCCGGCGCAGTTCCGCCAGCAGGTGGTTTGCGCTGGAGGCAGGGAGGCGGGCGTCCAGGACCTCGATAATCACGTCAGTTTTTCCGACCAACTCGGATATCTGGTCGTGGGCCTTCCCCATGTGGCCGGGATACCATTGAATCGTCATGTATGTTTTCTTTCCGCTGGTTTTAAATGGTTGATTCCAAACTACTGTATCATACTCCCCCGCTGAAAGGTGCATTATCTGGCACGCACGTGAGTCGCAAAATTACGTGACGCTCCCTTCTTACCGGCTAATGTTGCTGCCGTATCTGAATATTCTTGACAATCTGGTCAGAATGGCCTATAAAAAAAAGCTCTTTGGGAAGCCAAAGAGCTTTTTATAATTTCGGCGGCGTAGCTCAGCTGGTTAGAGCACACGGCTCATATCCGTGATGTCCGGGGTTCAAGTCCCTGCACCGCCACCATTTTAAAGTCCGGCACCGTCCGGAGCAGCACGAAAGGCCCTGAGAAATCAGGGCCTTTTTGTTTTTTTGTGTCCTGGGTCCTACCCAGTGCCCGATCCATTTAGGCCCGGTTGGGTCCGGTCCCCGACTCCCGGTACATGGCCTTTCCCGTTGACATCAATGGCAAAAAGGTGTATTAAACTTGCGTAATTTTGCGGTGTTATGGGAGGTAGCTGGTGAAGTGCGAACGCCGGGGAAAGATGTGTCTATTATGAAAGCCGTCCTTGTCAGCTTTGATGCTGAAGGCGGCTTTTGAGTTTGTGCGGGTATGACAGGTGGCGGTGCCGGTGATGAGATAAAATTGCCAGAATTGTCTCGTGTCTGGGGCTGACCCCTTTAGACTCCCTTTAGACTCCCCAGATATGGGTTGCCCTGTGCATCTATCTGCTTGTGGCCATTACAAAGAAGCGGCTTGGCATCCAATGTTCGCTCTACACTTTTCTACAGATTCTTGAGGTCAACATATTCGAGAAGAAGCCCATTTCATCGCTGGTTGCAGAGGCGCTCAAACAAAATCTGGAACCACCCGGCTATAACCAGCTGAACTTATTCGCTTATTAACCGGACAGTAGTGGTACAGCCATCGAGATAGATGGGATCATATCGGGGATTTTGGCGGAGTGACGATGTCTCTGGATAAAGCCCTTGAGTATGTCGTCAGTGATGCGCCGGGCTGCTTCCACATTGATTTTTTGAAGTTTGAGAGGATCAGGACTTGACCGACAAACTGACCGTGAACGGTTTTGCCGTGGATATCCGCAATGCACCGCTGGAGCTTCAGGAAGTGGCTTTCCAGCGGGGACTGATTCCCTTTGTTCCTGGGGAAAAGAGTTAGGCATCACATGAGCATCAATGGAACGTATGAAATCGTCGAAATGGAACAATGGGACAAGGAAGACATCGACTTGGTAGAACCCGGCTATATCCGCATCAGTGGAATGAGGGGAGAGCTTCATTTTATCTGCGTTGACGGCCAGATGGATATTCGCAAGGACAAGGCCGGAGGCTACAAGTTCTCCTGGGACGGCAACGATGAATGCGATCCGGCGAGCGGCTTCGGAGAGTTTGTCTGCGACGGCGACACATTGACCGGCAGAATATACATCCACGACAGCGACGACAGCTCTTTCGTGGCGAAGAAAATATCCTGAGAAGGCAGGGAAATTGTAATGGTCAACCGTGGTCTTGTGATAGCACTGGCAAAAGAACCGTTCAGGGAATGGCTTCTATCGCTTCCTGATCCTTGTGATATGTCGCTTGAGGAGATCAACGAGGACCGCACCGCCTACCTGGTTCCAGAGTTTGAAGATGATAAACAGCGGGAGAAGGCTATAAAGAAGGTTTTCGAGATGATCTTTGAGGACCAGCTTGCCGACTGGTGGACAAGAGAGGAAGACTGGCCCCAGAAACGGGATCTGAGGGCTTTCAGGAAATGGTTCGACCTTCGGTTCCACTCTGTAGTGGAGGACCTTGTTGACGACGTTCTTGTTGATGAATGACAGCAAGCAAGAAATGATGAAAAGAGGAGTTCAGCATTGACCACTGATTTAACTCTCTACGCCGATTTACTGGGCGACGTCAAGGCCCGTATCCGGCAGGCACAGGTAAAAGCCACCCTCGCCGCCAATGCGGAAATGATCCTTATGTACTGGGATATCGGCCGGCTGATTACGGAACGCCAACAACGCGAAGGCTGGGGGGCGGGCGTCATCCCCCGGCTGTCTCGTGATCTTCATAATGAACTGCCCGAATCAAAGGGTTTTTCCGAGCGGAATATCAAATTTATGGTCCAGCTCTACAAGGAGTATGGGCTCGGTGATGAAATTGGGAAACAGGCTGTTTCCCAATTGGAAGAGATGCAACAGCTCGTTGCAAGAATTCCGTGGGGGCATAACAATCCTCCTCATGCAGCGCATTAAAGACCTGCCAAGCTGTCTTTGGTATAAGGGAGGCTTTTCTTATTCCAAAGAAGGAGCTTTAGAAGGTACCCAAATCAGTTGCTTTTATGGGCCAGTTGATGGTTAGAGCTATGGTGTCGGAAAAAGTAACCAAAATGGCGCCCAAAAATTCCACGGCTTATCCAAGACGGTAAACAAGACAGGAAATATCAGCTCGCAGAAAAAATATCTTGACTTGTGTGTAAAATGCCTGATATAAAGTCTATCAAATAGATAGAATTAATGGCTGAAATTTCGAGCCAAAATCTGTTAAGCGCAACCGAGGCTGACCGGACAACCGGAGGCCAGGCATGCATCGTCAGTGACGATCATCCTGGCCTCTTTTTTTTGACCAACACCATTACAACTACATGCAGGGAAAGGAGAAACTGTTATGGCAGACAGGCGCTATCTCTTCACGTCGGAATCGGTAACCGAGGGACACCCCGACAAGCTGGCCGACCAGATCTCGGACGCGGTGCTCGACGCTTACCTGGCCCAGGACCCACTCTCAAGGGTGGCTTGCGAAACCAGCGTCACCACGGGGCTGGTGCTTCTTTTCGGGGAGATATCGGCGCAGGCACAGGTAAGCGCTGCGCGAGTGGCGCGCGACACGATCACGCAGGTAGGGTACACGAGCACGGAGTACGGCTTGGATGCCGAGCACAGCGCGGTCCTCGTTTCTCTTGACCAGCAGTCGCCCGACATTGCCCAGGGGGTGAACAAGGCGCTGGAGGCGCGTCATGGCAAGGACCATGACGGTTACCTGGATTCAGTGGGGGCAGGGGACCAGGGGATGGTGTTCGGCTTTGCCACCGACGAGACCCCGGAATATCTGCCGACCTCCATCGCCCTTGCGCATGGCCTTTCCAGGCGCCTCGCCGAGGCGAGGAAGGGGGGCGACATCCCCTATCTGCGCCCCGACGGGAAGAGCCAGGTGACCGTGGAATACGAGGGGGAGAGGCCGGTCCGGATCGATACCGTGGTCATCTCGGCCCAGCACAATCCGGACGTCTCCCTGGATAAGATTCGGGAGGACGTCATCAGCGGCGTCATCCGGCCGGTGATTCCAGGCAATCTCCTGGACGACAGGACAAAGATCTACGTAAATCCCACCGGTCGCTTCGTAGTGGGCGGCCCCCATGGAGACGCGGGGCTCACCGGAAGAAAGATCATCGTCGATACCTATGGCGGTTTTGCCCGCCATGGCGGCGGCGCCTTCTCCGGCAAGGACCCCACCAAGGTGGACCGCTCCGGCGCTTATGCGGCCCGCTATGTGGCGAAGAACGTAGTGGCGGCCGGGCTGGCTAAGCGGCTGGAGGTGCAGATCGCATACGCCATCGGCGTTGCCCGCCCGGTCTCCATCTTCGTGGAGAGCTTTGGCACTAGCCGGTTCACAAATGATGAGCTGGCTGCGCTGATCGAAGCCCACTTCGACCTGCGGCCGGCCGCTATCATCGAGCAGCTGGATCTGCGCCGCCCAATCTACCTGCAGACCGCGGCTTACGGTCATTTCGGCCGCACCGACCTCGATCTGCCGTGGGAGCGGACGGACAAGGCCGAGCAGTTGCAGGCGGCGGTGTTCAGAAGGGCAGGCTGAAAAAAGCCAGCTGTTTAGGCTATAGGCTGAAGGTTATTAGCTGCAAGAAAATAATCACGTTTTAACTTCAGCCTACAGCCTTCAGGCTAATAACCTGATTACAAAGGAGAATCCCATGGCAGTTGCTTTGAAAAGAAACAGAGAGGCGGAATTGACACTGGAAGAGGTCGTGGCTAAATACCCCGACGTGCCGCGCCTGGTGGCCCTGAAGATCGATGCCCAGCGGCGCGGGGTGCATTACACGGAGCAGGCGCTGAGCGTTGTGGACGATTCGGTGCAGATGCGCAGCCCTTACATATTCGGTTCCAGGGACGGCGAAATCAAACCGCTCCCCGAATCGCTCATCCTGCGTGACGGCACCTCCATCCTGACCGACCCCACCCCCATTGAGCAGGACCCGTACCTGGTCGACCTGGTGGACGGCAGGCTGGCGCTCGTAGACAACGGCGAGCCGGTGGAGTTCGTGGAGCTGTGGCCGAAGCCGCTCTACTACGACAAGCAGACCAGCTCCGGCATCCCGATGAGTCACATCGTCAGCGCGCGCCCGCAAAGGCTCAACATCTTCCAGTCGAGCTTTTGCCACTTCTGGGCCGATAAGAAAGAGTGCCGCTTCTGCGACATCGTCAACCACACGAAGCAGCAGAAGGATGAAATAGGCGTCCCCTCCCGGCTCAAGCCCCGCGACGTCTCGGAGACCATCCGGGAGGCATTGAAGGAGCCGGGGCGCTTTACCGGCATGTGCCTCACCGCCGGGTCGGTCCTCAAGGGGGAGCAGATCTTCGACCGGGAGGTGGATTACTACATCGAGGCCCTCCAGGCGGTAGGCGAAAATTTTTCCACGAAAAAGTTCCCGAGCCAGCTGATCGCCTCGGCCTTCAGCGAGAAACAACTGGCCCGCCTCTACGAGGAGACCGGTCTGACAAGCTACACCAGCGACCTGGAGGTGCTGGGGGAGAGGCTCTTCAACTGGATATGCCCCGGCAAGGCGCAAACCGTCGGCTACCGGGAGTGGCAGCAGCGTCTGATCCGGGCGGTGGACATTTTCGGCCGGGGCAACGTCGGCACCGGCCTGGTGGGAGGGGTGGAGCTGGCAAGGCCATCCGGTTTCACCAGTGAGGAGGACGCCCTGGCATCGACCTTGGCTGAGGCGGAGTACCTGGCAGAGAACGGCGTAACCACCGTGTTCATCGTCTGGGTGCCGCGCCCCGGCTCCTACTTCCGGGACCAGCAGAACCCATCCCTCGAATATTTCGTGCGTCTCGCCAGAGGACTCCACCGGCTGCGGGTTAAGTACGACCTGGGGGTCGATTTCGACGACTACCGCCGCTGCGGGAACCATCCGGATACGGATCTGTCGCGGTTGTTGTAGGGGCAGACCAGCGTGTCTGCCCGACTCTCCGAGCGTGGCGCACAACCATGAAAAAAGGGCGAACACATGGGTTCGCCCCTACAGTAACGACAACGGAGGCAAGACATGTCAGCCCAATTGACAAACGAGATCATCGATCTTCTCAAGGACAAGGAAACAACCAAGGTGCTGGCTACCCTGGATGCGGATGGTTTCCCCCACGCGGTGGTGAAGCAATCCCTGCAACCGGGGGAAGACGGCAATATTCTTTACCTGGAGCTGCTGGAGTCATCCCGGACCAACAAGAACCTGGTGCGGAGCATCTGGTTCGACCGGAAGGTGGCGATAGCGCTCAAGGGGAAGGACGGGCGGAGCTGGCAGATCAAGGGGAAGCCGGTAAAGACCCACATCACCGGGCCGTTGTTCCAGAAGCATTACACCGCCGTCCGCAAAAGGCTGGGGGACGTTGACCTGGCGGCGGTGTGGGTCATCGAGCCGGAGGAGGTCATCGAGGAGACCTTCGCTGCCCGCCGGGCAGAGGAGGAGCGGAAGCACCCCCTGTTCACCCATCTTGACCGGTTGGCACGGCAGTAATTCGATGTAGGGGCAACTCTTGTGGTTGCCCGAGACAGGGCGATCACAAGGATCGCCCCTACATGCAAAATAAAGGAGAAAGACAATGGAAACCATTTCCCGCATTTTTACGATAACGCTGCTCACGGCGTTGCTCGGAACCTTTCTGACAGGTCTTGCAACAGCCAACGAAATCCGCATAGCCACCCAGCCTATCCCCCACTATGCCCCCATCTTCGTCGCCAGGCACAAGGGGTGGGTGGAGGAGGAACTGGCCAAGGTCAGCGCCAAACCGGCCGTCAAATGGAGCTCCTTTTCCGCCGGTCCTCCGATCAATGAGTCATTCGCCGCCGGGCAGCAGGATATCGGCCTCCTCGGCGATACCCCGGCCATCATCGGCAAGGCCGCCGGGATCAACACCCGGATCATCGGCCTCACCTCCACCGGCCCCAAATCACTCGCAGTAATTGTCCCGAACAAGTCAAACATCAAATCTCCCAGGGACCTGAAGGGTAAAAAGGTGGCCGTGGTCAAGGGGTCGTACGCCCACCACCTGCTGGTTCTGGTCCTGCAGAAGGGGGGGCTCACCACCAACGACATCGAGTTGATCAACCTCTCCCAGGGCGATATCGCCACCGCCATCCTGAACGGCAACATAGACGCGGCGGCGGTCTGGGAACCCCTGATCACCAAGCTGGAGAGCCAGGGGGCCGTGCGGGTCCTCGCTGACGGCACCGGCATCAAGAAGGGGGCCCTGGTCATCATTGCCACCAACGAGTTCGTTACCAAAAACCGGGAGCAGGCAAAGGCGCTCCTCAAGGCATACCAGCGCGGCGCGAAGTACATCAAGGCCAATCCGAAGGAGGCGGCCCAGTTGATCGCCGCGGACGTGAATCTCCCTGCCGATCTTCTCCTCAAGGTGCTGGCCAAGTTCGACTATAATCCGGCCATCCAGGCGGACGACATCGAGGAGATCAGGAAAAGCGAGACCTTCATGCTGGGAGCGGGACTCATCAAGGCCCCGGTCAACATCGACACCTTCGCGGACGCAAGCCTCACGCGGGAGAGCGGGATAAGGTAGGGGCGGCCCTGTGTGGCCGCCCTGATTGAACGGGGGAAAAGCGGGCAACCACATGGGGTTGCCCCTACTTCGGAGGATTTGCCATGGCTCGCGACACCAACCCGCGCCTGCAAAAGATCAAGCACCTGCTCCAGTACACAGGCCTGTCGGTCGTCATCCTGGCCTTGTGGCAGGCGCTCTTTCACCTGGGGTACATAAAGCCGATCATCCTGCCGCCCCCCTCCCAAGTCGCCGTGACCTTCTGGGACCTCCTGAAGAGCGGGGCCATGACCCGACACATCGGGATCAGCGTGCTGCGGGTGCTGGAAGGGTTCGGTATCGCCGCCATTCTGGGGCTCACCCTCGGCATCGCCATCGGCCTCTCCCGGACCCTGGACCGGTTGACCGACCTGATCATCCAGGTGATAAAGCCGATCCCGCCGATAGCGTGGATACCCCTGGCCATCCTCTGGTTCGGCATAGGAGAGAAGTCGAAGGTGTACATCATCTTCCTCGGGGCCTTTTTCCCGATCATCATCAATACCATCGACGGCATCCGCCAGACCGACCAGAAGTTCGTTGAGGTGGCCCGGATACTGGAAGTCCCGCGGCTCAGGTTCGTCCGCCAGGTGGTGATTCCGGGGGCGCTCCCGGCAATCATGACCGGCATCCGGGTGGGGCTGATGGTGGCCTGGATGTGCGTGGTGGCGGCCGAGCTGATCGCCGCCAGCAGCGGCGTCGGTTACCTGATCATGGACGCCCGGCAACTCTCCCAGTCTGACGTCGTCATCGTCGGAATGATTACCATCGGCGTCATCGGCAAGCTGATGGACAGCCTGATCAAGCGGCTGGAGAAGCGGCTCATAAGCTGGAAGGCGGCATTTGCAGGAGATTGAAGGAAGCAAGGGAGGCAGGAACATGTGCGCTCATCTCTCCCACCAGAGCAATCTGGTCATAGAAGGCCTCCACAAGAGCTTTCCCACCCGCGACAGCGAGGTGGTGGCGCTGAAGGAGATCAACCTCACCATCGGGGAAGGGGAGTTCGTGGCTATCGTCGGCGCCAGCGGCTGCGGCAAGAGCACGCTGCTCCGCATCGTCGCCGGGCTGGAGAACGGATACGACGGCGCGGTCAGCCTCGGCAACAGGCCTATCGCCGGGCCGGGGCTCGACCGGGGGATGGTCTTTCAGGAACATCGCCTTCTCCCCTGGCTGACGGTGGAGGAGAACGTGGCCTTCGGGCTCAACGGCCGCGCGAACGGCGAAAGGGAACGAATCGTAAGGGAGCACCTGGCGTTGGTGGGGTTGTCCGATTTTGCCAAGGCGCACCCCCACCAGCTGTCTGGGGGGATGGCCCAGCGGGTGGCCATTGCGCGCTCTCTCGTCAACCAGCCGGGGCTGCTGCTGCTCGACGAACCGTTCGGGGCGCTGGATGCTTTGACCCGGATCCAGATGCAGCAGGAGATCCTCCGTATCTGGGAGGCGGAAAGGACCACCATGGTCCTCGTCACCCACGACATCGACGAGGCGCTCTACCTGGGGGACCGGGTGGTGGTCATGTCCAGCCGGCCCGGAACCGTCAAGAGAATCATACATGTGTCGCTCCCCCGGCCGCGGGACCGGAGCAGCTACGAGTTCGTGCAGCTTCGCAAGGAGATCTACGCGGAGTTCTTCTCCGAGGCGGAGAAACCGTTCGCATATGCGATCTAAGATTTGCAGGGTAGGGGCAGACCTGCGTGTCTGCCCGCTTTTTCAGACCTGCGTGTCTGCCCGTCTTTTCAAACGTGGCGCACATAACGGAGAAGGGCGAACACATAGGTTCGCCCCTACGAAAAACGGAGAATCGATCATGAAAATCCTGCTCATCAACCCGGCCTTTTACGACGGCAAGGAGTTCCGCAACCGCTTCGACGATTACATCGACTGGATCAAGGGGGGAAACCTCTACGTTGCCCCGTTCGAGCCTCCCATCGGGCTGGCCTTCCTCAGCGCCTACCTTAAGGAGAGGGGGCACGAGGTGACGCTGCTGGACATGCAGGGGCTCCTGATGGACAGCGAGGCCCTGGCCGGGCAGATTGCGGCGCGCCAGCCCGACCTGGTCGGCATAACCGCCATGACCCCGACCGTTCCGGAGGCCCTGCAGGCCGCCGCGATTGCAAAGAGAGTGTCGCTGAAGTCGAAGGTGGTTCTCGGCGGGGTCCATCCGACCCTCGACCCTGCCGGGGTCCTGGCCGATGAAAACGTCGACTTCGTCATCCGGGGGGAAGGGGAGGAGGCGTTCGCCGCCCTGGCCACGGCGCTTGCCGACGGCAACCCTGTCGACGGCATCCCCGGCCTTTCCTTCCGCAGGGACGGGAAACCTGTCATAGGCGACAAGGCCACGCTGATCGCCGACCTGAACACCCTCCCCATGCCCGACTACGAAGCGTTTCCAGTGGAGCGTTACATCGAGCACAACCAACACCTGCGCAGCATCCGCGGCATCTCCATGATCGTCTCCCGCGGCTGCCCGTTCCAGTGCACCTTCTGCGCGGTGCACCAGACGATGGGCCGCAAATGGCGGATCAAGTCCCCCGAGCGGGTGGTGGACGAGCTGCTGATCCTCAAGGAGCGCCACCAGTTGGAGGGGGTCTGGTTCAAGGACAGCATCTTCAATCTCGACCGGGAGTGGGTGAAGGAGTTCTGCCGGCTGATGATCGAACGGAAGGTGGAGATCGCCTGGCAGGCCTTGACGCGCATCGACCTGATCGACGAGGAGGAGCTGCGGCTCATGAAGCGGGCCGGGCTGACCCAGCTCGACCTGGGGATCGAGACCGGCTCCCCCAAAAGTCTGCTGCGCCTGAAAAAAGGGATCACCGTCGACAGGATCAGGGAGAAGGTCCGGCTGGCAAAGAAGCATGTGAAGGTCTTCGGCTTCTTCATGATCGGCATTCCCGGCGAGGACGAAACCGACGTGCAACAGACCTTCGAGCTGGCCAAGGCCCTGGATCTCGACCGCTGGACCTGGAGCATCTACAGCCCCCTCCCCGGATCGAGCCTTTACGAGGAGTTGATCGCCGAGGGGAAGATCGAGCCGTACCGCCTCGATTACCACCAGGTCCACTTCACCGAGGCCTATGCCGGGATATGCGATATCCCGCCGCTGCGCCTCAAGGAGCTGTACCGGGAGATCAACGAATATTTCTATAGGAAAGATTCGCCAGTGCAGGCGGCGGGATAATGGGCCGGGTTCCGCTAATCCACAAAATCTGTGGAAAGAGTTGTTGAAAAATGGAAGGGCGGTTTTCGTCGAAGGCCTAACATCAAGGGGCTGATAACAAAATGCCCAAAAAATAACCTACAAGTCTATCTATTTTATGGATTATAATAGGAAAAATATCAGAAAAAGATATTGACTATTTTGTTTGGCTGTAATAGTCTATCTATCAAATAGAATAAATCAATAATTGAAGCTGACCAGACAACTGGAGGCCAAGGGATTTTCCTTGGCCTTTTTTTATTTAAAGGGGTTACCGATGGCGATTACGTGCAGGGAAAGGAAAAACATCCAGGGGCATCCCTGCTTCGGCGGAAATCACCGGGAGAACGGCCGTATCCATCTGCCGGTGGCGCCGCGCTGCAATATCAAATGCAACTTCTGCACCCGACGTCATGACTGCGCCAACGAGTCCCGTCCCGGTGTGACCAGCAGGCTCCTTACCCCACTGGAGGCGCTGGAACGGGTCCGGGAAGTGGTGGAGAGCCCCCTTCTGGGGCCGATCATCAAGGTGGTGGGAATTGCCGGGCCGGGAGACCCGTTGGCAAACGAGGAAACCTTCGAGACCTTCCGGCTGGTGGGCCAGGAGTTCCCGCACCTGATCAAGTGCTTGAGCACCAATGGCCTGCGGCTGCCGGACACCATAGCCCGCCTCCATGGGCTGGACCTGCGGAGCCTGACCGTCACCATCAACGCCCTCGATCCCCGCGTCGGAGCCCGGGTATATTCCTGGGTCAACCATGGCGGCAAGCGATATTCCGGGGAAGAAGGGGCCGAGATACTCGTCCGCAACCAGCTGGAAGGGGTTGAATGGGCGGCGGGGTACGGCATGACGGTAAAGGTGAACACGGTCCTCATCCCCGGCATCAACGAGGCGGAAATCAGTCGGATTGCGGAAGAGGTGAAACGGCGCGGCGCCTTCATCATGAATGTCATGCCCCTCATCCCCCAGGCGGCGTTCGCCCATGTCGCTCCCCCATCTCCCGAGCGTCTCGAAGAGGTGCGCAGGGAGAACGAACGGATCATCGGCCAGTTCAAGCACTGCCGCCAGTGCCGCGCCGATGCCGTGGGGCTTATTGAAAGCGGGGTTTCAGCGGCGTAAAATTTTTTTATCCATCAGACTACTTGGTTAATAGGGAATAGGAAGTGGGGCAACCATGGCACAGCAGGGTGTAATCGTTCGGAAAAAAGAGGATGTTCAGTACGAAACCTTGAAGACCGTGCAGGATGTCATGGACACAATAAGCCACGGCTCCCTGACCCTTCTCATTCAGGACGGCAGGGTGCTGCAGATCGACAAGAAGGAAAAGATCCGGCTCAAGTAGAGGCCAACTAAACAAAAGCAAAGGAGACCAGGATGTCTACAAAGAAAGTGAAGACCATCGCCATATACGGCAAGGGAGGGATCGGGAAGTCGACTACAACTTCCAACATCAGCGCGGCCCTGTCAGTGGCGGGGCTGAAGGTGATGCAGATCGGCTGTGATCCCAAGAGCGATTCGACCACCACGCTTCGCGGCGGCGGGTACATCCCGACCATCCTCGACGTGCTGCGGGAGAAGAAGACGGTCAAGGGGAACGAGGTGATCTTTGAGGGGTTCAACGGCATCTACTGCGTCGAAGCGGGCGGCCCGGCCCCCGGGGTTGGCTGCGCGGGGCGCGGGATCATTACCTCAGTCCAGCTGTTAAAGCAGCTGCGGGTCTTTGAAGAGCTCGACGTGGACGTCGTGGTCTACGACGTTCTCGGTGACGTGGTCTGCGGCGGGTTCGCCGTGCCGATCCGGGAAGGGATCGCCGAGCACGTTTTCACCGTAGCTTCGTCGGACTTCATGGCGCTCTATGCCGCCAACAACCTGTTCAAGGGGATACAGAAGTACTCAAATAACGGTGGCGCGCTTTTGGGTGGCCTCATTGCCAACTCGGTCAACTCCGACTATGCGAAAGAGATCATCGACGATTTCGTGGCACAGACGAAGACGCAGGTGGTGGAGTATGTGCCGCGGTCGGTGACGGTGACCCAGTCTGAACTGCAAGGGAAGACAACCACCGAGGCGTTTCCCGACTCCGAGCAGGCGAAAGTCTACAAGCGGCTGGCGGAGAAGATTTACAACCATACGGAATCGAAAGTGCCGTCCCCCTTGGGAGACAAGGAATTGCACGAGTGGGCGCTGAGCTGGGCAGACCAGCTGCTTGCCATGGAGACCGGCGAGGTGCGCGGCAGGGCGGCTGCAATCTAGACGGCTTACGCTTTCACGCCATCTTGGCGCCGTCCTCGGAGGTCTCCTTGTGCGGCGTAGCGCTGCTACGCCTCCGCGGGACCTCCTGCGGGTGCACCAATCTGACGCAAAATCGTAAGCCTCCTTAAGAATTTGCTTGTTTAGGGGATGTAGGGGCGCAGCATGCTGCGCCCCTACGAAAACCCGATCTGTAGAGGAGGAAATATGAGCGACGTACAAACCAGCCGGGGAGACGTACTTATCTTTGAACGGAAAGACGCCGGAGCGGGGAAGGCCCAGGCGGGAAGCGGCGCTAAGCCGCGACGGAGGCTCTTGTGCGCGCTCTCAGCCGTAAATGGCCGGCTTCTCGACTGGTACGGGCTGCTCACCCTGGCCATCCTCTGGGAGGTGGGACCACGGCGGGGGTGGATCGACATCCAGTTCTTTCCCCCCCCCTCGGCGATCATAGCCGAGGGGGGGAAGCTCGCGGAGAAGGGGGAGCTCCTCGTCCACATCGTTGCGAGCCTGGAGCGGACCTTCCTCGGACTCGGGGTCGCGTTCGCCGTCGGTATCCCTCTGGGGTTCATCCTCGGCGGCTGGTTTCCCCGGCTCACCCGCTTTCTCCAGCCGCTCTTGCGGCTCTTCGGCCAGATCAACGCGTTTTCCCTCTTTCCGCTCTTCGTGCTCTTCTTCGGCATCGGTGAGCTGGCCAAGTTCGCAATCATCTTCTGGTCCTCCCTCTGGCCGATCCTCTTCACCACCATTGCCGGGGTCCAGGAGGTCGATCCCCTCTACGTGAAGGTCGCCCGTTCCATGGGGGCGGGCAGGTTGCGGCTCTTCGCCAGGGTCCTCTTTCCGGGCGCGCTGGCGTCGATCTTCACCGGCATCAGGCTCGGGACGACGATGGCCTTCCTCATGCTGATCGCCGCCGAGATGATCGGCGCCACTGCCGGCCTCGGCTGGCTGGTGCTGAACTCGTCGCAGAACTACGTCATACCCAGGCTCTACCTGGCAGCGGTCATCATCGCCATCATCGGCACGGGGATGAACTTCTTCCTCCTCACCCTTGAGGGATGGGTGATCCGCTGGAAGGAAACGGTCGAGGTGCAGTAGGGGCGCATGGCGTGCGCCAAAAAAGGGGGGGACGCCGTCCGCCCCTACACAAGGAGTTCGGATATGGCTGACACAAGTATAAAAGAACCCTTCTGGTCGCCGGCACGGCACCTTGACAAGCTCTCCATCGTGCTCTTCTTCGCCGCCTGGGAGGCCGCTCCCCGGCTGGGCGGCATCGTGGAGACATTCATTGCTCCCCCGTCGCTGGTGCTGAAGACGCTGGTCGAGCTCTTCAGGCAGGGGGAGATGCTCGGTCACGTCACCATCAGCTTATCCCGCGCTGTCTCCGGCTTCGGCGTCGCGGCCCTGGTCGCAATTCCCCTCGGTTTTCTCCTTGGCGGCGGCTTCCGGACCTTCGAGCGTCTGGTGGCGCCGGTGCTTCGCTTCCTCGGTCAGGTGAACCCCTTTTCCCTCTTCTCCCTGTTCGTTCTACTCTTCGGAATCGGCGAATTTTCCAAGGGGGCGATGATCTTCTGGGTTTCTCTCTGGCCGATTCTCTTCAATACCATCAACGGAGTGAAAAGCATCGATCCCCTGCTGGTTAAGTCGGCCCGCTCCATGGGGACGGGGCTCACGACCCTATTCTTCAAGGTGATACTTCCCGCAGCATCGCCCGGGATTTTTCATGGCCTGAAACTGGGGTCAGGGACAGCTTTTTTCATGCTGATCGCCGCGGAGATGATTGGTGCAAGCAGGGGACTGGGGTGGCTCGTCTGGAACGCCCAGATCAATTTCCAGATGCCGCAGCTCTTCGCGGCCACGGTCCTGATATCCGTGCTGGGGCTATCGCTCAACTTCACCTTCGGCGCACTTGAGGAGAAGCTTACGGGGTGGAGGCGGAAATCGGCCGGTGAAAGCTGATGATGAGCAAATGGCAGGGTGCGTTAGCGAAGCGTAACGCACCGAATAATGGTGCGTTACGGCAAGAAACCGCCTAACGCACCCTACAAAGACAAAGCAAAAGGAGGAAGTCATGTCATTTAAAAGCAGGAAGCATTATTGGATCGCGGCGGCAGTTGTCGCGGTTGTCGCGGCGGCTGCGGCGGTTGGGGTGTCGACCGTCCAGGCCACCCCGAAGAAGCCGCTGGTGGAGATCAGGACCTGGACCAGGAAGGATTGCTCGCTGGCGCCGTGGCTGGTGACGGAAAAGCTCGGCTACTTCGCCGAGGAGGGGATCAAGCTGGTCTATACCGGCGAGACCCAGCCGGCGCTGCAGATCCCGTCGCTCATCAAGGGGAACAACGACGTGGGGAGCGGCCACGCCAACCAGTACGGGATTGCCATCGCCGGCGGGGCGCCGCTTACCGGGGTGGTGCGCGGCGGGATCGAGCCTGCCGAGAACATCGACCCCAAGTTCCGGCACATGTGGTTTTTCGTAAATCCTACCAAGCACCCGAATATCAAGAAATTCAGCGACCTGAAGAACATTGAGGGGAAGATCAAGATCGCCACCATCACCAAGAACATCTGCACCGATTTCCTGGTGAACAAGTTGGCGGACAAGTACGGCATCCCCAAGGACAAGTTCGAATGGGTGACCATGCCCGACATCCAGGGGATCCAGGCGCTCAAGCAGGGGCTCGTCGATGTCTCGACCGCCCATCCACCCTTCTACAAGGGTAACCTGGACGCCGGCGCGGTGAAGATCGGCGACTCCTTCGAGACCGGCCTTGGAAGATCGGCCGGGCTTTCCTTCTACTGGTTCAGGAACGACTTTATCAAGAACAATCCCCAGACCGTGGCCGGCTTTGTCCGGGCGATCAAGAAGGGGCAGCGCTGGGCCAACGAGCACCCCGATCAGGCCGCCAAGTGGACCGAAGAGGCGATCGGCGTGCCTGTCACCGGCAATCACTACTATTCGGAGGACGCCACCATCGTCGAGAAGGAGATCGACCCGTGGATCAAGGCGATCGAGGATGCCGGCATTGTCCCCAAGGGGAAGATCACCTCTGCCTCCATCGTCACCCACCAGTTCGAGAAGTACGGGAATGATGACAAGGTGTATCAGGAGAAGCTGAAGAAGAAGGGTAAGAAGAAAAAGGGGTAGGACGAACAAGGTAGGGGCGAACCTGTGTGTTCGCCCTGGAACCGGGCAGACACACAGGTCTGCCCCTACCATCACCTTCACCATGAAAGGAGAAATGCCATGATCGACCTGAAGGCACAAACCTGCCCCAACCGGGAGCAGCGGGCCGGGGCCATCAATGCTTACTACGGCAAGGCGAGCGACCTTGTGAAGGAGGCGCGGGAGGGGACCCTCACCAACAAGGAGAGAGATTTCCAGCAGTCCTCGGGCTGCGTGCTCAATTTCTACCTGACCACCCGTGTGGTGACCATCCGTGACGCGGTGATGATCGTCCACGCGCCGGTCGGATGCTCGTCGACCTCGCTTCTCTACCGCGAGGTCTACCGTCGGATTCCCTTGAGCGAGGGGCGGCCGGCCGATTTCGACCTCCACTGGCTCACCACCAACCTGGATGAAAAGGACGTGGTCTACGGCGGCGCCGACAAGCTCCGCTTCGCCATCAAGGAAGCGGAGGAGCGCTACAGTCCGAAGGCGATTTTCATCCTTGCCTCCTGCACTTCGGGGATCATCGGCGAGGACATCGACGGGGTCGTGGCCGAGGTACAGAACGAAGTCAATGCGACCATCGTGCCGGTCCACTGCGAGGGGATCCGCTCGCGCATCATCCAGACCGCCTACGACGCCTTCTGGCACGGCATCCTCAAGCACCTGGTAAAGAAGGATATCCCGAAACAGCCCGACCTGGTGAACATCGCCAGCATGCTCTCCTACACCTGGCAGGACCGGCTGGAGATCACCCGCCTCCTGAACAGGATAGGGCTGCGCCCCAATTTCATCCCCGAATTCGCCACGGTCGAGCAGTTCGAAATCCTGGGCGCGGCGGCGGTGACCGCCCCCATCTGCCCCACCTACACCGATTATCTCTCCCGGGGGCTGGAGCAGGAGTTCGGGGTGCCGTACTTCATGTATCCTTCGCCGGTGGGGATCGACCACACGGACGAGTGGCTCAGGACTATTGCCCGCTACACCGGGAAGGAAAAGGAGGTGGAGGTGCTGATCAGGGAAGAGCGGGAAAAATGGGTGCCGAAGATGGAAGTCATCCAGAACGAGTTTGCCAAAATCAAACCCAACGGGGAGAAGGTGGAGATCCTCGGGTCGCTGGGCCAGGGACGGCTCCTCACCCAGGTACCCTACTTCGAGGAGATCGGCGTCAAGAGCCCGGCGGCCATCATCCAGGATTTCGACAACCTGGTGCTGGACGAGGTCCAGGGGATCATCGACCAGGTCGGCGACTTCGACGTGTTGGTCAACACCTTCCAGGCGGCGGAGTTGGCGCACATCACCCGCAAGTACGATCCGGATGTGGCCCTCACCTGCCCGTTCCAGGGTAGCGCCTACAAACGGGAGAAGGGAGCCACCAGGATACATGCCCTTCGGGGCGACGCGCGGCAGTGGAGTGCACAGGCAGGATACAAGGGGGCGATCGCCTACGGCAATTTCCTCCTCCAGTCGGTGAAGAACAAGGCGTTCCAGAAGACCATGCTGGCAAAGACCCCGGATACCTACCAGGACTGGTGGTACAAGCAGCCGGACCCGCTCCATTATCTTAAGAAGGAGGCCTAGCCAGATGGGGACAGTTACACCGTTACGTACCAAGGAAGAACCGCTTTATCCCGGGGTTGCGGAAGCACCCCGCTACTCCTGCGCACTCGGGGGTGCCTACATGGCGACCCTCGCCACCTTCGGCGCCGTGCCGATCCTCCATTCCGGGGCTGGTTGCGGCATGGCACAGAATTTCGGCCAGAACTTCGCCGCCGGCCTGAACGACGCCGGCCCGCAGGGAAACACGAGCACCCCCTGCTCCTGCCTGGTGGAGGAGCATGCGGTCTTCGGCGGCGAGGACAAGCTGCGCGCCCTGATCAAGTCCACCATCGAGCTGGTGCGCGGCGACCTGTTCGCGGTCATCTCCGGCTGCGTTCCGGCCCTGATCGGCGACGACGTGGCGGCAGTGGTCAAGGAGTTCCGCAAGGACGTGCCGATCATACATGTCAATACCGCCGGTTTTCTCGGCAACTCCTACAAGGGGTACGAGCAGTTCCTGGAGGCGGTCATTGACCAGCTGCTGGAGCCCTTGCCGGCGGTGCGCAGACAGGTGAACCTGCTTGGCATCGTCCCTTTCCAGCACGTCTTCTGGAAAGGGGATCTCCAGGCCATCAAGACCTTGCTGGAAAAAATCGGGCTCAAGGTCAACATGATCTTCACCGAAAACAACGGCCTGGAAGCGCTCAGGAGCATCCCGGCGGCCGAGCTGAACCTGGTCTTCTCCCCCTGGTCCGGGGTCGGGGTGGCGCGGAAGCTGGAGGAAAAGTTCGGCACCCCCTATGCCGTCATCCCGTCGGTGCCGGTCGGACCGAAAGACACCACCGCCTTTCTCCGCTTCCTGGCCCGGCGCCTCCGGTTACGGCGCAGCAGCGTGGAGAAGGTGATAGCCGCGGAAGAGCATCGCGCCTATCGCTTCAGCGAATACATGGCCGCCATTTCGACGATGGCGCTTCCCAATGCCTACACGGCGATCGTGGCCGACGCCGGCACGGCCATCGGGCTCACCCGTTACGGCAGCAACGAACTGGGGTGGCTCCCGGAGATCGTCATCATCACCGACAATCCGCCGGAGGAGTTCCATGCCGAGATCGTCCGGCGGCTGACAGAGGGGCTTGAGAGCGCGGTCAAACCCGAGGTCTACTTCGAGATAGATTCCCACAAGATCCGTCTGCTGCTCCGGGAGCACACCGTGCAGCTGATCCTGGCCAGTTCTCTGGAGAAGCACATTGCCGTGGATGAGCTGAACGCCATGCAGGTGAGCGTCGCCTTTCCTGTGTATGACCGGCTTATCGTCGATCGGACCTATGCGGGGTACCGGGGAGGGCTGGCGTTGATGGAGGACGTTGCCTACAAATACGGCGGGCCTTTGTAGACGGACGCGATCTTCACGCCATCTCGCCGCCATCCTCGGAGCCCTCCTTGTGCGGCGTAGCGCTGTTTATGCCCATTGGGTACTACGCCTCCGCGGGGACTCCTCCGGGTGACGACGATCTGACGCAAATCTCACGTCCGGTTGGCAAAACATATTAACCAACCTGCGGACGTTGTCCGCCCGAAGGAGAACAACGTATGAGCAATCTCGCGGAAAACATCATACCTGATCAGGAGCCCAAGATCGTCATCAGGAACATCGGCCGCACCTTCCACATCAAGAAGAGCCCCGCCGGCCCCCATGATTTCGTGGCGCTGCAGGAAATCAGCCTGGAGGTGCAAAAGGGGGAGTTCGTTGCCCTGGTCGGCCCCTCCGGCTGCGGCAAGTCGACCCTGCTCGACATCCTGGCTGGGTTGGCAAAGCCCAACTCCGGCGCGGTCTTCATCGACGGCAAACAGGTGACAGGCCCGGCCCTCGACCGGGGGATCGTCCTCCAGGGGTACGCGCTCTTTCCGTGGCGCACCGTCCGGCAGAACGTGGAGTTCGGCCTGGAGATCAAGAAGGTGGCGAAGGGGGAGCGCAGGGAGATCAGCACCCGCTTCATCGACCTGGTGGGGCTGAAGGGGTTCGAGGACCGCTTCCCCCATGAGCTTTCCGGGGGGATGAAGCAGCGGGTGGCCATAGCCCGGGCGCTGGCCTATGACCCCGAGGTGCTCCTCATGGACGAGCCGTTCGCCGCGGTGGACGCCCAGACCAGGGAGACCCTCCAGGATGAGCTGCTGCGGATCTGGGAAGAGACCAGGAAGACCATCATCTTCGTCACCCACAGCATCGAGGAAGCGGTGTTCCTCGCCGACCGGGTGGCGGTGCTGACCGCAAACCCCGGCACGGTGCGGGAAATCGTCCCCATCGACCTACCCCGGCCGCGCCAGAACAGCGACATCCGTTCGTCTCCCGAATTCGGCTGGACCAGGCACAAGATCTGGGAGCTGCTGCAGAACCAGCCGCCGGCAGATCATCGGGCAGGGGAGCAGCGGCCGGTGGCGGACGCCATCTCTCCCTCGGCGGCGCTGTGACTAATGTAGGGGCAGACCTGCGTGTCTGCCCTGACTCGGGTGTCTGCCCAGGGCGAACACATAGGTTCGCCCCTACGTTTTTCATTTTCCCGTGATTTAGTTATCAGGTATCTTGCATGTTCGATAAAATCGATACGATCAAGACCCATCTCCTCCGCTGGTCAGGGGTCGTGGTTTTTCTCCTCCTCTGGGAGGCGGCGCCGCGGCTCGGCTGGCTCGACGCGCAATTCGCCCCGCCGTTCTCAACGGTGCTCGGGGCGATCCATGAACTCGCCGCTGACGGGAGTCTCGCAAAGCACCTGGTCATCAGTATCTGGCGCGGCGTCACCGGTCTTCTTGTTGCTACGCTGGTTGCCATTCCCGCCGGGTTTCTCCTCGGCCTGCGCCTGCCGGTATGGGCGGCCGTCCTTGACCCGTTCCTGCGCGTATTGAGCCAGGTCAATCCATTTTCGCTCATGCCCGTCTTCATCCTTTTCTTCGGCATCGGCGAGACGGCCAAGATCGTGGTGATCGCCTGGGTTTCCCTCTGGCCGATCCTCTTCTACACCATCACGGCGGTCCGCAATGTCGACCCGCTTCTGCTCAAGACCGCGCGATCCCTCGGCATAACCACCGGCGAACTTTATCTCAAGGTGATTCTCCCCGCGTCCCTGCCGGTTATTTTCGTGGGACTGCGAATCGGCGCCGGCCTGGTCTTTTTCATGATCGTCGCGGCCGAGATGCTGGGGGCCAACGCGGGCCTCGGCTGGCTCGTGCACAATTCCGCCATGAACTACCAGACCCCGCGCATCTATGCCGGAGCGACCTTCATCGTTATTCTCGGCTACCTCCTCAATCGTTTCCTGCTCGCCCTGGAGAGGGCGTTTTTTTCAGGGGAGCAGGAACAGGTCGATCTGGTCCCGGCGCGGCGATCCTCCGCCCCCTCCTGGCGGCCCGGTTGGAGAAGCGCGGCCGCGGCAGCCTCGGTTATCTTCGTGTTCCTCCTGGCGGGAGGACGCGAGGTATACCTGAGTAACCTCGCTAATGCCAGCCTGGGAGGGCATCTGGGGCACCAGGAAGAGGCCGGGGAGGCGAACGTGGAATACACCTGCCCCATGCACCCCTTTATCGTCAGGGAAAAACCGGATGTCTGCCCGCTCTGCGGCATGAGGCTGGTGAGGAAGAGCGACGCTGCGCACGGCGCCGGGCATTGAACATGGTAGGGGCAGACCTGCGTGTCTGCCCAACCAAAGGGCGAACACATGGGTTCGCCCCTACCAGCGCATGAAATGCGTACAAAGGAATGAAATGAACACAAAAGATATCATCATCAGACGCATCATTCTGCTGGCAATCGTTCTGCTGGCGTGGGAAACCTTGCCCCGGCTCGGGGTGATCAACCCGCTATTCATCCCCCCCCTGTCGGGCGTGATTACTGCCCTGCGCGAGCTGGCGGGAAACGGCGAGATGGCCACCCATGCCGCGATCAGCCTTCAGCGGGCCGCGCTCGGTTTCGCTGCCGGCGCGGTGCTGGGGCTTCCCCTCGGGCTCGTTCTCGGCGGGTGGTTCCCGCGCCTGCAGACGGCGCTGGAGCCGCTGATGGAGCTTTTTGCCCAGGCCAACCCCCTGATCCTCTTCCATGTCATCATCCTCTTCCTCGGCATCGGCGAGGCTGCGAAGACCTTCATCATTGGCTGGCTCTGCCTTTGGCCGGTCACCTTCGCTACCATCACCGGGGTGCGGACGGCCGACCCCACGCTCCTGAAGGCAGCCCGCTCGCTCGGTCTCGGCCGGGCTGGGCTCTTTGTCCGGGTTACACTGCCTGCGGCAGCGCCGTCCATCGTGACCGGACTCCGGCTGGCGGCGGGGTACGCCTTCATCATGCTGATCGCCGCTGAGATGATGGGTGCCAGCTCCGGTCTCGGCTGGCTCGTGATCCAGGCCCAGGAGAGCTATCACATCACGCGGATCTTCGCCGGCGCTTTCGTGATCACGCTCCTCGCCATAACCGCCGATTGGCTGCTGAAGCTCCTCGGGGGGCGCTTCCTCAGCCGGGTCGAATCGGGGGCCGATGATTACGTGCGGATGCAGGGGAGCGCCGGTAAAATTTAAAATGCGGAAAGGGTATTGTCATGAACATTGTCGCAATTCTCGGAAGCCCTCGGAAGGGGAACAGCGCAGCCATTACCGAGCGTTTCCTTGCCGCCGGCGAGCGCCACGGGCTAAAACCAGGACCTTCGTCCTCAACGACCTGAGCTACCGTGGCTGTCAGGCGTGTTATGCCTGTAAAAATAGTGCTGACGCCTGCGTCATCAATGATGACCTGGCGCCGGTTCTGGATGCGGTGCGGGACGCTGACGTGGTGGTGCTGGCAACGCCGGTCTACTTCGGGGATATTACCGCCCAGTTGAAAACGTTCTTCGACCGGAGCTTCTCCTTTTTCACCCCGGATTACCGGATATCCAACACCCCGAGCCGTCTGGCTCCCGGCAAGAAGCTGGTCTTCGTCCAGACCCAGGGGCAGCCGGACGGGTCGTTCTTCGATGATATTTACCCGCGCTACGACCGCTTCTTGAAGCGCTTCGGCTTCGGCGAGACGCACCTGATCCGCGGTGTCGGCCTTTCCGCCCCTGACGATGCCGCCAGGAACGATAAGCTCCTTGAAGAGACCGACCTGACGGCGGCCAGGGTCCTCTCCGGGGAATAGGGGAGGGGACTACCGATGAGGAAAGAGGAACCGATGGGCTTCCGGAAAGTGGCAAATGAGGTTTCGGGTTCTTTCGGCGACCTTGGCACCTTTCTCCCCCATGTCCTCGGCGTCATCACGCTCGCCGGCTTCAAGCCGGCCGGCATCTTCACGCTGTTCGGCCTCTTCTACCTCTTCACCGGCCTCTTCTACCGGATACCGATACCGGTCCAGCCGATGAAGGTTGCTTCCGCCGCGGTCCTTACGGGAAAGGTGACTCCGGCCGAGATGGCCGGCGCGACCCTCATGATCGGGGCCACGCTGCTGGTCCTAGGGGTGACGGGGGTGATCGGGGTGATCGCCCGCAGGATACCGCGGGCAGTGGTCTCCGGGGTGCAGCTGGGGCTGGGGTCGGGGCTCGCTCTGCTCGGGCTGAGGATGGTCCTCGGCAACCCCTCCATCGGGCTCGTCACCCTGACGGTCATGCTTCCGCTCGGGTTCAACCGCCGGCTCCCCCAGGCGATCACAGGGATAGCCATCGGTGTGCTGGCGGGCCTGGTCATTTCGGGGCCTCCGGCTGTGCCGCAGCTGGCTCCCGTGCTCCAGCTTCCGTCCCTGGAACTGCCCGGCTGGCCGGAGATCTGGCGCGGCACGATCAAAATGGGGCTCCCCCAGCTTTCGCTCACGCTGACCAACGCGATCATCGTCACCGCCACGCTGGCCGGGCATCTCTTCCCGGAGAGCCGCCGGGCGTCCCCGGCAATGCTTGCCCTCACCCAGGGGGGCGCGAACCTGGTCAGCGGCCTTCTGGGCGGCTTCCCTATGTGTCACGGCGCCGGCGGGCTCGCATCCCATTACCGCTTCGGCGCGCGGACCGGGGCCGTGGGGGTGATCCTCGGCACTGCCCTGCTGGTTACCGGACTATGGTTCGGAGACGCGGCCCTGGCGCTGCTCCGTTTCATACCGGAAGCGACCCTCGGCGCTCTTCTGTTCTACGGAGCAATTGACCTCGCCATCGGCGGCTGGGCGCCGGCATCGCGAAGGGACATCCTGATATCGCTGGCAGTAGCCCTGCTGGCGTTCTTCGTGAATCCGGCCGCGGGGATAGTTGCCGGGCTCGTGCTGTTTTACCTTCCCCTCACCCCGGCCCTCTCCCAAGAGGAACGGGAGGCGATAAAATCGGCGTGACCTGTGACTGTAGGGCGAGCACCATTACAACAATGAAAGGAGAACACCATGCTGAAAATTGCAGTGGCTACGAGCGACGGCACGAGCATCGACGAGCATTTCGGACAGGCGAGGGAGTTCCGGATATTCGAGGTGGACGACTCCGGCGGCTTCCAGCTTGTGGGGGTGAGGGAGATCAGGCCACACTGCCCCGGAGACCCTGCGGTCGCTCATTCTGCGGATGCGACAGTGGAGCAGCTTGGCGGCGTGGACGCGGTGTTCGTCAACCGGATCGGCCCCGGTGCGGCCAGGAACCTGGAAGAAAAAGGGATCAAGGCCTTTGCCCTCTCCGGGCCTATTGACCGGGCGCTCGCCGCCTACGGCAAGCGGCACAGCCTGATCGATGCCAAGATCCCCGGCGTATCACAAGGATTCACACCGGCCGGAGGCGAGCCGTGCGGCTGCTCCGGGAGGTGCAGGTAATGGCGGGGGAGTTCCGTGAGACAATGACCTCCGGCGAGCGCTTTGCCGCAGCC
The DNA here is from genome assembly GCA_016177775.1 of Geobacter sp. GTDB lineage: Bacteria > Desulfobacterota > Desulfuromonadia > Geobacterales > Geobacteraceae > JACOUQ01. The sequence goes on from JACOUQ010000015.1 coordinate 240,408, forward strand.
GTCACCGGCAAGCCGTACGACCGGATTCCGGTCAACCTCCTCATCAGCGACCACGCCGCCCGGGTCCTCGGGGTGACGGTGGCTGAATACCAGCACTCGGCGAAGCTCATGGCGCGGGGGCAGGCAACGGCATGGCGCAGGTACGGCCATGATCTGGTGAACGTCGGGCCGGGGCTCACCGGGATTCCAGAGGCGCTAGGGTGCCGGATCGGCTTCCCCGACAGCTCTCCCTTTGTGGCCGAGTCGCCCGTGAAGACCGAAAAGGACCTGGACCGGCTGCGGGTCCCCGATCCCCACCGCGACGCAAGGCTGCCGCTCTTTCTCGAAGCCGCGGTCCTTCTGCGCGAGGAGATCGGGAACGAGGCGCCCGTTTCCATGACCACCTCCGGCCCCTTCACCACTGCCGCGCATCTGAGAGGGACGGAGCAGTTCCTGCGCGACCTGCGGAAGAACCCGGAACTGGTCTACCAGCTTTTGCGCATTGCCACCGACAGCATCATCGCCTTTGCCCGGGCGGCGGCGGATGTGGGGGTGCGGGTCAGCATCGCCGACCCGACCGCCTCGGGAACGCTCATCAGCGCCGGGCAGTTCCGGGAGTTCGCCCTGCCGTATCTCACCGAGGTGGCGGCAGCGGTGAAGGAGGCGACCGGCGGCGCGCCGGCCCTCCACATCTGCGGCAATACCCGGAAGATCTGGCGGGAGATGGCCGACACAGGAGCGGGGTTACTGTCGCTTGACGACGCGGTGGATCTGGCGGAGGCGAAGGCGCAGGTGGGGGATATTGTCCCGCTCCTGGGGAACGTGCGGCCCACCGACGTCATGTACCTGGGGAAGCCGGAGGATGTCCGGGCGAATGCCTTGGAGTGCCTGGCAAAGGGGTGGGACACCCCAAAGGGGTATGTTCTGGGCCTGGGATGCGGGCTCCCCATCGATACGCCGCCGGAGAACATCCTGGCACTCGTGGACGCGGCGCGCACCTATGGGCGCTGGCCACTCGATGCGGCGCGGTTTGCATGAATAGTTCACTGATTGCTTATTCATGAGCATCGTGCACGATCGGAAGCATGACATCATCGCCGCCCGAAAGAACGGGATTACGAGCGTCGGTAAAGCGGATCCCTGGCAGGTGTTCAGGCTGTTTCTGATCCCGTTCTGCGTCTCCAGTTTCTCGTCCCTCGTAAAAGATCGTGGTTTTGTGTTAATATTCTCACCGAAATGGGGGGAAAGCGGGGTGGCGCTGGCGATCTGTGCGGGTTTACTCATAATTGTAACGGCAGTTAAACGTTTCGCCCAGACCCGTCCGCTGCCTGCGGGGAATTTGGATATCGGCTGATTGGAACCTGACAGTGTAATCCATGGAAACATCACGTTCAACCTCTGCGGCGGCGCCTTATCATCGAGCCGTTCGGGGAGATCCGCGAAGAACATTTCGGCATCCACGCGGAGTTGCCGACGGGGAAGGGGGAGGAGACATGAGTGGATTCGATTTTTCGGCAGTAGCATCCAGGTATGAGCAGACCTCAACAGTGCAGAAGTCGGCGGCGGAGGTGCTCCTCCAGCTCATGCAGATCGGCGAAGGGGACGACGTCCTTGATCTCGGCTGCGGCACCGGCCACATCACCCGCACCATCCGGGAAGTGACTTCCGGCAGGGTGGTGGGGGCAGACCCTTCGCCGGGGATGATCTCGGAGGCGGAAAAGGGATCGAAAGTGGGCGACGTGATTTTTATCGTTCGGCCCGCCGAGGAACTCGATTTCCGGGAAGAGTTCGACGTGGTTTTCTGCAACTCAGCCTTCCAGTGGTTCCGGGACCCTCGCCGGGCTCTGAAAAGCTGCCAGAGTGCGCTCCGCCCAGGAGGAAGGATCGGCATCCAGGCCCCTGCACGGCGGATTTACTCTCCCACTTTTATTGCCGCCATTGAGTGGGTGCGCGAGGACCCTCGCACCTGCGGAACCTTCTGCCGTTTTCAACCCCCCTGGCTTTTCCTGGAAAAGGAAGAGGAATATGAGGAGCTTTTCCAGGAGGCCGGCTTCAAGGTTCTCTTTTCCCGAATCGAAACGGTGCGGGAGCGGCGGACCCCGGAGGAGGTCTTCCGGGTCTTCGCTTCCGGCGCCATCGCCGGCTACCTGAACCCGGCATATTACGAAGGGGGGTTCGATGAAGCATACGCGGGAGCCTTCCAGGATGTAGTGAGGGACGCATTTGTCCGCATGGCGGAAGAGGACGGGAGTTTGGAGCTGATCTTCCACCGGATATACCTCGTGGCTCGGTCTTAATCAGCCTTTTGTGCTCCACTGAAAAAATATGCTTGACATTTTTCTGAATCCGCGTTAATAGTCTATTAAACCAATAGATAATATACAATTTGTATCAGGGCGCTGACTGGTCAACCGGAGGCTGAGGATTTATATCCTTGGCCTTTTTTGTTTGGAAGAGTGCCCTAGCGAAGGAGGAAAGCCGGTTATGAAGAATAAAAAGGTGCTTACCGTGGCAGCGGTGCTCCTGGCGGTGATAGCCGGCGGTTCTCTCGTGTTCGGCCTTGGCGGGGAGAAAAGGGAAATTCCCTCTGCCGGCGGCGCCCCGTCCGGAACGAATCATCCCGTCGAAAACAGGAAGGGCGCTGACGAGGCGGGGAAGCCGGAGGAAAAGGTCCCAGGAAATTTTTCGGAGTGGGTCGAATTGGGAAACCGCTACTTCGACACCGGCCAGCCGGCGAATGCGGTGTACGCGTATGGAAAGGCGCTGGAACTGAACCCGAACGACCCAGATGTCCTGACCGACCAGGGGGTCAGTTGCAGGCAGATCGGCTGGTATGACAAGGCTGTCGCCAATTTCGAGAAGGCCCAGCAGATCGATCCCAAGCATGAACAGAGCCTGGTGAACCTCGGGATCCTCTATGCGATTGAACTCAAGCAGCCGGACAAGGCGCTGAAGGCTTGGCACAGGTTCCTGGAGATCAATCCCTCAAGTCCAGGTTCGCAGCAGGTGCGGCTTTGGGCAGAGCAACTCAAGGCAACAGGGGAACTGCATTGAAAGAATTAAAAAAGGGGGTGATATTTATGGGGAAAACGTGAAATTAGCTCGATAGCTTGAGCCGGACCCGCAAGGGAAGCCGGCGGGCTGACCAGATAACTGGAGGCTGAGGATTCGTTCCCTGGCCTCATTTGATATTTAATCAGCGGAAAAACAAGGTGCAATCACATGTACGGGAACGAAAGCGATCCATCTGTTTCAAGGTGTACAAGCAAAGACCTGGCAGGAAAATACCCAACGAAAGAGAGGTACATGTGATGAAAAGGTTCAGATTATTCCGTAGTTGCTCCCTTCCGCTGTTTCTGTCGCTCGTTCTGTTCTCCCTCGTCTCGGCCGCTTCGGCCGCGCCGACCCAGCCCAACATCGTCTTCATCCTTACGGACGATCTCGATGAAGGGGTCTTCGAGAAGGACGCAGGGCTCCAGGCGCTTCTGACCCAGAAGGGGACCAAGTTCAATAAGCATTTTGTCCAGCTTTCCCTCTGCTGCCCGTCGCGCACCGCGACGTTGAGGGGGCAGTTCGCGCACAACACGGGGATCTATACCAACACCCCCGATACCGGCGGAGGCTTCCAGACCGTTTATAGCAAGGGGCTGGAGAATTCCACCATCGGCACCTGGCTCCAGGCCGGCGGGTACAGGACCGCGTTCTTCGGCAAATACCTGAACGGCTACCCCAACGGCGCGCCTTCGACCACCTACATCCCCCCCGGCTGGACCCGGTGGTTCAGTCCCAACGGCGGGAACCCCTACTCGGAGTACAACTACTCCGTCAACGACAACGGCACGACCGTTTCCTACGGCAGCACCGATGCTGACTACGGGGTCGACGTGGTCTCGAAGAAGGTCGCCACCTTCATCAAGAACACCACCACCAATTACCCGAACAAGCCGTTCTTCGCATGGGTCGCTCCCTATGTCCCCCATGGCCCCGCCACGCCGCCGAGCCGCTACATCGGCAAATACGCCGGCGCACAGGCCCCCCGCACGGCGTCGTTCAACGAGGCGGACGTGAGCGACAAGCCAGGCTGGATCAAGAGCAAGGCGCTCCTCACCGCCACGCAGATCGCGAACATCGATGACCTGTACGAGAAGCGGAGGGAGTCGCTCCTGGCGGTCACGGACCTGGTCCAGAACGTGATCGATACCCTGACGGCGCAGGGGGTGCTGGACAACACCTACATCGTCTTCACCTCGGACAACGGCTTCCATCAGGGTCAGCACCGGCTGAACTCCGGCAAGAACTCGGCTTACGAAGAAGACCTCAACGTTCCGCTGATCGTGCGCGGACCGGGCGTTCCAGCGGGACAGATCGTCAACCAATTTACGGCCAACGTCGATCTGGCGCCCACCTTCGCCGAGCTGGCCGGGGTGACGCCCCCGAGCTTTGTCGACGGCAGGTCGCTGGTCCCGTTCCTGAAGGGACTGACCCCGGCGACGTGGCGCCTGGCGCTTCTGAACGAGCATGCCGGCCCGAGCAGCCTCACGCTCTCCAGCAGCGACGGGTTGCTGGAGCCCCAGGACCCGGCGGACGTGCAGGCGCTCTCCACGGGCGGAGCCCCGGTCTATCTCGGGCTCAGGACCAAGCCGGTGATCACCACGCCGGTCAAGACCTACGGTCCTCTGAACTATGTCGCCTATGACACGGGGGAGCATGAGCTATACGACGTTGCGGCCGACCCAGACCAGCTTGGCAACTCTTACAATTCCCTGACCACCGCGGACCCGGCGCTCAAGCAGAAGCTCGACGCCTGGATCAGCGCGATTAAAAGCGCGTCGGGCCAGGCACTGCGCGACGCCGAGCAGACCGTGCCGTAGTGTTGCAGCGTTTGTCTGAACGCAAGAAACGGTAGTGCCTCGAACAAAGGAGGCTGAGGATTGGTTCCCCGGCCTCCTTTGTTTCAGGGGGAAGGCTGTGACTCTACATTATTCGAAGATAAATATGGGAGGAAATGGATGGTACAACTGAATCTGGACAACAGGAGCCTGGCGCAAACCTACGATGTGCTGAGCGATAACCAGTTCGAAAACGGCATAAAACTCATCGAACTGCTCGATGTGAAGCCGGGAGACAGCGTGCTTGACATCGGCTGTGGCACCGGCAGGCTCGGGTTTCATGTCCTGGAGAAGATCGGCCCGACGGGCCGGTTCGTCGGCATCGACCCGCTGCAGGAGCGGGTCCGGATAGCCAATGAGAAGAACCGCCATGCCAACGCCCTGTTCGGGACGGGAGTGGGGGAAGACCTGAGCTTCCTGGAGAGCAGCAGCGTCGATGTCGTCTACCTCAGCGCGGTGTTCCACTGGATCATCGACAAGGAGGCGGCTCTTCGGGACATTTTCCGCATTCTGAAGCCGGACGGCAGGGTCGGGATCACCACCGGAGCCAAGGAGTTGGCCCATGTCGCCTGCTTCCGCAAGGTTACCGACAGGGTATTGCAAAGGCCGCCGTACAATGGGGCCGTGAACCTCGATGATTACGCGACGGCCCGACATGGGGTGACCTCGACCCAGCTTGTGCAGCTTCTCCTGGGAGCGGGGTTCAGCGTGCAGAGCTTCGAAATCCGGAAGAACACCCGCAAGTACCAGAGTGGCAGCGATATCGTCGATTTCCTGGAATCGAGCACCTTCGGCAATTACCTGAATCATGTACCGGAAAAGCTCCGGGGGCGGGCGCGGCGGGATATCGAGGCCGAGTTCGAGGCGACCCGCGGCCCGGACGGGATACCGTTCACCGGTTACACGGTCTTCGCGGTGGCGGAGAAGCTGCCGGAGAAGTGATTTTTCCCCTGAGTACACCATTTACTCGCGCAAAGGCGCAAAGAAATTCAGAAGTGTGAAAATGTCCTGTGCCATTTTCTGAAAGGAGCAACCATGCGGATTTCACTTGTCGGCGGGATAGACCGGCTGCAAAAGCACTACAGGCATGAGGCGGAAAAGGCCGGGGTCGACCTGCGGATATTCAACGGGGCCGAGACGAACATTCCCGACAGGATCAAGCAGACGGAAGCGTTGGTGATATTCACCAGCAAGGTATCCCACAAGGCCAGAAATCAGGTGATGGGCGTGGCGCTCTCGAAGGATATCCCGGTTTTCATGTGCCACAACTGCGGCGTCTGCGCGCTCAGGGACTGCCTCAAATGCGTCAAGGAGGGGATGTCCTGAGGATGACGGCCCCATCAACAAGCTCTGATCGTCTGTTTTGAATGAAACAGAACAAACGCACTGTGCGGCTGACCAGACAAACCGGCGGCCACGGAGCAGGTCTTCGGGCCGCCTCTTTTTTTGGGACTTGCGGCATGCGGAGGCAATTCCCGCAGCGGTTTCAAGACTGTCCTTTACATGGCGAGGGATGCTGCCGTATAAAAGTAGTATGGAGAAAGAGAAAGACACAAGGGGCATTCTTGCCGGGAAATTCCGGGACGGGATGCCTTTGTCCGATCGAGGCCCACGATGATAAGCAACGAACAACGCCCCATGTTCCGCTTCCTGGCGGTCATGACCGCCGCCTCCATGGTGGGGCTCCAGGGGTACGCCATCCTCTTCAACAACTTCGCCGTGGAGACGGTCCACCTGGAAGGGCGGCATGTGGGAATCATCCAGTCGGTCCGCGAGGTGCCGGGGTTCCTGGCGCTGCTGGCGGTCTACGTCATGATGGTTGTGCGCGAGCACCGCCTCTCTGCCCTCTCCATCGCCCTCCTCGGGTTCGGCGTCTCCCTCACCGGGATGTTCCCCTCCTATCTCGGGGTAGCCATGACCACGCTCGTCATGAGCTTCGGCTTCCACTACTACGAGACCACCAATCAGTCCCTCACCCTCCAGTACTTCTCCACCCACCTCTCGCCGCTGGTCATGGGGAAGCTCAGGAGCCTAGCCGCCGTCACCAGCATCGCCTCGGCCGCCGTCATCTGGCTCCTCGGCTGGTTCCTCGACTACCGGGGGATATTCCTCGTGATCGGCTGCATCGTCTTCCTCATCGGCCTCTGGGGATTGTTCCAGGACCCGACCCACGACGGCGTCCCTACCCAGCGACTCAGAATGATAGTCCGGCGCCGCTACTGGCTCTACTATGTCCTCACCTTCCTCTCCGGCGCCAGGCGGCAGATATTCATGGTCTTCTCCATGTTTCTTCTGGTGAAGGTCTTCCACTTCTCCATGCAGGAGATGACCATCCTCTTCATCGTCAACAACGGCATCAACTGGTTCCTCAACCCCCTCATCGGCCGGGCCATCAACTTCTTCGGCGAGCGGGCGCTCTGCACAGTGGAGTACGCCGGGGTGATCCTCGTCTTCCTCACCTATGCCTTCACCACCTCCAAGGGGGTGGCTGCGGCGATGTACATCCTCGACTACATCCTCTTCAACTTCGCCGTGGCGATCCGCACCTACTTCCAGAAGGTGGCCGACCCGCAGGACATCGCCCCCAGCAGCGCCGTCGGCTTCACCGTCAACCACATCGCCGCCGTCTTCCTTCCCGCCCTCGGGGGGTACCTCTGGATGATCGACTACCGGATACCATTTTTCGTCGGAGCGGCGCTCGGAGCGGTCTCCCTCGCCTTCGCCCAGTGCATCCGCCTGCCGGGGGAGGAAACCCCGATGCCGGCTACCGTCACGGTGGAGGCGGAGTAGGGGAAGCGATCTTCAAGCGAACAACGTCAAAGGGTCGTCTACATTTCAAACTGTAGACGACCCTTCTTCATTCAGACGTCCCCGCTGCTTTGTTCAGGGGGGATCAAGGGACCAGGGAAATGGAATCGCTTCCCTTGATGGGAGTGGAGTCGAAAAGATTCCCGACCAGGGTAGCCGTGGTGGTCCCCGCCGCGATCTCGTCGGTATCCTTGATCTGGACTACCAGGTCCTCGATGCCGTCGCTGTTCACGTCGTCATAGTGCGCCAGGAGTTTTCCCGCGGAGTTCGCCTTCACCGGCATGTTCTCCAGTAAAAGCGTTTTCGGGTTAACCTTCCGCACGTTGAAGTCGGATGATCCCAGGATCGCCACCGGTATCGCCCCTTTTCCGTTGGCGTTCACACTGTTGGGAACTTCCCCGGGCTTGATGTCTATGGCTACTTCCAGGACTTCTTCGCGAATAACGGCCTCGATCCCGGTGGAATCGCCCCAGTAGGCACCGTTACCGAACCCTACGGTGAAATCGATCGTCTCTCCCGCCTTCACCTGCTCGACCAGAGAGAAGGAAGTGGGGATTCTGTAGCTGTTGATGGCATCGGAGAATATCTCGGTGGCGCCATGAAGAATTGCGACGTCGGTGGTGGTCGGAAAGGCGAAGTCGTTGCCGGTGAACAACCCTTCGATCCGGTACCTTCCAGTGGCTGGCGCGGTCCAGCGGATCACGCTGTTTTCACCACGGGGTCCGGGATGGAAGTTGACTGTCCCGGCAGGGACGTTAACGGTCGGGTGATGGATCTCCGTGACTGCGTAGGCGATATGATAGAGGGCACCCTCGAAATTCGGCGCTTGCCAAGCCTTCATGGTGCCCCCGTACCAGTAGCCCTCGAAGGTCTGGGTGTCCGGGATGAAGTCGGAGCCCCGGCTTGCGGACCAACCGTAACTCCAGGCGCCGTTAGGGTTGCGATCAATCGAGAAATCCTTTGCCAGATCGAACGTTGCCGCAGTGGCAATGCCGCAGGACAGGCAGAGTAGTGTCATTGCCGCAAAAATCAGATGTTTCCGCATAATTGAACCCTCCTGAATTTGATGAAATAAAACCTATTTGTCACGTAACACATCTCAAGTGCAAGCAGTTGGCGTGCAACCATCTTGCAACCTTTAAAAACCTCCCTTCATAATAGTTGCCTCCCAGTTCATTTGACTATTATTAGCATAAGATGTTTAAGAATATGAATTTAGGCCCGCCTAATATTGCAAACCCCTATCAAATCTGTCAACAAAAAATTACGTCATAAGTAGGGGGCTATTCAATGCCGACAGACTTATCTGTTCGTTGCTATCTGAAAAATCGTTGACGAGGGGCGTTGGGAGGAGTAGTTAAGGATTGTTCACGTGCATTTCATGCAGCCGGACCTGTGTTGTGGATTTGCATTTATCGCGTAGAGGGTAGTGAAGGAGGGGAGATGGCGGCTAACCTGAAAGAGTTGGCGCAACGATACAAGGCCGACCCCGAGTCGGTCTACAACACATGGTTCATCGACAACGAGACACGGATGAAGGCGTTTCGCTCTATCCGGCGCGGGGTCATCGATGTCGTCGAGTCGATAAAGCGTGGCTCATTTCCCAACGACTTCAAGGGTTCGCCGCTGGAGTTCGTACTTACCTGCATCACGAAGGGAACAGCCGGGTCAGGCCTGCATAGTTGCAATACGACCTCCTACTACTCTTGATTTGTCATCAATCATGCAATATTACATTGCAATTTTGCAGTTCAGATGATAGAAATCCTCTATGGACTCTATCAGACGCTCCATCCTCGACATCATTGCAGCCCGCCTGAAGCATGAGCTGGTAGTGGTGCTGACCGGTGCACGCCAGACAGGCAAGACGACCCTCTGTGAGGTCTTGCTGCCGGAACTCCTGCATCTTCCCTTTACCTACATTTCCTTTGACGATCCCGATGAACGGCTCCGTTTCCAGAAGTCGGCAGTGTCGATACTGGAGTCGATTACGACCCCACTGGTCATCCTTGACGAGGTGCAGAAGATCCCTGCCCTGTTTGATCCCCTGAAGCTGGTGGTGGACCGGGAAAACCGAAAACCGGCCGCCGGACGGAAAAGGTTCGTGCTTACCGGCTCGTCGCAACTCCTGATGATGAAAAGTATCCGGGAGACCCTGGCGGGCAGGGTGGCGCTCAGCCATATGTACCCGTTCTCCCTTCACGAGCTGACCGGAGGTGGCGAGCCGCCGCTCTTGACCAGGATCTGGCAGGAGCAGGCGATTCCCCGTGAGGCTGTCGAGCGGTTGCAGCTTGCCTCGCCGCAGCACCTGCGCGGGTTGCGGGCGGTGCGGGACGACCACCAGGCGTGGGGCGGCTATCCACCGGTATGGCAGCGCCAGGGAACAGCGGAACGCCACAACTGGCTGAAGGATTACCGGAAGACCTATCTGGAGCGGGACATTGCCGACGTGGGGCAGGTGGCGAATATCGACACGTTTGCCTTGGCACAAAAGCTCCTCTGTGCCCGCACCGCGAATCTCCTCTCGATCAGCGAGGTGGCGCGGGATCTGGGTTTGGCGGTCAACACGGTCAAACGCTACCTGGAACTGCTGACCATGTCGTTCCAGTGTGTCCTGCTTCCTCCTTGGCACGAGAACGTCGGCAAGCGGCTCGTCAAGAGCCCGAAACTCTTTTTTCCCGATGTGGGGCTGAACCGGGTGATCCTGGGAGAGCTTTCCGTCAGCCGGGGAGCGGCCTATGAAAGCTGGTTTTTCGCCGAGCTCCTGAAGTGGAAGCAACTCCAGCCGGTGGAGCCGGAGCTCTATTTTTACCGTACCGCCGCCGGTATGGAGGTTGATTTCCTCCTGACAGGGGAGCAGGGCATTATCCCCATCGAAACCAAGTCTTCTGGCCGGGTGACCGCGGCTGATGGACGGAGTGTGGCGACGTTCCTAGCTGAACACCCTAAAGCTGCACGGGTGGGACTTGTGGTCTATACCGGGGACGAGTTGGTCGAGATCAGGGAGAACGTGTGGGGGGTGCCGGACTGGTATCTCCTGGGGGCGCTCTGATTCAGCGAATTCGGGGGACCGTTTACTACAAGGGAAATTGTGGGGTCGAGATTGAAGATTTGAAGATGATACTGAAAACCACGACAATCTGGGCCTCCTTCATCCCCATCGCCATCATGAACGGCCTCCTCCGCGAGAAATGCCTCGCCCCTCTCATCGGCCAGCGCCTCGCCCTGCCGCTCTCCGGCATCTCCGGCTCGATCCTTTTCTTTCTCCTTACATACCTCACCCTCCCGTGGCTCGGCCCGCTGAAGCCCCGCCACTATCGGCTGATCGGTCTTGCATGGCTCGTCATGACAGTGCTGTTCGAAATCCTCATTGGTCGCCTCGTGGCGCACAAATCGTGGGGGGAGCTGCTACAGGCTTACGATCCCACCACCGGGAACCTCTGGCTCCTGGTACTCCTGGTGATTGCCGTCTCGCCATATATTGCCGCGAAGATGAGGAGGATATTTTAACATCTGTAGGGGCGGACCTGTGTGGCCGCCCTGATCCAACCTGACATACGCGTCGAGCCGGGCGCACACGCAGGTGCGCCCCTACCCGGAATGTCAGCATCGGGCGCATGCACAGGTACGCCCCTGCCAAAACCATTACGTGATATGGTGTTCATTCATGATCTACAATTCCGACATCCATCATCGTCGTTCCATCCGCCTGCGTGATTTCGATTATTCATCGCCAGGGGCATATTTCGTCACCATCTGTGTGCAGGAGCGGGCCGGCCTCTTTGGCGACGTGGTGGACGGCGTGATGGTGGCCAACGATGCGGGGCGGATGGTGGGAAAATGGTGGCCTGAATTGGCGAGCAAATTCCCGTCTGCTGAACTTGATATGTTTGTCATTATGCCGAATCATTTTCCCGGCATTATCCTTCTGGTAGGGGCGGACCTATGTGTCCGCCCTGATCAACCTGACATACGCGTCGAGCCGGGCGCACACGCAGGTGCGCCCCTACCCGGAATGTCAACATCGGGCGGACACACAGGTCCGCCCCTACCAACGATAATTCAATGGTTCAAAACCATGACGACCAATGAATATATGAAGAACGTTGCGCAATCAGGTTGGCCGCCATTTCCCGGACGTCTCTGGCAACGTAATTATTACGAAAGAATCATCCGTAATGACGCTGAACTGGAAAAGTTTCGCGCCTACATCCAGCACAACCCGGAACGATGGGGAGAGGACGAAGAGAACCCGCTAATTGCCGCCAAGCTCAAGGAGAATATGCCATGATCATTCAACGTGCCACCATCGACGACGCTGCCGAAATTCTGGCCCTGCAGAAACTCGCCTACCTGAGCGAGGCGGAGCTGTACGACGACTACTCGATTCCGCCGCTCACCCAGACCTTGGAGGAGCTGATCGACAGCTTTTTCCGCAACACCATCCTCAAGGCGGTGGAGGAGGGGAGAATCGTCGGCTCGGTGAACGGTCGGCTGAGCGAGGGGCGTTGCCTCGTCGGGAGGCTGATGGTGCATCCGGATGTCCAGGGGAAGGGGCTCGGGACGGCGCTGATGGCGGCCATCGAGAAGGAGTTTCCGCAGGCGGAGGCGTACCGGCTCTTTACCGGCGAGCGGAGCGAGCGCAACATTCGGCTGTACGAGCGGCTCGGGTATCTGATTTACGAGCGGAAAGAGGTTCCCGGAAGCTTCGGGATTGTCTTCATGGAAAAGGTGTTTATCCCCCGATTTTAGCCCCTCTCAGTCCTTTGGGCCAAATACCTTGGCCGCCCATTTCTTGATGCTTAAAAAAAGTTGCAAAATGCAAATAAAGGCGGTATTCTCTTAGTCAGGAGGATGACGATGGAAAATGTTCGCGAACAACTCCGGCTTTTCGTTCGCCGCTTTGGGCTGCTGAATGCCTCATGCTGCGAAGTATGCTGCGGCGAGCAGGTGTCTCTGGTCCAAAGCCATATCCTGCTTGAGGTCCGGCGGGTGGGAAATCCCTCCATGCAGCAGGTGGCGGACGAACTGGGGATGGATGTCACTACCTTCAGCCGGCAGGCCAAGACCCTTGAGGGGAAAGGGCTCATCGCCAGGCGGGTCTCTCCGGAGGACCGGCGGGTGACCCTGCTGGGGCTGACAGGGGAGGGGGAGCGGGTGCTGGGGCAGATCGACCGCTACATGGCAACCAAGATCGAGCAGATATTCTCCTTCATGACCCCCTTCGAGCGGGAGACCGTGAGCAGGTCGCTCGGGCTCCTGAACGAGGCGGTGGCCAAGGCGGGGTGTTGCTGTGCGCCGTCGGATGAAAACATTGCATGTTGCAAGTAAAGGTGCGGGGAGGTGGGCATGGAGATAAAGGAAATCAGAACGATTGCGGAAGCGAAGATCAAATCCACCCCTGCCGGCTGCGGCGCCGGTGGCGATGAACCGGACAAGCCCCCCTGCTGAGGACCGCGTCCCCCCGCCGGCGGCGGGGATATCGACGAGACGGTTCCCGGTTTTCTCGGCTGGCGCGAAAACGCTGCGGGACGGGTTGCGCGGATTGCCACGGAGCTCACGTTCACCGACCGGCTCGGAAGATGGAAGGCCCGCTGGGGTATCGGCCGGATGATCTACCTGGTCCCCCCCGGCCTCTATGCCATCGGCGCCCCGGCGCCTGATGATCCGGTGGTGGTGACCGCCAACTACAAGATGAGCTACGACATCGTGCGGCAGGCACTCTCCGGGCGCAACGTCTGGCTCCTGGTGCTGGAGACCTTCGGCATCAACGTCTGGTGCGCGGCAGGGAAGGGGACCTTCGGCACCGATGAGCTGGTGCGGCGCATCGAGGCGACAGGGCTTGCCGGAGTGGTGACGCACCGCCGGCTGCTGCTGCCGATTCTCGGGGCGCCTGGTGTGGCCGCCCATGAGGTCAAGCGGCGCACTGGCTTCACCGTCCATTACGCGACGATCCGGGCGGCTGATCTGGCGGAATATCTGGATAACGGCATGGTCACCACCCCAGCCATGCGGGAGCTGACCTTCACCTTCTCCGAGAGGCTGGCGCTGGTGCCGGTGGAGTTGGTGCAGGCCCTGAAGCCGGCCACTGTCATTATCCTTTGTTTGTTTCTCATCGGCTATCTGTTTTGGACCCCGATTGCCGGGCTTAAGGCGAGTCTTGCCTATCTGGGCGCGATGCTGACCGGCGTTGCGGTGGGACCGATGCTCCTTCCCTGGCTTCCGGGAAGGGGTTTTTCCATCAAGGGGGCCGTGACCGGGCTGGCCTGGAGCGCGGCCTGGTATCTGCTGGCCGGAGGAAACGGCTGGGGATGGCCGGTGACTGCCGCAGCCTTCATCGCGCTGCCGGCGGTGAGCGCCTTCCATACCCTCAACTTTACCGGCTGTTCCACCTATACCTCCCGCACCGGGGTCAAGAAAGAGATGCGCCTGAGTATGCCGGCAATGGGCGGGGCTATTGCCGTGAGTTTACTACTGCTGCTGGCCGGAAGGTTTCTGTAGCAGAGAGGAGGTCGACGTGAAGGGATTCAGATATCTGCGTGATGCCACGACGCTGGAGTTGCACGAGTCCGCCTGCATCGGCTGCGGCAGGTGCCTGGATGTATGTCCGCACCTCGTGTTCTGCCTGTCGGACAAGAAGGCCCGAATCACGGACCGTGATGCCTGCATGGAGTGCGGGGCCTGCCGGCGCAACTGTCCGGCAGATGCGATATCGGTCGATGCCGGGGTCGGCTGCGCCTCGGGGATCATCAATGAATGGCTCCGGGAACGAAAGATCAGAGGAGTCGGCGGCGGGTGTTGTTCCTGATTTATTGCCGCCGTATGGGAAACGTCAACCAACCAGAGGAGGGACCATGCTTCCGGAGAAACAGCAGAAAAGGTACGCGGAATTCTACGACTCGGCTCGAAACAACGGCATCCTCGACCCGAAGACGACGCTTCTCGTCCATCTCGGGGCGGCGATGGCACTTGGCTGCTCACCCTGAATGGAGTACTACCTTGGCGTGACCAGGGAGCAGGGAATAACGGACCAGGAGGTAGGTGCAGTACAGGCAGTGGTGATGGCAGTAGCGGCCGGACGGGTCAATGCCCAGTTTCGGGAGGCGGAGAAGCGGTCTCGAAAAGAAATGAAGACAAGTTGCTCGGGGTGAAACAGCCGTTTGCCGCATGATGGAAAGTGAACAGTGCCCGACTATTTTCTTGCGACAAAAATGGCTGTGCTGTGCGTCATCATAACCCGTCCGCCTTCCCAACGAACTTTCAAGCCGGCCAAGTCTTCCTCTAATGACCGGAGCATCAGCTCTCTGGCGTGCTGTCGGTTGTCATGCCCCGCGCCGGTCGTTTCCAGCCATTCCTCGAAATCCTGCTGCTGTTCGTAATGGTGGATGCCAACCAGCGGCAGCCCCTGGGCTGCCAGCAGGGCCTGGATTTCGGTAGGCGAATAGACCTTGACCTTGGATGGAGTGCGCAGCTTTTCGATCCGGTTGTGGTATTCCTGCTTTTCTCCATCTTTCGAGGCGACCCGGTCGATCAGGACCAGCCGCGCACCGCTTTTTGCGACCCTCTTCATTTCTCCAATGGCGCGCCCGGGGTCCGGGAAATAGTGAAGGGCAAGCTTGCAGGTGACGATGTCGAAGCTTTCGTCGGGAAAAGGCAATTCCTCCCCATCCGCCAACTCAAAGCCGGTATTTGCAAGGCCCAGGACTATGGCCGCATTCCGCGCCGCCGCCAGCATCGCCGGGCTCAGATCGACACCAACCGCTGTCCGGACGACAGGGGCGAACTCATTGACGAGAAACCCGGCGCCGCACGCAACGTCAAGCGTATGGTCTTCGGGCCTCGCTTTCGCCAGCCGCACGATCAATTCAAGCAATACCCTGTCCGCCATGGGGCTGTTTTCGAGATAGTGGCGCGCGCAGCGGTTGAACTGCTCCTGCACGGTGCTCTTCATGGTTTCCATTAAGGTTCGATCCGGATGCGGTTCTCCGGGTCTTCGACGATCTCCCCGATCTCCGCCGCAATCGGCACGTTCCTCCTCCCAAGTTCCTCATTCATACGCCGTGAATTGCTGGCGGGAACCGCAATGAGGAGCCCGCCGGACGTCTGGGCGTCGGCCAGCACCAGCAGCTCATCCTCACCGATGCCTGGAGCGGCGTCGATCCGGTCCCGCAGGAACTCCAGGTTCCTCCGGCTGCCGCCCGGCGCAATCCCTTGCCGCACCAAAGCCCACGTTTCCTCCAGGACCGGCACCTGTGCAAGCTTGATGACTGCTCCGACGCCGCTGCCGCGGACCATCTCCGAGAGATGGCCGAGAAGGCCGAAGCCGGTCACGTCGGTGCACGCGTGCGCCCCCACCGCGACCATCGCTTCGGCTGCCTCTTTGTTGAGAGCGGTCATGACGGCAACTGCCTCGGCAATGCTCTTCTCCGAAACCTTCCCCTGTTTCATGGCGGTGGTGATGATCCCGATCCCGAGCGGCTTGGTGAGGATCAGCCGGTCGCCCGGCTTGGCCCCGGCGTTACTGATCACCTTTTCCGGGTGTATGACGGCTGTGACTGCCATCCCATATTTCGGCTCGGCGTCCTTGATGGTATGGCCGCCGATGATGCTGATACCCGCTTCCGTAGCCTTGTCGGCGCCACCCTGGAGTATCCTGGAGAGGACATCCAGGGGAAGAGTGTCCGCCGGAAACCCGGCGATGTTCAGGGCGAACAGGGGGGTGGCTCCCATGGCGTAGATGTCGGAGAGTGAGTTTGCGGCGGTGATCTGGCCGAAGGTGTAGGGATCGTCCACGACCGGGGTGAAGTAGTCGACCGTCTGGACGATGGCGAGGGTGTCGCTCACCCGGTAGACGGCTGCGTCGTCTGCTGTTTTGGTGCCGATCAGAACATTTGGGTCGGTGATGCTGGGTAGCTGACTCAAGACTTGAGCCAGGTCCTGTGGACTGAGTTTCGCAGCTCAGCCGGCGCAGGAGGCCAGCGCCGAAAGGCCGGTGCGTTCAAGCGCCTGGGAAGCCCCTCCCCGGATGGCGCGCAGTTCCTTCACTTTGGTCGCCACGATCCGCGCGGCGCGGTCGACCTCCTCGGCGGTGCTGAGGCGGCCGAGGCTGAAGCGGACCGCGCCGAACCCCTGTTCGCGCTGAGTTCCCATGGCTTTGAGCACCCCGGAAAGCTCGCCGCTCCCGTCGTGGCAGGCGGACCCGGTGGATGCGGCGATCTCCGGGGTCTGTGCCAGGAGCTCCGCGCCTGCAACTCCCCGGAAACTGATGTTGAGGGTGTTGGGGAGGCGGTCGGTCGGGTGGCCGTTCAACTCTACGCCGTCAACCAGTTCGAGAAGAAGGCCGTGGAACCCCTCCCGAAGGCTGAGGATGCGCTCGCTGTCGATGGCCAGGCGCTCCCCGGCAAGTTCCGCCGCCTTCCCCAGGGCCGCGATGTACGGGACGTTCTCCGTCCCGGCCCGGCGTCCGCCCTCGTGCCCCGCGCCGTGCAGATAGGAATCTATCTTTACACCGCGCCGGATGTAGAGGGTGCCGATCCCCTTGGGCGCATAGAGTTTGTGCCCCGCCACCGTCAGGAGGTCGACCCGCAGCTCGTCCACCAGGGTCGGGACCTTTCCCACCGACTGGGCCGCATCGGTGTGAAACAGGATGCCGCGTTCGCGGGCGATCGCGCCGATCTCGGCAAGGGGCTGGATCGTTCCCACCTCGTTGTTGGCGTGCATGACGCTGATCAGGATGGTCTCGCTGGTGATCGCCCGGCGTACCGCTTCCGGGTCGACCCGTCCGGTTCCGTCCACAGGCAGGAGCGTCACCGTGAAGCCATGCCCTTCCAGCCACCGGAGCGGGTTCAGTACCGCCGGGTGCTCGATGGCGGTGGAAATGATGTGTCTCCCCTTGTCCCGATTGGCGAAGGCGGTGCCGATGAGGGCCTGGTTGTTGGACTCGGTGCCGCCGCTGGTGAAGACTATTTCCGTTGGTGCGCAGCCCAACAGGGCCGCCATTCTCACCCGCGCCAGTTCCACCGCCTGTTTGGCCCTTTGCCCATAGGGGTGGTTGCTGGAGGGGTTGCCGAATCCTTCCCGCAGGAAGTGGAGAAGCTCGTCGACGATGGACGGATCGACGGGGGTGGTAGCGTTGTAGTCGAGGTAGATGGGGTCCATCGTTGCCTCCTTGATAAAAGTCTATAGACTTAATAGGCTTGATATCACGCATGTAGCCATCGTGTCAAGAGTATTATTGATTTAATCGATGGATTCAGGGATATGGTTCGGTAATTGCGATGGATCGGTCAGGGCGTGAACGGCGGAGGTTCGTGAACCGATGGATCGAAAGCGAGGCGGAGGGCACCGGTGATCTCGCCGTACGTCGCGCCGAGCTCTGTCCAGAGAAAGACGAGAAGCGCTTCGCCGACGCAGGTGGGGCAGGTGGAGGCATGGGGTTCGTATGCCCCGGCCTTTCCATCTTTGAGGAAGCAATGAAGGAGGTCGGTGTGGTTCTGTTCCTCGCAACCGCAGTAGCATGGGTAGCGGCGCAGGATGTCCGGCTTTTTGGTCGCGATCCGGTAGGCCGTGTAAATCGGAGCACTTTTGAAAACATACTCGGGGAGGGTATTGCGGAACAGGCTCAACTCGTCGGCAGGGTTGAAGGCAGGGGAGGCAATCCAGTCTTCCTGCTCGTCCAGGGTCTGCGAGGCCTTTTCGGCCAGTTTTGACACCGGGAGCTGCAGGTATTGCTGAAATTCCCCGTAGTGGCCGCTATCCATGGCCGGCAGGGGGGCGGCAAGGAGGAGTGGCGCGCAGAGAGTGATCGCGATGATGATAAGGCGGCGCATGAAATGGGCCTTATTACGCTAAAGTTGACTGCCTTTTCTTACTATAGCAGAAGTCGCCGGGAATCGGAATTTCCTCAGCAGCTTCAGTCATCGACCTTCTGGTACAGGACGGCAACGGCATGCCGGCGATAGTAATGGCTGAGCCTGCGGAAGCCGAAAGGGGTGACCAGCCTGTCCAGCTCGTCGTGGGAATAGGTCTTGACGCAACTGGGGCATTTCGCATGGAAGGAGCAGCCGGTTCCGCAGGCGGCGTCCTCCCGGCGGCAGCGCGTTTCGATGAGGAGATAACCCTCGTCGCGGAGGTTGATGCTGATGTTTTTCAGGTACGACCATTTCTCCGCGCCGTCCGGGATGATGTTAAGGACGTAGGTCGACAGCACCATGTCCACACCGAGCGCCCCCCGTTGCAAGGCCCCCGTCTCCAGTATCCCCGCCAGGCCGTTGCTGGCCGACATCCGCATGATGCGACGCACCTGTTCCGGCACGTCCGCAGCGTAGACCGAGAACCCCTTTTCAGAGAGGAACCGGGCGTTGCGAAGGGTGCCCGCCCCGTAATCGAGAATGGTCCGGACCCCCTTCCTCTCGAAAAAGCCGAAGTATGTCCGGATGCTCCCCGCGATCATTGCCATGGATGGCCTCCTTCTTCGCATTTGCAATCTATCTGACATTGCGAATATGGTATGGTCAAAACGTAACATAAATTTGCCTATAGAACAACTAGAGAAATGAGCTAGGGTAATAAATTTTCAATGCCCGAAAAAAGTGGTTGACTTCTTCAAGTCTAAAGTGTATTAAATCTATTAATTTAATAGTGTAATAGTGGATCGACCGGACAGACCGGAGGTCTCGCGCAGAAGCATGCGACGGGGCCTCCGGTTTTTTTATTTTTTGGCGATGATTGGATTTTCGGGCAATTTCGGTCAGCAGGCTGGAGGAGCGGTGCGAGAAGATTTAACCAGCAAGGTGGGTAACGGATTTCAGAAGGGGATTGCCATATTGTTCTTCATTCTGCTGTGGGAGTTTATGCCACGGTTCAAGATCGTTGACCCGTTCATTCTCACCCCTTTCACCGACGTGATAAGGGCGTTGGTTCGCCTGACCGCGTCGGGAGAAATACTCAGGCATCTGTTGAGCAGCTTCCAGCGGTCCTTTGGCGGGTTCGTTCTGGCCATGTTCGTCGGAATTCCGGTCGGAGTTCTTATGGGGTGGTTCAAGAGGTTCGAAAGAATGGTCGATCCGCTGCTCCAGGTCTTCCGCAATACCTCGATCCTTGCCCTGTTTCCGGTCTTCATACTTGTCTTCGGTCTCGGGGAGGTTTCCAAGATCGCCATCATCTTCTGGGGGACCCTCTGGCCGACCCTGCTCAACACCATCGGCGGGGTTAAGAACGTTGACCCGATCCTCGTCAAGTCGGCCCGCTCCATGGGGATATCGCAAGCTGGGCTCCTCTTCAAGGTCGTTCTGCCGGCTGCCAGCCCCTCCATCCTGACCGGCATTCGCTTAAGCGCGGCAAGCGCGATTCTTGTCCTCGTGGCGGCGGAGATGCTCGGCGCCAATTCCGGGCTCGGCTTCCTCATCTTTTACGCGGAGCAGTCGTACGCCGTTCCCGACATGTATGCAGGGATCCTTTCTCTGTCGGTCATCGGCTGCACCGTCAATTACGTACTTGTGGAGGTTGAGCGGCGTGTCACCCGGTGGAAGGAGGAGGTGCATGCAGGTTGAGGGGTTAGGACTGCCTGAGTGGCCCCCGCACTCGGGCAACCACGCAGGGTTGCCCCTACAAAACAATATCAGGACGAGAGAAGGAGAGTGACATGAACGAAAAATGGTGGCGACTCATAGTCGCAGGAATGGCGGCATTGTTCTTTGCACTGCCGGCGGGGAGCAGGGCCGAAAGCAAGGAGAACGGCAAAGGGGACGTGGTCAGGCTGGCGGACTCTTTCGGGACCGTTAGCGTATATCCCCCCTATATTGCCGATGATCTCGGTTTCTTCGCCGAGGAGGGGATCAAGGCGGAGTTCGTCGGCGTGGTCCCGCCGCCGCAACTGGTGGCTGCAGTCATTGCCGGTCGGCTCGACGTTGGTGGCGCCCATGTCAACCGGACCATCTCCGGCATCAATGCCGGGGCGAAGATCAAAGCGGTGGTGGCCGCCACGGAGACGACCAGGGAGCAGCCGCACATGGTCTTCGTCGTGCCGGCCAACAGCCCGATAAAGTCGCCCCGTGACCTCATCGGCAAGCGGGTGGCGATCATGGCCTATGGCGGTTGCAATGAGTACACCCCCTATGAATGGCTGCGGAAAAACGGTGTCGCCAGCCCCAAGGGAAAGCTCACGATCGTCGTAGTTCCGCCTGGCAAGGAGATCGACGCCGTCAAGCACGGCGACGCCGACGTGGCTGGCGCCCACATCAACCCGGCAGACCTGGCGAAAAAGGGGAACGATCTGCGGATACTCTTCACCGACTACGACGTCTGGGGTACTCAGGGTGGGGCAACTCCCCAATACTTCTCTGAAAAGTTCATAAAAGAGAAGCCGGACGTGGTGAGGCGTTTTGTAAGGGCACTTGCCAAGACCAACAACTGGATCAACGCCAACCCGGAGAAGGCGAAGATCGTCTTCGCCAAGAGGGCAAAGGTCGACCCGGCGCAGGTGAGCGTCAACCACTACGCCCCGGACGGGATCATCAAGGACGACAGCGTTAAGCTCTGGATCAGCCTCCTGACAGACTACGGCGAGGTCAAGCCGGGGATCAGGACGGGCGAGATTTTTACCAATGCCTTCAACCAGCCGATTGAGAGGAAAAAGAAGGAAAAGAAGGGTAAGACGGCAAAGGTGAAAGGAAATGATACAGGTTTGATTTCGGAACTGACGAAGTGATTGATAAGAGCTTGCTCGCAAGTAGAAGCTCGGGAAAGGAGTGAACACCATGGGTTTGAAAGAAGACAAAGTGGTTCCAGGCAGGGAAGAACGGGTGGCGGCCTGCATGGCTTACGGCGGGAGCGCCTGCGGGATCGGGAGGGAAAACAAGGTCTGCCTGAAGAACAGCGAGCGGGGGTTTTCGCAGGCGGGGCTCTGTCAGCTCCTGCCGACGCTCGGCATGCTCCTGACGCTGCCGGAGACGGCGGTGGTGGTGCATGGCGCCATCGGCTGCGGCTCCACCGGCTTCGGCACCAATGTCAGCATGAAGCTCCACCACCTGCTGCGGGGGAACCCGAATGCCAAGGACGGCATATGGGTCTCCACCAACCTGGAAGAGGCGGACGTGGTACACGGGGGGGAGGGGAGGCTGGAGGAGACGATCCTGGAGGTGGACCGGCGCTTTGCACCGAAATCCATCATCGTCATTCAGACCTGCGCCCCGTCCATCATCGGCGACGACCTGGAAGGGGTGATCGAGAAGGTGAGGGCGCAGATCGACACGCCGCTCCTCTATTCCCACTGCGAGGGGTTCAAGACAAAGATCTGGGCCACCGGCTACGATGTCGCTTTCCACGCCATGGTCCACGGCTTCATCGAAAAGGACCGCGAGGGACGCCCGCCCCGCAAGGAAGGGAGAAAGCCGGAAGAGCGGCCGGTGGTGAACGTCATCAACCTCGCCTCCGTCGGCCGTCCCGACGAGCAGGAGATGGAGCGGCTTCTGAACGCCATCGGCATCGACGTCATCATCGGCCCCAACTTCGGCAGCCGGGAAAAGATCCGCTCCATGACCCAGGCGGACCTGACCGTCAGTGTCTGTCCCACCCATGACGACTATTTCGTCGACTACCTCCACACGGAGTACGGCATCCCGTTCGTGCTGAAGGACATGCCGATCGGGCTGGAAAACACGCGGAACTGGCTTCTGGACATCGCCCGGCACTTCGGGCTGGAGAAGGAGGCGCAGGCATTCATCGAGCGCGAGGAGGCCCAGGCGAAAAAGTCGGTGGAGAAATTCCTGCCGCTCCTGAAGGGGAAACGGGTCTTCCTCTCCGCCGGCGAATTCCGGGCGCTGGTCACAGCCGGTCTCTTCCAGGAGCTGGGGCTGGAGGTTGTGGGGCTTCGCTCCTACCACCACGATGACTTCGGCACCGAGTATTACGGCAAGATCGTGGGGGCGCAAGGAGGGAAGGATTTCCCGGTGGACATCGCCAACTTCCAGCCCTTCGAGCTGGTGAATCTCCTCAAGAAAATCGACGTCGACCTGTTCGCCGGCCATATCTGGGACAACGCCTGGGCAGCGCGGCTGGGGCTTCCGACCATCACCATCTTCCGGATATTCGACTATTACGTCGGTTACCGGGGCTTCTACGAGGTGGCGAAGAAGACGGCCCGCATCCTCCGCAACCACTCCTTCAACACGAACCTGAGCCGCCATGTGCCGGGCGCCTACCGGCAGGAGTGGTACGAGGAGAACGCATTCAAATATATCAAGAGCTTCCAGCCGGAGGAGACGTCGGAGCCGGAATCGGCGGCGGCGTAAAGGACGGTTTGATCGTGAATTATGTAGGGGCGGTCCTGCGTGACCGCCCGCTTCATCCCGAAAACGGGCAACCACACAGGATTGCCCCTACAGAAGATTTCAAATAAGGAGATTCATATATGAGTACCGGCACCTTCATAGAACGCCCCCGTTACCAGTGCGCGCTGGGCGGGGCGCTTGTCACCATCAATTCCATCGACAGGGCGGTGGCCATAGTCCATGCCTCCCCCGGCTGCGCGGCCAGCGCCGACGGCGCCGCCACCGTGGGGAGCGGCTACTGGGGGACCACCGTTACTGACGGGAGGGCAACCCCGAGCACCAACATAGTCGAGAAGGAGATCATCTTCGGCGGCGAGGAGCGGCTGGCGGAACAGATCGAATCGACCCTCAAGGTTGTCGACGCCGATCTCTACGCCGTCATCACCGGCTGCATGACCGACATCATCGGGGACGACGTGAAGTCGGTGGTTGGGGAATTCCGCAAGCAAGGAAAGCCGGTGATCTTCGCCGAGACAGGCGGTTTCAAGGGGGACTCCTCCGTCGGCTACGAGTTCATCTGGGACGCCATCATCAACCAGTACGTGGAGAAGGGGTTGCCGAAAAACCCGAGGCTGGTCAACATCCTCGGCCTGGTGCCGGCCCAGGACGTCTTCTGGCGCGGGAACCTCGCGGAACTGAAAAGCCTCCTCACCGCCATCGGCCTGGAGGTCAACACCTTCCTCACCCCCTTCGACGACCTGGCGGCGCTGAAAACCTCGTCCCAGGCGGCCCTGACCATCGTCCTGTCCGACGTGCACGGCGATAAGGCGGCACGCCTTTACGAAGAGGCGCACGGCATCCCCTTCGTGAACGAGCCGCTCCCCATCGGCCCCACTGCCACGACTGAATTCCTGCGGAGAATAGCCGAGCGCTTCAACCTCGACCGGCAGCAGGTGGAGAATGTGATCGACGAGGAGAGCCGATGGTATTACAGTTTCATCAACCCCCTTACCGACCTCTTCACCGACCAGGACTTCCAGCGCTTTGCCGTGGTCGTCGGCAACGCCGACTACGCCTATGCCGCCACCCGGTTCGTCGCCAACGACCTTGGCTGGATTCCGTACTTCGCGGCGATCACCGATGTCTTGACCGATGAGGAGAAGAAACGGGTGCAGGAGAGATTCGCTGCAATCGAGCCCGATCTGCGGCCCAAGGTGGTGTTCGAGACCGACACCAGCCAGGTACAGGCCCGTCTGCAAGAGGAGTTGGCGAAGGAGGATGACCCGTACGGCACCCCCATCAGCCCCGCCTTTGTCCTGGGGAGCACTCTTGACCGGCCGCTGGCGGCTGATATCAAGGCGGCATTCTGGGGCATCTCCTATCCCATCACCAACAGGATAATCACCGACCAGGGGTATGTTGGTTTCAGGGGGGGATTGCGCCTCGCCACCGAGATAGTCAGCGTCCTGGTGAGCAACAGGTAGGAAAGGCAGGTTGTCAGGCTGAAGGCTGAAGGTAGACCGAGTCTCCTCTTCAGTCTTAACCTTCAGCCTTCAGCCTGTATCAGGAGGAACCCATGGGCTTCAACCACGTACATCTATCCCAATATCTGAACAAGACGCGCTTCATTACCCTGTCAACGGTGAAGAACGGCAATCCGGCATTGAGGACAATGGCAGCCTTTGCCGCTGAGGGGATTTCACCGGTCTTTTCGACCCACAGGGATACGGACAAGGTGCGGCAGATCGAGGAAAACCCCCACGTCTCCATCCTTTTCCAGCATGAAAACCAGCATCTCCGGACATTCGTCAACATAACCATATCCGGAATTGCGCGGCGCGTCGACGACAGGGACGACCAGGAGCGGATCATCGCCCTCATTGGCGCCAGGAACCTCCGTTACCAGGAGCGGGCGGCGCGGGGGGAGTTGATAGAGCATCTGTTCTACCGGGTGGAACCGGTCGAGATCAAGATACTAGACTTCGCCAGGTCGCCAAGCCCGCAAGGGGTGCAACTGGTACGGCTTTCTGGCGGGAAAGAGAAGGCTGCCCGGGCGGCATGAGGAAGTTGAATATTATATGCTTCACGAATCCAATCGACTGGAGCTGCGTCTGATGGCGCAGGCCGGGCATCCGTCCCGGCAGGGGCTGCTCAGTTTCCTCTCCCTCAATTTCCTCTGCGGCTGCGCCAGCGGGATTCTGCAACTGGCCCTGCCGCTGTACGCCCTTTATCTGCACGCGAACACTGTCCAGCTCGGCCTGATCGCCGGGGTGAGCAGCGTTGGGCGGATGCTGATTATCATCCCTTCCGGGCTCCTCATCGACCGTATCGGGGCACGCCGGCTTTACTTCCACGGCACGTCCCTGTGCGCCATTCTTGTGGGTGCGCTGGTCCTGGTATCCTCGCCGTGGGCGCTCATGGCGGTGATGCTTTTCCAGGGGATGGCGCAATCGGTCAGCTTCCTCGCTCTCCAGGCCGGGTTCCTGAAGCGCCTGCCGTTTCTGGACCAGACCCAGGCCGGATGGCAGCGGGGCTCGACCCAGCTCGGCTATTACCTGGTCGGGCCGGTCGCCGGCGGCCTTCTGCTCCAGGAGAACCTCTATCCCCTCACCTTCCTGGTGGTGGCGGCCGTCTTCTCCCTTGCGGTCCTGATATCGCTCTATCGCCGCCTCCGTGGGTTCCGGGAGGTGGCCGATACGGCAGTTCAGTCACACACAGGAGAATGGGGCAAGCTGCGCGCGCTCCTTGCCGATCCGTTGCTTCTCCAAGTGCTGGGGATCGAATGCCTCGGCGCGGCCATTTTCATGATCTTCCGCACCTTCGCCCCCCCTGTGGCGGTGGAGGTGTTACACCTGCCGATACGTGCGATCTCCTTCCTCATCATCCTCCAGGGGTCCGCGGCCATGTCGAGCCTGTTCTGCGGCGGACGCCTGCTGCTCCGGTATTCAGCCGGCCAGGTGTTTACCGGCGCCTCCCTTCTTGTCACAACAGGGATGATCCTGCTGGCCACGGCCCAAGGGTTCCCGCTCTTCCTTCTTGGCGGCACCATCTACGGCGTCGGCACCGGACTTTTGAGCCTCTGCAGCCTGACCAAAATTGGTAGCGTCGCGGGGGAAAAGGGGAAGATCGCCGCCCTCTTCAGTCTCAGCATCGCCGTCGGCAATACCTTCGGCCCTGTCCTGGGCGGTGTGGTGGGCGAGCTTCTGACGGTGCAGGCGGCGTTCCTTACTCCGGTGGCGCTTTTCACCGGCATCCTCGCCATCGCCAGCTATTATCGGTTCAGGAGTTACGAGGTTGAGACGGAGACGGTCGGTGACTGAAAGGTAATGCTTCAGTTAAATATTGGGAAAAATGATTGACAGCTTGATTTTAAACCGGTAAGGTACAGTACATAAAATCTATAAAACTAATAGACTAAAGGTTGACTTGATCGACAAGAGACCGGATGCGTTGCAGCGTCCGGTCTTTTTTTGTCTCAAACTTTTTCATTCTGCAGCCCGCTTCCACGGCTCAGGAGGGAAAACATGAAAAAAATGGTCGGATTCACGTTCCTGGCGGTTCTTCTTGCCAGCTTCTCCATGGCATTGGCCGGAACAGGCCCGGTTGCCGCCGGGGGGGCGATGTACCCGGAAGTGGTGATCTATTCAACCCCATGGTGCGCCAGCTGCAAGGCTGCCATGGAATACCTGGCGAAAAACGATATTCCCTTCGTGAAGAAGGATGTGACCGTGGACGGGAGTTACATGGAAGAGCTGCAAACCAGGTACAGGAGCAGCGCGGTGCCGCTGATAGTGATAGGAAGGGACGAAAAGGTATTGAAGGGTTTTGTCCTGGAGGCGTTTCAAAAGGCCTACAGGGAGGTGGTGGCGAAGAGATCGCGAAGTAGGGATTAAATTTTTTTACCTCAAAAGTCTACTAAACAAATAGAATAAATGGCAAAAGCTGACCAGATAACTGGAGGCCGGCCCCGCTGGGGTTCCGGCGTTTTTGCCGGAAAGAGAGGGTGATTATGCAGCAGAGCGTATTGGGCGTGGAGGGTGAAAAACAGGTCGGGATTGAACGATCGATGGCGATCAGGGTGTGGGTCCGCTGGGCCTCCCTTCTCATCATGGCGGCATCGGTTCTTCTCGGGGGGTGCGCGGTTAATCGTCAGGCAGTCAGTACCGAGGATTACGTGGAAATCGACAATCCCTTTTATGATCCCGTAACCAATGATTCACCGAAGATATGGGTGCCTCGGAGTTACGTGGAGAAGGGGGTCCCGCGCGGAAAGAAGTTGCTGAAGAAGGGGTATGAACAGGTGGCTGGGACAACCCAGGCACCGTCAAGTGACCAGGGATTAGCCCTGCAACGTAAGTCTTACCGGCTTCGACTTCGGCTGGCGGTATTTGAGCCGGGAGGGCCGGCTCTCGGGGCGCGGCTTCAGCAACTGCTCAGCCGCGGAAACATCATTCGCCCGTATGTCAAGCCGGTATCCAGCGTGTCCGAGTCCGACCGGCAACGGCTGGCGTACCTCGGCGCCCTCGACGCGCAGCCGGGCGGGGGGCCTGCCCTGGTTCTTGCGGCGCCGGAAGGGACCGGCCCGGGGTCACGCATCAAGGCCGATCTTTACGATATCCGTGGCCCGGTCCTCATCCGCTCCTTCACTCTGACCGTTCCCCCTGCCGCGAAGGATGAAACTCGGGAGGATGCGGAGCGGAAAACGCTCGGTGGCCTCACCGACGCGGTTCTGAGTTCACTGGAATGGTTCACCTGGTACGGCAGGGTAGTGAACGTTAGCGGAGGAAGGGTGTACGTGGACGCCGGGGCGGAAACAGGGCTCAAGACCGGCCAGCGGCTCACCGTGTATCGGGGCGGGGAAACGGTCAAGGGGATCGGCTTCGCGCCGGGAGAGCGGGTTGCGTCCATAACTGTCGCCGCGCTGGTGGGACCGGACGGGGCGTATGCCGAAACTTCCGACGCCGCAATAATCAAACCGGGTGATTTTGTCGAACTGGAAATTAATCCTGATGTAGACCACACCAAGGAGGATAATAAATGAAGAAATTGTCAGTACTGTTTGCCGTAGCGCTGTTTGCCGCCACACCGGCCCTGGCCGCCGAAGAGCCCGCAAAGGGCCCGGCCCAGACCCCCTTCAATTGCGATTTCGAACCGAATTGCGAAGTCGCGCCCGGCATTTACGGGGCCTTGCAGGCCCCCACAACCAGTAAGTTCAATCTTGCCATCGGCGGCTTTGTCAAGCTCGACTACGCCTATAACTCGGTCAACTTCGGCCCGACCGGCTTTCTCACGCCGTCTAACGTGCCGAAGAGATCCTCAATTCAGGGACAACGGGACCAGTCGATCCTGTCAGTCCGGCAGTCCCGCCTCTGGTTCAAGACCAACGGCCCCACCCTGCTGGGCGCAAAGACGACCGGCCTTGTGGAGTTCGACTTCCACCAGGGGGACAACAGCAACAACCTGAATCCGAGCCCGCGCCTGCGCCACGCCTATGCCAACATCGACTGGGGAAAGACCCAGGTCCTCTTCGGGCAGAGCGGCGACAATTTCGGGATACTCTCCGGCAATACGGTTGATTTCAACTCCGGCGCCCAGTCGGGCTTTGCTCCTGGGACGAGAAACCCGCAGATCAGGCTGACCCAACGGGTCAACCTGAGCAAGGACAACTCCCTGAAACTCGTCCTCGCCGTCCAGACCCCATACCAGGAGAACAACTCGACGTCCGGCACGGCCGGGTCGCCCGGCACCACCGGCGACACATGGGGGGTGCAACCGAATGTCGTCGGGCAGGCGCTCTTCATCAGCAAAGCCCTAGGGGTTGCCCCCGGTTACTACGGGCTCAGCCAGAACAACTTCACTGCCGGCTTTTTCGGCCTTTACGGCAACAACCACATCCAGGGACAGTCCGAGAAGCTCGATTCCTGGGGGGCCGGTTTCTATACGTTCGTGCCGGTACTGAGATCGGTTGACGGTAAGAACCGCGCCAGGACCCTGTCGTTCGAGGGGCAGACCTACCTGGCCGCCAATCTGAACGCCAACGGTGCCACCGGCGCCAATACGGTCAGGCCGGGAGGCGTCGGTACCGACTTGAAGGCGGCGAAGGGATACGGCATCGCCGGCCAGTTCATCCTCTACACCACCCAGGACCTCGGAATCTCCGCCGGATACGGCCGGAGGAACGCCATCAACTATGCCAACTACAGGAACAACACGAACTTCGAGAAATACAACGAGCTCGTATTCGCTAACGTCTCTTATGACCTGAACGCAGCGATACGGGTGGCCACGGAATACCAGCACCTCAAGACCAAATACGGTAATGTGGCCAGCGGCGCCGGTCCACTCGCCGGAACAGCCGACACGGGTGAGGCCAATATCGCCCGGCTTGCGCTCTACTACTTCTTCTGATATAAATTGACCATATTCGCTGTGGGGCAGGGGCTAGTGAAGCCCCTGCCCTGTTTTTCTCCGAAAAATGAAAAAAATTGTTGACTCACGGGCGAGTAATTGTTATACATTTGTCTATCGGAGAGATAGAGAAAAAGAATGATCTCGAAAAAAACAAAATACGCGCTCAAGGCGCTCATCTATCTTGCCCAGGAATATGACAAGGGGCCGATCCTCATCGCCGATCTTGCAAAGGAAGAGCGGATCCCCAAGAAATTTCTGGAGTTGATTCTCCTTGCCCTCAAGAACAACGGTATCCTCCAGAGCAAGAAGGGTAAAGGTGGCGGGTATTTCCTCGGGAAGCCGCCGCGGAAGGTGAGCATGGGGCAGGTCATCCGGATATTGGAAGGCCCGCTGGCCCCGGTACCCTGTGTCAGCGAGACCGCCTATGCCCACTGCGATGAGTGTGACGATGAGGCTACCTGCGGTATCAGGATGGTCATGAAGGATGTCCGTGATGCCATGGCCAATATCCTCGACAATACCACCCTTGCCGATGTGCTGGAAAAGATCGATCACGCCAGGAAGCAGGGTAAGAACGTCCTCGATTTCGTAATCTAGAATTTTTTTATTCTATAACACTACTCAATCTATAGATTTATAATTATACTTTCAGGCTTCACGAAACAAAAAATTTTTGTCCCAAAACACTACTCTGTCTATAGAGTAGAACAACAAAGGAGGCTGGTCATGTTGCTTAAAAACATTCGGAAAATCGCGCTTGTTTCTCTCCTTGTCCTCTCATTCCCACTCGGGGCGTTGGCGGAGGTGAACCTCCTCAACGTCTCCTACGACCCGACCCGCGAGCTTTACCAGGACTTTAACGCGGCATTCGCCAAGTACTGGAAGAAGAAGGCCGGCGAGGATGTGGTCGTGAAGCAGTCCCACGGCGGCTCCGGCAAGCAGGCCCGCGCGGTGATCGACGGCCTGGAGGCGGACGTGGTGACCCTGGCGCTCGCCTATGACATCGACGAGATCCACGACAAGGCGAAGCTGATCCCCGAAAACTGGCAGAAGCGCCTCCCCCACAACAGTTCCCCCTATACCTCCACCATCGTCTTCCTGGTCCGCAAGGGGAATCCCAAGAAGATCAAGGACTGGAATGACCTGGTGAAGCCGGGTGTGGCGGTCATCACCCCCAATCCCAAGACCTCCGGGGGTGCCCGCTGGAACTACCTGGCTGCCTGGGCCTATGCCCTGAAGCAGAAGGGGGGGAACGATGCCAAGGCGAAGGAGTTCGTGACAAAACTGTTCAAGAATGTCCCGGTGCTCGATTCCGGCGCCCGCGGCTCCACCACGACCTTTGTCCAGAGAGGGCAGGGCGATGTGCTCCTGGCATGGGAGAACGAGGCGTTCCTGGCGGTGAACGAGCTGGGGAAGGACAAGTTCGAGATCGTGGTTCCGTCGCTCAGCATTCTGGCTGAGCCGCCGGTTACGGTGGTGGACAAGGTGGTGGACAGGAAGGGGACCCGCAAGGTGGCCGAGGAGTATCTGAAATACCTCTACACCCCTGAAGGTCAGGAACTGGCGGCGAAGAACTACTACCGCCCCATCGACAAGAAGGTGGCCGCTAAATACGCCAAGACCTTCACAAAGGTGAAGCTCATCACCATTGACGAGGTCTTCGGCGGGTGGCGCAAGGCCCAGAAGACGCACTTCGCCGACGGCGGGGTGTTCGACCAGATCTATACACCTTCGAAGTAATATAAGGTAGGGGCGGACCTATGTGTCCGCCCTGTTACCCCATCAGAATGGGCGCACACACGGGTACGCCCCTACGGAAACTGAAATGGCATTGCATAACAAAAAAAATTCCGTCATCCCGGGCTTCGGCCCGACCCTCGGGTACACCATTTTCTACCTGAGCCTGATTGTCCTGATCCCGCTCTCGGCGCTGGTCATAAAGTCGACCGACCTCTCCTGGCAGCAGTTCGTTGGTGCGGTGACAGCGGATCGGGTGCTGGCTTCGTACCGGGTCACCTTCGGCGCGGCGCTCATGGCTGCGGCGGCCAACGCCTTCTTTGGCGTGCTGGTCGCCTGGGTCCTGGTCCGCTACCGGTTTCCGGGGAAGAGGCTCGTGGACGCCCTGGTGGACCTGCCGTTCGCGCTCCCGACAGCGGTAGCCGGCATCACCCTTGCCACGGTCTACTCCTCTAACGGCTGGCTCGGCAGGTACCTGGAGCCACGCGGCATCAAGGTGGCCTTCACCCCTGTCGGGATCTTCGTGGCTATGACCTTTATCGGCCTTCCTTTCGTGGTCCGGACGGTCCAGCCGGTCCTGGAGGAGCTGGAGAGCGAGGTGGAAGAGGCTGCTGTCTGCCTGGGAGCCTGCCGCTGGCAGACCTTCAGCCGGGTCCTCTTCCCGACTCTGCTGCCGTCTGTCCTGACCGGATTCGCCCTGGCGTTCGCCCGGGCAGTGGGAGAGTACGGCTCGGTGATCTTCATTGCCGGCAACATGCCGATGGTCTCCGAGATTACCCCGCTCCTCATTATCACCAAGCTGGAGCAGTACGACTACGCCGGCGCAACGGCCATCGCTTCGGTGATGCTGGGGGCGTCGTTCATCCTACTCTTTGCCGTCAATCTCCTTCAGTGGTGGAGCAGAAGATACGCTGAGTAGGGGCGGCCCTGCGTGGCCGCCCTTCAGCCCTGCGTGGCCGCTGCCAAATCAGGGCAACCACACAGGGTTGCCCCTACCAAGGGACGCTTAATTGCCGTAAGAATCAGAGGAGAAACAACTCGTGCATCTTCCGGGAAGAAAAAATAGAGATTCCACAGCCTTTGCCGGCAGGGGGATGACCGAGCCGGCTTTGGTCCGCTGGTTCCTCATCGCTTCGGCATTGGCATTCCTTGCGCTCTTCCTCTTCGTCCCCCTGGCCGCGGTCTTCAGCCAGGCGCTGGAGAAGGGGTGGGATGCCTATATCGAGGCGATCCGCGAGCCGGATGCCCTGACTGCCATCAAGCTGACCGTTGTGACGGCGGCCATCGCCGTGCCGCTCAACCTGGTTTTCGGGGTGTCTGCCGCCTGGGCCATCGCCAAATTCAAATTTCGCGGCAAGAGCTTCCTCATCACCCTGATCGATCTGCCGTTCTCGGTCTCGCCGGTCATCTCCGGCCTCATCTACGTCCTCCTCTTCGGCCTGCAGGGTTGGCTGGGGCCATGGCTCCAGGAGCACAACGTGAAGATCATCTTTGCCGTGCCTGGGATCGTGCTCGCCACCATCTTCGTCACCTTTCCCTTCGTGGCCCGTGAGCTGATCCCGCTCATGGAGGCCCAGGGGAAGGACGAGGAGGAGGCGGCAACGGTCCTCGGCGCTAGCGGGCTCCAGACCTTTTTCCGCGTTACCCTGCCGAACGTCCGGTGGGGAATCATCTACGGAGTGATTCTCTGCAATGCCAGGGCAATGGGGGAGTTCGGCGCGGTCTCCGTAGTCTCGGGACACATCCGGGGTTCGACGAATACGGTTCCGCTGCATGTGGAGATTCTTTATAACGAATACAACTACGCGGCGGCCTTTGCCGTGGCGTCCCTCCTGGCTCTGCTCGCCTTGGTAACCCTGGCGGTGAAGAGCGTGGCGGAGTGGAAGATGAGGAAAGAGGCGTAGGGGCGACGCATGCGTCGCCCGACAAAGGCAATAGCAGTAAGAGGGCGAGGCATGCCTTGCCCCTACACGATCACGAAAGGCAATACATGAGCATCGATATTCGCGACGTAAACAAGAAATTCGGCACCTTCGAGGCGCTCAGGAATGTAAGCCTAACCGTTCCGTCAGGAGAGCTGGTGGCGCTTTTGGGGCCGTCCGGCTCCGGCAAGACAACGCTTCTGCGCATCATCGCCGGCCTTGAGTCCCCCGATGGCGGCAAGATCCACTTCTCGGGGGAAGATGCGACCAACCTGCACGTGCGGGAGCGCCAGGTCGGTTTCGTGTTCCAGCACTACGCCCTGTTCCGGCACCTGACCGTGTTCGACAATGTCGCCTTCGGCCTGAATGTGAAACCGCGCAAGGAGCGTCCTGCCAAGGGCGCCATCAGGGAAAAGGTCCTTGAGCTGCTGCGCCTCGTCCAGCTTGAGCAGCTGGCGGACCGTTATCCGTCCCAGCTGTCTGGCGGGCAGCGGCAACGGGTTGCCTTGGCCAGGGCGCTGGCGGTGGAGCCTAAGGTGCTCCTCCTGGACGAGCCGTTTGGAGCCCTGGACGCCAAGGTGCGGCTGGAACTGAGACGCTGGCTGCGCCGTCTCCACGATGAGATCCACGTCACAAGCGTCTTTGTCACCCACGACCAGGAAGAGGCGCTGGAGGTGGCCGACCGGATCGTGGTGATGAACGAGGGGCGGGTGGAGCAGATGGGGACTCCGGAGGAGGTCTACGATAACCCGGCTTCGCCGTTTGTCTATAACTTCCTCGGGAACGTGAACCTGTTCCACGGCAGGATCGACGGCGGGGAGGCCCGGATCGACAACATCAGCATCGAGGTGCCGGATTTCGGTTCCGGCGACAACATCCCGGCCGTCGCCTACGTCCGCCCCTACGACATAGAGATATACCGCAGCCGCAGAAACCACGAGGATATAGAATCGGTCGTCCGCCACATCCAGGGGGCCGGGGCAGTGGCCCGCCTGGAGCTGGAACGGCTCGACACCAGGGAATTGATCGATGCCGAGCTGACGAGGGAGCGTTACCGGGAGCTGGCTCTGCGGGTGGGAGAGGCTGTCTATATCCGTCCTCGCAATCTGCGCGTGTTCGCGGGCGGGGATTACCAGATTTGATCTGGGGTTGAAAGGATATTCCATGTCAGCACAGCACATTGCATTTTACGGGAAGGGGGGAGTAGGGAAGTCGACCATTGCGACCAACGTAGCCGCGGCGCTTGCGGAAAAGGGGATACGCGTGCTCCTTATCGGTTGCGGCCCCCGCGACGACTCGACCACCCTGCTTACAGGAGAGAATAAGCGGCCGTCGGTGCTGGAACTGCTGCGGGAAGGGCGGAAAGTGCGTGCCGGCGACGTGACGCTCGAGGGATTCAACGGGGTCCGCTGCATTGAGCTGGGGGACATCTATCAGTCCGGGGATTGCGCGGGCGAGGGGATTGCCGCGGCCCTTTCCGCCCTTACCGACGGGGGGGTGTTCGCCGAAGTCGACCCCCATGTCGTGTTTTACGACGTGCCGGGAGAGATTGTCTGCGGCGGCCTGGCCCTCCCCATGAAGAACTCCCTGGTCCGAAAAACTTACGTGGTCAGCTCACCTGACCTGGTTTCACTCTACGCGGTCAACAACATCTTCAGGACCATCAGCCGGTTTGGCCGAGAGGGGGGCGCCCGCCTTGGCGGCATCATCGCGAACGGGCTCACTTCATCCTTTGCAGAGTCGTACATAACAGACTTTGCCGGGAAGACCGGCTCAGGCGTGATCTCATTCATACCAAGATCGCTGATAACCCTGCAGAGCGAGCTGTATGGCAAGACCGTCATCGAGGTCGCGCCGAACTCCAATCAGGCTTACATCTATCGAAGGCTCGCGGGTCTAATCATAGAGAACGACAACACCACCATCCCCACTCCGCTCGATCAGCCGGAACTCCGGTCATGGGCCCGGCAATGGGGTGACCGCATCTTCGAGCTGGAAACCGGAGTTATCAGGGAAGGCGCGGCAATCTAAACTACTTGGTAAATAGAGTTTGTCGAAAAAGTTCTTGCAATTCTCGGGCAGCTTTTTTATACTCCCGACAAATATCTGCCGGCTGACCGGACAACCGGAGGCTGAGGTTTTCTTTTTCCACGGAAAAGACCTCAGCCTTTTTTATTTTCTGCGGAAAACTTCGGAGGATTGGATCATGGCAAAGTCAAAAGAGGAGCTCTTCCGGGAACTCTCGGAGTCGGTGGTGGAGATGGAGGAGGAGCGGACGGTCAAGGTGGCGGAGGAGGTGGTCCGCCAGGGGGAAGACGCGTACGAGGCAATAGAGAAGGGGCTTTCCCACGGGATGGAGCGGGCGGGACAGCTTTTCGAGGAGGAAGAGTACTTTATTCCAGAGCTGCTGATGTGTTCCGATGCCATGTATGCCGGTCTCGATGTCTTGAAGCCGCATCTGAAGCGGACCGGCGAGAAAAAGGGGAGAGTGGTCATCGGCGTGATCGAAGGGGACACCCACGACATCGGCAAGAACATGGTGCGGATCATGCTGGAGACCGGGGGGTTCGAGGTCACCGACCTGGGGCGGGACGTGCCTCCACGCAGATTCGTGGACACCGCCAAGGAGATCGATGCCGACATCATCGCTCTCTCCACCCTCATGACCACCACCATGGACGGCATGGGGAAGGTGGTTAAGATCCTGGAAGAGGAGCAGATCCGCGCGGGATTCAAGGTCATGGTTGGTGGCGGCCCCATCTCCCCAGGTTTCGCGAAGAGGATCGGCGCCGACGGCTACGCGGTGAACGCCGCCGAGGCGGTCAAGGTGGCTAAACGGCTCCTTGAAGGAGTTGGCGGAGTGCAGGTGGTCGCATGAACGCGTTGCAGAGATTCGCGGCGATGACCAAGGGAGAGCCGCTCGACCGCCTCCCCTGTGTCCCGATAATCGGCAACACAGCGGCCAGGGTCATCGGGGTAAAAGTATCCGCCATCCGCGGCGACGCCAGGCTTCTGGCCGATGCCCAGGTGGCCGCCTACCGCAGATTCGGCTTCGACGTGATCCGGGTCTTCACCGACCTCTATGTGCAGGCCGAAGCCATGGGGGCGCGGGTGAAGGTCCCCGAAGACGAGACCGCCTACCTCGACGCGCCGGCCATAACCGATATCGCAGAAATAGACCGCTTGCGGCCCCTCAACCCGAGTCGCGACGGTCTGATTCCCGCTCACCTGGAAGCGATGCGCAGGGTTGCGGACGCGGTGGGTGGCGAGGTGCCGGTTACCGGGGCCCTCTGCGCCCCCTTCACCACCGCGTCTCTGCTGGTCGGCGCGGAACAGCTCGTGCGCCTGACCCTGAAAGACCCGGAAGCGGTCCATCGCCTCTGCCGTCTGGCGCTGGAGTCGTGCCTGGCTTACGCCGACGCCATCATCGAAGCCGGAGCGACCCCCAGCCTCACCGACCCGATGGCCTCAGCCACGGTGATCAGCCCGCGCCAGTTCAGGGAATTCGCCTTCCCCTACCTCAAGGAGCTGATTGGCCATATCCACTCGCGCGGCAGGAGCGTCACCCTTCACATCTGCGGCCGGACCTCGAAGATCTGGGAAGCGATGGCCGAGGCAGGGGCGGACTGCCTGAGCATCGACAACGAGGCGAGCCTTGCGGACGCCAAGGTTGCCGTGGGTGAGCGGGTCCGGCTCATGGGGAACGTGCGGCCGTCCGAGGTGATGCTCCAGGGGACGCCGGCCGACGTCCGCAGGGGGGTGATCGACTGCGTGTGTGTAGCCCACGACAGCCCGAAGGGATACATCGTCGCCTCGGGGTGCAGCCTCCCCACGGAGACCCCCTTCGCCAACATTCACGCCATGATGGACGCGGTGCGGGAGATCGGCTGGCCGGTCAGGCCGGAAAAGCTTGGAGGAAGAACCTGAAAATCGTCTCGCGCAAAGCCGCCAAGGCGCAAAGAACATCAAGACAAAAACTCTTCTGGATTTAATGATAAACCGTTTCTCGCTCTCCTTTGCGGCCTTTGCGCCTTTGCGCGAGTAATATCTTTTTGGTTTTACAGGAGCCCGTCACATGAGTTCAACAAGCCCCAGGGAGCGGCTGGTCCGGGTATTGCAGAAGAAGTCCATCGACCGTCCCCCCGTCATCTGCACCGGCGGGATGATGAACGCGGCCATCGTCGACGTGATGGAGACAACCGGACATACGCTGCCAGCCGGTCATGGCGATGCCGGGCTCATGGCGGAGATCGCCACCGACGTCCACCGGGCCACCGGGTTCGAGAACATCGGCATCCCCTTCTGCATGACGGTGGAGGCCGAGGTTCTCGGGAGCGAGATCAATTTCGGGAGCCTTGAGTGCGAGCCGAAGATCGAGAGGGAGCCCTTTCCTTCGGTGCGGCAGGTGGAGTTCCGCGACATCTCCGGGATGCTGAAAAGCGGCCGCATAGGCACGGTGGTGGAGGCTGCCAACAACCTTTCCCGCCGCCACCCCGATCAGCCGGTCATCGGCAGCCTGACCGGGCCGATCAGCACCGCCGCTGCCATTGTCGACCCGGTCACCTTTCTCAAGGAGCTGCGCAAGGACCCGGAAGGGGCGCACCGCGTCCTCTCCTACGTGAGCGATCTTCTCGTCGCCTTTGCCCAAGAGCTGGTGGACAACGGCGCCACCCTCATCGCTATCGGCGACCCGACCGCCACCGGCGAGATCCTCGGCCCACGGATCTTCGGCGACTTTGCGGTCCCCTACCTCAACAGGGTGATCGACGCGGTCCACGGCATGGGCGCACCGGTGATCGTCCATATCTGCGGAAAGCTCCAGGCGGTAAAGGGCTCTATCCCGCTGATCCGCGGCGACGCCATCAGCACTGACGCCCTGGTGAACCTGAAGCTCCTCAAGGAGGAATTCCCCCAACTCGTCACCATGGGGAACGTGAGCACCTTTCTCCTGGAAATGGGGGAGGCAGACAAGGTGGCCCGCCAGACCGGGCAACTGGTCCGGGACGGGGTGGACATCATCGCACCCGCCTGCGGCCTGAGCACGTCGTCGCGGCTGGAGAACATCCAGGCCATGACGGGGGTCGTGAAATCGTAGGGGCGGCCCTGTGTGGCCGCCCTTGTCTGCATCGCCACCCAAAGGCGGGCAACCACATGGGGTTGCCCCTACAAGACCGCCACGGAGGCGAACGCATTGTTGAACATCACCTTCCATCCCAACAACAAAACGGTCCAGGTCCCGCCCGGCACCACCATCCTTGCGGCTGCCCGCCTGGCAGGGGTCACCATCGAGACCCCCTGCAACGGCGCCGGGCATTGCGGCAAGTGCGTGGTCCGGGTCGATCCGGCGCTCCTCGATTCGCTTGTACTTCATGCCGAATGCCAGCTTGCCGGGGAGGGGGATGGACTCGTGCTTGCCTGCCATGCGGAGGCTGTGGCCGACCTGACGGTATATCTGGTGGAGAAGGAAGAGAAGGGGCTCAAGATCGTCACCGCGGGCGTTGGTCATGAGACGCGCCTGAAGCCGCACATGACGAAGCGGTTCGATGCCGGAAGAAGGACCACGCGGGTCTTTGCCGGCGGGGAGTTGCTGGCCGAGGAGCCAGGCGATACTTCCGGCCGGCTTGTTGGCGCTGCAATCGACATCGGCACAACCACACTTGTCGTCTCCCTCGTTGACCTTTTGAGCGGCAGGGAACTGGTCTCCCTCTCCGCGCTCAATCCCCAGAGCCTCCATGCCCAGGATGTCCTCTCCCGCATCCGCTTTGCCTCGGAGGCAAACGGACTGCGAACCATGCAGCGGGACGTGATCAACGCGCTCAACCTCCTGATTGCGGAGGGGGGCGAACAGGCGGGAATCGCCGTCAGCGACATCCATGAAGCCGTGTTCAGTGGCAATACCTGCATGCTCCATCTGGCGGCCGGGGTCGATCCCGCTCCGATCGGCAAGTGTCCGTTCATCCCGGCGCTGCGGGGGGGGAGTTATCTGGCCATGGCCGAAACTGGGGTGCAAGGGGCGCCAGCCGGCATTGTCTACCTGCCGCCGGTCATTTCCGGCTACGTGGGGGCCGATATAACCGCCGGCATGCTGGCTGCGCGTCTCACTGAGCTCCCCGGCACTATCCTCTTCATCGACATCGGCACCAACGGCGAGATGATCCTCGCCGTTGACGGCAGGCTCACTGCCACTTCCACCGCCGCAGGCCCGGCCTTCGAGGGGATGAACATCTCATGCGGGATGCGGGCCGCCAGGGGGGCGGTGGAGTATGCGCAGGTGGAGGAGGACGGAGCCCTTGCAATACGCACCATCGGCGAGACTGAGCCGTCGGGCATCTGCGGCAGCGGCCTGCTCGACTTGGTGGGGGAGCTGGTCCGGACCGGTATGGTCGGGAAAAGCGGCCGTTTCGCGGACCCGGCCGATCCCTCGCTCCTTCCGCTTTTGGCCGCGCGGCTGACAAAGGCGGATGGCAAGACGGAGTTCCGGGTTTCCGAGCGGGTTTACCTGACCCAGAAGGACGTCCGCCAGGTGCAGCTCGCCAAGGGGGCAATCCGGGCGGGAATCGAGTTCCTCCTCAAGGAGAAGGGGGTGGCAGTCGCCGACATTGACCGGGTGTTGATCGCCGGCTCGTTCGGCTATCATCTGCGTGAGGAGAGCCTGATTACGCTGGGCCTCCTACCCCGGGGCGTTGCCGGGAAAGTGAGCTTTCTCGGCAACACCTCCAGGACAGGGGCCGAGATGCTTCTCATCAACGGCGAGCTGCGAAGCGGCCTGGAGAAACTGGTCCTGGATGTGGAACAGGTGGAGCTGACGGCCCGGGCCGACTTCGACAAGGTGTTCGTCGACGCCATGGGATTTTGAAACAGATACCGAACCCGTGAGAATTGAGCGCCCTGCCGCGCTCAGAGTCCCCTCGCTCCGCCGCAGTACGGCTCATTCCGCGCCCCCCTTCGCAGAATCGCTTCGGGGGGCTTTGCTCCATGTCGCCTACTGCGGCTGGAACTCGGGCACATTCGCGCCACAGGACACTCAATCCTCACGGATTCGGTGAGATATCGGGAGGTCGCATGTCAACCATAGAGTATTTCAAGCACAAAGACCCGCCAAAGCGGGAAGAGCGGCTCAAGGCGTGCATTGCCCATGGCGATACCGTCTGCGGCCTGGCGAGGAAGGGGAAGGGGTGCCTGACCCAGGACGGGGAGCGGAGCTTCACCCAGGGGTCGATCTGCCTCCTGCTGCCGGCCCTGGCCATGCTCAACAGCCTCCCCGACAACGTGGTGCTCCTTCACTCCGCGCTGGGGTGCGGCTCCTGCACCCATTCGCAGAACGCCAACGTCCGGATGGGGGGGAATGTCCGGTGGGGGAGGGTAAAGGACGGGGTCTGGCTTTCCACGGCCCTGGACGAGACCGACGTCATCAGCGGCGGCGAGCCGAAGCTGGAGCAGGCGATCATCGAGGCGGACCGCCGCTACCGGCCGCGGACCATAACGGTGGTGGCGGGCTGCGTCCCGGGAATCATCGGCGACGACATTGACGGCGTGGCCCAGAAGGTCCAGCCCCAGGTCGCGGCCCGCATCCTCCCGGTCCATTGCGAGGGATTCAAAACCAAGATCTGGGCCACTGCCTATGACGCCGTCTTCCATGCGGTCGGCCGCAATCTCCTGGAAGATCCGGAGGAACGGCAGCCGGTCCTGCCGGACGAGGAGGGATCGGGGCGGGAAAAGATCCGCCTGCAACGGACCGTGAACCTGATGAACGTCTCCTCCATGGGAAGGGTAGACGAAGTGGAGCTGGAGCGGCTCCTTAATTCCCTGGGGCTGGAGGTGAACATCTTCCCGGTATTCTCCCGTCCCGACGATATGGTGAAGGCGACCCGCGCAGCCCTTTCCATCAGCACCTGCCCCACCCACGATGACTATTTCCTTTCCTACCTCCACGAGCGGTTCGGGGTCCCCTTTGTCCTGAAACACATGCCGATCGGGATCAATAATACCGGGCTCTGGATCAGGGACGTGGCGACTCGCTTCGGACAGGAGGAAGCGGCCGAGCGGCTCATCGCCGCGGAAGAGGCGGAGTTGGAGGAGGCGCTGGCAGAGTTCCGGCCGCTCTTCGCCGGGAAGACGGTGTTCGTTTCCGCCGGCGAGTTCCGGGCGCTCGCCACGGCAAAACTGCTGGAGGAGCTGGGCTTCCGGGTGGTGGGGATTCGCTCCTTCCACCACGACGCATACGCCGAAGGTGAATACGAGAAGCTCGCGGCCACCGCCGGCGAGGACTACGTGATCGACATCGCCAATGTCCAGCCCTTCGAAGAGGCGAACCTGCTCAGCCGGATCAGGCCCGACCTCTTCCTAGGTCATGCCAACGGGAACATGACGGCGGCGAAACTGGGGATTCCGACCCATGTCATTTACAACACTGGGCTCGCCTACATCGGCTACCGAGGCGTCTATGAGATCGCGCGCAGGCTCCACCGCCAGCTCAGGAACCCGATTTACAACCGCAAGCTCAGCCGCCATCTCCAGCTCCCTTACAGCGATGAGTGGTACGGGGAGTCGCCGTTTTCGCATATTAAAACAGGCTGAAGACCGAAGGCTTAAGGTTATGCCGAATCTTTCCTTCAGTCTTCAGCCTATCAACCTGAACCAAAGGAGATGCAGTCAATGAGTAGTCATTTTATCGAACGCCCCCGCTACGTCTGCTCCCTGGGTGGGGCGGCAGCGACCGTCACCGCGCTTCCCGGCGCGATTCCGATTCTGCATGCCGCCTCCGGGTGCGCCGGCAACTTCGCCTGGACCTGGAACGGCGGGAGCGGCCTCCAGGTGGGTGGCTACTGCGGCTCGCTCACTGTCCCGAGCTCCAATGTCCAGGAACATGAGGTGGTCTTCGGCGGGACCGACCGCCTCACGGAGGAGATCCGGAACACCCTCCGGATAATGAAGGGGGAGCTGTTCGTGGTCCTGACCGGCTGCGTGACCGAGGTGATCGGCGACGACATCCGCTCGGTGGTGAGCGGGTTCAGGGAGGAAGGGGTCGCCATCGTCGGCGCCGAGACCGGCGGCTTCAAGGGGACCTCCTATTACGGCTACGACCTGGTGCTTCAGGCACTCTTCCGTGACTACGTGGAAAAGGGGACGCCACCCGTAAATGGGCTTGTCAACCTCTGGGGGATCGTCCCCTATATGGACCAGTTCTGGCGCGGAAACATAGAGGGGGTCCGGAAGCTCCTGGAATCCATCGGGCTCACGGTCAACTCCTTCTTTGCTACCGACGATACCCAGGCGGGGCTGAAAAACGCGGCTGCCGCCGAGTTGAACATCGTCGTCTCCGATGTATACGGCATCGAGGCGGCAGAGACCTTCCGGGAGGTCCACGGTATCCCATACCTCCCGTTACCCCTGCCGGTCGGCCCTTCCGCTTCCGACGCCTTCCTCAGGGAAGTGACGGAACGGCTCGGCATCGATCCCACCCGGACG
The DNA here is from genome assembly GCA_016177775.1 of Geobacter sp. GTDB lineage: Bacteria > Desulfobacterota > Desulfuromonadia > Geobacterales > Geobacteraceae > JACOUQ01. The sequence goes on from JACOUQ010000015.1 coordinate 282,891, forward strand.
GAAGCGGTGATCGTAAGCGAGAACAGCCGATACTACCGCTACCTGGAGCCGCTCACCGACTGCTACAATGACCTCGATCTGCAACGCTACGCCGTGGTGGTGGGGGACGCCAACTACGCCCCGGCATTGGCCCGTTTCCTGGCCGACGACCTGGGGTGGCTTCCCGAGTTGACCGTCTGCACTGACCAGTTGGGCGAGGATGAAAAGGAGCGGCTTGGAGGACGCCTCAGGGCGCTTGAATCGGGTTTTTCGACCAACCTTGTCTTCGAGACCGACGGCAGCGAGGTGATCAACCACCTCAACAGCTCGCGTCCCCGTTATGCGGACCGGAAATACCACAACCCCTTTTCTCCCGCCTTCGTGCTCGGGAGCTCGCTGGAGCGGGAACTGGCCCAGGGGATCGGGGCGCCGCACCTGTCGGTTTCCTTTCCGGTGGCCAACCGGGCGGTCCTCGATCGCGGTTATACCGGATATAGCGGGGGGCTGCGTCTCACGGAAGACATACTTTCCGCCGTGGTCGCGGCTCGATGATTTACGCGGTTGCTGAAAAGACCAAATATTTGAAAAAAAAGAATTGACAAAAAATGCATTGCAATAAATAATCTATCAAAACAATAGATAATGTCGGCCATGATCGGCCCATTTCTTTCAACCATTAGACTACTAAACTGATAGACAAAATGAGGTGAGACATGGGGGCGGAACGCATACCTGTTTCCACGGAATTGAAGCGAGAGGTGGAGAACGAGATACTCAAAGCGATCCAGGGAATCCGGTTCGGGTCGGTGGAGATCATAATCCAGGATTCACGGGTGATCCAGATCGAACGGAAGGAGAAGGTGCGGTTCGACAGGGTCGCGGGGAACAACGGGAGGCTGTGACTGTGGAAGCGCGGGTCGCAATTGCCACGAGTGACGGGAAAGAGATCGATCAGCATTTCGGCAGGGCAAGGGATTTTCGGATATACCTGCTGGAGGGGGGGAGACCCCGCTTTGTCGAGAGGAGGGTGAATGTTCCTCCCTGTGACGGCATCTATCATAACGATCAGTTGCTCGACCGGACGGTCGAGCTTCTCTCCGACTGCCGCGCCGTTGCAGCGGCCCGGATCGGTTCCGGCGCCATCGACGCGCTGCTGGCCCGGGGGATTCTGCCGCTGGCGCTCGAATCAACCGTGGAAGAAGCCCTCGGAACTTTGGCGAACTCGAAGTTTTTGCTTTGATGGTCGCGGATTCATGGCAAGTCAAATAATCTCATAGCGCGGGAAAGAGACAAAATAAACCGAAAAGGAGAACAACATGGCCAAGATTCACAACAATCTGACGGAACTCATTGGGAAAACACCGCTGCTCAGGCTGCAGCGCGCAGGGGAAGGTGCAGTGGCGGACCTGGTGGTCAAGCTCGAATCCTTCAACCCGGGCGGGAGCGTGAAGGACAGGATCGGCTTCAGCATGATCAAGGATGCCGAGGAGAAAGGACTCCTGACGAAAAACAGCATCATCATCGAACCGACCAGCGGCAACACCGGGATCGCGCTCGCTTTTGTCGCCGCCGCGCGCGGGTATCGGCTGATCCTCACCATGCCGGACACCATGAGCATCGAACGGCGCAACCTGCTCAAGGCCTACGGCGCGGAACTTGTCCTGACACCGGGTGCCAAGGGAATGAAGGGGGCGATAGAAAAGGCGGAGGAACTGGCGGCAGAGACCCCCAATTCCTATGTGCCCCAGCAGTTCAAGAACCCGGCGAACCCCGCGATTCACCGAGCCACCACGGCAGAGGAAATCTGGGAGGATACCGACGGGAAGGTGGACATCATCATTGGCGGTGTCGGTACAGGTGGCACCATCACCGGTGTCGGCGAGGTGATCAAGAAGAAGAAGCCCGGCCTCAAGGTGGTTGCGGTCGAGCCTTTCGACTCGCCGGTCCTTTCGGGAGGACAGCCCGGTCCCCACAAGATCCAGGGTATCGGTGCCGGGTTCGTCCCTGATGTTCTAAATACAGGGATCATCGATGAGATATTCAAGGTGAAGAACGAAGAGGCGCTTGAGACGGGGAGGCTTCTGGCGGAGAAAGAGGGGCTTCTGGTCGGCATCTCATCCGGCGCTGCCGCCTTTGCCGCGATACAGATCGCAAAACGGCCGGAGAACAAGGGAAAGCTCATCGTTGCCGTGTTGCCTGACACAGGCGAGCGTTACCTGTCGACGGCATTGTTCCAGCAGGACTGATGGAGCAGTGCCGGAAAGGTTCGCATGCTCGAAAAGCTTCACTGTGCCAAGCGGTGAGGCTTTTTAACGCGTTGTCATTTATCAACTGCTCAGAGAGATACCCAGATGCTTGCGACGGCGGTAGTTGATTATGGTGAGGTTAAATATATGGTTTTTTTTGACCGCTGACCGTGCAATGTGCTATAGATATTTCAACTCCAAAGAAGAGGGCAGCTTCCAGTTTTTGGAGGTCTTTTTGGAGGTATGTCGGTAAAATTGAATTTTGGAATTGCCGGTATATCAAAGTGTTGTGGGGTCAGTTCAATGGACTGCACCATTAATAAAGTCCGGCAAGGTCCGGACAAGACCGAAAAGCCCTGAGAAATCAGGGCTTTTTGTATTGCTGATGGGATGTTTCCGGAAGGCCGAAAACGCCGAGGTCATAGCCATGCCCACATACGTAGAACCGGTTTTCCGCCCGCCGAGCGAGGCGCGGAGCCTCATTTTCCAGATCACCGTCGGCTGTTCCCAGAACAGTTGCGCCTTTTGCGGCATGTACAAAATGAAGAAGTTCCGCATTCGCCCCGTGGCCGAGGTCTGCGCCGAGATCGACGAGGTCCCCGAACGCTACCGACTCCATGTGGACCGGGTTTTTCTCGCCGACGGCGATGCCCTGGTCTACCCGTTCGACGGTCTCGTCACCATCCTCGACCGCCTGGCCGCCACCTTCCCCGGTCTTGCCCGGGTCGGCTCCTACGCATCGCCGGCGAGCCTTCGCACCAAGTCCCCCTCGGAACTGGCGGTATTGCGGGAAAAGAAGCTGCGCATCCTTTACTTCGGCCTGGAATCCGGGGACGACGCGACGTTGGCCCTTGCAGCCAAGGGGTTTACCGCCGATGAGATGGCGTGCGAGGCCGAAAAGGCCCGAGCCGCTGGGCTGAAGCTCTCGGTAACCGCGATCCTTGGCCTTGCCGGACGGGCGCGCAGTCTCGCGCACGCCCGCGCCACCGTCGCCTGGGTAAACCGGGTGAACCCGGAGTACTTCTCGCTTCTCACCCTTTTTCACCGCCACAACGAGTCGTTCGTGCAGGGGCTGGAGCAGTGCAGCCGGGGCGAGCTCCTGGCAGAGGCCCGGGAACTGGTCACCCATCTCAACCCGACACGGACGATCCTGCGCTCCAACCACGTCTCCAACTTCCTCAACCTCGCCGGCAGCTATCCGAAGGACCGGGAGAACATCATCGCCGCGGTGGATGCTGCCATTGCCCGGGCAGCGGGCATTCCTGGTTATCTTGACGCCGTGCCGGAGTATGCGGAGGAGTATTACTAATAGGAAATTATGGTAATGGTCGACTGCAATGCTTATAGTATATGTTGCCTTGTCGGATCGAATCCGGCGAAATGGGGTGGCGGTTGGGGGAGGAACTCTGCCGCAACGATGAGGATTGACCGGCTCAGGGCCGAAATCGAGCGGTTTGGGAAAAGATAGGGGATTCCATGCTCAAGGCCGTCCTTGCCTTCATACGCGAACACGATCTCTTCCGGAAAGGGGAGAGGGTTGTGGTGGCGGTTTCCGGCGGTGCCGATTCGGTTGCGCTTCTCGATATCCTCGCATCACTGGAAGAATACCGGTTGCAGCTGGTGGTGGCACATCTGAACCATAGGCTGCGGGGTACGGAGTCGGATGGCGACGAGGCCTTCGTCAGGGACCTGGCCGCGCGTTACGGCATTCCCTGCGAAGTGGCGACCGAGGATGTTCTGGCACTTAGCCGCGCGCGGAAGCTTTCCCTGGAAGAGGCCGGGCGGCTGGCCCGCTATCGCTTTTTCGACAGCCTTGCGGAGAAGCATGACGCTTCCGCCATTGCCTTGGCCCATCACGCCGACGACCAGGCAGAAACTGTCCTCATGCGCCTGCTTCGCGGAGCAGGGACGGGAGGGCTGGCCGGCATGGCGCCTAAGAGCGGGCTTTACATCAGGCCGCTGCTGCATGTCCGTCGTGCCGATATCGAGCGTTATCTGTTCTCTCGCGGCCTCTCCTTCCGCACAGACAGTTCCAACCGCGACGCCGCTTTCCTTCGGAACCGCGTAAGGCTCGATCTCCTGCCGCTTCTTTCCTCCTACAATCCCTCCATTGCCGAGAGGCTTGCCGATACCGGCGAAATTCTTGCCGCCGACGAGGCTTATCTTGCTGAGATTTCCAATGAGCGATTCAGCAGGCTGGCCAGATTCGAAGGAGGCGCGCTTGCCCTTTCGCTGGAAGAACTTGCCCATGAGCCACGCTCTCTGGTTCTGCGACTTATACGCCGGGCGATCCTGGATGTGAAGGGAGACCTGCGGGCGCTCTCGTACCGCCATATCGCAGCCATCGAACGGTTGCTATCTTCTCCGAGGGCACACGCAACCCTGATGCTCCCTGGAGGGGTGGTCGTGAAGAAGTCGTATGGTACTATCCGTTTCAGCACTTTCGTTGGTGAAGCGTTCGTCCCTTACGAGATGATGATCGCGGGGTCGGGGACCTATCGGTTGCCAGGCGGGTTTGAGCTTGCCATCGAGCCCGCATCGCCGCCTTCCGACTGGCAGGGGATCGGAAGCCGTACTGCCTTCATTGATCCTTCCGCAGCTCCTTTCCCCTGGACTGTGCGAACGTTTCGCACCGGTGACCGCATCCGCCCGATGGGGGTGGGGGGAAGTAAAAAAGTGAAGGACCTCTTTATTGACCGGAAAATCCCGCTCGACGTGCGCCGCCGGCTTCCTCTGCTGTTTGCCGGGGAGGCCCTTCTGTGGGTGGCGGGAGTGGTGAGGGGGGACGCTGCCCTCGTGACCAAAAGTTCAGGGGAAGTGCTGAAGGTTGAGTTGCGGGTCGTAGACACTGTATGATGCTTGTACAGAATGGACATTTATGGTATTTTAAAACGATTAACCGAATAATTTTTCCTTTTGGGCGTTTCCTGCGGCGCAATGCAGGCACGCCCCACTTCCGGGGGTAACATTGAATCAGTTTTACAAGAATCTCGCACTCTGGCTCGTCATCAGCCTTATGATGATCCTTCTCTTCAATCTCTTCAACAAGCCGAAACCGGTGCAGGAAAAGGTTTCGTACAGTGATTTCATCACAGCCGTTGATACCGGCCGGGTGGGTTCGGTTGTCATCCAGGGGAACGATATCATCGGCAAGTACTCGGACGGCAAGGACTTCAAGTCTTATCGGCCGAATGACGAGCCGAGCCTGGTCCGAACCCTTCTGGACAAAAAGGTGAACGTTTCCGCCAAGCCGGAGGAGGAGAAGGTTTCCTGGTTCTCCATCTTCATCTCCTGGTTCCCTCTGATCCTGCTGGTCGGTGTCTGGATATTCTTCATGCGCCAGATGCAGGTGGGTGGCGGGAAGGCGATGGCCTTCGGCAAAAGCCGCGCCAAACTGCTCACGGAGACCCAGGGAAGGCTAACCTTCGAGGATGTGGCGGGGGTGGACGAGGCGAAGGAAGAGCTGGAGGAAATCATCCAGTTCCTGAAAGACCCGAAGAAGTTCACCAAGCTTGGGGGGCGAATCCCCAAAGGGGTCTTGCTGGTAGGCCCGCCGGGCACCGGTAAAACCCTTCTTGCCCGGGCCGTGGCCGGTGAGGCGGGGGTCCCCTTCTTCTCCATATCCGGCTCCGATTTCGTAGAGATGTTCGTCGGAGTGGGGGCGAGCCGGGTGCGCGACCTTTTCGTGCAGGGGAAAAAGAGTGCTCCCTGCATCATCTTCATTGACGAGATCGACGCGGTCGGCAGGCATCGCGGCGCTGGACTCGGCGGCGGCCATGACGAGCGGGAGCAGACCCTGAACCAGCTCCTGGTTGAGATGGATGGCTTCGAGTCCAATGAAGGGGTTATCCTGATCGCCGCCACCAACCGCCCGGATGTCCTGGATCCGGCGCTGCTGCGTCCGGGGCGCTTCGACCGGCAGGTGGTGGTGCCGCAGCCTGACGTGAAGGGGCGGGAGGCCATTCTCAAGGTCCACTCCAAGAAGGTGCCGCTGGCCCCGGATGCCGATCTGGCCGTTATCGCCAGGGGTACTCCAGGCTTCTCCGGCGCCGATCTGGCCAACGTGGTGAACGAGGCGGCTCTGCTGGCGGCCCGCAAGGACAAGAGCATGGTCGACATGAAGGATATCGACGATGCCAAGGACAAGGTCCTCATGGGTGTGGAGCGGCGCAGCATGGTCATCTCCGACGAGGAGAAGAAGAACACCGCTTACCACGAGGCAGGACACACCCTGGTAGCCAAGTTGATACCTGGGACCGATCCGGTCCACAAGGTCTCCATCATTCCGCGCGGCCGAGCCCTGGGACTGACAATGCAGCTTCCGATGGAGGACAAGCACAGCTACAACACACAGACTCTTCTCGACAAGGTCGCCGTGCTCATGGGTGGACGCGCCGCCGAGGAGCTCATCTTCAATGCCATGACCACCGGCGCGGGTAACGATATCGAGCGTGCCACGGAAATCGCCCGCAAGATGGTCTGCGAATGGGGGATGAGCGAGAAGATGGGGCCGGTCACCTTCGGCAAGAAAGAGGAATCCATCTTCCTCGGCCGCGACATGTCCATGCACAAGAACTACAGCGAGGCGACCGCTGTGGAGATCGACTCCGAGATCCGCCGGATCGTCGAGGACAGCTATCGCCGTGCGAAGAACCTGCTGCTGGACAATATTGCGATACTGCACCAGCTGGCCCACAACCTCATCGAGAAAGAAAACCTGACCGGCGCAGAGGTGGACCGTATCGTCACCGCCACTATTCCTGCCAGCGCGGCAGAGCCTGCTCCGGAGGGGGTGCCGGCCTGATGGGCGTGCCATCCGGCTCTGCCGGAGCCCATTGGACAACTTCCCGCAGGGTAATCGATCTCTCGCGCCCCTGCATCATGGGGGTCCTCAATGTGACCCCCGATTCCTTCTCTGGCGGTAGCCGCTTTACCGATCCCGAGCTTGCCCTGGACCGGGCCCTGCAAATGGAGGAAGAGGGGGCCGACATCATTGACGTCGGAGGGGAGAGCACCCGCCCGTTTGCCCCGCCGGTAGACGCGGAAGAGGAGCTGCGTCGCGTTCTGCCTGTGGTGGAGCGGCTTGCCGCCAAGCTCAGGGTCCCTGTCTCTGTCGATACCTACAAGGCGTGTGTGGCTGATGCGTCCTTGCATGCAGGGGCGGAGATCGTTAACGACGTCAGCGGCCTGACCTTCGATCCCGATATGGCGCGAGTCGTTTCAGCCTCGGGTGCAGGTGTGGTGCTTATGCACACCCGCGGCACGCCGCAGGAGATGCAGAAGGACACAGCCTACGTTTCTCTGGTCCAGGAAATCATCGCCACTCTCGGGGAATCTCTCTCCCTGGCCAGGAAGGCCGGCATCGCCGAAGACCGGATAGTCGTCGACCCCGGCATCGGTTTCGGCAAGAGCGTTGAGGCAAACCTGGAGATACTCGGGCGGCTGCGCGAATTCCAGGTTCTGGGCCGACCGGTGCTCATTGGCACATCCCGCAAGTCTTTCATCGGCAAGGTGCTTGGCCGGGAGGTCGAGGAGAGGCTTTTCGGCACTGCCGCCACGGTTGCCGTAGCGCTCATGAACGGCGCCACGATTTTTCGCGTCCACGATGTCCCTCCCATGCGGGATGTGGTTGATATGACTCAAGCAATTCTCCATTCCTAATCCCTTTCCCGAAGGCAGCTGATCGCGATGATGACGATAATCCAAAATTTCGGATGGATCGACCTGCTGGATATCGCTATCGTTGCCATAATCCTGTACGGCGTCATTCTACTCATCAGGGAAACCATGGCTATCCGGCTTCTGGCCGGCATTGCCGTGGTTTTTCTGCTTTACCTCGCGGCGCAGCTTGCCGGTTTCAAGGCGCTGTATCTCCTCCTCGACAATCTCCTCGTCTATCTGGTCCTGATTCTGGTGATGATCTTCCACGGCGATATCCGCCGGGCGCTTCTGACTCTGGGCAAGTTCCGCATTATGCCTGCCAGGAAGGGGGAAGAGGAGTCGGCGGTCATCGACGAGCTGGTCACGGCAGCCGAATCGCTGGCTTCCAAGAAGATCGGTGCGCTGATGGTCATCGAGCGCGACATGAATGTGAACAATTTCCTCGAACTCGGAACCGAGATCGACGCAAAGGTGACGAGCGAACTGATCACCTCCATTTTCCTCCCCTATTCCCCCATTCATGACGGCGCGGTGCTGATTCAGAACGGCAAGCTGACGCGGGCAGGATGTTTCCTCCCCCTAACCCAGAACCCCGATGTCAGCATGGCCTTGGGGACTAGGCACCGGGCGGCAATCGGCCTGACCGAGCTGGTGGATTCCGTGGTTGTCGTCATTTCCGAGGAAACCGGGAAGGTATCGGTGGTGTTTGGCGGCCGCATGACCCGCGATCTCGATCCGCAGACGCTCCGCAAGGTCTTGAAGCGACTTCTTGCTTTGACTGTCGGGAGGTGGAGGTCGTGACAATGCGGAAACTTTTCACGCAAAACCTCCCTGCCAAGCTGATCGCCCTTGTACTGGCACTGCTTCTCTGGTTTTACGCCGCCTGGGAGAGGAATGCGGAGCAGGATTTTCGGGTGACACTGGAGTTGAAGAACCTGCCTGTTGGGCTTGCCGTGGCAGGGAAGAAGCAACCGCCCCAGCTGGACATCTCCGTGGCCGGCCCGCGCATTCTTCTAAAGAAGCTCGAATACGCCCCGCCCGCAGCTGCCATCGACATAGCCAGGGCAAGGGAGGGGACATCGGTACTCACCGGCTTCGAGAAGCTGGTTAAGGTGCCGCCGGGGTTGACGGTGACGAGGGTCTATCCGGCCTCAATTGAGATCAAGCTGGAAAAATCAACAATGCAAGACCGATAAGCTCTATCAGAACTTTGCCCCAAACTTAACGCAAAGACGCAAAGACGCAAGGAACTTCTTCCCTTGGTTCGTTTTACTTTGCGTCTTAGCGTCATTGCGTTATAAGGTTTTATACGGTTTGACACTTCTCAAGGAGCATGCAATGAAAAAACTGTTCGGAACGGACGGCGTGCGCGGGGTCGCGAACGTCTACCCGATGACAACCGAGATGGCCATGCAGATCGGCAGGGCGGCCGCATATATATTCAAGAACGGCAACCGGCGGCACCGGATCGTGATCGGCAAGGACACGCGGCTGTCCGGTTACATGATCGAGAATGCCCTGGCTGCCGGGATCTGCTCCATGGGGGTGGACGTTCTTCTTGTGGGGCCGCTCCCCACTCCCGGTATCGCCTATATCACTTCCTCCATGCGGGCCGACGCCGGCGTGGTGATCTCCGCATCGCATAACCCCTTCCAGGACAATGGCATCAAGTTCTTCTTCAAGGACGGGTTCAAGCTCCCCGACGAGATGGAACTCAAGATCGAGGAACTGATCTTTGCCAAGAAGATCGATTCGCTTCGCCCCATCGCCTCCGAGGTGGGGAAGGCTTCCCGCATCGAAGACGCCGCCGGCCGTTACGTGGTGTTTCTCAAAAGCACCTTCCCCAAGGAACTGGACCTGACCGGCATGAAGATCGTGCTCGACTGCGCCAACGGTGCGGCTTACAAGGTAGCGCCGGCGGTGCTGGAGGAGCTGGGGGCCGAGGTCATCGCCATCGGTGTGAAGCCGAACGGCACCAACATCAATGCCGGCTGCGGCTCGCTCCATCCCGATCTTCTTTCCGAGGCGGTAAAGGAGCACCGGGCCGACCTGGGAATCGCCCTGGACGGGGATGCCGATCGGGTAATCTTTGTCGACGAGTTCGGAAACGAGGTGGACGGCGACCATATCATGGCCATCTGCGCCACCGACATGCTCAAGCACCGCAAGCTGCGCAAGAATACCCTCGTGGCCACGGTGATGAGCAATATGGGGCTCGACATCGCAGTGAAGAAGGCTGGAGGGAAGGTGGTCAAGACCTCGGTTGGCGACCGCTACGTTGTGGAGGAGATGCGCAAGGGGGGGTACAACCTGGGTGGCGAGCAGTCGGGACACATGATCTTCCTCGACCACAACACCACCGGCGACGGGATGCTGTCGGCCCTCCAGGTGCTGGCCATCATGCAGCGGCAGAAGAAATCGCTGGCCGAGCTTGCCGAGGTGATGATCCCGCTGCCGCAGGTCCTGGTGAATGTCCGGGTCAAGGAGAAGCAGGATATCATGACCATTCCCGAGGTGTCGAAGCTGATCAATGGGATCGAGGGCAAGCTCAAGGACGAGGGGCGGATACTGATCCGCTATTCCGGGACGGAGCCGCTTCTGCGGATCATGCTTGAGGGGCAGGACAAGTACCAGATCACCAGTTGGGCCAAGGAGATCGCCGAGGCGGTAGAGAACAGGATAGGGGGGAAGTAGGGGATGGCAAAGCTGGGCGTTAACATCGATCATGTGGCAACCATTCGCCAGGCTCGGGGAGGGGTGGAACCCGACCCGGTTGCCGCCGCCGCCATTGCCGAACTGGCGGGGGCAGACGGCATTACCATTCATCTGCGCGAGGACCGGCGGCATATCCAGGACCGCGACCTGAACCTGTTGAGGCAGACGGTGAAGACCAAGCTGAACCTTGAGATGGCGGCCACCGACGAGATGATAAACATCGCCCTGAAGGTGAAGCCGGACATGTGTACCCTGGTGCCGGAGAAGCGTCAGGAGCTCACCACCGAGGGGGGGCTGGAGGTGCGCGCGAACCTGGCATCGGTCAAGCAGGCCGTGGAGAGGTTGCAGGACGGTGGGCTGATCGTCAGCCTCTTCGTGGATCCGGACCCGGACCAGGTGAAGGCCGCAGACAAGGCTGGGGCGGACTACATCGAGATCCATACCGGGGCCTATGCCGAGGCGAGGGATTGGAAGAGCGAGGACGAGGAGCTGGAGAAAATCGAAAACTCAATCAGGCTCGCAGCCAAGCTGGGGCTAGGCATCAACGCGGGACACGGACTCAACTATACCAACATCAAGCGAATTGAGGCCATTGGCGGCATCGAGGAGTACAACATCGGCCACTCCATCATTTCCAGGGCGGTCCTGGTGGGGCTGGACCGCGCCGTGCGGGACATGGTGGAGTTGATCAATCCCTGACTTCAACCTTCCGTAGTTCAGCAGTAACCTTCCCTATCTTTATCTTGGTCTCCACGCGGACCGGGGTCTTGTTTTCATCATTGGTGAGCCAGATGAAGATGTCACCGGTTCGCTTGAAGAGCCCCTCGGTCTTGAGCACCGGCTTAACCAGGATCATTTCCGCTTCCTTCCCATCGGGGAGTTCCTTCCTCTCTGTTCTTAGCACCTCCACTTCCGTGCTGACGAATTTATTGTTGTCGAACATGTCGATGAAGACCGGCTTCCCCACCGTAAGCGATTGGGTCCGCAGGTAGAAGAACGCTGACATCACGTCCCACAGCCGTTTCTCCCTCATGGGATGCTTCTCGGACGTCTGGTTCAGGTGGTTGAAAAACGTCACGGTCCCCTCTGCCGCGTCGAACCGAGTCTCCTTGTCTCCCCGGTGTTTCCCCTCGCTCTGCTTCAGCTTGAAACTGATTGCCCTGCCGTTGACCACCCGGCTCTCCGCGTAGTCCTCCACCTGGTAGAATGCCGAGATTACCGCGTTGGACGTGACCGTGGAGGTGATCTTCTCCTCCCCTTCTTTGGCGCTAATCTCCATCACCGCCTGGCCGACATGGATTCCCGACCAGTAAATGTCGAAGTGGAAGGTTTCACGCTGATGCCTTGCGAGCCTGACCTGCCGAGTGGTTTCAGGGACCGCTCCTTTTTCCGTTGGTGGGGCGGCAGGTGCAACCGCTTCACCCCTTGCCCCCTCTGCCGGTGGGGCCGGCGGCGCTTCGGCGGAAGGCTCGGCCTGTTTCCCTTCGGTCTTTGACGCCTCTTTGGGTGCAGCCGGTCTGGCGGTCGGCGGGGTGGGCTCGCGCTCAAGCGCGGGAGAGGGTGGTGGCGTGACCGGCGGAGGAGGTTCGGAAATCTCGACGTCGATGTTGCCGATGATGTGGAGTGGCAGGAGGAACCCTCCCTGCCCTGCGATCACCAGGAAAGTCGCCGCGTGCAGGAGAACGGAGGCTAACACTATGGCGATGAATATGATGGTCTCTTTTTTTCTGAGCACGGTCATTACCGAAAATTTTGAGATTATTCGTATTTATATTTTACTCCAAAACTTCCTTTTCGTTCAGTCAAAGATTTTGTTTCAAAAGTCGTAACGGCTGCCGAGGGTGGAAAAAAATGAATTTGGTCTTAAACTTGTTTACTGAATAAGAGTAAGCTCTAAAAATCCAATGTATTCGAGGAAGCGGCATGTTCGGCGCGATTGTGGATAGGGTAACGGTTGCGGGCATTTTTGTCGCTGACCTGTTCGATCTGATAGTCCAGGCAGGGCGGGATACCCTCCTGACCATGCGGCAGGGGCGCGGGCCGGTGCTGAGTGTCTACTTCCGGCAGGTTTATTTCACCGGGATGGAGGCGGTCCGGATAATCCTGGTGACCTCTCTCATCATTGGAACTGTGGTTATCTCCCAGATCGTCAGTATTGCCGGCTCCGGCAGCGAATATCTGAGCGGCAGGGTCATGGTCTGGGTGGTGGTGCGGGAGCTTGCGCCGCTTCTGACCGCGATCATAGTCATTGCCCGGAGCGGTACCGCCGTTGCGGCGGAGCTGAGCCAGATGAAGATCGGCGGAGAGATCGAATGCATCGAGGCCCTCGGCATCCCCACCTCCCATTACCTCATCATGCCTCGCATCTGGGGGATGACGACCGCCATGGTGTTCCTCACGGTCTATTTTGCCGCCGGCGCGGTTCTGGGCGGCTTCATCGTGGCCTCGGCCGGCTGGCATGTGCCGCTGGAGCAGTATTCACGGGGGATTTTCGCGGTTCTTTCACTATGGGAAATATCCCTGTCGCTGGCAAAGGGGGTCGTGTTCGGCATGGTGACCGCTGCAATATGCTGCCGGCAGGGGCTCAAGGCGGGGCGGAGCGTTACCCAGATCCCCCAGGCGGCGACGAAGGCCGTGATGCAGAGCCTGTTCCTGGTGTTCATACTAGATGCCGCGATGTCGGTGATTTTTCTCAGCTTGACCTGAGGGGCCATGGAAGCTGTCAGATTCGACAGAGTTACAGCGGATTCGCTGTTGGAAAACGTCTCCTTTGTCATCCCAGGCGGGGCATTGGCGTCTCTGGTGACCCCGAAAAACGAGGCGAGCGAGCTCCTGGTGCGGCTCATGCTCGGGATGACGACTGCGGATGCTGGGAGGGTAACGGTGCTCGGTTGCGATCTGACCGGAGTTTCCGAGGATGAAGTTTTCGGGCTCCGGCGGAGAATTTCTGTTGTCCATCCCTCCGGGGGGCTGGTGTCGAACCTGAAGGTCTGGGAAAACCTTGTCCTCCCTCTTGAATACCAGGGGAGCAAAGCCCCGGCGGAGATCGAGAAAGCGGGTCTGGCCGTGCTGCGCCGTCTGGGGTACGAGGGGAGGCTGATGGAGCTTCCCGGCCCCCTCCCGCTCTACAAAAAGCGGTTGCTCGGGCTGGGGAGGGCCATGCTTTCCGAGCCAGAGCTGATCATCTACAGTGGCATCCTGACGGGGATCAGCGGGGAGGAACGGGGGCTCATCGTGAAAACCGCCCTGGAATTTCACCGAGAGCGCGAAGGGCGGACATCGATCTTCATCACTGCCGATCCGCAGAGCATCGGGGGCATCTCCTTCGATGCAAAAGTCAGTCTGATTCAGGGGGGAGTCGCATGATCAAGGAAGAAGATCCCCGCTTCATGCATCTCAGGAAGAAGGTCGCCGTCTTTGTCGTGGTTGCAGCCCTGTTTCTCGTTGCCGTGGTGGTGCTGATCGGCAGGGAGAACGACCTGTTCTCGCCGAAATACGAGCTCGGCTTCACTGTGCCCAAGGGGACCGGCTTTACCCGTGGCATGCCGGTGAAACTCTCCGGTTTCAGGATCGGAAGGGTCAAGTCGATCTCACTGAACGAATCCGCCCAGGTGGACATCGTCCTTCAGATTGCCCGCAAATATCAGAAGTGGATCAGGCGCGATTCCTACGTCAAACTGGTGAAAGAGGGACTGGTGGGGGAAACGGTGGTGGAGGTCTCGGTCGGCTCCGCCGCGCAGCCGGTCCTGGAGGAACACGGGAAGCTCACTTACGTCAAGACCAAGGGGCTGGACGAGATTGCGGATGAGCTTGCGGAAAAGGTAAAGCCGGTGCTGGGGGACATTCGGGACATTATCAGCTACGTCAACGACCCGCAGGGGGATGTCAAGCAGTCCCTTCGCAATATCAACACGCTTACGAGGGACCTGGAGATTACCCGGGGGCATTTCGACACCCTTCTGCTGGACGTGAGGGCCGATGTGCACGATGTGTCAGCCAAGTTTTCCACGGTGCTGGACGATGCCGACCGCACGGTGGGGAAGCTGGACAAGCCGATATCAGAGCTGGACCGCAAGCTCCCCGGCATACTGGAAAAGGCGGAAAGCACCATGGGGAATGCGGAGAAGGTGAGCAGCGATTTCAAGGCCACAGCTGAACAGTCGTTACCCAAAGTGCCGCTTCTGCTGGACAAGTCAGAGAAAGTGCTGGACAAGACAGAGAAAGTGCTGGACGGGACGAACACGGTCATTGACGCGGTCAAGGACATCTGGCCGATCAGGAGTCACGTCAAAAAGCCGAAGGGGAAGTGATGGTTTACAATTACTTCACAGTTAAACAAAAAAGGGGTTACGCCATTGACGTAACCCCTTGATTTTTCATGGTGGGCGCTACTGGGATTGAACCAGTGACCCCTGCCGTGTGAAGGCAGTGCTCTCCCGCTGAGCTAAGCGCCCATGAGACAGTATGAATAGCAAATGAGCGGCGTGATGTCAAGCTCATTTCGGCGGCATGACGCCCGCCTCACCGCCCTGACATTTGACCGGTTTTTTATCTAAAATAAAAAATCGTTATAAAATAGTGAATTCACCTTGACACCACAGTCGGGCGCTTGCTATATTCCTTGGGCATTCGACGACTTTATTACCGCTAAATTCAGGAGTCTCACTTGAGCAATTCCAACCTGACGCTTCGACGCGAAGGAGATGTGGCGGTCCTGGCGCTCAACCGTCCGGAGAGCCTTAACGCCCTTACACCGGCAGCCCTGCTGGTCATGAAAGAGATGATCGAGCGGCTGCGTGATGATGCCGCGGTAAAGGGGATTGTGCTGACCGGCGAAGGGAAGAGCTTCTGCGCCGGGGCTGATATCGGCGAAATGGCCCGCATGGCCCCGATGGAGGCGGCCCGGTTCGCCGAGCAGGGGCAGGCACTGATGTTCGCTATCGAACGGGTCGGAAAGCCGGTCATCGCCGCGGTGAACGGCCATGCCCTGGGGGGGGGGCTGGAGTTGGCGCTTGCCTGCGACTTCATCGTGGCCGCTGAATCCGCCATTCTGGCGGCGCCTGAAGTGCGCTATGGCATAATTCCCGGCTTTGGCGGCACCCAGCGCCTTGCCCGCCTGGTCGGCAAGGCAAAGGCCAAGGAATTGATTTTCAGCGGAGACCCTCTTACCGCCCATGAGGCATACGCAATCGGGCTTGTAAATCGCGTGTTCCCTGATGTGGCGCTACTTCCGGAAGCTGTCGGGCTGGTGGACAAGATTTGCAGCCGCGGCACCCTGTCGCTCCGGATGGCCAAGGAGATCATCGACGCCGGTTACGACATGGACCTGCGCAACGCCTGCCTGATGGAGCGGGACGCCTTCGCCCTCTGCTTCACCACCGAGGACCAGAAGGAGGGGATGGGGGCTTTCGTGGAGAAACGGCCGGCGAGGTTTAAGGGCAAGTAAACTGGAAAGCGTGAGTTGTGAGATGTGAGATGTGAGATGTGAGACGTGAGAAAAAATGCGGGATATGGTTTCCTCACGACTCACGATTCACAACTCACCGGAATGAATATGTTAGAAAAAGGCTACATACAAGTTTACACCGGCAACGGCAAGGGGAAGACCACCGCGGCGCTTGGTTTGGCTTTCCGTGCCGTGGGCCGTGGCCTGCGGGTCTGCATGATCCAGTTCATGAAGGGGGGCGGCCCTTACGGAGAGCACCTGGCCGCGGAGAAGCTGAAGCCGTATCTGACCATAATCCCCACCGGCCGGGAAGGGTGGGTCAGGCGCGACAATCCGGACCCGGAGGACGTGAGGCTGGCCAATGAGGCACTCCGCATGGGTCGGGAGGCTCTAGCCGTCGGGGAGTATGATCTGGTCATCCTGGACGAGGTGAATGGTGCCGTGTCGTTCGGGCTTCTGGATGTGGACGATGTTCTCGACCTGATGCGCTCGAAGCCTGCTGAGGTGGAGCTGGTGCTGACCGGGCGCAATGCCCACGAGAAGGTGATGAAAGCGGCGGACCTGGTGACGGAGATGCGGGAGATCAAGCATTATTACAAGGCGGGTGTAGCCTCCAGAATCGGTATAGAAAAGTAATAATAACCACGGAGACACGGAGGCACGGAGGAAAAGCAGCAGTTGTAGACTTTCTCCGTGTCTCTGTGCCTCCGTGGTGAATAAATCGATTTATCTGCCAAAAGGAGCAAGTCATGTCTGAAAGAAAGCTGCGCGTTTTAGTGGGAAAACCGGGCCTGGACGGCCATGACCGGGGGGCCAAGGTGGTGGCGCGGGCCTTCCGTGACGCCGGTTTCGAGGTCATCTACACCGGCCTGCACCAGACCCCGGAGCAGATCGTCTCCGCCGCCATCCAGGAGGATGTGGACTGCATCGGCCTGTCGATCCTGTCCGGTGCTCACAACACTTTGCTGCCGCGAGTCTGCCAGCTCCTCAAGGAGAAGAACGCTGAAGACATCACGGTGTTCGGCGGCGGAGTCATTCCCGAGGACGACATTCCCGGCCTCAAGGCTGCCGGGATTCGGGAGATATTCACTCCCGGCTCGTCCACGGACATGATCGTGCAGTGGGTAAGGGACAACGTCAAGCCTCACGCTTGAAACCGTGAATGGTGAATGGAAAAATGCCCTACAAGAAACTCAAAATCGAGATTAAAAACCGCGTCGCCTATATCCTCCTGGATTCGGGGGCACGCTTCAACAAGCTTTCCATCACCACCATCCGGGAATTGAAGCAGGCCTTTGCCGGGCTTGAGGCGGACGACAATGTCGGCTGCATCGTCATCACCGGCTATCCGGGGGAGTCCTTCGCTGCCGGGGCGGATATCGCCCAGATGCGGGATTTTACGCCGGCAGAGGCCTTTGCCTTCGGGGAACTGGGGCAGTCGCTCTTCGATATGATGGAGTCTTCCGCCAAGCCGATCATAGGTGCCCTGAACGGCATTACCATGGGGGGCGGCGTGGACCTGGCCCTGGCCTGCGATATTCGTATTGCCTCCGAATCCTTGATGATCGCCCATCCGGGCGCCAAGCTCGGGATCATCACCGGCTTCTGCGGTACCCAGAAGCTGCCTCGTCTGGTGGGGAAGAACCGGGCGCGGGAGATATTCATGACCTCCGACCCTTACAGCGCCCAGGATGCGCTCCGCATGGGGCTGGTTAACCGGGTCTGCGCTGTCGACCGGTTCTGGGGGGACGTCACCGATTTTGCCGCGGGGATTGCCCGGCATTCGGCCGATGCCTTCCGCTATGCCAAAAAGCTGGTCAATGCCTCGGAGGACGTGGACCTGAAGAACGGGTGCGCCATGGAGCTGGGGATTTTCTCCTCCCTCTTTTCCAGCGAGGTCACCTGTCGCAAGATGAAGGATTTTCTGGATAGAAAGAGAAACTGATGTCACTGGCCGAAAGGATACTGCAAGGGGATATCCGCGCTGCGGCACGCCTGATGCGCGATATCGACGACGGCTTCGGCAGCGCCGTAGAGGAATTGAAGACGCTCTACCCGCACACCGGCAACGCTTACATCATCGGCATTACCGGCCCGCCGGGGGCCGGCAAGTCGACGCTTGTGGACCAGGTAACCGCTGCCTACCGCAGCCGGGGGAAGCGGGTCGGCATCGTGGCCATCGACCCCACCAGCCCCTTCACCGGCGGGGCGATTCTAGGCGACCGGATCAGGATGAACCGGCACGCCAGCGACGAAGGTGTTTTCATCCGCAGCCTGGCGACCCGCGGCCATCTCGGCGGGCTATCCCACTCAACTGGCGATGTGGTCAATGTCATGGATGCCATGGGGATGGATGTGGTCATCATTGAGACAGTCGGGGTGGGGCAGGACGAGATCGACATCGTCCGCATGGCCCACACCACTGTGGTCGTGATGGTGCCGGGGCTCGGGGACGATATCCAGGCGATCAAGGCAGGTATTCTGGAGATAGGAGACCTGTTCGTGGTGAACAAGGCGGACCGGCCCGATGCCGACCGGACGGTGCGCGAGCTGGCAGTGATGCTGGAGATGAATAGTTACCGCGAAGGGGCGTGGCGGCCGAAGGTGCTGAAGACCGAGGCCCAGAAGAACCTGGGGATTGAGGAGATGGTGAACGAGGTGGAGGCCCACCGCGAGCACCTGTTCGGCACGGGGGAGATCAGGCGGATCATCGAGGAGAAGCATGCCAAGCAGTTCCTGGACAACCTGCGCGACCGGCTGTTCGCCGAGGTGTACGGCCACATCCACATAAACGGCAGATTCCGCAAGATTCTGGATGATATCGTGGAGCGCCGCCGCGACCCGTACAGCGCGGTGGAGGAGATCATTGCCGAGCATCTTGGGCGGGACTAGCTTTTTCTTGACCGGCTTTGGAAAAAGTGATACTTTTTGACTACTTGGTAATGGGGCGCAAGCCCCATTCTTTGTTTTTGCAAACTGTTTAACCTAAAAACACATTTACTCGCGCAAAGGCGCAAAGTACGCAAAGAAATTCAAATACTAAAGAGGATTGACCCGATAAAGTTTGATTTTTCTTTGCGTACTTTGCGAGCTTTGCGCGAAACGGCTTTTTGAGGTTTAACCTACAAAGAGGTTCCAATGTTTCGCCTGGTAGTCATCGTGCTGGCCCTGTTCCTGTTCGGGGCCATCGTTGTTTCTTCTCCGTCCACCATCTCCGACCCCGCCGCCAATCCCAGCGACCCTGCCAAGGAAGACCTGAGCCGGGTGGAATATCCGAGCCTGGCGAGCATCGACTGGGAGCCCCATTTCATCAAGCCCAACGAGAGTCTCGAATCTCTCTTTGGAAAGGATTGGGTGCTGGTGGCCCGTATGAACCGGATCGACCGGCGTCACATCTATCCGGGGATGACCATCAAGGTGCCGAAAAAGATCGAAGACATCCGCGGTTACACCGCGCTTCCCCGGGAATACGAACCGGCCAAACGGCACCGCAAGTATATCCTCATCAGCCTAACCGAACAGTGGATCGGGGCCTATGAGAACGGCAAGCTGAAGTTCTCCATGCCGGCCGCAACTGGTGCTGCCGGCCACGAAACCCCCACCGGCGCGTTCCGCGTCGCTGTGCGCCATCGTAACCATACCTCTTCCCTTTACAAGACCGAGGACGGGGAGGACCAGTATCCCATGGACAATGCCATGCTGTTCCATTATGGCGGTGACAATGTGGCCTACTGGATGCATGCCCGGGACCTGCCGGGCAAGCCTGCTTCCCACGGCTGCGTCGGCCTTTATGACGAGGCGATGCAGAAGCGCGTCTACGGCATACCGGAAAAGCCGGTGCTGCTCGACTCCCAGAAGCTTTATGCCTGGGCCGTCGGAGGAGAGGAAAACGGGGAGGATTCCGGGGACCCGGAGGATGTCTGGGACGGCCCGATGGTGGAGGTTACGGGAGCGAACCCGAAGTACCACGACAAGCCGCTGAAGCCCCTGCCGGAAAAGAACCGCTATGCGGCGGCGGTCAATAAAAAGTAGACCTGAAGTTATCTCCCTTTCGCGATTTTTCACCTTTCCCTATTCCCTTTTCCCGTTTTTAATGCACAATAGAGTGCATGGACGTCATAACCACACACGTCAATGCCGATTTTGACTGCCTCGGGGCGATGGTTGCCGCCAGGAAGCTTTATCCCGAAGCGCTCATGGTATTCTCCGGTTCGCAGGAGAAGAGCATGCGCGACTTCTTCCTCAAGTCCACCGGCTACGTCCTCAATTTCCACCGTATCAAGGACATCGACTTCTCCGCCATCACCCGCCTCATTCTCGTCGACTGCCAGCACACTAGCCGCATCGGCAAATTTGCCGAGATCGTGGGGCGCCCCGGCCTGGAAATCCACATCTACGACCATCACCCGGAGACCCACGGCGACATAGCACCGACAAGCGGCGAAATCCGGCTGTGCGGCTCCTCAACCGCCATTCTTGCCCGGATCCTCATGGATCGTGGCATCGAGGTGAACCCCACCGAGGCAACCCTCATGATGCTCGGCATCTATGAAGATACCGGTAATCTCACTTTTCCCTCCACCAGCGTCGACGACTATCGCGCCGCTTCTTGGCTCCTGGAGCGTGGAGCGAACCTCAATACCGTGGCCGAATTTGTGACCCAGGAGCTGACAGCAGAACAGATGTCGCTTCTTGGCGATCTTATCCGCTCTCTCAAGAATGTGACGCTGGATGGTGTCGAAGTTTCCGTTGCCCACGCCACGCGCGACTACTATGTAGGGGACATAGCG
Organism: Geobacter sp.; assembly: GCA_016177775.1. Taxonomy (GTDB): domain Bacteria; phylum Desulfobacterota; class Desulfuromonadia; order Geobacterales; family Geobacteraceae; genus JACOUQ01. Next base: position 303,728 of record JACOUQ010000015.1, read on the forward strand.
GTGCTCGCCCACATGATCCGGGATATGGAAAACCTGCAGGCTATCTTCCTGGTGGTGGAGATGGGAAGCCGGGTGCACATGGTGGCGCGGAGCCGGGTGCCGGAAGTGGACGTGGGGGAGATTCTGCGGGAGTTCGGGGGAGGGGGGCATGCAACGGCGGCATCCGCCTCGGTAAAGGGCCTGACCCTGATCCAGGTGATGGAAAAGCTTTCCGGGGTCCTTTGCGCGAGAATCACACCGGCGCGGACCGCGCGTTTTCTGATGTCGACGCCGGTCAAGACGGTTTCTGCGGATACGACCATTGCCGAGGCGGGGGAGCTCCTGGTGAGGTATAACATCCACGCCATGCCGGTGATGCAGGACACCACGATGGTCGGGATCATCTCCCGGAATATCGTGGAGAAGTCTCTCTATCATGATCTGGGGCACCTGCTGGTCAGCGAATACATGCACACCGAGTTCCTGCGGGCCACCCCGGACACCGAAATCAGCGCAATCCAGGATTACATCATCGGCCAGAACCGGCGGTTCGTGCCGATCTTTGAAAACGAGCAGCTCGTGGGGGCTGTGACCCGCTCAGACCTGCTCCGCTACATGTATGCCGGGCTCAGGACCGGCCCCGAACCATTGTACGATCTGGCCGTGGAAACGCTCCCGGAAAAGCGGCGCGGCATTGAGGGGGCCATGGCCAGACACTTGCCGCCCACCATATTGCGTCTGCTGCAGGAGATGGGGAGGGTGGGAGATGAGCTGGCCCTGCCGGTCTATGCCGTGGGGGGGTTCGTGCGGGACCTGCTCCTGCGCGTGGAGAACGTCGATGTGGACATAACCGTTGAGGGAGACGGCATCCTGTTCGCGGAAACATTTGCCGGGGAGCGCGGTTGCCGGGTCAAAAGCCACGCCAAGTTCGGGACTGCCGTCATCATCTTTCCGGACGGATTCAAGGTCGATGTTGCCAGCACGCGCCTGGAATATTACGAATCCCCCGGCGCGCTTCCCACTGTGGAGCGTTCATCGCTGAAACATGATCTCTACCGGCGCGATTTTACTATCAATACTTTGGCAATTTGTCTCAACCGACAGAAGTTCGGCCAACTGATCGACTACTTCGGTGGTCAGCGGGATATCTCCGAAAGGGTGATCAGGGTGCTGCACAACCTCTCCTTCGTGGAGGACCCGACCCGCGTGTTTCGGGCCGTACGCTTCGAGCAGCGCCTTGATTTCCATATTGCCAGGCATACCGAAAATCTTGTCAAGAATGCCGTAAGGATGAATTTTCTGGAAAAGCTCGGGGGGCGTCGTCTTTTGACGGAACTGATCCTGATTCTGCGTGAAAGGGACCCCCTCAAGGGGATAGAGCGGATGGCCTCCTTCAATCTGCTGCAATACCTGCATCCGGAACTGAAGCTCGACCTGGAGACCAGGCGAGTGCTGGAAGAGGCGCACCGGATAGTCTCGTGGTACGAACTGCTTTTTCTCGATCAACCTTACGAGAGATGGGGGGTCTATTTCCTGTCCCTCTGCCAGGGGTTGGACAGTGACCAGTTCTGGGGGGCGTGCATCAGGTTGTCGGTGCCCGAGCATTATCGCGATAAGCTTTTAGAGTCGCGGAAGCGGGGCGAAGCCATTTTGCAGGCCATGCAACGGGAAATCGGCCGGGGGCGCGAGATCAGGAAGAGTGAGGTTTACAGGTGGATGCTCGGCATGGCGGTGGAGGTACTGCTGTACACGATGGCTAAGACCGATGATGAGGAGGTGAAGAAGCATATATCCCTCTATTTCACGCATCTCCAAGGGGTCCATCGCAGGATTGGCGGCGAGGAACTGAAACGGCTCGGGGTCCCACGCGGGCCTTTGTTTGGCAAAATCCTGGACGAGGTACTGTCCGCCTGCCTGGACGGTGAAGCCGTGACTCTGGAAGACGAATTGAGAATCGCGGGGAAAGCTGCCAAAGTGCTTATGCACCAATGAAGCGGCGGCTTTCGATTGTAGTAATATTCCGGAATAAAACGGATTTCTCCTGCTGTTGCCATCACTTTGCCGCGAAAAGGCGGCGCCTTATTCAAGCTCCCGACCGTAAAATCAAGCTTAGTCCATTCTAATCCCCAAGACTCCCAACTGCTGGCGATTTGGCAAAGATGATCGCAAATGAATATTTTGGCACTGGAGTTGCTTCCAAATAGATCAAGACGACCTGTAAGACGTAAAGCGAGGTACAGGGATGCAAAAAATGAAAAGAATCTTTTCGCTACTCTTCTCGCTGCTCTGCGTTTCCGGTTGGTCGCTCCCCTGTTATGCGGGGGACAACGACATGAAGGACGTCTTCCAGAGTGCGGTTTACGGGGGATTGACCGGCGTGGTGGTCGGGGCTGCCGTTCTGGCCTTTACCGACAAGCCTGGTGACCATCTGGATTACCTTGGATATGGCGCCGCCGCAGGTACGCTGGCCGGAACCGCGTACGGAATTTTCGTGAAGACGCGCTCCCTGGCCGAGGTGGAAAACGGGAAGGTCAAGTTTGCCATTCCTACCGTCATGCCCAGTGTCAGGGAAGGGAATGCCAGCTCTTCGATGATGATTACTGCGGAGTTGATCCGGGGTAAGTTCTGATTTGATATGGAATTGAATGGATGACGGGGTGGCCGAAAGGCCACCCTTTTTTTATGCCGTGACCGCCTTGATGGACGCTTCCACGCCGTCCATCAGGGTTTCCAGCTCTTCCAGCGAAATAACCAGAGGGGGGAAGACAACCACCACATTCCCCAGCGGCCTGAGAAACAGGCCGTGTTTGCGCGCCTCCAGACAGACCTTCATACCCATCCGCTTCTCCCACGGGTAGGAGGTGCGGCTCTCTTTGTCGGCTACCAGTTCTATCCCCGCAGCAAGGCCGATGTGGCGGATATCTCCCACATGGTCAAGTCCAGCAAGTTTCTCCAATCGCTCCGACAGGTAACCGATTTTCGGCTGCATATTCTCCAGCACACGGTCCGTTTCGAACAGCTCCAGGCTGGCCAGGGCCGCAGCGCAGGCGAGCGGGTTGCCGGTAAAGGTGTGGCCGTGGAAAAAGGTCTTCAGCTCCGCGTAGTTGCCCAAATAGGCATTGTAGACCCTTTGCGTCGCCATGGTGACGGCCAGCGGCATGTATCCCGCGGTGATCCCCTTGGAGAGGGCCATGATGTCAGGCGATACATTTTCCTGTTCGCATGCGAACATAGTGCCGGTCCTGCCGAAGCCGGTGGCGACTTCGTCGGCGATCATCAGCACATCGTATCTGTCGCAAAGCTCCCGGACCCTGCGCACAAAGCCTGTCGGCTGCACGATCATCCCACCCGCCCCCTGGAGCAAGGGCTCAATCACCAGGCCGGCCAGCTCCTCGGCATGGGTGGCCATGAGGCGTTCCAACTCGTCCAGGCAATGCTGACCACAGGTGTTGATGTCGGTGCACCCCGCCTCGCAGTGGTAGCAGTAGGGGGAAGGGGCCTGGATGGTTTTGAAGAGGAGCGGCCGGAAAACGCCGTGGAAGAGGTCGATGCCGCCGACGCTCACGGAGCCGATGGTGTCCCCGTGGTAGGCATGGCGGAAGGTCAGGAATTTCGTTTTTTGGGATTGCCCCAGGTGCCGCCAGTACTGGAAGGCCATCTTGATGCCGACCTCCACGGCGGTGGAGCCGTTGTCGGAATAGAAGACCTTGCACAGTCCAGTGGGGGCGATGTCCACGAGGCGCTTGGCGAGGAAGATCGATGTGTCGTTCGCCAGACCGAGGAGAGTCGAGTGTTCGAGCCGGTCGATCTGGGCCTTGACAGCCTCGTTGATCTCCGGCCGGCAGTGTCCATGAACATTGGTCCAGATGGAGGCCACGCCGTCCAGGTAGCGGTTGCCGTCGGAGTCGATCAGGTAGACCCCTTCGCCCCTCGTGATGACGATGGGGTTTTCCGCCTCCCAGTCGCGCATCTGCGTGAAGGGGTGCCAGATGTACTTTTTGTCCCAAGCCTGCAATGTGGCGGTATCCGGCATATCCATACCTTGTTTCCTTGTATCGGGTTTTAAACCTTCAGCCTACAGCCTACAGCCTACAGCCTACAGCCTACAGCCTACAGCCTACAGCCTACAGCCTACAGCCTACAGCCTACAGCCTACAAACCGATCTCCCTCAGCAATATCCTCGTGGCAGGCTCCTGGGAAAGGTGCAGCGCCAGCTCCGTCACCTGTTCCTTCGGATCGCCGGAGTCGATGTGCGGGAATATGCCGAGAACAGGTGCTCCCGAGAGGGAAGATATCATGTGCGGGGCCGAGAGCTCGGCCTCGCCCGGCTGATCGGGCCAGTTGTTGATGACGATCCCCTTCACCTCCAGCCCCATCTGTCTGGCGCAGAAGGTTGTAAGGCAGGTATGGTTGACGGTTCCCATGTCCGGTCTAGCCACCACCAGCAGCGGCAGGCCCAGTTCCTTTGCCAGGTCGGCGATCAGAAGCCCGCCGTTAAGCGGCACCATGAGGCCGCCGGCGCCTTCGATGATCAGGAAGTCGAACCGTTCTGCCAGTTTTTTGCAGGCCTCAGTGATGCGCGCAAATTCAATCCTGACCCCCTCCTTGGCAGCTGCCACCGAGGGCGCGAGAGGGGCGCGGAGGAGGTAAGGGGCAAAGGCATTATCGTCATCATCGATGCCGGCCCCCCACTTCAAAAGATCGGCATCATCCGATACCAAGCGGCCGTCAACTTCACGACACCCGCTGGTGACCGGTTTCATGACTCCAACGTTGACACCGAGGTTTTTCAGATGCCTGGCCAGAGTCGCAGCCACGATGGTTTTGCCGACTCCGGTATCGGTGCCGGTTATGAAAATCCCGTTTATATTTTTCACGACTCACCTTTCTCACGACTCACCGGATTTATCTCCCCGCTTTTCACAACACCCTTCCACCGTAAGCTCTAGGTCGCGCAGCATCTGCCAGTCCTGATCCGGGTCGCGGCCGGTGGTGGTCAGGTAATTGCCGATCATGGTTCCGTTGGCGCCGGCCAGGAACATCCATGATTGCAAGTCCCGCAGGTTCTTTTCCCGGCCGCCGCAGACCGTGATCCGCTTGGTCGGTAGGATGAACCGGAACAGGGCGATGGTCTGCAAGCATTCCATCGGCGTGATGTTGCTGGCTCCGGCCAGACGCGTCCCCTCAATGGGGTTGAGGAAATTGAGCGGCACCGAATCCACGCCCAGCTCCCGCAGTGTAAGGGCCATCTCGATCCGCTGCGCAACCGTTTCGCCCAAGCCGAAGATGCCGCCGCAGCAGACCTTGAGCCCGGCCTGCTTCACGGCATGGACGGTTGCCACGTCTTCCTCGTAGTTGTGGGTGGAGCAGATGTTGGGAAAGAAGCTGCGGGCAGTCTCCAGGTTGTGGTGATAGGTCTCCATTCCTGCGTCCCGCAAGGCACTGGCTGTTTCAAAATCGATGATCCCCAGGGAGCAGGAGGGGGTGATGCCGGTCTCGGTCTTGATCCGCCGGATTGCCCTGCAAATTCGCTCCAGTTCTTCACCTTTGCTGATGGTGGTGCCGCTGGTGATGATGCCGTAACAGCTCGATCCGTTTTGCTCGGCTTCCCTGGCGCAGGCCACCATCCGTTCCTCATCCACCAGAGCGTAGACGGGGGCATTAGTGTCATGGTGGGCCGATTGGGCGCAGAAGGCGCAGTTTTCCGGGCAGCGACCCGATTTGGCGTTTATGATGGAGCAGAGATGGACGGCGGTGCCGACGAAATGCTCCTTTATTCTGTTCGCCTCGGCAAGGATGAAGAAGAAGTCGGGGCCGGTCGCGGCAGCAAGTTCCATGACATCTGTTTCGGTCAGCGGGAAGTGGTCCACGACCTTGTCGGCGAAATGGGCAATGCGTTCTCTCGTAGTCATGCAGAATACCTCCGGATTTTGACTTATCACGGAGCAACGACGATTGTCAACTCTTAATTCGGCTTTGGTTGACAACCCGTTTCCAAAGCCACATCTTTCGGCTTTCTGTCTGAAAAAAACGCTTGCTTTTTAGCTGGTCGCGTGCTAAAAAAACTTTACAAGTTAATGTTCACTTCAAAAGTGAGCTCCTCCAGCTCGCTTTTTTTATTTTCAGGATAGCAAATGGCAAAGGGTGGCGTCGACATAGCAGCGCGGGTTACCGGACTGGTGCTGCCGCTTCTCGATTCGATGGGGCTTGAGTTGGTGGATCTCGAATACAAGCCCGAGGGGCACGGAAAGGTGCTGCGCCTGTACGTCGACAAGCCGGGGGGGGTGACCCTCGACGACTGTAGCGCGGTAAGCCGCGAATTGTCGGAGTTGCTCGATGTCGAGGACTTCATTCGTGACAGATACACCCTTGAAGTCTCGTCGCCGGGGATCAACCGTCCCCTGAAGTCCGATGCCGATTACCGCCGCTATACGGGGCGCCTGGTGAAGATCAGGACCTTCGAGCTGCTGGAGGACGAGGCGGGTAACCAGCGCAAGACCTTTCTGGGCGAGTTGCTCGGGATGGAGGAGGGCGTGGTTACGGTCCGGCTTTCGGAAGGACCGCTGGCGCGCATTCCTGTTGAGAAGATCGCCAAGGCGAACCTGGAATACGAATTCTGATTTATTTTCACTGATTCCAATAAAGGAGATCCAACGTGGATGCCAGTGTAAATCTCAAGCATACCATTGATCAAATCGTGAAGGAGAAGGGGATCGACCGAAGCATCGTTGTCGAGGCCCTGGAGCAGGCGGTCCTTACCGCGGCTAACAAGAAATTCCGCAACACCCGCGATCTCGAGGCTCATTACAACGAGGAAGTCGGCGAGGTGGAGCTTTTCGAGTTCGTTACGGTGGTCGAGGATGTGCAGGATTCCTATCGTGAGATCACGCTGGAGGAAGCCCGGGAGGAAGACCCCGAGGTGGAGTTCGGCGATTCCATCGGCATGAAGCTCGATTCCAGCTCTTTCAGCCGCATCGCTGCACAGACCGCCAAGCAGATCATCATTCAGAAGGTGCGCGAAGCAGAGCGGGAAAACATTTTCAACGACTACCGCGACCGCAAGGGTGAACTGATTACGGGGATGGTGCGCCGCTTCGAGAAAGGCGAGCTGGTGATCGACCTGGGACGGGCCGAGGCAATTCTCTCCCACAAGGAGCAGGCCCCCCGCGAGGTCTATCGCCAAGGGGACCGGATCAAGGCGTACATCTACGATGTCCGCATGACACCGAAAGGGCCCCAGATACTCCTTTCCCGCGTCAATTCCCAGATGCTGGCAAAGCTGTTCGAGGAAGAGGTGCCGGAAATCGCTGAAGGGATCGTAGAAGTCAAGACTGTTGTGCGGGAGCCGGGGAGCCGCGCCAAGGTGGCTGTCTACTCCAACGACGCCAGCGTCGATCCGGTCGGAGCCTGCGTCGGCATGCGCGGTGCCAGGGTGCAGAATGTGGTTTCCGAGCTGCGCGGCGAGAAGATCGACATCATCCCCTGGTCCGAAGATGTTGCCCGTTTCGCGTGCAATGCTCTTTCGCCGGCCGTTGTTTCCCGTGTCTACGTAGACGACTCCAGCCGGAGCATGGAAATCATCGTTGCCGACGACCAGTTGTCTCTGGCCATCGGTAAGCGGGGCCAGAACGTTCGCCTCGCCGCCAAGCTGGTCGGCTGGAGGATCGACATCAAGACCGAATCGGCTTCCACCGAGGGAGAGGCAGCGGAATACGCCTCCTATGACGGGACGGCCGAGGAAGAACCTGAGGAGCCGGTGCAGACCGAAGAAGCCGGCGAGGGCATCGCTGCTGAAGCTGAAGCTGGTGCTGAAGCTGGTGCTGAAGCTTCGGTGGAGGAAGAGACCGAATAGACCATGCCGAAAGAGCTGCCCCAGAGAAGCTGCATCGCCTGCCGGCAGGTTCTGCCCAAGGCAAGCCTGCTCAGGTTCGTTCAGGCCCCTGATTTGACCCTTGTTCCTGATTTGCAGGGTAAGTTGCCCGGACGCGGCGCCTATACATGCGTGAAGCGCAGCTGCGTTCAGCAGGCATTGGCCAGAAAGCAGTTTTCACGGGCATTCAAAGGGAATGTTACGTTGCCTCCTGCAGATGAACTGGTTCGGCAGGTCGTTGGGTTCATGGAGGCCCGGGTCACTTCCTATCTGGCCTTGGCCAACAAGGCCGGCAAAATCGTTTCCGGCAACGAACAGGTAATGGACTTCCTGCGCAAGGGTAAAAAGGGTGTCCTTGTCGTGGCTTCGGACATATCCCCGGACATCGGGGAAAAGCTGCTCCAGACTGCCAGGCGCAGCAACATGGACTGTTTCTCGTTTTCCACGAAGGATGCGCTTGGGGCGCTGCTCGGTAAAGGGCTACGCAGCGCGCTGATCGTCACGGAGAGCGGGTTTCTCGACGTTATACGGAACGAAATGGGCAAATATAGAAACTTCCTTGAGGGAGGGGCGATAGAGAATGGGTAAGATCCGTGTATATGAACTGGCCCAGCAGATGGGGCTCGACAACAAGGAGCTGATTGCCAGATTGCAGGCAGTTGGCGTAGAGGTAAAAAACCATATGTCCGCCCTCGAGGACGCAGACGTGCAGAAATTGAAGGCAGCAGCTACCCCGACAGCGGAGACTCAGGCGGAGCCGGCCACCGTCAAGGTTGTCTCTCAGGAAGAGGTCCGGGTCAAGTCCACCCTGATACGCCGCCGGGCCAAGGTTGTCGAAACCGTGGCAGAGGAGGCACCTGAGTCTGTTCCCGAGGAGGAGGCCCCCCCTGTTATCGAGGGTGAGGAAAAGCCGGAGAAAATCGAAAAGAAAGCCGTTGAGGCCAAGGCTCCGGCTGTTCCGGATAAGGCCAAGGAGGCAGCAGAGGCACACACGCCAGGTCGGGCCAGGATTCTTGGAAGGGTGGAACTGCCCGGAATGAAGCCTGCCGAAAGACCTGCGGAGCGGCGGGAAGCAACCCGCCCGGCGCCCCCTAGGGCACCGGAGCGCCCTGTCCGGCCGGGGGAAAAAGCACCTGCCGTTGTGCCGCCACCGGCAGGTCCTGAAGCAGAACGCCACAAGGGGAAGAAGTTTGTTCCCGCTCCCGTGGAGGAGGCCAAAGGCAAGCCCAAGAAGGGCGGTCCAGTAGAACGGCGCAAGGAGGTCCAGAAAAAGGCCGAGCTGCAGGAGCGGCGCGAGCGGGTCTTTGAGCCTGGGCCGCGCGGACCGAAGAAGAAGCGGGAGAGGGAGCGGGTTCAGATCGGCAAGAAGACTGAAATCACTGTGCCGAAGGCCATCAAGCGCATCATCAGGATTTCCGAGACCATCACCGTGGGCGAGCTGGCGAAGCGTATGGGGGTCAAGGCAAACGACCTGATCCGCGCCCTCATGAAGATGGGAATGATGGCGACCATCAACCATCCCCTCGATTTTGACACCGCTGTGCTTCTGGCCGGTGAGTTCGGGTATGAAATCGAGAACGTGGCCGTTGATCTGGACGAGATCATGGAGGCTGCGCCTGATCTGCCGGAAACCCTGGAGAAACGCCCACCGGTCGTCACTATCATGGGTCACGTTGACCATGGCAAGACCTCGCTTCTGGATGCCATACGCGAGGCAAATGTCATTGCCGGCGAGGCGGGCGGGATTACCCAGCACATCGGCGCCTACGACGTGGAGTTGAACGGCCAGAAAATCACCTTCCTGGATACGCCGGGCCACGAGGCTTTTACCGCCATGCGCGCCCGTGGCGCCAAGGTCACCGATATCGTCATCCTGGTGGTGGCCGCGGACGACGGCGTCATGCCCCAGACTAAAGAAGCCATCAACCACTCGAAGGCTGCCGGCGTTCCGATCATTGTTGCCATCAACAAGATCGACAAGCCGGAGGCAAAGCCGGAGCGAGTCAAGCAGGAGCTGACCGAGCACGGCCTGGTGTCGGAAGAGTGGGGGGGAGACACCACCATGGTGGAGGTCTCGGCCAAGAAACGGATCAACCTGGAAGGTCTGCTGGAAATGGTCCTGCTCCAGGCGGATGTCATGGACCTCAAGGCGAACCCGAACAAATCGGCCCGTGGTACCATCGTGGAGGCGAAGCTCGACAAGGGACGCGGGCCTGTGGCTACTGTCCTGGTGCAGGAGGGTACCCTCAAGTTGGGTGACTACTGCGTCGTCGGAGTTCATTCGGGCCGCGTGCGCGCCATGCAGAATGACCGTGGGGGGAAGGTGCTCGAAGCCGGACCATCCACCCCTGTCGAGTTGATCGGTCTTTCCGGTGTGCCCGATTCCGGTGACATCTTTGTGGCCATGACGGATGAGAAGCAGGCCAAGGAGATTGCAACTCTCCGCCAGATCAAGATGCGGGAGGCCGAACTGGCCAAACACAGCAAGCTTTCCCTCGAACAGCTCTACGAAAAAATCCAGAAGGGGGAAGTCAAAGACCTCAACGTTATCGTCAAGGGAGATGTGCACGGCTCTGTCGAGGCGGTCGGCGAGGCGCTTCGCAAACTCTCCACCGATGCGGTGCGGCTCAATGTCATCCACTCTGCGGTCGGCGCCATTACCGAAACCGACGTCAATCTGGCCGCTGCCTCCAATGCGATCATCATCGGCTTCAGCGTAAGGCCCGAAGTGAAGGCCCATGCCCATGCCGAGAAGGAAGGGGTCGACATCCGCCTTTACAATATCATCTACGACGCTGTGGAGGATGTGAAAAAGGCGATGGAAGGCCTTCTGGAGCCGACTCTCAAAGAGAAGTATCTCGGCCGCGCCGAGGTTCGCGATATCTTCTCCGTGCCGAAAATCGGGACCGTGGCGGGTTGTTACATCCAGGATGGCAAGATCCTCCGCAACTCCCAGGTGCGCCTCCTGCGTGACAACATAGTTATTTATCAAGGAAAGCTCGCCAGCCTGCGCCGTTTCAAGGACGATGTCAAAGAGGTGTCCACCGGCTATGAATGCGGCATGGGGCTGGAGAACTACAGCGACATCAAGGTCGGTGATATAATAGAAGCGTTCGAGATTGAGAAGGTGGCGACGAAGCTGTAAATCAGGCAACAAGCAACAGGCAACAGGCTTGATAATTGAATTTTGCCCTTTGCCTATTGCCTATTGCCTATTGCCTATTGCCTTTTGCCTTTTGCCAGAGGTTTTATGTACAAACGTTCCGAAAAAATTGCCGAGGCGGTGCACGAGTTCATTTCCGGGCTGCTGGTGAAGGGGCTCAAGGACCCGCGCATCGGCTTCGTTACCATCACAGCGGTGGAGGTTTCCGATGACCTGCACCTTGCCAAGGTCTATTTCACCGTTATCGGCAGCGATGAGGAAAAAAAGGCCGCGCAGGATGGGCTCAACAGCTCCAGGAGCTTTCTCCGCCGCGAGATGGGAAAACAGATGAAGATGAGGTACGTGCCGGACATCGTCTTCCGGTACGACACCTCCCTAGAGTACGGCAACCGCATCGACAGCCTCCTTAGAAATATCGCCACGGAACATGGACCAGACACTGAAGAGCATAGTTGAAGAAATCAGGAAGGGGAGCGCCTTCCTGATCGCCAGCCATGAAAGCCCCGACGGCGATGCCATCGGCGCTTCCCTGGCGCTGGCCAACTACCTGGTCGGGCTCGGCAAGGAAGTTGCCATTCACAACCCGGACCCTGTTCCTGAGCTCTATTCCTTCCTCCCCATGGCCGACAGGTTTTCTCCCGCGATTCCGGACCGCGAATTCGACGCGGCCTTTGTGCTGGACATCGGCGAATACCGCCGCACTGGCAAGGTTTTCGGCGAGTTCAAGCGCTACGGCAAATATATCAACATCGACCACCACCTGATGAGCGATCCCTTCGGGGCGATAAACCTCATCGACCCGAAAGCTTCCGCCACGGGAGCCCTGATTCACCGCATCATCAAGGCTGCCGGTGACAGCATCGATTATGCCACGGCTCTCTGCATCTACACCGCGGTCATCACCGATACCGGTTCATTCCATTACTCCAATTCGGACCAGGAAGCGTTTAACGTCGCCGGCGAGATGGTTATGCTCGGGGTCGATGCCTGGGACGTTGCTGAAAGGCTGTACGAAAGCCAGCCACGCCAGCGTATGGAGCTTCTTGCCTTGGTCCTGGCAACCCTGAATATCTCACCGCGCGGAGATTTCGCCTCCATTACGGTTACTCTCGACATGTACGACAAGAGCTGTGCCACTGCAGAATTGACCGACGGCTTCATCAATTATCCCCGCTCCATCAAGGGGGTGGAGGTCGCGATATTTTTCCGGCAGTTGAAGGCCGATCTTTACAAGGTGGGTTTCCGCTCCAAAGGGAAGGTGAATGTGGCCGCCCTGTCTGCGGCATTCGGCGGCGGCGGGCACCACAATGCTGCCGGCTGCACCATTGCCGGCTCTATCGACGAAGTCCGGGAGAAGGTGTTCGCCCATCTGGAGCAGGTTCTCTGACCAATGGACGGCTTCATTGTGGTTGACAAGCCCGCCGGGATGACCTCCCACGGCGTGGTGGCCGCGGTGCGGCGGATGCTAGGCCAGAAGAAGGCGGGGCACACCGGCACCCTCGACCCGTTCGCCACCGGCGTGCTCCCAGTGGCGCTGGGTGAAGGGACAAAGGCGATACCGTTCCTGGACGAGGGGGAAAAGGGGTATCGGGCGGTCATGCGTCTCGGCATCACCACCGACACGCAGGATTACACCGGCACGGTTCTCCGGGAAATCGACTGGCAACAGATTTCGCCGGAAGAGGTGAAACTCGCCTGTTCCGGTTTTGTCGGGAGAATCATGCAGGTCCCGCCGATGTTCTCGGCGCTGAAAAGGGATGGCGTTCCCCTGTACAAGCTGGCCAGGAGAGGCGAGGAAGTGGAGCGTGAGCCGCGGCAGGTGGATATCATGTCACTCGACATCCTGGGCATCGATCTACCGCTGGTTACCTTTGAAGTTCGCTGTTCCCGCGGCACCTACGTGCGCACCTTGGCCCACGATATCGGCGAGGCCCTTGGCTGCGGTGCATGCCTCACGGAGCTGCGCCGGACAATGAGCGGGCCATTCACGCTGCCTGATGCCATAACCCTCGACCAGCTGGAGCAAGCGACGCATGCCGCGACAGTGGATGAGATGATACTTTCGCCCCACGCGGCCCTTGCCCATCTGCAAGATTTCACTCTGAGCCCCGATGCCGTCCGGCGGATAGCCAACGGCATTGCGCCTGTGTGGGACGATGTCGAGGAAGCTCCGGAAGATGCCGGCGCAGATCCACGGCTTGTTAGGCTTTCCAGGGATGGAAACCTCGTGGCCGTCGCGGAGGCAGTGGGGGGTGAGCGCAAAACCTTTCGTCTCGTCAGGGTTTTTCACCAGGTTTCTGCTTTACAGTGAGTGAGGTTTGTGGTAATTAGAACTGTTGTTCAAGGGCTATAAAAAACGAAATCGATTGATACAATTGATTTAAACTAAGCAATTTGCTGGAAAGGAGGTGTGACGATGCTGGCAACCGAGAAAAAGCAGGAAATCATCAAGACGTACAAGCAGCACGACAGCGACACCGGATCCCCGGAAGTGCAGATAGCCATCCTCACCGAGCGGATCACCTATCTGACCGATCATTTCAAGACGCACAAGAAAGACCATCACAGCCGCCGCGGGCTGTTGAAGATCGTCGGCCAGAGAAGAAGACTTCTGGATTATCTGAAAAAGAAAAGCGTAGACAGATACAGAAGCATCATCGAAAAACTCGGAATCAGAAGGTAACAAAAGGCAGTATACCTCACCAACCGGGGGGGTATATTGCCTTTTCGCTTTTTACAATGGGCTGTAAAGCCCATTAATTTTTTGTTGGGGGCGTGGGTAAAGTGGCCGAGAGGCAGGGACCAGTAACCCGGGGACCAGGGACCAGGAAGTGCGATCTGAATAGATCTGTTTTTCCCGGTCCCTGATCCCCGGTCCCCGACTCCCGCTTTTTCTGCCTTTTTATCGACGGCCCCAACAGTCAGGAGAACAATTTATGGCACATACAGTAGAGATTCCCTTTGGTGGGAAAACGATAACGATCGAGACCGGCAGGATGGCGAAGCAGGCTAGCGGAGCCGTGGTGGTAAGCTGCGGCGATACAATAGTCCTTGTGACTGCCGTGGCCGCCAAAACAGCCAAGGAGGGACAGAGCTTCTTCCCGCTGACTGTCAACTACCAGGAAAAATTCTATGCCGGCGGCAGGATTCCCGGCGGCTTCTTCAAGAGAGAGGCGCGTCCTACGGACAGTGAGACCCTCACCTGTCGTCTGATCGATCGTCCGATCCGGCCGCTTTTTCCTGAAAATTTTCTGAACGACACCCAGATCATCGCCACGGTCATTTCCGCCGAGAAGGATTGCGATCCGGGCATTCTTGCCATGACCGGCGCCTCGGCTTCCCTCATGGTTTCCGATATTCCCTTCCAGGGCCCGATAGCTGGCGTCAGGGTAGGGCGCGTTGACGGTAAATTCATCGCCAACCCCTCTACCGAAGAATTGGCGGCCAGCGATTTGGAGATCGTCGTAGCGGCTAGCCGCGACGCGGTCATCATGGTGGAGGGTGGCGCTGCCGAGGTTTCCGAGGAGGATATGCTCGAGGCCATCTTCTTCGGTCATGCCTCTGTGCAGCCGCTGCTCGATGCCCAGGAAAAGCTGGCGTCCCTTGCAGGCGTCCCGAAACGGACGATAGAGCCGCCGGTGATTGACGAGGCGCTCAAGGCGAAGGTGACCGGGCTGGCCTACGACAAGATCAGGGGGGCGGTCCGGATCAAGTCCAAGGTGGAGCGCCATGACCGGATCGACGAGATAACGGACGAGGTTCTGACTGCTCTGCTTCCCGAGCATGAGGGACGCGAGAGAGAGATCAAGGAGTTCCTCGGCGATTTCGAGTACAAACTGGTTCGAGAGCATATCCTGAAGGACGGGGAGCGCATTGACGGTCGCGACACCAAGACCATCCGTCCCATTACGACCGAAGTCAAACTGCTCCCCCGGGCGCACGGCTCGTCGCTTTTCACCCGCGGCGAGACTCAGGCGCTGGTTGCCACGACTCTCGGCACCGGCAGCGACGAGCAACGGATCGATTCAGTGTATGGCGAGAGCAAGAAACGTTTCCTGCTGCACTATAATTTCCCTCCGTATTCGGTCGGCGAAACCAGCTTCCGTCTTGGCCCGGGTCGGCGCGAGATCGGCCATGGCGCCTTGGCTGAGCGTGCCCTGGAGCGGGTTCTCCCAAGCTACGACATCTTCCCCTACACTGTACGCATAGTTTCCGAGATACTGGAGAGCAATGGTTCCTCCTCCATGGCCACTGTCTGCGGTGGCTCCCAGGCCCTGATGGACGCCGGCGTTCCGATCAAGGCCCCGGTGGCGGGTATCGCCATGGGCCTCATCAAGGAAGATGCCGACGTGGCAATCCTCTCCGATATTCTCGGTGACGAGGACCATCTCGGGGACATGGACTTCAAGGTCGCTGGTACTGAAAAGGGTGTGACCGCCCTTCAGATGGATATCAAGATCACCGGAGTCACCCGCGCTATCATGCAGCAGGCGCTACAGCAGGCACGTGAGGGGAGGCTGCACATCCTGGGCAGGATGGCGGAAGGCATCACCACGCACCGTTCCGAGCTCTCTGCCTATGCCCCACGTATCACCAGCATCTGGATCAAGACCGACCGGATCCGCGACGTTATCGGCGCGGGCGGGAAGACGATCCGTTCCATCACCGAGTCGACTGGCGTCACCATCGACATCGAGGACACCGGTCGGATCAACATTGCCAGCTGCGACGCCACAGCCTGCGAAAAAGCGATCAAGATCATCCGCGACCTGACTGCCGAGGCCGAAGAAGGCAAGCTCTACATGGGTACGGTCAAGAAGGTCATGGAGTTCGGCGCCTTCGTGGAGATTTTCCCCGGCACCGAAGGTCTGGTCCATATCTCCGAACTGGACACCGAGCGTGTCAAAAAGGTCACTGACATCCTGAACGATGGTGACAAGGTTCTCGTCAAGTGCATCGGCATCGACAAGCAGGGCAAGATCAAGCTTTCCCGCAAGGAAGCCCTGGGGGCCGCCCTCCCCGAATAGGGGAGGCGGTTTTCTGGAAAATTCCCGGGACCACGGTATAGTTTTCACATGATACGGAAATCAGTCCTGCCAAACGGGATACGCGTCATCACCGAAGATATTCCCCATGCCTATTCGGTGTCGGTTGGAATCTGGGTGGCCAACGGGACCCGCCACGAGCCGCTGCACCTGAACGGCATTGCCCATTTCATCGAGCATCTCTTGTTCAAGGGGACCGAGCGGCGCAGCGCGCTCGACATCGCCAGGGAGATCGACTCAGTGGGGGGGGTGCTGAATGCCTTCACCAGCAGGGAGCTTGTCTGCTATTATGCCAAGGTCCTGCACAACGCGCTCCCCAAGGTAATCGATCTCCTGTCGGACATTTTTCTCAATTCGCTGTTCGACACGGACGAGATCGAGAAGGAACGGCGGGTTATCCTCCAGGAAATAAGACGCCTGGAGGATAATCCCGACGACTACATCCATGACCTCTTTTCCCGCAATTTCTGGAAGGACCACCCCCTCGGCATGCCGATCCTGGGGAACGAGGAGAGCGTAAGCGGCTTCTCCAGGGACGGTCTCTTCGGTTACAAGAACGAGATGTACAGCGCCGGCGACATCATCATCACGGCCGCGGGGAAGGTCAAGCACAAGGAACTGCTGGATCTTCTCAATGGCGCCTTTGCACGGATTTCCTCCAGGGGGGCGGGGGCGGAGTCTCCCGTGCCGGTCTACAAAAAGCGGCTGGAAGTCATTGAAAAGGACCTGGAGCAGACCCATATCTGCCTCGGCACCAAGTCCCTTCCCCAGAACCACCCTGACCGCTTCGCCGGCTTTATCCTCAACAGCATCCTCGGCGGCAGCATGAGCTCCCGTCTTTTCCAGGAGATCCGCGAGAAAAAGGGGCTGGTCTATTCGGTCTATTCCTACATCTCCGCCCATGCCGACGCGGGCGCGCTGGTGGTCTATGCCGGCACCGGCCACGAAAAGTTCGACGAGGTCCTCCAGATCGTCCTGCGCGAACTCAAAAACCTCAGGAACGAGCCGGTGAGCCACCTGGAGCTGGATTCCGCGCGGGAGCAGATCAAGGGTAACATCCTCCTCTCCCTGGAGAGCAGCGACAACCGGATGTCGAAGCTTGCCAAGAACGAGATCTACTTCGGCCGCGACATCTCCCTGGAGGAGATTATGGCCGGTTTCGACGCGGTCACGCCGGAAAAGGTCCTGCAGCTGGCCGCCGAGCTCCTCGACGAAGAATGCTTTACACTGGAAGTCATGACCAAGCCTGACGTTGTCAGGATAACCCCCGCAGAACTTACACTCGCGTAAAACCATGCCGACCGTCCCCGTCAAGATCAAGCGCATCCGCCCTTCCGGGCTGAATCCTCTTCCCCGATACATGACCACCCATGCCGCCGGCATGGACCTCCTGGCCGACCTGGTTGATGACCTTGTCATCGCCCCTGGCGAGCGGGTCCTTGTGCCTACCGGCATAGCCATAGCACTGCCGGACGGCTATGAGGCCCAGATCCGCCCCAGAAGCGGCCTTGCCCTGAAGCACGGCATCTCCCTCGTCAACACCCCCGGCACCATCGACCCCGATTACCGTGGGGAGATCGGCGTGATCGTCATCAACCACGGCAGCGAGCCGTTCGTGGTGAAAAACGGCGAGCGGATCGCCCAAATGGTGGTTGCTCCCTTTGTACGGGCGGAATGGGAGGAGGCTGACGAGCTGGACGATACGCACCGGGGCGATGGCGGGTTCGGGCATACGGGAAGATGAGAGAGGTGAAAAAATGAAAGATCCCCGCATAACCCAGATGGCAGAGGTTCTGGTCAACTACTCCACCCGCGTGCAGAAGGGGGACGTGGTCCTTATCAGTGCGTCCGGTTTCGAGAGCGAGCCGCTGGTGAAGGAGGTCTACCGGCTCTGCCTGGCAAAGGGTGCCAAGTACGTCGAGTATGATTTCTCGGCGCCGGAGATAAACCGGCATTTCTACAATTCTGCCTCCCAGGATCAGCTGGCCTACTTCCCCAAGCACAAGCTCGACTTCATGAAGAAGGTCGACGTCTATATTGGCATTAGCGCGGCCGACAACTCCATGGCCATGGCAAACGCCAACCAGGCCGGCATGATCGCCTGGGCGAAGCTCTTGAAGCCGATCATCGACTGGCGGGTGAAGAAAACCCGCTGGGTCATCACCCGGTTCCCCACCCACGGCGCGGCCCAGGAGGCCAGGATGAGCCTGGAGGAGTACGAGGATTACCTCTTCTCCGCCTGCTGCATCGACTGGGATGCCGAGTCCAGAAAACAGGAGAAGCTGAAGAAGCTGGTGGACAAGACCGACCTGGTGCGGATCAAGGCGTCGGACACCGACCTCACTTTCAGCATTAAGGGGCTGCCGGGGATCAAGTGCGACGGCCGCTTCAACATTCCGGATGGAGAGGTGTTCACTGCGCCGGTGAAGGATTCGGTGGAGGGTTACATCACCTACAACTGCCCCACCGTCTACCACGGCAAGGAATTCGGTTCCATCCGCCTCGAATTCTCCAAGGGGAAGATCGTGAAGGCAACCTCCACAGGCATGGATGCGGAGCTGAACCGAATCCTCGACACCGACAAGGGTGCCCGTTACATCGGCGAGTTCGCCATCGGCGTCAACCCAAACATACGCGTGCCGATGCGCAACATTCTCTTCGACGAGAAGATCTTCGGCTCCATCCACTTCACCCCCGGCCAGTGCTATGACGAGTGCGACAACGGCAACCGGTCGTCGGTCCACTGGGACATGGTGAAGATTCTCGCCGGCGACGGTGAGATCTGGTTCGACGGGGTACTGATCCAGAAGGACGGCCGCTTTGTCCACAAAGACCTTAAGGCCCTGAACCCCAAGGAGTAGCGATGCTGCTCGAAATTGACCCCAAACACCCCCAGCCCCGCCTGATCGCCAAGGTCGCGGATATCCTGCGTAATGGCGGCCTGATCGCCTATCCTACGGACACCACCTACGGAATCGGTTGCAGCATCTTCAACAAGAAGGGTGTGGAACGGATCTACCAGATCAAGCAGCGGGAGAAGAAAAAGCCTTTCTCCTTCATCTGCTCCGACATTTCCGACGTCACCCGCTATGCCAGGGTGAGCAACTTCGCCTTCAATATCCTGAAACGCCACCTTCCCGGCCCGTATACCTTTGTCCTGGAAGCCACGCGGGTGGTGCCCGACCTGCTGGTCACGAAGCAGAAGACCGTCGGTATCCGGATCCCCGACAACCCCATCTGCCTCGCGATAGTAAAGGAACTGGGACACCCCATCGTCACCACCAGCGCAAACCTGACCGGCGAGGAGCCGATCGGCGATCCCCTCCAGATCGAGAGGGAGCTGGGAAAGCAGCTCGACCTGGTGGTTGATGGAGCTCTTCTGCCGGCGTACGTCAGCTCCGTGGTCAGCCTGATTGATGACGTGCCGGAAGTGCTCCGCAAAGGAGTAGGCGACGTGAGCTGGTGCGGGTAGGGGATGAGGAAGCGGACTCTTAAAAAGGGGCTCAACCTGCTGAATGCCGGGATTGTGGCGGTGATCCTGGCAACTTTCTATCACTCCGGCATTGCCTGGCTGTTCGGGCTCTCCTCTGCCGGGGAAACGTCATTAATCTTTCTCGGTCTTTTGTGGGGAGGTATACTCGGCGGCGCCGGGATCATGGTGGCCATGTTCGGGCTTCTGCGCCGGGCACTGCCGGGGGAAAGTATCCGCATGGCTCCGGCGGTGACTCTTCTGGTTCTACTTGCGACAATATTCCTCATCCTCTGGTTCGCTTCCTCAAAGACACCCGTGCAGCCGCGTTTGGCGCCGGGGGAAACCATCACGATCTAACTTGTTGCTTTGCTAGCCGCCGCAAGCCGTTAATGGCCGGGCGGCTTTTTTCATTCCCGGACCAATGGTTTTACAAGACAAAGTTCCCAGGGCAAATGCCCTTTCGAGGAGATTTACCAAGTGTTGACAGGTGAAAACAAATCAAAGATTGACAGGATATGGGATGCGTTCTGGTCCGGGGGGATTTCCGATCCCCTGCGGGTGATCGAGCAGATTTCATACCTGCTGTTCATCAAGCGTCTGGACGACATACACACAGCCAAGGAGAAGAAGGCCAATCGGCTGGGCAAGCCTATCGAGGAGCCGATATTCGGGTCGAAGCAGGATCATCTGCGCTGGTCGCGCTTCCGGGAGTTCGAGGCTGGGGAAATGTTCCGCGTGGTCAGCCAGGAGGTCTTCCCCTTCATCAAGAACCTGCACGGCAATGAGGAAAGCGCCTACGCCCGGCACATGAAAGACGCCATCTTCATGATTCCCACGCCGAGCCTCCTGGAGAGGGTGGTGGAGCAGATCAGCCAGGTGCCGATGGAAGACCGGGACACCAAAGGGGACCTGTACGAGTACATGCTCTCCAAGCTTACCACCGCCGGCAGAAACGGCCAGTTCCGCACCCCCCGGCATATCATCAGGATGATGGTGGAGCTGATGCAGCCCCGGCCAGATGACATCATCTGCGACCCGGCCTGCGGCACGGCGGGCTTTCTGGTGGCGGCCGGCGAATACCTGCGCGAGCACCATGGCGACCTGCTCCACAACGAAAAGCTGAAGCGCCACTTCAACGAGAAGCTCTTCAACGGTTTCGATTTCGACTCCACCATGCTGCGCATCGCCAGCATGAACATGATCCTGCACGGCGTGGAGAACCCGGCCATCGAGGCGCGGGACGCCCTCTCCGGCAGCGCCGGTGACATTGCCGATGCCTACACCCTGGTTCTGGCCAATCCCCCCTTCAAGGGGTCGCTGGATGAGGAGACAGTTGCCAAGGACCTCTTGCGCACGGTTAAGACCAAGAAGACCGAGCTCTTGTTCATCGCCCTGATGCTGCGGCTGTTGAAGCCGGGCGGGCGCTGCGCGGTGATCGTGCCGGACGGGGTGCTGTTCGGCTCAAGCAAGGCGCACCTGGACCTGCGCAAGATTCTGGTTGACGGCCACAAGCTGGAGGCGATGATCTCCATGCCCTCCGGCGTGTTCCGTCCCTATGCCGGGGTCTCCACCGGGATACTGATCTTCACCAAGACCAACTCCGGTGGCACGGATCATGTCTGGTTCTACGACATGCAGGCCGATGGTTTCTCGCTGGATGACAAGCGCAATCCGGTGGAGGAGAACGATATACCCGATGTGCTGGCTTCGTGGCTTCGGCTCCGCTCAGCCACCGGGCATTCCAATTCAGCTAGTGGAGAAGAGGACCGTGCCCTGAGCGAAGCCGAAGGGCGCACTGCCAAATCTTTTCTTGTGCCAGTGCAGGAGATCCGCGACAACAAGTACGACCTTTCAATCAACCGTTACAAGAAGGTGGAGCATGAAGAGGTGGCCTACGAGCCGCCGCAGGTGATCATTGCCCGGTTGGAGGCGATGGAGCGGGAGATTGCCGGGGAGTTGGCGGAGTTGGCCCTTCGACTCCGCTCAGGGACCGATTAAGGTCTGGCTTCGGCTCCGCTCAGCCACCGGGCGTCTCCGTTTGCCGGTGCGGTGGTTTTCGGTGGCTGAGCGTAGTCGAAGCCAGGTTTAGGAGAATATCCAGCATGCCCTACATGTACATCCTCGAATGCGCTGATGGCAGCTACTACACGGGAAGCACCAAGGATCTTGATCGCCGTCTTTGGGAGCATCAGAACGGGCTGGGTGCTAATCATACAGCCAAGAGGCTGCCCGTGAAACTGGTCTACTGTGAGGAGTGCGACCGCATCGATGACGCGTTCTATCGGGAAAAACAAGTTCAGGGATGGAGTCGTAAAAAGAAAGAGGCTTTGATGGCGGGGGATACCAATCAATTGCATTTATTGGCGGAGTGCAAGAATGAGACGAATTGCGGGAATGTTGGCTTCGGCTCCGCTCAGCCAACGGGTTCCGGTTTAGATTCAGAGCAGGCAACGGAGAACCTCACCCGCTCGTTGAGCGGAGTCGAAACGAGCACCAAAGGGATGGTGGAATGAGCGGGTGGAGAACTGTCTCACTTGGTGATTTTGCCGACTCTGTTGATTACGGAGTAACGGCATCTGCGAGTCAACAACCTTCCGGGCCGAAGTTCCTCCGAATCACAGATATTCAGAATGGAGAGGTAAACTGGGAAACTGTTCCGTGGTGTGAATGCGATGCCCGCTCTGCTGCCAATTCACGGCTAAAGCCTGGTGACATTGTTTTTGCAAGGACGGGAGCAACAACCGGAAAAAGCTTTCTTATCCGTGAATGCCCTGATGATGCGGTATTTGCATCGTACCTCATACGGGTGCGTGTTGGTAATTCGATTGAGCCTTGCTACCTCAGCCATTTTTTCAGCTCTCCTGATTACTGGGCACAGATTACCCAGAGCGCTCGCGGAGTTGCTCAGCCTGGAGTTAACGCATCAACCCTAAAGACCCTCAAAATTCCTCTCCCCCCACTCCCCGAACAAAAGCGCATCGCCGCCATCCTCGACAAGGCCGATTCTATCCGCCGCAAGCGGCAGGAGGCGGTTCGGTTGACCGAGGAACTGCTGCGTTCGGTGTTTCTAGAGATGTTTGGTGACCCGGTGGAGAATGCCAAGAATTGGCCTTTAATGCCAATGGGGTTAGCAATACGAGCCATCGAAACAGGGTGGAGTGCAAACAGTGAAGATCGCCTACGCTTAAATGGCGAATGGGCAGTGTTGAAAATCAGCTCAGTTACGTCGGGGCGCTTTCTTTCTGGAGAATGTAAGGTCGTTGCTGAAGGTTTGATTGACCGAGAACTTCTAACTCCAAAACGTGGTGATCTGTTGTTCAGTCGGGCGAATACCCGCGAACTTGTTGCAGCTACCTGTCTTGTAGAACAGGATGAGCCCAAACTGTTTCTACCAGACAAGCTGTGGAAAATAATCCCTGACGAGAAAATCACTTGCACTGAGTATCTTCGTTATTTGCTGGCTCATCCGGGATTTCGTGAAAAGCTCACAAAACAAGCCACAGGAACAAGCGGCTCAATGCTGAATATTTCACAAGCTAAGGTTCGTGGCATTGAAATGCCAGTGCCACCGATAAGGCTGCAGAAGGAATTTGCCACTTTTGTTTGGCGTAACTACAGCATCAGAAACAATCTGGAAACAGCTTTTCAATCAGGTGACACCCTCTTCAACTCCCTCCTGCAACGCGCTTTCAAGGGGGAGTTGTGAAGCCAATAGGACTATAAGACAAATGGGACTTATGGGACGAAATAGGACTGTAGGTTTGCAAATCGTATCGCTGTTAAATATGTCCCAATTGTCTTATAAGTCTCGTAAGTCCCATGCCTTTAAAAGGAACTCCCCATGACTGAGGGCTTCATCCCGCCCCATGGCGGTTACCAGAAACTGCTCTCCTACCAGAAAGCCGAAATCGTCTTCGACGCCACGGTCTATTTCTGCGACCGCTTCATCGATCGGCGCAGCCGCACCCATGACCAGATGGTGCAGGCGGCACGCTCCGGCAAGCAGAACATCGTCGAAGGGAGCATGGCCTCCGGCACCTCCAAGGAAATGGAAATCAAGCTGACCAACGTGGCCCGCGCCAGCCAGGAAGAGCTGTTGGCAGACTTTCGCGATTTTCTGAGAACAAAAGGGCAGCCGATTTGGGATAAAGAGAGCAAAGAGCAAAATATGTCAGAGGCCTTGGAAGAAACAGGACTAATAAGACATCTGGGACAAATGAGACGTATATGTCTTCTGCGCCCAATTCGTCTTATGAGTCCTACGAGATCTATAAGCCTTTCATCGAGACCCGGCCGCCTGAGGTCGTGGCTAATATCATCATCTGCCTGATTCATCAGACCAACTACCTGCTGGACCGCCAATTGAAACAACTGGAAGCGGCATTCCTCAAGGAAGGCGGTCTGCGAGAGCGGATGACCCGCGCCCGCCTTGATTCGCGGAAGAAGGGGCGCCCATGAGCAACTTCAACTTCCTCACCAGCAAGTCTACCCTTGATCTTTCCATGTCCATAACGTACAATTTGTACAAATGGAGGTTGTCATCATGACAAAAATATCAACAGCAGAAGCCCGCAACGATTTTGCCGATGTCATCAACAGGGCATCGTTCGGCAAGGAACGCTTTGTCCTGACCCGCCGAGGTAAAAAACTGGTAGCGATTGTACCGGTTGAAGACCTGGAGCTTCTCGAAGAGATGGAAGACCGAATGGACGTTGCAGCGGCCAAGGCGGCCCTGGCAGAATCCGACGAGCGGGTTTCATATCAGGACTTGCGGCATGAGCTGGGGCTTAAATGACCTATCGGATTGAGCTGACCAAGGCGGCTGAACGCGATTTAATGTCTGCCCCCAAACCAATGCTGAAACGGTTGGATGCCTGCATCCTTGGGCTGGCAGACGATCCCCTTCCGCCGGGAGTAAAAAAGCTCAAAAACAGTGACGGCTTGTACCTTGTGAGAGTAAGCGATTATCGCATAATCTACCGTATTGAGCAGGAAATTTTGACTGTCCTGGTTGTCAAGATAGGCCACCGCCGGGAAGTTTATCGTTAGCATCAATTGTCTTTTTCAATGATATCCCGGAGGGGTAGTGTCCAATTTCACCTTCCTCAACACCAACTGGCCCGACCTCTTTGAGACCGCCCGCGAAGCGGAGCAGAACGTCAACAGTGCCCCCCGGACCAGTTGCTTCTACGCCCGTCGCTCGCTGGAGCGAGCGGTGAAGTGGCTCTACGCCAATGACACCTATCTCAAGCAACCCTACGCCGACAACCTGGCCGCCCTGATCCACGAACCGACCTTCCGGGATAACCTGGAACCCTGCCTCTTCCCCAAGATCCTCACCATCCAGAAAATCGGCAACCTGGCTGTCCATAGCGATAAGCCGATCAGCAGCAGCGATTCCCTCCACACTCTCAAAGAACTCTTCCATGTCCTCTACTGGCTGGCCCGCAGCTATTCCCCAAATGCGGCGGTCATCGGCAAACCGCTTTTCGACATCGGCAAAATCCCCCTGAGAGATGGCGCTATTGCTGATAAAAATGCCGAGCAGTTGGTGAAGCTGCAAGGGGACTTACGGGACAAAGAGGACATATTAGCAGCCAAAGATGTGGAGTTGGCAAAGACACAAGACGAGATCGAGGCCCTCAAAGCCAGGATTCAGGAGTATAAGGAGCGCAACAAAAAGACCCCCGACGATCACGATTACAGCGAGGCGGAAACCAGGGATTACTTCATCGACCTGCTGTTGAAGGAGTCTGGCTGGGACCTGAATGCCCCGGATGTGCTGGAATACCCGGTGCAGGGGATGCCCAACGACAAGGGGGAGGGTTTTGTCGATTACGTGCTGTGGGGTGACGATGGCCTCCCCCTGGCGGTAGTGGAGGCAAAGCGGACAAGGAAGGACTCGCGCATCGGCCAGCAGCAGGCCAAGCTGTACGCCGATTGCCTGGAGCGGATGAGGGGGCAGCGCCCGCTCATCTTCTTCACCAATGGTTACGAAACCTGGCTCTGGGACGACCTGAACTATCCGCCCCGCAAGGTGCAGGGGTTCTACAAGAAGGACGAGCTGCAACTTCTCATCAATCGACGAACCAGCATCAGGGAGATCACCAGCGCCACCATCAACAAGGCCATCGTCGAACGTTACTACCAGCACGAAGCCATCCGCCGCACGGCAGAGGATTTCCAGAAACGGAAGCTGCGCAAGGCGCTGCTGGTCATGGCTACCGGTACCGGCAAGACTCGCACCGTGATCGCCTTGATCGAACTGCTCCAAAAATGCAACTGGATCAAGCGGGTGCTGTTCCTGGCCGACCGCAACGCCCTCTTGACCCAGGCCGGCAACGCCTTCAAGGAGCATCTGACCCATTCCAGCCCGGTCAACATCACCAAGATCAAGGACGACACCACCAGCCGGATCGTGCTCTCCACCTATCCGACCATGATGAACTGCATCGATGAGGCCAAGGGGGGGGACAAGCGCTTCAGTCCCGGTCATTTCGACCTGATAGTCATCGACGAGGCCCACCGCTCGGTCTACCAGAAGTTCCGCGCCATCTTCGAGTATTTCGACGCCCTGCTGCTGGGGTTGACCGCCACGCCACGGACCGAGGTGGACCGCAACACCTATCGGCTGTTTGAGCTGGAGAAAGGGGTCCCCACCTTCTACTACGAACTGGAAAAGGCGGTTGCTGACGGCTTCCTGGTGCCCCCTCGGGCGCATTCCGTGCCGCTCAAGTTCCAGCGGGAAGGGGTGAAGTACAATGAACTCTCTCCCGAGGAACAGGCCGAGTACGAGGAGATGTTCTGGGACGAGGAGGCCGGCGGCATGCCGGAGCAGATCGAGTCATCGGCGCTGAATAACTGGCTGTTCAACAAGGACACGGTGGACAAGGTTCTGGAACACCTGATGCGCTACGGGGTCATGGTGGCGGGGGGAGACAGGCTCGGCAAGACGATCATCTTTGCCAAGAACCACAACCACGCCCTGTTTATCCAGGAGCGCTTCGACACAAACTATCCCCACCTGAAGGGCAAGTTCTGCCGGGTGATCGACAACTACGAATCTTACGCCCAGACCTTGATTGACGACTTCTCGGTTAAGGAGAACGACCCGACCATCGCCATTTCGGTCGATATGCTTGATACAGGCATCGACGTTCCGGAGATCGTCAACCTGGTCTTCTTCAAGCTGGTCCGCTCCAAGACCAAGTTTCACCAGATGATGGGGCGCGGCACCCGGCTCTGCAAGGATCTGTTCGGGCCGGAGAAGGACAAGCAGGAATTCTACGTCTTCGACTACTGCCAGAACTTCGAGTTCTTTGCCGAAAACCCGGAAGGGGTGGAGAGCGGCAGCCAGGAATCGCTCAGCAAGAAGATCTTCAAGCAGCGGCTGGACCTCCTGCTACGGCTGCAACACCCGGACTACCCGGCCACTGACGGCGAGCATCGCCTGCGGTGCGGCCTGGAGGATACCCTGCACAGCGAGGTGTCGGTGATGA
The DNA here is from genome assembly GCA_016177775.1 of Geobacter sp. GTDB lineage: Bacteria > Desulfobacterota > Desulfuromonadia > Geobacterales > Geobacteraceae > JACOUQ01. The sequence goes on from JACOUQ010000015.1 coordinate 330,757, forward strand.
ACCCGGACAACTTCATCGTCCGCCCCCATCGCCGGCACTTGGAGAAATACAGCGCCAGGGAGCAATGGAACAACCTGAGCGTGGAGGATGAACTGGAAGTGAGGCTCCATCTGGCGGGCCTGCCGGCGGAGCTTCCCCAGGAAGACGAGACTGCCAAGCGCTTTGACCTCTTGCTGCTGAACCTTCAGCTGGCCCTGCTGGAGAAATCCGGCTTCTTTGGCCGCTACCGGGACAAGGTGATGGAGATCGCCGCCCGGCTGGAAGGGAAAGGGACCATCCCGATGGTGGCGCAGCAGATGGAGCTGATCCTGGATCTGCAAACCGAGGGGTACTGGACCGGTATCACCCTGCCACTGCTGGAGGAGGTGCGCGTCCGCCTGCGGGAGCTGATCAAGTTCCTGGACAAGGGGGAGGCGAAGATCGTCTATACCGACTTTACGGACACCATCGGCGAACAGTCGGAAATCTACGTGCAGGGCTATGCCAGCGCCGAAGAGATGCGCCAGTACAGGTTGAAGGTGGAGCGGTTCATCCGCGACCATAGCGATCACATCACCATCAACAAGCTGCGCATGAACCGGCAGATCACCAGGCAGGACCTGGAAGAGCTGGAGCGGCTGTTGTTTTCAGCGGAGGAGGTGGGGAGCCGGGAGCGGTTCGAGCAGGTATTCGGCCATCAGCAGAGCCTTGGGGCGTTTATCCGCAGCCTGGTCGGCCTGGACCGTGAGGCAGCAACCGAGGCTTTCGGTGAGTTCCTGCACGGCACAACCTACTCGGCCACGCAGATCAGGTTCATCGATCAGGTCATCAGCTACCTGACCCAGAACGGCACCATGGACCCCGGGCTGCTCTATGAGCCACCCTTTACCGATATGCACGACGAGGGGCTGGATGGGGTATTTGGCGATGACGGGGCGACCAAGATTATTCATCTGCTGGAAGAGATCAATCTGAAGGCGGCGGTGTAGACCGGGCAGTTTGCGCTCTCGGCTTCTTCTATCTTTCCCCTTGCAAATTCAACCTCAATACTGTAATAAATCCCTGCCGATGGCGCATCATTCCATGCGCCCGATTTCCCTTGACAAAAATGTCCGATTCTTTATACTGGTAAGCTTTGAGCGCCATTTATCGGGGTATTCGTGAAGTTACAGGTTGGTGCCATCAAGGAGAAAGCGACTTCCCTCGTCTCGGAAGAGCCGGCGGAGGCTTATCCTGCCCTGCTGGCAGTCCAGGAGGCGGGTGAGTGCCGTTTCGTCGCGCCGGTCACCGCCAGGCTGTCCGTTGGTAAGGAGTACGATCATATTCGTGCCCACGGCGAAGTCTCGACCACCGTGGCGCTGGTATGTTCCCGCTGTCTGGTGGACTTCACCCAGGAGCTGCACACATCGTTCACCATCTTCTATTCCCCGGCCTCTGTCGGGCCGCAGGACGAAGAGGTGGAGCTTTCCGAGGAAGACCTCGTTTCGATCCCCTACGAGGGGGACGAGATCGACTTCACCCCCGAGATCGTGGCGCAGTTGATAACAGAGATTCCGTACAAACCCCTCTGCCGGGAAGAGTGCAAGGGGTTGTGCGCTTCATGCGGCGTTGATCTCAACGTGACCGAGTGCACGTGCGAGAAGGACGCCTTCAGTCTGAAGTTCAGTGCCTTGAAGGACTTCAAGGTAGATAAGTAAAGGAGAAAAACAATGGCTGTACCCAAGAAGAAGACATCCAAATCCAGGCGCGACATGAGAAGGGCGCACGATTTCCTGACGGCCCCGGGAACCTCCCTCTGCCCGCAATGCAAGGCCCCCAAGCTTCCTCACCGTGCCTGTCCCTCCTGCGGAACCTACAAGGGGAAGGAAGTCCTGAAAGCTGAAGAGCTGTAGGACTCTGCCGAACATCACCTCTTAATACAGCTTGAGGATCTATGAGAGTTGCTGTTGATGCCATGGGTGGCGACCATGCACCGGTTGTTGAAGTTGAGGGTGCCATTGCCGCTGCCAGGGAATTCGGCATTTCCATAACGCTCGTCGGTGACCGGGCTCGCCTTGAGGACGAGCTTTCCAGGCATGATGCCAAGGGTCTGGATATCGACATCATGCATGCCAGCGAAGTGGTCGGCATGCACGATTCCGCATCGGAAGCGATCAGGAAGAAAAAGGACTCCTCCATCCGCGTTGCCTTCGAGTTGGCCCGCGAAGGGAAGGTGGCCGCGGTGGTGAGCGCCGGTAATTCCGGGGCCACCATGGCGGCGGGGATGTTCGTCCTGAAGCGCCTGAAAGGGATCGAGCGTCCTGCCATAGCTTCCATCTTCCCGACGCTGCGCGGCCGGACCTTGGTGCTCGATGTGGGTGCCAATGTCGATTGCAAGCCGATCCATCTGGTCAAGTTCGCCATCATGGGGCAGATGTATGCCAAGTACGTGATGGAGATTGACAACCCGAAGGTCGGCCTTCTCTCCAACGGCGAGGAGGAGAGCAAGGGGAACGATCTTACCCGCGAGACCGGCGCCGTCCTGAAGCAGGCCATGTCCGGCTACTACGGCTACGTGGAGGGGCGCGACATCTTCAATGGCCTTGTGGACGTGGTGGTTTGCGACGGGTTCGTGGGGAACGTGGTGCTCAAGCTTTCCGAGGGGCTTGCCGAGGCGGTTGGCAAGATGCTCAAGGAGGAGATCAAGAAAAGCCCTCTCTCCATTCTGGGTTATCTCCTGATTCGTCCGGCCTTCAGAAATTTCAGGAAAAAGGTCGATTACACGGAATACGGCGGAGCGCCGCTTCTCGGCATCGACGGTGTCGGCATGATCTGCCACGGCGGCTCCAATGCCAAGGCGATCAAAAACGCAATCAGGTTTGCCCATGAATATGCGGTAAAGGGGGTAAACCAGCGGATGGCCGAAAAGCTCCAAGAGAATTTCGACGGCTTCATGCAGCCCATCGAGGCTGCAAAGGATTCAGCTGCGAGCTGAGACGGGATGGATGCCAATGGTGCGCGCGCGGATCACAGGAACCGGTTCTTCATTTCCGGATAAGACCCTGACCAATGCTGATCTCGAAAAAATGGTGGATACCACCGACGAGTGGATAACCACCAGGACCGGGATCAAGACAAGGCACATCGCCGTTGAGGGTGAGTACACCTCTACCTTCGCCACCAGGGCTGCCGAGAAAGCGCTGGAGATGGCAGGCGTTGCCGCTCACGAGATTGACCTCATCATTGTAGGCACTATAACCCCCGATTTTCCATTCCCTGCCACCGCATGCCTCGTCCAGGACAACCTGAAGGCTGTCAACGCTGTCGCATTCGATATCTCCGCTGCCTGTTCAGGCTTCGTTTATGGTCTTTCCCTTGCAGACAAGCATATCAGGTCCGGCACCACAAAAAGGGCGCTGGTCATAGGCGCGGAAGTGCTGTCGCGGGTCGTCGACTGGACCGATCGAAACACCTGCTGCCTGTTTGGCGACGGGGCGGGGGCGGTCGTCCTTGAGGCTACGGAAGAGGGCCGCGGCATTCTTTCAACACACATTCACAGCGACGGCTCCTATTGGCAACTCCTCCACCAGCCGGGCGCCGGAAGCAGGAATCCGGCCGTGCAGAAAACCCTGGATGAAAAGCTCGTCTACCTCAGCATGCAGGGGAACGAGGTCTTCAAACTGGCTGTCAGGGCCATGGAGGAAGCTGCCCATGAGGCGCTCACCGCAAACGGTCTCCAGGTGTCCGATATCAATCTCTTTATCTCCCATCAGGCCAACAGGCGGATTATCGATGCCATCGGCAAGCGCCTGGGGCTGGGCGAGGACCAGGTTTTCATTAATGTCCACTCCCACGGCAACACTTCTGCTGCCTCCATTCCCATCGCCCTTGATGAGGCAGTGCGGGGCGGCAGGGTAAGTGACGGTGACATTGTCGTGTTTGATGCCTTCGGCGGTGGGCTCACCTGGGGATCGGCGCTGGTAAGATGGTAGCCACGGTTTTCAAAAAGAACTTCTGAGGAAGGCCTACATGTCAAAGAAAGCTTTTATTTTCCCTGGCCAGGGGTCGCAGTATGCCGGGATGGGGAAAGATCTGGCAACAAATTTCAAGATTGCTGCCGACACGTTCGCGGAAGCGGATGACGCCCTCGGGTTCGGGCTTTCCCGCCTCTGCTTCGAGGGGCCCGAAGAGGACCTCAAGCTTACGACCAACACTCAGCCGGCAATATTGACGACGAGCGTGGCCGCGTTCCGTGTCCTTTCGGCCGAAACCGGGCTTGCCGCTGATTACCTTGCCGGACACTCCCTGGGCGAATATTCGGCCCTGGTGGCTTCGGGAGCCATGGCGTTCGCCGATGCGGTGCGCACGGTGCGCTCGCGCGGCGCCTTCATGCAGGAGGCGGTTCCGGTCGGGGTGGGGGCAATGGCAGCCATACTCGGCGCAGAGACTGCGCAGATCGAGGGAATATGCGCGGAGGCGGCGCAGGGTGAAGTAGTCACCCCCGCCAACTTCAATTCCCCTGGCCAGATTGTGATAGCCGGACATGCCTCGGCAGTAAACAGGGCGATTGAGATTGCCAAGGCAAAGGGACTGCGCAAGGTGATGCTTCTTCCGGTCAGCGCCCCGTTCCATTGCTCGCTGATGGTGCCGGCAGGCGAGCGGCTTCGGGAGACCCTGGCGACGGTTCCGGTTACTGCGATGAAAGTTCCGGTAGTTACCAATGTTGAAGCCCGGCCAAACAGTGCCATTGACCGTATAAAGCAGCTTCTGGTGGAGCAGGTGAGCGCGCCGGTCCGCTGGGATGAGTCGGTGCGGGAGATGGTCCGCCTGGGGGTCACGGAATTCTGCGAGATAGGGCCGGGCAAGGTTCTGACGGGACTGGTCAAGCGGATCAGCAAAGAGGTGAAAACCTGCAATTTAGAGGATGCCGCCGGTCTTGTGGCTCTGAAAGAGGTGCTTAAATGATGTTAAATGGCAAGGTCGCCGTTGTAACAGGCGCATCCAGGGGGATCGGCAAGGCGATAGCCCTGAAGCTGGCCGCCGAAGGGGCCGATGTGGTTGTGACTGCTACCTCCCAGGAGGGAGCGCAGATGACTGCCGACGAAATTGTCCGTATGGGAGGAAAGGCCCTCGCTCTCAAGGTGAACGTGGCCGATTCCGCAGAGGTTGCGGCTCTCTTCGCCAGGACAGTGGAAAATTTCGGCAAGGTGGATATCCTGGTCAACAATGCCGGCATTACCCGCGACGGCCTTGTGCTCCGGATGAAGGACGATGACTGGGATGCGGTTATCGACGTGAACCTGAAGGGGACCTTCACATGTACCCGCGAGGCGGTCAAGCTGATGTCCAAGGCGCGCTACGGCAGGATCGTCAACATCACCTCGGTGGTGGGGGAGATGGGGAACGCCGGCCAGGCCAACTATGCGGCCAGCAAGGCCGGCATGATCGGCCTGACCAAGTCGACCGCTCGTGAGTTTGCCGGCCGCAACATCACGGTGAACGCCATTGCCCCCGGCTTCATTGAAACCGACATGACCGAGATTCTTTCCGAGAAGGTAAAAGAAGGGCTTATGCAGCAGATTCCCATGGGGCGTCTGGGTGCTCCCGACGATGTGGCGAACGCCGTCTTTTTTCTCGTTTCCGGCCTGGGGGACTATATCACAGGCCATGTCCTGTCCGTAAACGGCGGCATGTACATGTGACGGATGGACCCAAAAAATCTTTTGCAATTTTCGAATTTCGTGTTATGAAAGCTAGCGACGGAATTCATACAAAGAAAACCTGTAATGGGTAAAAACGAACGGAGGTAGAGAAGATGTCTTCAATCGACAAAAGGGTAAAGGAAATAATCGCTGAACAGCTTGGTGTTGACGAAGGCCAGGTGACCAACGACGCTTCCTTTATGGATGATCTTGGCGCCGATTCCCTTGATACTGTGGAGCTGGTCATGGCTCTCGAGGAAGAGTTCGACATCGAGATTCCCGACGATGACGCCGAAAAGATTCAGTCCGTCCAGGATGCCATCGATTACATCACTGAGCACACCTAATGAAATTCATGGGGGGAGGTGTCGTCTCCCCCCTTTTTTCTTGAATTCCCGATCTCCTGTCAGACACAAACAAACGTTGAGGAAACCGTATGAGAAGAGTCGTCGTTACGGGTGTGGGGGCAGTATCCCCGCTCGGCACAGGCAACCAGAAGAACTGGGATGCACTCACCGCCGGCAGGTCCGGCATCGACAGAATCACTCGTTTTGATGTCACCGATTTTCCGGTTACCGTTGCCGGTGAGGTCAAGGACTTCAATCCAGAGGATTATATTGAGAAAAAAGAGATCAAGAAGATGGATCTCTTCATCCAGTATGCCCTGGGCGCCGCGCATTACGCAATGGAAGACTCGGGACTCCAGATCACCGATGCCAATGCCGAGCGTGTCGGTGTCCTAGTGGGGGCCGGTCTCGGTGGGCTTCCCACCATCGAGAAGTATCACGGGGTGCTCATGGAGAGCGGATACCGCAGGATTTCCCCGTTCTTCATCCCGATGCTTATCATAAATCTGGCGCCGGGCCATATAGCCATAAAGTACAACGCAAAGGGGCCCAATGTCTCCTCTGTCTCCGCCTGCGCAACCGGCACCCATTCCATCGGCGACGCCTATCATATAATCAAGCGGGGCGATGCCGATGCAATGATAGCGGGCGGCACCGAATCAACCATTACTCCGCTGGGGATCGGCGGCTTTGCCGTGATGAAGGCCCTCACCGACAGCCGCAACGATGATCCGCAGCAGGCATCCCGTCCCTTTGACAAGTCCCGTGACGGTTTTGTCATGGCCGAAGGTGCAGGCGTGGTGGTGCTGGAGGAGTACGAGGCTGCCAAGAAGCGCGGCGCAAAGATCTATGCGGAAGTGGTCGGCTACGGCCTATCCTGTGATGCCTATCACCTGACCGCTCCGGCGCCGGGCGGGGAGGGGGCGGCCCGCTGCATCAAGATGGCTCTCAACAACGCCGGGGTCAAGCCTGAAGAGGTCGATTACGTCAATGCCCACGGTACCTCGACGCCGATGAACGACCTCTACGAGACCATGGCGATCAAGAGCGTTTTCGGCGACCATGCGAAGAAGCTGATGGTTTCCTCTACCAAGTCCATGACCGGTCATGCGCTTGGCGCGGCCGGCGGCCTTGAGGCAGTCTTCACCCTGATGTCGATGGACAAGGGAGTTGTCCCGCCGACCATCAACTACCAGGAGCCGGACCCCGAGTGCGATCTGGACTACGTCCCCAATACCGCCCGCAATGCCGAGGTCAAGTACGCCATGAGCAACAACTTCGGTTTCGGCGGCACCAACGCAACCCTCCTGTTCAAGAAGATATAGGAGGGACGTGTGTTATTTGCAATTGGAAGCGATCATGGTGGTCTTGAGCTGAAGAACGCCATAAAGAAGCTCCTGGAGGAGCGGGGGATTTCGTACGTCGATTGCGGTACCGACAACGGCGATTCCGTTGATTATCCCGATTATGGCGAAAAGGTGGCGCGCAAGGTATCCGGCGGCGAGGTGGAGAGCGGGATTCTGGTTTGCGGCACCGGCATCGGCATGTCCATCGTGGCCAACAAGTTCCCCCATGTCCGTGCCGCTCTCGTGACCGATACTTTTATGGCGCGCATGGCCAAGGAGCACAACAACGCCAATATCCTGGTGCTCGGGGGGCGTGTCTTAAACGAGCAGCAGGCCTGTGATATCGTTGCGACCTGGCTTGATGCCTCCTTCGAGGGGGGGCGGCACCAGTGGCGTCTGGACAAGATCGCTGCCATAGAAAAGCAATTATGCCAACAATAATAAAGGGAGCTTAGCGGTTCACCCTTTTGCAGGACAGGAATGACGGGACTTTCTACAGTCCCGTTTCCTTTTCAAAATCACCAAGGAGTGTCAGTATGTCGATTCTCGAAACATTCGATCCGGAAGTGGCGGTGGCCATTCGGCAAGAAACCGTGCGCCAGGAATACAACCTGGAGCTGATCGCCTCCGAGAACTTCGTCTCCGAGGCCGTTCTGGAGGCCCAGGGGTCGGTCCTCACCAACAAGTATGCCGAGGGTTATCCAGGCAAACGCTACTACGGCGGCTGCCACCATGTGGATGTGGTGGAGAACCTCGCCATCGAGCGCGCCAAGGAGCTTTTCGGGGCCGATCACGCGAATGTCCAGCCGCATGCCGGCTCCCAGGCCAACATGGCGGTCTATTTTTCGGCGCTGAAGCCGGGTGACACCATCCTGGGGATGAACCTCTCTCACGGCGGACACCTGACCCACGGCAGCCCGGTCAATTTCTCCGGGAAATTCTTCAATGTTGTCCCCTACGGCGTTTCCAAGGAAACCCAGACCATCGACTACGAGGAAGTGGAGCGACTGGCTGTCGAGCACAAGCCGAAGATGATAGTCGTCGGTGCCAGCGCCTATCCGCGCATCATCGATTTCGCGGCATTCAGGGCAATTGCCGACAAGGTGGGGGCAATGGTCATGGTGGACATGGCTCATATTGCAGGCCTGGTTGCCGCCGGCCTCCATCCGAGCCCGGTTCCCCATGCTGAGTTCGTCACCACCACCACCCACAAGACCCTGCGCGGCCCTCGCGGCGGGATGATCCTCTGCCGCGAGGAGTTTGCCAAGGCCGTCAACTCCAACATCTTCCCCGGCATTCAGGGCGGGCCGCTCATGCACGTCATCGCCGCCAAGGCCGTGGCTTTCAAGGAGGCGCTGGCCCCCGAGTTCAAGGTGTATCAGCAGCAGATCGTGAAAAATGCCAAGGCCCTGGCCGCTGAGCTTGTCAAGCGCGGCTTCAGGCTGACATCGGGGGGCACCGACAATCACCTCATGCTTCTCGACTTCACCGGCACCGAGATGACCGGCAAGATCGCCGAAGATGCCCTGGACAAGGCGGGGATCACGGTTAACAAGAACACCGTGCCGTTCGAGACCCGATCGCCATTCGTCACTTCCGGTATCCGCATCGGTACCCCGGCTGCCACCACCCACGGGCTGAAGGAGCCGGAGATGGTGGAAGTGGCAGGCTTCATTGCCGATGCCCTGGCTGCTGTGGATAACGAGGCAAGGCTTTCCGAGATAAATGGAAAAGTGAACGCGTTGATGAAGGGGTTCCCCTTGTATGCCCATCGCCTCTGACATTTGACGACAATAGCAAGAAAATGGCGCCTGTACGATACGGCGCCTTTTTTTGTCCCTTCGGTTTGCATGCCCCAAATTTGCGGTATAATTTCAATGAGCTGAAATTATCGCAAATGTAGCTTCGTCAAGAAGAAGCAATAAACAGGAGGTGCTTTATGTCAAACAGGAATGGTGCAACGGTTGGGGCAATGATGCTGGTTGCAGGCGGAATAATCGGGGCGGGGGTTGCGCTTCTTTTTGCCCCTCAATCAGGCAGGAAGACCCGCAAGGACATCTCCAGGTATGCGAAAAAGACCCGTGACAAGGCTTCCGACATGGTGGATGATTTCTCGGATAGCGTTTCCGATCTGGTCGATTCCATTACAGAGAAAACGGGGGACCTGATCGATCAGGGGAAACATCTGGCCAAGGACGCCAAGAAGGAGATGCTGAGCTCCATCGAGCATGGTTTGGACAAGCTGGAAAAGCAGCGGAGCAAGCTGGTCAAGATGGTGGGTTAGTCTGAAAGGACTGACAAATATGTGAAAAGGGGGCGGGGAGTCCGCCCTCTTTGTTTATTTGTCAGATAAAGTGATGTCCCCGTACCATGCTGTAACCTCGTCCTGCGTATCGTCGGTATCGGACATGATGGCAATCGCGCCGGTTTTCGGCGGCTCCTCCCCAAACAGCTTCCGATAATCCTCGTAGATGTTCCTCTCTTCCATTACCCACTGTCCCGCCTTTTCATCACCCGATTCAACGGCAACGATCATGTTGTTCTTGGTGTAGGGGCTCGGCGCGGATGTGTCCTTCGGCATTCTGGATGACCAGACATAGTTGATGGCCCTGACTTTCCAGAGAAACAGCTTCGGGAAAGCCGTTTTGGGGAAGACTACGTAAACCCTTGCCGCAAAGTCATCCCCCTTCTTAATCTTGATGTCCTCCTTCTTCAGCGTGTGCTCCACCTTCCACGACCACCGAAGGATCGGATATTCCCGTGGGTCGAGCTTGACCTTCCTGATGAGCCCGGAAGCTGCCTTGTCGCTGTGGGCCTTGAGAACGGTCCTGTTGTTTTCCGTAACAATGGCATAGGATGTCTTCCCCTTGAATATCTCGTCCGTCCATCCCGAGAGGTCAGAGGCGCTGAATTTGCCGACCACCAGTTCTCCGGAGAAGGATGTGACAGGAAGCGCCAGAAGGAGCATGACGCAGAAACAGAAGGTTTTCATCGGCACCTCGTTTGGAAAAATGTAATGTTCCTTAATGATAGTTGAAAAGAGTCTGTCCATCAAGCAGTGATTAGGTAAAAACAGGCGCCGGACAGAGTGGGAGGGCAAAGAAAACATACCAATTTACCCCCATCTATGGTACAAACCTCCTCTGAACAAGCCTCAGGGGAAACGTATGTCCGAGAAGAAAAATATCGCCCGGGCCGCAGGAGTGCTGGGGTTTGCGACCATTCTATCGCGCATCATGGGGATGGTCAGGGATATGGTGGTGTCGCGCCTGTTCGGGGCCGGATTCGCCACGGACGCCTTTATCGCCGCCTTCCAGATCCCTAATATGCTGCGGCGTTTCTTTGCCGAAGGGGCACTTACCTCCGCCTTTGTGCCGACCTTTTCCGAGGTCCATGGCCACCAAGGGGAGGAGGAATCCCGCAGGCTTGCCAATGTCTGCTTCACCCTCCTCACCATTGTCATGGCCGTCGTGGTGATTCTGGGCATTCTCTTCTCGCCGCAGATCGTCTCCCTCATGTTCCCCGGCTTCAAGGGGGTGCCGGCCAAGTTCGAGTTGACCGTATTACTGAACCGGCTCATGTTCCCGTACATATTCTTCATCAGCCTGGTGGCGCTATGTATGGGGATTCTGAACACGGTGCGCCACTTCTTCACCCCAGCCATCTCCACGGTGTTCCTGAACCTGTCCATGATCTTCTGTGCAGTGTTCCTCCACTCAAGGTTCAGCGTGCCGATCGCTTCTCTGGCGGTGGGCGTGCTCCTTGGCGGCCTGCTCCAACTGCTTCTGCAACTCCCTACCCTTTACCGCAAGGGGTTTCCTCTCCGGCTGAACTTTGATTTCCGTCACCCCGCAGTCAGAAAGATTGCCCTGCTCATGGGGCCTTCGGTTTTTGGCGTCGGAGTTTATTACCTCAACATCATGGTGGGGGCCATTCTTGCCTCGCTCCTTCCCCAAGGGAGTGTTTCCTACCTCTATTACGCCCAGCGACTGTTTGAATTCCCCCAGGGGATATTCACGGTGTCGGTTGCCCAGGCGGTTCTGCCGTCCATGAGCCGCCAGGCGGCCGCGGGAGAGATGGATGGCCTGAAGGAGTCGCTCGCCTTCGGTCTCCGCATGACCCTGTTCATCACAATACCGGCGATGGTGGGACTGATGGCTTGCGCCACGCCAATTTTCAGCCTGGTATTCATGGGAGGGGAGTTCGACTTCACCAAGGCGCAGCGATGTGGCGAGGCCCTGTTCTACTACTCCATGGGGCTGTCGCTGGTGGCGCTGGTGCGGGTTCTGGTGCCGGCCTTCTATTCCCTCAAGGACACCCGGACCCCGGTGCTGGTGGCATTTGTCGCCTTCATCCTCAATCTGCTGTTCAGCCTGGCACTCATGGGGCCCCTCCTCCATGGCGGGCTGGCCCTTGCTTCCACACTTTCTGCCTTGGCCAACATGGCGATGCTCCTCTATCTGCTCCGGAGGAAGATCGGCCGTTTCGGCGGGCGTGCCATTGCCGGAGCAGCGCTGAAAACGTTTCTGGCATCGCTTCCCATGGCAATCGCAGTTGCCTGGGCCATGCGGCTCATCGACTGGTCGGCACGCGGGGATAAACTCCTGAAGGGTATGGTGCTGGGGGGCGCCATTGCCGTGGGGGTGGGGATATTTTTCGTCTGCGCCTATGCTCTGCGCTGCGAAGAGGTACGCGACCTGTTTGCGCTGATTCGGAAACGAAGGAGCAGCTCTTAATTGTGCAGCTTCTCGTAGATCTCCGCGAACTGAGGGGAGATCTTGTTGAATACCTGGAGCAGCACCGGATCAAAGTGCTCGGGAGAAGTCCTCTCGTTTCCTTCCATGATGATCCGGCAGGCAGTATCGTGGTCGAACGCTGACTTGTACGATCTCTGGTTGCGCAGGGCATCATATACGTCCGCGATGGCGGTTATGCGCGCATCGAGGGGAATTGCTTCCCCCTTTATCCGGAACGGGTAACCGCTTCCGTCCCAGTGTTCGTGGTGGTGCAGGGCGATCGATTTCGCCATGGCGAAACGGGGGTGCCCACCGATGATCTGTGCTCCTAGGACCGGGTGCTGTTCAATGTAAGAGTGCTCGTCCCGCGACAGTTCCCCCTGTTTCCGCAGAATATGTGCGGGGACGTAAATCTTTCCCACATCGTGGAGTTGCGCATGCTGGCGCAGGGCTTCCGCTTGATGTTCGGGTATGCCGAGCCCCCTTGCCAGGGCTGCACAGTACTCTCCCACGCGGATGGTATGGTTGCCGGTATTCTGGTCATGCAGTTCCGCTGCCCGTGCCAGTGCATGGATTGTATAGGCGAATGCCTCTCCCGTCTCCCGTGTTTGGCGCGACAGGTTGTTGAGGAACAGCACCTGCACCGCCAGGCTGTTCAGCACTGATGCCTCGAAGCTGGACACCATGTTGTCGTAATTCAGCGCGCAGACGCAAAGGTCGTCACCTCTGCTGAGCACAAAGTTCCTGATCTCCCCCATCTTTTCTCCAATTGCTTCCAGCGTCGCTGATATTTCGGAAGAGGCATCGGAGAGGGAATTGCCGTAATATACAGGGAGAGTGTCGCTAGGCGCCACGCTGTCAATGGCACCCGCAGGGAATGACTGTACCCATGCATCCGGAGGCGCAGTTCTCTCGCGGTACAGGCGGCAACTCCACCTGTTCTTCGATTGGTGCGTGCCAATGAAGATGGCGCGGGGAGCCGACCGGCTACCGCAGCTTCTGTTGAGCAGGCTGCCAATCATGGCTTCCAGGGTGGCGCTGAAATTGAAATGGAGTGGGTTGAATTCCTCCATGGTTTTCTTCCCGTAGGCGAGGATATGGGTGATCGTGTCATAAGCGCCTGTAAGACGGTCATTCAGCTCCTTCATCTTCAGCAGCATTCTGACCCTGGCAAGCACCTCTTCCTCATAGAACGGCTTGTGGATAAAATCTTCCGCTCCTGCCCGGATTCCCATGATACGATCGGTGCGTGCCGTTAGGGCAGTAAGCATGACGACCGGGATGTGGCGCAGCCGTTCGTCGTTCTTTATCCGCCGGCAGACCTCGAACCCGTCCATGCTGGGCATGACCACATCCAACAGCACCAGATCGATGTCACCTTCTTCCAGGATGCGCAGGGCGGTCTCCCCGTCTCTGGCCGACATGATGCCGTACCCCTCGCCAGCGAGGATCCCTTCGAGCAACCGGATATTCAGGACATCGTCGTCCACGCAGAGGATTTTCTTGGGGCGGGTGACCATGGGGGTGTTTCTCCCGTTGGGTTGCTGATTCTGCCATGTCAGACTACATAGATTTACCGACCGTAGCTATGAAGGCTTCGAGTTCCTTTGTGCGCAGCAGCACGAGCCCTTCACCCGTTACTTCAAGGAATTCCACGCCGAATCCCGCGGGCATTTGCGGTTTTTTTATCGAACCAGCACGATTGGTCCACGCTATGCGGCCTTTGACTTCTGTTAGCCATTGATCGTTCGCCGGCAGTCGAAACGAGACGGCAACCTCACTCTGTTCTCCGACTTCAGAGTGAGATGCCACATACATCCCGTGCTGGCTGATGTCGTGGCCCACACCGGAGATGATTCTGCCATTGATCTTGACCTGTACTTCTATCCGGCACTGGACCCGTTTCTCGCGGCGCTCGATCTTCGGTATGAACCGGCGTAGTTTCTCCAGAAAGATCCTCCCCTGCACCGGTTTCTGGATCAGATCGTCGCAGCCGGCGTTGAAGCAGGATTCCAGGTCCCTTTTAAGGGAGGCATTGGTTATCATGATTACAGGAATTGCACGGAGTTCCGGATCCCTCTTGATTGCGGCACAGCAGGTAATGCCGTCCATTTTGGGCATGTTCACATCCATGACCACGAGGTCAGGCCGTTCCTTTTTCACTATATCCAGGGCATCCAGACCGTTCTGCGCTGTCAGGACCTGGACGGGAGAAAGTTCGAGGAAACCCTTTTCGATTGCCAGGAAAAGCATAACATCGTCAACTAGAAGGACTTTTGGTTTTGACATTGTTATTGCCTCAATTTCCGGCTGAATTACCGTTGTTAAATATATTCGCTAAACTATATAAATACGTTTTTATAATATTTCAAGAAATTTAATCAAGATTATCAACAATGCTCAAAGATTGGAGAGTTTTCGGTAATGAATAGAAACGCTGACGAAACGAAGATGTGGCCAGAGATGTTTTGCTCTTTTTTTATGCATGGTGGTAAGGTCGCAGCCGTTGCGGCGACACGGGCTGGGCTCATCCGAATCTGGCTGCCGTCCGAACTGGAGGAAGAGAAGATCCTGGAGGCGCTTGCAGAACTGTCGCCAGCAAGGCCCTTGTCAAGCGGATTGACAGACAGGGGCGCGGCGCTTCTTGCCAGGTATTTTTCCGGCGAATGTGTCACATTCGATCTCGAAATCGACGAGTCGCGATTTTCTCCATTTCAGCGGCTTGTTTACGGAGCGGTGCGGAAAATTCCGTATGGAGAGGTGCGCACCTATGGCGAGATTGCCGCGGAGATTGGCGTTTCGCATGGGGCCCGGGGAGTCGGGGCCGCGATGGCAGCTAACCCGTTTCCCATCGTCATCCCTTGCCACAGGGTCGTGGGAAGTTCGGGGGCCATGACCGGATATTCCGCCCCAGGGGGGGAGGAGACGAAGAAACGGTTTCTCGCCATGGAAGGAGTGTTACTTGACGGGAAGGGGAGGGTGAGGCTCGACCGTCAAAAATGATCGCGATTTCCGGAAGTTGTGCACAGGAGACAAATAGAGGTAGTTGAAATTTTAATTAAATCACGGCCTGTGGATGATTAAGATGCATTAAGAATGCGTCGTGTCTTGTAACTTGTTGAAAATATAGGATAAATTGACCAGGGTAAAAAATGGGCAGATCGTGAAAAGGCCAAGGAGAAATATGGATTTTTCGACTTATTCACACCGTTGTCCACAGGTTTTGAACAGTATTTGTTGAAAATTGGTTACGTCTCTGTAAAAACGCCGGAAATCGTTTTTCCACCCCCCCTTGATGTTACTTGCCAGACGCAGTCTCCCTGCGCTTCGCTTCCTCCCAGAAACGCTCCATCTCTTCGAGCGTTGCGTCATTGATCGAAGTTCCCTGCTGGTGGAGCGCCTCCTCCACATATTCGAAGCGGCGCGTGAAGCGGGCAATGGTCTTGCGCAGCGCTTCCTCGGGGTCGAGCCGGAGGAAGCGGCCGAGATTGACGACGGCGAACAATAGATCGCCCAGTTCGGCCTCCATGCGTTCCTGGTCGCGCTCTGCCATTGTTTCCTCGAACTCCTTCAGCTCCTCCAGGACCTTGGCGTACACCTCGTCCACATGGGCCCAGTCGAAACCGACACGGCTGGCCTTCTCCGTGATCTTCTGCGCCTTCAAAAGGGAGGGGAGGTGAGGGGGAACGCCGGCGATGGCCGATTTCCGCTCCTCCCCCTTCTCCGCCTTCTTGATCCTCTCCCAGTTCTCCACCTGCTCCTCGGCGGTCTTCACCTTCTGCTCGCCGAACACGTGGGGGTGGCGACGGACGAGCTTGTCGCAGATCGTTTTCAGCACCTCGTCCATGGTGAACGCGCCCCGCTCCTCGGCAATGGCCGCATGGAAGACCGGCTGGAGGAGAAGGTCCCCAAGTTCCTCCTTGAGAAGCTCCGGGTCGTTCTTGTCGATCGCCTCGAATACCTCATAGGTTTCCTCAAGAAGGTAGCGTTTCAGCGACTCATGGGTCTGCTCCGCGTCCCACGGGCAGCCGCTCGGTGCGCGAAGTTTGCGCATAAGGTTCATTAGGTGGTCGAAGCCTATATTTTCCCCGGACATGATTTCTCCTGCTGTGTGGTGTTATTCTTGTTTTTTGGCAACAATAGCATGGGGATTGATGTTCTCGCAAGGCTATGAAATCTGAGGCCGATAATTTCCGGTTATTTGCCCTTGACTGGGAAAGGTGACTTCTCCTGTACAGACAGTGAAAAGCTTGCCCGAACTCTGTACCCTTCCGATTGCTAAGAACCGTTCCCCAATCGCGGGTCGCATGAGGTTTATCTTGAACTCAGCTGTAACAACCTCGCACTCGGGCGGTGCCTTGGTCAAGGCTGCATATCCACATGCACTATCAACAACACTTGTTATTGCGCCGGCGTGAACATAGCCGTGCTGTTGGGAAAACTTTTCTGAAAATGGCAATTCTATTTGCACCTCTCCGTCTGCAACCAAGACAAGCTGCGCGCCGAGGGTCGTCATCAGACCCTGCGATTTAAAGCTGACTGCGATACGTTCCTGAATGTCATTCATGAAAAACCGACCTCTTGATGGAATCGTGCATGACGCGTAAAGGCTACAGATAGTCCAGTCTTGGTGGGCTAAAGACGTCTAAGACTTCCCCTGGCTCAATAATTTCAATTCGATGCTCAACATCGCGAGGAATAGAGTAAGAATCACCCGGACCTATCACTTGATCATCATTCCCAAATACAATCCTGTACTTACCGGAGATCACATAACCACTCTGTTCATTTGGATGCTTATGGAACGGAACATTGTCTTCTCTTTTATAAAGCATCTTAGCAACTATTGTTTCTGGGCCATGTGATAACAGAACAAAATCAACCCCTAGGAAATTCCTTCTTTGTGCATTTTCCGATTTGACGATCATTTTGTATCCTCTTTGGAGTGTATAACGCGCTGTTATACGATATGAGGGCAACCTTATAGCCTCAGATGGTCCCCGTTCGCGAGTGCCGCGTTTGACATTTCCTTCCATGTTCGCTCAACCCGCTTGTGAACCGAGTGCAGCACGAAAGGGACGAGGTTCTCGAACAGCGGAAAGGGGTCCTCGTTCGCCATGATCTGGAAGTGCAGATGGGGCTGGATCGACGAACCGGAGTTGCCGACCTCGCCGATCTGCTCGCCCGCGCGCACGGCGTCTCCCGGCCGCACCCGCACCGACCCGTTCCGGAGGTGCGCGAAAAGCGGATAGACGTCACCGCATTTGAGGATAACATAATTGCCGCCGTAAGCCGAGAAAGGGGAACCGGGTTTCGGGCGGAAAAGGAGCAAACGGACCAGGTCATAGATCATGCCGGTACGCTCACGATCCGCGTTGCCATCGCTGCACTCGACCACTGTTCCCTCGAGTGGCGCGTATACTGGCTGTGACCATGCATAGGTGGCGGTAACCGGGATAGTGGCGAGAAAATGAAGCAGCATGTCTCGCCCCCGGTACGGCAGCTTCCTGTCGTTGACCGCCAGGAAATCGAATGCCAGCTCCGCGTGGCCCGGCGGGTTCATAATGGCCCATTGCCCCTTCACCGGCGGTTCAATCACAATATTCCCATTGATCATTTTTTCTCCTCGCCTGTCTTCTGCCAGCGTTATCCGTTTTTATTTTCAAAGGCTTTTGGCAGATCCAGCCACAGCTCTCTTCTGCTGGCATGCTTTTTCAGCCTGTCCACCACATTGCTCACCGGCGCGGCGAAGATCGTATCGTAGATGAATTCACCGGCCGCTGCTTCCATGGCAAAGGCGAGCTGCTCTTTGTCGGTACTGAACTGGGCGTTGACACCTTTCGTATTGCCCCGGGCATCCAGCCGAATCCATTTCCCGAGGCCGGAAAGATAGATGCCGTTCAGGCCGTGCAGCACCAACTCGTTGTTGACCGGCGGATCCAACCGCAACACCTGGTAGCAAAAGCCGGCCGGGATGTTGACGGCCCGCAGAAGTGCGGCCAGGAAGTGGCTTTTCGAAAAACAGGTGCCGGTGCCGTGTTGCAACACTTCACTCGCAGTGCAGGTCACGATGTCGAGGCCGGCGTCGTTGGTATGGGGGATGGCGTCTCTCACCCATTCGTACAGACAGCGGACCTTGTCCACTTCGTCAGGTATCGACCGGGTAAGATCGAGGGCCTTCTCCCGGACAGCCGGGGTCTGCCAGTCAACGATTGCGTCGGAAACGAGATAATCATCCAAGTTTTCAGATTCAGGTTTCATGTTCACCTCATACATAGCTCTTACTCCCGCGGCGTTTGAGGACCATCTCCGACTCTCCCATTGCCATCTTGTTGACTGGAATGTTCATTATCTCTCCTCAATAAGAAGAAGAGGGGTAGCTAGTTAGCTCCTCCTGAGATATACTAAACATATCCATCTTTGGTGAGGAGGGATATGTCGATAGACAAGAAAAGCTTACCAAGCACGCACCGAAAATTTGTACAACAGTTCCAAGATGATCAGGCAT
>JACOUQ010000002.1 GCA_016177775.1 Geobacter sp.
ACATGCCTGATCATCTTGGAACTGTTGTACAAATTTTCGGTGCGTGCTTGGTAAGCTTTTCTTGTCTATCGACATATCCCTCCTCACCAAAGATGGATATGTTTAGTATATCTCAGGAGGAGCTAACTAGCTACCCCTCTATGATTAATTGTTCGAAGTTCCTTGCGTCTCTGCGTCTCTGCGTCTCTGCGTCTTTGCGTTAATAAATTTCTTTTGTTTTGATCATTGTTCCATTCATTTTGTGAGAAACGGCATGCACGGTTGGACAGGAAACATACTAAAGATCGACCTCACGGCGGGCAAGGCCTGGCGCGAAGATATCCCGCTGGATATCCTCCATGCCTACCTGGGCGGGCGCGGCCTTGGTGTGCGCCTGATGCGGGACTATTTTAATCTCGATCCGTTCGACCCGGGAATGCCGCTCATCTTCGCGGTCGGGCCGCTCTGCGGCGTTCCGGCCCCCACTTCCGCGCGGCTGAGTGTCGTCTCCCGCTCCCCTCTCACCGGAGCAATCACGGATTGTTCCGCCGGCGGCAGGTTTGCCTGGCGGCTCAAGGCGTCCGGCGTGGATGCCGTCTTCATCCAGGGGAAGAGTCCCCGCCCCGTGACTGTGGCAGTGAATGAGGAGACGGTCGAGTTTGTCGATGCCGCAGGCCTGTGGGGCAAGACGGTGGACGAGACTGTAAAGCACCTCTCGGACAGGGGAAGTGTGGCTGCCATTGGTCCGGCGGGGGAAAACGGCGTCCTGTTTGCGTCGATTATGATGGGAGAGGGGAACGCGGTCGGCCGGGGCGGTCTCGGCGCCGTGATGGGTAGCAAGAACCTGAAGGCCCTGGTGGTTAACGGCACCCTCAAGACCGAGTGCGCCGACTGGTCCCGGTTCGAGGTGGCGCGCCAGGACGCGATGCGTCTTTTCCGGGCTTCGCCGGTCATCTTCGGGGAGCTGGGGATCGCGGAATACGGCACGCCGACCCTGGTGGACCTGATGCGCCAGCGGCGGATGTCCCCCACGGAGAATTTCCGCAGGACCTTTTTCGAGGAGTCGCGCAACTATTCGGGGCCCGCGATCCGCAACCGCTATTCCCCGAAAAACGACGGCTGCTATGGATGTCCGATCCAGTGCAAGAAAAGCACTCCCGAGGGGGAACACCTGCCGGAATACGAGACGGTATCCCATTTCGGGGCGCTGAACGGGATTTCCGATCTTTCCTCTATTGTCAGTGCCAACACCCTCAGCAACCTGTATGCCATGGATACCATCACCGCAGCCGCTACTATTTCCGCCTGGGGGGAGGCCCGCGGCCGCTTTCCGGACGGTGAAGAGATGGAGCGCCTGCTGGTGGACATAGCTCTTCGCCGTGGGGAAGGCGAGCTTCTCTCCCTCGGCTCGCGCCGGGCCATGGACGAGATGGGAAGGCCGGAGCTCTCCATGTCGGTCAAATCCATGGAGCTTCCCGCCTACGACCCGCGCGGTGCCTACGGCATGGCGCTCGCCTACTGCACCAGCAACCGGGGAGGGTGCCACCTGCGGGCCTATCCCATCTCCCACGAGCTTCTGCGCAAGCCGGTGGCGACCGATCGCTTCTCCTTTTCCGGCAAGGCGCGCATCATCAAGATCGCCGAGGACACCAACGCGGCGGTCGATTCCCTGGTGGCCTGCAAGTTCTCCTTCTTCGGGGCGACGCTGGAAGAATATGGCGAGATGCTCTCGGCCGTGACCGGGGTCGATTTTACGCCGCAGGGGTTGAAGGAGATTGGTAACCGGATCTGCCTGACCGAGCGGTTCTATAACTGCGCCAACGGCTTCGACTCCCGTCACGACAGTTTGCCTGAGCGCTTTTTCAGCGAACATGGAACAGAAGGGGAGGGTATCCCCATTCCACCCCTCGACCGGTCCCGCTTCGAGGAAGAGTTGCAGAAGTATTACCGCATCCGGGGGCTGACTCCGGAGGGGACCTTCGCAGATGCAGGTTTTCTCGAAAAGCAGCCTTGATGTTCGGAACAATTCCTTTATGTTGAACAAGCTCAAAATAGCCTTTCTGCTGATCGCGACCCTGACACTCCAGGTGACCATACTTCCCCGTTTCCTGGCCGACCCGTTTCAGCCCAACCTGCTGATCCTGTTCGTCGTCCATGCCGGCCTGCACGCCCCTGTTCGCTGGGGCGGTCCCTGCTGCTTCCTGCTCGGTCTGCTGCTGGATTCCGTCAGCGGCCTCTATTTCGGCCTGAGCGGTTTTTCCTTTCTCCTCATCTTTTTTCTCCTGACCAGCGTGGCGCATCGTCTCTATACTGACAGCCGCCTGCTTCTGGTGGCGGCGACCTTCGTGGCCACATTTATCAGCGGGCTTGCAAACCTCTTGCTGCTGGCGATCTTTTCAGCGGCGGAGGGGATTTACGCTGCCCTCCTCTCCAACCTTCTTCCCCAAGCCTTGGTGAACGCTTTTGTAGCCTCTCTTCTCATCGGTTTCCTCCGCGACCCGGAAGCAGAGGCGCTCAAATGAAGGGGGAACGCTTCATCCGCGAGGAAAGGGCGTTCGGAAAACGCCTAGTCTGGCTTTCCGTATTTGCCGCAACGGTCTTTTTTCTCCTCCTGTTACGTCTCTGGTACCTTCAGATTCTGAATGCCGGCGATTTCCTCGCCTTGTCCGAGAACAACAGGCTCAGGCTGGTGCCGCTGGCTGCGCCGCGCGGAGCAATACTGGACCGTAACGGCAAGGTGCTGGTCGGCAACACCCCTTCGTTCAGCCTTGCGGTCATCCAGCAGGACGTGAAGGACAGTGACACGCTTCTGTCCCGCATCTCAAGGCTATTGCAGATGGATGTCGACGAGTTGCTGGACAAATGGGAGAAGGGAAGGAAACGGGCGAAATTTTACCCCATATTCCTGGCTTCCGGGATAAGCAGGGACCAGGTTGAGCTCCTGGAAGAGAACCGGCTGCACCTGCCGGGGGTGGATGTGGAGATGAAGCCTGTGCGGGAGTATCCGAACGGCACGCTGGCATCGCACCTCCTCGGCCACATCGGGGAGATATCCGAGGATGAGTTGCAACGGGCCGAATTCAGCGCTTACCATGCCGGGGACTACGTCGGCAAGGGGGGGGTCGAGCGGAGCTGGGAAAAGGAGCTGCATGGGGCCGACGGGGGGAGGCAGATCGAGGTGGATGCCCGCGGCAGGGTGCTGCGCACCATGAGCGAGGGCAGCCCGACGGTCGGCAACACCATCATGCTGACCATTGACCTGGAATTGCAAAAGCTGGCCGAGGCTGCGTTCGGCGCCCAGGCAGGGGCAGCTGTGGCCATGGATGTGAACACTGGCGAGATACTGGCGTTCGTCAGCAATCCAGGTTTCGACCCGGCACTCTTTACCGGCAGGATGCCGCCGGAAAAGTGGAAGGCGTATCTCGAGGACAAGCGGCACCCCTTGGAGAACAAGGCACTGAAGGGACAGTACCCTCCCGGCTCCACCTTCAAGATCATCACGGCCATCGCCGGTCTGGAGGAGGGGCTGATCGACGCCAACACCACCGTCAACTGTTCCGGCTCCTACAAGCTCGGGAAGCAGACGTTCAAGTGCTGGGACAAGCATGGGCACGGCCCGGTAAACCTGCGACGCGCTCTCAAGGAGTCGTGCGATGTCTATTTCTACCAGTTGGGGGAGCGTCTCGGGGTGGACAGGATTGCCAAGTATGCGAAGAAACTCAATCTCGGCGCGCCCATGGGGATCGGACTGGAGAACGAGAAGGGGGGGCTGATTCCGACTGCGGAATGGAAGGAGAAGAAACAGGGCACGAAATGGTTCCGTGGCGAAACGCTCCCGGTCTCCATCGGCCAGGGGTATGTTCTGACAACGCCGATCCAGCTCGCCTCCATGATCGCCACCGTGGCCAACGAGGGGACGGTCTACCGCCCTTACCTGATCAAGAAGGTGCTAGACAAGGACGGAGCTGTCCTGAGGGAATTCGGACCAACGGCCGTGGCAAAGGCGGATGTCAAGTCTACGAGTTACCGGCTCGTCAAGGAAGGGCTCCTGGCGGTTGTCAACGAGTCGAAGGGGACCGGGGGGATGGCGCGACTGTATGAGGTGAAGGTGGCAGGGAAAACCGGCACGTCGCAGGTGGTAAAGCTGCCGGCAAGGAAGGGGGGGATCCCCTACGAACGCCGCGATCACGCCCTTTTTGTTGCCTTTGCCCCATATGACAAGCCGGAGATCGCCGTTGCCGTGGTCGTGGAGCATGGCGAGCATGGCGGCTCCGCGGCGGCGCCGATTGCCGGGAAGATACTCAGGGCCTACTTTGAAGGAAAGGGTGTCATCAAGCGCCCGGTTCGCGAAACTGAGGATGAAACGGGCGCGGACGAGGAAGACGCAGAAGCTACGCCGGCTGTTTTGCGCAGGGAAGGGGAGTCGGTTCCGGGGGGTACGGAATGAAGCTGGCATTTATCGACAGGCGGCTCGTGGCCAATTTCGACTGGAAATTGCTGGCGCTGGTGCTGACCATAGCGGCTGTCGGGGTGTTCAACATTTACAGCGCCACCGCCTCCTACGGAATCAGCGGCACCCCATACCATGTGCGGCAGCTTTACTGGATCGTGCTAGGCCTTTCCCTCGTGGTGCTCTCCTGCAGCATCGACTACCACCTCTTCGAGGACTTTTCATACTGGTTTTACGGGATTCTCGTTTTCCTGCTGCTGGTGGTCCTTGTGGCCGGCAGGACCTCGATGGGAGCCACGCGCTGGCTCAGCCTCGGTTTTTTCAACATCCAGCCGTCGGAGATCATGAAGATCGTCATGATAATGGCAACCGCCCGCTATTTCGCGAACTTGCAGGTGCCGCACAGCCTCAGGCTGCGCGATCTCGGGTTGCCCTTCCTCCTTGTGGGGGGGCCGGTCCTGCTGATAATGAAACAGCCGGATCTCGGGACTGCCATCCTGGTAGCGCTGATTGTGGCGTCCATAATGCTTTATGTGGGAATCAGCCCGGCCACCCTTGCTACGCTCGCCCTTTCCGCCGTTCCGGCGATCTACATGGGGTGGCATTTCTACCTGCGCGACTACCAGAAGAACCGCATCCTCAACTTCCTCAACCCGGAAAGGGACCCGCTGGGGAGCGGCTATCACATCATTCAGAGCAAGATAGCGGTCGGTTCCGGCGGCCCCTTCGGCAAGGGGTTTCTTGCCGGGACCCAATCCCAGCTTCGCTTCCTGCCGGAGCAGCACACGGATTTCGCCTTTTCCGTCTTCGCCGAGGAGTGGGGGTTTGCCGGCGGCATGTTCATGCTGACGCTCTACGTCGTGCTGATTCTCTGGGGGCTGGACATTGCCCGCAAATGCAATGATTACTTCGGCAGTCTCCTGGCGGTGGGAGTGACGGCCATGCTCTTCTGGCACATCGTCATCAACATCGGCATGGTGATCGGGCTTTTCCCGGTTGTTGGCGTGCCGCTGCCGCTCTTCTCCTACGGCGGAACATCCATGATAACTTCAATGGTGGGGATGGGGATACTCTTCAACATCCGCATGCGGCGGTTCATGTTCTGAGTGCAAGTTGTTTTGACCGTCTCGCATTTCACATCTCACATCTCACGCTTGCGCGCGCCGACCCGGCCGACATAGCTGGAGCTACTCTGGCGGAGTCGACAGCGCTTCAGCGCGCAGGCATGTCTCACCAGCCTCTAAGTGCTTGACACCCTTCCCGTCCGGCCCTATACTGAGCCCGCGTTCATCAACATCAGCTCAGCCGGGTTTCAAAGATGACGGTTCGCGCCAGCCGCACATAAACGCAGACAGCAAAGCCGCTTCCGCAGCAGGGAGTGGCTTTTTTGCATTTGTAAAGAGGGACCATGTTGAAGCATATGAAGGCGTACGGTCACCCGAACCTAGGGCAGAAGGGGGCCCGTCGGCTGGGAAAACAGACAGAATTCGGCAAAGACGAGTCGAGGTTACGTATATAGGGTACCGCAAGGTTCATTATATAGGACACAGGTCACGTATATAGGGAACAAGTCACTTATATACGGATACCGGTGATTAACGAGTTGAACTGAGAATTAAGTATAAGAGGGAGGATTAATGCTTTTTCGTAAGATTGCAGTTGTTTGTATTTCCATTGCTCTGGGATGCTCGTTGACTTCCTGCGGGAAAAGCAAAAAAGCAAAAAAAGAAAATACTAACGAGACCACTGAAAAATTCATGAAGACACTGTCCAAACCAGATCAGGAAGCTGTCGCTTTGTTGTCTCAGAAGTACGATTTGCAGCCAGGTTTGGTAGAGAGTTTTTTGGATAGGTATTTGTCAGACACTGATATGGGATACAAGCTGTTAAAAGACTCATTGACGACTTCACGCGGGGATAAATCAAAAACTGACAGTATGGAATTATTGAGTTTAGAAAAAGAAAAATATTATGAAGCTATGGTAAAGGCATCTCAAGTAGCTGGTATAACTATAAAAAACGGGGCGCTTTTAGTATCAGACTACAAAATGCTTACTAAGAATGGAAAAGATGTCGAGTAATGCCAGTTCAACAATCGACGGATGAGAGCTGAACATTTAAGGACGAAGTTTTCAACCAGCGCCAGGACCGGCCCAAAACCCGGCAGGTAAAAGCCATGCCAGTTGAGCAAGGAAAAGAAAAAATGGCAAAGCTAAAATGTGTGGAGTGTTCGGCTACTTTTACTGAGCGAGAAATTGCGACCGATGCGTTGCTGTGTCCTTCTTGCGGTGGTCGATTAGAAGATGACGCTGCAACTACTGAGAATAGCAGCAGAAAAAAGACCAATTCACATGAACACCAAAACCAGTCATCTACAACTAACAAAATCCGAACACATTACGACAATCTTAAAGTCGCTCGTAACGCTCCAGTGGAGGTTATCCGTGCAGCATATAGGACATTGTCGCAGAAATACCATCCCGACTTAAACCAATCAGACCCTGAAGCAGCTAAAATCATGAGAATCATAAATGCAGCTTTTGAGGTCCTTTCTGACCCAGAAAAACGCCGGGCGCATGACGAATGGATAGCTAAACATGAAAAGGCTACACCGAGAACCGAAACAAGCCAAAACCAGACTAATCATACTTCTGCACCCAACTATACGAAAATTCCATCCAATAAAAACGGCGATTTTTTAAAGCACATTGGCAAGAATTGGCTTTGGTATGCTTTAGCCGGCCTCACGATATGGGGTCTTGCAACAAATAAACCCAGTCCTCCACCTCCTGGGCCTAAACCCTATCAAGCAACACCATCCGCCCCCATCAAACAAGCATACATACGGCCTTCTACAGCCCCAAACGGCCAGCCATGGCCGAACTCAGCTGCATATATTCCCGGATACCAGCGACATCATACCAATGGTCGCTCAAAGGTTACAGTGGATAACAGCCAAAATGGTTCTGAAGTCTTCGTAAAGTTGGTATCCATTGACAGCGATAAAGCCTACCCAGTGCGCACATTCTATATTCCCGGACACGGGTCTTTCACATTGAACAAGGTTACTGCTGGAAGTTACGATATTCGATATCGAGACCTTGAATCTGGCCATCTGTCTCGTTCTGAGGCCTTTCATCTAAAAGAGAATCGCACAGATGACGGAGTCCAGTTTAGCAATCTGACCATGACTTTGTATAAAGTAGTGAATGGGAACATGCAGACCTACTCACTTGCAGAAGAGGAGTTTTAGTTCAACCAGGCGGCGGCAGACGGTCTTCGCTACGCTCGCCGCTGCGCCCCCACACCGTTGAACTCCGAATGAAAGAGAAATGAATCTATGAAAAATTATATGCCCGCACTTATCGCATCTTTAATTACAGGATTATTGCTATTTATTTATTTCAACAACAATCCCACGCAAACAACAGCAGTACAAACAACAGTACCAATACCGTCTAGTCAGCCACCATCTCCTGCATATTCACTATCGCTTGGAGAAGAACCGCTTGGGCCAGGAGTTTACGAATCAGGGTCATTATCGAAGATCACAGTGAATAATGGCACCAATACGGATGTATTAATAAAACTGGTTGAAATGGAAAATGGCCAAAACAAACTTGTCAGAAACTTCTATATTCCTTGCGGCAGTACTTACAAGGCAGAGCAATTACCGGAAGGTGTCTTTAAAGTCATATATGCGTATGGCGTCGATTGGAACTCTGGAAAAAAATGCTTCAACAGGAACAGATCCTTCTCGATGGCAGACACTCCCCTTGAAATTAGATGGACTGAGAAAGAGATTGAGGGGCCAAATGGAAAGCAAATTCAGAAAATTTATGGTGGGCACACTATTGACTTGAAAGGAAGTGTGAACGGTAATTTCCCCGCACATCCCATCAACGAGAAGCAATTTAATGAATGATGAAGTGATAACAGAGAAAAACCATAGAGTCCGTCTTCAACATTCTGCAAAAATTAGGATCTGGCGAGCCCTTTGCTTCACCTGTTACCTTAACATTTCCAAGAAAACGGGTGTGAGACGGACAAGTGGGGCAAAGTTATCTGACAAGAAAAACTGAACTGGCGGCATTGATCAAAAGTGGAAATCCTATTCGAAATTTTCTTCAGCTTTTTCGGCTACCTACTTCAATTTTTCTTTGAAATTCTTGCTCAAGCGGCCTTTGAGCTGCTGGCAGAGTTGGGTGTAAGAAGCCTCGCTGAACCATTTAGACGCCCAAAACCGGCAAGTCCATTTATGGCTGCAATAGGCTATCTCATTTACGGGGCCATCGCCGGAGCATTAAGTCTTCTTTTGCCAAAAATGTTCGTTGTTTCAAAGTCGCTTAGAATTGCAAATTTGATTATTACGCCAATTGCATGTGGCGTGGTTTGGTAGATTCAGGGAAAGACGAGGAGATGAAACTATAAAGCTTGATACCTTCATGTATGGGTATCTCTTCGCCTTGTCAATGGCTGTCGTACGTTATATATGGCGGTGACTGCCAACAATGGGTAAGCAAGCCGTACTTATCGCAGATCGAAACCGGCAAGCGGCAGGGGACGGTTGAAACTCTTTCCGCCATAGCCAATGCTCTTGACGTCCCGCTTGACGTTTTAACGGATTAGCCATTCCCTTCCGGCCATTCCACTCCGCGTGGTGTCTTGTCCAGCGCTTCCAGCGCCTCGATGTCCTTTCCAGATGATGCCCCCAACTCCTTGAACTTGCGGGCCGTTACCAGGACCCGGCTTTCCAGCGAGCCGACCGCTTTGTTGTACGATTCAACCGCCCGCTCCAGCCCCTTGCGCACATCGGAAAAATGCCCCGCAAGCACGGAGATCCGGTCGTAGAGGGTCTTTCCAAGCTCGCTTATGGCCTGGGCATTCTCCGCTATCCGTTCCTGGCGCCAGCCGTATGCCACGGCCCGCAGCAGGGCGATCAGGGTGGTGGGGGTGGCGAGGATCACCTTCTGTTCCACGCCGAACTCGATTAGGCCGGGGTCCTGCTCCAGGGCCGCGCTGAAAAAGGTCTCGCCCGGGAGGAAGAGGACCACGAATTCCGGTGTGGGGCGGAACTGGTCCCAGTATGTCTTGCTGCTCAGCTTGGTCATGTGGGTCCTTATGTGGCGGGCATGGTCCTTCAGGTGATGCTGCCGGTCCCTTTCCACATCAGTTTCCAGCGCCTCCAGGTATGCCATGAGCGGCGCCTTGGAATCCACTACCACGTTCTTCCCGCCGGGGAGCTTGACGATCATGTCGGGGCGCAGGCGCCCGTCCTCACCTGTGGCCGATTCCTGCTCGACAAAATCGCAGAAATTCACCATGCCGGCGATCTCCACCACACGCTTGAGCTGGATCTCCCCCCATCTCCCCCGGACTGTGGGTGCCCGCAGCGCCTTCACCAGGTTGGCGGTTTCCCCCTGAAGCTGCACCTGGCTCGCGGCAAGCGCCTTGATCTGCTCGGTGACCGAGGCGTAGGCGGTCACCCGCGTCTTTTCCATCTCCTGGATCTTTTCGTCGACCTTTTCCAGGGATTCCTTCACCGGCTTGACCAGCTCATGGATTGACTTCTGGCGCTGCTCCAGGTCGATGCGGGCACCTTCCTGGAACTTCTCAAGGGATGTTTTAGCAAGCTCCAGGAATGAGCTGTTGTTTGTCTGGAGCGCCTCGGCGCTAAGCGCTCTGAAGGAGTCGGACAGCTTTTTCCTCGCCTCGTCCAATAGCGCCAGCTTTTCTTCGGCGGCCTTGCGCTCCTCCTCCAGCCTGGTGCCAAGACTGCTCACCCTGGCCTGGAGCGCCGAGTTCTCCTGCGAAAGCTGTTTCTTCTCATCCTCGCGGCTCGTTGCCTCGGCTTTCAGTTCTTCGATCCGGGCCTCCCGGCTGCTCAGCCGCTCCAGCAGGGCCGCGGTTTCCCTTTCGGCTTCGCTCCGCCCCCTTTGATAGGAGAGGGCGCCTTTCTGTCTCAGGGCGAGCCAGATGGCGCAACCGCCGATTGCGGCGCCTGCCAGAATAAAGAGGATCTGCTCCATGGTCATGCTCCTTTCACTTCGGAAAGGGAGCATAGCAGATCGGGGAAAATATGTACAGCGGCGGGAGGAACCGGCGGTTTTCGCGGAGGGAGAGCGGCTCTCAGGCCGCCTTGTCGAACATGTTCAGGCCGTAGCGGTTCAATTCCTCATCCAGTTGGGCATGGGTCAGGCCCAGTGACTTGCAGACCGCTTCCAGATCATCATCATAGCGCTCCAGGGCCATGAGAAGCAGGGCCTTTTTCAGAGAATGGGAGAGATTCTCCATCACATTGCTGCGATTCGTGCTGGAGATCATCTTGAACAGCGACTCCAGGTTATCTTCGAACAGCCGGGCATTCTCTTCAATTTTCTTTCTGTCCTTTTCGTTCATTCTGTTCACCTTTATCAGATTTCTGACAAAATCGTCCATATTCTCCTGTACGTCCAGAAGGGTTTCCCAGTGGCTGTCCACCAGGAGGAACTGTATCTTCGTCCCTTCGGATTCTTCGACGCGTTCCGGCGCGGATACCACTTCCATCACCTTGAAATCGCAGTCGATGCTTCTTTCAGCCGGGAACAGGTATCTTCTGGCCATGTCAGTCGCTCCTTCCGAGTCTATTCTTACCTGATGTGGCACTCAAGGCAGAGCGCGCTCCCGTCATTGTTCATGGACAGATGACCTACTTCGGGGTTGATCGAATCATGGCACGTAATGCAGCCGAGCTTGCCGTCCAAGAGGCTGATCCTGCGGTCAAGGCTGTCGATGCTGCGATACTGGCCGGGATGCCGTGACATGGCTTCCTCGTAATCAATGCCGATCGGGTGGTTCTTGGTTATGTCGGCATAATTGTTGGTGGTTTCAGACGACTGGAACCTCACCTCGGCAAGGGTGGCGCTGGTGCCGTCATGACAGGTGAGACATTCGAACGACATCCTGTCGAGCATGGCGGGGGGCTCGGACGGGCTGTAGCTTACCGGGATGGCTCCGGCATACATGCTCCCAGCGTCACCGACGACCCGGAAATTCCGCGGGTTCTTCAAAAAGGCGACGGCAAGGAGGTAATCTTCCTTCATCACCGGATCTGCCAGTTGTTTTGTAAGCAGGCAAGTCCTCTTGTCTTTCGTATCGTCAACTAGGTCGGGATCCCAGGGGATGGCAAAGGAAAGGGATGCCGTGATTACCAGCATTACGGAAGCATGCACGAAACTGATGAGGATGGCTTTTGCAATTTTTGCCGTGGTTTTCATGGCTCGTACCTCCTTTGCGTTTCATCCGGTGCCGACGTTTCCTGATTTTTCTGTTACAACCCGGATACCAATAGCGCCAACTGTTTGATTGGCTGTGTAACATATCGTAATTACACGCGGACTTGTGTCAGTTACGAAGGGGCTTGAAAATTGATTTCAAAATCAAGGTGTTGAAAACTTGAACATCAATGGAAGGTAGTAATGGGGAACCCGATGAATCGGGAGTTGGGAGGCAAACTAATTCTGAACATTGGAAAAGACTATTAAACTTGTTTAAGAAGGGCGGGGTGTGCTATATGAGTGGGGCATGAACCGACCATTGTTGGCGCCACTTGCCGGTTTGAGCTGCGGTTTGGCGACTGCCGGGCTCTATGGGGTTTTTCTCTCCCTCTGGACCGCTTATGTCCTGCTTGCTATAATGCTTGGTGCAGCCTGGCTGCGCCGTCCGCTCTGCTTTGCCGTTTTCGCGGCTGTCTTTTTCTTCTGCTGGGGAAACTGCGCGCTCCATCCCTATCTCAAGCCCAAATTCCCGCCAAACCATATCGCTGGTTATGCCGGTGAGACCCCGTGCATCGTTGAAGGTGTCATAGCCGAGCGTCCTGAAGCTCTCGAAAGGGGGAGCAGGTTTGTTATGCGGGTGGAGCACATGATGCGCGAAGGGGTGGCCGCTTCGGCAACCGGCCGGCTGCTGGTCACTGTGGGGGAGGGGAAATCAGACTTTCTGACTGGAGACAGGGTCCGGTTCGAGGCCCGGATCCGCAATCCCCGCAATTTCGGGCTTCCTGGGGAACCTGACAGAGAACGGCGGCTTGCCTTGCGGGAGATTTACGCAATAGCCTTCGTTCCGCGGGCCGATGCCCTATTCCTTACAAGGGGGGCGGTAGAGAACCCGTTTGGCAGGTTCATGGACGCGACGGCACTGGAGATCGCATCAGGTATGAAAAGGCTCTTGCCCGGTGAGGAGGGGGCTGTCGTCCGCGCCCTTCTGATCGGAGATCGGGGGGAGGTGTCGCGGGGAACCGAGGAGTTGTTCGCCCGGACCGGTGTAAATCATATCCTCTCCATCTCCGGTTTTCACGTCAGCATTGTCGCTTCGGCGATCTTCTTCATACTTCTGGCCGCGACCCGCTTTTCGGCATACCTGATGCTCCGCTTCAATCTCCGCCGGTTCCTGCTGTTGCTGGCCCTGCCGGTGCTGGTCTCCTATCTGTTCATTTCCGGCGCCGCACCTGCCACAACGCGGTCGGTCATCATGATCGGCGTCTATATCATCGCGCTGTTCCTGGAGCGGGAGAGTGACGCGATCCATTCCCTCATGCTGGCCGCGTTCCTCATTCTCCTGCTGCAACCGCCGGCGCTGTTCGATATTTCGTTTCAGCTCTCCTTTCTTGCCCTGTGGGGAATATTTGTCCTTGTCCCGCTGCTCATGCACCCGTTCCGCGTTTTACCCCAAAAGGCCCCCATACGCCTTGTCACGCAGTTCATGATGGTTTCCCTGGCCGCCTCGCTGGCGACCATGGTCCCGGTTGTCGCCGTTTTTCACCGTACTTCGCTGACAGGGCTTCTGTCCAATTTCGTGGTCGTTCCCCTGATGGGATACGGCGCCGTGCTTCTCGGTTTTGCGGCCGTGCCGATTTTGTCTATCGCGCCGATGCTCGCCGGGATTCTCCTCAAGGGTGCAGGACTTACCGTCACGCTTTCCATCCAGGCATTGCGTTTTCTCGACAGAATCCCCCAGCTTCCTCAATGGAACCCCCGCCCGCTTCATCACGTCCTGGTCATCATGCTCCTCTGCCTCTTCACATTTGTCCGGCCGTCCCGGATAAGGCGCATTATCGGCTGGAGCGGCATCGCCATATTCGCTGTCGCATGCGTGCCGTTGCCCCATTCCGACAAGCAGCTCACGATCGCATTTTTCAGCCTTGGCCAGTGCGAATCGACTCTCGTCACCTTTCCTGACGGCAGAACAATGCTCGTGGACGGCGGAGGGAGCCTCGCCGACGGCCCGGACGTGGGGGAGCGGCTTCTGGCTCCGGCCCTCTGGACCATGGGCGTCGACCGGATCGATTACATGGTCTTAACCCATCCCGACTCCGATCACATGAAGGGGCTGAATTTTGTGGCGGCCCATTTTCCGGTTGGGGAGTTCTGGGAAACCGGCATCGGGGATAGCCAGGATTACCGGGATCTCAAGGAGATACTCGCCTCCAGGCTGGTGCCGGTGAGACGGACCGACTCGGCAACGGCAGCGCTTCGAATCGGCGAGGTGCGCATTGATCCTCTCTGGCCAGAGGCAGGGATTCGCCAAGCCGGCGAGGAGGAGAACCATAATGAAACTTCACTGGTATTTCGGCTTGTCTATCGGGATTTTTCCATGCTTTTCACTGCGGACATTGGCGCAGAGACCGAAAGGGAGCTGATGGCCGCCAGGCGGGAGCTCGCCTGCACGGTGCTGAAGGTCCCGCACCACGGCAGCAGGCATTCCTCGTCGACCCCGTTTCTGCAAAGGACGAAACCGCGCCTGGCGCTCATTTCGGCTGGATACGGCAACAATTTCCATCTCCCCCATCCGGACGCGCTGAGTCGCCTGGAGATGGCTGGGGCAACGGTTTTCCGAACCGACAGGGACGGCACGGTCTTCGTCTCCAGCGATGGTAAAACCTTTTCGGTCAAGAGCTGGAAAGGGGAGACGGGCAATTCATTTGACAATCCCTGACCTGTTCTGGTATTTATGAACTTGAAATACTGCGGAAAAACGCTAAAGTTTCCAGTATCCGTCTTCCTGCTCCAGGAGCTCTCAATTGATGGAACGCATTCTCGTTGTCGAGGACGACAGGTTCTTCAGAAATCTGTACTGTGAGCTCCTGAAGGATGAGGGGTACGAGATAGATACCGCCCCGTCTGTCCCCGCCGCACTCGATTCCCTTTCCAGACGTTACTATTCCCTGGTGATTACCGAGCTGGTCCTGCACGACATGAGCGGCCTCGATCTCCTGTCGCGCATCAAACAGCAGGACCCCACCATCGACGTCATCCTTGTAACCAGTCACGCCAATGTGGAGAGCGCCATCTTTGCCCTGAAGAACGGCGCCCGCGACTACCTGATCAAGCCTTTCAACCATGACGAGTTCAAGCATACCGTGGCCCTTTGCATGGAGCAACGGCGGTTGATCGATGAAAACCAGGAATTGAAGGGGCTTCTCAATATCTATCAGGTCGGGCAGACGATCGCCAACTGTCTCGAACCGGACCGTCTCTATCCGCTGGTGGTCGATTCCCTTGCAAAGGAAGTGGGGGTAGAGAGCTGTCTCGGCTTTTTCGTTACGGAGGCCGGACACCTGGAACTGACCGAAATCCGGGGATTCAGCGATGAGGAGGGAGGGAAGCTCAGCAGGATCCTCCTTCCGGAGTTGATGCGCCGAGATGTCAGCATCGACAGAATCAGGCCGCTCTCCGATCTGGTTAGCGACGACGGCACTCAGCTGGGCTTGGAACCGGCGATTGCCGGGGGGCTGGAAGAGGCACTGGTGCTTTATATCCGCTCCAGGACCGCTCTTCTGGGCCTGGTGGTCTTCTTCAACGATTACGGCCGGGAGATACCCACCGACACCAATCTGAAGAACGTCAACTTCATTCTCGACCAGTCTTCGCTGGCCATCGAAAACGCCGGTCGCTATGCCACGGTCAAAAACCTCCTCTACATCGACGAACTGACAGGCCTCAACAACTACCGCTACCTGGACATCGCCCTCGACCGCGAGATCAAGCGGGCCGAGCGGAGCGACAGCAAGGTGTCGGTGATATTCCTCGATCTCGATCTTTTCAAGAATGTGAACGATAAGTACGGTCATCTCATCGGCAGCCGCGTGCTGAAGGAAGTGGGCTATCTTCTCAAGAAGTCGGTTCGCGAGTTCGACACGATCATTCGTTATGGTGGTGACGAATATACGGTAATCCTGGGCGATACCCCGCCGGATGCCGCTGCTGTCGTGGCTGAACGCATAAGGACCAGCATCGAGTTCCACCGCTTCCTGGATTCCGAAGGGTATGACATCCATCTAACCGCCTGCCTCGGTTTTGCCTGTTTCCCCGACGACACCCGCTCCAAGCAGGAGCTCCTCGATATGGCCGATCACGCCATGTACTGCGGCAAGACCGGCGGGAGGAACCTGGTTTTTCCAGTCAGCCATGAAGAGAATTTCTGCAAGACCCCCGATCTTCCTGCCGATGAAAAGTAATCCCGCCCACCTGCAGCTCTAGTTCAAGCATGTGCAAACTGCCGTTTTTGTGTTTAAGATATTCCCTGAAGGAGCAAACTCGTGGCAATAACCGGCATCAAGGGTTTCAACGACATCCTCCCCGGCGAGGTTGAGAAGTGGCAGCACATTGAGGCTACTGCCCGCCGGGTTTTCGAGCTATATGGCTTTTCCGAGATCCGCATTCCGATCCTCGAAAAGACCGAGCTCTTTGCCCGTTCCATCGGCGACACCACTGACATCGTCGAGAAGGAGATGTACTCCTTCGTGGATAAAGGGGAGAAGGCGGTCACCATGCGGCCGGAGGGGACCGCCAGCGTGATGCGCGCCTTCATCGAGCACAAGCTCTACGCCCAGGACCCGGTGGCCAAGCTCTATTATATGGGGCCGATGTTCCGCTACGAGCGACCCCAGAAAGGGCGCTACCGCCAGTTCCATCAGATCGGCGCCGAAGTTACCGGCGTGACCGATCCCAAGGTGGATGCCCAGGTCCTCACCATGCTCTGCCACTTCTTTGCGGATCTCGGCTTGACCGAACCGACGCTCCAGATCAACTCCCTCGGCTGCCCGGAGTGCCGCCCGGTCTACCGTCAGGCGCTCAAGGATTTTCTGCGGGGCAAGCTCGATCAGCTCTGCGACGACTGCAAGCGCCGGGTCGATACCAATCCCCTCCGCGCCCTGGACTGTAAATCCGCCCACTGCAAGGAGGCGACCGAAGGGGCACCGTCGGTTCTGGACCATCTCTGCGCCGGCTGCAATGACCACTTTGCCGCCACCCGCCGTTATCTGGAGCTGGTGGGGACCAAATACGACATAAACCCCCGCATGGTCAGGGGACTCGACTACTACACACGCACGACATTTGAACTGGTGACCGGGCTTCTGGGCGCCCAGAGTGCTGTGGCTGCCGGCGGTCGTTACGACGGCCTGATCGCGGACCTCGGTGGGCCGAAGCTCCCCGGCATCGGCTTTGCCATGGGTGTGGAGCGGGTGGCGCTTCTCCTTGCCGCCGAGGAATTCCGCAAGCGCCCCGATCTCTTTATCGCGGCCCTGGGGGAAGAGGCGCAGCAGCAAGCATTCTCGCTCATGACCGGCTTGCAGAGGCTGGGCGTATCCGTGGAGATCGACTACGAAGGGAAGAGCCTCAAGAGCCAGATGCGCCGCTCCGACAAGTTCAATTCCCGCTTTACCCTCATCATCGGTGAAGACGAGATCGCTCGCAAGACGGCAGGACTCAAGGATATGGACGCCGGGGTGCAGGGGGATGTGGCGCTGGATGTGGAGGCGATTGCGGCGAAGATTGGGAAGTAAGTAAATATCTAAAGGCATTAACGCAGAGACGCAGAGGTTCGGAAGCGCAGAGAAAGAGCCGGAAAGCCTTAACGCAAAGACGCAAGGGCGCAAAGCCGCAAAGAACATCGTTGTGCCAATCAAATCCTTTCTTCGCGTCTTCGCGTCTTTGCGTTAAAAAGGCGCCTCTAAGTCTTTCGTATTCAGTTTTTTACTCCGTGTCTCCGAACCTCTGCGTCTCTGTGTTGAGGATTTACGCGTTCATTGCTTTCCAAAAGGAGCTGGATTTTTATGCCTACTGTCATGAAATTTTTTGTTATTTTCACCTTCCTCCTCCTGTTTGCTCCCCATGTCGAAGCCCGCACCATCCGGGTCTACACCGGCACCCTCAACATCAACACCGCATCCGCCGCCGACCTGACCCGGTTGCCTGGGGTAGGCGAGGTGATTGCCTTCCGAATCGTGAAGGACCGCGAGCAGCGCGGCAAGTTCCGGGACATTCGCAGGCTCGAAAGAATCAAGGGGATATCACCCCGGATCTATTTTGGTTTGCAATCGTACGTTGCGACCGACGGGCCGAACAACCTCAACGTTTACCTCGACCTGAACACCGTCACCAAGCCGCTTCTCCTGGGGCTTCCAGGCATGTCTGAAGGCGAGGCGCGCTCCATCCTCAACTACCGAAAGGGGAGGGGACGTCTTGCTACCGTCGAGGAACTCCGCAAAGTGCCGGGAATCGACGACAAGCGCTATGCCGAACTGCGTGAATGGTTGACAGTGGCCCGCTGATAGCGGTTTTACAGCTTAGATATTCCCCTTGCCATTCTCCCTGGCACTCTGGTATCATTAAGAAATGGGAGAAAAGCTGATCTGCAACAACAAGAAGGCCTTCCACGACTACTTCATCGAGGAGAAGTTCGAGGCGGGCATGGTCCTGAAGGGGACCGAGGTGAAGTCGCTGCGCGCCGGCAAGGCGAATCTCAACGATTCGTTCGCTCTGGTGAAGAACGGCGAGGCGTTCCTCCACAACCTCCACATCTCCCCATACGATTTCGGCAACCGTGAAAACCAAGATCCGGACCGGATGCGCAAGCTGCTTCTCCACAAGAATGAGATCGGCAAGCTGTTTTCCAAGATCCGGGAGCAGGGATACACGGTTGTTCCGCTCAGACTGTACTTCAAAAAAGGCATGGTCAAGGTGGAGATAGGGCTGGCAAAGGGCAAGAAGCTCTACGACAAGCGCGAGGACATGAAGCAGAAGGACATGAAGCGCGACGTGGCAGCGGCACTCAAGGAGAGAAATAAAAGCAGGGACTAGGGACTGGGGACTAGGGATTGGTGAAAAGCTATTACCATTCCCCTGTCCCTGATCCCCAGTCCCCGAATTTGGGGGGTGTAAAGGTTTCGACGGGGATAATAAGCAAAGGTTGCATGCCGAGGTCCGGGTGGCTCGTTAAACAATCCGGGACGCTTTAAGCGCCGACAATTATAACTACGCCTTAGCAGCTTAATAACCTGCTAACGATTCTCCGACCTTCTCCCACGGGGGAGGAAGAATCGTCATTTCAGTGGGATAGCCGAGGGGAGGGCCTGTGGCCCCGAAGCGAAATTCAAGCAGGATCGCTTCCCGAATATCCCGGCCAGTGGAGCTTCGGGCGGCTAAATCAAATACTGGTATAAGCATGTAGACGCCTTTTGTGTACGATCTTCGGACGCGGGTTCGATTCCCGCCACCTCCACCAACCTTCGCCAAGGCTTCGGTTGGCAGGCCATTAGGCGTGTCAGCCGAAGCCTTGTGTTTTTGCGAAGGTTGCCTCCGGAGCCGCCGGAGTTTGACCCTCCAAGTCTATCCAGGTCTCTTTGAATAATCTTGACCGATGTGTCTTCCCAATGTACGATATACTTGTATATCATTGAAGGGGGTTTCACAATGCTTGCTGTTAGACTGCCACAGGAAATCGAGGCCAGACTCGATTTCCTGGCGAAAAAAACCGGCCGGACCAAGACTTTTTACGTGCGGGAGGCGGTTCTGGAGCATCTTGAAGAGCTGGAAGACTACTATCTTGCTGCTTCAAGGTCTGAAAAGAACTTGCCGGGGATTCCGTTAGAAGAAGTGGAGCGTCGCCTTGACTTGGCAGATTGAGTTCGATCCGGCTGCTTTTGAAGAGCTGTCGCAAATGGATCGTGGGGTGCAGAGGCGAATCCTTAAGGTTTTACGCGAAAGGGTAGCGCCCCTTGAGGACCCGAGGTCGCTCGGCGAGGCCCTGCACGGCAAGGAACTGGGGAGATTCTGGAAGTACAGGATCGGCGACTACCGTGTGATCTGTGACATTCAGGACAAGGTTATCAAGATTCTCGTACTCAGGATTGGTCATCGGAGGGAAGTGTATCGGCGGTGATCCTCGTGATGTTGAACAAATTGGAGGCCACTCTACCCGTCTTGCTGGAAAATGACTTTGACGAGTCGGAACTACCGTTCAAAGTAGATCTGGTGGACTGGGCGTCCACGAGTGAATCGTTTCGGAAGGTCATCAGCAAGACGGCGGTGGTGCTGCTTCCCCTCGATGAAGAAGTTTGACGCGGCAGCGGCTTTTTGTCATTTCACAGATACCTCTCCACCAGTTCCTCGATCAGATCTCCGATTGTCGTACGCCGGTGCGCCGCCTCGATCTTCAGCTTCAGGTGCAGGTCCTGGCGGATGTTGGCGGTGAGGCGCACGTCACCTTCCGGGACCAGGCCTGAGACCGGTTTTATCATAACCCTGCTGCCTGCCGGCGCCTTCGGCACTTCCTTCCTCACGAGCTTCGCTTCAGCGGGCTTCTTTGTCGTTCTCGCCTGTTCCCGCTTTTTCTTCGGTGCGATTTCCGCCTCGACCTTTTCCGCTCTCTTCTGCTTCTTTTCCATTTCGCGTGCTGGTATCTCGAAAAGGGAAATTTGGGCCTTCGTGTCATCCTTTATCATTTACGCATAATCTCCTCAAATAAATTGAGTTTGTCTGTGGCCTAAATATAACCACAAATACTTACCTATGCAAATATGTTTGTGTGGCGGTTTGCTCCCCTCCTATTTTAGGAGGACCCAAAGGGCCTAAAGGGTTGGGGGTGGTAAGCTTTGCTCTGCGTGCTCTAGCGAACGGAGTGAGCGGGCGAGAGACAAGAATTCAATAGTCCTTACCTCGGAATTGTGATAATTATTTCCCATGTTCATCGATAAACAACAGGTAACAGGCCGTTTCGCGCCGTCTCCCACGGGTCCCCTCCACGTGGGTTCCCTCGTGGCGGCGGTCGGGAGCTATGTAATGGCCAGGCAGGCAGGCGGGCTCTGGCTCATGCGGATGGAGGACCTGGATGAGCCGCGCGTGGTGCCGGGGATGGCCGACGACATGCTGCGGACGCTGGAAGCGTTAGGTTTCCAGTGGGACGGGGAGGTGATGAGGCAGAGCCGCCGGAAGGATGCCTATCAGGAAGCGCTTGACGAGCTTATGAAACGCGGGCTTGTTTACGCCTGCGGCTGCTCCCGTGCTGAAATCGCCCGGATTGCGTCCGCGCCCCACGAGAACGGGGAACTTCTCTATCCCGGCATCTGCCGCGAGGGATTGCCGGAAGGGAAAGAGGAACGGGCGTACCGGGTGACTGTGTACGACGAGCTGATTGCCTTCAATGATCTGGTAATGGGGCATTACAGCGAGATTTTGACTGCATCCAGCGGCGACTTCGTGGTCAAGCGGGCGGACGGCCCGTTTGCCTACCAGCTGGCGGTGGTGGTGGACGATCACTTCCAG
Source organism: Geobacter sp. (assembly GCA_016177775.1). Lineage (GTDB taxonomy): Bacteria > Desulfobacterota > Desulfuromonadia > Geobacterales > Geobacteraceae > JACOUQ01. Next base: position 21,013 of record JACOUQ010000002.1, read on the forward strand.
GGGGTGAACCAGGTGGTGCGGGGGGCGGATCTGTTCACCTCCACTCCTCGCCAGATATATCTCCAGACCCTTCTCGGCTACGAAACCCCTGTTTACGCTCATCTGCCGCTGGTCACCGGGCCGGGCGGCGCGAAGCTGTCCAAGCGGGACAATGCCCTGTCCCTGGCGGAGGGGCGTGACCTGGCGACGGAAGGGGGAGGGCTTCTGGTTCGGGCGCTCCGTTTCCTCGGGCAAAATGTGCCGGATGAGTTGGAGAAGGCCGGCTGCCGGGAGGTGCTGGAATGGGGGGTGGCCAATTTCGACATGTGCAGGGTGCCGAGGGTGGGCGGGGAATTCGGATAGGTTTTACCGTAGGGGCGGCCCCATGTGGCCGCCCTAGGCAGGCACACAGGCCTGCCCCTACAATGGGTTCAGAATTAGGGGATGTCAAAAGCATCCCCTTTTTGCTGCCACAATCCTTGTATTTACGGCCATCCGGACTAGAATTTATTGTGGATTATTACGCACGCTGATGTGGAATATTCTTCAATCTCACTTTGATGAAATTCCCGGATCACGATAAAACAGGCAGTTACGGGCTGGCACGAAGTGTGAACATATATCACAAAAATCAGAGTGGAGCTGGCATGCGTCAAACCATTTTCTACGTGATCATCGCGATGATCGCCGTTCTTACCATCCCCCCAAGCGCGTTGTCTGCCGAGCAGCCGCCAACCGAGTCGATCCCGTCGCTCATCGTCAGGGCCATCGCCGACAACCCGGAGATCAAGGCTTCCGAGGCTCGCTGGAAGATGTTCACCGGCAAGATCAGGCAGGCATCCTCCTTCGAGGACCCGATGCTGATGCTCAAGTACCAGAACGGCCTGATCCGCGCCCCCTTCGATTCCCAGCGGGACACCATGACCGCCAAGGTCATCGGCCTCAGCCAACAGATACCTTTCTGGGGGAAACGGGGGCTGAAGGAGGAGATGGCCGAGCGGGAGGCGGAATCACAAAAATGGGCCATCGAGGAGCGGAAGCTGGAACTGCGCCGGATGGTGATCGAAACCGGTTACCAGATTTACTTCGTCGACAAATCCCTGGAGGTTGTGGACAAGAACATCGCCATTCTCGACGACTTCATCACCCTGGCCCAGACCAAGTATTCGGTGGGGCAGGGGGCGCAGCAGGATGTGTTCAAGGCCCAGGTGGAGCGTTCCAGGATGCTGGAGATGCGTATCTCTTTTGAACAGCAGCGCGTTTCCCTCCAGGCCGCCCTCAACGCCTTGCTGAACCGGCCCGCCGAGACGCCGGTGGGGCGCTTCGCCGATTTTGAGACCACCCCTGTCGGTCAGAGTTCTACAGATCTCCTCGCAATCGCCGAGGAGAATCGTCCCCAGTTCAAGGCCCTCCGGGCGCTGATCGCCAAGGGAGAAGCGGGGCACAGGCTGGCGAAGAAGGAATACTATCCCGATTTCAACGTTTCGTTCGAGTACATGCAGCGCGACCCTGCCATGGGAGAGCCGGGGTATGACATGTACTCGGCCGGGGTGACCTTCAACCTCCCGGTGCAGCTTGCCCGCCGTCAGGCCATGCTGGCGGAGTCGTCATCCGAGGTCCGCATGGGGAACGAGGAGCTGAACATGCTGAAAAACAGCATCCGCTCCGGGATCGGAGACTCCATGGCGCAACTGGATCGTCGTCGCCGCCTGATCGAGCTCTACCGCACCGGCATCATCCCCCAGGCGGCCCAGTCCCTGGAATCGGCCACCATCGGCTACCGGGTGAACAAGGTCGACTTCCTGACCCTGCTGGACAACCAGGTGGTTCTTTTCAACTACGAGCGGGAGTATTACGAATCCATGGCTGAGTATCAGATGAAGAGGGCGCAGTTGGAGGCGATTGTGGGGAAGGAACTGCCGTAAACCGTGAATGGTGAATGGTCGTGTAGGGGCGACGCATGCGTCGCCCGATTGGTGGTCGATTGAACGTTGAAAGAAGGGCGAGGCATGCCTCGCCCCTACAATAGAATAAACCGAGGCAATCCGATGAAAATTTCGAAAAAGATCGTTATCCTGTTGATCCTCCTCCTTATTGCCGCCGCAGCCGGCGGCGGCTGGTACCTCTGGCAGGCGAAGACCGCCAAGAAGGCCCAGGAGGCCAAGAAGGGCGGAGAGGAGAAGGTGATCTACACCTGCTCCATGCACCCCTTCATCATCAAGGACAAGCCCGGTTCCTGCCCCATCTGCGGAATGCAGCTTATCAAGAAGGTGGAGGGCGCCCAGGCTAGCGCCAAGGAGATGGATATGCTGGGGCATGTCTCCCTTTCCGCCACCCAGCGGGTGATGGCGAACGTGGCCACCATCGAGGCGAAGGCCATGCCGCTGGATAAGGAAATCGCGGCCGTCGGTATCGTCCAGTACGACCAGGCGCGCCAGGGTAAGGTTACCGCCTGGGTGGCGGGACGGATCGACCGGCTCTATGTGAACACAGTCGGCTCGTGGGTTTCCAAGGGTAAGCCGGTGGCCGAGGTTTATTCGCCCGACCTGGTTTCGGCGCAGCAGGAATACCTCCTGGCCCTTCGCAGCCGCGAGCAGTTCAAGAACTCAGCGATCCAGTCCATCGCCCAGGGGGGTGAGGGGCTGGTGACCTCTGCCCGCCAGCGCCTGAAGCTGATGGGGGTGAAGGACCACCAGATCGCGGCCCTGGAGAAATCGGGCGAGCCCAACATCCGTCTCTCCATCTACACGCCGCTCTCCGGTATCGTCATTGAAAAAATGGTCCTGGAGGGGCAATACGTGAATACCGGCGATCCCCTCTTCAGCATCGCCGACCTCTCCACGGTCTGGGTGGAGGTGGAGGTCTACGAGAACGAGTTCCCGGCCATCAAGCTCGGCCAGCGGGTGGAGATCGTTTCCCAGTCCTATCCCGGAAAGACCTTCACCGGCCGTGTATCGTTCATCTACCCCTTCCTCGATCCCAAGACCCGCACGGTCAAGGTGCGGGTGGAGATCGGCAATCCCGGCCTGAAGCTGAAGCCCGACATGTTCGTTAACGCCACCATCAAGGCTCCGCTAGGCACGGCAGTAGCAGTACCTGTGACAGCGGTGATCGACACCGGCAAGCGCCAGGTGCTCTGGGTTGAGACGGAGCCCGGTATGTTCGCCCCACGTGAAGTAAAGGTGGGTGCTCGGGCAGGGGACAATCTCCAGATCCTGGATGGGGTGAAGGCTGGAGAAAAGGTGGCGGTTTCCGGCGGCTACCTGATCGACTCCGAATCCCAGCTCCGCGGCGGCGCCGGAGGGCATGCCGGGCACGAGGGGATGAAGATGGATGAGAAGGGCGGACAAACGCCCGCTGCTCCGGCTCCGGCCGCTCCCAAGAAGGGTGGCGGCATGGATATGGGCGATATGAAGATGTGACTTTGTAGGGGCGGCCCCATGTGGCCGCCCAAAACCAGGGCAGGCACACGGGCCTGCCCCTACAAAATGCCGTTGTTAAGGATACCGTTATATGATCGAAAAAATCATCGAATACTCCGCCAGAAACCGCATCGTCATCATGATGATCTTCGCAGTGATCATCGCCGCAGGGCTGTGGGCTGTCGTCAAGACCCCGGTGGACGCCATTCCGGACCTTTCCGACAACCAGGTGATCGTCTTCACCGAGTATCCCGGCCGCTCCCCGCAGGTAGTTGAGGACCAGGTTACCTACCCGCTGGCGGTGAACCTCCAGGGGCTTCCGAAGGTCCGGGCGGTACGGGCTTCCTCCGCCTTCGGTTTCTCCATGATCTATGTGATCTTCGAGGATTCGGCCGACATCTACTGGGCGCGGACAAGGGTCCTGGAACGGCTGAACTATGCCGCGTCCCTTCTACCCTCCAACGTCCGGCCGACCCTCGGACCGGATGGCACCGGCGTGGGGCACGTCTTCTGGTACACCATCGAAGGGAAGGGGTATGACCTGGAGCAGCTCCGGACGCTGCAGGACTGGTTCGTCCGCTACCAGTTGAATACCGTCCCCGGCGTGGCCGAGGTGGCCTCCATTGGCGGGTTTGTCCGGGAATACCAGATCGACCTCGATCCGAACAGGCTTTTTTCTTACAACATCAATGTCGGCCAGGTGATGGAGGCGGTGCAGCGCTCCAACAAGGATGTTGGCGGCAGGCTCCTGGAGCAGGCTGACGCCGAATTCCTCATTCGTGGCAAGGGGTACATAAAATCCACCAAGGACCTTGAGGATATCGTGGTCGGCGCCGATATGCGCGGCACCCCCATATATCTCCGAAACCTCGGCACGGTCCAGCTGGGCGGCGCCATCCGGCGCGGCGTGCTGGACATGAACGGCGAGGGAGAGCGTGTCGGCGGGATCATCGTCATGCGCTACGGCGAGAACGCCAAAGACGTCATCGACAGGGTGAAGGAGAAGATCAAGGCCCTGGAGAAGGGGCTTCCGCCGGGCGTGACGATCATGGCCTCCTACGACCGTTCCGATCTGATCGAGCGGGCGATAGAGACTCTAAAGCGGGCGCTGACCGAGGAATCCATCGTCGTCTCCCTGGTGATCCTGATATTCCTCCTCCATTTCCAGAGCGCCCTGGTCATTGTCCTAACCCTCCCGATCGCGGTCCTGATCGCTTTCATCACCATGAAACTTTTGGGGGTAACCTCGAACATCATGTCCCTGGGGGGGATCGCGATTGCCATCGGCGTGCTGGTGGACGCCGGGGTCATCATGGTGGAGAACTGCTACCGCCACCTCTCCGAGATCCCCCCCGAGGAGCGGAAGGAGAAGCGGCTGGAGATTATCATCACTAGCGCCAAGCAAGTGGGCCGCGCGATCTTCTTCTCCCTCGCGATCATCGTCCTCTCCTTCGTGCCGGTCTTTCTCCTGGAAGGACAGGAGGGAAAACTGTTCCACCCCCTTGCCTTCACCAAGACCTTCTCCATGGTCGGCTCGGCCATGATCGCCATCACCCTGGTGCCGGTACTGATGTACTACTTCATGCGCGGCAAGATGCCGCCGGAGAGCGCCAACCCGGTCTCCATGTTCTTCATAAAGCTCTACTCGCCGGTGATCCGCTGGGTGCTGAAGTGGAAGAAGACCACCATTGCCCTGAACATCGCGGCCCTGGCCATCGCCATCCCCATGTTCATGTCCATCGGAAGCGAGTTCATGCCCCCCCTGGACGAGGGGTCGCTCCTCTACATGCCGGTCACTCTGCCGAACGTCTCCATTACCGAGGCGAAGCGGCTCATTCAGGTGCAGGACAGGATCATCAAGGAGATGCCCGAGGTGGAGCACGTGCTCGGCAAGGTGGGACGGGCCGAGACATCCACCGATCCCGCGCCGGTATCCATGTTCGAGTCGATCATCATCCTCAAGCCCAAGGACCAGTGGCGCAAGGGTATGACCAAGGCGGACATAGTATCCGAGCTGGATGCGAAGCTCCAGCAGATCGGGGTCCGCAATGGCTGGACCCAGCCGATCATCAACCGGATAAACATGCTCTCCACCGGGGTCCGCACCGACCTGGGGGTGAAGATCTTCGGTAACGACCTGAACGTCCTGAAGGACCTGGCGGTCCAGTCCGAGGTTATCCTGAAGACCGTCCCGGGCGCGGCGGACGTGGTGGCCGAGCGGGTCACCGGTGGCAACTACATCGACATCGACATCGACCGCGAGGCCGCGGCCCGCTACAACGTGAAGGTGGGTGACATCCAGGACGTGATCGAAACGGCCCTCGGGGGCGAGATGCTCTCCACCAGCGTTGAGGGGCGTAACCGCTTCCCGATCCGCCTGCGCTACATGCGCGAGTATCGGGACAGCATCCCGGCCATGCAGCGTATTCTGATTTCCGGGATGGATGGCGCCCAGGTGCCACTCTCCCTGGTGACAAAACTCAAGGTCACCACCGGCGCCCCTGAGATCAATAGCGAAGGGGGGCTCCTCCGTTCCATCGTGTTCCTCAACGTGCGTGGCCGCGACATGGGGGGCTTCGTCACCGAGGCGAAGCAGGTGCTTGAAAAGCAGCTGAAGCTCCCGTCCGGCTACTATGTGACCTGGTCCGGGCAGTGGGAGAACCAGATCCGCGCCAAGAAGCGGCTCCAAATCCTGGTCCCGCTCGGGATGGTGATCATCTTCGTCCTCCTCTACTTCACCTTCCGCTCAGCCCTGGAGGCGAGCATGGTCATGCTCTCGGTGCCGTTCGCCCTGGTTGGCGGGGTCTACCTGGTCAAGGCCCTTGGGTACAACTTGTCTGTGGCGGTCTGGGTCGGATTCATCGCCCTCTATGGGGTGGCGGTGGAGACCGGGGTGGTGATGGTCATCTATCTCCACGAGGCCCTGGATAAGAAGTTGATCAACGGGCCGTGCACCGAGCAGGACATCTACGACGCCACCTTCGAGGGTGCGGTGCTGCGGCTGCGGCCCAAGCTGATGACCGTCGCGGTGGCCCTTCTCGGCCTCGTCCCGATCATGTGGTCGAGCGGCACCGGCGCGGACGTGATGAAGCCGATTGCGGCCCCCATGATCGGCGGGATGATTTCCTCGGCAATCCACGTCCTCATCATGACCCCGGTGATCTTCGTGCTGATGAAGAAGCGTGATCTCAAGAAGGGGAAACTGCATTATTCGGGGATGAAGCATTGAGAAACGGTGAATGGTGAATCGGATACGGAAATGTAGGGGCGAGGCATGCCTCGCCCTTGTTTCGATCGACCGCAGTTCTGGGCGACGCATGCGTCGCCCCTACATAAACACAAAAGGAGAAAGAACATGAAAAAAGCAGCAATCATTATCGCAGCAACGTTTGCCCTCTCGGCCCCGGCGGCGTTCGCCGCCATGGAGCACGGCTCCATGAAGGGGATGGAGCACATGGAGCACAAGGCCGGCGTGGCCCACGAGGAAGTGGTTGACGGCGTAAAGGCGTCCTTCATGATCATCAGCATGGATGAGCGGATGAAGGAGCTGAAGATGGCCAAGCCGGCCGGAATGAAGGAGACGCATCACCTGATGGTGACCTTCACCGACGCCAAGAGCGGGAAGAACCTGGCAGAGGGCGAGGTGAAGGTGAAGGTCCAGGCTCCGGACAAGTCTTCCCAGGAAAAAGACCTGATGGGAATGCCGGGAATGTCTGGAATGGGAGCCGGCTTCGGCGCGGATCTCGTCATGGACAAGAAGGGGAAGTACGGCGTTATGACCAAGTTCAAGCTGAAGGACGGGAAGGTCAGGAACTCCAAGTTCTGGTACACCGTGAAGTAAGGACTGGTAATTCCAGATTGCTTTATAACTGACATCTGACCACCCCTAACCCCTCCTGAATCAGGAGGGGGACTTAAAAGCTCCCCTCCTTGATAAGGAGGGGCTGGGGGTGGTAAGTATAGGGGCAATTCAAGAATTGCCCCTACGTCGTTCTTGGGAGGAAAACGATGTCGAAAATAACCCGCCTGATCTTTTTTTCGCTTTTTCTTGCCTTGACCTTCCAACTCGCTGCCTGCAAAAAGAAGGAAACCCCACCTTCGTCCCAACCGGCGCGCGTCTCCGCCACCAAGGCCTACGAGCACTTCTTCGGCCCGGCTCCTACCACCGACAAGGGCACTTGCTACGCCTTCGTCATCTATTTCCCGTCGGCCAAGGAAAAGGGGAAGGTAGTGCCGTTCCCGTTCTTCACCTTTGACGAGGCGAGCCTCAAAAAAGTGGCGGTGGAGCGCCTGATCGGCGGGATGGATACCGGTAGCTACAAGGGGGAATTTCTTTCCATCTTCCCGTCGGGCACCCATCTTCTGGCACTGGAGGAGGCGGGAGGGATGGTGACCGCAAGGTTCAGCAAGGAGATGGGTAACGCCCCATCCGATGCGCCCTCCGCCAAGGCGCTCTCATCCGCCCTGGCCCTGACATTGGGCCAGTTTGTCGGGGTGAAGGAAGTGCGGATGCAGATCGAGGGGCAGAAGGGGGATACCGTCTGCCTGGTCCTCCCGGAGAGTGAAGCGGTGATGCAGCCCGGCTCTCCCCGGCTTCTCTCCGTCACCGCCATGAAGGAGAAGGGTGAGAAGGATGTTGCGGAGGTGGACGCCTTTTTCGACCGGCCGGTGGATATCAAGGAGCTGGTGCTGACCGACAAGGCGGGAAAGACCTTCGAGGGGGATGTTTACCACTCGGTTTTCGATATGGCGGCTGTTTTGAAACCGAAGGATGCAGCTCAGTTCAAGGCCGGCATGCCGGTGAAGGTCCGCTGGAAGGCGATGGACAAGGTGGGAAGGACATCGCAGGGAGAAGAAGAATTTTCCCTGGAAGTGAAAGAACATTGAAACCTGGGAAAAGCGGTCTCGCGCAAAGGCGCAAAGAGCGCAAAGGAAAACCAAACAGTTATAGAACTTTTGATATTCACCCGATAGGTATGGTTCTCATTCCAGTAATTTTTTGAATTTCTTTGCGGCCTTTGCGTCTTTGCGCGAGTAAATGCTGTTTTGTTGAAATCTGTTAGAATAGAAAGGGGTAAATCTTTGAAAAGAATCTCGGTAATAACCATTTCCGCCCTGCTGCTGATCCAGGGCGGGGCCTTGGCCCACGAAGGTGAGAAGCACGAGCAAAAAACCCACAAGACCGATGCACAGATGCAGAAGCTACATGGCATGATGCCGACGTACGGCGCTGCCCTGGCAAAGGTCGAACAGGCCCTGGAGAAAAAGGATGCGGCGGCTGTGGAGGCCGAGGCGGGCAGGATGCTCGCCACGACCCCCGACCTGAAGAAGTCGAAGCCCCACAAGAATATCAAGCAACTGAAAACATTCAGGAGCATTGCGGCCGGATTTGAAGGGGACTTGAAGGAAACGGTGGATCAGGCAAAAAAAGGTGATTTTGCCAAAGCCGGGGCAGCCTTCAAAAAAGCCGAAGCCAAATGCGCGCAGTGCCACGCAAAGTTCCGCTAGACCTGACTGTGGGAAATCGGGGGATAAAATCATGGCGGATGCCAAACCATTGTCGGACAGGATAACCAGCCGTCTCGAACGTCATCAACTTGAGCTTGGCGAGCGGCAAAGTTCCATCGATTTTTCCATGAAGGCGCTCCTGGATCAACAGGAGCGCTTTGCCTCCGTAGCCCAACAGATCATCGGGTCGGTCATTCGCCCCCGGATGGAGGAACTGGCACGTCATTTCGAGAACGCCGAACTCAAGGTGCTTCAGGGCAACTCCGGCTTCCATTGTGTGTGCGATTTTGCCCACACCCCGCGTTTCCCTGCCACTGTCTCCTTTGATATCTGTCTGCTGCCCGGAGAGAGTAAGGACATAAAGGTTCGATCAGACATTCAGATTTACCCGATTCTTATGGAATACAAGCGGGATGATACTATGAGTTTCCCGCTCGATGGCCCGGAAGAGGCGATAGGCCCGTGGGTGGAGGAGAGGATTGTCGAGTTCCTGGACACATATCTGCGCCTGGAAACCCATCCATATTACCAGAAGGATAATATCGTTACCGATCCGGTCTGCGGAATGCAGATTTCTGCAATTGCCGCGACAAGCAAAATCGAGTGCGGCAGCCACACCGTGTATTTCTGCTCAGATGCTTGCAAAGAGGCTTTCTCAAAAAATGGAGAAGGAGGAAAACTGGCATGAAGATCGAGAAAATCAAGGAAATCGCCAAGCAAAAAGGGGTAGTGACGGGGAAAATGAAAAAGTCGGAGATCGTCAGAGCGATCCAGCAGTTGGAGGGAAATACGACCTGCTTCGATACCGGACAGGCGGCCGAGTGCGGTCAGGATAAATGTCTGTGGCGGGAAGACTGCAAGTAATAAGGGGTATTCCACAGGAAAGGCAGCGTCGCTTGGATTAAGCCGGCTTACTGGCCCAGAGGATAAATAAGCTTGTCCATTTCCCTTTTCTGCAAGGATCTACGCAAAAACTTCGTCCTCCATGCCGTGGCCGCCCATTTCAATAACGGTCTCCTCCCCGCGGCCCTGCTTTTCCTGTTCCTGTCCATGTTCAATGACGGCCCTTATTTTGAGCACACCGTCCTGCATCTGAATCTCCTTGCACTCTGCATGTTGCCGGTTTCCTTTTTTTCAGGGATCAGGGACTGGCGCACGAAGTTCGGCGGTGGCCGAGCCCCCATCTTCTACCGCAAGTTGTGGCTTTCCGGCCTCCTTTTTCTTGAGGTGGGGAGCGCAGCTGCTCTCCGTCTCACCCATCCGGAGATCATCAGTTATGGCGGGTTTTTCAAATGGCTCTATATCATGCTCCTTTTCGGGGCATTGCCCGTGGTGGTCCTGCTGGGACATTACGGAGCGAAACTGGCGTTCGGGCTGAAACCGATGAAATAGACAAGCAAAAGATCCCTGCCTGTAATTCTTGTAGAAAATCCCACAATAATTAGTCACATTGTAGAATATTCGTTATTTAAGAATAATTAGACCATTGTTTGCACACTGCTGACAGAAAATCCGTACTGATTTCAATGTGTTGCGGAAGGTTGTAAGAGTGGCACGCAAGTTGAAAGTTATTAGTCAACTGGTTTTGCCACAACACAATCGAAATCGGAGGTGCAACATGAAAAAGAGGGTTGTAGTCGGAATTGCGTTGGCGCTTGGCGTGCTGGCTGCTGGTGTCTCGAATGCGGCGGCTTGCGGGGCGTGCGGCGAGAACGGAAAATGTAGCGACCCCCAGGCGGTTCAGCAATTCAGGAACGAAGCTGCTGCGCTATTGGGGGAGTTGAAGGTAAGGGACATCGAGTTGCGGTACGAATATGCGAAGGAAGGGATAGACTCAAACAGAATTTCCGAGCTGGAGGGCGAAATCAAGGAGCTCAAGGGAAGGATCATCGCCGTTGCCGACAAGCTTGGTATTCCTCCCTGCTGTACTGTGTAAGAGAAAATCGAAAGACAGCGATCCTTCGATGGGGGGGCCTAAAGGCCCCCTTTTCGCTTCATTAGCGCCTTTGACAACAATGATTACACGTTTCAGGGTGCGTAAATTTCTCGTGATTCGTTTCAACGAAACCCCTTCATCTGCTCAATGAGGGCAGGGTCGGTTGTGGAGAGGCAAAGCTCGTAATAGCCGTTTTCGCCACTTTTGGGACGGCCGAGCTTGGATGGAGAAGACTTGAGGATGACCTGGAGTGGTTCTCCTTCCCGTACTTCCACGCTGTCAGATGGGGCGATGTCCCAAATGAACGGTGAGGGGAAAGGCTCTGTTTTCAGGGCGGACAGAAAGGCCTTCACTCCCTGCGGAGGCTGCCAGGCGATGCTCAGGGTCTTCCCGGTGAGTGAAACAACGGCCTTGTCGATATCCTTTTTGTTTCTGACAACCGGTTTCCCGTTGTAGATAAGATACCAGACAATCCTCGCTTTCGCCTCGGCTGTCAGGTCCGCTACCTTCGGGGATTGCAGAGGTGAAGTCTTACCGGGTTCATCGTGTTTAATGCCGGCTTCCGCGAAAGTAAGGATCGCATCGTCGGAAAAGCCGGCCTCCTTGAGCTTCAGGAGAGACGAAGTGTCGGCATATCCCATCTGAAAAAGCTGGACAATCAGCTTTTCGCCCAGGCCGGCCTTCTTCAGTTTCACCAGCTCGTCAGGTGTGAAGGCGTGTGCGGATGCGATGCACGCAAACAGAATAAGGAAAAAGGCGGCGACTCTGAATTTCATGAATATGCCTTCCGCCAAGCAGCACGATATGCCGGGAGCCTGTTCGCCTGCTTGGAATGGGGAAAATGCGGGCAGGACATCGGGAGACGCCCGGCGGCTGTTCAGTAAATGAAGATCATGCGGGCCTGAACAGTGTTGTCGAATTTATGATCGGGCAACCCCGCTCCCTGTTGTGTCACCTTGTATTGGTAGTCTGCTATGAACTGCAGGCCATTGTTCAGCGGCCAGTTCACCGAGAAGGTGCCTGCCTGCACGGTGTCTCGGTTAACCTTCGTGGACGGGTCAAGGTAGTCGTAGCGGAGCGCAATGCCCAGGTTGTCCTTGAGCGGATGCAGGTCGACCTCGCCGAAGAAGCCCTGGTTGTGACCAGCGCTGGGATTGATGGTGGGATCGCTCAACGAATCGTTACCGAATTCGTAACCCGCCAGGAGGTTCACCTGGGGAATCACGAAGTAGTTGGCGTAGATCGCGAAGCGGTCGAAGTTGTCGCGGGTGAGGGTGCCGGTGCCGGATAAGTCGGCGCCCGCCGGGGCGGCGCCATGGTAATAGAAGAGTGAGACGCTGGAATCGTCGTTTACGAACTGGTTCACGAAAACCCGCACGTCCTTGTCATTGCGGGCGGGTTTACCGCTCTTGCTCAGGTTCCCCCCTTGGGCGGGCTCGCCTTCCTCGGTAACACCATTAAGGACTGCGGCCGAAAATGAGGTGCCGCTTTTGGCGCAGTGATAGCCCACCTCGATCCCGGATTCGTCGAGGCTCCAGATCTTGAAAGGCGTGTTCTTCATGTAAGTGGTCTGGAAAAGGGGGCGGATAGTTCCGATCGGGCGGTCGGAGGCGCCGAACCCTTCCCATGCATGCATGACCCCGATCCTCCCCTGAGACCAACAGTTCTGGCTACCGTAAACCCCTCGCACGTAAGCATTCTCTATTTCGATGTCTTTCCCCGGTTCGAGCGAAAATTCGCCGAGGGAGGCGAAATATTTGCCCCAGGAACCGCTGAGTGGATACATTGTAAACTCGAAGAATTCCAATTGTGAACTGGCGTTATCTTGCCCGTTTGTCTTGGTGAATTTGTATTGCTCCTGGAACCTGGCCGCGAAGAAATCGCCCAGATTGAATGGCTTCTCCGCCTTGCCGATATCATCGGGGAGCCGGAAGCCGGCAAGCCTGAACTCATAGCCGATACGGGTCAGTTTCGGGACGATGGTATGGCACATGTTGCAATCCGCGCCGTATTTGCGCGCGAAGTTCGTCATTGCCTGACTTTCCATTGAACAAACGAGCAGAAGAGCGGCTGCAAAGGTGAGTAAGCCTATGATTCTTTTTATCATAATAACCTCCTCATTGAATAAATGCTCCATATATTGATAGATTAAAAGCGGCAAATGTCAAGGGATGGCTGGGTATATTGCGGTAAAATGGAAGTACCGCCGCATGCGTGGCGTCGGCTGAAGAAAAAACGAGGCGTTTCTTGATAGCCGTCAAGCAGGTAGAAAAAGTACATTGACAGGCCCGTAAGATTCTTACGGAGACATTATTCCCTCAGGTATCGGTCTTTCAGGCATGTACTTCTTCCTTATCCCATCGACTATCTCCTGGTCCGTGGCCCCGAGTTCGGCCCATGAAAAGGCGAGCAGGGCCTCGGTGTAGCAGGTGAGGCAGAAGGAGGCATGCTTGTCCAGCACTCCCGCCTTGCCATCCTTGAAATAACAGTACAGCAGGTTCTTGTGGCCTGCCTCCCCGCAGGGACAGTAGCAATGGATCTTTGCCAGAAGCTCCGGCCTCTTTACCGCGATCCTGTAAGCCGTTTCCACAGATTCGTTTGCAAATACGAAGTCAGGAAAGTGGTAGTTTTGCCACTTCTCGCCGGGATACTTCTTCTGCAAGGCAGCCTTGGCGTGGTCGGTCAAATCGTCCAGGGACATTGTGGAGAGGCGGTGGAACTCCATTTCCTGCTTTTTGTCCATGGCGGAGACAGATACTGAAAGGCACACCAGTATGGCGATCAGGGCGATGGTAAAAAAACTGGATGACTTCATAAGATTACCTCTGCGGTTATTCTCAAGAGATTACGAATAAGAAGGGCCGGGACGCCGTTGGCCCGGTCCTGCAATCCTGGCGGATTGTCTTTACTTGGCGGGTCGGACCAGCAAGCCTGCCTCACCCTTCTTGGCGATGTCACCCACCTTGATTTCACCCTTCACGATCTCTGCTTCGTAATGATGATCGTCCAGGAAGGTAAGGACCTTGACCTGGCCGACTTCCTTGAGCTGCGGGTGCTTGCCGACCTGGCGGTAGACCGGGATAGTGTCGTTCAAGGCGATTTCCTTTTTGACATCTGCCGTACCGCTGTGAAAGAGGTGCACCTTGTTCCCCATTTTCATCACCACTTCGCCCTTGGCTTTTTTGCCGGCGGCCTGAGCGGCCAGGGGGGCAACTGCAATGGTTACCAGGGCCAATAGTGCAATAATTCTGATAATGCGTTTCATGTTCTGCCTCCTTTGTCATTTGTTGTTCTGATTAGCATCGCACCCCGCCCCGTCGGGGGTTTGTCTTAGAGTAACTTGCTGTTTTCCTCGGGATCCGATATTTTTGCTTCGGCAGCCGGGGTGAGGAGGCCGCTTTCACATTGGTGCCCTGTGCCCGTCGATTAG
>JACOUQ010000001.1 GCA_016177775.1 Geobacter sp.
CGGCTTCCTCCAGACCCCTCCTCGCGGAGACGCCCTTGCCTTCGGCTAGTACTTGGTTTACCCTGTCTCACGACAGTGATTGGATTCTCGTACAGGGGACTTGCACCCCATAAGTTCACGCCCATGACGGGCGTACACCAGAACATTCGACCCGTTGAACGGGTCAATTTAGCGTTGGTCGCTTGAGACATTGTGAAATAAATTGAGGAATGGGGTGGTGTATGTTTATTAATATTTTAACTATTGTTTCTGGACTTATAACAATTATTGGCTTTATTTTCAGCATCTTTGCCACAGATTGGGAAAACAGCACTAAAATGTATGTTTTGATCGGGATAATACCCATGACTACCGTACCTATTATTGCTTACTTTTATAGATTAAGGTCGAAAAAAGTGAGCGGCGAATTTGAATGGCAATGGGCTGGAGAAAATATGATTGGGACAATGGTCATATCTAATGAAAAATCAGATAATAGTTTAGCTGAGATAATAATTAACAGGGTTAAAAGTAAGCATGATAATGGAAATGCTATATTGGAAAAAAGATGTATTATGGAATCATCATCTGCTGGCAATATACATGGTAATAAAGATGGTTTTAAACTTGAGTTGCCAGTTCGTAAATACATTTACAATGATGATAACAATGTTCATACAACAGAAGCAGTCACTTTAAAAGGAAAACTTTACCCTGTCGAAGCTTACGCTGGAAAAGTACAATATCACTACGCAAAAGGTACAAAAGAAACAGGAGACATGGTAGTAATTAAATATATTTCTGGTATCAGGTTTTATTGAGCTCATTATGCTAAAGCATATTTTCAAATAGGAACAAGGGAGTAAATAATGACATTTTCAAGCATTATGGCTGTCGTTGCATTTTGGATAATGCAGATCATTTCGCAATTGTTTTTCAAGTGGGGTAGTACACTCGACTCGCGTTGGCTTTGGGGATTCTTGTGCGGGAATGTATTTGGATTTTCAAGTATCTACTTCCTTATGATGGTGTACAAAACCATGAATCCTAACATAGCTTTTGGCATCTGCGCAGGTGGTGCTTTTCTATTGGCTCAACTAGCTCTTTCTCTTGTGTTTAAGTCTGAGGTTTCGATATTGCAATGGGGTGGTGTCGTTGTGATAGTTGTTGGTATGCTATTATTGGCAGCAGGTAAACCCTTAGCGTAATAGGGGAAACCCTAGGTGCACTTAGCTGGTCCAAGCGCAGCACCGGTGAACCCGGTGTGCTCTCAGCCGTTGAACGATAAAATCTGATGACAAACGGCACACAAGAGGATATGATTGAGATATGAAGTCAATCAACTGGAACTCAGATAAGAACATGCAACTCAAGGCGGAACGGGGGATATCCTTTGAAGAGGTGCTGGTTGCCGTGTCCCAGGGAGCGATTCTCGATGTTGTCGAACACTCGAACAAAGATAAATACCCGAATCAGCGCATACTGATTGTCCGCATTCGCGGTTACGCTTTCTTGGTGCCTTTTGTCGAAACAGATGAAGAGATGTTTCTGAAGACGATTATTCCAAGCCGAAGCGCCACGAAAAGGTATCTACCGGAGGAAAAGAAAGATGAAAACTAAAATGAAAAGCGAAGACAAAAAATATGAAGAGGAAATTCTTAATTCGTTTGAGAAGGGAGAATGGCAATCGGTCCCTAATTTGAAAGATGAGATCGAACGCTATGCATCGAGTGCAGTGGCTACACTTACAAAAGCCAAACGAATTAACATCCGCCTTTCTTCTCGTGACTTAGAGGATATTCAAATGCGGGCAGCAGAGGAAGGTATGCCATATCAGACTTTGATTGCGAGCATCCTTCATAAGTATGCCAGCGGCCGACTCATCGATACTGCACCGCGTTCAACAAAGCGTTCAACCGGGCGCGCGAAAAAACTGCGCGCCGGTTAACTCTCAGCCGTTGCAATGCCTGAGGAGAAAAAAAAGAAAATCGTTCAGGTCATGATTGCCATTCTGCTTTTATCGTGCAGTCCAACACTTCGCCAAAACAGCCTCGGAAACGGCGACTGAGTATTTCAACACTCTGCAACAGAAGGACTACGCCCGCACCGCAACCTTTTTCGATCCAGCCGCACTCGGCGAGTTCCGGCAGATGATGAGTTTCATGAATGAAATCCCGGAGGAGGGACAGCAGGAGATTTTCACTGCACTCTTCGGCCCCCAAGCGTCCAGGGAATCGGTCGCCAAATTATCCGACGCAAACTTCTTTGCTTCGTTTTTACGCGCGACCATGGCGCAAACGGAGGCGGTGGGCGGCATAAATTTCGGAAAGATGGAAATCCTTGGCGAGGTGAAGGAGGGTAAGGATGTTGCCCATGTCGTTACCCGCAACAAGGTCTCCGTTGGCGAGATCGAGGTGGAAGCCATGGAGGTTGTTTCCTTCAGGAAAATCGGCAGCGAATGGAAGGCGTTGATGTCGGGAAAAATCAAAGGAATAGCAAGCCAGATCAAGGCCGCTTTACAGGGGCTCAACGAGTAGCACTTCGCCTCATCTGACACCGCAAATAACCTACTGAATATGCAATAGTTACGACATCATGACAAAGTATTCTGCAAGAACGGGGAGCAAACCTTCAGGCTGCCGATGTCAGATCAAGCGGCTCAACTTTAGGAAGCGGTTTTTGCGATGCCTGCCATAGATCCCATTTGGCATGATTTACCAGCCATGATTCAGGAGTGGTTCCGGTCAGAAGGCCCACCTTGATCGCCATTTCGGCGGTCATTGCCGTGTGACCATTCAGCAGACGGGAAAGATGGGGACGCGACACACCCAAACGTGCCGCCACTTTACCGATACGCATTTCCTCCGGCAGAAATTCACGCAGTATTTCTCCGGGATGTGCGGGATTATGCATAATCAACACACTTGATTTATACGAACTCCCCCTAAACATTTTCAGGAGGTTACCATGCAGAAATTCGGCTTCATCGGGCTGGGCATCATGGGGAGCGCCATGGCGAAAAACCTGGCGCGGGCCGGGTTCGATGTAACGGTCTGGAACCGCACCCCGGAGAAATGCGCCGAGCTGGCGGCGCTCGGGGCAAAGATAGCGAAAGCACCTCGCGACGTGGTGCAGGGGTGCCCCATCACCTTTGCCATGCTGGCCGACCCGGCCGCTGCAGAGGCGGTCTGTTTCGGCCCCGACGGGGCGCTGACCGGGATTGGCGAAGGCCGCGGCTACGTGGATATGTCCACCGTGGATGCCGGGATTTCCCGCAGGATTGCGGAGGCGGTGACAGCCAAAGGTGGGCGGTTCCTGGAGGCGCCGGTATCGGGGAGCAGGAAGCCGGCCGAGGACGGGACCCTCATCATCCTGGCAGCCGGCGATCGCTCTCTTTACGAGGAGGCGACTCCGGCTCTCGAAAAGATGGGGAAGAAGGTCCTCTACCTGGGAGAGGTGGGTAACGGGGCAAACATGAAGTTGGTTGTCAACATGGTCATGGGGGGAATGATGTCCATCTTCTGCGAGGGGCTCGCCCTAGGGGAGAAGGCCGGGCTTGACCGCTCCGACATTCTGGAGGTGATCGACGCCGGGGCCATGGCAAACCCGATGTTCCGGCTGAAAGGGGGTCTTATCGACAAGGGGGACTACACTGTCGCCTTCCCGCTGAAGCACATGCAGAAGGACCTGCGGCTCGCCGTGAACCTGGGGGACAATATGAAGCAGCCTCTCTATTCGGCGGCCATCGCCAATGAGGTATTCAAGAAGGCGAAAGAGCTCGGCTTCGGCGAGGAGGATTTCTCGGCCCTCTTCAAGGCAGTTCAGGGATGAAGCGCTTTCTGTCCATGGCGGGTGTGTCGTTCATCATTTCCGCTTTCCTCGATTTACTGTGGCAGACCGGCATGGGAAAGCCCGCCCAGTGGCTGCGGGACGGCGCAATGTTCGCGGCCGGGGTGGCTTGTCTGTATATTCTCTTCACCCAGCGCAAAAGGCTGTAAATTATCGAAATTTTAGTTGCAATTTGCACGTGGAATTGCCATATTAGAAGTTGCCAGACGGGCGCAAGCCCGTCTTTTTATTTGTGCAGTTCGCGAAAATCATTCGGGCCGTTTTCACGAGGCCATAAACAGGGAGAAGCAAATGCAGGAACGGATCAGAAACATCGCCATCATCGCCCACGTCGACCACGGCAAGACCACGCTGGTGGACGCCATGCTGAAACACGCCGGGGTCTTCCGGGAGAACGAGGCCATAACCGAGCGGGTAATGGACAGTAACGACCTGGAGAAGGAGCGCGGGATCACCATCCTCGCCAAAAACCTGTCGGTGCATCACGGCCCCTACAAGATAAACATTGTGGACACACCGGGCCATGCCGACTTCGGCGGCGAGGTGGAGCGGGTCCTGAAGATGGTGGACTCGGTGCTGCTCCTGGTGGACGCCCTTGACGGCCCCATGCCCCAGACCCGCTTCGTGCTCAAGAAGTCCCTCGACCTGGGACTTAAGCCGATCGTGGTCATCAACAAGATCGACCGCCCGGGGAGCCGCCCAGAAGTTGTTGTGGACATGGTCTTCGACCTCTTCTGCGAGCTGAACGCAAACGACGAGCAGCTGGACTTCCCCATCGTCTACACCAGCGCCAAGCTCGGCTACGCCAAGCTTGACCTGGCATCCGACTCCTCCAGCCTGGAGCCCCTGTTCGCAGTGGTGGAAAGCAATGTCCATCCTCCCAAAGGCGACGCTGCCGCCCCCTTCCAGCTCCTCGTGACCAACATCGACTACAACGACTACATCGGCCGGATCGCCACCGGCAAGATTTACAACGGCAAGGTGAAGGCCGGCGAGACCTTGGCCCTGGTGAAACGGGACGGAAGCGTGACCAAGGGACGGATTTCCAAGCTGTTCGGCTACGAAGGCCTCAAGCAGGTGGAGATCGACGAGGCGATCACTGGCGACATCGTCACCCTGGCCGGCTTTGACGACGTCGGGATCGGCGAGACTCTTGCGGCGGCCGACAACCCGGTGGCTCTGCCCTACGTAGCCATCGACGAGCCGACCATCGCCATGAACTTCATCGTCAACAACTCCCCCTTTGCCGGCCGCGAAGGGAAGCTGGTAACCTCCCGCAACATCCGGGAGCGGCTGGACAAGGAACTCCGCACCAACGTGTCATTGAGGGTCGAGGATACTGAAAATCCGGACACTTTCAAGGTCTCCGGACGGGGAGAGCTCCACCTCTCCATCCTGATCGAGAACATGCGGCGCGAAGGGTACGAGCTGGCCGTCTCCAAGCCCGAGGTAATCTGCCGCGAGATCAACGGCCAGAAGATGGAGCCGATGGAGTACCTGGTGGTGGATGTTCCTGGAGAATACCAGGGGGCCATTATCGAGAAGATGGGTCCGCGCAAGGGGGATATGACCTCCATGCAGCCCATGGGGGAAACTTTACGTATTGAGTTCGTCGTCCCTGCCCGAGGGCTCATAGGGCTTCGGGGAGAACTGCTGACCGAGACGCGCGGCACCGCTGTGATGACCCACACCTTCCATGACTACGCACCCTTCAGGGGGGACATCCCCGGCCGCAAAAACGGCGTGCTCATGGCTATGGAGCACGGCGATACGACCGCATACTCGCTGGACGCGCTGCAACCTCGCGGAATTCTCTTCGTGGGGGCGGGCGTGGAAGTCTACGGCGGCATGGTCATCGGCCAGCACGCCAAGGACAACGACCTGGACGTCAACCCCTGCAAGGGGAAGAAGCTGACAAACGTCCGGGCCTCGGGCTCCGATGACGCCATCAAGCTCACCCCTCCCCGCATCCTGACCCTGGAGCAGGCGCTGGAGTTCATTGACGACGACGAACTGGTGGAAGTGACCCCCAAGTCGATCCGCATCCGGAAGAAAGAGCTGGACCCGAACAGAAGGAAAAAGAAGTAATTGCTGGGACTAGGGACTAGGGACTGGGGAACGGTAAAAGTAATGACTTGTTTCGCAGTTTCCAGTCCCTAGCCTCCAGTCCCCGATCACCGAATTTATTGACTTTCCCCGCCATTTCTTCTAACTTTTAGATGGACATTCATTCAAGGGGAGCATCAATGCGGAAACAATCCTGTCTTTTTCTTGCCCTCAGCCTCGCCATCCTTGCCGGATGCGCCACCACGGCGCCGATGGCAAAGTCGCCGGATGAATATCTGAAGGAAGGAGATTCGCTCTCCGAGCGGGGCTTCTACGAGGACGCAGTGAGCCAGTGGCGCAAGGTGAAGGAGTCATACCCCTCGCCGGAGATCGCTGCCCAGGTCGAGCTCAAAATCGCCGATGCCCAGTTCCGGAACGAGAGCTACATCGAAGCCGCCGCTTCGTACGAAGACTTCCGCAAGCTCCACCCGACCCACGAGAAGGCCCCCTACACCCTCTACCGCCTCGCCCTCTGCCACTACAAGCAGATTACCGGCATAGACACCGACCAGACACCGGTGAAAAATGCCGTCACCTATTTTGATGCGTTCCTGAAGCAGTATCCGACCTCCGACCTTGCCAAGGACGCACAGGAAAAGCTGGACGATTGCCGTCAGAAACAGGTCACTTACGAAGTCTACGTCGGCCGTTTCTATCTGCGTACCGACAAGTACGAGGCGGCCATCACCCGCCTGGAAAACGCGCTGAATAATTTCCCGGACGCACCGCTGCACGACGAAACCCTCTACTACCTGGGCACCGCCTATATCAAGTCGGGTGACAAGGCCCGCGGCCGCGACACCTTCAACAGGCTCTTCAAGCAATACCAGTTCAGCAAATATGTGGAGAAGGCCAAGAAGGTGATGGAATCGGACTATTGAGCCGGCGCCTCTTCGCCATTCTCGCCCTCCTGATTGCAACCGCCTGCACCGCGACAAACGATACGGAGCAGCGGGCAATAGAAGAGGTGCTGGCCAAGCGCGCCAATGCCTTAAATCATCGAGACATTTCCCTCTACCTCTCCACAATCTCCCCTGCTTACCACGACAAGGAAAAGGATTTCACCGCGCTCAAGCGTGAGCTGGAATCCAACTTCCGATCCTTCTCCACCATCAATTACCGCTCCTGGGACCGCAAGGTCAAGATCACCGGCAACCGGGCAACTGCAACGGGACGTTATGATCTACGGCTTCCTGTCAAGGGTTCGCCCGTAACCCTTTCCGGCCAGGAAGACATTCATTTGATCAGGGATGCCGCCGGCTGGAAAATCTCGTCCGGCCTTTGATAATCATTCCTTCTCCCTTCAAACCCCCAACCAATCCCCGATCCCGGCACCAAGCCTGTTTTTAAGAACAGGGTTTTATAAGATTTTAATCTTGACTTGCAGGTTTTTCAGGAGTAGATTTTGTATACAGTATACAAAGTGTCTCCGAGGCAAAAACAAACCCGCCAGTAGTAGAGTTAATAGAATACCTTGCCGGGGAAACATTGATACAAAAAACCGTCTACATTTTGCCTTGACTAAAGCAGTTCTATTAAGTAAAATCCAGTTCTACTTTTATCGTATACAGTTTATAGCAGTCGCCTACACTACGCAACAGCCTGCCAGCAAACCTTGCCGGAGCTGTTCTGTTGCCAGCTTACCCGTAAACACCAAAACCAAACAGGAGGAAAGAGATGCCCTACGGATCACTGCAAGACCGCGTTCGTCGCAAGTCACTCTTGAGCAAGGTAATGAAACCCGAGGAGACCATCCAGTTCTTCAAGAGCGGAATGAACCTCGGCTGGTCAGGATTTACCCCGGCCGGTTACCCCAAGGCGGTACCCATCGCCCTGGCTGAGCACGTTGAGAAAAACAGCCTGCAGGGTAAGCTGAAGTTCAACCTGTTCATCGGCGCCTCAGTCGGTGCCGAGACGGAAGACCGCTGGGCCGTCAACGACATGATCGATCGCCGCTGGCCTTACCAGACCGGCAAGAACATCGCGGCAGGCATCAACGAAGGCCGGATCCGGATGGGGGACAAGCATCTCTCCCTCTTCGCCCAGGACCTCGGCTACGGCTTCTACACCAAGGACTCCGAGAGCGGCAAGATCGACATCGCCATCATCGAGGTCTCGGCCATCACGGAAGACGGCGGCCTTGTCCCCACCACCTCGGTCGGCGTCATTCCCGAGATCCTGATGGTTGCCGACAAGATCATTATCGAGGTGAATACCGGCGAGCCCTCTTTCGAAGGGATCCATGACTGCGTATCCGCCCAGACCCCTCCCCACCGTCAGCCGTTCCTCATCACCACGGCCAACGAGCGGATCGGCACCACCTACATCCCCTGCGACCCGGACAAGATCATCGCCATAGTCGAATCCAAGCACCGCGACAAGGGACGCGCCTTCGCCGAGCAGGATGACACTTCGGAAGCAATCGCCAACCACATCATCGACTTCTTCAGCCACGAAGTGAAGGCGGGCCGTCTCCCCAAAAACCTCCTGCCGCTCCAGTCCGGCGTCGGGTCCATCGCCAACGCGGTCATCGGTGGTCTGGCCAAGGGTCCGTTCCGCAATCTCTCGGTCTACACCGAGGTGCTCCAGGACACGATGCTCGACCTGTTCGATTCGGGCAAGCTTGATTTTGCCTCCTCCTGCTCCCTCTCCCTTTCCGAAACCCCGGGCTTCCCGCGCTTCTTCGACTGCTGGGACCGGTACTTCGACAAGATCACCCTGCGCCCCCTCTCCATCTCCAATGCGCCGGAGCCGATCCGCCGGCTGGGTTGCATCGCCATGAACACCCCGGTGGAGATCGACATCTACGCCCACGCCAACTC
Source organism: Geobacter sp. (assembly GCA_016177775.1). Taxonomy (GTDB): domain Bacteria; phylum Desulfobacterota; class Desulfuromonadia; order Geobacterales; family Geobacteraceae; genus JACOUQ01. The sequence goes on from JACOUQ010000001.1 coordinate 8,757, forward strand.
GACGCTGGTGGGCGGCACCCGGATGATCAACGGTATCGGCGGTTCCGGCGACTTCCTGCGCAACGGCTTCCTGAAGATCATGCACACACCGTCGAGCCGTCCCTCCAAGACCGACCCGAACGGCATCTCCTGCGTGGTGCCGCACTGCTCGCACATCGACCACACCGAGCACGACCTCGACTGCGTGGTCACCGAGCAGGGCTTGGCCGACGTCCGCGGCATGGCTCCGAAGGACCGCGCCAAGCGGATCATAGAGAAGTGCGCCCACCCGGATTACAAACCGATCCTCAGCGAGTACCTGGAGATGGCCACCAAGGATTGCATTGCCAGGAAGGTCGGCCACGAGCCGCAGCTGTGGGACCGCGCCTTCAAGATGCACCTCAACCTGGCCCAGAACGGCACCATGAGGATCAAGAACTGGGACATCAAGGTCGACCTCTGCGAATAATCAATCAGGGGACAGACTTAAGTCTGTCCGCATCATGCAAAAAGCCCCGTCGGGAAACCGGCGGGGCTTTTTGCATGATGCTCTTGCAGGATGACGGATTTAATCCAGCGACCGCTTGAAAACAGCGTGGCACCTCATTATCTCTGTGTTTGTGTGACGGGGAAGGAATCCGACCAGCTCCCACCCCTCGGTCCCGAGCTTGTTGATCATGTGCTCACCCTCGTGGATCCGCTTTTCATACTCCGCTTCGTCTCCAACCTCCGTGGCGAAATGGATTATTTTGTATTCCCAGGTCATGGCTCCCTCCTCCTTTCCAATCTATATTAACAGGAATTCCCCTCCTGTCATTGAAGGAGGAACAGGCTGGGAAAGTTCATTGCCATTACGAACCAAAAACGTTATCCTTTCCCGGTCAAACCCATCACGATAGCGAGGTATCCAATGCGCAACGTCCTCAAGCCGACTTCCATCCTCCCCATTCTCTTCCTCCTCATCTTCTCCATCCCCGCAACCGCCGCAGATGCGCCTTCCGTCCAATCGCCGGCCACGACTCCTGCCACAGCCGCACCCGCTCCGGCAACAGCTCCCAAGTCAGCCGAACCGCAAAAAACAGGACCCGCCATCCGGTTGGGCTACGTGGACCCGATCAGAATTGGCGCCGAGTCCTCCTTCGGCAAGGAGGCGCAGACACAGTTGAAGGAGAAGGTCGACAAACTGACGGCCCAGATCGAGGCCCGCAAGAAGGTGCTGGAGAAACGCAAGGCCGCCCTCGAGGCGAAACTCCCCACTCTCGGCCCGAAAGAGCGCAAAGCCAAGGCAAAGGAGTTCGACAAGATGGTGGAGGAGTACAGATCCTTCGCGCAAAATGCCGACAAGGAACTGCAGACCATGGAAAAGGATTTCACCCTCAAGATAGCCAAACAGGTAGAGCAGGCCTCCGCAATCTTTGGCAAATCCGGCGACTATGCGGCCATCATCGTGAAGCAGGAACTTCTCTACATCGGCAGCGGCGTGGAGGTCCAGGACGTGACCGACGAAATTCTGAAGCTGGTGAATGAACAGGGGAAGAAGTAATGGTATAATCTGATGCGAAGAGATTACTTTCCGTCGGAGGGAACATGGCGGAGTTGTTCACGATCGATTATATTTTCCGGTTTCGCGGCGGTGAAACGAGGAATTTTCGGCTTGAACTCGATGAAGACTCCCTCTCCCTGCACATCCGACGCAACGCTCCCCTCCCCCCATGGGTCGCCCTGAATTTCCGACACTGCCCGGATTGTCTCCTTGATCCGGCCCTCAATCCCTTCTGCCCGATTGCCTGTCACCTCGCGGAAGTTGTGGAGGCCTTCCGCGATCACAATTCCTATGACGAAGTCAGCGTCGAAGTGCGCGTAAAAGAGCGCAGCTACCTGAAGGAAACCACTCTCCAGGACGGCCTAGGCTCACTGGCCGGGGTAATCATGGCAACCGGCGGCTGCCCTGTCCTGGACCTTCTCAAGCCGATGGCGCGCTTCCATCTCCCCTTTGCGACCGTGGAGGAAACGGAGTTCCGGATGATTTCCATGTACCTCGTGGCCCAGTACATCCTGCAGGCACGGGGCGGAGAAGCGGACTGGTCTCTCGAAGGGCTTGCGAAAACCTACGCCCGCATTGAAAGGGTCAACCGCTCCTTTGTCGAGCGGATCCGCGCCGCGTCGGTAAACGATGCCGGGGTGAACGCCATCGTGAGGCTCGACTGCTTCGCCAAATCGATCCCGGTCGCGGTTCGGACCATGATGCGCGAGTACGAGCACTATTTTGCCCCCTATTTCCGCCACATTCCCGATTAAAACCTCCTTCCTGCTTACCGGCGGACGTCTCCCTCAAGCGTTTATACATCCCAAATTTGAAAAATCGCCATTCTCCTCTAAAATAATTACATTCACCTGCTTGCAACATTAGGGGAAACCGGGGGAGTTGTGAAATCGATCACGGAATGGCTGGAAACCGTCAGGAAGCTCCTGGACATACCGATCATCCAGCTCAAGGATCATGACCTGACCCTCTGGAACCTGCTCTACTTCATCGTCCTGGTCTTTCTCCTCTTCTACCTCACGAAGAAACTGAAAGTCTGGGTCATAGACCGGCTCCTGGAACGGTTTTACATCGATGTCGGCGTTCGCGAGGCCATCGGCTCCATAGTCCGCTACTTTGTCATCGCTATCGGCTTTGTCATCATCCTGCAGACGGCCGGGATCGACCTGACGGCCCTGAACGTCCTGGCCGGCGCCATCGGCCTCGGCCTCGGCTTCGGGCTGCAGAACATTGTCAGCAACTTCATCAGCGGGCTCATCATCCTGTTCGAGCGCCCAATAAAGATCGGCGACCGGATCGAGGTGGGAAACGTGGAGGGGGCGGTGGTGAAAGTCAACTCCCGCAGCACCACCGTGGTCACCAACGACAACATCTCCATCATCGTCCCCAACTCGAAGTTCATCTCGGAAACCGTCGTGAACTGGAGTCACGACGACCGGAAGGTGCGTTTCAAGGTCCCGGTCTCCGTGGCGATTGACAGCGACGTGCGCCTGGTGGAAAAACTCCTCATGGAGGTGGCGGCGGAAAATACCGACGTCCTGGAAAAACCCGCGCCCGGCGTACGCTTTCTCAAGTTCGGCGACAATGCCTTGGAGTTCGAGCTACGCGCCTGGAGCACAACCCTTTTACACCGGAAGGGGATGCTCGTAAGTGCGCTCAACTTCGCGATCCATGACAAATTTTGGGCAAACGGCATCGAGATATCCACTCCGCGGCGCGACCTCTACATCCTTGGCGGGAACCTGGGAGTCACGTTGCGTGAGGGTGGCACAGAAGAACATTCCAATCCCGGACAAAATAAATAGCAATATAGTGGAGGAAGCCATGAAGATTTTCCGCACATTGGCCCTGTTGCTGACACTCATGCCTGGCGTCGCATTTTCGGCGGAACTGGGGGTAGCCCGGATAAGCCTCATCAGGGGGGATGTCCAGATCTACACGGAGGACACGGGGGAATGGGTCCCCGCCTCCATCAACATGCCGCTGCGGGAAGGTGACCGGATTTGGGCCCCCGAGGGGGGAAGGACCGAAATCCAGATTGAGGGAGGGGTATACGTCCGGCTCGACGCCAATACCTCCCTCGACATCCTGGCGCTCCAGGAAGAGTCGTTCCAGTTCTATACCGCCGGCGGCCATGTCTACATCAACAACCGGCGGGGCGGGATCGAGCATATCCAGGTCGACACACCCCTTTCGTCCGTCGGCTGTTACGATAACTCCCTGATAATGATCGACGTCGCCGAGAGCGGCGCCACCGATGCCTCCGTAATCAAGGGGTACGCCTATGCCGAGACGCGGGAGGGAAAGTCGAGGATCGAGGCGGGCAAGACCCTGCACATCATGGAGGACGGGGAAGTGGAAATCTCCCCCATCGGCCCGCCGGACGAATGGGAAAGATGGAACCTCAAGCGGGACCGGAAGCTGGCCGAAGCGGGCGAAAGCCGGCGCTACCTCCCGGATGAACTGGACCCCTATGCATACGAGATGGAGGAGTATGGCAGATGGGTCTACGCGCCGGCCTACGGCTATGTCTGGACCCCGCGGCTCACGGTCTCCATCGGCTGGTCACCGTATCGGATCGGCAGATGGTGCTGGATCGGCGGGCACTACGTCTGGGTATCCTATGAACCGTGGGGCTGGGTGCCATACCACTACGGCCGGTGGGCCTTCGTGGTCAACATCGGCTGGTGCTGGGTCCCCCCCGTGGCCGGCGCGGTCTACTGGGGGCCCGGCTACGTGGGATGGGTCTATACGCCCACCTATGTGGCATGGGTACCGCTGTCGCCGGGGGAAATATATTACGGATACGGCTATTACGGCCCCTGGAGCGTGAACATCACCAACGTGGCAGTAGACCGGACCGTTATCCGAAATTATCGGAACGTCAGCGTCAGCAACGCCGTGACCACTGTCCACCGCGACACGTTCATCAGGGGGACGAAAGGGGAAGCGAGAATCAGGGAAAACCCGTTCAGGCGGGGTGATGTGAGCGTCGGGCCACCTGCAATCAAGCCGGACAGGGCAACGAGGATGCCTGTCATCAGGAGCATTCCGCCTGCCAAGCGCCCGCCGGAGAGAGTCCGCCGGACCAGCGTGGAGCAGATCAGGCGGGAGCGAAAAGTGATTCGGGAGGAACGGGGGTCTGTATTCCGACCGGGGCGGCCGACCGGGGAACTACCGGTAATCAGGCGCGAGGAGCCGCGCCGGGGGATCAGGATAAAGCCGCCGCAGAGCCTTGAAGAACAGAATCGGCAAATGCGGCCCCAGCCCCAGCGTCCATCTGAAAGGGGACCCGAAATAATCAGGGGAAGGCCGATCCCGCCGGCAACGCGGGAAGTGGAGCCGCGACGCCAACCCGAAACGGCACCCGCTCCGCAGGTCCCGCAAAGACGGGAAGCTCCGCGTCCGAAAACCATCCGCCCCGAGGGGGAAAAGGGGAGAGAAATCCGGCAGCAACCCTCCGGACGTCCGACGGTAAGGGGAGTGGAAGGGACGAAACAGCAGCCTGCTCCGGCCGTCACACCAAAAGTCATCCGGGAGCGGCCGACAATGACGCCGCCACCATCCGCGTTCCCCGCTGGGCCGAAAACAACGCCGCAGCGCCCTGCGGTTACGCCACCGCAAAATCAGCCTTCTCCACAGCCGGCGCCAAAACCGGAAGAAAGGGGAAAACCCGCGCCAGCGCCGACAAAAAAGAAGGAACCCCACGCCCAGAAACCCGCCCCAACGGAGCAGAAGGAGAAGGGGCCTGGAGAGCCGCCAGGAAAGGGTGAACGGGGTGAGGAAAAGGGGAAGAAACAGGAGAGAGAATAAGGTCGGGAGGAACCTCAGAGCGCCCGCGCCCGGCTCCCCCACACCACCACGTAATGGATCCCTGAAAATAGAGTGCTGCAGAGCGACAGGACAAAAAGCAGGGGGAGAAGCGGGGCGATCTGCAGGAACCCTGCGGCCTGGCCAATGACCAGACCGACCAGGGCGATCAGAACGAATGTGTTGATCTTTCCTGGAAGGCTCGGCGCCATGTCGAGGCGACCGGCCTTGCGGTACCAGCAACCCGCGCCCGCGACTATCACCAGGTCTCGGCAGACGATGGCAAAAGCCAGCCACCACGGCAGCAGCCCCTCGGAGGCAAGGACGATCACCGGCGCGATTATCAGGAGCTTGTCCGCTATGGGGTCGAGAATGGCCCCCAGTTGGGTGGTCAGACCGTAGCGCCTGGCGATGTAGCCATCAAGCGCATCGGTCACGCCGCAGGCAAGAAAGAGCCACATGGCCGGGGCATAGGAGCCGCGCGCCAGCAGGTGGACCACTGCGGGGACCATCAGGATACGGAGGGTAGTAAGGAGATTGGGGAGATTCACCGACGCAACTCCTTTCCCCGCAAGGGGGAGAAGTGACGGAACCTCATAAAAGTATACCAGACAAACGCGGAAATGCACGCGCCCTTCTATTCCAGCTTCCACCCCGCCTCGCCTATGAGAGGAACGAACTGGCACCCCATCAGGTTTTCGTGCCGGTAATCATCCTCCCCCAAGCGGCGCACACGAACCAGAACCTGGAAATAGGGGATGTCTCCTGCCGGGATGACGAGCCTCCCGCAGACGGCAAGCTGCTCCATGAGGGGTTTCGGGACCCTGCCCCTCGTCAATGGGAAGCGGGCCGTCATCATAGGCCAGGTCCGCCAGATCAGGGAGGACGAACATTTCCCGCGGCACCTCGCGCATGGCGGCAAGCACGGCCGAGTCCCTTATCCCCCGGGCCTCCAGCTGCTCCATGACCATAATGTCGCGCAAAGCGGCGAAGTCACCCATGGCAAAGCATCTCCATTGTTGAGCGGCGAAATAAGTTATATACAATTGTAACGGCGTCTCCGAAGGTGTCCACATCATTGTCGCTTCCCCTTTATGCCCCTTTCAATGAAACGACGCAGCAGATTCATCAGGTAAATGGCGGAGAACATGATCAGAGCCACGTTCACGAAGCGGGCCCAGATTGGGTCGGGGATCGCTTTGGCACTGCCTGGTGCAATATTGCGGAACAGATACCAGCCGCTCAGCACGGCGCCAACTGCAGCGCCAGCCACGACAAACAGGCGCTTGAGCCTGGAATGTTCGTTCAGGGATTGCATCGTGGCCTCCTGCCTCAGTAATAGGGGTACTTCGGATCGCGACGCCGGATGAAATGCTCAATTAGGAAATAGGGGCGGATGAAGGGAATCCCCTTGTTAATAAGATAAGCGAGGTCAACGAGAAAATGAAAGATCAGGCCGGCAAGGAGGGCAAAGAGGAGCGGCCAGGCGAGTGCGAGAAGGACTACCAGGATGAAGAATTCGAATGTGTGAAAAATACAGAGACCGGCGTACGGGATGGACTTTTCCACTTTCCAGAGACCCACGAACCAGCGGAACATCCCGCGCACATCGAACCGCCCGGTCCGCTGAATGTAGAGGAAGTAATGATCCACGTCGATGAGAACGCTCCCCACGGAAAAAAGGATGATCTCCTCGCCACTCCGAAAAGGGAGCAGGGCCGCGGCAGCTAAGCCAGTAAGCGCCAGGTGCTGGTTCAGGGTCATGGGGAGGTCCTCGCGCCTTCCGTGTCTTCCACTACTCCGCGGGCTCCGGCTGGGCAACTGCACTCTCCCGGCCGGCTTTCTCTGCCAGGAAACGGTTGGTTTCAGCCACGATCACTCCGGAGAGCCCCAGGAGTCCAATAAGGTTCGGCACAGCCATGAGCCCGTTCATCACGTCGGAAAAGTTCCAGACCAACTCCAGCTTGACTACCGCCCCAACGCCGACGGCCATGGCGAATACCAGGCGGTAGGGGACAAGCGCCTTTACCCCCAGGAGGTACTCAATGCACTTTTCGCCGTAATAGCCCCAGCCGATGATGGTGGAGTATGCAAAAAAGACGATGCCGAAGGAGACGATGTAGCCGCCGTAGCTGCCGGGAAGGCCGATGTCGAAGGCGGATTTGGTAAGAGCCGAGACCTCGGCCCCGGAGTTCCACGCACCGGTGACGATCAGAACCAGGCCGGTCATGGTGCAGACGATGATGGTGTCGATGAAGGTGCCGGTCATGGAGACCAGGGCCTGCTCGCACGGCTCGCTGGTCTTGGCTGCCGCGGCAGCAATGGGGGCGCTACCCATCCCCGACTCGTTGGAAAAAACCCCCCGGGAAACCCCCTTCTGGACCGCCAGCATGATGGTTGCCCCCATGAAGCCACCCGCTGCAGCCGAGCCGGTAAAGGCGTCGTGGAACACCAGGGCCAAGGCATTGGGGATTTCCCCGGCAAAGCGGGCCAGGATGGCGAGACAGCCGGAGACGTAGACCACAGCCATGATCGGCACCATCCAGCCGGAAATTTTGCCTATGTTCTTTACCCCGCCGAGTATCACCAGCGCCGTCAATAGCGCCAGCACCACCCCGGTGATCCAGGGGGCGATGCCGAAGGTTTCCTTCAGGTTGCCGGCCACGGCATTGGCCTGGACCACGTTGCCGATGCCGAAGGCGGCGATGGAGCCGAACAGGGCGAACGTGACGCCGAGCCACTTCTGCCCCAGCCCCCGCTCCAGGTAATACATCGGGCCGCCCGCCATCTCGCCGTTTTCATCCACCACCCGATACTTCACGGCCAACACCCCTTCGCCATACTTGGTGGCCATGCCAAAGGCGGCGGTTACCCACATCCAGAAGAGGGCGCCGGGTCCCCCTACAGAAATGGCGGTGGCCACGCCGATGATGTTCCCGGTGCCGATGGTTGCGGCCAAGGCGATCATCAGGGCCTCGAAGTGGCTGACATCCCCCGCCTCGTTCGATTTCGGCTTTACGAAGGTCTCGCGCAGGGCATGGGGGAGCATGGTGACCTGGATGCACCGAAGCCGCACCGTGAGCAGGATGCCGGTGCCGACCAGGAGCACCAGGAGCGGGATGCCCCAGACATAACCGCTGGCCGCGGCAAGAAAAGCGTTCAATTGTTCCATCACATAACCTCCGCAACCAATCATGGCCGAACGTTCAAAGCTCGGCCATCATCCTGTTTTTACGAGCAAACTTTACATTGACCATTTACCACACTATCCGGTATAAAGGAACCGTTTTTTAACTACCCCAGTCTTTGCGGAAGAGCCTATGAGCGAACACCATCACAACAAAGCGCCGCGCGGCCTTTGGTCGAGCCGCATCGGCTTCATCATGTCTGCCGCCGGTTCGGCCGTCGGCCTCGGCAACATCTGGAAATTCCCTTACATCACCGGCATGCACGGCGGCGGGGCCTTCGTCATCTTCTACCTCTTCAGCATCGTGCTGGTGGGGCTGCCAATCATGGTCGCCGAGATGGTAATCGGCCGCCATGCCCGCAAGGACCCGGTGGGGGCGTTCCGCAGGCTCAGGGGGGGAATCTGGACAGGGGTCGGGTGGCTCGGCGTGGCCGCCGGCTTTGTGATCCTCTCCTACTACTGCGTGGTAGCCGGCTGGGCCGTGGATTATCTCTGGCTCTCCATCAAGGGAACCTTCAGCGGCGCCCATGCCCAGGAAGTCCCGGAAATATTCGGCAATCTCCTGAATAACGACCTTGCCCAGCTCTTCTGGCAGGCGGTCTTCATGGGGCTTACCGTCTGGATCGTCCTGGGCGGGGTAAGCAACGGCCTGGAGCGGGCCAACAAGGTGATGATGCCGGTCCTGTTCCTGATCCTCATCTTCCTGGCCGGCTACGGGCTTTCCCTCCCCGGCGGCGCAAAGGCGCTCAATTTCCTGTTCGCGCCGGAATGGGGAAAACTCGACGCTTCCGGGATGCTGGAATCGCTGGGGCACTCCTTCTTCACCCTCTCCCTCGGCATGGGCGCAATGCTCACCTACGGGAGCTACGCAGAGGAAGAGACCAGCATACCGGGTGTGGCCGTCACCGTAGCGATCATGGACACCACGGTGGCGCTCCTGGCCGGGGTGGCCATCTTCGCCATCGCCTTCAGCTACGGCATGGAGCCGGCCGCCGGTCCCGGCCTGGTCTTCAAGACCCTCCCCATCGTCTTCAGCCAGATGCCCGGAGGCACCCTGGTCGCCATCCTCTTCTTCGTACTCCTGGTCTTTGCAGCACTCACCTCCAGCATATCCCTCCTGGAGGTGGTGGTGGCCTACTACTGCGACGAGAAGAAGTGGAGCCGCAAAAAAGCCACCCTGGTCATGGGTGGCATCATCTTCCTCATCGGTGTCCCCTCCGCCCTCTCCAATCACCTCCTGGCCGATTTCCACATCATCGGCGACCGCAACTTCCTCGACTCCGTCGACCTCCTGGCCACTAACTACATGCTCCCCCTGGGGGGCCTCCTCATCGCCATCTTCACCGGCTGGGTCCTCACCACCCGCCTGGCCAGGGCCGAGATCGAAAAAGGCGAGGTCCGCTTCCACCTCTACCCCCTCTGGCACTTCCTGATCCGCTACGTGAGCCCCATCCTGGTGGCAATCGTCTTTCTCTACAAGATCGGCCTGTTCTGAAAGAACTCTTGACAAGGGTAATTTGCTTGATATGTATTTGGGAGGAGAATGAAGCAGATAAAAGATACATCTTGAGCAAATGCAAGGCACCGGAAAGGAACTGCCATGAAAATGTTCCGTCTGCTGATAATGGTTATGATCGCATTGGGGATTTTATTGACCAACGGATGCATCCCACCTCCGCCCCCCTTACCTCCAAAGTTGCCCTTACCGCGGCCACCGCTTCCACCGGTTCCGTAATTGAGCAGGGTCGAGTAATGTTCTCTGCTTCATCTCGCCTTGGGATGCGCCTTATCGTACACTTCCATCAGCCTGTCGATGGAAACATGGGTGTACTTCTGAGTAGTGGAAAGGGAGGCGTGGCCCAGCAGCTCCTGAATGGCGCGCAGGTCCGCGCCCGCTTCCAGCAGGTGGGTGGCGAAGGTGTGGCGCAGGGTGTGGGGGGAGACCTTCTTCATTGCGGCGAGCCGCAGGATGTAATTGTCGATGATTCGGGCCACGCTCCTGCGGGTGAGCCGTCCCCCCCTAAGGTTCAGTACCAGCGGCGCATCAATCGGCGGGTGGTTCCTGGCGACGAGATAATCGCCGACAGCCTTCCGGGCCTTACTCCCCACCGGCACGATCCGCTCTTTCCCCCCCTTCCCCAGCACCCGGACCAGCCCCTGCTCCAGATCTAGATTGCCTACATCGAGGGAAACCAGCTCAGTGACCCTCAGGCCGCAGGAGTAAAGTGTCTCGAAAATGGCCCTGTCGCGAAGCGCTGCCATATCGGTGCCGCGCGGCGCCTCCACCAGCGCCGTCACCTCGTCGACATTCAAGTGGAACGGCACCTTCTTCTCCTTCTTCGGGGTCGACACCAGCGCCGCTGGGTTCTTCTCCAGCAACCCTTCCCGCAGCAGATACCTGAAAAACGCCCGGACCGCCGCCAGCTTCCTGCCGATGGAGCTCTTCTTGTGCTCCTTGTGAAGAAGGGCCATCCAGCGCCGGATCAGGAGATGGTCAACACCGGCGGGATCGGCCCCCTCCCCCCGCTCCCGCCGGACAAAGGCGCTGAACTGTTCCAGGTCGTTGCGGTAGGCATCGATGGTATGTGGGGAAACGTTCCGCTCCGTGGACAGGTAATGCAAGAACTGGGCAATCGATTTCTGCATGGCCGCGCTCCATATCAACCTTGAAACTTTATTCACCTTTGCCATTAACCGGATAGCCAGTCAAGCGAATTGACGAAACAGGATTTTAGTATCTTCTCACATGGGAACAAACCGGGGCAGGATGACAATGTTGCAAATTTCAAAGAAAAAACTGGCACAAAACAGCAAAGATAGGCGTCAAACCCGCATTAGCAGCAGGATTTGCACAAAAAGTATTTTTGCGATGGTGGCTGCGGGATATACCGAGGCGTAACCGATGTTCGGGAGCTCGTTCCCGGTCTGCTCAAGGGCATAGCCCAGAACCGCAGGCTGGGTTTGCAGTCCGGCGAGTATGCCGATCAACAGGCTCATGGGGATCTTCAGCAGGCGATACCCCACCCAGAGAGTCAGAATAGCGGTTATGCAGGTGATCAGCGCCCCCGCGAAAAAAATGGCGAATCCCCCGCCCTTCGTAAAGGTTGACAGAAAGCCGTAACCGGCGCGGGTACCGATCCCCGCCAGGAACAGCACCAGCCCGATCTGGCGCAGGGTCATGTTAGCGCTGTAAGGGAGGCTCCAGACCATCTTGCCGGTGCGTCCGATGGTCCCGAGGATTAGCGCCACGATCAGCGGTCCTCCGGCGAATCCGAGCTTGAAGGTGATGCCGCCCGGGAGGGGAATGGGGACGATTCCAAGGAGGAGCCCAAGCGCAAGCCCCAGGCTGAACGTCAGGATATCCACTTCGCTGACCGCGCGGTAGGAATCTCCCAGGTACTTGCTGACAGCGCGCATGTTTTCCCTGCGAGTTATAACCCTGACCCTGTCCCCCAGCTCCAACACCATGTCGCCGTGCGGCAGGAAATCCACGTCCCCGCGCCTTACCCGCGTGATCACCGAGCCGAATCTGCCTCGCAGGTTCAGCTCCTTCAGCCGGAGGCCGACCACTTCCGGATTGGAGACGAAAACCCGCCGGAAATCGAATTCACTCCGATCCAGGTCAATCTCCTCCTCGCTCCTCTCCCCGAGAAAAGAAGCGACGTGGTTTATTTCCGCCGCCGTCCCGACTACGGTTATCAGATCATCCGGATGAAGCACCTCCTCGGGTGCCGCCAGCAAAAACTGCTCACCCCTTTTGATCCTGCCGAACATCACCTGCCACCCCTGCTCGCGCCTCATTACGTCCAGGGATTTCATGCAGGCGCCACTCCCGGTTACGCGGATGGTGTAATTCTTGAGCGGTTCGGTAGTTGCGCCGTAGGAGCGCAGCTGGTTGGCTTCGCCGGCATAGTCGATTCCCCAGAGACGCTGCATTATGCCGACGGCGAGGACCACTCCAATCACGCCAGCAGGATAGGTGATCGAATAGCCGACGACCGGCTCTGCCAGGAGCTGCTCGACGGTTCCGCCGTAAGTGTGCTTGATCGTCTCAAGGGCTCCGGCCAGCGCCGGCGTATTGGTCAGGCTCCCGGCGTACAGGCCGGCGGTGATGGTCGGCTTCAACTGCAGAATTTTGCTCGCCACCGCTGCCATCAGCGCGGAAAAGGCCAGCACTCCCAGCACCAGCAGATTGAAACGGATTCCCTGCCGTTTCAGGGATGCGATAAAGGTCGGCCCACTGCTCAGGCCGATGGTATAGACGAACAGCCCCAGCCCCAGCATGTACACGATTTCCGGCAGCGTCATATCCGGGTGAAGCGATCCGAATGCCAGCCCGGCAAAGAGGACTGCCGCCACACCCAGACTGCTCCCTTTAATCTTGATGCGCCCCAGGGGATAACCGACGGCTGCCACCAGAAAGAGGAGGAGAAGGGGATTGTTCAGCAGGATCTGTATCATCTGGTTCGTCCTTTTTGTTCAATTATACCATTCCTCTTTGACATCCACGGCGATTTCCCCCACAATTCCCGCATGCACACCGTCAGCATACAACAATGCACAACCTATGAACGGCAAGATGTAATGGCCGCCATCGCCAGCCTGCTTGAGCCCATCGGCGGGATGTCGGCCTTTGTCCGTCCCGGCGAGCGGGTGCTCTTGAAGCCGAACATGCTGGCGGCAAAGGCACCGGAGAAGGCGGTCACCACCCATCCCGAGGTGCTGCGCGCTGTAATCGAAGAAGTGAAGAAAGCGGGCGGCATCCCGCTGGTGGGAGACTCCCCCGGCATCGGCGGGATCAGGAAGGTGGCGGAGAAATCCGGCATGCTCCGGGTCATCGAGGAGACCGGCGCAGAGCTGGTGGAATTCAGCGAGGTGGTGGAAGTCCAGGGAACCGGGATTTTTAAGCGAATTGGGCTGGCACGCCCATACCTGAACGCGGACAAGCTCATCAACCTCCCCAAGCTCAAGACCCACGAGATGATGACCCTCACCTGCTGCGTGAAAAACCTTTTCGGCGCGGTGGTGGGAACTGCCAAGGCCGGCTGGCACCTGAAGGCCGGGGCCGACCGGGAGATGTTCGCCCGGATGCTCGTGGAGATCTATCTCCTGCGCAAGCCGGAACTGAACATCGTCGATGCAGTGGTGGCCATGGAGGGGAACGGCCCCGGCAGCGGCGATCCAAGGGATGTCGGGTTGCTCCTGGCCGGAACGAACGCCGTGGCAGTGGACATGATCGCCGCTGAAATTGCCGGTATTCCGGAAAAGCTTCTCTACGTCGAGCGGGCAGCAAAAAAACTCGGCATCGATGGGGCGGATCGCGGCACAATCACGACCACGGGCCTTGCGCTGGAGGAGGCTCGGGTGAGCGATTTCCGCCTCCCCCACATCTCCGATGTACAGTTCGGCCTCCCCCCGTTCCTCAAGAACCGCCTGCGGCATTACCTGACGTCTAGGCCGGTCGCAATCCCGGATGCATGCAAGCTCTGCGGCATCTGCGCCGATGCCTGCCCCCCAAAGGCTATCACCATCCGCGACGGCAAGCTCCACTTTGACTACCACGCCTGCATCCGCTGTTTCTGCTGCCGCGAACTCTGTCCCGACGGGGCGCTGGATGTCCGGGAAGGGGCGCTGCTCAAGATTATGAATAAATTCAGATAGCGGGATTTAATCTCATACTACCGTTGACTTTTCCCCCGCAGATGAGTAAAATTAATTATAGAAATCGTGACTAACCGCACGAGCGGAAAAGACGGTTTCTAACTCCACCAGAAAGGAGATTCCGGACTATGTGGACTACAATCTTTATGCTCCGTCCGGTAACTCGCTGCAAAGAGGGTTGCCCTAGCTGGCCCGTCGGGTAATACCGGCGGGCTTATCCCCAAAAGCCCCCAGTCATTGGCTGGGGGCTTTTTTTGTCCGTTTTAACAATTGAATTATCCGGCAGTTGCTATTACTATGGATTATTCTGCGCATCAATTCCCCCGAGGCTTCCCATGAAGATGAAAAAGATCCTCATCCCGGTCATCATCCTGCTCCTCGCTGCCGTTGGAGTCTATTTCTACACCAAGCGCCCGGCAGAGGCCGCCTATCGCACCGCCAAGGTGGAACGGGGCCCGATAATTTCCAGCGTATCGGCCACCGGCACACTCTCCGCCGTGGTGACAGTGCAGGTGGGTACCCAGGTCTCCGGCACCATTCAGAAGATTTTAGTCGACTACAACTCGCCGGTGAAACGGGGACAGGTGATCGCCCAGATCGATCCGGCCCTGCTCGGCGCGGACGTGGAGCAGACCAGGGGCTCATACCTCTCGGCCGAGGCCAATCTGCAGAAGGCGAAAGCCACTGCCGCCGACACCCGGCGGACCATGGAGCGAAACCGCCAGCTTGTGCGCGACGGGGTGGTCTCCCAGGGGGACTTTGACACCGCCGAAACCAGGTACCAGGAAGCGGTTGCCGCGGTAAAATCGGCCGAGGCGTCGGTCATCCAGACCCGCGGCACCTACAGCCGAGCCCAGACCAACCTGAATAACGCCACCATCCGCTCGCCGGTGAACGGCGTCGTGGTCTCACGCAGCGTGGACGTGGGACAGACCGTGGCGGCCTCTTTCCAGACGCCGACCCTCTTCACCATTGCCCAGGACCTGACCCGGATGCAGATAGATACCAGCGTGGACGAGGCCGACATCGGCCGCATCAAACTTGGCCAGCCGGTAACCTTCACCGTGGACGCCTATCCGGAAGAGAAGTTTGCGGGCCGGGTCTCCCAGGTGCGCAACGCTCCGATCATCGCCCAGAACGTGGTGACCTATACCGTGGTCATCCTGGTGGACAACAAGGAGTTGAAGCTCAAGCCGGGGATGACCGCCAACGTTACCATCGAGACCATGAGGAAGGAGAACGTCCTCAAGCTGCCTATGACGGCGCTCCGCTTCAAGCCGAAAGACGAGAGCGCCGGCAAGGGGAAACCGTCCGCCCCCGTCGACAAGACGGCGATGAAGCGTGTAAAGGACACGGGCCAGAAGGCCTACATCCTCTCGCCCGACAAAAAGCCCGTACCAGTGCCGATAAAGACCGGCATCGGTAACGACACCCACGTGGAAGTCACCGAAGGGAAGCTGAATGAGGGAGACGAAGTGATCATCGAGCAGGTGATGGCAAAGAAAGAAAAGAAAGCCGGCGGCATGCCCATGGGGCCGCGCTTTTAGCCTATGTCCGAAGTCGTCAGGGTTGAAAATCTGATCAAGACGTACCGCATGGGAGACCAGGAGGTGCAGGCCCTGCGCGGTGTCTCCCTCGCCATCGCCAGCGGGGAGTTTGTCGCCATCATGGGGGCCTCGGGGAGCGGCAAGTCCACCTTCATGAACATCCTCGGCTGCCTCGACACCCCCACCAGCGGCGACTACTTCCTGGACAACAGGAACGTCCGCGGGCTCACATCCGACGATCTGGCGGAGGTGAGGAACAGGAAGATCGGCTTCGTCTTCCAGGGATTCAACCTGCTGCCGCGCACCAAGGCCGTGGAGAACGTGGAACTTCCCCTCATTTATAGCCGGGTTCCGGCCACGGAGCGGCACAAGCGGGCTTTGGCCGCACTGGAGAGGGTCGGGCTGGGAGGGCGGGCCGATCATTACAGCAACCAGCTTTCCGGCGGCCAGCAGCAGCGGGTCGCCATAGCCAGGGCGCTCATCAACGAACCGGCTATACTGCTGGCCGACGAGCCGACCGGCAACCTGGACACCACAACCAGCCAGGAGATCATGGCAATCTTCGAAGAGCTGCATCGGCAGGGGATCACAATCGTCATGGTGACCCACGAGCCCGAGATAGCCGACCACGCCGGGAGGCAGGTCACATTCCGCGATGGGTTGATAATTGACGACAGGAATTCGGGGACTGGGGACTAGGGACTGGGGACCGGCAATTCGCAAGGAACATAATGGAACTCTGGCTCTCCCTCAAAATAGCCCTTCGGGCCCTGCGCGCCAACAAGATGCGGTCAGTGCTGACCATGCTCGGCATCATCATCGGCATCGCCGCGGTTATCGCCATGGTGGCCGTCGGGAGCGGCGCGAACTACCTGATCTCCCAGCAGATTGCCTCCATCGGCAGCAACATCATCCTGGTCATCCCCGGCGCCACCACCAGCGGCGGCTTGCGGATGGGAGCAAGCTCCACCCCGTCACTAACGGTGGATGACCTGAAGGCGATCCGCGAGGAGTGCCCGTCAGTAGAACTGGTGGCCCCCACCATGCGCGGCACCGCCCAGGTGGTCTACGGCAACCTGAACTGGTCCACCATCATCATGGGGACAACTCCTGAATTCTTCGAGATCAGGGAATGGCCGGTGGTGGCGGGACGGGGGCTGTCACCGTCGGACGTGGAGGGTGCGACCAAAAACTGCGTGATCGGCCAGACCGTGGCGGAAAACCTGTTCGGTTCCGACGACCCGGTGGGGAAATCCGTGCGGATCAAGAAGGTCCCGTTCACGGTGGTGGGGCTTCTGGAGAGAAAGGGGCAATCGCCCCAGGGAACCGACCAGGACGACATCATCTATATCCCGCTCCGCACGGCCCAGCGCAAGATCATCGGCTCCCAGTTCCCCAATACTGTCGGGGCCATGCTGGTCAAAGCCAGAAGCGCCGAGCTGCTGAACAAGGCCGAGGCGGAGGTGCAGGCGCTCCTCGATCAGCGCCACCGCATCGGCCCCTCCAAGGACCGTGACTACACCACCCGCAACCTTTCCGAGATTCTCGCCCTCTCCGAGCAATCGTCCAAGGTCATGTCGCTCCTGCTCGGGGCAGTGGCCTCAATATCCCTCATCGTCGGCGGGATCGGCATCATGAACATCATGCTGGTCTCGGTCACCGAGAGGACCCGGGAGATCGGCATCCGCATGGCACTGGGGGCCAAGCGGCGGGACATCCTGATGCAGTTCCTGACAGAGGCGGTACTGCTCACCCTGTTCGGCGGCATCATCGGCATGCTCCTCGGCTCCGGGGCCGCCCAGGCCATATCCAAGCTCCTGGACTGGCCCACCCTCATCTCCCTCAAGGCTATCGCCATAGCCTTCATCTTCTCCGGCGGCGTCGGAATATTCTTCGGCTTCTACCCGGCGCGCAAGGCGGCCGGCCTCAACCCCATCGAAGCACTCCGCTACGAATAGCCGCAAGCGCTTTTTCCGTTTACCATCCCGATTATCCCCATCAAACACGACGGGCATATATCCCTTATTGGAATTCGTCCGCACGCTGGTACAATTTCCATACATATCAACACGGTACTGAACAATTGCTGAAAGGAGGATGGCCATGCCGGATGTCCCGCGCGTCAAGCCGTCTGAAACCCGTGAAAGGGTTCTTTCCGGGGAAGCTTTGCTGGTCTGCGCCTACGACGACGAAGAGAAGTTCGCCACCATGCACCTGGAGGGAGCTGTCTCCCTGGCCCATTTCAGGCAAAGGCTGCTGCATGTACCCAAGTCGAAAGAGATTGTCTTCTACTGCTCCTGAACGGCGGAACAGACGTCTGCCGGTCGGGCAGCTGAATATCTCGAACAGGGGTACGTCAACGCCAAGGCGCTCCTGGGTGGAGTGGCAGCATGGAAGGAAGCAGGGTACCACCTCGTCTAGCCGGCATCATGGGCGCGCGGAGTGGAGAAGCAGCTCTTCCGCCTTCGGTACGTCCTCCTCGGCCACGTGAATTTCCGGCAAACCGTTGCCGTACTTGCTATCGCCGCGAAGGAAGTACTCGATCGCACCTTTTTTCAGAATTTCCTCCACCCTTGCCAAATCGTGAGTGTCCTTTGGATCGTAGAAACGTGACATGGTCCTTTCCTCCCTTTGCGTATCTAAGGGACTCAGAAAACACTAAAATACCATCTCGCATCCTGCCTTCGGGCCATATTTCGTCGCTTCTCAATCGCAAAATCCTCAGCGTAGCCCTGCTACGCCTGCGGTTTTGCTCAATCGGCGCAACAAAATCTGGCTCCGAATTCAGGCGCGATCTTGGTACATTAGTATTTTCCGAGTCCCTAACCTGTTACAATTTTAGCAGAGGAATCGACCAATGGAAGATGTAGCCGTAAACCAATTTCCGGGAGGTCTCGGTGTCAGAGCTGAGTGAAAACGCTCTCAAGGTCCTGCAGGCCCGCTACCTGATCAAGAACGAGGCCGGGAACGTGGTGGAAACCCCTGAGGAGATGTTCCGCCGGATTGCCCGCAGCGTGGCGGCTGTGGAGGATGAATCCGGCGGGGTCCGAAATCTCTGGGAAGAGCGCTTCCACGAGCTGCTGACCGGTCTACGGTTTCTCCCCAACTCCCCCACCCTCATGAATGCCGGCAAGCCGTCGGGGCAGCTCGCCGCCTGCTTCGTCCTCCCCGTTGAAGACTCCATGCAGGGCATCTTCGAATCATTGAAAAACGCCGCCCTCATTCTGCAGAGCGGCGGCGGCACCGGCTTTTCCTTCTCGCGCCTCCGGCCGCGTGCCGACATCGTCCGCTCCACCGGCGGAATCGCCAGCGGCCCGGTCTCCTTCATGAAGATATACAACACCGCCACCGATGTCATCAAGCAGGGAGGCGCCCGGCGCGGGGCCAACATGGGGATCCTGCGGGTGGACCACCCCGATATCCTTGAATTCATCCGGGTGAAGCGCAATGCCGCGGAGCTGGCCAATTTCAACATCTCGGTGGCAATCACCGATTCCTTCATGGAGGCGCTCCGCACCGACGGCTCCTTTCCGCTGGTGAACCCGCGCACCGGCCAGATCACCTGGAGCCTGCGCGCCAGGGAAGTATTCGACGAGCTGGTCGACTGCGCCTGGAAAACCGGCGATCCAGGGGTGATCTTCATCGACCGGATCAATCGGGCCAATCCGACGCCGCTGGTGGGAAACTTCGAGAGCACCAACCCCTGCGGCGAGCAGCCGCTGCTTCCGTTCGAGGCGTGCGTTCTCGGCTCACTGAACCTGAGCCGCCATGTCCGGGAGAAAAAGATCGACTACGACTCCCTCGGCCGCGACATCAAAACAGCGGTCCGCTTCCTGGACGACACCATCGATGCCAACATTTATCCGCTCCCTGCCATCGAGGCAATGCACAAGGGGAACCGCAAGATCGGCCTCGGGGTCATGGGGTGGGCCGACCTCCTGATACTCTTGGGAATCCCCTACAACGACAAGCGGGCTTTCGCCCTGGCCCGGGAGGTGATGCGCTTCGTCCGCGACCGGGCCAGGGACGCGTCGGTGGAGCTGGCCCAGGAACGGGGGGTGTTCCCCAACTTCGCCGGTTCGATCTACGATGCCCCCGACATGCCCAAGGTGCGCAACGCCACTTGCACCACCATCGCCCCCACCGGCACCCTGGCCACCATCGCCGACTGCTCCAGCGGCATCGAGCCGCTCTTCGCCCTGGCCTACAAGCGCCTGGTCCTGGATACGGAGCTGACAGAGATCAACCGGCATTTTGTCGAATTCGCCAGAAAAGAAGGTTTTTACTCGAAGGAACTGATGCGGGAGGTGATGAAGCGGGGGAGCCTGCGGGCAATCAAGGGGGTCCCTTCCTCGGCGAAGCGGCTCTTCCGCACGGCCCTGGACATCCCCCCGGAAGACCATATCGAGATGCAGGCCGCGTTCCAGGAATACACCGACAACGCAGTCTCCAAGACCATCAATCTGCCGCACCGCGCCACCAGGGAGGATGTGGCGAAAGCGTATCTTCTGGCATGGGACAAGGGGTGCAAAGGGGTCACCGTGTTCCGCTACGGCGCCAGGGGGGGGACCTTGGTTAAGTTCAGCGATGTGGATTGAGGAGCGAAAGGGTACAGCAAGGCAGGTTTTTACTTCTTTCCCGATCAGCACAAATATGATATAAATTTTCATGCACATTTTTCATGGAGATTTCCCATGGCACGCTCAACCATAACCCTCCCTCAGGACCTCCTGACTGAACTGATGTCGCTGGTTCAGGCACGGAGCAAGACCGAGGCGGTCATCACCGCCATCAAGGACGAGATCCGCCTGCGCAAGCTGGAGCGGATCAAGGCAATGGCCGGCAAACTGGAATTCACCGTCGACGCCGATGAACTCAGGCACGGGGACCGGCGTCTTGGTTAAGGTCCTCGTCGACACCTCGGTCTGGATCGAGTTTTTTCGCAAACGTGACCCGGTCCACAGCTCCCTCCTCGAACTCCTCGACGCCGACCGGGTCTGTTGCACCGGCCTGATCCTCGGAGAACTCATCCAGGGGGCCAAGTCGGAGCGGGAGCTGGCGGTCATCAAGGACTTCACCCACGTCTTTCAGTTCCTACCGGAAACTCCCCTCCTCTGGGAAAAGGCGGGGCGGTTGTCGTACACCCTGCGCAGAAAAGGTATCACGGTCGGCCTTGCCGACTGTTTCATCGCAGTCTCCGCCATTGAGTCCGGCACACAGCTCTTAACCCTCGACAGCCATTTCGAAGCAATCCGGAGCACGTCAAAACTCTTCCTCTACACCATGTAATCTGAACTTTAACCCAACCTCCCCCAACGCATCCCGGCTCCCGTTGAAGGTCCGCTCGCGGAAAAGCACCTCCCCTTCCCGGTCGACGAGAATGACCGTGGAGGAGCGGGTGCCGTAGTCGGGGGAGACGATGAAGATGGGGGAGAGGATGCGCTCCCGCTCCAGCCCGACACCGGTGTCGGGGAGAATTCCCTCGGGAGCCGGCCCGCGGTCGGAGAGCATATCGAGCAGTGCTTCGGGCGAAGGCCCGGCCGGGTCTTGCAGAAGCTCGGTCAGGCGCTCCTTTCCTTTCATCACCTTGGGCCAGGGTGTGTCGAGCAGGTGGTTGGAAAGTCCGTGAATGCCGGCAGGGACCTCGGCCGGCAGATCGCCGCAGTTAGAGAAATAGAGGAGTTCTTCGAAAGTGCCGAAAAGGAGGTTGTAACCGCCATAGGCGTTCCCGGTCCGGCGCAGTTCCGCCAGATACTCCTCCGCAGACATCGTCACTTGCAGGAAATCACTGACCAATCTCCCCCTGGACGGCGCGCCATGCCGGATTCGCTTCGGATCGCGGTAATTGGTGATTGCCGCAATCCTGCCGCCGCGGGTAATGCCGAGCCAGCTGCCGCACCCTGTCAGGTCTCGCCCGGCCAGAATGTCGGGGGCGTCCTCCCAGAAGGCGGCCGCAGCGGTCGGTCGACTGAAGTATTCGTCGCGGTTGGCTGCGATTATGAGGGGATAGCGGGGATGGGCATGGAGGGCGAAGATTATGAGGCACATGGTCAGAGAAACCGGCTGAATGGAGTAAGAAGTTTCTCCAGGAACCGCTCCAATAACCCCCTGCGGGCGATGTCATCCATGGTCACGCGGCGCGAGCGGGCCAGATCCGCGGTAAACATCGCCCCCACCTGGCGGCCGAATTCGGCGCTGTCGACGATGACGTTCACCTCGTAGTTGCGGTGGAAGCTGCGACTGTCCAGGTTGGCGGAGCCGATGACCGCCCAGTCGTCGTCTATGAGCATCACCTTGGCGTGCAGTATTGTCCCTTCCCGCTCGTACAGCTCGACCCCCCCCTTGAGAAGCGGCGCATACAGCCCCCTGCTCACCAGCCGCACCAAGGGGACATCGCTGATGGCGGGGAGCACGAGCTGCACCCTGACGCCTTGGGCCGCGGCCCGCAACAGCGAACGGATCACACGTGGACCTGGGATGAAGTAGGGGTTGAGAATCCGGACGCTGTCGGTGGCACCGGCTATGGCGAGGCGGAAGGCGCTCCGGATGAAGGAGCGGGTATGGTGCGGCCTGCCGTTAACTATGAGGACCCGGTCTTCGCCTGCATCGACGAGCTGCGGAGAATATCTTGCCGGGTCAAGCGGAGGCCCCTCCTCTCCTTCCCAGCTCTCCCGGAACAGCCGCAACAACTCCGCCACCGCCAGACCTTCGATGCGCATCCCCATATCGCGCCATTTGTAGCGGCAGTCGCCGAACCCGGCATATACGTCGGCGATGTTCAGCCCGCCGGTGAAGGCAACGGTGCCGTCGATCACGGCAATCTTGCGGTGGTCGCGCTTGTCGAGCCAGTGCAGGCCGCGCTTGAAGGTGGGGGGGTTGAATGCCAGACAGCGCACCCCGCTTTTCGCCATGTGCCTGAAAAACAGGGACGGAGTTTCGATGCTGCCGAAATAGTCATAGAGAAGAGACACCTCGACCCCGCGGGATGCCGCTTCGCAGAGGGCCTCGGCAAATTCCCTGCCGATGGCGTCGTTGCAGATGGTGTAAAATTCGAGGCAGATGGAGGAAGAGGCGTTGCGGCAGGCATCAAGAAGGGCGAAGAGGAACTCCCCGCCGGTGGGGTAAAGCTTTACCTGGTTGCCGGCAAAATAGACTGCCTCGCTGTTCCGGCGGAAGAGTCCGACAAAGCGCGGGGCGCGGAAACGCCTCTGTTTTTTCCTGCGGGGCAAGAGTGCCATGAATTGGGCCCGTTCTGCTGAATATGAATGTTTACATTATACAGCAGAACGGGCCGCAGGCGGGTAAAAAACTGTCACACCTCGTAGGCCACGACACGCACCATGCCGATGGTTTCGCCCTTGTCATCGGTGGTCGGCATGTCTGAGACTGAAACTACCTTCTTAACCCCATTGACGAAACGGTTCACCACCTCATCCAGTTCGTGAAGCTCCTGCATCGCCTTCATCGGACGAATCTCCATTCCGAAACTCTTGACCTTGTAAGCCATGGGGCACCTCCTGGTTGAAGGATAAATTACACCGACTGCACTTCCTTGACCCCAGGAACTTTCTCCTTAAGGGTCTTTTCGATCCCCATCTTCAGGGTCATGGTGGACATGGGGCAGTGCCCGCAGGCCCCCACGAGCTTGACCTTGACTATTCCGTCAGGGGTCACGTCCACCAGCTCGACATCGCCGCCGTCGTTCTGCAACGCCGGCCGAATCAGCTCCAGTACAGCTTTAACCTGCTCGATCATGATCATTCTCCTCTTGTTATTATGGGGACATTCGTCATTAACGCCCCTCACTCCTCACCATTCACGCCTTTTCCGGAACCCCCGGCTCCGTAAGCGCATACGGCTCCATCATCTTCTCCAGCTCCGTCACGGACATCAACCCCTTGGCCAGCACCGTCTCATGGATGCTCTTCCCCGTTGCGGCCGATTCCTTGGCCACCTCGGCCGCAGCAGCATAGCCGATGAAGGGGGCAAGCACCGTGGCCAGACCGAGCGACTCCTCCAGATATCTCCGGCAGCGGGCGCTGTTGGCAGTTATCCCCTCGATGCACGAACCAGCCAGCCTTTGGACCGTGTTGGTCAGAATCTCCAGGGAGAAGAGGAGATTGAAGGCAATGACCGGCATCATCACGTTCAACTCCAGCTGCCCTGCCTGGGCCGCCAGGGTGATGACCGTGTCGGCGCCGATGACCTGGAACCCCACCATGTCTGTCACCTCCGGCATGACCGGGTTCACCTTGCCGGGCATGATGGAGGAGCCGGGCTGGAGCGGCGGAAGGTTGATTTCGGCGAAGCCGGTCCTGGGGCCGGAAGAGAGCAGGCGCAGATCATTGGCGATCCGGACCAGGTTGACCGCCGTTCCCTTGAGCGCGGACGAAAGCGCCACGAACGGGTCCATGTTCTGGGTGGTCTCGATCCGGTTTGCCGTCTGTGTCAGGGGGAAGCCGGTTTCCGCGGCAAGTTCGGCCACCACCAGCTCTATGTAGCGGGGCTCCGCATTCATGCCGGTGCCGACAGCCGTCCCGCCGATACCCAGTTCGTAAAGCTGCGGCAGGCAGCGCTCGATGCCGGAAATGTTCCTGTCGACCGCGACCGCGTAAGCCTCGAATTCCTGGCCGAGCCTGATCGGCACCGCATCCTGCAAGTGGGTTCGTCCCGACTTGAGGATCGAATCGAATTCCTTTCCCTTGCGACGAAGGGAATCCCGGAGCCCCTCAAGAACAGGAATCAGCCGCGACAGCATTCGGAGCGAGGCGAGACGGATGGCCGTGGGGATCACGTCGTTGGTGGACTGGGCCATGTTGACATGGTCGTTCGGGTTGACCAGGGAGGCTTCTCCCCGCTTGCCCCCCAGAAGCTCATCAGCCCGGTTGGCCAACACCTCGTTCACGTTCATGTTGTGAGAAGTGCCGGCCCCGGCCTGGAACGGGTCGACCACGAAGTCCCGGTCAAACTCCCCGGCCAGAGCCTCATCAGCGGCCTGGACTATGGCCTTGCCGATGGCCTGGTCGAGCCTGCCGGTGGCCATGTTCGCCCGTGCGGCACACTTCTTGATGACCACCGTCGCCCAGACGAAAGCGGGATGCGGCTTAAGCCCGGAGATGGGGAAGTTCTCCACCGCCCGGGCGGTCTGCGCCCCGTAGTAGGCGTCGGCAGGAACCTCCACCTTGCCCAGCGTGTCTTTTTCGATGCGTGTTTGCATAAGTACTGAAGGCTTTAGACTGTAGGCTGTGGGCTGAAGGCTATTGACTTTCTCCAGCCTAAAGCCTATAGCCTACAGCCTGATCTTCTCCTCTATCACCCTCAGATGCTCCTTCTCCTCATCCAGCAGGGTTCTGAGCATGGCCTTACCATCCGGATCAACGGTCTTCGCACGAAGCCCCTCGTAGTAGGCAATTCCCTTTTTCTCGATCTCGATGGCGATCTCCAGGGCCTCGCGGTCGTCGGTGTCGAAGCCGACCGCGTGCTCGCCCGGATTGGAGGGCTCCAGGGTAATGGTCGTGCCGCCGTAGAAGACCCAGCGGCCGGTTTCGTCCAAGGACTTGTACAGTTCGGTCAACTTCAGGTAGTGCTGCTCCTCGGTCCTGGCAAGCCAGTGGAACATCCGCTTGCCGGCCTTGTTAAAGGTTTTCTGCTCCGCCTTGGTGTAATAGTCGAAGGTCTCCTTCTCGATCTCCATGGCGCGCATGATCGCGTCCAGCATCTCTTTGCGGTTCTCGCTCATACTTTCTCCCGGTTTTAGTAGTGGTCCAAGCTTCAGCAGTTCTTCTACGCTCCTGGTAAGGAATACCGCACTCCCCATCTGTTGCGGCAGGCGCAGGTCAATGTCGAAGCGGTCGCCTATGAACAGGCACTCTTCAGGCTTCCTGCCGATGACGCGATAGATCATCTCCAGGGTCCCAACATCCGGCTTGGGGCGCCAGTTTTCCTCAACGGTAAAGACCTTCAGGAATATCCCATCCACGCCGATAGCGCGGATGACCCGCTCGGAAAGTGAACGGTTGTTGTTGGTGTAGAGGTAGAGATCGAACCTCCCTGCCAGCGCCCGGAGAATTTCCACCACCCGCGTATCGCAGGCAAGACAGGATGAATCTATCTCCACGGCAAAGCGGCGGTGCATCTCGCGGATGTCCCCTCCCAGAGCCATGCAGGTGGCGGAGAGGGAGCTTTCCAGCCCGCTTGCGGCATTCAGCTCCTTGCGGGTCGCGGTGATCAGCGCAACCGCCTCATCGAAGCCGATTCCCTTCAGTTCCGCGATATAGCGGTCAGCGCAGAAGAGGATCTCCTTGCCGAACGCCCTGTTCACGTACAGGGTCCCGTCCAGGTCAAAGACCAGCGTCCTGATGCGGGAGAGATCCGACTCAGCCAGGTTCGTTTCGGTTTCGCTGTTCAATGGTCACCGCTCACTTGCGTTTTTATAGTCTAACAGCCCGTTGCAAAGTGTCAAAGGAGCTTCCCCCATTCACGCTGGCAGAGGAGGCTCGGCGCCGCCACCCCCTTGGCCTGGATGAGGACCTTGAAGGTATCCCCCATTCCCCCCTCGGTGAGGATCAGCTTCTTTAGGGCCAGGCGGTTCTTGAGCTTCTCCTCCTCGGTCGTTGCCTGGGCCTCCAGGGCCATCATCTCCTCCATCAGCCCGGCGGCCATTAGAAACCGGTACTGTTCGCCGTACCAGACCTTGTGCAGCCCAACTTCCTCGCCGGCCCGGATGAGGGTGGAGAAATCGACGTGCGTGGTGATATCCTGCAAGCCCGGCCGGATATAGGGGTCTTCGACAGTGGTGTGGCGGTAATAGCAGAGAAGCGTGCCGTTCGGCCGCATCGAGCCATACAGTTCGGGCGCCAGGTAGCCATAGTCGATGGTGAGGACGAACCCCTGCGTCAGGGCCTTGGCTACGGAATTGACCCAGCGCGGGGCATTCAGGTTTATCTCGGCCCGCTGTCCTACAGGCAGGCGCACAGTGATCCGCTCCAGGTAGGCTTGCAGCTCCGGTGTGGATGGATTGTCCAGTTGCTCGGCGAAACCAGCTTCGCTAACCGCAACAAAGGCCTCGCGCAACCCCTGCGGCGTCATCTCCACCAGATGGGTCGGGAAGGAATCCACCAGCTCATTGGAGAGATAGCAGCCGGTAAAGGTGAGGCTTCCGGCCTCCAGCTCCGCCGGCTCGCTCCAGGCAAGTTTAGGCAGGTGAGATGCCAGGGTCTCCCGCTGCGCGTCCCTGAGGCTCGGTTCCATTTCCACCAGGCGGTAAGTCACTCCGGAGTAGAGGTCCGGTGCCAGCTCGGAAATCGTATCGAGGATGTCGTTCGCCAGCACGCCCGCCGCTGCTCCGCACTCCACCAGTTCGAAGCGCTCCGGGCTTCCCATGTTCTCCCACATCCGGCAGATCTCACGGGCTATGACCCGGCCAAATACCCGGTGGACGTTGATGCTGGTGTAGAAGTCCCCCTCGGCCCCCACCTTGCGGCCGGGCGAGGTATAGTAGCCAAGCCCCGGCTCATAGAGGCAGGCGTGCATGTACTCTTCGAATGTTATCCGACCGCCCCGCTCCGCGATCCTGTCCATGATGACCTGTCTGAGCGGCGACTTCTCCAATTGTTCCATACGACCTCCAGGAACAATTTTTATAGAGCATGGCGCCAGATTTGTCAATGAAGCGCCGAAAGGCGAAGGCGAAAATGGCTGAATTTTGCCTTTCCTTTATGAATCAATATGATATATACGTAAACAGACAAGAGGTTTTTTGAATGCAATGTCATAAGTTATAGGGGGATTCATGAGACTGCTGTCGACTGCAATATGCCTTCTGTCTGCTTTTTGCCTCCTTTCGCCCATGACCGCCGCCGCAGTGGGGATCGAAGGGGTGAGCACCGATACCGATTCGCTTTTCGGCTCCGGAGCCAGCACCACCGCAGCCACCAGCGGTGACGGCCGCTTCGTCGCCTTTGAGTCCGCGGCCGATAACCTCGTCCCCGGCGACACCAACGGGTACAACGACATCTTCGTCCGAGACCGCCTCACCGGGAAGACCGACCGGGTCAGCATCGGCAGCGATGGCAACCAGGCGAACGGCGCCAGCCGTCTTCCGGCAATAAGCAGCGACGGCCGCTTTGTTGCCTTTGCCTCCCTCGCCTCCAACCTCGTCCCCAACGATACCAACAACGCCGAAGATGTATTCGTCCACGACCGGACAACCGGCATTACCGAGCGGGTAAGCCTGTCAAACTCCGGCGCGGAGGGAGCTGGCGTCAGCTACTCCCCGGCGGTAAGCGGGGATGGGCGCTTCGTGGCATTTGTTTCCAGCGCCGCGAACCTGGTCCTTGGCGACACCAACGGCCTGGAGGACGTGTTCGTACGGGATCGCTCGACAGGCACCACCGAACGGGTCAGCGTCACTTCCTCCGGCGGCCAGTCCAACGGCAAGAGCCTGAACCCGGCCATCTCGCCGGACGGCCGCTTCGTTGTCTTCTCCTCCGCCGGAAGCCTTGCTGGCGGGGCGTTGCCAGTCACCAACATCTACCTGCGGGACCGCGCCAGCGGCACCACCGAACTCGTCAGCCACATGACCGGCTTCGGCTTCAGCTACAGCAACATTGCGGCAATCAGCGTCGACGGCCGCTACGTCGCCTTCGACTCATCGGGTATGGTCATTGCCCACAGCATGCGCAAACCTTACAACGTCTTTGTTCACGACCGGGCGACCGGCAGCGACGAAGCAATAAGCATCGACTGGAATGGAGTCCTTCAGGGTGGTAGCGCTCCGGCCATCTCTGCCGACGGCCGATATGTGGCGTTCCAATCCACCGGCGCGCTCCTGCCGGAGGATGTTAACGGCCTGAGCGACGTCTACCAGTTCGACCGGCAGACCCGCCGGATGGAGCGGATCAGCACCAATTGCGCCGGAGCGCTGGGGAACGGCAACAGCCAGCGTCCGGCCATAGCCGCGGATGGGTGGCTGGTTGCGTTCGACTCGCTGGCGTCAAACCTGGTGAGCGGTGACTCCAACGGCGTTTCCGACATCTTCGTGAGCGACCGGCGGGCGCTGGTGGCCGATGCCGGGCCTGACCAGGCCGTCGAGCAGACATCGCCGGCCGGGACATACTTGACCCTGGATGGTTCGGGTTCAAAGGGAGTCTGCGGAGGAGAGCTTTTCTATTCCTGGGGCTGGGATGGAGGCGCGGTAGACGGACAGCGGCCGACAGCCCTCTTCAGCAGAGGCAGCCACGAGGTTACGCTGACCGTTTCCAACGGAACCGCTACCGCAACCGACACTGTGAACGTTTCCGTACGCGACACTACCCCTCCCACCGCAACCATTTCGGCCGACCCCGGCCTCCTCTGGCCCCCCAATCACAAGATGGTGAACGTCAGGATCAACGGCCTGACCGAGGACGCTGGATCAGGGGTCGCCACCGTCCACCTCGCCATCACTGACGAATACGGCATGCTGACCGGATCGGCCGACAGCTTCGGCGCCACCGTGCCGCTTGAGGCATGGCGGGACGGGACGGACCGGGATGGCCGGCACTACACCATCACCGCGGTCGTGACGGACAATGCCGGCAACAGCACCACGGTGACGACCGAGGCTTTGGTGCCGCATGACATGCGGGGGAAATGATCAATATAAAAACGACAATTGAACCGCAGAGACGCAGAGTTCCGCAGAGAAAACAATTTCTGATGTAAAAAATATCTTTTAACCGCTTTGGTAAAACTATCCGAATCATTAACTCTTTGTTTTTCCTCTGCGTTCCTCTGCGGACTCTGCGGTGAATGCTTTTCAAGGTTCAAGGCCCCATCTCCCGCGCCAGCTCCCCCAGCATCCGCCGGATCAGCCGCTCGTCCACGAAATCGAACAGCGCGCTCCCGCCGAAGGCCACCTCCACCCAGTCGCGCCAGCTCTTCACCGTGACCGGCACCTCTGCCACGCCGTTCCCCACAAGACCGTACAGCCGCTGCTCCGTACCGCCAGTTTTCCTGCAAGGCTCCTTCTTGCGCAGATCAAAATATACCGCCTGGTCCAATGCATCCGTGGTGAGATAGATCATGCCGCACCTCCATGATGTTTTCTATCATATAACCACAGATGTGTGACAGAATATGTCTTACGGTGCATGGAAAATCAGGCCGCCTTGTTCTTTTCCGCTTCCCACCCTACGCACGCCAGCCAGATATGCTTCGGAATTGGCTTCTGCCCGCTACGGTAGTAAGCCAGCATGCGGCGTCTTATCCCCAGCGCCTCGGCAGCGGCATCCAGGGTCAGATTGTTACGGTGCATCCACTCCCATATCCTCTCGTGGGAAATCCCCCCGCCCTGCTCGACTGCCTCGGCCCGTAGATTGTCAGCCGCCATGTCGATCTCGCCGGGGACCCACTCCACAGTCAGGCCCCATTCGCCAACATGCGCCTTGGCGAACAGCCGCGGGTCTTTCAAATTGGAAAGGGCCGGGATGCGGTCGATGATCCCTTTCAGGTCAACGGTCATGACTTCTCCGTCGCCAAAGGTGAGCCGGAGGACGTAATCTTTAAGCGCCTCTACGGCCTTGATTCTGAAATGTTCCTGTTTCATGGGTTGTACTCCTTGAATTTCGCACGGAGAAGATTGCGATTCGCTTCTGCCCACTCGAGCGCCTCCCTGATCTCGCGGCGGGAAACACCTTCCGAGTGCAGGGCCAGCTTTTCAATCTACACCAGGACTTCGCGGCCGTCGTTCATCCGGATATGAAAGTGCGGCGGATTATGCTCCCGCGGATTTATGAAGATTGCGCAGTTGAAGAAGCGGATGATGACAGGCATAAGAGAAGAATAGTGCAACTGTTGCACTTGGTCAAGGGAAAGGTGGTTTCATTGAGGCTAATTGACAACTTAACAACGTTATATAAGGGGTGAGTTATGAGTTAGCTCCCCGGAATATATAACAAAAAGACTTATTATATCAGTCTTGTTAATTCTATTGTCTCCTGTTATTGAATTGTCATTTATTCAAAATAACAGGAGGATAGCATGAACGA
>JACOUQ010000016.1 GCA_016177775.1 Geobacter sp.
CAGATGACGGGGGCGGCATTTCAAAGCCAAGTGAATCTGAAATTTACAGACCACTGACCCCACAAGCCACACCCCCGTCGACGTGCATTCTACATTCTCCGGGAGTGGCTGTCATCTGCTAAAATCCGATGATAGACCCCACGTTTCCTCCAAAGCAAAAGCCGGTCCCCAAATAGAAACCGGCTTTCTGGTAAGTGAGAAGTCAAAAAGTCTGCCTTATTGCAACTGTTATGAAAATCATTTAGCCTTACTATAGAGAATCTCAGTAAGTATAAACTTGACGGCCGATGACACCAACTTGTACGACCCAATGTGCTTGCCAACCTTTTGAGGGTCATAGTTTGCTACTTGTATTTGTGAATAGTAGGTTTCCAATATTTTATCAAGGTTCTTATCAATGAAATCAAAAGGATCTACTATCCATTTGACCTGGTTATCTTCTGCGATAATCAGTTCTCTCATAGAATAAACAATAGGCATTATGAATCCATCTGGGTATGAGAAAGTAACGTCTTTTGAATAAAATTTGGTCTTGGGTGATTTATGTAGGTATTTTTCACTCTTTTTTGTTTTATCTTTCTCATAAATTTTGACGCAGGATATTCGCCCGAATCCCGCAGATGAGTTGTTGTAGGCGTCTGGAAGCTTCTCGTATATTATATCATAAAGCTTTGGGAAGTCTTTCATCAATGACAGTGCACTGTCGACAAGCTGGCAAGTGACCTTTACAATATCTCCCTTGACCTTCTCAGATATCTTATCGTTGTCAATTATATTATTATATCTCTCAACACATTGAGACTTTGAAGAATAAATAATGACAGGATTGACCTCGAACAGGTTATCTTCAACTCCTCCTTTAATTTTGCCAGGCAGGACAGATAATGGAATCAACGATAAAGCAATAAGATCTCTGGCCTTAATTGTGCCGCCATCGTTGGTCTTCCACTCCACCTTGTCTTTGATGGTAGGATCTACATGCTGTTTAATGAGTTCGTAGAATCCTTTCTTGTTCGCCTTAGTTTCTTCTGTGAGTTCTGCATTGTTATTTCGCGCCTGAGCAATGTCAAGAATAGAGTTGATGAAGTTCTCAAGTTCAACATCATCATTCGAGGGAAAAATCACCTCGACAGGGACGTAAAATTGTGTAGGTTCAATTTCATCAAAGTATGAACAGTACTTGTTCCATAATACCTCAAAATCTTCCCACAATTTCACTTTGTCGAGAGACTTCCTTTCGTCATCGTCGTCTATCACTTGATCAAGTAGATAGAGACCAATGCCGAGACAATTGTGGCCACCATCCAATACCCCTTCAATTTCAAGATCCTCAAAGTTGAGTTGGAATCTGTGTCGTTCCATTTCTGATACCTTACCGGACGACAGCAACAATCCCTTTGATTTAAAATGAAATAATTCGGGAGTTTGCGTAAGTGAATCAATGATGCTTTCGGTAACCTCACCTTTTTTAGGCTTCCTGGGGTTCGCCTCCAGATTGGCGGCTTTAAGCAAGCGTACCATGTTCTTGGAGTCAATCACACCAGTGATGCGTGAAAGATTGCCGAAATCTTTCTGGTGATAATCTGCAAATTTGATGATGACGGACTTACTGCTGGGGCTTTTCATGATCAACCTCCTAGGTTGTAGGAGGTTGGCGGAAGAAGGGGGTGCAGAGATTTTGAGGAGTCTTCTACCAGCCAACCATCCGGGGCTTGGGTTACGCCTTATCCAAGGCAATTCTTAGTACCATCCGGTACCATGCTTCACAGCTTAGTTTTTTATAATACATCCAGGCACAATTGTCAACCTTCTTTTTGGGCTGCAACAAAATGTCGGGGTGAACCAAGGGGGACATTCTCTATATCATATTTAAGCGATCTTCCATCAATTGAACCACACCGCCAACGAGGGTTTCATCTTTTTTAGCTGGGTCATGGGGTCGTGGGTCATGGGGTCGGGTTAGAGTTTCGGATATTTGCCCAGCGCCTTAATAGAGAGCAAAAAAGGGGAGCAAGCTGGCCGTTCAGATTGTCTTGCCAGGACTCCATAACAAACACTCTACGCCGCCTTGAGCGTGCGAATCCGGTCCAAATCCTTTTCCAGTTCTCCCTCCGCCTGCCACAGGTCCACGGCCCGCTGGGCGTTGAGCCAGAATTCGGGGCTGTTGCCGAACAGCCGGGAAAGCCTGAGCGCCATGGCGGGGCTAAGCGCCCGCCGCTCGCGCAGCAACTCGTTGACGGTCTGGCGCGACACGCCCAACGTCTCGGCGAGCGTGGTGACGGTTAGCCCATAATCCGGCATGAAATCTTCACGAAGCATGGCGCCGGGATGGGTGGGCGGCTGTTCGCGTTTTCCTTTGTTCCTGATGCTCATGGCATACTCCAATGTTCAGTGATAGTCTGTCATTTCCACGTCATATACGTCGCCGTCTTCCCATCGAAAGCATACCCGCCACTGGTCATTGACAGATATGGCATGCTGGCCGGCACGATCCCCCTTCAATGCATGGAGGCGGTTGCTGGGCGGGACCTTCAGGTCGTCGAGGCTAGTCGCAAGGTCGATGTATTCAAGGCGGCGAATCGCCCTGCTGATGACATCCGCAGGCAGGCGCCTCGACTTGCCGGTTAGATAGAGCTGTTGCGTGTGCTTGTCGGCGAATGTTTTGATCACATTGTCAGCATAATCTGTCACGTGATACGTGTCAAGTGCGATATGTTGTACGAGACGGTTCGCCTTTGCCTCGGGAAGGCATGGTGTCGGAAGGCATTGCAAGGCATGGTGTCAGGCTTTGCATCTGGTGATTTGTGGTGGGGGCAACCCCTCATATGGTCAAGCTAACATTCTAGACACTTACGCGGATTTGCCGGGTATGCCATACATGCTTCACCCTTCACTGGCACCGCAGGTTTCATGTTGACGCGAAGTGGCACGGTCTGTATAGTATGTATATACAATGTACACGAGGTGAGTCATGACTAGGCAGATGGTGATTCGTATTGACGATGAGACCAAGGAGCGGTTCCAGCGAGTCTCCCGCATGGAAGGGAAGACCGCCAGCGAGAAAATGCGGGAGCTGATCGAGAACTATGTCCGGAAAGCGGACCTCTCCCAGGTTGTGGATGACCTTTGGGATCGAATCGGCGCCAAGGCCAACAAGCAAGGGGTAAAAGCCAGGGACGTTGACCGGATCATCCGGGAGACACGGGCAAGCCGGTGAAGGTCGTCATCGACACGAATGTCTTTATTTCTTCCTTTCTGAGCCCGAAAGGAACGCCGCGGCTGATCATCGACCTGTGGAAAACCGGTCAGGTCACCATCTGCCTCTGCGTGGAAATCCTCACTGAGTACCTGGAAGTTCTCGCTCGCATGGGCCTGGCCGGGGAGCCCGAATTGAAAGAGCTTCTGGAACTGTTCAACACCCGGCATCAAATCGTTTTTGTTGTCATCGACAACGACCTGCATGCCGTCGAGGCCGACCCGGCCGACGACAAGTTCCTCGAATGCGCCCAAAAGGCCCGCGCCGCCTGCATCGTTTCCGGGGACAAGCACCTGAAACGTCTGGGAGAGTTCGAAGGGACACCTATCCTTTCTCCGGCCGAATTCATGGCCCGCTGGCGTACCCGGTAGAGCCTTTCAGGATTGCCTTGCTACAGTATGGAGGTGCGATATGCAGTCTGGGAAACCGAAGGGATCACGGGTTATCTGGTGATCTGGTCTGTCGTAAAGGTCACCGGCGTGGAATTGAGGAATGAATTGCATTTTTGCGGGCAAATTTATATAGTACCCTGATATCCCATTTAAGCAGGAAGAAGCATGGTTCGCAAAATACTTCATTATCCCGACCCGGAGCTGAAGAAAAAATCCCAGCCCGTGACGGTCATAAACGAAAAGACCCGCGAACTGGTGCGGGACATGGCCGAGACCATGTACGCCGCGCCGGGGGTGGGGCTTGCCGCGCCGCAGATCGGCGTGCACCAGCGCATTGTGGTTATAGACGTGTCGGGCAAGGACGAGCCGCCCATGCTCATCGTCGCCATTAACCCTGTGTTCATCCACACCGAGGGCGAGTCGTACGAGGAGGAGGGGTGCCTGTCGGTCCCCGGCTATGCCGCCAATGTCCGCCGCCATGAGATGGTGGTGGTGAAGGCCCTCAACCTGGACGGCGAGGAATACACCTGCAAGGCCGAGGGGCTTCTGTCCATCGCCTTTCAGCACGAGATAGACCACCTGGACGGAACCCTTTTTGTCGACCACCTCTCCACCCTGAAGCGGGAGATGTTCAAGAAGAAATACCGTCGCATGCTGGAATCGGGGGAGATCAAGGAATGAGCCGGCTGCGCGTGCTGTTCATGGGGACGCCGGAGTTTGCCTGTCCCACGTTGCAGATGCTTCTCGATCACCCCCGCGTCGAGGTGGTCGGCGTGGTGACCCAGCCCGACCGCCCCAAGGGGCGGGGGCAGAAGCTTGCTCCGCCGCCGGTGAAGGAGCTGGCGGAAAAGCATGGCATCCCGGTTTCCCAGCCGCTCAAGGTGCGTGTCCCCGAGTACATCGAAGAGGTCCGCTCCATCAATCCCGACCTGATCGTGGTGATCGCCTTCGGCCAGATCCTCCCCAAGCCCCTCCTGGACATCCCCAGGCATGGCTGCATCAATGTTCATGCCTCGCTTCTCCCCAGATACCGCGGCGCGGCCCCGATCAACTGGTGCATCATCAACGGCGAGACCGAAACCGGCATCACCACCATGATGATGGACGTGGGGCTGG
This sequence comes from Geobacter sp., assembly GCA_016177775.1. Classification (GTDB taxonomy): domain Bacteria; phylum Desulfobacterota; class Desulfuromonadia; order Geobacterales; family Geobacteraceae; genus JACOUQ01. The sequence goes on from JACOUQ010000016.1 coordinate 4,765, forward strand.
ACACCGGCGACATGCTGCTTAAGAAGGCGATCCCCATCGGTCCGGACGAGGACGCCGGAGAGCTCCACGATCGCCTCTCGCTGCTGGGGGCGGAGACCATGCGGGAGACCCTCGACCTCCTCCTTTCCGGGAGGCTTGTCCGGGAAAAGCAGGATGACGCGCTCTCCTGCTACGCGCCGATGCTGAAAAAGGAGATGGGGCTCATAGACTGGAATTTGGAGCCGGAGCGGATCAGGAGCCAGATGCGGGGGCTTACCCCCTGGCCTGGCGCCTTTACATTCCTGGATGGCAAGACCTTGAAGATATGCCGCGCCAGGGTGGGAACCGCCAGCGGCGCTCCCGGTACCGTCCTCAAGGCGGACAAGACCGGGATTGAAATCGCCTGCAATGGCGGGAGTCTGATCGTTGAAGAATTGCAACTGGAAGGACGCAAGCGCCTTCCAGCTGCGGAATTTCTTGCCGGTTGCCGGTTGGAACCCGGCACTCTGCTTGGCGCAAAGGATTGAAATAGCATTATGAACCAGGAACCGACACTCCCTCGCAAGCGCCTGTTTGTTGCACTCATGGGGCTCACCTGCCTCCTTATCGTGGCCATTTTCTATATCCTCTGGTGGGTGCCGACCAAGGGGCTCGCCAATATCCACCCCGAACTGCCGGGCATCATCGGGCTCGTTACCGGCGCGCTCGCCGGCCTGGCCCTTTTGGGTACCCTGCTCCTCGTCCTCACCACCGCCCTGGGGAAGGATATCCTCCTTACCCGCTTCATGCGCGGCGTGGTGATCAAGTTCCTCCTGCCGGTCATCGAGTTCATGGGGCGGGTTCTGGGGATACAGAAGGACACCATCCGCCAGTCGTTCATCGCCATGAACAACAGCCTGGTGGTCTCCCAGAAGCTCAAGGTAAAGCCTGACCGGGTGCTGATCCTCCTCCCCCATTGCCTCCAGCTCTTCGACTGCGAGATAAAGGTAACCGGGAGCATCAGCAAGTGCGTCCGGTGCGGCCGCTGCGACATCAAGGGGCTGGCCGAGCTGGCGGGAAAGTACCAGATCGACATCTCGGTTGCCACCGGCGGCACCCTTGCCCGCAAGGTGATCGTGGAGAAGCGCCCCAAGCTGGTGGTGGCCGTGGCCTGCGAGCGCGACCTCACCTCCGGCATCCAGGATTGCTACCCCCTGCCGGTCATCGGCGTCCTGAACAACCGCCCCTATGGTCCCTGTTTCAATACCAACGTGGATGTGGCCAAGATTGATGCGGCGTTGCAAACGGTTCTGGCTTAGTTTTCTCATATTCACGGCGCTTGCGGGTCCATCCATCCCCCTCCATGCGTCGGTAATCACCGATTATCATCCGGTGTCCCTTTACGGCCGCGGCCAGGGAGGGCGGCAGCTGATTGCCATCCGTGCCTTTACCTCCGACGGTTTTCCCCGGTTTCTCGCTGTTGATCCCTTCACCTTAACAACCGAAGTGGTGGATGCCCCCCGCTTTTTCCCGCTAAATGATGAAACGGGCAAATCGGCCGACACCCCCTTTCAACTGGCCCTGCATAGGCATGCCGCCTCGCCGTTCCCCATGCAGAACGATGGCGCGGTGCACGCCGACTGGCCGGCAAGCGGCGTTTATCTCACCGTGGACCTCTGCCCGTCCCGCGCCCCGTTCGAGAAAGGGCTGTTCGAGACGGTCGAGCGCCTCTCGCATGACAAGGGAGGGGCGATGCCGGTGGCGGTCGCCATCAGCGGCCTCTGGCTGGAGAAGCACCCGGAGGAGTTCGGCTGGCTGGTGAATGAGGAGAATCTGGGGAGGCTTGCGATTACCTGGGTCAACCACTCGTGGGACCACCCCTATCATCAGGGGGAGCCACTGGAGCACAATTTCCTCCTTGCCGCGGGTTCCGACTTCGATCAGGAGATTCTGCGGGTGGAGCAGGCCCTCCTGGCGCGTGGCGTAACCCCCTCGGTCTTCTTCCGCTTCCCCGGCCTCATCTCGGACGAGCGCCTGGTGAAGCGGTTACGCGAGCTTTCCCTCATTCCGCTCGGTAGTGATGCCTGGCTCGCCAAGGGGGAAGCGCCGAAGGAGGGGAGCTTCATCCTGGTCCACGGCAACGGCAACGAGCCGAAGGGGGTGAGGCTCTTCCAGGAGCTGGCGAAGAAGGGCGGTCTGCGGCTTCTGGATTTACGGCAGGCGTTCAGGGGTGGAGAAGGCGTTCCGCCTGTCGCGGCCGGCCAGGTGGTCGGCGGTCCGCTGCGGCTCCCCCGCAGAGCGGAGCACCATGTCAATTGATTCCTCCAGCGTCCATCAGATCGAGCAATTTCCCCCCTTTTCTTTGCGCCCCCCTCTGATACATTTGAATCTATGGGCAGAACCATGGTCAAATTTCTACTGTTTCTCGTCTTGGCGTGTTCGTTCGATATCGGCGGCATGGCCGGGGCGGACAAATTCTCGGCTGCCCGCGAGGCGGTGAAGAATGAGGCCAGGGCCGGCTTCGAGACCATCCTCGACCTGTGGCGCGACATGCGCTACGCCAAGGTCTACGAGCGGGTCATTCCCGCTCCCCGCCAAAGCCGGTACAGCTTCATGGAGCAGCTCAACTATTCCGGCCGCCGCCCGGCCTGTTGCTGGGAGAAACTGCAGGAGGTTTCCGTCGCCTACATCGACGACCGGCATGTGACCCTGACCGCCAAGCTGGGGATTGAGGTGGAAGGTGTGGGGACCCGGTTCGTGACCCGAACGTTCAGTCTGGTCAAGGATGGGGGTGTCTGGAAGGTCCCGGCCCAGGACATTACCTCACTCGCAGAGCCCAACTTCCAGCGGATCCCCAATTTCTGGCCATGGGAGCTGGAGGACTACTAACGCCTCACCACGAACCCCCTCTGTCGGTCCCACGCGTACCCCTTGCCGCTCCAGATCGCCTCGATGGTTTTCCAGTCGAGCCCCAGCCCCTTCATTTCGTCGGTCAGATAGAAGGCGGGGATTATCTCGTTGTCGTCGATCATGCCGTCGCCGTTGTCGTCCGCCCAGTGTACGGACGCCACGGTTGAACGGGCTGCTCCGCTGGTGGGGAACGAGCGCGCCTTCTGTCCCGCCTCGGCCACCACTTCCCCGGAGAACTGGGCAACCGACCGGAGGGTGGCCTGTGCCGGTATCCGGACCGTATAGGAGATGGTGACCTTGCCGGCGTCGCCGGGGATCAGCCATTTGATCTCCTGCGCGCCGTTGCTGGACAAGGTCCCCTCCGGGGCGGACTTGACCTGCCACCATCCCGCAGGAAGGCGCTCCTTGACGATCAGGCCGCGAAAATTCCCCTTCTTCAGGTCCAGTTTGATCTGTACTGGGATGATTTCGCCCGGTGCGGCGAAATGGGGGAGGGTTCTGGTTGCCGCAAGGCTCGGCCGCCCTGCAAGATAGAGCAAGACGATTCCGGCGAGGAGAAGAAAGCCCAAGGCTGAAGCCACTGCGGGAAGGAACAGGAGGCGGGGAGGGGCCGGTTCCTCGTGCGGCTTCGGTTCGATGCGGCGGAGTATTTCGTCCAGCTCCACCTCCAGGGCGGCGGCGAGCTTTTCGGCATTGTCCCGCTTGATGGATGGGTAGCGGTTATTCTCCCAGCGGGAGATGGTGTCGGTGGTCACCCCGACGACGCTAGCCACGTAGAGCTGGGTCAGTTTCTTATCTTCCCGCAGGTATCTTATCCGGTTACCGTCGATGGCGACCATCGGTGGCTGTCCCTTTTTCTCGGTCGAATCGCTCATAATGTCTATTCTATCAGGAAATTCGGGATTTTCCGGCAGTCGTCGCTTGCGCGCGATGACCCGACATCGGGTAGCACGGGGGTAGATGTCGATACCGCCAAACGGCGACAGATGGTATTTTTTAGCACAAACGGTCTTGTCAGACCACAATTGAAAGGAGATGCATCATGAAGAAAGCGGTTATTGCAATGCTGGCAGTCTGTTCGTTCGCCGGGGTGGCCTTCGCGGCCGATGTGATGGAGTTCAAGGCGTCCATGGGGACCGTCACCTTCAATCACAAGAAGCATCAGGAGAGCCTCAAGGAGTGCAAGATCTGTCACGAGAAGGGGCCGGGGAAGATCGAGGGGTTCGGCAAGGACTTCGCCCACAAGACCTGCAAGGGGTGCCACGCCGAGAAGAAGCAGGGGCCGGTGGGGTGTAAGGATTGTCACAAGAAGTAAGATGGGGACCGGGGATTGGGGACCGGGGACCGGGAAAAGCTGAAAACGCGCATTTCCGGAAGTGGAGAGGGGCGGGAAAACCGCCCCTCTTTTTTTGTCGTGCGGTCGGACAAAACGGTTGCAGCGCAAGCGAGGATAAGTGTATCCTGCCGGTGATGCATCGTTATTTTTCCGACCAGGCCATAGCCCGCATGCGGGAGGAGATTGAAGCCGCCGACGGCAATGAGGTGTTTTTCCTCGGCCGCACCAATGCCGACAGGATCGTCGTGGAGGTGGAACCCCTTGCCCGCGGCAACCGCGACGCTGTGGCGGCCATCCTGATCGCCGTTTCCTTCGGCGACGTGGTGGTGCACAATCACCCGTCCGGAAAGCTTACCCCATCCAAGCCGGACATAGAGATCGCCTCGGTCCTCGGCAACCAGGGGGTCGGCTTCTATATCGTCGACAACCGGGTCGAGCGCTGTTATGCGGCGGTCGGGGCGGTTGCCCGCAAATCACTGGAGCGACTTTCGTTTCCGGAGGTGGAGCGCTTTTTCGCTCCCGAGGGTCCGCTGGCCACGGGGCTGAAAGGGTACGAGCACCGCGGTGAACAGCTCCGCATGGCTTTTGCCGTGGCCGAGGCGTTCAACGATGACCGCATCGCGGTCGTTGAGGCGGGGACCGGCACCGGCAAGTCCCTCGCCTATCTCTATCCCGCCATCCTCTGGGCCACCCGCAACAAGGAGCGGGTGGTGGTCTCCACCAACACCATCAATCTCCAGGAACAGCTCATCAAGAAGGACATCCCGCTGCTGCGGGAAAAGGGCAGTCTCGAGTTCCGCGCCGTGCTGGTCAAGGGACGCCAGAACTACCTCTGCCTGCGCAAGCTGGAGACGGTAAAACCCCAGCCGTCCTTATTCGTCGAAGGCGCGGCGGAGCAGGAACTGTATGCCATCATCGAATGGAGCGCCGCTACCTCCGACGGCTGCGCCACCGACCTCTCCTTTATCCCCCGCCGGGAGACCTGGGAGGAGGTCTGCTGCGAGGCGGACCAGTGCGGGAGGGCCAAGTGCCCCTTCTACGGCCGCTGCTTCTTCTATGCCGCCCGGCGCGAGGCGGCCGGGGCCGACATCCTGGTGGTGAACCACGCGCTTCTGATGACCGACGTGGCGGTCCGCCAGGAAACCGGCTATTCGGCCACGGCCGTCCTCCCCCCCTTCTCGCGGCTGGTGATCGACGAGGGGCATCACCTTGAGGAGATGGCCACCAATCATCTCACCAGCCAGATCTCCCGCCAGGGGCTTCTGAAGCTTTTCGGCAGGCTCCAGCATCCGCGCCGCTCCCAGGCCGGCATCGTCCCCCGCTTAAGTTCGCGCCTTTCCAAAGAGATGCCCGAAGAGCTGGACGACCTCTACCAGGAGGTTTCCGGCATCCTGGAGATGCGCCTCCACCCCCGCTGCCAGACCTTGGTCGACTTGGTCAGCCGCAACCTGGACGCCATCGGCCTGGCGCTCCTCTCCCACCTCAAGGGGGGAAGCGGGGAGCAGAAGCTGCGAGTGACGCCCGACCTGACAGCAACGATCTTCTGGACCGAGGTGGAGGAGCAGGTAAAAGAGATGGCCCGAGAGCTAGGGGATTTCGTCGCCATTTTGACCAGTTTTCTCAAGGCGTGCGAGCGACTGCCGGAGAAGGTGCGGGAAAAGCTTTCGGGTGAACTGGTGGACCTGGCCGGCTTCCGCAGCCGGCTCGATACGGTGGTCCATGACCTGTTCGCCTTTATCGCCGGCGCCGACGGGACCTGCCGCTGGTTCGAGGTGAAAAGGGGGTCGAAGGGGATGACGGTCCGCCTCTGCTGCTCTCCGCTGGAGGTGGCGGAGGCGATCAAGGGGAGCGTGCTGGATGCCTTCAAGACCGTGGTCCTCACCTCGGCTACCCTGACTGTCGGGGGAAAGTTCGACTACCTGGAGCGCCGCACCGGCCTCGACCTCGTGGAAGCAGGGCGGGCGCTCAATCTCATGCTCCCCTCACCCTTTGATTACGAAAGGCAGGCGCTGGTCGGGATTCCCGATGACCTCCCCGAACCGACCAGCCCCGGCTTCGAGGAGGCACTGGCCGCGCCGCTTCTGGAGGCGCTTCGCATCTCCGGGGGGCGGGCTTTTGTGCTCTTCACTTCGTATGACCTGCTGACGAGGCTCTACGATAAGCTCAGGGTTTCCCTGGAAAAAGCGGGGCTATCCCCCATGCGGCAGGGGGAGATGCACCGGCATCTCCTTCTCTCACGCTTCAAGAAGGAGCAGCGGGGGGTGCTGTTCGGGACCGATTCGTTCTGGGAAGGGGTGGATGTGCCGGGCAAGGCGCTGGAGCTGGTTATCATCACGCGGCTGCCGTTCCGGGTGCCGACCGAGCCGATCCAGCAGGCGCGGGTGGAACACATTGCGGCCAGCGGCGGTGACCCGTTCATGGAGTACACGGTGCCCCAGGCGGTTATCAAACTGCGGCAGGGGTTCGGGAGGTTGATCCGGAGCAGGGTTGACCGTGGCGGGGTGTTGATTCTTGACAAGAGGATCGTCAGCAAGCCCTACGGCCGGATCTTCCTGAAGTCGCTCCCCCCGGCCAGGCGGGCCACCGGTGGGTGGGAACGGGTGAGGGGAGAACTGGAGAGGTTTTTCACCGATTCTTTATCGCCCGACGGATGACGAAATTGTAGCACTGGAAATAGGTGAGCACGCTCAGGATGAAGACGAAAAAGACGGTGCAGTTGATGACCAGGATGGCCGGCGCCGTGGAGATAAAGGTGATGAAGAAGATGAAGACCGCTGCCTTGGTAAAGTCGGAGACTATCCGCTTGCTGCGCAGTTTTGAAAGCTCTTCCTGCGTGGCAGCGGGGTTGGTCGCGGCCATTTCCCGTTCTGCATCGCCTGCGGCGAACTTGTTAATCGGGTAAAACAGGATAAGCTGTATAATCAGGGCCGCAATGACGCTTTTCAGAAACTGCGGGCTTTTCCCCGAATTGACGAACTGGGCCTGGAAGTTGACGGCCATGAAGATGAGGATAACGAATAGAAATACCTGCGCCACCCGGAAGATGGTCATGTGCTTGCGGAGTTTCTGAAAATCGGGCGAGTTTCCCATGCGATAGGCTCCATAGTATTTTGCGGCTGCTTGGATTTGTAATATACGGCATTTAACCTTAACAAATAAAATGGTGTTTTACAAGTTTTGAATTTAGGAGGGCATTGATGGGCAGAATTGTCTTCACCATGGTGACTGTCATTCTTCTGACAGTCGGTGTTTCCGTGGCATATGCTGCGCCGCTCAAGGTGGCTGCGACCATTTTTCCTTTGGCGGACATTGTGCGACAGGTCGGGGGGGACCGGGTTACCGTGACCACCATCATCCCTGCCGGCGCGAGTGAGCATATCTACGAGCCGACTTCTTCCCAGATGCGCCAGGTGGCGGATGTCGTGCTCTACGTCAAGGTCGGGGCGGGTATGGACGACTGGGTCGACCGGTTGGTCCGCTCGGCCCGCAAGCCTCCGATGCCCGTCAGCGTGACCAGCGGAGTGCGGCTTCTCAGGACTGCGGAACAGGAGCTTCTGGGGCAGGAAGAAGAGGAACATCATCACTCCGGGGACGACCCTCATATCTGGCTTGACCCCATCCTTGTCAGGGATTCCATCGTACCCAGGATAACCGAGGCGCTCATAAAACTGAGCCCAGCCGATTCGTCCCGTTTCCGGGATAATGCCAAGCGCTTCCAGCAGGAACTGACCCGACTCGACCAGGAGATGCGGCAGGGGGTGGCCGGCCTCAAGCGGCACGAATTCATTGCCATGCACTCGGCGTGGGCCTATATGGCAAAGCGCTACGGGCTCAGGCAGGTGGCAGCGGTGGAGACCTTTCCCGGCAAGGAGCCGTCGGCGCGCTATCTCGTCGAGCTGGTGAAGCTGGCGCGCAAACAGGGGGTCAGCACGATCTTCGCCGAGCCGCAGCTGTCGAACAAGGCGGCGCAGGTGATTGCCAGGGAGGTGAAGGGGACGGTGCTGCTCCTCGATCCGGTCGGTGGAGAGAACATTGCCGGCAGAAACAGCTATCTCGCGCTGATGCGTTACAACCTTTCGCAGATCGTCAGGGGGATGGGAAAGTGACAGGGACGCCCGCCATCGAGCTGCAAAATGTCTGGGTGACATACGGGGAGCACGTGGTGCTGGAGGACATATCCTTCGAAGTCCCCCCTGGGCGGTTCGTTGCCATCATCGGTCCGAACGGGGCCGGGAAGACCACGTCCCTGCGGGTCATCGTCGGCCTTCAGCCCCCCACCGCCGGCTCGGTCAGGCTTTTCGGCATGGAGCCTTCGGTCACCATCCGTAAGCACCATTTTGTCGGCTATGTGCCGCAACGGAGCGACTTCGAGCGGACCAGCCCCTTTTCCGTGCTGGACGTGGTGCTCCTCGGCAAGGTGGGCTCCATCGGTCCCTACCGCTGGTTTTCCCGGAAGGACCGGGAAGTTGCGCGTTTGAACCTCCAGCGGGTGGAACTCCTCGAATATGCCGACCGCCCCATCGGCGAGCTGTCCGGCGGGCAGATCCAGCGGGTGCTCATCGCCCGTGCCCTTTCCTGCGGCGACCCCCGGCTGCTGGTGCTGGACGAGCCCACTGTCGGGGTGGATATCCCGCATCAGCTGGGGCTGTATGAGATTCTGGTAAAGCTGCAGCGGGAAATGGGGTTGACCATAATGGTGGTCTCCCATGACATCGCCATGATCAGCAACTATGCCGACGACATGATCTGCCTGAACCGGACCATGCATGTGCACGGCAATCCCTGCGAGGTGATGCACAGCCATAGCGTGGAAGAGGCTTACCGCTGCGAATTCGACCGCCTGTTCGGCGCGCCCGGGGGGAAATGCGCATGATTGCCGAGATGCTCTCCTTCGATTTCATGCGTAACGCCCTGATGGGGGGGCTGATGGTCTGCGTCCTCTGCTCGCTTCTCTCCTTCTTCGTCGTGTTGAAGCGACTCAGCTTCATCGGGGTCGGCATATCCCACTCAGCATTCGGTGGCCTGGCCATCGGCGTGCTGCTCGGCTTCAACCCGTTCATCTGCGCCGGTATCTTCTCAGTACTGGTGGCCTGGGGTATCGGCATCACCTCGCAAAAGGGGAAGCTGCACGAGGACACAACCATCGGCATCTTCTTCTCCGCGGCCATGGCCCTCGGCGTGGCGCTCATCAGCCTGTCGCGCGAATACAAGGCTGACCTTTTTTCGCTCCTGTTCGGTAACATTTTGGCCATAACGCAAGCCGACCTGTGGATGGTGGCGATTTGCGGCGTGGGTGTAGCCCTTTTTCTGTTCCTGTTCTTCAAGGAACTGCTGGCCATTTCCTTCGACGATGAGGTGGCGCGGGTTGGGGGGCTGCCGGTGGACTTTCTCTATTACGGGCTGCTTACCGCCATGGCAATCACGGTGGTTGCATCGATCAAGGTGGTGGGAATAATACTTGTGGAAGCGTTGCTGGTGATCCCGGCGGCAACCGGGTTCCAGATGTCGAAGAATTACCGATGGATGCTCTTCTTTTCGTTAGCCTCGGGAGCACTTTCGCTCTTCAGCGGCCTGATTCTTTCCTACTGGCTGGATATTGCCTCGGGCGCGACCATCGTTCTCTGCGCGTCGCTCTTGTTCGTGCTGGCATTTCTCTTTTCTCCGGGCAAGGGGGTGCTGTTGCGCGGGCGGGGGTAAGAAGCGTGTAATAGCGCAATAAAAAAGGCCCCGCAGAAAACGGGGCCTTTTTTATTATCAGCTTAAGCTGAAATTATTTCTTGTGGCAATCCTTGCAACCGGTCGGGCCCTGCTTCTTCTCGGTGTGGCAGCCCTTGCAGAGGGTGTGGGCCTTGTCCTTGCCGAGGGTCAGCTTGGCAGGGGTCCCTTCACCGTGACAGATCTTACAGTCTTTCAGGTTGTCCTGGTGCTTCTTGTGGTTGAAAGTTACGTCGCCCATCTTGGTCTTGAGGGTGACAACGTCGGCGGCGAACGCGGCAGAAGCAGCGATGGCAACCAGCATGGCAGCAGCAACGATTTTCTTCATTCTACACCTCCTGATGACAGATAGAGTTTAAATAAAACGCGGTTAACTCTAAATGCTCGAACGTGGCTTGTCAACACTTTTTTGCTCAAAAAAGCGCCATCCTGTTGAAATTACAAGGCTATTGCTATGGTTGCCACGTAAACGGCAGCGGCACCCGCCTGTTTCAGGGTTTTGGCGCACTCCCTGACCGTGCTCCCGGTGGTATAGACATCGTCCACCAGCATGATCCGCTTGCCGGCGATTTCTGAGGGTGCCGAGACATGGAAAGCGCCGCGTACGTTCTTTACCCGTTCATCGGGGGGGAGTTCCACCTGCGGCTCGGTCCAGCGGATGCGGCGCAGATTGTGGCGCGAGACCTGCACGCCCCATTGCCGCCCAAGCAGCGAGGCGAGGAGCAGCGCCTGATTGAAGCCTCGTGAACGGAGCCTTTTGATGTGCAGCGGTACCGGAACGAGAAGGTCGGGGGAGGCTTCGACCACGAATGGCGCGAGGCTCCCGGCCATCATCAGCCCCAGGGGGCGGCGCAGCCTCACCTGTTTCGAGTACTTGAAGCGGTGAATCAGGTCCCGCACCGGTCCGTCGAAGGCGACCGCGGCGCGTGCCGCGGTGAACGGCGGGGGAGAGTCGAGGCATTCGCCGCAGCGGTGGTCGATACCGTCAATGGTCTTGAAAGGGGTCCCGCAGGTCGTGCAAAGGGGGGATGACACCGTTCTGATCTGCTCCCTGCATGGGGGGCAGAGATGAATGTCTGATGATGGCGGAACAGGTTGACGACAGCAATGGCAGAGCGGCGGGAAGAGGATGTTGAGCAGCGCCCCGGGGAGCAATGTCAGAGTCCCAGATCTTCATTGACCACCAGGACGTGAAGGTCGGTCGCCCGGGGTTTGCGGTCTATGATGGTGGTGATGCGGCAGATCCGCTCCGGCGAGTTGCAGTCAACGCAGAAACCGGTAATCGCACAAGGTGTTTTGAAATTGAGTCGTTTGGCGTTCGGCGGGGAAGCCAGGTCCTTCACCCGCTTGAGGGCGTCGTCGATGGTGCCGTCCACCAGCTTGTTGCGGCCGGCGACGACGATCACCTTTTTCGGACCGAAGAGCATGGAGCCGACCCGGTTGCCGGTGGCGTCTATGTTCACCAGGGCTCCCGAGAGGGTGAGGGCGTTGGTGCCGCAGAGTAAGAGGTCGCAGGTGAGCTGGCGGCGCATGATCTCCCGCCGCTCTTCCAGAGCCAGACCTGGCGCGCCGTGGATGAGGAGCTCCTTGCCTAGTCCCTGCATGGCCTCGGGTATCCCTAGGTCCGCTACCGACATTGAGCCTCCGAAGCCGATGGTCACGGCCCCCTCCGCTTCCTTCAGGATATAGTCGCAGGCTTCCTGTCTGTTGTGGCAGAATATTCCGGCAAAGCCGTTCCTGTTGAGGGATTCCACTGCCTTTTCGCATTTTTTCTGGGATGTCCAGTCAACGAGTTCTCTGGTCAGGCTCATGGTTCTTCCTTTTGTGCCTACTTTTTGGGACGGGCCTTGATCTTCGGGGTGCCATCTTCGACCACCACCCGGAACTCCACATCACGGCACTGGTACTTGCTCCTAATGAGATCCTTGTTCTTTTCGATGGTGGAGCGGATCAGATCGATGCTGATGTTGTCCGCGGGAAGGTGGCAGGCCCTGCGGGCGGCAATGAAGTCCTGGTAGAGTTGGTCCAGTTCGCTCGGGGACGAGACGGGGGGGGGGGCGGCTGAGGTCGTCTTCTGCTCTCCCCGCTCCCGCTCGTGCAGCTCCATCTTGAAGCGCTCTCTGGAATATTTCCCCTCGTCGATGAGCCGCTTGATCCGTTCCCAATACTGATTGTACGAATTGAAGCGGGAGACCAGGGATGCGTATTTGAATTTCACCATGGTATTGATGATGGAGGCCCCGGCGTACCTCCGGGCGAGCTTTTCCACTTCACTGTGCAGCTTGAGCGGCTCCCGTTTTTCCATGCCGAGAAAATACTGCTCATACCTGGTGATCAGGTCACGCAGCTTTATGTCAAGAAGTTCGATTTCTTCAGGTATCCCCATGATTTTCCTATACTAATAGGAACATGGTGTGCTGTAAAGGGAAAAGCGGTAAACCCTTGACGTCTCCGCCGAACATCGTTAAAGTAAGCTGTTTCAAAGCTATAGCCCAATTTTCCGGAGGATTTTCCGATGGGGGAGATCGCAGCCATAATTCTTGCCGCCGGCAAGGGGACCCGCATGAAGTCGGACCTGGTGAAGGTCATGCATCCGCTGGAGGGGCGCCCGATGGTGTCCTGGACCGTGGAGGCCGCGCGGGGGGCGGGGGTTTCGAAAATAGTCCTGGTGGTCGGGCACCATGCGGAGCGGGTCCGGGAGCATTTTGCCGCCTCCCCGGAGATCGCCTGCGCCGTTCAGGAAGAGCAACTCGGCACCGGACACGCGGTTGCCTGCGCGCTCCCGGCCCTGGCCGGGTTCACCGGCAGGGTGCTGATCCTCTGCGGCGACGTGCCGCTGGTCAGCTCCGCAACGCTGCAAGCCATGCTGGCGCAGCATAAGGAATCCAGGGCCGCTGTTACCGTTCTGACCACCCACATGGCTGATCCCCACGGCTATGGCCGGATCGTGAAGGACGCGGCGGGCCATGTGCGGCGCATAGTGGAGGAAAAGGACGCCACCGAGGCGGAGCGTCTGGTGACGGAGATCAATTCCGGCATATACTGCGTGGAGTCTGACTTCCTTGCCGCGGCAATTCCCAATATCGGAAACGACAACGCCCAGAAAGAGTTTTACCTCACCGACATCATCGGCCAGGCGGTAGAACTGGGGTTATCATGCGGTTCGTTTCCGGTTGCCGATCCCGACGAGGTGATGGGGATCAATGACCGGGTGCAGCTGGCAAAGGCTTCTTCCATCGTGCGCCGGAGAGTGAACGAAGAGCTGATGCTGGATGGCGTCACCCTCGTCGATCCCTCGAACACCTATATCGAGCAGGGGGTGCGGATCGGCCGCGACACCATCGTCCACCCCAACGTCCACATCCGCGGCGCCACGGTGATCGGGGAGGGTTGCGTGATTGACCCCTCCGTGCTGATCCAGGGGTGCCGGATCGGTGATCGGGCGCAGATCAAGGCCGGCTCGGTCTTGTGTGATTCCGTGATCCGCAACGACGTGGCCATCGGCCCCATGGCCCATCTCCGGCCGGGGAGCGAGCTGTGCGACCACGTCAAGATCGGCAATTTCGTGGAGACCAAGAAGGCGGTCATCGGTGAAGGCTCCAAGGCCTCGCACCTCACCTACCTCGGGGATGCCACCATCGGGCGCAACGTCAACGTCGGCTGCGGCACCATCACCTGCAACTACGACGGGGTGCACAAGCACCAGACCGTGATCGAGGACGACGTCTTCGTCGGGAGCGACGTGCAGCTGGTGGCGCCGGTGACGATCGGCCGCAACTCCCTGATCGCCGCCGGCACCACGGTGACGAAGGACGTGCCGCCCGATTCCCTCGCCATTGCCCGGACGCCGCAGGTGAATAAGGAAGGGTGGAAGTTGAGGAAGGCTAAGGGCTAAGGGCAAAAGGCTAAGGGAAAGGCGAAAAACTTTGGGGAAGGGCGGGTTTTCGGAACTTAAGGTCTGGCAGAAAGGCAAGGATTTGGCTGTCTTTGTCTATCGGCTTACCTACTCCGAACCATTTGCCAGGGACTTTGGTCTTAGAGACCAGATGAGGCGAGCAGCTGTATCCATTCCAAGCAATATCGCCGAAGGTGATGAACGGGAGACGGATAAAGAAGCAATCCGCTACTTTTACATTGCAAAAGGCTCTTCTGCAGAATTACTGACGCAAGCGATGATTGCCCACGAGGTGGGATACTTAGAGAAGGATACCTTTGCCCATCTGGAGCAGAGTTGTCTCGATATATCAAGAATGTTGTCGAAATTGATAGGTGCGAGGACAAGGCATGTGGCGTGAGGTTTTCCCCTTAGCCCTTAGCCTTGCGCCTTAAGCCCAAGAGGTCTTTATATGTGCGGAATAGTCGGCTATACCGGCGGGCAGGATGCCACGCCGATCATCATTGACGGGCTGAGGCGGCTGGAGTATCGCGGCTACGATTCGGCCGGGATATGCACCATCGCGGACGGCCGGGCGGAGATCCGCCGGAGCGAGGGGAAGCTGGTCAACCTGGAGAAGCTCCTGCGGGAATCTCCGGTCGCCGGCTCCATCGGCATCGGCCACACCCGTTGGGCCACCCACGGCCGCCCCTCCGAGACTAATGCCCATCCCCATCAGGCCGGGGCGATAATCGTCGTGCATAACGGCATCATCGAGAACTACCTCAGCCTCAAGGAGCAGCTGAAGGCCGCCGGTCGCGTCTTCAAGAGCGAGACCGACACCGAGGTGATCTCCCACCTGATCGACTCCAAGTATGCGCTGACCGGCGATTTCGAGTTGGCGGTCCGCGAGGGACTGGCGGAGCTCCGGGGGGCCTACGCGGTCTGCATCCTCTGCGAGCGGGAACCGGGCATCCTCATTGCCGCCAAGCAGGGTTCTCCCATGGTGGTCGGCTTGGGGAAGGGGGAGTATTTCGTCGGCTCCGATATCCCCGCCATCCTCTCCCACACCAGGGAGATGGTCTTCATGGAAGACGGCGAAATGGCGGTCTTCCGTGACGGGATAGCGACCTTCTCCACCGTGGCCGGGGCGCCGCTGGAGAAGAAGGCGCGCCACATCGACTGGTCCCCCATGATGGCGGAAAAGGGTGGCTACAAGCACTTCATGCTCAAGGAGATCCACGAACAGCCCCGCGCTATCCGCGATACCGTGGCCGGCCGGCTCCTGGAGGAGGAGGGGGACGTCTACCTGGAGGACCTGAATCTCGCTGACGAGCAGTTGCGGGGGATCGAGCGGATATACATCGTTGCCTGCGGCACCTCCTGGCATGCCGGGCTCGTCGGGAAGTTCCTGATCGAAGGGCACTGCCGGCTGCCGGTGGAGGTGGACATAGCCTCGGAGTTCCGCTACCGCAACCCCGTGGTAACGGACAGGACCCTCATCATCCTCATCTCCCAGTCGGGCGAAACCGCCGACACCCTGGCCGCCATGCGCGAGGCCAAATCGCGCGGCGCCACCAATGTGGCCATCTGCAACGTGGTTGATTCCTCCATTGCCCGCGAGGCGGACGGCGTCATCTACACCCACGCCGGCCCGGAGATCGGGGTCGCCTCCACCAAGGCATTCGTGACCCAGCTTGCCGCCCTCTACCTTTTCACCATCCGCCTCGGCCGCGCCCTTGACACCATCGACAAGGAAAGGGGGCAGGGGATGATCGCCGGTCTGGTCCGCATCCCGGCCCTGCTGGAGGAGGCGCTGAAGCTGAACCAGCAGGTGGAGAAGGTGGCCCGCAGATACATGAACGCCAGGGACTTCCTCTACCTCGGCCGCGGCATCAACTACCCCATCGCCCTGGAAGGGGCGCTGAAGCTGAAGGAGATCTCCTACATCCATGCCGAAGGGTACCCGGCAGGCGAGATGAAGCACGGCCCCATCGCCCTCATCGACGAAAACATGCCGGTGGTGGTCCTGGCGCCGAAAAACAGCCACTACGAGAAGGTGGTCTCCAACATGGAGGAGGTCATCGCTCGTGGCGGCCGGGTTATAGCGGTCTGCTCAGAGGGGGACGAGGAGATCAGGGCCAAGGCGGAGGTAACCCTGGAGGTGCCGCAGGACGGCGACGACCTGACCCCTATCCTCCTCTCCGTGCCGCTCCAGCTCCTGGCCTACCATGTGGCGGTCCTCAAGGGGACAGACGTGGACCAGCCGCGCAACCTCGCCAAGAGCGTGACGGTGGAGTAGGTGAAAGTCCTCTTCGTACATCCCCGCGGCAGCAACTGGCTCGGCGGGATGAAGGATATCAGCAGCATATTCAACGTCATGCCTCCCCACGGCATGATGAGCATCGCCGCATATCTGGAGGAGCGGGGGATCGGGACCGATTTCCTCGACTGCTACGCAACTCCTCTTCCCCATGACCTTCTCGTCTCCGAGATTATCCGCCGCGCGCCGGACGTGGTCGGCTTTTCCTGCACCACCTCATCATTTCTAGAAGGTTACCGGATCGCGGAGCTGGTGAAGGAAAAGGCCCCGGAGCTGCCGATAGTATTCGGCGGGGCGCACGCCTGTTCCATGGGTCCATCGCTCCTCGACTCATTTCCTGCCATCGACTACCTGGTAATCGGCGAGGGTGAGGTCACGTTCCATGAACTGGTCGCCGCAGGCTTCCGGAATGTCGGGGATATCCCAGGGGTCGCTTATCGCAAGGAGGGGCGCGGGACCCTTTCCGCCCCGCGCGATCTTATCGAAGATCTCGACACCCTCCCGTTCCCCGCCTATCACCGCCTCCCCGGCTTTCCCGGCCGCTACAACCTCCCCATCTTCAGTTATCCCAAGGCACCGAACACCAGCATCATTTCCAGCCGCGGCTGCCCCTACCAGTGCAGCTACTGCGACCGCTCGGTCTTCTCCCGTGGGTTCCGCTTCAACTCGCCGGAATACATCGTGGAGCACCTCCGGTTCCTGCATCGCGACTTCGGGATCCGGCACGTCTTTTTCTACGACGATCTCTTTACCTTCGACCGACAGCGGGTGGCGCGGTTCTGCGAGCTTATGGCCCAAAAGCGTGTCCCTGTCACCTACAACTGCATCGCCCGGTTGGAGCATGTGGATGCCGAGCTGGTTGCGCTTCTGAAGGGCTCAGGCTGCTGGCAGGTCAATTTCGGCATCGAGTCGGGGGACCCGGAGGTCCTGAAGAAGCACCGGAAATATTACGGGCTTGACGAGGTAAACAAAAAACTGCTAATGGTGAAGCAGGCCGGGATGCGGGTGAAGGGGCTCTTCATGATCGGGCTGCCGGGGGAGACGGAGCTTTCCATCCGCCGCACCATCGATTACGCTCTGACCCTCCCGCTTGCCGAGATCAACGTCACCAAGTTCACTCCCTTCCCCGGTGCGCCTGTATTCAGGACCATCCGGGAGCAGGGGGAGTTCACCGAGGATTGGCCGGCCATGAACTGCCTGAACTTCGTCTTCGTCCCCCACGGGATGACGAAGGAGCAACTGGAGGGGCTGTACAACGAGTTCATCCGGCGGTTCTACCACCGGCTCCCTATCCGCTGGGGTTACACCAGGATGATCTGGAAGTCTCCACACAGCGTGGCGAAGGTGCTGAGGAATCTGCCGGAGATACTCTCGTTCGGTTTGAAGCAGCGGTGGTGACGCGACAAAACTATAACTGTCGCCTGAATCCGTGAGGATTGAGTGTCCCGAGGCGCGAGGGGACTCTGACCGCAGCGGGGCGCTCAATCCTCACGGATTCAGGCGACACATCGGAGATGCCATGAAAAAACGCCTCCTCCTCATCTCTCCGCTCGTCGAGAAAAGTCTCCTCGGCGGCGACTTCTACTTCCGGCTCCCTGCCCTCGGCCTGCTCAAGGTCGCCTCCCTCACCCCGCCCGACTGGGATGTGGTCATTGTCGACGAAAAGGTGGAAACCCTGGATCTCGACCAGCATGCCGACCTGGTGGGGATCACCGCCATGACGCCGGTGGTGAACCGGGGGTACAGGATCGCCGACCACTTCCGCTCCCGCGGCATCCCGGTGGCGATGGGTGGGATGCATGTCTCCAAGCTTCCGGACGAGGCTTTGCAGCACTGTGACAGCGTGGTTGTCGGGGAGGCGGAGGACCTGTGGGACACGCTCCTGGCCGATCTTGAACGGGGGGAGTTGAAGAAGATCTACCGCCACGAGAACGGCTACCCTTCCCTGGACAGGCGCCCCCTCTCCAACTGGAACCTCTATCGCGATAAGGGGTATCTCCCGGTCCACTTCGTGGAAACGACCAGGGGCTGCCCATTCAACTGCGACTTCTGCTCGGTCACGAGTTCCTTTGGTGGGAAGTTCAGAAACCGCTGCGTGGACGATGTGGAGCGGGAGATTGCAGGCCTCAAGCCCTTCGATGGGAAGCTGACCCTGAAGAACGTGGTCTTCTTCACCGACGACAACATCATCAGCAGCAAACAGCACGCCCGGGAGCTGTTCACCCGGATTAAACCTTACAACCTCAAGTGGCTGGGGCAGACCTCGGTGGATATGGCCCAGGATACAGAGACCCTGAAGCTCTGCCGCGACAGCGGCTGCATGGGGCTCCTGGTCGGCTTCGAGTCGCTGTCGTCGGAAACCCTCGGCTCGGTCAGCAAGGGGTTCAACAAGCCCCAGCAGTACATAGACCTGGTGAACAAGCTTCACGACCACGGCATCGGCGTGGACGGCTCCTTCGTCTTCGGGTTCGACACTGACGACGAGGGTGTCTTCGATCGGACCGTGGAGTTCATCATCAAGGCCAAGATCGACGTCTGCTACTTCTCCATCCTCACCCCGTACCCCGGCACCGCGCTCTACGACAAGATGGAACGAGAGGGGCGGATCATCGACCGCGACTGGTCCAACTACAACACCCACAAGGTGGTGTTCCAGCCGAAGCTCATGACCCCGGAAAGGCTGATGGACGGCTATTTCAGCGCCCTGAAGGACTGCTTTACCTGGCCCGCCATCATAAAGCGGATGTGGGGCAACGGCACTCCATACAACTTCTTCTATCCCATGAACTTCGGGTTCCGGCAGACGGTGATGAAGGGGGTCAAGCAGCACAATGCCGCGAAGCAACGGTGACATAATCTGACATTAGGAATGTAAAAAGGGGAGCTCCTGACGAGCTCCCCTTTTTACTTAATGCATCTTGATTATATGCTTAGCCAGGGTTTCCTTGATTTAGTGATGCCTTGCTATAAGCAGCGCTCAATGCTTTTCCACATACTTACGGATATCACCGGCAACTTCTTCCGCCGCTTCTTCTACATTGGCCCCTTCCCGCGCGGAATGGCGGAACTTGGCGACTACTTTCCCCTTGTCATTGAGAAATTCCATTTCCACGCCGATCCCTGCCTGGGCTTTGTGCAGCCCGACAAAAGGTATCCACGCCTTGTTCAGATTGGCCCGTTCCGCCTCGTAGATCGCGCATCTGGCTGTGAGGGTCCCTTTCTCGCCGCTGCCGACCTCGCCGAAAGTGTCCTCGAAGATTTTTCTTACTTCCTCTGTCATCGATTTTTTCTTGATTTCGGAAACGTTTTCGAATGACCCGATCTTTATTTTGTACGCGGCAAGCTTGACCGACGGATCGACCCAGAGCCATTCGATAGCGCCCCCTTTGGTCATCCCCGAGTAGTCGCTGATGACCCCCTTCACGAAATCCTTGTCCTTGTACTCGCCGCTCTCGATCAGCAGATCGGCAGAGAACGAGGGGCGAGGAGCAAGCATGGCAAGGCTTGCCAGGATAAACCCGCAGAACAGCAACCGGCAGACGAAGTTGAAAGCCCATTTCTGATTGTTGCAGTTTTTCACTGACCGCATGTTAAGCCTCCTTGTGTCTGTGATGTATTGAGCGCAACTTACTGGAGTGAATCCGAAAATCAAGTTGTCAAGTCCAGACCCCACAGGTTCCCCGTCAGTGAGAACTGGCGGGGCGTTTTCTCAAGGAAGGCATCTGGCAGCCTCAGTTCAAAACTAATGTTGGCATAACCAATTCCGTGTTAAACCCCTTTCGGTCTGGCGCCGATTTCCAGCCCAAGTAGATTGATTCATAATAAGGCTTCCAAAGCGCTTTTTGAGATTCTGTAATTAATGCCTTATACGTCCCATCGTCTCGTAACTTTCGCCATAAACCGCCAGCATAATTCGAAAGAACAAAATCAATAGCCAATATACCATCCATAGGCGGATGTGGTAACCGAGGTGGGTCCAACATTAATACATCGCCAGACCCTCCATCAAGATGTGCCATTCTATTGCCGCCATGGTGAAAATGGTAAAGCGGATGCACTTCGTTTGGGTCATTGTCTCCTGCCTTAAAAATATGTCTATCAAGATGCCAAGCACATAAACAGCGACGAGGAACAGGATTAGTAAACACTTCTATATCTATCGCAAGACTTAGAAAAGGATCATCTGTGTCGTTAGTGCATTTACCTTGCACATCGACACTAAGAGCAAGATTCAGAATTTTTGAGGCGTTGCGAGGAATTGTATGTCGAGGTTTCTCGATTTCGAATAGTAGACCATCTAGACTATACCCCCATGAAAGAGGGCCGTTGGGAGCTTTGTGACACATTGCTGCAGCGGCTTGAAATCTATCAGGAGTTTTGCATTCAGTGTATTTGCTTAATACCTCCCCTAATAGACGTAGTCCTGTTGCTTTTTTGCGCCGAAAATCATCACAATTAACCTTACTCGCCATGTTTTCGCCGCTCCGTTTTAATTTCTGCAAGTCTCTCACGTTCAAGAGGATGAACTACTACCCTTCTATCCCTGCCGATCCTCTCCAGTGCTGCTTTTATAGAAAGGAAGGGTGGATCTTGCCAAGCTTTCAATTCAGCACAACTTGAACGAAGACCATCAATGGGATCGAGTGGTTTTTCGAGCCCCTGACAAATAGTCCAAAATCGGGTACTGTAGCCTTCTTCAATTGGCTTGGCAGCTACTAGCCCTTTTGATTTGAGTTTTGTCTTTAAAAACTCAACTCTTTCCTCTGCTGACAAGCGACGCAAAGGCCCAGGTGCTTTTGTTTGGAATGTCCACCATTTATCGACCTCTGCAGCCCACCATCTTGGCCATGCCTCACAAAAAGCCCCTTTATAGTAACAGCCGGTAAAAAGCAACTTGCACTTTCCCCAATCCACAGAAATTTCTTGCTCGACACCAAGTCGAGCAGCTAGTACATTTTCGTCAATTAGAGGCCCTTGGACCTCGATCAATTCACGTAGAATGTAGCGTGCATATTCATGTGGTGGATATTTGTACTGAGAAAGAAACTTCTCGCCGATGCGGGGGTCCCAAGTATCAGATGCACCCTCTGCAAGTCCGAGAATTCTTTGGAAGTGGCCTTTAACCGGCTCCTGACCTTTAATGATTTTTAGATAACCTTTTACTAAAGCTACCAACTCTGATGCAACTCGCGCGGGTTCGTGAGTAAATTCAGTATCTTTAACATAAATCTTGTCGAAAAGGTTGTGGGAGGTAGAATCGCGATCATAAGAATCCTTAAATTTTGAATCAACTGACCATAAAACAATTGGAAAAGAATTTAGCCTTTTCTCTGTCATTCTGGTACGGAGTTCTTGAGCTAAGGCTAGTCCATGATAAGGAACCTTATAACCTTCCTCATTTTTTTGCTGATCAAGGCGAAGATCTAAGATAAGTCCATCAGGATCCTTTGATTTGATAAAATCCACCTGCTTCCCAATTTCAACAGGTTTGTGCCTGTCAATTTTAAGCTCACCTGTAGTTTCGCAAACAGATTTAAGCAAAGGATCAACATCGGTTGAACTCTCGTCATCTATGCAGATATAGTTAATAGGCATCATCAGGTATCTCCTCTTCTGAAGCTCTAGGTAGCACAATCCTAAAACAGGTTGAAAATCCCTGCGGCGGCGTCACAAGAAATATTTCCCCTTCAGCGGCATCGATGATATCTTTTACTATTTTCAAACCTAGGCCAGTGCCGGTCAATTCTTCTGATTCTCCTGCGAGTGGCCCCGGTGGAGTACTTGTAGTAAAAAAAGCATCAAAAATCCTTTCTTGGTTTTCTAGCAGTACTCCATCTCCGTTATCGGAGAATTCTAAAAACAGCTTCGAATCTTCTTCGCCCGCTCTTATCAGGATTTTTCCATCAACCTGAGCTCTTCTAATTGCCTTGATTGAGTTAGTGAATAGGTTCAACAGTACCGAAGCCCATTCCGATTTGTGCATTGGCCGCGTGAATAAATCGTACCCTTGAATATCTTCAGTCAATTCAACCTGATCTCGTTGCAAGGAGTGATTGACAATTTTTTTAAAGCTCGAAATGATATCGCGCAATTCAAGTGGCTGTAGTCTTCTGTGGGCATTATCAGTCACCGCATCATCAAAATATCTTGCATATGATTGAAGAGAATCTAAATTTGTCATCAACCCTTCGCAGGGTTCCATTGCTAATGTATTCTCTGCAATTCTTGTAGTTAAAAGAGTAAGATTGGCAACCATGGCGCCTAAACTGTGCCTTATTTCATGGGTGAATTCGCCGATTGTCAAGCCAAGGCTGGCTAAAACCCTAAGCATGCCATTTTCTTCAAGCATCTTTTGGCTGGACTGGCCAAGTTCAAGAATTTCTTCCTCGAGTTCGTCCGCTACAGCATTGAAGGTGGCATTCCCTCTATTTTCTTGTGAAGAAGCTGCTGACCTTAGTTTTTGAGCTATAGTTGAAGCTTTATCTTCTGGTGATCTTTCCCCTTTTTTTCTAGGTGAAGGTGCACTAGCAAGGGTCTTCCTATCGCGTGCTTCGGCAATTGGTAATACAGCTGACTTAAGGGCTCTTGAAACAAAATCTTGCAAATCTCGAAAAGAGTTATTTTCAACTAATCCTTCACGACTCGAAGTTTCTTGAAAATACTTGCCATCAAGATCATTGACTTCGAGAAATCCAAAAAAGTTCTTATTACTATGTGGAGGTAATATTTCTCTTAAACCGTAAGACTTATCAAGTCTTAGCCAATCATCATATGCCTCACCATAAGGTAATACCCGAAAGCCATTTCGATATAATCTTATCCCCCCATGCGTATTTAGGCTTTCTCTAATTGCTGACAATAAGGTCATTGGCAATAAATTTGGAAGCGGAATAAAATAATATGCTTTAAAATTTATTGGCGGAAGATTTGTGTAGGGTTTATTAGGATTATGACGGTCCGGCCCTATTTTATTGTTTTTCTGATCGATGCCATACCGCTTACATTGAACTGACCAGTAACCGTGACCGTTTGAGTCAATCCACCCATCGATTACTGCTAGTGCATGCTCAAAAAATGTCGTAGTTTCGTCAGCAATTGCGACAATATCATCACCTACTTGACGATAAAAAGCGGCTTTAAAGCCAGGGTCATTTATGTCATCTTTTAATGCTTTTTCAAGCGGAAATGGTTGCAATAGGTCTGAAACGTACCTGAAAGCTCGTTTTATTTGAGCATCACTCCATCCATCGCGCAAATTCTCTATAAGAAGAGTGGTACCCTGGTCAGTATTCTTTTCTATGACTTCTATAAGATTAGATATAGTGTTCAGATCCTGATTTGCTTCAAAACGGTCCCAATCTATGACTATCCTAAGAGCTTCTTTTGAGTCTTTAATTTGTGTTGTTAAAATGAGTCGTGTCCCAAGTCTCTGGGCAGCAAAACGACCAATCCCTTTCCGTCCGGCTTTCTGTCGAAGATATTTTATTGATTTTTGGTTCTCAACCTTATCTGCGGTTGATATGCGCATAAATCCATTTATCAACTGTGCGCGGGTCATGCCTAAACCATTATCTATTATTTCCAGTGTGCCGCCAGGATAATCAGTGTCTCTAAAAATCAGATCAACATGTGTTGCGTCGGCATCATAGCCATTCTTAACAAGCTCTGCTACAGCTGTTTCTTGCTTTGCAACAAGTTCTAAGCCAAGCCTGCTCACATGGCTCGCGTCA
This sequence comes from Geobacter sp., assembly GCA_016177775.1. Taxonomy (GTDB): domain Bacteria; phylum Desulfobacterota; class Desulfuromonadia; order Geobacterales; family Geobacteraceae; genus JACOUQ01. The sequence continues at coordinate 28,611 of JACOUQ010000016.1, forward strand.
ATTGTAAAGCGGACCTTGGCCACATCAGTTTTCGCCAACTCAGACGACAGACGCAACAATGTGTCGAAATCATTGTTTTCAATTGCTACAGCAATCTGCTTCTTAATATCTTCCTGAGTTGTTAAACTATCTTCTGCCATAAGACACATCCTCAATGATGGCGGTGCCGTCGCCGCCTCGCATCAGTTAGTGCATTGCCTAATGTTTCAATTAAATCTCTGAATTTTTCTTTCATGATAGGCTTAAAGATTAATAAATCGGCTTTACGTCTAGCACCATCAAGGTCACTAATTCTTAGAAGTTCATCAATTTGCCTAAATGAAGCATCTATTGTGCTGTCACTCAAGTCATGAGGTAACCTTATAGCGATTTTTTTGGCCTCACTAGGCTCATGCTTTAATACCCCAGAACCATAACTTCGGCCTTCAAACTCTGCTGAAAGTTGGCTAAAGGTTGTTAATAGTGAAATTGCTATTAATTTTCTTCTTTGCAGTGGAAGCTCTTCCTTGAAGAAGACCCTGTGAATCGTATTTGTGCATGTTATTTGAGCATCGTTTAAAGCGAGCCTTGGGCCGTAATGGTGCATATAAGACAGGAACGCGTCAGGTATTCTTCCATCATCAGGCCTATGCCAAATTTGACGTTTTGCAAAGGTTTTATTATTTATTTTTTTATTGTCTGGATATGTAGTTAGATAATCGATAATGGCTTTGCTATCTTCATTTGATTTCGCAGTATTGACTAAAAGACATTTAACATCTTGTTCCCTTGCTTTTGTAAGATCGCTCTCAAGGAGAGATAACCCACTTACGATATTATACTTAGGCAATATACATCTGACTGAGTCTGTTTCTAGGGCATTCTTCACTGCCGCAGATTGGTTAATCACAAAGAACTTATTGTCGCCTGTAACTATACCAATAAGTATATTAGTAATATCACCTAACTTAATGCAGTTACTGCTTTCAGATAATTGTAAATAAATATCATTAACAGCTTTACCAAGTATTGAAATACCGATTCTATTATTGAAACAATTAGTAGTTAAGGTGTTGCCTTGCCATGACCTAACAACTTGACTAATATCATCAATATGTTCAGCGCAACAAACTTCAATGTTGTTTTGTGCAGGACCAGTTTCAAAATCCTCACAGAGAACTATAACGGAACTTTCTTCAGCACCTTCTGAGATAAATAGTCTCTCGTTTACTGAAACAACTAGGATCCTACCAAAAACACTGCGTAAATGGTCTCTTATTTCTGCAGCATAGTTTGCGTATAGAAAACTTCCAGGCAAAACCCAAGCCATTCTCCCATTTCTTTTCAGAAACTGAAGACTGTGAATAATAAAGTAAGCCCAAAGACTAGCTTTAGCAGATACAGAGAACCGATCCGATATCATAGCAGCATAGGCATTCTTTTTTTGAGCTAACGGCATATTATGATGCGAAATATAAGGAGGATTGCCGATAATCACATCAAACTCGGCCTCCACAAAAGCGTCTTTTCTCAACTGCAGGAAATCAGTCAGTAAGAAATGGCCTGTGATATTTGTTGGCCCCAATCTGTCGGCTAGATGATGGAATGCGGTCTGGTCAAGATCGCATCCATATAGCTGAATGTTGGGGTTATTGCACCCAAGGTTTATAAGGCAATCTCGTGACGCCTCCAAAAAACCGCAACCTCCAAAACTTGGCTCTAATATCCTGTCGTTCGGCGAACGAATAGCCCAATCGCATAATATACGGCTAACCTGTTGTGGGGTGTAGAACGCCCCTATTTTTTTCTTTTGCACTATATTGTGAGACATTGATCGCACCTAATTAAAACAAGTATATCCTAAAACTAAATTCAATTTGTAATATTGCCATTTATGATGTGAAACACAATCTTTCTTTTCGAAGGTGCTAATAAAAGCTAGCATTTCCACGTTGGGGGAACCCGAAGGGGTCGGCCCTCGACAGGGGACAAACTCTCGAATAGGGCGTTGAGGTCAGATTCCCAAGTCGTTAAGTTGATGAATTCCGCTGACATTCCACCTACATGAACACCCGGTAATCGCATTTGAGCGCCTTGGCCAGTTTCCTGGCGGTTTCCCTCCCTATCGATCGCTTGCCATGTTCCATCTCGCTGATATGGCGGCGAGGAATGCCGGCCAGCTCGGAAAGCTGCACCTGGGTGAGACCTTCCTTAACACGGGAACCACGGAGAATCGCCGACGGAATATTGTCATCCGGCCGCAATTCATTGAGCACTTCACGCCAAGGGCGGGATTCATTCTGTTTTTCGGCCTCGATGCTCGTGCGATTTTTCGTGTGTCCCAACATAAATTCTCTCCACCGTTACTGTTTTCAGCCCCCGACACGAGACAAACACTCCAGTCCCTCACTCCCCCTTGAACCCGATCTTCCGCTTCTTCGGTTCCGGCGGCGCCATGAGGCTGCGAATGGCATCGAAAACCGTCATGAACTGCCTGTCGTGCTTGTCGTATTTCTTTTCCAGCTCGTCAAGCTTACGCGCAATTTCCCGATTGGAAGAAGCCAGTTCGCGCATCTGCACGAAAGCCCGCATGATGGCGATGTTCACTTGGACGGCACGTTCGCTGTTCAGCACGCTGGAGAGCATAGCTACACCCTGTTCAGTGAAAACGTTGGGAAGATGGCGCCTGCCGCCGTGACCTGAACTTGAGGTCGCAAAATGCGACTTCAAGTTTACATACTCTTCTGAGGAAAGCTGCAACATGAAATCAGAGGGGAACCGTGCGATGTTGCGTCGAACCTGCTCATTGAGCCGCTTCGTATCGACTTCGTACATCTCCGCCAAGTCACTATCGAGCAAGACCTTCTGCCCACGGATCAGGTAAATCTTTCCCTTTATCACCTCCACCGACACCGAAACGTTCATCACGCCCCCGCCATGTGCTCACAGATTGTGACTACATGTTTCCAATTATTCTGACAAGTTATCAATTTAAGGTCGCAAATTGCGACCTTAAAACAAAAAAGCCGCTCCGTCAGCACTCACACTGACAAAGCGGCTCCATCACCGGCATCCTCAACCCATTCTCCGTTTTCGAGAATATTCCTCACGCTAAGGCCCCCAGGAAATTATCCATCCTTAATACACCATAAAGGGGCATGTGGCAAGGGGGTTGAAGGATCGATCTTCACGCTGCAAGGTTCAGCCGCGTCTCTATCTCGCTCCACGGCACGCTGACCCGCTGCTTCTCGTCCTTTTCGATGAGGCCGACCCGTTCGAGGATCTGGACGTCGTCGTAGACGTTCTTGTAGCTCCTCTTGAGCATTTTCGCCAAGGCGTTGATACTCATGACACCATGCCGGTGCAGGGCGATAAGGAGATCGAGGCGCCGAGGAGTAATGTATTGCAGCAGCGTTTTGAAGTCAGCGAAATAGACCCTCTCGACCGGCTGCTCCGGAACGAAGCCGGCATCTATCCGTGGCCGGTTTCCAGCGCTTCCTGCATGGATTCGTCGCACTCCTTCACACCAATTTTCATGTCCCTTTTCATGGTGATTCCTCCACCCTTGCCGTAATGCTACTCCTTCCCGCCTTCCCCCTTGAACGCCTTCCCCACATCCTTCCCCATCTGCTTCATGGCCTTGCCGGTTTCCTTGCCCGCCTTCTTGAAACCCTTGCCGATGGCCTTGCCCGACTTCTTGGCGGTCTTGCCGGTGGCCTTGCCCATCTCCTTGAACCCCTCGCCTACCTTTTTCCCGCCTTCCTTCATGCTCTCCTCGGCGGTTGCCTGGGCCACGAGAACCAGTGAAAGGGCCAGAATCGTCATAATGTTTCGCATGATCATCCTCCGTGAGTGTTGTCCATGATAAAAAGCAGTCTCTCGCAAAGCCGCAAAGAACGCAAAGTAAAATCTCAATCGTTTATCTGATTAGAACCAATCACCGCTATAGCGACAAACAGTTCCCTCTCCCTGAGGGAGAGGGTTAGGGTGAGGGGGATATGATGGATTGATCGGGACGGCTGCCCCCTCATCCGGCCTTCGGCCACCTTCTCCCTCAGGGAGAAGGGTTCAGCGGGAGATCAGGGCTACTCTGGATCGTTTATCAGGATCAGGAGTCCAGCGATTGTTTTTGAATTTCTTGGCGATCTTTGCGCCTTTGCGAGAGAAAAGACCGCTTTAAAGGGTATTGCTTCGCCATCTGAGAAATGCCGGCAATGAAACCAGCGCGAAGAGCGCAGTGGCGCCAACGCCATAGTTCGTGGCCCAGCCGATGGAGGCCAGCGCACCGTAGTCGGCGAAGGCGAGGGAGCCGAAGCCGGCGATGGTGGTGAGGGCCGAGAGGAGGACGGCCCGTCCTGCCTGCACGAAGGCGGCGCAGCGCTCTTCCTCCCTCCCCTCCCGGCTCCGGTGGGCCAGGTGCAGGCCGTAGTCGCTCCCCATGCCGAGGATCGTTACCAGCACCATGGCGTTCATGAAGTTCAGGCGCATGCCGGTCAGGGCCATCAGGCCGAGCATGGCGATGCAACCGGCGATGACCGGGTAGAGGGAGTGAAATATCCCCGCGACCCCCTCGAAATGAGAGAGGAGCAGAAAGATCACCAGTATTCCGCCAATGGCGAACCCCTGGAGAAAGCTTTTGCGGACCGAACCGGAGAGCTGTTGGCTGACGAGATCGACACCGGTTGCCCTCGCCGTTGGCTCTGTTGCGGCCAGTTCTGCCAGGAACCGCTCCTGGGGGAATTCCTCCCCGCGATAGAAGAGGTGGATGAGGAGGTGGTAGCCGTTCGCATCACGGACTAGGTGGCGCTCGACCAGGCCGCGCAAGGGGGACGTGCCGAGGCGCTTGATTGCTTCGAGCGGGGAGTCATGCCCCCCTTGCCGTAAAGCGGCGGCAGCGTTGAGGGCCGGAGCGAAGCGTTCGACCGCAAAGCCTCTCTTCTCCAAGGCTCCCTTGATGTCCTCGCCGGTATTCCGCCCGGCCAGTCCATCCCTGACCTTTCGGGCAACGGCATCATGCACTTCCCTGTTGTTCACGATCTGGTCAAGGGATGAAACCGCGACAAGCTCACCCCTGGAACGGTATCTCTCCGTCAGGACGCTCACCCGTTCCCCGCGCTTCAGAAGCTCCTCCGGATCCTGCCCGTCCAGTGCCACCAGCATCTGTTTCGGGGCGAGGCTCAGGTGTCGCTCCAGCTTCTCCTGGGCGAGAAAAGCCTCGGAATGGCGGGGCTGTAGATTCTTCAGTTCCCCCTCGAAGGAGATGAAGCAAGCCGCTCCCGTGAATAAGAGGAAAAGCGCGAGGGTCGCCAGGCGGACAAGTGACGGGCGATTGCGCCCCAATCGCCAGAGCCGCGTCAGGCCGAAGCCGGAGAGGTGGTGATAGGTGGCATCGGGAAAGCGCCTCTCCATGAAGAGGAGCAGGGGGGGGAGGAAAAAGAAGGTGGCATACATGGTGAAGATGACCCCGAGCCCCACCAGCAGCCCCAGCTCGAAAAGCGCCCGCACGTCAGACAGGGTCAGGGCCAGGAACGGGAGCGCCGTGGTGGTGGCTGCGGTGAAGATGCCGTGGCCGGTTTCGACTACGGCCTTCTGCAGGGCCTCCTCGAACGCGGCTCCTGCCGCCCGCTCTGTGTGGAAGCGGTCGTAGATGTGGATGGAGTAGTCGGTCCCCAGGCCGATGATGAGGGCCATGAAGGCGAAGGATATGATGTGGACCGAGGGAAGGATGAGCCCCGCCACCCCCAGGGCCAGCACCACCCCGCAGCAGATGATGAGCGGCAGGAGCAGGGTCGGGAGCAGCCGGCGGTAGGTGCCGTAGAAGAGGGCGAGGACAACGAGAAGCGACGAGAGGATGCAGGCGGCGATGTTCCCCTTCATGGCCGCCTCGTCGATGACGGCGTTGATATGGGCGCCGGTGCAGGTGATGCTCACGGGTGCGCCGCGCCGCGCCGCGTCGATCCCCTTCACCAGCTTCCGGGCAAAGGCCATGTCCTGCACCGGCTTGTCCGGCTCGGCGACGACTATGTAGAGGCTGCCGTCCAAGGAGCTGAGGTAGGGAGAACGGGGGTCGAGGGCCAAGGAGCTGGCACCCCGCCGCAGACGCGGGCCGATCAGATCCCGGAGATAGAGGGGGTCCGCGGCCACCAGCTCGGCGGAAACGCTCCCCATCTGGCCGGCCAGCTCGGTTTCCGACCGCTCCAGGGATCGCTCTATTCCTTCCGGCGAGAGCCTGGCCAAGTAGTCCTCGACCTGGCCGGGGTCCAGGAACAGTTCGGGGCGAAAGGCGGCATAGCCTATGAACTGGGCGAATGCCGGGGCTTCGGCCGGGTCATAGGCCCGGGCGGTCACCTTGCGGAAGGCGGGAACGCCATCGATCCTGAGCTCCCTCAGTTTTTCGGCAAACCGGTCGGTCTCCGCAGGGAGGAGCTTCCGGTCCCCTTCCAGGAGGAAGACCGCTTCCCTGGCGCCCCCGGTCCATTCCAGGGAGTCAAGGAAAAGGCGAAGCGGCCCCTCCTTGGCGGGGAAGAGCTTGAACACATCGGTCTCGAACCGGGTTGTGGCGATGGATACGGCCCCGAGAAGGAGCAGGATAAAAGCGGAAAGGCCCACGCGGAGGGGATGGCTGCGGGTAGACCGGAATACCCAGGCGAGATGGCCGGCCACAAGGCGGCGCACGGCGCTGGTGAGGGGACGGGGCATCGGCTCAGAATCCCCGCATCTCAGTCAGGGGGACTACGGTCACGTCGGTCAGGTCGAGGGTGAAGTCCTTGTCATCCGGCGTCTGATTCACCTCAGGCTCGTCGAGCCTGATCGTGACCGTGTCGCCGCACCCGTTGGCGAGCTCGATGCCGGTCGGGAGCATGACGCCGTCCACCGGCTGGTAGCCGTCGTACCGGACTTCCGCACCACCCTCCGCCACGCGGCGCTGGGGCAGGCAGATTTCGTTGAAATAGACGGTCTCCATCAGGCCGGCGATGCTCTTGCGCCGCGTCGAAACTTCGCCAGGGGAACCGGGCTTTGGTCGCTCCACGACCCACGGGAGCATGGCCAGCTGGCGCAGGGGGTGGCGCTCCGGCAGGTCGGAAAAGGTCCCGGCAAAGGCGATGTTCCGGGAAGGAATCAGACAGGTGAGCCGCTGTCCGTCGGTTACGATGTCTGCCACGGAGAGCCCGAAGGGGGAAAGAACCACGAACCGGAACCGGTCGGGTGCCCGGTATGCCAGTACGCCCCCCATGCTGTTCTGCTTGCCGTCCGCCGTCTTGAGGGTGATGGAGACGCGCGAGGTGAAGGCCTCGATGGGGGCATCGGGGGATGCGGGGACAACCGCCGCCTTGTGGGTGGCGCAGCCGGGGAGGATGAGGGCCAGGGAGAGAAGCAGGAGGCCTGCAAGCCTGTATCGGATATTCTTTGTCATTACCTTTCACTCCAGCCGGAAATCCCGCTCCGTCAGGCCGACGTTTTTCCGCATGTTCAGGAACCTGATGGTGGTCCGGTCGTTGTTATGCTCTTTAATCTCCAGTTCCCTGAGCCTGCCGTCGACATGGAAGGCGAGCACGAACTCCCGCACCTGCCCCTTCTTGCGGGGGATGATGGTGAGGGTGCAGAGATCGGCATTCCGCTCGGCCCGGATGTCGACCCCCTCTGGAATCCGCGTGACCGGACGGGAGAGAAAGGAGAGCCAGCGCTGGAGGTTCTCCTCCTGTGGCAGGGGGATCTCCTGACGGACTCCCTCCTTCACCATCAGGATTTCCAGGCGATCGTTGCGGAGAAGCATGCGGCTCGCATGGGGGGGAGACATCTCCATAAAGAAGAGCCCCGGCTTTCTGAAGCGGACCATCCCTTTGGACCTGATCGGGCGCTTCATCAGGGAGAGCTTTTTTTCCTGCACTATATCCGCGGTGAAGTCCTCGGCATCCGCCAGACCCTTGCGCAGGATCTCCAGACCCTCGACCGCCGGGATTGAGGCGGCATGGGCATTGGCGAGAAAAAGGGTGGTGAATGAAATGAGCAGGATGGAATAACGAAAGATTTTTCTCAACGAATGGGTCCTTATCATCATTCCATGCCAAACCTTACCACCCCCAGCCCTTTAGGCCCTTTGGGTCCTCCTAAAATAGGAGGGGAGCAAACGCCCCCTCCTTGGTTAGGAGGGGGTTGGGGGTGGTCGAGGAAGTTGAAGTTGCATAAAAAGTTGTCAGGCCGCAATCTCCCCCACGCCGAGGGTGAGTTTCGCCGTTGCCAGGAGCGTGTCGCCCCTCCGCACTACACCTTCCACCAGGTGGAGCCTGCCAAACGATTTGATGATGCTGACCGACACCTGAAGCCGGTCCCCCGGCTGCGGCGGGGCGGTGATCTCCGCATGCTCCACGGCGGCCAGAAACCCTCCCTCCCCTTCCCGTTCGGCGGCGGCTACGCCGGCCAGTTGGGCCATTGCTTCCAGCAGGATCATGGGGGGGAAAAAGGAGACACCGGCCGAAACCAGGGCGACGGCCTCGGCTTTGCAACCCTGCTCGCGGCAGACGATGCGGTCGAGAAACAGGAATGGGTAGCGGTGGGGAAGGTATGCGGCCGGGTCGGTGCTAAACACCGCTTCCTCCGGTCAGATTGATGGAGAAAAATGGCCCCTCCGGGGAAGCGGCCAGGTGAAAGCCGCGCTCGCCGGGGCGAAGGGAGAGAATAAGCGCTGTCAGTGCCAGCCCCCCCATGGCGATGGAGCGCCCGGTGACGCCGTGAAGCTCAATGCGTCTAGCCGACGCAAGGCGCGACGTCAGTTCCTTGTCCATATCGGCCGTGCCCGAGAGGGAGATGGTCCCTGCATCTTCGCTGCCGGCTAGGAGTCGCTCCCGTGCCGGATCGGCATTTCCGGCAAGGAGGCCGGCGGTCGCGATAGTATCGACTGTCCCGAGAATGGCGGCCTGCCGCTTCTCGGCATGCTCCCGCCGCTCCAGCACCAGGATTCCGGACCCCTCGCCGAAGCCGGCCGCGTAGCTCCCAAGCTGCCCCATGGCCTTGAACCCCTGGATCATCAGGGGGTTAACCTCGTCGACGCCGCCGGCCAGAACTACGTCCGCCCTGCCTGCCCGGATGAAATGGCAGGCCATCATCACGGCCTCCTCGGCCGAACAGAAGCGCTGGACAATGGTGACGTTCGGCCCCTTGAGGCCGTGCTCGATGGAGGCGTTGCTGGCGGCCGCGTTGGCCACGGTATTGGGGAAGAACATCGGCGAAAGCCCTTCGACTCCCCCCTTGTAATAACCGGAGAGAAACTCCACCGAGTTGGCAATGCCGCCGAATCCGCAGCCGAGAATGATGCCGATCCGGGTCGGGTCGAGGGCCGCCGGGTCGATGCCCGCATGCTTCAGGGCCTGTCCTGCAGCTACGGTGGCGAACTGGCTGCAGCGGTCCAGTTTCCTCGCCTTGAGGGGGGGGAGGAAGTCGGTCGCCTTGAAACCCTCGGCCCTCCCCCAGAGATGCCCCTCCTCGCCGATGACATCGGCCGGGACGGGGGTGAGGCAGCTTTGGCCGCTTTCCAGGGCGGCCCGCATGGGGTCGAGTCCCACGCCGGCGGCCGAAATGGCTGCCATGCCGGTTATGACGATATCCACTTCGCTCCAGTTCATAGTCCGATCGCCAGGGTCGTGATGTTGCCGCCAAAAGCAAAGGAGTTGGAGAGGGCCGCCCGCTTGCCGCTTTTGCGAGGCCCTTCGTGACAATAGTCCAGGTCGCATTCCGGGTCTCTCCCCCGGAAGTTGAGAGTCTGGGGGATGGCCTCCCGGTTGAGGGCCACCACCGTGGCCAGGGCCTCGACCGCCCCGGCTGCGCCGAGGCAGTGGCCGGTGAGGGCCTTGGTGGAAACCAGCGGCACCCCGGTAGCCCGCTCGCCGAACACAGTATGCATGGCCCGCGACTCCACCGCATCGTTAAGCGGGGTACCGGTGCCGTGGGCATTGACCCAGCCGATCTCTTCCGGCGATAGGCCGGCCGATGCCAGCGCTTCCCGCATCACCCTGGCCGCGGGCGCGCCGGTCGGCTCCGGGGCGGTCATGTGATAGGCCTCGCCTGCGGCGGCGTAGCTCAAGATATACCCGTAAATCCGCGCGCCCCGCTTTCGGGCAGCCTCTTCCTCCTCCAGCACCAGGAACGCGGCCCCCTCGCCGAGGGAAATCCCCTGGCGTCCGAGGCTGAAGGGGGCGCAGGGTTCCGGGTCGACCACCTTGAGGGCGTTGAATCCGGCAAAGGTGAGGAGGGAGAGGGAATCGGTCCCGCCGCAGAGGGCGGCTTTCAGCATGCCGGAGGCGACGAGGTCGGCCCCCCAGCCGATGGCAGTGGCGGACGAGGAGCAGGCGGTGGTTATGGTCCCCTGGTATCCGGCAAAGCCGAATTCCCGGCACAGCTCGGTTGCTGTCCGGTCGGGGAGGAGACCGCGCAGCAGGGAAGGAGAGACCTTCGCCTCGCGCAGGGTTTCGCGGAGCCACTGCTCGCTCTGGAACATGCCGGAGGCCCCGGCCCCCACCACGACCCCGAGGTCTGAAGATCCGTAAAGGCCGTAGATGCCGCTGTCGGCAAGTGCCTCGCGGCCTGCGATCAGGGCGAACTGGTCGGCGCGGGAGAGTTTTTTCGCCCGCCGGCGGTCGAAGTGGCCGAGGGGATCGTATCCCCTGACCTGGGCGCCGATCCGGGTCGGGAAAGGGGAGACGTCGAACAGGTCCACCGGGCCGATGGCGGTCTTTCCCGCAAGGAGCGCGTCGGTGAAGGCCGCCACGTTCCTTCCCGCCCCGCAGAAGATGCCGAGGCCGGTTATGGCGATCCGGGAACGCCTCAAACTATCCCTCCGTCAACGATCAGGCACTGGCCTGAAATATAGGAAGCGCGGTCCGAGGCAAGAAACGCCACCGCCTCGGCAACCTCGGTTGTCCTGCCGATCCGGCCGATGGATGAGCTTTTAATGATCTTTTCCACCAGGTCCTGCTTCATGCCCGAAACCATCTCCGTGTCGATCAGGCCGGGGGCCACGGCATTTACTCGGATCCCCATGGGGCCGAGCTCGCGGGCCAGGGACTTGGTGAAGCTGATTATCGCCCCCTTGCTGGCGGCGTAATTGGTCTGCCCGGCGGTGCCGGTGATGCCGGAGATGGAGGAGAGGTTCACGATGGCCCCTTTCCTGGCGGCGAGCATCTTGCGCGCCCCCCACTTGGAGCAGTGGAAGAGGGAATCGAGGTTCGAGCGGATGACCGCGCTCCAGTCCCCTTCGCTCATCATGGGGAGAAAGCCGTCCCGGATGATCCCGGCGTTGTTGACGAGGATGTCGATGCCGCCGGTCTCTTTTGCCGCCGCCTCCATTATGGCCAGCGTCCCGTCCTGGGTGCTGGCGTCGGCCTTGATGACCGAAACGGAGCCGGGGAGGGATTGCGCCTCATCCACCAGAGATTGGGCGGTCTCCTCGTTTGCCAGGTAGGCGGCGGTCACCTTTCCTCCAAGGCTTGCGAAATGAAGGGAGATGGCCCGGCCGATCCCTCGCGTGCCGCCGGTGACGACGATTATTTTATCCTGGAATTCCATGGCGTTTCGCTGAACCTCAACCTTTCAACGGCTTGGAGTGGCTTCTCCCCACTCGCTTCATCAGCTTCCAGAGGGGGCCCTTGATCTGGAAGTGGCGCACTGCTTCCAGCATGGTGTCGCTGATGTTGATCTCCATCCCCGGCACCACCCAGTTCTTGCGCTGGCCGCTTTCGCGCGCCACTATATCACAGATCGTGTCCCGAATTCCAGGTGCGAGGTAGAAAACCGGCTCCAGAAGCGGCGTTTCAGGAGATAGGATACCGTCTGCCAAGGCCTGCTGGTAGATGGTTGTCCCCGGAAAGATCCTGATGCCGGTCATGGCGATGACCGCGGTGGGGTCGACCTCGTCCATCAGCGCGAATGTTTCGAGAATGGTCCCTTCACCCTCTCCGGGGCCGCCGAACAGGATGTAGTGGGCGAAATCGACGCCGGTTTCCCGGCAAAGCCTGGAGGCCTCGCGGATCGTGGCGACGGTGAATGATTTGCCGAGGTTTTTCAGCATCCGCGGGGAGCCAGCGTCGGTCCCGAACTCCACGGCATCGCACCCGGCTTCGAGCATTGCCTGGAGGAGGGGAGCATCGACGAAACCGGGGTTCACGAATGCCGACCACTTGAGGGGGAGCCTTTCCCGCGCCATTTCCCGGCAGAGTTCCAGCGCAAAGTCGGGAGGATAGTTGAAGATGTCGTCGACAAAATAAATATAGCTTACATTGAAGCGGTCCACAAGGAGGCGCAGTTCGTTAATTATCTCCCCGATGGGCCGAAGGCGGGGGATGTTCCCCTCCAGCAGGGGATAGATGCAGTAGGTGCAAGCAAAGGGGCACCCCCGCTTGGTCTGCACGTTGGCCATGCCCCCTTCGCGATGGTAGCGGGAGAGATCGAACAGCGTCCGGTCTGGCGCCCCGATGGCTTGCACCGGCACCGGTGGAAGCCATACGCTCTCGCCCTTCTTCAATAACCCAGGAATGCCAGCGGGAGCTGTCCCAGCGGCAAGGGCTTCCAGGAGCGGCGGCAGGACCTCCTCCCCTTCCCCCACGATGCCGTAGTCCGCCTCCAAATGGGCAAGGACCTCCAGGGGCATGAGGGAAAAACCGGAACCGCCGACGATGACCGGCATCTTCCCGCGCAGGGTATCGACGATCTCCCTGACCCCTGCGAGGTAGGAGCGGGAAGCCGGGAAGGTGACGTTATCGATGTTGCGGATGGAGATGACGGCTGCGTCGGGAGAAAAGGTGTTAAGTGCCTGTGCAAGGGCGTCTTTCGGGTCATCGGCAAAGCAGAGGTCGAGGACCGAAATGCTGTGCCCTGCCGATTCGAGCGGCGGGACGAGGTATGCAAGTCCGATGGGGAAGACGGGGTAGGGAGAACGTTCCCGGTTTGCCGAGACAAGGAGAACGTTCATTTTTCCTCCAGCCAGGCCGCAAGGCGCTCCACCCGTTCCCGGATAATCAGGGGAAGCGTATATTGAAGTTCCCCGTTCATGTCGGTAAATGCGTGGAGAGTCTTGCCCGCAGCACAAGGCTTTCCGTCGGGGCCGATGATTCTGCTTGCGAAGGCGAGGGTTGCGGTTTCCGTTTTCTCGAGGGTGGCTTGAATCGTGAGGAGATCGCCGAACCGGGCGGGCTTGAGATAGCTCAATTCAAGGGATACTACCGGCGCCAGGTATCCTGCTGCCGAAATCTGATCCGCGTCCAGCCCGAACGGGGCGGTCAGTTCGTTGCGGCCCAGTTCCATCCATGCCACGTAATGTCCGTGCCATGCCACGTGGTAGGAGTCTACCTCGTTGAACCGGACCTTTACCCTGGTTTCATGCCATTTCATGCTGGATCCAGCGATTGTATTTTTTCAGGGAATCTCCGGCGCCGACCTCGAAAAACCTGGTTGCGCCTGCGGCATGCAGCGCCCGGTATGTTTGCTCCCAGTAAACCGGCTCGCACAGTTCCCGTATCAGAAAATCGGGGATTTCCGATGCGGAGAGAACATCCTGGTCAATGTGGTTCATGATGGGGATTAGCGGTTCGGCGTAGCGATATCCGGAAAAGATCTCCCGAAGGGGGGTGGCGACCTCCTCCATCAGGGGGGTATGGAGGGGGGCGTCGCACGGGAAGGTGTTTGCCGTAAAGGCCCCGTTTTCCAAGGCCTCGGCCGCGGCATTGGCGATATCTCCCTTTTCCCCCGAGAGGAGAAAATGCCGGGATGTGTTGTAGTTCGCCAGGTGGACGCCGTTACTTTCGGCAATGGCCATGAGCGGCTCCAGGGTGAGGCCGGTCACGCAGCCGAGGGCGTACTCCCTCTTTTCGCCCATGCGGGCCATGCAGGAGCCAGCCCTGTAAGTCAATTCCAGGATGTCTTCCTCGCTAACGCAGCCGCAGAGCGCCAGGGCTGGATATATCCCCATGCTGTGCCCGGCAACGATGGCGGGGCGGACCTTTTCCCTCCCGAGCTTTCTGGCGTGCCAGAGGCTCATGGCGACCCCGTAAACCTGGAGCTTCACACTGTCTGTTGGCGTGCCTTTGGTCCACGAGAGGGCGGAAAGGTCCAGAAAGGCCCTTTCCCTGGTCAGTTCCGATATTGCATCGAAATCCGGGTCATCGGGGAAGGCTTGGGACACCATGAGGGGTTGACCGGGAAACATGAAGCAGTTCATAGATGGATAGCCTTGTCTGGTTGTTGGAGTGGCCGGTCTTATTTCCCGTTTTCCGAGATGTATTCGGCCATGCTGCGGACCGACCGGAACACCTTGGTTCCGGTGGCGGCATCCGGGACGACAGCCCCGAAATCCTTCTCCATGGCCACCACGAGCTGCAAGGCATCGATGGAGTCGAGCCCCAGCCCTTCGCCGAAGAGCGGGGCATCGGTCTCGATATCGGCCGGTGACATCCCTTCGATACGGAGAGAGTCGATTATCATCTGCTTGATGTTTTCCATGAGTTGGTCGGACATTCAGGTTTCCTCTTGGTGTATGGTGGTTTCCTGCCAGTATGGGAAGAAATTATACCATTGATCGGGGTTTGCACGAATATATTTCTCGAAGACCCGGAGTATGCGGCCTGTTCCCTCGCGCACCGCAGCGGCGTGGTTGCCGCGGCTTCCCTGGAAATATACCGGCCCCTCCATCACAGTCGAGTACCGCCCACCTTCCAGGGGGATGAAGACCGGGATCACCGGGGCGCCGCTGGCAAGGGCGAGATAGGCGGCGCCGACCGGGATAGGTGTCGGCCTGCCGAAAAAATCGAGATCCATGGTGTGCGACGAGCCGTCCCGCTCGCCGAGAAGGGCCACTACCTCGTTGCGTCTCAGGGCGTTCACTGCCTCGATGATGGCGAGAGGCGAGGTGTCATCCCGGTTCACATAGATGGTGCCGATCCCCCGCTCGCTCCGGACCCGCTCCCGCATCTGGTTCACCTTCTCGTCCGGTTCGGGGAAGGTCATGACATTGACCCGCACGCTCCGGTCCGCCAGGGCAAGTCCACCCAGTTCCCAGTTGCCGAAATGGGGTGTGATGAGGATGGCGCCGTTCCCCCTGGCCAGTGCTTCTTCCAGATGTTCGCCGCCAGTCTTCCTGCCGATGAGGCTCTCCAGCTCCTCCCCTTCGAGACGCGACATCAGGAGGACGTCGGCCCAGTTCCGGGCGTACTTGTAATAGGTGGAGAACACCAGCCTCTCCACCCCCGTTTGGCCGGTGACGGTCCGCAGGTTTTCCCGGACTCCGCGTCGGTTCTCTCCCATCAGGATATAGAAGAGTCCTCCCCAGAAAAGCGCGAAGGGGGGGTGAAGGGCGCGCGGGACCAGGATGGTGAACAGTTTTATGAAGAACAGATTGGTGTCGCTGTAGAGTGCCACGATTATTACTCAGAACAAAAGGTCGCACACGCAGGCGGCGACCTTGCCGACGGTCATGTTGCTCCGCCTGCCGGCGGACTTGAACCCTTCCTTGGCTTTCCGGGAGCGCCGGTAAAACCTGGTGAACGCGTTTATCAGCAAATACTGCATGAGGTGGCGGTTTATGCGCGGATGGCGGAACACCAGGTGGAGGCCGTCATAGAACTTCCACTTGCGGGTGAATATCCGTCCCTTGATCTCCTCGTAAAGCTCTGTGCCGGGATAGGGGGTCAGGATCGAGAACTGGGCCACGTCGGTGTCGAGCCGGATCGCCATGTCGATGGTTTCCTTGACGTCCGCACCCGCTTCATTCAGGTTGCCGATGATGTAGCTTCCATAGACCCCTATGCCGCTCCCCTGCAAGAGCTTGACGGCCTGGTCCGCTTCCCCTGTCTTCGCTCCCTTGCCGAGGGAGCGGAGTGTTTCTTCATTGTTGCTCTCTATCCCGAGATAGACCATGGTGGAGCCGGAGGCGGCCATGGCCCGGACCATTTCCGGATTGCGCACAATGGTGTCGACCCTGGAAAAGTTCCACCACTTGAGGTCGTAGCCCTGCTCGCGGATGCCGTCTGCAATCTCCACCACCCGCTGCGGCGCCAGGGTGAAGTTGTCGTCGGTAAAGGCGACGGCGCGGAATCCGTAGCGTTCGTACACCTCCTCCAGCTCTGCCAGAACGGAAGCAGCCGTGCGGCTTCGCCATCCCCTGCCGAAGAAGCTGGAAGAGGAACAGAAGCGGCAGGCCGACGGGCATCCCCGGCTGGTGATCACCGGGGTAAGTGGCCGGTCGTCGAGGGTTGCCGAATAGCGATGCATGTCGACCAGATGCCGGGCGGGAAACGGGAGTTTTTCCACGTCCGGCGGCGGTGCGTTGGGGGTCTCCAGGATGCGGTGACCGTCCCTGTAAACGATGCCGTTTACGCCGGCGGGGTCATCCTTCCGGCTGAGCGCGGCCAGGAGGTCGACGAAGACCTGCTCCCCCTCACCCTTGACGATATAGTCGACAGAGCCGGAGCCCAGGACCTCCTCCGACATGAACTGCGGGTGGGGTCCACCCATGATGACCGGCCTGTTGGATGCCGCGGCGCGTCGGGCGAACGCCATCGCCTTTTTCACGCGGGTCGTATCGGCGCTGATGCCGATTGCGTCCGCATTCCTGAGATCGTTTGCTGAAAGCCCGTCCGGATCGATCTGCAGGTCTCTCACCACTACCCGATGCCCCGCTGCTTCAAGGGAGGCGGCGACATAGAGAAGCCCCATCGGCGGAAGGCTCATCCCGAAGGTGGTGAAGACATTGCTCGATGGCGGGTTTACCAGCAGAACGTTCATTGCGTCATTTCGCGCGCCTTTTTGCCCCGGCGTCTCCGGTGAATTCCTTCTCCCAGGCGGGATCGGCAATCTCCGCGTATGCCCTGGAGTATTCGTCCATATTCTCCGCAAAAGCGGTGAAGATCGAGTCAGCGCCGTTGTGGGTGGCATAGGCGCCGGACGTGGCGAACATCTCGCGCCCGGTATCGGGGTGGTCTATGAGCATGCAGGGGCGGAGGAGGTTCTCGTGCTCCCCCTGGCGCTGGCGTATCCTGTTGAAAAACGGGGAGGCGAGGGCATCCCGGATGGAGGTGCGGCGGATGTTGTCCACCGCAAAGTGGCAGAAGACGCACGGCTCGATGTCGCCGTTGGCGTTGATGTGGAAATACTTCCGTCCACCGGCGATGCAGCCGTTGATTATCGGGCCGTCGTTCCAGAAGTCGACGAAGATCATCGGCTTGGTTGCCCGGAACTCGGCGGTCTTCTGGCGCATGAAGTCGCGCTGCTCCGGGGTGGGCATGAGATTGAGGTCAGGGCTTCTGCCGACCGGGACGTAGGAGAACAGCCAGAGGGCAAAGCACCCCTTGTCCAGGAGCATGTCGATGTAGGAAGCGTCGGTGATGATCGGAGTGTTTTCCCTGGTCTGGGTGAACGAGCCGCAGAATGACAGCCCTGCCTCGCGCAGCAGGTCCATGGCCCGCATCACCTTGGCGAAGTGGCCCGACCCCCGGCGCGCGTCGGTTTCTGCCTCATGGCCCTCCAGGGAGAAGGCGGGCATGACGTTCCCCACCTCGGTCAGCTTTTCCACCATCTTTTCGTCAATGAGCCCGCCGTGGGTGAAGACCAGGAAGGCCATGTCGGAATGCCTGCGGAAGATCTCGAAGATGTTCTCCATGAAGAACGGCTCGCCGCCTGAGATGACAGCGAAATAGACCCCCATCTCCTTCATCTGGCGGAGCACGGAGTCGATCTCGTCTATGGTGAGTTCGAGGGACTTCTCGTAGTCGCCGGCGTAGCAGCCGTAGCAGGAGAGATTGCAGCGCATGGTGGGGCTGATGACCACGGTGGAAGGGGGATAGAACCCTTCGCGGTCGGCCCAGGCCTTGCGCTTGTTGGTGCCGGAGAGAAGGTGGTTTACGGCGAGGTTCGTTATCCACTTGTCCCGCTGGTTGGGGTGGAGGTCGCGCAGGATGCGGCGGGGAAACTCGATGCTCGGGTGGTTTTCGCGGATCATCTCCCTGATCCAGCGGATCCGCTCCCGGTAATAGCTCTTCTTCGGGATCCTCTCCATCAGATAGGTCATCCGCACCAGGTTCTCGTTGGAGCTGCTGGTGACCATGGACAGCAGGAGCGAAACGATCTTTTCGATTGAGTAGTCTTTGATGCTCTGGAGCATAGGGGCTTTTACCTCATTACATGAAACGCAGAAAGGTCATGCAGATGTTCCAGGTGTCGCGCACCGGCCGGAAATGGCTGGTGGCCCGACCGTCGGCAATCCGCGGAGGAACCGGGACCGACGCGATTCTGAACCCCGCGCGCCAGGTCTTCAGGAGGATCTCCATCTCCAGTTCGTAACCGCTGGAGGATAGTTCCACAGAGCGGAGCAGGCGGCCGGAATAGTAGCGAAACCCGGACTGGCTGTCGCTGATGTCGAAGCCGGTCCGCTTCTCCATGCACCAGGCCCCGAAACGGTTCCAATGCCTTCTGAGCCCCGCCATTTCGTCGAACCTGGCAAACCGGGAACCGAGAACGAGGTCTGCTCCATTGCCGGCGGTCTTCACCAGCAGGGGGATGGCCGATGGATCATGCTGGCCGTCCGCGTCCAGGGTGACGACGCCATCAAAGCCATGTGACAGTGCCCACTGGAAACCGGTCCTGAGGGCGGCACCCTTTCCAAGATTCGACGGATGCGCGACTATCTCGACTTCCAGCCCCTTCAGGGCATCGGTTGTGCTGTCCGTTGAGCCGTCATTTACTACCAGAACCGGCAAGCCCGAATACAGGGTTTCGGCCACCACATCCCGAATCGTGGCCGCGGCATTGAAAGCCGGTATGATTATGCAGATTCCCACGCCTGTACCATCTGTAGCATTGTCCCGAAGCGGTATTGCCTTAAAAGAGTCTCCAGCCGCCCTGCTGCGTCGCTGCGCGGGCCATAGGCCGCGAACGATCGGATCGGGGAAAGCTTCAGCCGCGGCCCGGCAGGGTCGAGCTCCCTCGGGTGCAGAAAGAGGACCGCCGGCGCTCCGTTCCTGTTTGCCGAGCGAATGCCGCTTGTAATAAGACTTTGCGGGAAAAACCTGAATCCCCACCCGCCAGCGACCGGAAGATTGCCGACCGGCGAAGGTGCGACCATGGGGGGGATTTCCCAGAGGCCACCTGCCGGCAGTTCCATCCGGAAGGGTAGACGCGGCCCGGCAGGGTTACCCACTAAACTAACGGGATTGAGGCTGGAGTCGTAAATATACCCCTCTTCCCGCAGGATGTCGAATGCCCACGGCGTCTTTCCCCGCGAAAGAGACCATTGGGGCGCCCTGAAGCCCACCGGTCTGCCGCCTCCCTGTGACGCCACAATGTCGGCGGTGCGACGCAGCTCATCGCGGAAATCTTCCGGCCCCAGGGAAGTGACCAGTTCATGGGAAAAGCCGTGGGAGGCCAGTTCGTGTCCGGCGGCGGCGATCAGCGGTACCAGCTCCGGAACCTTTTGCGCCACGCTTCCCAGAATGAAAAATGTCGCCCTGGCCTGGTGGTTGGCGAGGATCGTCAGGAGCTTTTCGATATTGGACAGAACGCGGAAGTCGGAAGGCGGAACAACCGGTTTTGAAGAGAGTCCGCAGACGTGGAACCACTCTTCCACATCAACCGTCAATGCAATATCGAAATCCATGTCCACCAGCCCGCTAAAGGTATCCATTTATAAGGTTCAATACCGGAAAAGTCAATAAATTTGGCCGGGTTTCATGCGGGAGGTGGTCACGATCCGGGAGGATGGTGGACCGGTTTCTCCAGCAGGGATTCGACGAAGTCGAGATAGCTGTTGATGAATTTCAGGTTGTAACGGCTCTCATAGAGGAGCAGGGCGCTGGCGGCGAAGAGAAAGAGCCCTCCCATCAGTGCGATGATGGTCGGAATCCAGCTGGTTTCGGATGAGCCGTAGGCGACGTTCAGGGCTATGGCCAGGCTGGAAGCGATGAACAGGGCAGTTGCGGTATAGAGGGCTGCCAGCGAGCGTTGGATCAGGTGGGCGCGGGTCCGTTGCCGGGAGAGCTGGAGCCTGATGTAATCGTGGCGCTCATCGGTGAATTCCAGTTTCCCCGCGACGATCGCTTCGGCCTCGCTCTTCAGGGTGTTGATCCGGTCGAACAGCCGGCCGAGCCGCCCCGAGGTGGAGAAGATCAGGGTGCCGCAGGCCGATATGAGCACGGCCGGGGTGATCATGGAGGCGAGGATCTTGGTGCTGGAGAGGGCCTCCAGGATGTCTTTTTCACTGAGGGTCATAACTTGAAACCTCGAATTGCGTTTCCCCGGTTATAACCAACTTCCCCTACGGATGCAAGTACTTCGCGATCCCCGGCTCGAACCGTTCCGGCTCGAAGCCGAAGGTTTCGCGCCATTTGCCGTCGCAGATATTCTCCTCCACCAGCATCAGGATCTGGTCCATGGTGATGGGGAAGAAGGGGAGCCACTGCAGGAGGGGCACCACCAGCTTCATGATGCAGAGCGGGTTCGGGAGCTTGGATATCTTCGGCTTGCCGAGGATCTTTCCGATGGTGTCGAGGAGCTCGTTATAGGGGAGGCGGTCCGGACCGCACAGTTCGAAGGTTTTGCCCACGGTTTCAGGCATCTCCAGGGCCAGTGCAAAGCAGCGGGCCACATCGTCGGCCGAGATCGGCTGGAGCCGGTACTTTCCATCGCCAATGACCGGCATCATCGGATAGGTCCGGATATAGCGGGCGAGCTTGTTGACGAAATCGTCCTTCGGCCCGAAGACAATGGAGGGCCGGAAGATGGTGAAGTCGAGGCCGGAGGTGCGGACGATCTGCTCGGCGCAGTACTTTGACTTGTGGTAGTTGGATACCGCATTGGGGCGGGTACCCAGGGCCGACATCTGCAAATGGCGCCGGATCCCGGCGCCCTCGGCCGCATCCACCATGTTGCGGGTTGCCTCCACGTGGAGATGCTCGAAGGTCATGCCACGTCCGGGAAATTCCCGGATTATCCCCACCAGGTTGATGGTGGCGTCGCACCCTTCCAGCGCTTTGGCGAAGGTGATCGGAATGGTCACGTCCCCTTCCACCTGCTCTACCTCAGGCTCCAGGCTTTCACTCCGGCGATGCACCAGCAGGCGCAACGTATGTCCCCTTGCCAGCAGTGCCTTCCGGAGATGGCCGCCGATAAAGCCGGTCCCGCCGCTGATGAAGATTTTCATGGGTTCCCTCCGCCTCATTCTAATGCTTCATGAAATTCTATCGAATATTTGCATGATTGCCAGCAGGAGGGAGTGTGGGATATAATCCCCGCATGTCCAGAGAAACCATGCTCCACATACTCCCCACGTCGGCTGCCGTGGATGCCTTCAATCGCAGGGATATTGCCGCCGAGGGCGTATTGCTCGGCCTGCGCGCCATGACATTGAAGCGGCTGACAGAGGAGATCGCCGCCTGTTCGCCACGTCTGAAGCGTCCTGTTTCGCCCGTGGGGCGCCGATTGCTTCTTGAGGCTGTGGTGAAGGACTTTTATGGGAAGCGGTCCGGAAATTTTTCGAATGTCGCCGAATATCGAGGTTTTCTCCGGGCGCTTGAGGGTTTCTGCACGGAACTGAAGCAATCGCTCATCACTCCGGAAGAGTTTGGCTCGCTCGTCCGGCGCCTGCCTGGAGCGGAGCGGCTCCGTGAACTGGCAGACCTCGCCGTTGCTTGGCAGAAAGCGCTGGCAGAGAAGGGGATGGCCGAACAGGCCGACCTGGAGACCACCGCCCTGGAACATTTGCGGCGGAGCGGGGAGCTGCCCCAGGCGTTCAAGGGCGTATCAGGGGTGACCCTGTCCGGCATCTATGATTTTTCACCCCTTCAACTCCAGCTTATAGCCGAACTCTCCCGCCGGCTACCGGTCCGGATCGTCTTCCCCTATCATCCGGAACGGGAAGAGATATACGCCTATGTAAGCCGGAATGTCGAGGCATTCGAGGCTCTGGACGATGGGGAGCTGGCCCTGGAGCTGGAGTTTGCGGAACCGGATGCACCGTTCACGGTCTCTTTGCAGGCGGCCCCGGATGGCGTTGTCGGGGAAGTACCTCCTGCTCCCCTTGTTGGCTTATCACTTTTTGCCGCTCCCGGCGCCTACCGGGAGTGCGAGGAGATCGGCCGCCGCATCCGGCTCCTTCTGGAGCAGGGGGTGCCGCCGGAGGGGATCGCCGTCGCCTTCCGCGACCAGCGGAGCTTCGGGCCGATGATGGAGGATGTCTGTCGCCGCTTCCGCATCCCGGTTTCCTACCGCCGCGGCGCCCCCCTCTGGACCTCCCCCCTCGCCCGGACCCTTATGTCCCCCTTTGCCATCGTCCGGTCGCGGTTCGGGCGGGAGGAACTTCTCGATCTCGTCAAGTCCACCTATTTCGCGCCCCTCTTCGCTGGAAACAGCCCTCCTTCTGCTCCGGACGAGGTGGAGGACGTGCTCGTGGCCGCCTCCTACATCGATGAGACCCTGGGAAGAGTGGAATCCCGGCTGGAGCGGCATATCCGGCGACGCAAGAAGGAGGAGAGATCGACACTGCGCGAAGAGCGGGTATTGCACGCATTGTCTCCCCTCATGAAGGAACTGCGCCTCTTTTCCGGTCGAAAGACGGTGCGCGAATTCACCGAGCTTCTGGAGCGGTTCATCGAGCGCCACGGCTTCTATCGCCGGGCGCTGGAGCGGGGAGACGACCGGTCGCTTCGCCGGGACGCCTCCGCCATCATGGAGTTCCGCGAGGCCCTCTCCGGGCTGGAGCGCGATCTCAACGCCCTCGGCATGGCGGATACGCCGATGGAGCCGGATGAGTTCGCATCGCTCCTCCAGCAGGGGATGGAGGACGAATTCCTGGCCGGCACGCGCGGCTCCGGGGTCACCATCCTCAATTTTCACGATGCCCGCGGCCTCACCTATCCCCACCTCTTCATCGGCGGCCTAAATGAGGGGATTTGCCCGTCCCGCCACACCGGCCATCCCCTGTTCCGCGACCGGGAAAAACAGCTGCTTAACAAGGTCACCGGAAGACGCATATTCCGCACCGCCGCTGAAAAGGCGTTGGAGGAGCCGCTTCTCTTCTGGCTGGCAATCGGTTGCGCCCAAGAGTCCCTGACCCTCTCCTGGAGCCACACCGACAGCCGGGGGAACCAGCAGCTTGCCTCGCCGTTCGTGGACGAGATCTTGGAGCGCTTTCAGCTGAAACCGGAAATTCTCCCGGTCGGCCGGCTTGTGCCGGAAATGCCACTGTGCATGGAACGGGACGAACTGCTCCACGCACTGGCAGCTTTCAATCTTGATGACGGGACAGTGCTGCCAATTGAGTCGCTACGCGAGATTGCGGAATCCGTTGGGCGCATTCGGGGAACTGCGGACATCGAAGCCGCGCGTGACCGTTTTTACTGCGAGGAGGATTCCGCTCTACGCTCTACGCTCTCCTTTGACCACACAGGCAGGCTGGAGCGGGAGGACATCCGGGCGGAACTGAAGGCCTGGTTCGAATCGCCCGAGGGAAACGAATTCGCGCCAACACTTCTCGAAGAGTTCGGCCGCTGCCCCTTCAGCTACTTTCTCCGCCGCGTCCTCGGCATCCGCCCCATGGAAGAGCCGGGGATCGAGCTGGAAATGACGGAGAAAGGGAGCCTGGTGCATGAGGTGCTGCGGACCTTCTTCGCCAGGATGAAAGAGGAGGGGAGGCTGCCGCTGCGGGGGGGAGATGATGAATTGCAGACCCTGCGCGCAGTCGCCGCCGAGGTATTTGCTGCCTGGGAAGAGGCCCGCCCCGTCGGAGAGCCGCTGCTCTGGGAACTGGAGAAGGGAAAGCTCCTAGCGATACTGGAAAGGATGGCGGCGCACGAGGGGGAGGAGCGATCTCGCCTGGTTCCTGAGCTGTTCGAGGCGCCCTTCGAACGCCTGGAGGTGGCAAACGGCGAAGGCGCCGGCATTTTCCTGCGGGGAAAGATCGACCGGGTGGACGTGGCCTTGGGGGATGGCGCCCTGCGGGTGGTCGATTACAAGTTGGGTGGGAACGAGCAGCGCTACCGCGAACTCCTCAAGCCGGACAACATGGGGCGGGTCTCGTTCCAGCTCCCGGTCTATCTTCTGGCGGCCATGGAGCGTTTTGACCCACAGGGAGGGTGGCAGCAGGCATCTGCCCGTTATTGGCTCTTGCGCAGGGGAACGCCGCTGGACCGGGAATTCCTGGGAGACCGGGAACTGCGGGATTTTCTGAGCGACGACCCCGAGGTACGGCGCGAAGCCGGGGACGACAATTTCCTCAACCGCGTCTGTGCGACGGTGGAGGCGATGAAGCGGGGAGATTTCCAGGTAACTCCGCGCGAGTGCGAATTCTGCGGGTTTAGCGCTATCTGCCGTTATGTGGAAGTGGAGTTGCGGGGGGAATGAAAAGGATGGGAAGGTTCTTCAAAGGGGAGAGAATGTGAACGCAGTGCCGCAGCTCTATCTGCTGGACGGATCCAGTTATATCTACCGCGCCTATTATGGCGTCCGGGATCTTGCCACCTCCGGCGGGATGCCGACCAATGCCGTCTTCGGTTTCACCCGGATGCTCCTCGGCCTCCTGCAGGAGAACCGCCCCGATTATCTCGCCGTGGTATTCGATCCTCCAAGGGAAGAGACCTTTCGCCGGGAGATATATCCTGCGTATAAGGCTCATCGGGACGCCATGCCCGCGGACCTTGTGCCCCAGGTGCCGTACATCAGGAAGGTCTTGCAGGCCCTCAATATCCCGGCCCTGGAAGCTCCGGGGTTTGAGGCCGACGATGTCATTGCCACCCTGGCCCGCCGCTATGCCGCGCAAGGTCTGGAGGTCACGGTCGTCACCGGCGACAAGGACCTGTTGCAGATTGTCGGCGATCGCGTCAATCTCCTGGACACCATGAAAGAGCTGAGGTCCGGTCCCCAGGAGGTGCTAGACCGCTTCGGGGTTCCGCCGGAGCTGGTGCCGGATGTGCTGGGGCTGGCCGGCGATGCCTCGGACAATATCCCGGGAGTCCCCGGGATAGGCGAGAAGACAGCTAGCGAACTGGTCCGGCGGTTCGGTTCCCTGGAAGGGGTGCTCGAGTGGAGAAGTCTGGTGAACGGCAAGCAGCGCCGGGAAAATCTGCACGCCCATGCCGACCAGGCCCGGCTCTCGAAAACCCTGGCCACCGTCCGCTATGACGTCTCCTTCGATCTCTCCCTTGCCGACTTGCAGCGCCGGACGCCGAACCTCCCGGAGCTGATGCCCCTTTTGCGGGAGCTGGAATTCGCAGCACTGGAGGTCGCCTTCACCCCGCCGCCTCCCGGCGTGGTGGAGATCTACTGCGACGGTTCGGGCAGAGACTCCGGGCCTGGGGGGTATGGGGTGATCCTGCGCTTTGGGGAATTCGAGAAGGAGTTGAGCGGTTTCGAGCCCGCCGCCACCTCGCAGCGGATGGAACTGACGGCGGCGATCAGGGGGCTGGAAGCGTTGCATAAACCTAAGCGCGTGCGCGTCTTCAGCGATTCACAGTACCTGGTCAGGGGGATGAGTGAATGGCTTTCGGCCTGGAAGCGCTCCGGTCGCCTGGAAACCCCGGACGCCCTCAAGAACCAGGACCTCTGGCAGCGGTTGGCCGCCTTGTCCGCCAACCATGAGGTCGCCTGGGAGTGGGTGCGCGGCCATGACGGGCATCCCTTCAACGAGCGCTGCGACAGGCTGGCAAGGCGGGCGGCAGAGGCGGGGATGCGGGTGATAGAGGAGAGCGTGCGTGCGGCACAACAAGCCGAGGAACGTGCAATGAAAGAGAACGCCATCCCGAAAGCGACCGCCCCTGCCGGGCCGGCACCGGTTCGGGACAGGGAGGTAGTTGAATACGAGGCCGATGCCGACGGTCAGTTGCTGCTCTGTTGAATCAGCCTCCCGGGTTCTCGGGATTTACGAGGTGTCACGGCCGCTTGCGCCGGGCCGTGACGAAGACATAGTAGACCAGCAGGAGTGGGATTGCGCTGGCCATGGCCGAGAAATCCCCCTTGAACAGGCCGTAGGTGCCGAAGCCGACCAGTACGAGGACCATGAGGATCTGAAAAATCGCCGCGAGCTTGCTCATGCCTCTCCTGCCTCTGTAACCGACACTTCCCGCAGAAGTCCCGCCAGTTCATGCAGCTCCACCCGATAGACCTCGCGACAGAACTCGCAGGTGATCTCCACCGGCTCTTTTTTCGCCATCAGCCCTTCCAATTCCTCTTTCCCCAGCGATATCAGGACCCGCTCGATCTTTTCCCTGCTGCACGAGCATTGAAACGCCAAGGCGCGCTTCTCCAGGGTCGTATAGGAAATCCCGGCAAACAGCTGTGCCAGGAGGTCCTCCGGGGTCTTTCCCTCACGCAGGAGGTCGGTTACGGAGGTGAGCCGGCCGATTTTCTCCATGAGCTGGTCAATAAGGAGATCGTCGGCCGGGGGAAGGGACTGGATGAGAAACCCGCCGGCGGCCGACACGGTTCCGTCGGGCTCCACATAGACCCCGAGCCCGACTGCTGACGGAGTCTGTTCCGACTCGGTCAGGTAGTAGGCCAGATCCTCGGCGATCTCGCTGGTGTAGAGCTGCACCAATCCACGGTATGGCTCCTTTAGCCCCAAATCCTTTGTTACGGTCAGAAATCCGGCCCGTCCCAGAACTCCCGCAACGTCCAGCTTGCCGTCCCTCGGTGGTACGTCCGCCTCCGGCACGCCGACGCAGCCGCGCACGGCGCCATTGGCGTCCGCCTCGACAAGGATCTTACGCAGAGGCCCGTTTCCTTCGAACTTGAGCGCCACCCTCTGGCCGGTTTTGAGGAGTGCTCCCAGAAGCGCCCCGCCTGTCAGTGCTCTTCCGAGGGCGGCGGAGGCGGTGGGGGACGTGCCGTGGCGTCGGCAAAGATCATTCGCCAGTCCTGTTGTGACGCAGGCCAGGGCCCGGATGTTCCCCTCCTTCGTCATGACTCGGACGAGATAATCCTCTACAGGCATAGGCCGAGCCTCCCCACCACTTCCCCTTCGCAGAAGGAAAGCTCCTTGAGGACGACATGATCGAGGGGGCGGACCCCCTTGACCTGGTAGGAGAAGAGTTCGGTCAGGCGCGGGACTCTCTCCAGGTCGCAGACGAGGATTCTGTCAGCATAGGCAAGAAACGGTACGTTACGCACCAGTTTTTGGGTGAGCCAGTCGCTGTCGATCGGCTTGATCTCCTCCATCTTGAAGAGGACTACTTTTCCGCTGCGGGAGAAATCTACGGCATGGATGGCAAAGCGGGCCGAAAAGGGGACGGCAAAGGGGAGGAGGCGTTTCTTCACCTTCCCGGAGAGCGTGCCGAAGCCGTTCTCCAGCTTCAGGATGAGGTTGCTCACCTCGTCGTCCTCGGCCTTGCGCAGGAACTCCCGTTGGAGATAGTCCTCGCTCAGGCGGAATTCCCGCTTCAGCAGCAGCTCCTTCAGCCGCTGGTCCTTTATCATATCCATGAATGGTATGTTGCGAATCTTGTCGAAAATGCTCATTGTACATCCTTTAGTAGGGGCGGACCCATGTGTCCGCCCTGATGCTGTTGAAGGTTGAGACAAGGACGCACACGCAGGTGCGCCCCTACCAAGTCATACCAGTCCCATCGAAAAATTGAATTCCGAAGTGTCGCGAATCTGTTCCCCTCTTGAAATGGCATCGATCAGCCGTTTGCGATGCTCGGCCGGAACCTGGGCCAGATCGGCCACGAAGGATGAACAACCGGCCTGGGCGAGTCTTCCCCGGAAGTGGCTGATTGAGAAGGGGCGTTTGGCCGTGACCACCGTAAGTCCGTCCCTGGCCGCCACATCATAGATATCTCCCCGATCCGAGACCAACTGGCTGTCACCCTTCAACTCCCTGATCCTGATCCTGGAGGTTATGACCGGCACGGAGGCATAGAGGATGACCCTGCGCCGGATGGGGAGATCAACGCTGAGAAGCCGCTCCATGTTCTCGCCGTCGTCCTCGATATAGAGCGTGGCGCTTGTGGCCCCCACATCCTGCCAGGCCTGCAAAGCCTGGGTGTTCAAGGAATACAGGCGGAAGTCGGTGAGAAGTTCCGCATCCATCCCCTTGAAGAACTGGAAGTGGGAGAGGTTCGAGAGCTCGAAGCGCCGGAACCCGGCATTCATGATGAAGCGAATCGCCTCGCGATAGGCATCGAGCTCATGGTTCCAGATGATGAAGGGGATGTGCCAGATCAGCTGCTCCTCGCGTCCCCTGAATTTGCGTGCGACCGTAGGGAGCTGGTGAAGATTGGCCCTGGATACCGGAACGATCAGGGCATCCACACCCTCCTGGTGGAGGAGGGGCCAGTCCCGCAAGTTGTCGACTTTTACGGCAGTTTCGCTTCTGGCAGGAGTCTTGGCTGCCGATGGAAGGCGCAGCGCCTCCAGTGCCCGCCCCTTAGCTTCAGCGGTCCTCGCTTTGCGCTTCCCCCGCACCTCGTCGGCCAGGGCGCGGAAAAAGTCGCGGCGTATGTCCTTCAGGCGGGGAAGGGGGACCAGGAGCGGAGGGAAGTCCGGTGCGGAGAAGTTCGCAAGTCGGAAGGGGATGTCGCCGGACCGCTCGAACTGGGCGCGCAGAACCCCTTCCATGTCGCCGGTGCGGGCAGGCTCCAGCGCTCCCAACTCGTACTCGCGTTGGAATTGGATATCTCCGCACGTCGCGGCGATATCCATGGTCCCTTCCCGCCAGGAAATGGTCAGGTCGCACGGCAGGGGCTCCGGTTTCAGCGACTCCAGCCGCCGCTGGCAGGCATTCTCGCTCATGGTGAAGGCGGTTTCGGAGGAGACCTTGAAGACCGCGTCCCCTAACGAGCATGGAAACGGCGCAATGGTGGCGACGGTGCTCTTCTCCCTGGCGGACTTAACCTGCTCCCTGCCGACGAACAGCTCCTTCACGGTGAAAGCTTTCCCCGCCATGTCGCTCTTCGGCTGTACCCTGATGCGGTCACCGATGTGGAGCCGGTCCCTGACCTCGAAAACGATCCGGCCGCCGCTTGTGCTCTTGATGTTGCCGAGGAACCGCCCCGTTGCCCCTTTCAGGGTGGGGGTGGCGATGTCGGTCGGATTGCTGGAGACGAGAAACCCCTTGGTCGGAACGCGGCCGAAGGAGGCCTTGAGGAGCTCCTTTGCCTCGGTAACAGCGTCGGCGCGTTTCCGTTCGGGGGCGTCCAGAACCATCCGGTAGGCGGATACCACGTTGGCCACATATTCGGCCGGCTTCATCCTTCCCTCGATCTTGAGAGACTTGACGCCCGCCTGCGCCAGCTGCGGCAGGATATCTATGGCGGAGAGATCATTGGGGGAGAAGTAGTACCCCTCTTTTCCCCGCTGGCGGTAGAGCCTGCGGCAGGGCTGGGCGCAGCGCCCCCGGTTGCCGCTGTAACCGCCGAGGAAGGAGGAGAAGTAACATTGCCCGGAGATTGAGAAACAGAGCGCCCCATGGATGAAGCATTCGATCTCCACCGAGGTTGAGGCAGCGATCTCAGCGATGTCGTCCAGTTGCAGCTCCCGGGCAAGGACCGCCCGCTTGAACCCCATCTCTTCCAGTTGCTTGGCCCCGGCCCTGTTGTGAATGGTCATCTGGGTGGAGGCATGCAGGGGAATTGCTGGAAAGTGGTCGCGAATCAGGCGCCAGATGGCCAGGTCCTGGATGATGACCCCGTCAACGCGCATGGCTTCAAGAGCGGAAAGTGTCTCCACCAGGAGCGGCAACTCCGCTTCCTTGATCAGGGTGTTGAGGGTGACGTAGACCCTCCGGCCGTGGGCGTGGGCATAGGCGAGCATCCGCTCCAGCTGTTCGAGGGAAAAGTTCTTCGCCTTGGCCCGGGCGGAAAAGGCCTTGAGCCCGGCGTAGACCGCGTCGGCCCCCTTCTCCATGGCGGCGAAAAATGCCTCCAGCGAGCCGGCGGGGGCGAGGATTTCAGGTTTTTCGGGTGATTTAATTAAGTTCGGCATCTTTATAAGGATAGCCGAAAGGGGTGAAGGGGGTCAAGGAGGATTCGTAGAAAGGAAAATTCGATTTCGGATAGCCTGTCGCAACTGAAAAATTGGCAAATTATAATTTTGACTTGCTTTTGTTGCCTGATATTAATTTAGACATAAGTCGTAATAGCTTATTTCCCACAGGGTTACGGCCAGCAACTTAAGTTTAATGGAAGTGATCGGTCATGAACTACGGACTCCCTCAAATATCCACGCAGCCCGACTCGTCCTCCCAGAATGCGCCCAAAAGCGACAACCGGAAAAAGAAAACCTCCCGCGTCATAACCTGCGTACTATTGGTCCTTTATGCCCTGTATCATATAGCGGCCCAATATTACGCAAGCCTGGATTCTCGTCTTCTGGTCCCGTCATGGAGTGGCATTGTGGCTCTGGTCGCTTACGAGTCGGGTCGCTACGAAACCGCTTCCCGCCACTGGCGCCGGCATTATGCCCTGGCATACGATCCCGCGTCTCTCGACAGCTACACCAGGACGGCTACCGATCGGATCAGCAATGAACCGGGAAAGATCGAATTGTATTATCTCCTTGCCGACCTCAATTTTTCCAGGGGGAAGTATGCCGATGCAGCAGAGGCATATCAGCGGGCGCTGGCGTTGAAAAAGGATGACTACGAGGCAAGGGTCGGGTTGGCGACCTCTCTGGTGATGGAAGGGGAATACAAGAAGTCCCAAGAACTGTTTGCGCATCTTTTCAGGCAGAACTATGAAGGGAAAAACACCGCCATATTTCTCAATATACTGGTCGCGCTAGACAGGCTGGAACATTTGAAAATCAATGATAGCGCCGAATTGTATCTGACCTTGGCTTATCTGAACCGCTACCTGCGCATCATAGATGCGAGACGGCAAAAACACGTGATCTCTTACGCGGACAAGGCCCTTGCACGCGATGGAAAGCTCGATGA
Organism: Geobacter sp.; assembly: GCA_016177775.1. Taxonomy (GTDB): domain Bacteria; phylum Desulfobacterota; class Desulfuromonadia; order Geobacterales; family Geobacteraceae; genus JACOUQ01. The sequence goes on from JACOUQ010000016.1 coordinate 59,488, forward strand.
GGCCTACCTTTGCAAAGGGGTCATGTATCTTAAGGAAGCTCAATACGGGGAAGCGTTGGCTCAGTTCGAAAGAGCAGTTGAAATAAATCCGCGTAATGCCGATGCCTACAACAGAATGGGCTATGTGCAAGGCGTTCTGGGCAATCCGGAGCAGGAACTGGCAAGTTACAAGAGGGCGGTCGAAATTGAAAATGCCGAGCCACTCTTCGCCTACAAGCTCGGTGAGCTCCTTTATAAAAAATACGGCGACATGAGGCAGGCCAGCGTTTATTTCAAAAAGGCGCATGACCTGAATCCCGCGGATTATCAGAGCATGGGCAGGTATGGATACACCCTCATGCTGTCGGGAGAATATGACCAGGCCTTCGACGTTTGCGCTGAAATGATAAACAGATATCCGGATCGTCCCTATCCATACAAGCTGAAGGCCGACTGCTTGATGCAGATGCAAAAATATCAGGAAGCCATTGAGTTTTACAAAAAGTCGCACGACGCGGCCGTGCGGTCGGGGGAAGAATCGGAACTGGACTCACAGGCGTTTACAGAAATGGGGGAGGCCTACACAAAGCTCAAAAGAACAGACGAGGCCATTACCGCATACAAGCAGGCACTCAGGCACAAACCACATGATGTGAATGCACTATTCAACCTACAGTATTTGTACCGGCGGGAGGGGAAATACGAGGAGGCCTATGCGGCAATCAAGGAGATCCTGCGGTTGCAGCCGAACCATGCCGGAGCACAGCGTCTGGTGTCTTATATGGAACGAAACGTTGCAGCGGGGAAAAGCCGATGAAAGGGATGCCTGACATTATAGCTCACCTGCGCGACATGAATCCAAGGCGTCGCATCTTTGGCCTCTATTCGACCGTCTTCATGGTTATTGTCTGGTCGGATTTCCTGTTCATGCGGTTCCGGATTCCGCTGTTCGAGCATAACGCCTTTTTGCCCGAAACCGGGGCTTTTCTGCTGTATCTCTGGATCATCCTGTTCCTGGACGAATTTGTTCTCATCCTCCAAGGCAACAATTATCTTTCGACTGTCGTCGGGCTGGTCAAACGTGCCAGCTTCCTCGTCATCGGGGTCTACGCCCTTGCAGCCTTGCTTCTTGCCATCAATGGAGTCAGCACCCGGCCTGTCATAATAAAGACGGCCAGGATCGCGATGGTGTCGCAACCATATCGCGGTGCCTTGAATTACGGCAAAGTGGTCATAGATGGATGGGACGCTTCCGGAGGGCGGCGCGAAATCGTCGTCGCCTCATCTGATGAGGCCGCTCTATATGCAGGGCAGGATGTCGAAATAGTGTTGCGGAAGGGAATACTGTTCCTCGACAGGGTGCTGGAAATACGGCAGGACTTGGAAAAATACTACGGCAAGATGCTGAAAGCATCGCCCGACTCTCAGGTTGCCCTCAGGGGGCTGGTCCTCATCTGTGCCGAGACGGGAAGGTTCGCAGAGGCACTGAAGTGGTACAGTATCTATGCCGAAAAATCGGGCGACCCTGACGGCATTGGCCTCGAATTGGGGCGGCGAATGATCGAAGCAAAGCAGTATGGGCAGGCTGCCGGCTTTTTGAAAGAGGTCGTCCAAAGAGAGAGGGAGTATGAAAACCTGTACACTCTCGGCTATGCGCTCGCCTGGGCAGGAGAGAAACTGGAGGCGGAAAAATATCTGCGCGAGGCAACAGAGCTCGATCCGGCCGACTATCGCGCGTTTTACAGCCTCGGGTATGTGTGCCGGGACACTAATCAGCTCGAAAAGGCGCAAAAAGCATGGACCACAGTGCTAAACCTGCTTCCGCATTTCCCGGAGGTGGAAAAGAATCTGCGGGAGGTTGAGCAGAGGCTGGCGGCGAAAGGATCTTAGGAAAACGGTCGATTAGGCTGGAAATCAAAGGAGGGCATAATGGAAAAAATAATCCCATCATTTTGTATTTGCGTGACAGTTACAGTTTTGCTCTTGGCTACAGCCAGCTTAGGTTTAGCCGACACTGCAAGCACAACGTTTTATGCTTGCACTAACAAGAACAGTGGCGCCATACGGATTGTGGCCGCAACTACGCAATGTGATTCTAATGAATATGGAATGCTTTGGAATGAGCCAGGACCAATGGGGCCAGTCGGCCCTCAAGGACCAATTGGTCCCGTCGGCCCGCAAGGGCCGCAAGGTCTTCAGGGGCCACAGGGCTTGCAAGGGCCAAAGGGACCGGTTGGACCGCAAGGGCCTCCTGGCCAGACCATGAATTGGGTAAGTGTTGCCGGCACAGCACAGCTTGCAACTTCTGGCACTGGCTATATTGCAAGCGATAACACAGCGCCGGTTGTTATCACACTTCCAGCTTCGCCTTCCATAGGCGACATCATCAGGGTTGCGGGAGCGGGTATGGGCGGGTGGCAGATTGCTCAAAATCCCGGCCAATCAATCTTGACTGGGCAAGGCCGCAATACCTGGTCGGCCAACTGGAGCGCCCCGCCTGCATATTGGAGCACAGTCGCCACTTCGGCAGACGGGACGCGAATGGTGGCGGCCTCAGTATATGGCCAAGTTTACACCTCCGCCGATTCGGGGGTGACTTGGTCTGCCAGCATTTATGCACCTGCTCTGTATTGGTGCTCGGTTGCCTCTTCCTCTGACGGTAAGCATCTGGTCTTGGCAGCGTCAGGAGGGAAAATTTACACATCCTCCAATGCCGGTTGGTACTGGACTGCCAGCGCCAGCGCTCCAATTGCATCTTGGTTGTCTGTTGCATCCTCTGCAGACGGAACACGTTTGGTGGCATCGGAAGGAAGCGGCAAAATATACACCTCCAGTGATGGCGGTGTAACCTGGTCTATCAGCAACAGTCCGCCAACGGCGAGATGGTATTCTTCCGTTGCTTCCTCTGCAGACGGAATACGACTGGTGGCAGTGGCTGTCGGTGGCCAAATATGCACCTCCACTGATGCTGGGGTAACTTGGGCCGTCAGCGCAAGCGCACCAACGGCAAACTGGCGTTCCGTTGCCTCCTCGGCTGATGGAATGAAGTTGGTGGCGGTAGTTCAAAATGGCCAGATCTATACCTCGACCGATGCCGGGGTAAGTTGGGCCGTCAGCACTGATGCACCAATATTGAACTGGTGGTCCGTAGCCTCCTCGGCTGACGGGATGCGGCTGGTTGCGGTGCCGGGGGGGACTGGTAACATTTATACTTCCACTGATGCCGGAGTGAGCTGGACCGCGAGCACTACTGCAAATTGGGAAGCAGTCGCCTCTTCGGCTGACGGGACGCAACTGGTTGCGGTGGAAGGCGGTGGCCAGATATATACTTTTTTTCCTTCTCTAACCACTACTCCAGGAATTGCCGGAGGTTTGAAAGGAGGCCAATTGGGAGCTGTAGAGCTGCTGTACTTAGGAGATAACAGGTTCCGGATACTCAGTCGTGAAGGGACGATCACAACTTACTAATAAAAAAAGAAGGTCAATGCAATGACAACCCTTTTGAAGAATCTTAGGAGATGCGCAAGCCCTTTTGCTTTGGATATTTGCAAGACCAAGAGATGACGGGGGGCATGCCTGCTCTCATACGACCTTCACCGACACCTTCCGCTGCCGCGGCCCGTCGAATTCGCAGAAGTAGATGGCCTGCCAGGTGCCGAGGACCAGGCGGCCTTCGTCGATGAAGATGGTCTCCGAGCCCCCCACCAGGGTCGACTTGATGTGGGCGTCGGAGTTCCCCTCGGCATGGGTGAAGTAGGGATCGGTCGGCACGAGGCGGTTGAGGAAGCCGTTCATGTCGCGCATGACGTTGGGGTCGGCCCCCTCGTTGATGGTGATTGCCGCAGTGGTGTGGAGTACGAAGAGGTGGCAGACTCCGCTGGTGACACGGGAATTTTTAACCACTTCCCGCACTGCTTCAGTGATGTCGATGAATTCGGTGCGGCTGCGGCTGGTGACGTTTATATGCTTTACCATAGTCCACCTCTTGATGCCGAATTGTCAATAGCGTAGAGACGCATGGCATGCGTCTCTACCTTCAGCCCTCGTACCCCGATTTCTTCTTTTTCTTCGACTTGGAAGTCTTCTTCTTGGTGGCGCCTGCCAGGGAGAGGATGTCGTTCATCGGTATCTTCCATATTCCGTTCTCTTTCAGCAGCCGAAACGAGCGGGTGGAATGTTCCGTCCGGCTTGACAGGGTCTCCAGCCCCACTGTTGCCCTGACTTCCACTTCAGCGTCATTTTTCACCTTGACCGACACATCCTGAGCCATCTCCCAGCAACAGGAGGGCTTTTTACCAGCTTCCGCCAGCTTGGCGACGAAATATTCCCTGGTGTGGCTCCCCGCCTTTGTGGTGTGGCGGTACAGCTCGTCATGGCGTCCGTCGCGCCAGAGGGTGAGTATCTCCTTGAACCCCTGTTCTCCCGAAATCCGCAAGCCTTCGGCGTCGATTACATTCTCCCGCCCCTGCGCGGGGAGCACCCAGAACAGCATGGCCAGAACAACGACAACTATCCGCTTCATGGTCCCTCCTGGAAAATGAGTTTGGGCTCATGGTAGCGGAACAGGCCGGGAAGCGCAAGGGAAAAGGTTTCTCCGTTACAATGTTCTGTCAACCGCTTCTGCCACAAGCTTCATCCTCTGCATCATATCCGCGAACTTTTGCGGTTTCAGCGATTGCGGACCATCGCTCGAAGCGTGCTCCGGGTCGGGATGGACTTCGATTATCAGGCCGTCGGCCCCGGCCGACACGGCGGCGAAGGCCATGGGGGCAACATAGTGGTAATGGCCGGTGCCATGGGAGGGATCGGCGACTATCGGAAGATGGGTCTTCTCCTTCAGGACCGGTATGGCCGAAAGATCGAGGGTATTGCGTGTAGCGGTTTCGAAGGTGCGGATGCCCCGCTCGCACAGGATGACTTTCTGGTTCCCCTCGCTCATGACATATTCGGCGCTCATCAGGAACTCCTGGATGGTCATGGACATGCCGCGCTTGAGCAGTACCGGTTTCCCAAGCTGTCCCACCTTCTTCAGCAGGGCGAAATTCTGGGCGTTGCGCGCGCCTATTTGCAGGATGTCGGCATACTCTGCCACGAGCTCGGCTGTCTCGGGGTTGATAACCTCGGTTACCACGGGGAGTCCCGTGATCTCCCGTGCCTTGGCCAGGAGCTTCAGCCCCTCCTCCTCCATTCCCTGGAACGAGTACGGGGAGGTGCGGGGCTTGAACGCGCCGCCGCGCAGGATTTGGGCGCCGGCGTCCTTCACGGCCTGGGCCGTCTCGATGATCTGCTTCTCGCTCTCCACCGAGCAGGGGCCGGCCATTACGATGATCTCGTTGCCGCCGATCTTCACGGTGTCGGAGATGGCGATGACGCTGTGCTCCTTTTTTACTTCCTTGGAGGCCAGTTTGTAGGGCTGAAGTATGGGAACCACGCTCTCCACCCCTGCCATCGACTCAAGCGTCTGCAGGACCTGCTTTCCCCGCTCATCTCCCACCGCGCCGATCACGTCGCGGGTGGTGCCGTGGATTACGTGGGGCTTGTAACCCAGCTCTTTTATCCGCTTAAGAACCTCGTCCTTGTCCTTCTTTGATGCGCCAGCCTTCATGACCACTATCATGACATTTCCTCCTCGTTTTCCCGAAAAGTGAAAGGCCAGAGGTTTCCCCCCGGCCTTTTGCATCATCTTGCTGAAAAACGAAAAGCCGGGGCTGACCTCTGTCTGCCCTCGGCTTTCGGTTTGTTTTCTATGGATTCCCTGCTTCCCCTAGAATGCACCTTTACCCTGGGCAGACGGCCGAAAAAAGTAGCCGTACCAAAAGTAAAAAGAGGCAAAGTAGGAAAAGGCGCGATTAATCATGGTGGTAATCATGCTGTATTAACCATCCTGGTGTCAAGACAAAATTTGAGTGTTTTCAAATTTTACCGCAGGACTACTTCCCCTTCTTCAGGTCGATCAGGATCAGCTTGGCAATGGCCTTGAGGGTCTCGAACACCCCTTCGCCGGTGGCGGCGCATGCCTCAAACTCGGGGACCCCCGTCGGATTCAGTTCCCTGCGGAGTTCATCGACAGTCATGACATTAGGGAGGTCCCGCTTGTTGTACTGGATGACGAAGGGTAGCTGGTCGAGATCGTATCCCTGCTCCTGCAGATTGAATCGGAGGTTCTCAATCGATTCGATATTGGCGTCGAAACGCTCCTCCTGGGAATCTGCAACGAACACCACGCCATCCACACCCTTTAGGATCAGCTTGCGGGATGCATCATAAAAGACCTGTCCGGGGACGGTGTAGAGGTGAAAACGGGTCTTGAACCCGCGAATCTCGCCGAGCGCCAGGGGGAGGAAGTCGAAAAACAGGGTCCGTTCGGTTTCCGTTGCCAGGGAGATCATCTTCCCCTTGGCTTCAGGAGCGGTTTTCTGGTAGACGTGCTGCAGGTTCGTGGTCTTGCCGCAGAGGCCCGGACCGTAGTAGACGATCTTGCAATTTATTTCACGGGACGCGTAGTTGATAAACGACATCTATAGGTTCCTCGATTAGCTGAACAGGTTGTCAATATCATCATCGGTGATCTCGGCGAACGGGAAATCGGATGTCCCCTGTTTCTCACGCTCCTCGGCCTTTTTCAGCAGGCCTTCGAAGATTCCGGTGAGTTCGTCCGAGGTCTTCTTGACTCGCAGCCGCACCAGCCCCAGCGATGAGCGGCTGTCGAAGATGACGACCAGGATCACCCGGCCGGCCACGATGGAGATGTGGAGGTTGTCCTTTTCCCCCTCGTGAAAGAGGATGGAGAACTCTTTTTCGCCGATCAGTTTGGCAAGGCCGCCGGTGGCGGCGATGTTGCCTGCGGTCAGGGAGGCGAGCGACGTGGTGTCGAACTTTTCGGTGTCGCCCACGCCGGAGATGAGCTGGCCGTTTTTGTCGACCAGGAAGATGACCTTGGAATGCGACTCCCGGAGGAGCTTCTCCAGGACTGTATTGATTTGCCTGAATTCCTCATCGTACATGACCATCTGAGGATTCGCCATGAACCACCTCGGATTTTGCAGAATTTATACCAGCTTATAACATGAATAACCACGTTAATTCAATAACCTTTTGCCCCTGCGGTTCATTATGGGAATTGGGCAGTAAAGTTTCTGCGTGGAGCCGGGTTGTGGACCTTCCTGACGCAAATGGTAATCTGTCGCCTTATTCCTCCTGAATCGAGTATTACCATATTCGGGCGATATTTCCAGGATATGCATAATACGCGAAGGCCGTACCATTTGCTTCAGGAAGGTCCCCAACCCGACTCTTGTTGAGGGTTTGCTGTTTTCAGATGGGATAAATGCACAAAGCCCCGGAGGCGTTGCCGTCCGGGGCTTTGTGCGGTGCAAAGAAAGTTGCTTCGGGTTTACTTCTCTGTCGGGCAGACCGAGAAGGTGATCTCTGCCATCTTCTGGTAGAGATCGAAGCGGCGTGCGGTCCATTCGGTTGCCTGACTCATCAAGGCAGTGGCAGCCTTCGGATTGTTCTTCTTCAGCACGCGGTAGCGGTTCTCGCCCATGGCGTATTCCTCGAACGAGATGGTCGGCGCCTTGCTGTCGAGCTGGAGCGGGTTGGTGTTGACACAGGCCAGCGCAGGATTGTAGCGGAACAACGGCCAGTGACCGCAGGCGACAGCCTTTTTCTGCTCGTCCACGGCGGTGGTCATGTCTATGCCGTGGGCGATGCAATGGGCATAGGCGATGATGAGGGACGGGCCGTCGAATGCTTCGGCTTCCAGGAACGCCTTGATGCACTGGGCGGGGTTGCCCAGGGAA
>JACOUQ010000017.1 GCA_016177775.1 Geobacter sp.
ACAATTCTACAGGTCCTGAGTGTGACTATTTTTGAACGAATGCCATTATTACAAGCACTCACAGACTGTGACTACAAAAACGACTCAGACCAAATTGCTAACCAACTGATTTTATTCAGTTAAACGTTGGGACAGTAGTGATTTGCAATAGTTGTAACGTACAAGGAAATGTACCTAAGCGATGGGCAAGACCTGTGGGATGAGTTTGTAGGTGAGTCACTTCAGGAGTACATTTCTGCAAAGAACCTTGATACCAATTGTGTGCCGCTAGGTAACATCTTTTTCGCCTCAGTGAATAGTTTCGAGGAATTAGTAAAGGTAGTCATAGCTAACGGCAATATAATATCGAAAGTTCTTAAAAAAGCAGCTGACGAAAACGCCGATCCTATGCAGAAGAAGTACTTGTTAAATATGCATTTAAGCGCATACCAACAAGCTCCAATTCCTATTTTGGAAGAAGTATTTGATAATGTGGTTGCTGAATTGGAAGCAAAACTCTGCTGAAAAGTGCGTGAACAAATAGGTGTCAGGCTCCGCCTATGACATTGCCACAGGTGTAAACCTGACACCGCATTGGCATTCTAGAAGTTGAGACTTGGCCCTTTTGATAGTTATGCTGTCTGCATTAAGAATAATAAAACTGGAAGGAATATATTATGCTGCGGAAAATCACTCTTGCACTTGTTGTAATTTCTGTCTTTAGCGCTGTATGCATGCTCGCTGACTGTTTTGCCTTTGACGCCATGCTTATTGAGAAAACACAGGCGCTGGGGGAGTGTGAAAACTGTGATTTCTCGGGCGCGAAACTTATAGGCATCAACTTCATGGATGCAAAACTTGATAATTCCGACTTTACAGGGGCTGATTTGAAGGGAGGGAGCCTGAAAACTTGTGATGAATGCAACTTTACTAACGCAAACTTGACAGATGTCATTATGGAACAGGCTTATTTACACCATTCTGTATTTACTAACACAAACTTGGCAAACGCAAACTTAAAGAAAGCAAACATGGCAAAAGGTGATTTCACAGGCGCAAATATAGCAAAGGCAAACTTTATCGGAGCGAAACTTAAACAGGCGCAATTCAATACTGCAAATGCCAAAGATACAAACTTCTCTTTCTCAGACTTAACGGATGTAGACTTCATGTCCGCAGACCTTGAAGGAGCTAAGTTCCGTGGCGCCTCAATGAAAGGAACCGTACTTAAGAAAGCTAATCTCAAAAATGCAGATTTTACTGGCACAGATTTGAGCGAGACGCGTCACCATACAGATTCAAGGTTTAATTATAACACTAATAGACTTGAAGAAATTGATGACCCTATCAAATGCGACGATCTTTTAAAGGCGGGAGCAATAATTGATTCATCAACCAAATGCAACAATTAAGAAAACAAGTAAAGGGGTTTTCAAATTTCAAAAGATGAAACACAAAACGCTCTAAAAATAGTGCCTGGGCCTAACAGCAGAAAAGGGCCTACCGAGCTGCTGCGTGTAGCTTGAGCCCCAGTGCCGCAACAATTTTGAGAATTGTATCGAAACCTGGGATTCGTTCACCGGAAAGTGCCTTATACAGGCTTTCACGGGAAAGGCCCGCATCGCGCGCAACCTGAGACATTCCTTTGGCGCGCGCTATGTCACCAAGAGCCTTGGCGATTTCCACCCACCCGCACCACGAAAGGAGTTTGTATGCTGCTCGATTTTGTAATGAAGAACTGGGGTTACCTATGCCTGCTGATTCCCGCTGCAATCCTTATCTACGAGTCCGTGGTCAATGTCGGTGGTAACGAGATCGCCCTCATCGAGCGCAAGTGGTTCGGCAGCAAGATGCCCCAGGGGCGCGTTGTCGCACTTGGCAACGAGGTCGGCATTCAGGCGAGGACACTCGGCCCGGGGCTTCATTTCCTGATCCCCTTTATTTACAAGGCAAGGAAAAGCGTCTTCACCGAAATCCTTGAGAACGAGATCGGCCTGATAGAGTCTGTGGACGGCTCATCCATCCCGGCCGGCAATATCTTTGCGGCGGTCGTTCCCGGCCATAACTCCTTTCAGGACGGCGAGGCGTTCATCAAGAACGGCGGGCAGAAGGGGCCGCAGATCGAGGTGCTCCCTCCGGGGAAATACCGCATCAACCCCTACCTGTTCAAATTGACCAAGGGAAGCATCACCGAGATCAAGGACTTCGAGATCGGGATCGTCGAATCGGTTGACGGCGCCCCCATTCCCGAGGGAAAGATCTTCGCCCAGGCGGTGGAGGGGCACTCATCCTTCCAGAACGGGGACGCGTTCATCCAGAATGGCGGCCAGAAAGGGCCGCAGATCGAGATCATCCCGCCGGGAAATTACCGGATCAACCCCTACCTGTTCAAGGTCACCAAGGGCACGGCCACCAAGATCAGCGAGGGGGAAATCGGGCTGGCCGAATCCGCCGACGGCTCGGCAATCCCCGCCGGGCGGATATTCGCCAACGTGGTTCCCGGCCACAACTCGTTCCAGTCGGGCGAGGCGTTCATCCGGAGCGGCGGGCAGAAAGGGCCGCAGACCGAGATCCTGCCGCCGGGGGTCTACCGCATCCATCCCAATCTGTTCAAGATAACCAAGGCCGCTGCCGTGGTCATCGCCAAGGGTGAAGTCGGCATGGTCACCGCCCAGGACGGCGCCCCCATCCCGATGGGAAGGCTTCTGGCCCACAGCGTGCCGGGGCACTCCAACTTCGAGAACGGCGAAGCATTCCTCAGGAGCGGCGGCCAGAAGGGTCCCCAGATCGATGTCCTGCTGCCGGGCACCTACCGCATCAACCTCAACCTGTTCCAGATCCAGGTTGCCCCCGCTGTGGTCATAGAGGCCAACAACATCGGCCTGGTGACCGCCCTGGACGGCATCCCCCTGCCGGAGCACGAATACGTGGCCTGTCCGGTGACCGGGCATAACGACTATCAGGACGGGTCCGCCTTCCTTTCGAAAAGCGGGCAGCGCGGACCGCAACTCGATGTCCTGCGGCCGGGAACCTATTACATCAACCCGTTCATGTTCCATGTGGAAACGGACAACGTGGCGGTTATCGAGCGGGGCCAGGTCGGCGTGGTGGTCTCGAACGTAGGGGAAGACCCGACGGAGGAGATGAAGAAGCGACTGGGGTCGACCCAGGTGGGGGCCACCGAGGAGGAAGGGAAAGAGAAATACGTCGTGCCTAAGGGATACCGCGGCATCCAGGAGGAGGTCGCCGGGCCGGGGCGCTATTACCTCAACCGCCGGGCCTTCATGGTCTATGTCATCGACACGACCAACATCACCATCGACTGGGACGAGCAGGAAGACACCAGGTTTGACCAGCTCACGGTCATCTCCAAGGACGGCTTCCCGATCCAGGTGTCGGTCAAGGTCGTCATCCGCGTCCGTCCGGACCAGGCCCCCTATATGGTTGCCAAGGTCGGCTCCATCGACAACCTGATCCAGCATGTAATCCATCCGATGATCGATTCGTCGTTCCGGAACCAGGCCTCCACGGCCTCGGCCATGAACTTCCTGCAGAGCCGCTCGGAAGAGCAGGCAAAGGCCGAAACCCGCGCCCGGGCCGATCTCGAGCGCTACCACGTGGAATGCGTGTCGGTGCTGATCTGCCAGATCCGGCTGCCGGAGGAGCTGATGCAGACCCAGACCAAGCGGATCATCGCCGAGCAGCAGCAGGAGATGTACAAGATGGAGCAGAGGTCGCAGGCGGAGCGGACCGAGATGGAAAAGATGCGAGCGACCGCGGATCAGCAGCCAACGCTGGTTGCTTCGGAAATCGCCGTAAAGGTGGCGACGCAGAAGAAGTCGGAGATGATTACCCTTGCCGAGGGTACGGCGGAAGCCAAGGCCCTGGAGGGGATCGGTGAAGGGAAGAGGCTGAAAGCCATCGGCGACGGCGAAGCATCCAAGATCGCCGCCATCGGCGAGGCGACCGCCCAGGCCTACAGCAAGCAGCAGGAAGCCATCGGCGAAGACGCCATCAAGCAGATCAAGATCGTGGAGCTGATTTCCGCGGCCATCGAAAACGGCAAGATCAAGATCGTCCCGGACGTTCTGGTCAGCGGCGGAGGCAATGCCGCCGACGGCTTGATGGGGATGCTGACGAAACTCATGCCCGGCACTGACCTTAACGCCATTCTGGCCAAGGCTGTTCCGGCCGCGCCGGAGAAGCGGCTGGACGGTTGACAAATGAGAAAGGGTTAAATATGATATCTCCGGAAACGAATACAGCAACGGCAATAGATTGCCGTATATCCCGAAAGGAGAAGTGAAATGAGAAAATTGTTGTCAATGGCAGTATTGATGTCGGCATTACTCGTGCAATTAGTTACAGCTCAACTGGCATCAGCAGATACGGTAAGCACGGCAGCACTTACAAAGTCGATCAACAGCTACGCGCTGAATTTCGACGGATATGCCAGCTATGCCGAGATACCATTCAGTCCATCCATAAATCCAGTGAATGAACTTACTGTTGAAGGTTGGTTCAATATAAAGAATATCAACAAATGGAGAAACCCGCTCTTTGGCAGTGCATATGGTCAACTGTATCTTGGTCCGCTTTATGAGAGTGATTGGGGAGGATCTCAACTATCATTCGGCCTTTCAGCAGGGGGAACCCGCGTGGTAATCAACAGCCCGTTAAATCCCATCAGCGCCAACACCTGGTATCACATTGCAGCAACGTATAACGGTTCAGAGATTCGGTTGTACCTTAATGGAGTCTTGCAGGCATCTGCACCACTTTCCGGTCCTATAGACTATATTGGTTATCCTATCATGATTGGGAATTATCCACACCCCTATCCTCATAATTTCGAAGGCACGATTGACGAAATACGTATCTGGGACAGAGCACTACCCAAAGGAGAGATACAGGCTCATCTTGCTCGGCAGCTTCTGCCGCTGGGTGGTTTAACGGGTTATTGGAGGTTTAACGAAGGCGATGGGACTGTCGCCAAGGACCTCTCCGGAAACAACAACGACTGTACATTGATAAATAAACCTGCATGGACAGTAGATACTCCATTTTAGCCCTTCTTTAAATCAGGAAATGATTTATGAGGTGACGGTCTATCATCGGATTTTAGCAGATGACAGCCACTCCCGGAGAATGTAGAATGCACGTCGACGGGGGTGTGGCTTGTGGGGTCAGTGGTCTGTAAATTTCAGATTCACTTGGCTTTGAAATGCCGCCCCCGTCATCTGCGTCATCCGGCGGGTCAACCGGGATGGTGCCGAACACGTGGCTCTGTAAATAGACGAGACCCAAGGATGACAATCCATCTTGTCTATAATAAGGAGCCCCTGTGTCAGTAAATTCCCCCCTTGAGCTTCGCGTCGGTGTTGATGTTGGCTGTCACAGCCACAATGTTGCCATTGGCTTATCCACTGGCCAGATACTCGACGAGTTCGACATTCCCCACAATCCTGAGGGTTTCCGCCTTTTCTTTGCACGGATCGTAAAACAAGAGAACAGGCACAAATGTCCAGTTGCGGTAGCGATGGAAGGGTTCAATGGTTATGCCCGCCCCTTAGATACTCTGGTTAGAGGGCGGAACTACCGGCTTTTCAATGTGAACAACCTGAAGCTGGCTCGTTTCAAGGAGATATTTCCCGCTCCAGCTAAAACTGACCACATTGACGCCCGTAAGTGCCTGGAGCTGTTTCAGCTTCGAGACCACTTGCCTCTCGCTAAAGCTGCCCTCCTCGAAGTGGCGGCAACGCCCTTGGAAAATGACATTCTCAAACGTCTTACGAGGCGCCGTCGGCGTTTGGTTAATGAAAAAGCCAGGGTTCTCAACAACATGCAAGGAGATCTCCAAGCCGTCTGTCCAGGACTGTTGGAGATTACCGCAGATGCAGGCAATCTCTGGTTTCTCCGTTTCCTGACCAGCTCGGACAGCCTAACAAAATTAGCGAGGTTGCAGCGTTCCACGCTGCTGAAAATTACCGGCATTGGCGTTAAGTATGCGGCAAGCATTCAAAGTTGGCAGAAACGCTCTCATTTCAGCCATGAAGCCGAGTTAGTCGGCGAGATGATCCAGGAAGACGCCTACCGTATTCTTGATCTTCACGACAAAATACAGGCACTGGAGACCAAACTTGAAGACATCGCCAGTCGCTCAGTTATCGCTCAAAAGATGGAAACCATTCCCGGCTTTGGCGCTATTTCTAAAGCGGAATTGGCCGGTGAAATCGGTACAATAGAACGCTTTCAAGATGAAGGCAGCTTGGCACTCTATCTTGGTATGGCCACTCTTGATAACAGTTCCGGAAAGCAAAAGGGAACCAAGACACCCAAGCATGTCAACACTCGTGCAAAAGCGGCGATGATGATAGCAGTGGATCGGCATCGTAAGTTTGTCCCGGAATCACAACGTTACTACGAAAAAAAGCGGGCAGAGGGCAAAAAACACAACCAGGCAGTACGAGCATTGGGGCGCCATCTTTGCCGTGTTATATTCAAAATGCTCAAGCAAGAAAAAGACTATGCAGTTAGAAAATAGCTTCATTTTCTCTTGAAAATTCCAGCGGGATGTTCAGGCCTTGAAGATTTGAATATTAGTGAGACATTTTAGCCATGGCACGTAAACCTCGCATCCATACTCCGGGGGCAATTTACCACGTAATGTTGCGTGGGAACGCCCATCAGGATATTTTCTCCGATGACAAGGACCGTTATCGCTTCTACGAGGTTCTCCAGAAATCGAGCGAGCGGTTCCGGCACAGGATACTTGCCTTCTGTCTCATGACGAACCATGTCCACCTCGCAGTTCAAGTGGGCGAGATACCGCTGTCAAGGATCATGTAGAACGTGTCCATGCGGTACACGCAATGGTACAACTGGCGCCACAAGAAATCGGGCCACGTTTTCCAGGGGAGATACAAGGCTGTAATGGTGGATGCAGACGAGTACTTACTTGAACTGGCGGCCTATATTCACCTCAATCCGGTGCGCGCGCACATGACTGACCGACCGGAGAAACACAAGTGGAGCAGTCACCAGTCGTATCTCGGCAAAGAGAGCCTTTCCTGGCTCGAGACCGGTTCGATCCTTTCGCAGTTTTCCCAAGATGTGAAGAAGGCTCGCGCACTGTTTGCCGTATTCGTCGGAGGGCATATAACCGATGGGCGCCGGGGGGAGTTTCACGGAGAAAAGACTCTCGACAGCCGTATTGTCGGAGATGATAGTTTCGTCGATGAAGTTCTTGCCAAGGCCGAAACATTGTCGGAGCAAAAACCTGATGTAAACATTGTCATTGTGGCGGTAAAGAAGCTTTATGACATTACCGGTGATCGTCTTAGTGCGCGGGGCCAGGAGCGGGTGGCTTCCGAAGCGCGGGGGCTCGCGGCGTGGGCAACGCTGGAACTCAGCAGCGGGAAACTTACGGAATTGGCAAAGCATGTGGGACGAGACCCATCAACGCTTACATGTGCAGTGAGACGGCTTGAAGCGCATCGGGGAAAAGATGCAGCCCTTGACGAGAAAATGGCACAGCTACGGCGGGATTTGCTAGGTATTCAAGTCTTCAAGGCCTGACCCCATAGACTGATGCATAGACTGACCCATAGACTGACCTGGATTAAATAAACTGCAAAATGGCGGGAAGTCAAACGTGCCGGGAATCCAATCTCCCCCCTATGGTTGTGCTTCTATGGTCTCCCTTATTTTGTTCCCTCTGGCCTAAAAAGAATGACTATCAGGTATATCAACATAATAATCAAAGCGCTACAACTGAAAATCATTGTCAAATAGTCAAATAAGTCCTGCTTTTTGTCCAAAAAAACATCGAGTGTTCGGATTATACTAAACCCTGATAGAAGAATACCTAACGAAGCAACGATTAAACTTTTTCTTTTCACAGAAATACCTCCGATTTTTGCGAAATCAGCTCCCCTTTGGGGAGAGGCATGGTTTGACTTTCGGACATTCGGCTGACCTCAGCGTCCCTCCAGCCACCCCACCACCAAGGCGGATAGTTGATTCGGTGACTAACATTATGAAGCTATTAACGGCTTATCTGGCTGGATGGTCATTTTTAGTCCCATACCGTGAAGGATGGAAAGCAGGTTTGACAGGGCCGGATTGCCACGGGTAGAAAGCATGCGGTACAAACTTTCTCTCTTTAAATGTGCCTTTTCAGCAACGGCAGCCATTCCTCCTTCTGCCTCTGCGATGTTGCGGAGCGCTAAGAGTAATGCGTCTTTGTCTCCCTCTTCGATGACAGCATTGAGATAACCGGCAGCGTTTTCCGGATCTTTAAGCCATTGTATATGTTCCGTATGGTAGTCTCCTGTTTTTCTGGGCATTGCTAAGCCTCCTTTTGATGTTTCCAGTAACCTTTTGCCGTATTGATATCACTTTGCTGACTTGATTTGTCACCGCCGATGAGTAGCAGCACAACAGTCTTGCCGCTCATGGCGAAGTAAACGCGGTAACCAGGGCCGTGATCAATCTTCAACTCACTTACCCCGTCGCCAACAGGTTTAACCGTCCCGAAATTGCCAAGTTCCACTCGGTCAAGCCTTGCACGTATCCGGTACACCGCCATCTTGTCACGGAGCGAGTACAGCCATCCAAGAAAAGGAGCGTTACCGTTTTCATCGAGGTAATACTTGAGCTGGTATGGCGTTTCAGTCATGGCTCATTGTAGATTATATGTTACATTCCGTCAAGAAGACAAAAGAAAACCTATGGGGTCTCAATTCTTGACACATCGAACTCCTTTGATAAATTTTCATTAGAAAGGGGGTGTTTTCAATGGTATATCGTGAAATCTGGCATGAAATGATCATCAAAGCTTCCCCAAGCGAGCTTTACCAAGCGTTGACCGATGTGAAAAAGCTAGCGCATTGGTGGACCACCGAGACGCAGGGGGAATCTGTCGTAGGGAAGAAATTGGAATTCTGGTTTTATGGGAAATTTTTAAAGGAGATGGTTGTAACCACTCTGAATGTTGATGAACTCGTGCGGTGGCGCGCAACTGAGCGGAGCGATCCTGATTGGGTCAACACCGAAATTGAATGGAAAATCTTCCGCGAAGGCGACAAAACGTTTCTTCACCTTCGCCACTCAAAATGGCGCGAGGATGCCAAAATGTTCCCTCGGACCTCGATGCACTGGGTGCTTTTTCTACTTAGCCTCAAGGAATTTGTGGAGACGGGCAAAGGCCGTCCGCATCCTTACGACATGCCGGTGGGCCTATGAAGTCCTTCTGAAGGCCTGAGGAGCCACAGTATGACCTGGTTTTTCATCCTCTTTGCCATCTTCGGCCTTATTGGCGTCATCGCCGGTGCAGGGCTTTTCATGACCGGACTGCGGAGCCGGCGCTGGCCATTCTCTTTGGGGAAGGTCATTCTGTCCCAGGCGGTGTTCAAGACGCGCAAAAGTGGCGATACGAGTTGCTACGTGCCTGAGGTAAACTACACCTTTACGGTAGAGGGGCGGGAATACACCGGTGACACAATTTCCGTCAGGGGGGTGGGGAGCCGGCTAAAGGACGTACAGCAGATCATAGCCAAGTACCCAGTGGAATCGCAGGTGATTGTTTTCTACAACCCGAAAGACCCCACCGATTCTCTGCTCGAACCGGGGGCCGATGCTTCGTCGGCGCTGCCGTTCATCGTCGGGGTGGTCTTCCTGAGTTTCGCGCTCTTCCAACTCTTCAAATGAACGGGAAGGCCGGAGGGGGCTGGCAAGTAATGAAACTTATTGAGAAGAAAAAGTGTCTATGAAATCAGCCTTGCAGGATAGCGATGACCTGACATCCTTCCCATCAGGAGCCGACTACCAGGGGCAAATCGAATGAATCGGCCAGTTCCGGCTCGGAAGCAGATGGTTTACGCTCCTGCTGGGCTTCAAGCAGCCGACGGGCTACATCACGGGCGATTTCCATGGTTTCGGCAAGGGTTCGCCCTTGGGCCACCAACCCCTGCACTTCGTCTGATGTTGCCAGAAAAAAACCTTCAGGCAATTTTTCAACATGAATATTGATTATCCGTTCCATGGTGTTTCTCCTTGCCGGAAGTATACTTATACGGATTTCAAAATGCAAGCTCCCTTCAGTTCCTCGCTATCCCTGGCGTATGCATCCGGCCGGAGAGACCAACCGGACAGGAAGGGGCGACTGGCGTCAACCTGCGGGACATGCTTGCGATTTATTATTGATGAGGGTATATTGTGCGCATGGCAAATGCGCATAGGAGTTCCACATGCAAATCAAAGTTTTCGATCCAAATGCCCCCAAGAAATCCACCAACCTCAGCATAAACAGCGACCTGCTCCGCCAGGCCAGGGAGCTCCACATCAATATTTCACAGACGCTGGAATTGCGGCTTGCCGAGCTTCTGCGGGAGGAAAAGAGCCGCAGCTGGAAGGAAGAGAACCGGCAGGCCATAGAGGATTATAACCGGCGCATCGAAGCCCACGGCACTTTCAGTGACGGCTTGAGGCGTTTCTGATGGCGCAGTTCGATGTCTACGAAAATCGAAACCCCGCAACAAAAAAGTCGATACCCTATCTGCTCGACGTACAGGCGGATCTGCTCGACAACCTGGCCACCCGCGCGGTTGTCCCGCTGTTTACCGTTGCAGCCATGGGCAAGGCCGCCGGGCATCTCAACCCGCAATTCAAGATAAAACGGACCACCGTGATCATGTCAACCGCAGAACTGGCGGGCGTCAATCTGAACGTTCTGGGAGAGAAGGTCTGCTCCCTCACGAACGATCGCAACGAGATCATCGCCGCCCTTGATTTTCTTTTCACCGGTTTTTAAGAGATCCGAATTCCGTACACGAGGAACTGCGCAATGAATTACCTGGTTGAAACTGCGGGCCGCATCATCGTGGCCCGCTTCGATCACGGCGAGGACATCCTTGCCGGCCTTGAGGAACTGGCCCGGCGCGAGGACCTGCGGGCGGCCTCGTTTCACCTGGTGGGCGCACTCGGCGGGGGGCGCTACGTGGTGGGGCCGGAAAAGGACGTGCTGCCGCCGACCCCGGTCTGGCGCGAACTTGGGGAAAGCCACGAGGCAGTGGGGTTCGGCACCATCTTCTGGGAAGGGGACCGTCCCAAGGTCCACTTCCATGGCGCATATGGCAAGGGAGATTCCGTGCGGGTCGGCTGCCTGCGGGAGGCTGCGCGGGTGTTTCTGGTGCTGGAGGCGGTGATAACGGAGATCGTGGGAGTCACCGCCTGCCGGGCTCTTGATCCAGCCTCGGGGATGGTGTTGCTGACGTTGGACGAGGTGGAGCGATGAAAAAGCGCGCTGGCTCTTCCGATACGTCGCTGGTCTGGTCGTCGGAGCAAGGCCGGATCTGCCCTGGCTGCGGCAAGCCGGTTGCGGGGTGCGTGTGCCGATCTGCCAAGGCCCGCTCTGCCGGGGACGGGATCGTGCGGGTACGCCGGGAAACCAAGGGACGTGGGGGCAAGACCGTGACGGTGGTGACTGGGGTCTCGCGGGACGAGGCCGGCATCAAGGCCCTGGCCGGCGAACTCAAGCGTCGCTGCGGCACCGGCGGGACGGTGAAGGATGGCGACATCGAGATCCAGGGTGACCACGCGGACCTGCTGGTGGCGGAACTTGCCGGCCTGGGGTTCACCGTGAAACGGGCCGGGGGGTAAGAACTTATCCCCCCAGTACTTCCCGGCGGAACCCTTCTATCCCCATATCCTCAACGATCTTCCCGATCCTCATCTCGCAGCCGGAATTCCGGTAATAGGCGACGACCTTCGCAACAATTTCCAGGACTTCCTCCTCGCTTTCCACATTGTCCACCAGCAGATCCGCCAAGCGCGGCCGCGCGCCGGCATTGCCGCCGACGAATATCCGCCACCCCTTCGGCGTCCCCATGATGCCGATATCCTTCACTGCCACCTCCGCGCAGGAGAGCATGCAGCCGGAAACCCCCATCTTCATCTTGTTGGGGAGCTGCATGGCGTGATAAAGCGCGTCCAGTTTAAGGCCGAGGGATACGGAGTCCTGCACCCCCCTCTTGCACCAGGTGGTGCCGGGGCAGATCTTGACGCTTCGTACGCAGAGGCCGATGGCCGCCCCCGGTTTCTGGTCCAGATCGCCCCAGATGGAGTCCAGGTCCTCTTCCTTGATCCCTATCAGAGCGATGCGCTGGGCCGAGGTGAGCTTCAGCGCTGTTACACCAAATTTGTCGGCCGTGTCGCAGATCTTGCGCAGGGTGGCGGTGTCGGTGATGCCGCCGGGGATGTGGGGGGCTATGGCGTAGGTCTCCCTGTCGCGCTGGAGGATCGCCCCTTTCCCCGGAATGTCTTTTTTCATTGTTTCTCCTTGGTTCCGAGACGCATGTGAGACGCATGCCGAGACGCATTGCATGCGTCTCAATTCATGCGTCTCGGCATGCGTCTCTATTGTCTCTGCCCACGCTTCTTTGTGTCCTTCGTGGTAGATGATTTTATCCTTCCGCCTTCGCTGCATCGTCTGCGACAAAGGCCGCACAGGCGAAGCAGAAAAGCGCGGACAGAACGATAGCTACCGGGGCGATCATCATGGCATGCCTCAGCCCCCACAGGTTGGATAGCCAGCCGAGGATGGTCGGGGAGTCTTGTGGGGTCGGGTTAGACTTTCGGACATTCGGCTGACCTCAGCGACCACCGGGCTCACCGCCATAGGAATTCGGGGGACATACTTAATTCAAAAGGCGGCCAGATCGGCCGCCTTTGCTGTTTTTACCCTGAATGGTTTGATGTGTGCTCTCCCACTCACCCTTGCTATTTCAGATTCACAGGCGCTTCACAGCTCGCCCATCTTTACCTGAATTGCGGCCTCCATGGTTTCTTCGACATTTGTCAGATAGAATGTGCCTTCGGTTATGGTGATCGACCAGTTGATGGAGCGCCCCAGCTGCGCTGCCAGCTTGATGATGAACGCCTGATCGATGCTGATGACGGTGAGGTTGGCCAACTTCTCCAGCTTGGGCAGGTGTTGCTGCTCCCAATTGGCGAGAGCTCTGCCGCACGCCAGCAGGCCTACCCGTTCCGAATGGCGGCTCGCCTTGATGATGCGGTCCGCTTCCGGCAGGCCGACCTCGACCCAGAACCGCACCCTCCCGTCAGCCCCCTTCACCCAGAGGTCCGGTTCGTCCGTGGCGCTGATTCCCTTGGTGAATGCAAGCTCCGGTTCGTGAAAGATCGCGTACGACAGCAACCGGGCCACAAGACGCTCTGCCGTTTCCGAAGGATGCTGGGCAACCGTTGCCTGCAAGGTTTCATATATGCCGCGGTCGACATCGGAGAGCTGGATTGATGCTTTGTAAACTGTGGATGGTAACGCCATGTCAGGTAAATTCCTTGCCAGAAAATCCGGGGATATCAATGCTTAATTCCAAAACAAAAAGCCACTCGGCGGTTCGCACCGTCCGTGGCGGCTTTATGAAAGAGCGGCTTTTCATTGCGCTGTCCTGAAAGGTGGTTCACGAAAAATACCCTTCAGCCGCGCCTGTTGTCAATAACAAGTTTCTGATAAAACGGGAAGGGTCAAAACCACTCCTGCTCCCCGCGTTTCTTCAACATCCCCCAGAGATTCCCGAGCGGCAGATCGAACAGGCTGACCGCTCCGCGCCCGCAGAGAGGAATGGCCCGCGCGGCAGCTGCCATGACCGCGCCCGCCAGCGCTTGTTCGGAATAGCGCGCTTCCAGGAGAAGCGCCTGGTGCCCCGCTCCCGCTGCTTTCCCGCGCCGCTCAAGGAGGACGCCGCGCCCTTCCTCCTCTAGTGTCTTGATGCTCTCCACGGGGAAAACCAGTGTCTCTTCTCCCAGAAACAAGTGGTCGCTGCGAATGGCTGACTCGACATTGGCCGGGTCTGTACCCTTTTCCAGCTCAACATACACGTAGCGTTGCAGTTTTCCGTCGCCGGTGCGAAGCTCAGTGGAAAGTGCTTCCTTGACCCCTCGAACGGACTTTGCCGCCGTGGTGTGGTGCATGGAGGCCGCGGTGTGCCACGATGTTTCGGTCTGGCCGCCCGGGATGAGCAGATCGAAGATGGCGCGGAAGAGGGAGAGGGCTCCGGGGTCCCACCCGGCCCCCACGATGGCCGGCACGTTGTGATGGGTGGCGAGGCGATTCAACTCTTCCTTGTGCTCCTGGAGGGCCTTACCGTGGAGAGTGGCGCACTCGACGATGGAGATGCGGTGTTGGAGGAGGTCGCGGGCTACGACGAGCGCTTCGGTGGTTGGGACACAGACGAGGGCAACCCCCACTTCGCCCAACTCGCTTGTATGGGGTACTATTGGAACCTGCTCCATGTTGGAAGGAAGCTTTTCCCCGAGACTTTCGGGCCTGCGAACGATGCCTGCCAGGAAAAGCTGCTCGTCGTCCCTCACCGCTTCCGCGCAGGCCTTCCCCAACTTTCCGAAACCGACTATGGCTACCCGCAACCGCTTCATGATCGCCCCTCCCGCTTATCTGTAATGATAGCGAAAGGGAAGCGATCCACAAGCATCATTCATATCGCCGCGCCATCTCCCCCGCAACCCTCCCTGCCTCCTCCCGCAACTCCTGCGGCCCCAGCACCTCCGCATGGGCGCCGTAGGAGAGAATCCAGGAGAGTATCTCCATCCGTCCACCAGCCGTGAACGAGAGCACTATGCTGCCGTCCGCATCATCGCTGATGCTCTGGGTCGGGTGCCAGAGCCGTTCCCGTATGGTCTGGGCCACGGCAGGGGAGAACCTGACCCGCACCTCCATCGGCTCTTCCTCCACAATGCCGAAGGCTGTGCGGAACTGCTCCTCAGGACGGAAACCCTCGGGAAGCTCAAAGCGCTCCCTGCTTGTTTCCACACCCACTATCCTCTCCGCCGCAAAGGTCCGGACCGCCTTGCGTTTGTGGGCATAGCCGAGAAGATAGAGCCCCCCCTTGTAGAAGACCAGGGTATAGGGATCCACAAGATACGACTCGCCCCGGACCTTCCCCTTTGCCTTGTACTTCAGTGTTATCCGGTACTGGTAGAGGAGCGCCTCCCGCAGTTTTTTCAGCGGATCGACTAGCCTTGAGTAGTCCCGCACCCCTTGCAGCACCGGAAGCGAGACCCTGGCGATCCGCTCCAGGTGCGCGGCATAGCGAGGGGGGAGGGCCGAGTTTATCTTCCGGAAGATCGCCTCCATGTCCTCCTGGAAAGGGGTCCCCTTCAGGAAATCGAGCTGGGAGCGGAAGAAATAAAGGGAAAGGAGTTCCTGCAGGGTGAAATTGACGGGCGGGACGTCCTTGAAGCGGGTGAGGAAGCGGTAGACCTTGCGGCCATTCAGCCACTCGGAGACCAGGGGATAGCCCGCCTCCTGGATGGCGGCGATGTCACGGTGGATGGTGCGGCGCGTTACCCCGGCCTCCTCGGCCAGCTCCTCAAGGGTTATGCCGTGCCGCGCCTCGATCAGGCGGATGATGTCGTGCACCCGCCCTGCCTGGGAGTATTTCTTTGCCGGTTTGCCCTTTCGCATTGGCCAACCTCCGGGGGAATTTCCGCCATAGTAGCGCAAACAGGCCGCAATTTGAACATTAAACCCGTTGACACGCCCAGCCTTGCCGGTGTATTCAGATATCGTGCTTGCGCATAAGGAGCTGATCAGGGATAAGTTGGACAAAATTGCGCTCGGATTTTGGTCAGATTTGGCTTGAGCCGATTGAGTAAAACCGCAGGCGTAGTAGTACTACGTCGAGGATTTTGCGATTGAGTCGAAACCAAAGATGGCCTGAAGACGAGATGCAAAATGTTTAACTTATTCCTGAACAGCTCCTAAGGAGTTTCAGCAGTGGCCAGAATCGTTCTGCGACATTTTTCAAGCTTCCTCATCCCGGCCCTGCTCCTTGTCGGCGCTGCCCTTGTGCTCCCCAATGTTGCCACCCTCCCGCCAGCCAATCATGAACTGGTGCTGTATGCCCCCTATGCCCTGGCCGGCATCGGCATGCTCCTCAGCCTTCACTTCCACCGGGGAAAGATATTCTCCGTCCTTCTTCTGCTGGCCTGCTACTACTGGTTCACGCGCCTGGCCTCGACCCATACTCTCGACCCCCTCACCGAACGGCTCGTCTTCGGGGCCTTTGCCCTGCTCCTCCCCTTTAACATCACGCTGTTCGGCTTCATGCGGGAAAAGGGGGTCGCGACCCTAGCCGGGCGCCTGCGTCTCGGGTTCCTGGGGGCGGAGGGAGGCGCGGTGCTGTGGGTCATCCGCTACCGCTACATCGAGGCCCAGCACTTCCTGACCCAGCCGGTCACCATGGGACCCCTGGCCCAGTTCCTGCGAATCCCTCGGACAGCGTTGGCCATGTTCGCAATTGGCCTCCTGCTGCTTTCCTTTCGCCTGCTCCGCAAGCAATCCCCCCTGGAAGGGGGACTCCTCGGAACGCTTCTCGCCCTCTTCGTCGCCTGCAACTGGCCTGATGCGCCGGATGTCCAGGCGGTTTTCATCTCGACGGCAGCCATCATCCTTGGCTTCTGCATCATTCAGGCATCCCACGACATGGCCTTTCGCGACGAGATGACCGGCCTCCCCGCACGTCGCGCCCTGAACGAGCTCCTGGCAGGCCTCACCAGGCGCTATGCCATCGCCATGGTGGACGTGGACCACTTCAAGCGCTTCAATGATACCTACGGGCACGATGTGGGTGACCAGGTGCTGAAGATGGTGGCGACAAAGATTCAGAGGGTTTCGGGAGGAGGAAAGTCTTTCCGCTACGGCGGCGAGGAGTTCACCGTTGTCTTCCCGCGCAAGGGAGCGAACGAGGCCCTTGCTCACCTGGAGGAGCTGCGAAAATCAATCGAGGGATATCAGCTCTGGATTCGGGGAGATGACCGGCCGAAAAAGGGCGAAGAAGGTGAGAAAAAGCGAGGAAACGGCACCGGAGATCGGAGCGTTTCAGTTACTGTAAGCATCGGCGTCGCCGAGCACAACGACTACCTGCGCACTCCGACCGAAGTTATCAAGGCCGCCGACCAGGCGCTGTATAAGGCAAAGGGAAGGGGGAGGAATCAGGTGTGCAAATAAAGCGGGAAACAGGTCGTAGGTCGTAGGTCGTAGGTCGTAGGTTGTAGGTCGTAGGTTGTAGGTCGTAGGTCGTAGGTTTTGCTACGACCTACGACCTACGACCTGCGTCTCACTTTTTCTTCTTATCCATCTTCGCCTTGAGCAAATCTCCCAGCGAGCCGAGGGATTTGCCAGAGCTTTCCGCGCTTGTGGCGCGAAAGACGTCCATGGTTGCCGCTTCCTCCTCGGCGGCGCGGGCCGGGCCAGCAAGGCAAAGGGAGATGCGACGGTTCTCGCGGTCCACACCCTCCACCTTCACCTCGATGGTTTCCCCTTCCTTCAGCACCTCACGGGGATGATTGATCCTTTTCCCCTGCCCCAGTCTGGAGATGTGAATCAGGCCGTCGATCCCCTCCGCCAGAGTGACGAAAGCGCCGAACTGCGCCAGTTGGGAAACCGTCCCGGTGTGGTACGAACCCTCGGGCAAGCGCTCCGCCATGGTCTCCCACGGGTCGGCCAGGGTGTCGCGAAGCGAAAGGGATATCTTGTTATTCTCCCAATCGAGCCGCTTGATCGCTACCCGCACCTTCTGCCCCACGGATAGAACCTCGCTGGCGCTTTTCACCCGGCCCCAGGCCATCTCGGACATCGGCACCAGCCCCTCGATCCCGCCAATGTCCACGAAGGCGCCGAAGTCGCGCAGGGACGAGACCGTTCCTTCCACCACCATCCCCTCCTGGAGCTTTTCCCTCAGGGCCGCTTTCTCCCGCTGCTGCTCCTCCTCCAGCAGGGCACGGCGGGAAAGGACGATGTTCCGGCCATTCTCGGCATAGTCCGTGACCCGGAAGGAGAGGTGCTTCCCTACGTATCCGGCCGGATCGTCCACGCGGCGCAGCCCCATCTGCGAAAAGGGGCAGAAAGCCCGACTGGAGCCGATCTTCACCTCAAAGCCCCCCTTGATCTCCTTCTCCACGAATCCTTCCACTGGGATGCCGCTTCGCCAGGCGTCCTCCAGCTGGCTGCTACCAGCCGGTCCGCCCCCGAGTTTGGTGGTGAAGCGAAGCTCCCCGCCGCTGGCCCCCACGAACCAGACGCTGATTGAATCCCCCTCTTTGACGGTGATGTTCCCCTCGTCGTCGAGGAGTTCCTTCCTGTCGAGAACGCCTTCCCCCTTGCGGCCGGTATCCAGAAATATCCAGTCGCCGGAGATCTTCAGCACCCTGGCAGTCACCTTCTGCCCCGGCGCCAGCTTTTCCAGGGTCTTGTAGCTCTTTTCGAAGAGCTCCGCAAAGCTCTCCTCTTCGGTTGTTTCGTCAAAATCTTTTTCGATGGTATCCATTTGTTCAGTCCTTTACGTTATTGGAATAGGGGAATCTTTTGGTAGGGGCAGACCTGTGTGTCTGCCCAACTCAAGGGCGAACACACAGGTTCGCCCCTACTTGTGACTGTCCCGCCAGAAGCCTCCCCCCGACCCACTGGGCCGCGAACTGGTAGGCGATGCGGCCGCTCCGGTCACCCTTGGCATGGGACCAGGCAATTGCCTCGTCCTGGGCCTCCTTGTTCCATTCCAGCTTCACCCCCTGCTTGACGCAAAGCTTCTCCACCCACTGCCTGACCACCTCCAGGTACTGGTCCTGTGAAAATGGGTGAAACGCCACCCAGAGGCCGAAGCGGCCGGAAAGGGAGATCTTCTCCTCCACCCCTTCGCCGTGGTGGATCTCGTTGTTCACCAGCATTGCCCCCCGGTTGTCGGTTTCGTACTCGGGTAGGAGATGGCGACGGTTGGAGGTGATGTAGATCAGGACATTGTCCGGCGGGGCATAGACCGAGCCGTCCAGGGCGCTCTTCAGCATCTTGTAGGCCGACTCCCCCGGCTCGAAGGAGACATCGTCGGAGAAGATGACGTATTTGTATGGCTCATCCTTGATCTGGTCGACGATGTCCGGGAGATAGACCAGGTCTCCCTTGTCCACCTGCACCACCCTTAAGCCCTTGGGGGCATAGGCGTGCAGCAGCGCCCGCACCAGCGACGACTTGCCGGTGCCGCGCGTCCCCCAGAGGAGGATGTTGTTGGCCGGATATCCGGACAGAAACTGCCGGGTGTTCTCCTCCACGCTCTTTTTCTGCTTGTCGATGCCGAGCAGGTCGTCCAGGTGGATGTCCGCGGCAGCCCTGAGCGGTTCCAGGCAGCCGGCGAACGACCGCCGCCGCCAGTTGGCCGCATGGCTCACTGCCCAGTCAATCTTCTTGATCGCCGGGGGGAGAAGATGCTCCAGCGAAGTCAGCACCCGGCGGAGCTGGTCGGTCAGTTCCGTGTCAAGCATGATGCCTCCAACTTCCTGTCTATCCGCAGATTTCGATGTCGTTATTGTAGGGGGGAATGTTCACAACGATCGCGAATTGAGCCTAAAGCATCCCCAGGGCAATGTCAAGACACCTGCGTGAACGCCTTGCGGTACTCGGCAACAAGCCTTTCCTTCGGCACGCTCTCGATGAAGTCCCACGGCAATCGCTCGTTCAGCGGGATTGACCGGTGTGCCCAGATATCGGTATCCATGTCGAGCTCCCTGGCGGCCCGCTTCCAGTTCCCCAGCTCGGCTGCCCGTACCAGGACAGGAGCCAGCCGCCGGTCGCCCCGCGAGAGCACGGCCTGAAGATAGGCATCCTTCGGGCTCTCCATGGACAGGCGGACGTTGGAGAGGCGCCCAAAAGCCTGCTGGAGCCGTTTCCCCTTCTTATCCAGAGATTTCACATCCTCCATGCCGCACCATTGGAACGGGGTGAATGGCTTTGGCACAAAGGGATTCACCGACAGCACCACCTCGCCGAGCCTTCCCCTGGCCCGCGCAGCCTCAATGACCCTGCCGCGAATCCTCTCCACCAGGGCGATCAGTTCGTCAATATCCGCGTCTGTCTCGGTGGGGAGGCCGATGATGAAGTAGAGCTTGAGATTGAGGATGTCGTGGCCTATGAGCCGGTCGCAGGCCGCGAGGATCTGCTCCTCGTCGATGTTCTTGTTTATCAGGTCGCGCAGCCGCTGCGAACCACCTTCCGGGGCCAAGGCCACGGTCTTGTGACCGCTTTTCTTGAGCGCATCGATCATGGCATCATCCAGGCGGTCGATCCGGAGCGACGATACCGACACCTTCCCCCCCTGCTCCATGATGTGGGCGCAGAGCTTCCCCAGCTCCCGGTGGTCCGATACGGCAGCCCCCACCAGCCCGATCTTCTCCCGCTCGCCGAGGCCGGCTGTTATCTGCTCTCTCAACACATCTAAAGAGCGTTGCCTGAAAGGGAGATAGATGAACCCGGCGGCACAGAAGCGGCAGCCGCGCGGGCAGCCGCGGGATACCTCCACCAGGTGCATGTCTCCGAACTCGGTCTCCGGTGTGAGCACAACCGATACGGTCGCGTGACGGTCCGGCGCCTCTTCCCAGACACGGCGGACCGTGGGCGACGCATCGTTCATCGGACGGAAATCGGCAACCCGCGGGGCATCATATTCCACCTCGTATAGCGAAGGGACATATATCCCCGGAATCCGCGCGGCTTTTCGCAGCAGTTCACTCCTCACCCCTCCACCCTCGCTCCTCACCAGATTCAGGAGCTCCGGCAAAACCGGCTCCCCTTCCCCCACGCAGACCAGGTCAAGCAAATCGGCCACCGGCTCGGGGTTCAGAAAGAGTGCGGCCCCGCCCCCCATCACCAAGGGGTGGAAGGTGTCGCGTTGCGTGGAGAATGCCGGGATGCCGGCCAAGGTGAATATGGCGGGGATGTTCAGGTAGTCGTTCTCGAAGGAGACTGAAAAGGCGATGACGTCGAACTCGGAAAGGGGGTGCTGGGATTCGAGGGAAAGGAGCTTCGAGCCACTCTTTTCATACTCCCGCAGCTCCTCCGGGTCGGGGAGAAAGGCCCGCTCGCAGAGCACATCCGGCTCGTCGTTCAGGAGCGAGTAGACCGTCTGGAAACCGAGATTGCTCATGGCGGTGCGGTAGCGGTTGGGGTAGACGAGACAGACCGTCAGTTTCCCACCCCACCCCTTCACCACCGCGCCCCGCTCGGCAGCAAGGATTTTTCGATGTTTTTCTATTATTTTCCAGGACATGAATTCTTTAAACGCAAAAGCTATCTCTCGCAGAGCCCGCAGAGGGCGCAGAGAAGACCTAAAACCTTATGTAGTTCTCTGCGTTCTCTGCGGGCTCTAGCGAACAAAGTGAGCGGGCGAGAGACACGACTTTCGAGCTTTTATAATTAGAACCACTATTTATTAGCGTAACACGCGCAGCCACCCGATGGAAAGGCAAAAAAATACCCCGGCCGCAGGGGGAGGAGCTGACCGGGGGAATGCAAGCAATGGCGGTGGAAAGGGGAAGACCGCCGCCGTATGTGATAATGACTGGTTTTCAGGGGGCAAAAGTCCCCAAGGGGCCGGAAACGCCTTCACGGCCCTCGATTGTCGGAATAAATCCCCTGTACCGTATCCTTCCGCTAGTCCACGGACTTGCGCAGGAAGGTCGGGATGTCGTACTGCTCCTCGTCTTCCATGGCGAAGATGTTGCGCTGCCGGGTCATAGCCTCGCGCTGCTGCTTCTCGCGGATGAAGGTCGGGATCTCGCGATTGATCTCCGCCGCCCTGGGAAGAGCTGCAAGGACCTTGGCCTCCTCCCTTACCTTCTCCATGCCGAAGCGATCGCCGAAACCGGTGGCGATGACTGTGACCTTGAGGTTCTCCCCCATGGTTTCGTCGATTACCAGGCCGACAATGATATTGGCATCCTCGTGCACCTTCTCGTGGGCCACGCGGTTGACCGCGTCGAACTCGTCCATGGTCATGCTGGAGGAGCCGGTGATGTTGACCAGGACTCCCTTGGCGCCGGAGATGTCGATGTCCTCCAGGAGCGGGCTGGAGATGGCACGGGTGGCGGCCTCGACAGCACGGTTCTCGCCGGCCGACACGCCGATACCCATCATGGCCATGCCACGCTCACCCATGATCGCCTTCACATCGGCGAAGTCGACGTTGATAAGGCCGGAGGTGGTGATGAGATCGGAGATCCCCTGAACCGCCTGGCGGAGCACGTCGTCGGAGGGCTTGAAGGCGTCCAGGATCGACATCGACTTCCCTGCCAGACCGATGAGCCGGTCATTGGGGATGACGATCAGGGAATCCACGTGCTGCTTCAGCTCCTTGATGCCGGCGTCCGCCTTCAGCAGACGCTGCTTCCCTTCGCGGGAGAACGGCTTGGTGACCACACCCACGGTCAGAACCCCGGCCTCGCGGGCCACCTCGGCGATGATCGGCGCGGCGCCGGTGCCGGTACCGCCACCCATGCCGGCGGCGATGAACACCATGTCCGCACCTTCGATCATTCTGGCCAACTCCTCCCGGTCCTCTGCCGCTGCATCACGGCCAACTTCCGGGTTGGCGCCCGCACCCAGGCCGCGGGTGAGCTGCCTGCCGATCTGCATCTTGACCGGCGCCTTGGCGTTGCGCAGCGCCTGGACATCGGTGTTGGCCACGATGAAGTCGACCCCGTGGACATTGTTGGCGATCATGGTATTGACCGCGTTCCCCCCGCCGCCTCCTACCCCGATGACCTTGATCCTCGCATTCACTTCCATGTTCTCGTCGATTTCGAACAACATTTTCTGCCCCCTTTCCGTGTTATCCACTTCATGTAGTATGGATCTACCAGTTTCGCATTCTCTGATCACAATTCATTGTAAGGTCCAACCAGTCACCATTCACTATTCACCGCATTAGAAGAACTCCCCGAACCACTCCTTCATCCGGCGGGTGACCCTCCTGAACATGCTGTCGTCTGTCTGGGCCGTCGGGAATTCGCGGATGCCCACGTTCTTGCTGCCGTAGACCACCAGCCCCACGCCGGTGGCATAGGCGGGAGAGTTGACCACGTCGGTGAGCCCGCCAATGTTGTGCGGCAAGCCCCGCCGCACCGGGAGGTTGAAGACCTGCTCCGCTAATTCCGGCATCCCCTCCAGGATGGTGGTGCCGCCGGTTATGACCACGCCGGAGGCGATCAGGTCCTCGAAGCCGCTCTTGACGATCTCCCGGTTGACCAGGGTGAATATCTCCTCCACACGGGGTTCCAGTATCTCTGCCAATAGCTGCCGCGAAAGGACGCGCGGCTTTCTGCCGCCAACGCTCGGCACCTCTATGGTCTCGTCCTTCCCGACCAGCGCGGTCATGCAGCAGCCGTACTTCTGCTTTATCTTCTCCGCCTCTGCCATGGGGGTGCGAAGCCCAACTGCGATGTCGTTGGTCAGGTGGTTCCCGCCGAGCGACAGCACCGCGGTGTGTTTGATGGCGCCGTCCACGAAGATGGCGATGTCGGTGGTGCCGCCGCCGATATCCACCAGCGCCACACCCAGCTCCTTCTCGTCGGAAGAGAGGACCGCCTCGGAGGAGGCGAGCTGCTCCAGGACGATATCCGCCACGTCAAGCCCGCCGCGATTGCATGACTTGATGATGTTCTGCGCGCTTGCCACGGCGCCGGTGACGATGTGGACCTTGGCCTCCAGCCTCACACCGCTCATCCCGAGCGGCTCGCGGATCCCGTCCTGGTCGTCGATGATGAATTCCTGGGGGAGGATGTGGATTACTTCCCGGTCCATGGGAATGGCGATCGCCTTCGCCGCGTCGATGACCCGCTTCACGTCATCGGACGACACCTCGCGGTTCTTGATGGCGATTATGCCTTGGGAGTTGAACCCCTTGATGTGCCCGCCGGCGATCCCTGCATAGACAGACTTGATCTCGCAGCCTGCCATCAGCTCCGCTTCCTCGATTGCCTTGCGGATCGACTGGACCGTACTGTCGATATTGATCACCACCCCTTTGCGCAAGCCGCGCGACGGGCTGGTGCCGATGCCGACGATGTCGATCCCTTCGTCATTCACGCTCCCGACAATGGCACAGATCTTGGTCGTGCCGATGTCGAGACCTACTATCAGATTATCCCTTCGTGACATAACTATCCCCTCCCCCCGCTACAAATTACTATCTTTCGCCACGTGTCGCAAGCAGTACGTCACAGCAAATCACACTTTTTTGACGATTATCTTGTCAGTATAATTCAGATCAATGTAATCCAGGGTGGCCATCTGTCCCTGCAATTCGCCGAAAATCCTACCCAGCCTCGCCAGCTTGGCCGGGAAGTTGTCGATGCCGACCTTGATCGGCACCCCTCCGTTGGCCGTAAAGAGAGTGACTCCGTAACCCTTGTCAAGATGGATCTCGGAAATGTCATCCAGCCGCAGATCGGTTCCTTTACGCAGCAGCGCTATCATCTCCACCGCGGACCTGAGGGCTGCCTTGGACCCGGCAGGGTCGGTCCCCAGCTCCTCCTCGCTCATCCCGGTCACCACGGGATAATCCAGGCTGTCCCCCTGGGTTAGCGGCTTGAACACCTCGCCGTTCAGGTCCAGGTAGTAGAGGTAGTTCATGTTAACAACCGCCACCGGTTCCCGCTCCGCCAGCTCGATCGACAGGGTGTGCGGGAAATAGCGCCGCACCTTGACCTGTTCCAGCCAGGGGTTTTTCCGGAGCTGATCGCCGATGGCGCGCAGGTTGAGGGAGAGCATGCCGACCCCTTCCTTCACCCCCGCCTGCTCCATCACCTCTTCGCGGGTCAGGCGCCGGGCATTGAGCACCTCGACTTTTTCCACCCGAAGGAGCGTCACGTCAAATCTCAGGGTGGAAAAGCAGCGATAGCCGTAATAGCTTCCAGCACCCAAAGTCGCAACCGCGGCAATGCAGCCGACGACCCTGGCGATCCTGCGGAAAAAGGCCCGGAAATTTATTGGCTTCCGCTCCCGCTTCCGGCGGTTCCCCTTCGTGGGCTTCAGTTTTTTGGGATGGAGATCGCGCATGTCATTCCATAGTCAAGCTGTCTTTTCCAAATGCGAATCAGCTCAGGCGCCGGTCTTCAGCGCTGCCGTCAGGAGTATCCGCTCAACCAGTTCCTCGAAGCCGATGCCGGCCTCCTTCTGTGCCAGCTCGGGCAAAAGGCTCAGCTCGGTCATCCCCGGCAGGGTATTGACCTCCAGCACATAACATTCGCCTGCCTCGGTCACCAGAAGGTCGACACGGCTGTAACCGTTGCACCCCAGCGCCCTGTGGGCGGCAAGCCCGGTCTCCAGGGCGGTGCGATACAGCTCCTGCGGCAGGTCCACCGGGCAGATATGCTCTGCCATGCCGGCGGTATACTTGGCCTCGAAATCGTAGAACTCCTTTTTCGGCACCACCTCGATGGCGCCAATGGCCTGATCCTGCAGGATTCCTATCTGGATCTCCCGCCCCTTGATGTACTGCTCCACGAGAATCTCGGCATCGTAGTGGAAGGCAAGCTCCAAGGCCTGGTCAAGCTCGGAATCTTCCCGCACAATGCTCACGCCGACCGACGAACCCTCCTGGGAAGGCTTCACCACCAGGGGGAACCCGAAGCCAAGGGAAGCGACATCCAGCTTCTCGCTGCGTCGCAGCACCCTGTAGGGAGCTACTAGAATATCGTGGCCAGAGAAGACCAGTTTTGCAAAGACCTTGTGCATGGCAAGGGCGCTCGCCAGGACCCCGGACCCGGTATAGGGGATACCCGTCAGCTCCAGCAGTCCCTGGATCGTCCCGTCCTCTCCATAGCGGCCGTGCAGGCAGATGAATGCCACGTCGATCCATTCCCTGGTCAGCACCTGGGCAATGTCCCGGTCCACATCGATGTCCACCGCGTCGTAGCCGAGCGCCAGAAGTGCCTTGTGCACCGCCGCGCCGCTCTTGAGTGACACCTCTCGCTCCGCGGACATGCCTCCCATCAGGACGCCGATTTTCTTGGTTTTGAGTTCTTCTTTTGTCATGACCATATTCCGTTTGTAGAGACGCATTGCATGCCTCTCTACCGTTATTCTTCGCCGACTATCCTTACTTCCTCTTCCAACTCGACCCCGCTCTGGGCCTTTACCTTTTCCCTGATCGTACGCGCCAGCTCCAGGAAATCGGCTGCCGTGGCCCCGCCGGTATTCACCAGGAAATTCGTGTGGACCTGGGAGACCTGGGCGCCCCCCACCTTTAAGCCGCGCAGTCCGGCGGCATCGATCAGCTGCCACGCATGCCCGCCGGGGGGATTCCTGAAGAAGGAGCCGGCATTCGGATATCCCACCCGCTGGGTATTGCGGCGGTGGGCCAGGAACCCTTCGATGCGGCTCTCCATCTCCGCCGGGTCACCCTGCTCCAGTTTGAAGGTAGCGGCAACAATGATCCCGCCTGGAGCCAGCCGCAGGTAACGGTAACCGAAATCAAGGGCCGCGGCCGGTCTCGTTTCAAGTCCCTTCTCACCCAACACATCCAGGGACTCCACCCTGTCGAGGATCTCCTCGCCATGCGCCCCGGCATTCATGCCGAGTGCTCCACCCAGTCTGCCGGGGATACCGATGAGGAACTCCAGTCCGGCCAGGCGCTCCTCGTGGGCAAATCGGACAAGCACGCCATTATCCACCCCCGCCTCGGCCCGCATCCGGAACCCGTCGAGCCGGTCCAGACGGTTGAGCCGCTCCAGGGAGATCACGGCGCCGCGGATTCCGCCGTCACGCACCAGCAGGTTGAAGCCTCCGCCGACCACCATTCGCGGGGTTCCTGTCTCTGCGAGGACAGTCAGCAACTCCCGCAGGTCGTCCAGGTCCTCGGGGATGCAAAAGAGGTCGGCCGGCCCTCCCACCTTCAGCGACGTATGGAGGCTCATCGGCTCGTCAGGCAGCACCTTGCCGCGGAATTTTTGTTTTATCAGAGAGCCGATTTTGTCCATGAACCCCTTAAGCCTTGCCGATCATCCATTCGGCATGAGTAGGTT
Source organism: Geobacter sp. (assembly GCA_016177775.1). Taxonomy (GTDB): domain Bacteria; phylum Desulfobacterota; class Desulfuromonadia; order Geobacterales; family Geobacteraceae; genus JACOUQ01. The sequence continues at coordinate 26,866 of JACOUQ010000017.1, forward strand.
GGGCAAAGCGAAGCGTGCCCAACGATCCAGAAGCGATGTTGGGCACGGCTAATCGCCTTTGCCCAACCTACAAAAGCCTGTCACCCATTCAGCAGCCGCAGCAACTCTTCCCCCGCCTGCCAGATATTCCCCGCCCCGAGCGTCAGGACGATGTCACCCGGCTTTACCACCTTCATCAGCTCCCCGGCAATCGTCGTGCGGTCGGCAATATAGCTCACATCCTTCTGCCCGTGTTTCTTGATCCTTGCCGCCAGCCGCTCGCCGGTTGCCCCCTCGATCGGCGGTTCTCCGGCTGCGTAAACCTCGGTCAGGACCAGGACGTCCGCGTCGTAGAAGGCCTTGACGAAATCGTCGAACAGCTCGTGGGTACGGGTGTAGCGATGGGGCTGGAAAACCACCACCAGCCGGTTCTCCGGGAAGCCGTTCTTGGCCGCCGCCAGGGTGGCGCGGATCTCGGTCGGGTGATGGCCGTAATCATCTACCACCATGATCCCGTCCTTTTCCCCTTTGACCTGAAACCTCCGCCCAACCCCGCCGAACTGGCGGAACCCCTCCTGGATGACCTCGAACGGCACGTCCAGCTCCATGGCCACAGCAATGGTCGCCAGGGCATTCAGCACATTGTGGGCCCCCGGCATGCTGAACGATATCTCCCCCAGCCGCTCCCCCCGGTAGTGGGCCACGAAAGACGTGGTGAGGCCGGAGAGCCGGACATCGCTCGCCCGGAAATCGGCCTGGGTCGAAAGCCCGTAGGTGACGAAGCGCTTCATCACCCGCGGGATGATGTCGGCCACGTTGTCGCTGTCCAGGCAGAGCACTGCAAGGCCGTAGAAAGGCACCTTGTTGATGAAATCCACGAAGGCGGTCTTGATCTGGTCGAGGCCTCCGGTGTAATAATCGAGGTGGTCCTCGTCGATGTTGGTGACCACTGCGACGGTGGGGGAGAGCTTGAGGAAAGAGCCGTCCGACTCGTCCGCCTCGGCCACCAGGAATTTCCCCTGCCCCAGCTTGGCGTTGGAGCCCAGAGTGTTGAGCTTCCCGCCGATGACGATGGTCGGGTCTATCCCCCCTTGGGTCAGAATGGTAGCCACCATGGAGGTTGTCGTGGTCTTGCCGTGGGTGCCGGCGATGGCGACCCCGTACTTCATCCGCATCAGCTCCGCCAACATCTCGGCGCGGGGGATCACCGGAATGAGGCGCTCATGGGCCTCCACCACCTCGGGGTTGTCGTCATGCACCGCGCTGGAGATCACCACCACATCCGCATCCCCGACGTTCTCGCGGGCATGTCCGAAGCGGATCTCCCCGCCAAGCGAGGTCAGGCGCTCGGTTATCTCCGACTGCCGCAGGTCCGAGCCGGAAACCTTGTACCCAAGATTCAGCAGCACCTCGGCAATGCCGCTCATCCCGATGCCGCCGATCCCTACGAAATGTATTTTCTCTATTTTGCCGTACATAAAATTCCTTTTGGCAATGGGCAATGGGCAAAAGGCAATAGGGGATAATATTTTTTGCCTTTTGCCTTTTGCCTATTGCCTGCTTCTTATCATCTCATCAACTATAACCTTCGCGGCATCCAGCCTTGCCAGGCTCCGCGCCGCCTCGCCAATCGATTCAAGACGCCGGTGATCGCGCATCAGGTCCTTTACCATCCCTGCCAGCCGCTCACCGGAGAGCTCGCGGTCCATCAGCATGAGTCCCGCACCCTTGCCCAGAAGGGCCTCGGCATTCCGACGCTGGTGGTCGTCGGCCGCATAGGGGTATGGTATGAAGATACAGGGTTTGCCGCAGGCGGTGACCTCGGAGATGGTAGTGGCGCCTGCCCGGCAGATCACCAGGTCGGCCCAGCGGTAGGCTACCGCCATGTCGTCTATGAAGGCCTTCGCCTCAGCATTGTAGCCGGCCGCGGCGTATGCAGCGCGCACTTCATTCAGATCGTTCTCGCCTGTCTGGTGCAGCACCCGCAGCTGCTCTTTCGCCTCTGCCAGATGCGGCAACGCGGCGATGAGCGCCTGGTTGATGCTGTGCGCCCCGGCACTTCCGCCGAAGACCAGGAGGTGGAAAGCCCCGGCTTCCCGGCTGGCCGCGCCCCCGCCAGCAACGCTCGCCACGATCTCCTTACGCAGGGGGTTGCCGGTCATTACCGTTCTCTCTTCCGGAAAAAACTTCTTAATGTCCTCCAGGGAGATGAAAATCCGCTCCGCAACCTTCGACAGCCACCGGTTGGTGAGCCCCGGTATGGCGTTCTGCTCATGGATGAAGCGCGGGATCTGCAATCCCCTCGCTGCCAGCACCACAGGCCCAGATGCGAACCCACCCACCCCAAGCACCAGGTCCGGCCGAAAGTCCTTGAGAATTTTCCGGGCCTGGGAGTAGGCATAGAGCATCATCCCGATGCCCTTGATCTTTCCCCAGGGCCCCATCCCCTTGAGCCCCTTGGCGGACACCAGTTCCAGGCGGAAGCCGAGTTTCGGCAGAAGCCGCGACTCGATTCCCTTTTCGGTGCCGACGAACAGCACCTCGTTGGCCGGGTCACGGGCAAGGAATTCCTCGGCCACTGCAATGCCGGGGAAGAGGTGCCCGCCGGTGCCGCCGCCTGCGATTAGAAGCCTCATGGCGTGCTCCTCGTGGACGCGGAAATGTTGAGCAGGATGCCTACCGCGAACATGGTCATGATAAGGGAGCTCCCCCCGTAGCTGATGAACGGCAGCGCCAGCCCCTTGGTGGGGAAAAGCCCTGTCACCACGCACATATTGACGAACGCCTCGATCCCGAGCAGCGTGACTATGCCGAAGGCAAGGGAGCGGCCAAAAAAGTCCGGGGCATAGACGGCAATGCGGATGCCGCGCAGGACCAGCAGAAAGAACATCGCGGCTATCACCATGACCCCGAGAAAACCGAGTTCCTCGCCGACAACGGAAAAGATGAAGTCAGTGTGGGCCTCGGGGAGATAGAAAAGCTTCTGCCTCCCCTCCCCCAGCCCCTGGCCGATGAGTCCTCCGGTCCCCACGGCGATCCAGGACTGGATGATCTGGAAACCGGTGTTGGTCGGGTCCTCCCATGGATTGAGAAACGCCATGATCCGGCGGCGCCGGTAATCCACGTGCATTATGGCATAGTAGGCAAACGGCAGCGCCAACAGGAACATCGAGATGATGTAGCTGAGCCTCGTGCCGGCGGCGAAAAGCATGACCACCGCAACCCCCCCCATTGTCAGGGCCGAACCGAGGTCCGGCTGCTTCAGCAGTAGCCCCAGTAGCACCATCAGGACCAGCATGTAGGGGAGAAATCCGGTGGAGAAGAATTTCACCTTGTCCTGTTTCTTGTCCAGGGAATAGGCCATGTACATGATGAGCGCCAGCTTGGCCAGCTCGGATGGCTGCACACGGATACCTGGGAGCCTGATCCAGCGCGAAGCTCCGCCGGCACTCCCGCCGATGCCGGGAATCAGCACCAGGGCAAGAAGAAACAGACATCCTAGAAGGATGGGCACTGCTGCCCGCTTCCAGAAATGGTAGTCGATGTTCATGGCCAAGGCCATGATGCCGAAGCCCACAACCGCGAATACCCCCTGGCGCTTCAGGAAATAGAAGCCGTCGTGAAACTTCTTCGCGGCCATGATGGATGACGCGGAATAGACCATGACCACACCGAAGCAGGTGAGCGCCACCGCCATCATCAGTACCACCATGTCGTAGGCCTCGAGACGCCTCACCGGCTCTCCTCCCCGGGAAGGGCGCGGACCAGGGACTTGTACCGCTCGGCCCGCTCCTCGTAATCGCGGAACATGTCGAAGCTGGAACAGGCGGGCGAAAAGAGGACCACACCCCCCGGTTCGGTCAGGTCATGGGCCAGTAAAACCGCCTCCTCCAGGCTCCCGGCCAGATGGGTATCAGTCAGTGCCCCCAGCTCTTCGTTGATCCGTTCTTTTGCCTCGCCGATCAGGACCATGTGGCTGACCCGCTCCCGCACCAGCGGCGCGAGCGGCCCGTAGGAGCCACCCTTGTCCTTCCCGCCGGCAATGAGGGTGATGTTGATGAAGCTCGCCAGGGCCTTCTCCACACTCCCGACGTTGGTTGCCTTGCTGTCCTCGTACCAGCCGACATTGTTCAGGGTCCGGACAAGCTCCATCCGGTGAGGGAGCCCGGCGAACCCTGCCACCACGGCCAGGGCCCGCTCCGCGTCGCACCCCATGAGGAGCGTTGCGGCCAGGGCAGCCATGATGTTCTCGATGTTGTGGACGCCCTTCAGGCGGAAGTTCGCCGTGGGGAAGCACTCTTCCCGCCCGTTGTGGCGGAATGTAATCAGGCCGTCGCGATGGAATATCCCCTCTGCGAGCTCCTTTTTCTGGCTCATGGGGAAAACCGCAGCCGCCACCCTGTCCGCGAAGGCCCACACCAGAGGGTCGTCCGCGTTCAGGACCGCAAAATCGGAAGGTTGCTGGTTCTCGAATATCCGCCCCTTGGCGTCGATGTACTCCTGCATCCCGGCATAGCGGTCCAGGTGGTCCTCGGTAATGTTCAGGAGCACCGCCACCTTCGGCCGGAACCGCTCGATCCCCTCCAGCTGGAACGAGCTGATCTCCGCCACCACCCGCTCGACCCGCTCGCCGCTCTCCACCAGGTCGATGAGGGGATCGCCGATGTTCCCTCCCACAAAGGTGTAATATCCGGCCCCCTTGAAGATCTCCCCGATCAGGGTGGTCGTGGTGGTCTTGCCGTTGGTGCCAGTGATGGCCACCAGCGGGGCTTCGATGAAATTCGCGGCCAGCTCGATCTCGCTGATGATCCGGCGCCCCTGGGCACGGGCCATGGCCAGATGCTTCATGTCCATCGGCACGCCCGGGCTCACCACGATCAGGTCGGCCATGAGGAAATTGTGGGGATCGTGGCGGCCGAGCACATAGTTGACCGTCAGGCCTTCCAGCTTCCGGATGGAGTCAACGAGCGCCTCCTCGTCCTTCATGTCCGTAACGGTGACCATGGCGCCGCGTTCTGCGAGAAAACGCGCCACCGGCACCCCAGTTCGGGCCAGACCGACAACCAGTATGTTCTTGCCTTCCAGTTCCATTATTCTCCTGCGCTACTTTGATCCGACTGATCGGACCGATCCGACCGATAGTCGGGTCAGGAAGCACGTGTTATCTCATCTTCAAGGTCGATATAGCCACCAGCGCCATGATGATGGTGATGATCCAGAAACGGACGATGATCTTCGGCTCCGCCACCCCTTTAAGCTCGAAATGGTGGTGGATCGGGGCCATGCGGAAGATCCTCTTCCCGCGATACTTGTACGATCCCACCTGGAATATGACCGAAAGCGCCTCCACAACGAACACGCCGCCAACTATCACGAGCAGGATCTCCTGTTTGGTTATCACCGCCAGCATCCCGAGCCCGCCCCCCAGGGAAAGGGAGCCCACATCCCCCATGAAGACCTCGGCCGGATAAGAGTTGTACCAGAGGAAGCCGAGTCCCGCGCCGACCATGGCGCCGCAGAGGATGGTCAGCTCCCCCGCTCCCTGCACCGGCGGAATCTGGAGATAGTTCGCCAGCCTGGCATGGCCGGCGATATAGGCGAAGAGGAGATAGGTACCGGCGTTTATGGTCACCGGCCCGATTGCCAGCCCGTCCAGACCATCGGTCAGGTTGACCGCGTTGCTCGCTCCAACGACCACCAGGGTGGCAAAGAGGATGTAGAAAATCCCCAGGTCCGGGTGAAGCCACTTGAAGAACGGAAAGTAGATCTCGGTGCTGAATCCCGGCACGGTATAGAGAAAGACCCCGGCCGCAATGGCCAGGAGAAGTTGCCAGAACATCTTCTGGCGCGGGGAGAGCCCCTTGGGGTTCTTTTCCACCACCTTCTTGTAGTCGTCCACAAACCCCACCAGCCCGTAGCCGGCGATGATGAAGAGGGTAGCCCAGATATACGGGTTGCTCAGATCGGCCCAGAGAAGGGTCGGCACGATGATGGAGATTAGGATCAGCACCCCTCCCATAGTGGGGGTCCCCATCTTTTTCAGGTGCGACTCGGGCCCGTCGGTGCGGATCACCTGCTTCGCCTGGAGCGACTCCAGCTTCCGGATGATCCAGGGGCCGCAGATAAAAGCGATCACCAGTGCAGTGATGGTCGCGTAGATGGTCCGGAACGTCAGGTACCGGAAAATATTGAAGAAATGAACGCTGGAAGCCAGCGGATAGAGAAGATGGTACAGCATCAGTTACTCCCGACTTTCGAATAACGCTCCCGGAGGGCAATGGCAACCGTTTCCATCCGCATCCCCCGGGACCCCTTCACCAGCACACAATCACCGGGGAGGCGTGATTTTTCCAGGTCCTCCACGATCTCCCGGTGGCTTGATGCGACCAGAATCTGACCTCTCGGAAGCCCGGCAACCTTCGCTCCCGCAGCCACGTCGGCGGCCATATCCCCGAAGAGATAGAGACGTTCCACGCACTCAGCGGCCAGCCGCCCCAGCTCGCGGTGCGCCGCAGCCGAGCCGGGGCCCAGCTCCAGCATGTCCCCCAGCACCGCAATGCCGCGGCACTCCTCCTTGAGGGTACGGAGCGTCGTCAATGCGGCCCGCATCGACGCGGGGTTGGCGTTGTAGCTGTCGTCGATCAGGACAAGGTCGTCCAGTTCCTCGACTTGAAACCGCTTATCGTAAGGGCGGAAGGATTCCAGCCCCGCGCGGACGGCATCGATGCCTGCTCCAACGGCGCGGGCAGCAGCAGAGGCGGCCAGCGCGTTGTAGATGTTGTGCTCGCCGAAGGCGTGCAGAGTGATTTCAGTCTCCTCGCCGCCGGTACGGAGCACGAAGCGCTGCCCCCTACGGCCGTCCTGGCGTATCTCGTGCGCAGTCACGTCGGCGCCGTGCAGGCCGAATGATATCCTCTGGACCCCCTCTGGCGAGGGGAGGCGGGAGATCAAGGGATCATCGGCATTGTATACCGCAAAGCCGCCGGCAGGGAGGCGCTGGAACAGCTCCCCCTTGGCGCGCGCCACTCCCTCCACACTTCCCATGGTCTCCAGGTGGGCCGGAAAGGCATTGGTGACAATCCCAATGCCCGGCGCGGCAATCTCGGCCAGTCGGTCGATTTCGCCGAACTCGCTCATACCCATCTCCAGCACGGCCCACTTATGTTCACTGCTGAGTCTGAAGAGCATCTGAGGCATACCGATCAGGTTGTTCAGGTTGCCACTCGTTTTGAGCCCCGCCCCCTGCTGCTCCAGGATAGAGGCCAGCATCTCCTTGGTGGTGGTCTTTCCGTTGCTGCCGGTAATCCCGATAACCGGGATGTCGAAGCGCCGGCGGTGCCAGGCAGCAAGGTCGCCAAGGGCGCGCAGGGTGTCGGGGACCGCGATGTAAGAACCGTCAAGCTTGTCATGCTTCGCCAGCCAGTCGGCGGCAACAATGAATGCTCTGACGCCCGAAGCCAATGTCTGCTGGATGTAGTCGTGGCCGTTGAACCGCTCACCGCGCAAGGCCACTAACAGTTCGCCAGCCTCGATGCTGCGCGAGTCGGTAGAGACACCAGTGACAGTAAGGCCAGCATCGCCCCTCAGCACTCCCCCCGTTGCCTCGACTATATCCCTGACACTGAACATCCGAAACCCTTTATGTGTTCAACTATAGCCTTCAGCCTTCAGCCTACAACCTGCTCTTGAGCCGAAACGCCTCCACAGCCTCTTCCCGGTCGTCGAAGTGGAGCTTTTCCTTGCCGATGATCTGGTAATCCTCATGACCCTTGCCGGCCAGAAGCACGATGTCTCCCGGTTCGGCCAGGCTTACGGCCAGGCGGATAGCCTCCCGCCTGTCGGGAACGACAACGAACCCTTTGTCCGCAAAGCTCTGAGGCAATTCGGCGGCGCCATATTCCCTGAGCTCCAACCGGATTATCCCCTGCCGGACCTGATCGATGATCGCCAGGGGATCTTCGGTGCGGGGATTGTCCGAGGTTATGATGCTCAGGTCGCTGTAACGGCCGGCCACCTCTCCCATGACCGGGCGCTTGCCGGGGTCGCGATCTCCTCCGCACCCAAAAACCGTGATCATCCGGCGGTCCGCCAGCTCCGACACGGTCCGAAGGACGTTCTCCAGGGCATCGCCGGTGTGGGCGTAGTCCACAAGCAGGGTGATACCGTGATCGTTCTCCACCCGCTCCAGACGTCCCGGCACCTTGCGGTGATCGGCCAGGCCGGCGACAATGGCTTCAGGGGGGAGATTCAGCCCCACCCCCACCGCCGCCGCGGTCAGGAGGTTGTATAGATTGAACCGGCCGAGAAGCTGCGATGAAAAAGGCTTTTCCCATCCAGGCGCGACCAGCGTGCCGGTGATGCCTTTGCGGGAAATCTTGAGATCCCTCACCGTCACCTGCGCGCCGCTCCCCAACCCGAAAGAAATGACTCCACAGGCTGACTCCGTGATCAGCCGCGCGCCGTAGGGGTCATCAATATTGATAACCGCGCAACGTTTAGGCTTAACGGCGTCGGGCGCCAAGAGCTCGCTGAATAGCCGCGCCTTGCTGGCGAAGTAACTCTCCATGTCCACGTGATAATCGAGATGGTCACGGGTCAGGTTGGTAAATGCGCCAACGTCGAACAGGCAGCCGTCCACGCGGTGCTGCTCCAGGGCATGGGAGGAGACCTCCATCACCACGCTCTTTGCCCCCATGTCGACGAACTCGCGCAAGGTCTTTTGCAGCTCCACCGACTCCGGGGTCGTATGTGGCGCCGGCACGGTCCGCTCGCCGAAGCGGTAGCTGACAGTGCCGAGCACAGCCGCCGAAAGACCGGCCTTGGCGAGTATCCCCTCGACAAGATAGGTCGTGGTGGTCTTGCCGTTGGTCCCGGTAATCCCGACCACAGGCAGGGTGCGAGTCGGCCAGCCGTAGAAGGTGGCGGCCATCAGCGCCATTGCCTTGCGCGCGTCTGCCACCTTGACAAAGGAAGCCCCGGCGGGGACAGCAGATTCGTCCTCCACCACGAAGGCAACGGCCCCGGCGCCACGGGCCGCAGCAATGAAGCGATGACCGTCAACAGCCACCCCTCTTAAAGCGAAAAAGAGACCCCCGGCTTGCACTGTACGGGAATCGTAGTGCAACCCCAGAATCTCCTGTTCGCAGTCACCGCTTACCTTCAGCGGCTCAAGCGGGGCTATCAGCTCTTTCAGTCTCATACCACTCTCTCATGCAGATGGCGCAAATTTTACCATGACCTGGTCGGTCGGCCTTATCCTGTCCCCGGCCCTGGGGAACTGCTCTACGACTCGCCCGCTTCCGAGAAGCTTGACGTTGATGCCGCGTTTTTCCATCACCCGCAGCACCTGCCGCATGCTCATGCCGGAAAAGTTCGGCATCATCGCCCCTTCGTTGCCGTCGGTGATGGTCCCTTCCGCCACCATTGCCTGCATCTCCTGGGGCGTCTCCTTCCGCACCTCGATGGTCCGCGGCACAGGGGGACGCACACCCTTTGCCGGCGGAACATGCAGGTAACACAACGATTGCTGGGCAATGGCGCTGAAGGCGGGGGCCGCGACAACCCCGCCGTAAGGGCTGGTCTTGGGCTCGTCTATGATGACCATTATGGTCAGGCGCGGATCATCTACCGGGAGAAACCCGAGAAACGACGCAGTACGCTTGTCCACCGAGTACCCCTTGGTCACAGGGTCCACCTTCTGGGCAGTGCCGGTCTTGCCGGCCACGCGGTAGCCATCTACCGAGGCGTTCATGCCGGTCCCCCCCTCAGTGGTGACTCCTTCCATCATCCGGCCGACAGAGGTGGCGGTCTCGGGAGAAATCACCCTGCGGACCTGATGGGGCTCGAAACGGCGAATGACCGCACCGTTGGAATCGGTCACCTTCTCCACAAGATAAGGCTTCATGAGGACACCGCCATTTGCGATTGCCGACATTGCTGCTGTCAGCTGGACCGCGGAAACCGACACCCCTTGCCCGAAGGAGATGGTCGACAGGTCGACCCCGAACCACTGGCTTTTGTCCCGCAGGTAACCGATCGCTTCACCGGGGAGGTCGATGCCGCTGCGCTCGGCAAAGCCGAAATTTTTAAGATAGCCGTAGAGCTTATCACGGCCTAACCGCATGCCGATCTTGGCTGCACCGATGTTGCTGGAATACTTGAGAATATCGGCAACCGACAGCCGGCTGTACTTGTGGGTATCGTGGATCACCCTGCCACCGATGGAATAGCTGCCGTTCTCGCAGTTGAAGCTGTCACCGGGCGAAACGATCTTTTCTTCCAAGGCAGCGGCAACAAGAAACGTCTTGAAAGTGGAGCCAGGCTCGAAACTGTCGGCGACCAGCCGGTTGCGGAGCACCCAGGGTGAATACTGGCTGTAGGAATTGGGGTTGAAGTTCGGGTAGTTCGCCAGGGCCAGCACCTTGCCGGTGCGCGGCTCCATCACGAGCGCCATCCCTCCCTTTGCGCCGCTGGCAAGCACTGCCTTGCCCAGCTCTTTCTCGGCGATGTACTGGATGTTCTTGTCCAGCGTGAGGGTGATGTCGCCCCCCTGGGAGGACTGCTTCACTATTGCCTGGCCTACGCTGCGCCCCAGCGCGTCCCGTTCGGTGACCAGATAACCGGTGTTGCCCACAATCAGGTCGTCGTACTTGAGCTCTATCCCCTCCAGCCCCTCGGGATCCATCCCGGTGAATCCGACCACATGGGCAGCGGTCTCGGAATTCGGGTAGAAACGCTTGGTTTCCTTGACGAACCCGATACCATCCATCTTCAGACCCTTGATCTTTTTCGCCTGCTCAGGCGACATCCGGCGTTGCAGCCAGACAAAGTTGCGGCTTGCGGAGAGCTTCCTGACGAGCTCGTCGCGGTTGATGCCTAGAAGCGGAGCCAGGCTGGCAACCGTATCCTCCATCTCCTCGATGTTGCGCGGCTCGGCATAGCACGAATCCATCTCGATGGAAACAGCCAGCGGCTCGCCGTGGGCATCGTAGATCGCCCCCCTGGCAGGGGTCAACGCCACGGTCTTCTGGTGCTGGCGCTCTGCCAGCTTGACCCAATCCTCATGCTTCACAATCTGGAGATAAAAAGCCCTGGCAGAAACAACCGTGAAGAAAACGGCAAAAAAGGCCCCGACAGTGTAAATCCGCCGCTTGGCCCATGTTTCCCGCCGGTCCTTCATCGTACGGCAACCACCTGCTGGTCGGTCGGGAGCGCCATCCCGAGTTCATCCCTGGCCAGCCCCTCGATCCTTGCCGGTGTCTTGAGTGAGGCCACCTCCAGCCGCAGCCGTGAATTGTCCTGCTGCGCGTCCTTCAGAAACCGCCCCGCCTCGGTGATCTGGAGACCGTACTCGATTACCCTGATGCGAGACCAGACGTGGAAGAGCGACACACCTGTCAGGAGGAGGAGCACCACCATCAGGTACGGCAGGAGGTCCCACCGCAGGGAGAAATCCTTCTCGACCTTTTTCGTGAATGCCAGTTTGCCGAATGCCACCCGTGCATTGGCCATGGGACTACCTCCTGAAACTAACTTACAGATTGGATGTAAAAGCTCTACAGCTTCTCAGCTGCCCGGAGCTTGGCGCTGCGGGCTCTCGGGTTAGCGGCCAGCTCCGCTTCGCCGGCCATGACCGGCCGGCCCGTCAGAATCCTGAGTTGCGGCTTGTTGCCGCAAACGCAGACCGGGATACTTTTCGGGCAGATGCACCCTTGCGCCAGCTTCCGGAATGCATTTTTAACGATCCGGTCTTCCAGGGAGTGGAACGAAATAACCACCGCGCGCCCCCCCGGCTTCAAAAGCCTCAACCCGGCTTCAAGCCCTTTATCCAGGCTTTCCAGTTCGGCATTGACCGCGATCCGCAGGGCCTGAAACGTGCGGGTCGCCGGATGAAGCCGCTCCTCGTGGAATTTTCGCGGGATTGCCCCTTTGACTATCTCGGCCAGTGCCATCGTGGTCAGGATAGGCGATTTCTCCCTGGCGGCCGCTATGCGGACGGCGATCCGGCCTGCCCAGCGCTCCTCCCCGTACTCGCGGATGATATGAACCAACTCGGCTTCTGGAAGGGTGTTCACCAGGTCCGCCGCCGTCGGGCCGGTTCCGGTGTCCATCCGCATATCCAGCGGCGCATCCTGCCTGAAGCTGAAGCCGCGCTCCGCGCTGTCCAACTGGTGGGATGAGACCCCCAGGTCGAGGAGAACCCCGTCGATGCTGCCGATCTCCAGCGATGCCAGGGACTTTTCCAGTTCGGCGAAATTGCGATGCACCAGGGTCACCCGGTCGCCGAATCCCGCCAGCCTCGCGGTTGCGGCGGCAATGGCGCTGGAGTCCCTGTCGAAACCGATCAGCCGCCCGTCAGGGGCGGATGCTTCCAGAATTTTCATGGAATGGCCGGCACCGCCAAGGGTCCCGTCCACGTAAATCCCGCCTGAATGGGGGGAAAGAAACTTAAGCACTTCCTCCGGCATGACCGGAATATGATCGAAATCCTGTTCCATCTCGCCTTGCGCCCGAGCCGGGAAAGGCATCAGATACCGAGCGAGGCAAGGGCTGCCGTGTCACTCGGGAAATCCTTCTCCGCCTGGCCAATCACCCGTTCCCAGTTCTCCTGGCTCCAGATCTCGATTTTCTTCTGCATGCCGATAATCACCACATCCCGATCCATTCCCGCATAGCTGCGGAGCGTGGGGGGAATAAGAACCCGTCCCTGCTTGTCGGCCGCGCATTCCACGGCCGGCGCCAGGATCAGGCGCTTGATGCTGTTCAATTGGGCAGAGGTGAATCCCTCGCCCCGGTCCACGCGATCTTCGAGGGCAAGCCACTCCCGGTAGGGATATACCGACAAGCCATGGCAATTGCTGCCATCACCCATTCCCACGAGGCATTTCGTAACCATGAAACGCTCATCCTCGAACGTTTCGACGAACACTTCGCGAAACTTCGCGGGAATGCTGATCCGACCCTTGGGATCTATGGAACTTTGAAAATCTCCCCGAAACATGGCACCTTCGACACTTTTTGCCACAATTTACCACTTCATACCACTTTGCGAAAAAACTATACTAGCAGCCCCCTGCGTTGTCAAGGCAATTTCTCGGGGTCAAGCGGTTTTTTTCAGCGTTTTATCAATAGGTTACCCGAGAGGAAGAGATGGCGCAGACCACCCCCCTGTTAACAATTTCCAACTGAGCGGATTTATTCGGATTCCGGGAAAAAATACATTACGGCCGCTGGGAAAATGACGCCTGGAGAAGATGCAACAAGAGGAAGAATGGGGAACAGCATCGGATGGCAGGGTAATGGCGACGTGCGGGCAAAAACGGCACAGCTGATGAAATCTGCGGGCTTACTACTCCTCCTTTTTCCGGCCGATGATGGAGATGACCTTTGCCCCGCTCTGTTTCGCATCGTTCGGCTCCTGGGGGGGAGTGACAACCTTTTCGACCGGCGACACCACCTTCTCGATCGCCACAGGGGTCCCCCCCATGGTGAACGGGGTGCCATTGATCTGGGCATCCTCCAGTATCCAGGTGTAGACCTGCAAGGGTAGGTTCAGCACAAGGAGCTTTACCTGCCACCAGCCAGGCTTGTTATCCGGGGAAACGTCCTCGAGCCTGGCGTAAAAAGCGGGCTTTTTGTCGATATGCACCAGTACAAGATCATTGATGCCTGTGGCCATTGAAATTACCCCTTTCGCCGAGCAGGGGACGCCCCTCTTCCTGGACATCATGCTCGAAATTCATGAGCAGGCCATGCATGTAGCGCCCCCCGAGCAGATCCTCGATCTCGCGACAGCTAAGGCGAAGGGCCTTCTCCAACGCATAGAAACGCGCCTGTTCCGAAGGCTCCAGCATCCCCTCGATCCGCTCGCAGTTGAAGGTGATGCAGTTGAACGGGCGGGTCGCCGGCTCCATCAGGCAACCTGTATCCCCCAGGTAAGGACAGTGCTCGGCGTCGAAACGGGGGACGAACAGAGGCTTGCCGGTTGCCAGAAACACGAGGGTGTCGATCACAGTGAAATGGTACTTGCCGGAAGCGCAGCACTCCCCTTGGCAACTCGCGCAGATGGCTGCACCGTCCACAGATTCGGCAAAATCATGCAGTTCATCCTTCAGCAGCATGATCTGCCGCGATATGCGGCGCACTTCTTCCTGCAAGGGTGCGGGAAGTGAAGCATACTCACCGGAGAGGAGGGCCACCGCACTGTTCCATTTTTCCTGATTTGTCATCGTTACACTACTTGGAAACGCCGGGAAAACAGGCGGAAGGTGGCGTCCGGCAGATACCATTCACCATTCACAATTCACCGCTTTAATAATTGGCCGAAGCAGCCCGTAAGCCGGGTTCTGTTCCCGCCTCGGGTTGACCCCTCGGCGGGCAATGGTCATTCATCTGGGACTGCCGTTGCCGACAGCCTCGAGCAGCCAACCCGGAAGCACGGACGGGCCGTCCTTGACGCTTCCCTATTTGGCCTTGCTCCTGGTGGGGTTTACCTGGCATCCGGCGTCGCCGCCGAACCCGGTGAGCTCTTACCTCACCCTTTCACCCTTACCTGCCTTCGCTAAGGCTATGGCAGGCGGACTTCTCTCTGTGGCACTTTCCCTGGAGTTACCCCCGCTGGACGTTATCCAGCACCATGCCCTGTGGAGCCCGGACTTTCCTCCACCCGCAAATGCAGGCAGCGACCATCTGGTCTGCTTCGGCCAATTATTAAAGCGGTGATTAGTGAATGGAGAAAGGTGAAAAGCCTTTCCCAATCCCCAGTCCCCAGTCCCTGACTATCATTATAACCTAAGTGAGCTGGTCCCGCAGGAACAACATCCGCTGGCAGTGGGGGCAGGTAATCAGCTCATTCAGCTTGTACATGTTGTTGTAAGTCTGCGGTGGGAGGTTCATATTGCACCCAAGACAGGAACCATCCCGCGCTTCCACCACGGCCAGACCCTGACGACGCTCCCGCAGGGCCTCGTAGCGCTTGACAGTGGAAGCGGAAAGTCCCTTCGCGACTTTCTCCCGCTCCACAAGGTCGCCGTCATTGACCCTGTCAAGCTCGTCGATCTTGACCTGTCGCTCACCCTTCTCGGCATCGACCCCCTTTTCCAGCTCCCCGAGGGTCTCTTCCTGAGTGGTTATCTCGGCCCTGAGCTCCTCGATCCGGGAGATCCTCTGCAGCACCTGCTCCTCCAGCTCGGCCTTCAGCTTGCGGGCAGCCGAGATCTCCTTGGAAACCGCCTGGTACTCCTTCTGGGTCTTGATCTCCTTGAGGCGGGCGTCGGAACGCGTGATGTTGTCTGCCTCCGTTTCCAGGTTCTCCTCCAGCGCCCGCTTCTCCTCCTCAAGCGCGGCAAGCGCCTCTTCCCGCTCACCCTTCGCGGCGCGCGCCTCAGCGATCTTGGCGTCGAGTGCCGCCATTTCTTCCTGCAGCTTCAGCTTTGCGGCATTGTGACCATCGATTCTCAGGTCCATCCGCTGAAGCTCTTCGAGTAATACCAGATTCTTTTGCAAAATTGCCTCCCGTTCCTGCCGTTGTTGCCGCTTGCCGGATGATAATGCCCGGTCACAGATAGATAAACGGCTCGTTTTCACTTTCGCAGGCAATGACCTCGGCCGCAAGGCCGCGATCAGCCAGTTCCTTTTCCAGTCGCTTCACTAATCCCCGCACCATGAGGTGCTCAGTTGCAAAGTGTCCGGCATCCACCAGCGCTAGACCGGCCGCCTCCGCCTCCCTTGCATCGTGATACTTGATATCGCCGGTCACCAGCACATCGGCCCCCTTGAAGCATGCATCTTTCATGAGAGAGGCGCCGCTCCCCCCGCACAGGGCCACTTTCTTCACCTGGCGGCTGGGATCGCCAACCACGCGCACTGCCGGCAGGGCCAATTGATCCTTCACAATCGCGGCGAACTCTCCAAGCGTCATGGGAGTTGCCAGGCGACCAGCACGCCCGAGCCCCCGCTCCTCACCCTTATTGAGCAAGGGATAGAGGTCGAACGCCGGCTCCTCGTAAGGATGGGCCTTCAACATGGCATTTACGGCAGCGCCGGTTTCCCCGCGGCGCAGCAGCACCTCCAGGCGCGCTTCTTCAACATACTCACGCGTCCCCACCGTGCCGACAAACGGCTCGGCCCCCGGCAGCGGCTTGAAGGTGCCGGTCCCAAGCGCCCGGAAAGAGCAATCACTGTAATTGCCGATGAATCTGCTGAACGGCACCAGGGCGTCATGCACCCGCTCTGCGTGGTCCCTCGGCACGAACACCGCAAGCTTAACCAGGTCGTCGCCTCCGGTCACCTTGAGCGGCACACAGTCTTGCACCCCCAGCCGCTCGGCCAGTAGGTCGTTCAATCCACCGGAAGCGATATCGTAATTGGTGTGAAGCGAGACAACGGCGAGGTCATGGCGGATGGCACGGGCAATGAGGGCTGACTGGGGATCGGAGAGGGAGAGTTTATTCAGGGGGCGGAAGATGAGCGGGTGATGGGTCAGGAGCAGCGAGCATTTCGCCGAGATCGCGGCATCTATGGCTTCCGGGATAGGGTCCAGTGCCACCATGATCCGCTCCGCCGGGGCCGCCGGGTCGCCCACCTGCAATCCCACGTTGTCCCATTCCTCCGCAAAGGCAAAAGGAGCAATTTTGTTAATAATTCCAGCTATATCCGAGACTTTAGGGGTCGTCATCGCCTGCCAAAGAAAAAGAGTGCATCCAAAGGGAGTGCACTCTTTTTCACTTTGATTTCTTTGGTTGTTTGTCTGTAAAGGTACGGCGTCAGCATCCTCACACTGCCTGGAAGAGATTTGCCCGCGGACAATCTCTGAATATGGTGGGCCCACCAGGACTCGAACCTGGGACCAACCGGTTATGAGCCGGTGGCTCTAGCCAACTGAGCTATAGGCCCGAAACATAAAGAAACAGTTTATTTTATGGCTGCTAGAGTGTCAAGGGTTTTTTTCTAATGCAAAGCTGCCCGAAATTATGATTATATATTCAGGCAAAATCAGTAAAATCGTTCATCGGAGACCCCCGTGCAAGAAATCATCGGCAACATCTGGGATTATCCGGGGCGCGCGGTCGTTGCCATCACCACCAACGGCCAGGTGCCGCGGAACGGCCGGGCCGCGCTGGGAAAGGGCTGCACCAGAGAGGCCGGGGCGCGCTTCCCCTGGCTTGCCGAGCGGCTCGGCATTTTGCTACGTGACCATGGCAACCACGTCCACTATCTTGGCGAAGGGCTAGTCAGCTTCCCTGTGGAGCACTCACCCTTTGAAAATCCCGACCTCCGCCTCATCGAGCAATCAGCCAGGGAGCTGGCAGAGCTCGCCGACAGGCATGAATGGCCGATGATCGTGGTTCCGCGACCGGGCTGCGGCGGCGGAGGCCTCGATTGGCGCGAGGTCAGGCCGATCCTTGCTCGCTATCTCGACGACCGGTTTCACATTATCACCCTCCCCCCGTCCTGAACCCTTATTTTCAGGGAAATTGCAGTAACGGGTTTCCATCGCGCGCATAATATGCTATACATATAGTCACTCTATTCCGGTTACAAAGGAGTATGCCCATGTCTTGCAACAAGCATTCTGCAACCGAAGGACTCTTGGCCTTTTTCGCAGGCGCGGCCATCGGCGCCGGGGTGGCGCTGGTACTGGCCCCGAAGCCCGGCAGGGAAGTACGGGAAAGGCTTGCCGAAGCCGGCGGGGATGCCATGGAAAAGATCAAGGAAGGGGTAAAGGAGGCCAGGTTCAAGGTCAGCAAGAAGACCCCTGAGGACGCCTTCCGCTACGAAGGTGGCGATTGCTGGGTCTAGCAAACCGGCGCGCTCCGTTCAAACCTGACCGATTATATTCTCGCACCCGACGGCACCAATTCACCGTGAACCGCCCGATTGCGTCTGCACACAAATATGAAAGCCGCTCCCATGCAGGGGGCGGCTTTTTTCATACATATCGTTTTCTCAGCGAAACCCCGCGTCCTCTGCGGTGAATTTGTCATTTTCAGGATTTCGGTTTCATTTGCAGATACTCCCCATTCACCACATTGACCGGGCTACCGGCGACAAACGCCTCCACATTGGCAACGGTCCTGGCCATGAGGCGCTTGCGGGCTTCGAGGCTAGCCCAGGCGATGTGGGGGGTGATTATGCAGTTGCGGGCGGAGAGCAGGGGATTATTGGCGTGAATCGGCTCGGCGGATACCACATCGACCGCGGCGCCGGCAATTACCCCGCCGTTCAGGGCATCGGCCAGGTCGGCCTCGTTGATCAGCCCCCCCCGTGCGGTATTGATGAGAAAGGCGGAGGGCTTCATGCAGGAGAGGAGTTCGCGGTTGACGAAACCCGCGTTGTCGGAGGTCAGGGGACAATGGAGGCTGATGACGTCTGCCTCTACGAATAGCTCGGAGAGGCCGGTCCAGGTAACCGGGAGCAGCGGGGGCGCGGTTTTGGCGCGCGGGGCGAACACGAGAATTTCCATTCCCAGGGCATGGGCGATGGCGGCGGTCTTGCGACCGATATTTCCGAAACCGACCAGCCCCAGTTTCTTCCCGGCAAGTTCCACGAGCGGCACCTTCCAGAAGCAGAAGTCATGGGATTTCCCCCATTCGCCCCCCTTTGCCGCCCCGTCGTGCAGGCCGACATGATTGGTCAGCTCCAGAAGGAGCGCGATGACGTGTTGGGCAACGGCATCAGAGCCGTATTCCGGGACATTGGCCACCGGAATGCCCCGCCGGCCTGCGGCAGCGGCATCGACCACGTTGTAACCCGTGGCGGTGACAGCGATGAAGCGAAGGTTGGGGAGTTTTTCCAAGGCGGCTGCGTCAATGACTGCCTTGTTTGTAATGAGGACATCTGCAGGGAAAGCGCGGTCGATAAGGAGGCCCGGCGGGGTACGGTCATGAACGGTCAACTCTCCCAGACGCGCCAAGCCGTCCCAGGGGTTATCGCCGGGGTTGAGGGTAAAGCCGTCAAGCACAACGATCCGCATGGGAGACCTCCTCTTTTCTGACGATTAGCCCCTTTTCAGCCCTTCCACCAATTCAATGCAGGCATCAGCCTTGTTCAGGGTGTAGAGATGCACGCCGGGTGCGCCGCTGTCCAGGAGGTCCTGCACCTGGCGACGGGCGTAGTCGATGCCGAGCGCCTGGACCGCCGGCGGCCCTCCTGTGGCGTTGGCTTCCTCAAGGGATTCGATGAATACAGCGGGCAGATGGGCGCCGCACAGCGATGTGATCCGCTTGATGAGGGAGAGGTTGAAGATCGGCATAACGCCGGGAATGATCGGCTTCTGGATACCGGCTTCCCGAGCGCGGGCGACAAAGTCCCAGTAGAAGGTGTTGTCGAAGAAGAGTTGGGTGACAATGAAATCGCCGCCGTGGTCGAGCTTTTCCTTGAGATAGCGGAGGTCGTCCGTGCGGCACGGGGCTTCGGGGTGCCCTTCCGGATAGCCGGCCACGCCGATGCCGATGTCGGCGTGCTGCTGCCGAACGAACTGGACCAGGTCAGCGGCATAGCAGAAATCGTATGCATCAGAAAAGAAATCGCGTTCCCCCTGCGGGGGGTCACCACGTAGCGCCAGGAGGTTTTCCACGCCGGCATCGAGAAGGTGCGATACAAATTCCTCAATGGTGGCGACAGAGGCGCCGACACATGTCAGGTGCGCCATCGGCTCCAGGCCATATTCATTCTTCATGCGCGAAACGATCTCCAGGGTGAACGCCTGGGTGCTCCCGCCGGCGCCGTAGGTAACGGAGACGAACAGGGGGTCAACGGACTTCAGCCGCTCAACAACATCGAAGAAGGCTGGCCAGTCAGCCCGTTCCTTGGGTGGAAAGAACTCGAGGGAAATGAATTTCGGCTGTTTGTGAATGAGGTCGATAATCCTCACGAATGGTTCCTTTCAGTGCATCTAACGCTTGATACGTCGCTTGAGTTTTCGCATGTCCATGATGCCGCCATGCTGGCTGTGACAATCATCGCAGTGGAGCGCCTCGATCTTGGGCGCAACCTGGTGGTTGATGGAAACAACGACCGTTTCTTCCACGGTCTGCAGGCGGCCGCTGAACTGCTGCCCGGACTCCTCGGCCCCCTTGCGGGCCGCGGCCATGATATCACCAGTTGTTGCATATACGGCGCTGTTCAGGTTGACTGGCTTGCCGGTGGCGGCATCGGCCGGGACCTTCACCACAGTCTTTTTCCAGGGATAGAGCTTGGCCCGGTGATCGAGGGACGCCCCCTCCCCTTCGGGGATGCCGCCTGCTTCGCGGTTCCACCAACGGTACTCCGGGCGGACTTTGCCGGCCAGCTTTACAGCCGGGACGTAAAGGCCGGTTTTGGGATCAAGGACTGGCGTGGTCCAGTCAAGCTCTACCAGAGTGGGCATGGCCGGGTCGCGGGCTATGAAGGGGATGTGGCAGGTCTGACAGGCGAGCCGTTCGCAGTGCCTGTTCAGCAGCTCGCCGCTCTCCCCCTTGTGCGGGGAATCGGTATGGCAGTTGTCGCAGGCGACCCTGGTCTCCGGCGACTCCTGCGCCTTCAGGTCCGCTCCGCCTGCTATCTTGTGCTGCTTTGTCGTGTGGCACTCCGTGCAGCTCATGTCCATTGATGCGTGGAGGTCGCTCTCCGCGGTGGGGACCACGCCGTTGTAATAGTTCGGCCCGCCACCGGCATTGGCATGGCAGCGAAGGCACATTTCGGGGGTGGGCTTTCTGGCGCCGCGCGCGGACTTCAACGGATCCACGCCGGGGGCCGGGACAAGTCGAAAGTTGACCCCGCGCACCTCGGTCACCTTCTCGACCTTTTTCCCCTTCTTGATCTCCCTCTCCACCCGGATCTCTTCCTTTGCCACTGTGCGCCCATAGTCCGGCGCATGGCAAATCAGGCAGTCCACATTGGCAGCATCGGCTTCAGGCGCCTGGCCCGGCCTGGCACCGCGTCCGGCATGGCAGCGAACGCATCCGTCGGGCTGTGCCGGTTTGGTCGGGTCCTTGGGCTGAAGCATTCCGATCCAGTTGGAGCCGGCGGCCGTGGTGGCAGAGCCGCAGAGTCCGGCGGAAGGGGAAAGCACGCCGCTCACCTTGTAGTGGAGGCTTGCCGTCACTTCAGCGGCAGCGGCGTCGTGACATTCACCGCAGGTTTTGGCCCCTTCGTACGCCCCGATCTCCTCGTGCATCTGATTGGCGGCCGGAACCGTTCTGGCCGCGCCCAGCATAATGCCGACAGTAATAACAGCTGCAAAAAAGGTACGCATCAACATGGCAACCCCCGGCAACGTGATGGGAAATTATATTTATTCCTTTCCCGCAATGTCAATAATGAAAAATTACTATATTACAAAACATCCCCGAAACGGACAAAAAAGGCCGCGCCGGTTGTCCGGGCGGCCTGCCTTGCCGATGGGTTCATGTGCACAAAGAACCATGCGATAAGCGCCCCCATGGGATTACTCCACGAAACTCTTCAATTTTTTGGCCCGGCTGGGATGGCGCAGTTTCCTGAGGGCCTTGGCCTCGATCTGGCGGATCCGCTCTCGGGTAACCTCGAAGTCCTGGCCCACCTCCTCCAGGGTATGGTCGCTCTTTTCGCCGATGCCGAAACGCATCCGCAGGACCTTTTCCTCGCGGGGGGTGAGGGTGGATAGGACGCGGGAGGTCTGCTCCGAGAGATTCGCCTTGATCACCGCCTCCAAGGGGGAGACCACACCCTTGTCCTCGATGAAGTCCCCAAGGTGGGAATCCTCCTCCTCGCCAATGGGGGTTTCCAGCGAAATCGGCTCCTTGGCGATCTTCAGAACCTTGCGAACCTTGTCCAGCGGCAGTTCCATCCGCTCGGCGATCTCTTCGGGAGTCGGCTCGCGGCCGATCTCCTGCACCAGCTGGCGGCTGGTGCGGATCAGCTTGTTGATGGTCTCGATCATGTGGACCGGGATCCGGATGGTGCGGGCCTGGTCGGCAATGGCCCGGGTGATCGCCTGCCTGATCCACCAGGTGGCATAGGTGGAGAATTTGTAACCGCGCTGGTACTCGAACTTGTCCACCGCCTTCATCAGGCCGATGTTCCCCTCCTGGATCAGGTCGAGAAACTGGAGGCCCCGGTTGGTGTACTTCTTGGCGATGGAGACCACCAGGCGCAAGTTCGCCTCGATCAACTCGATCTTGGCATCCTTTGCCTTGTATTCCCCCTCGGCAATCGCCTTGACCGCGGCATCCAGTTCGCCTGCCTTGAAGCCCGACTCCTGCTCGACCTTGTCCAGCTTTTTCTGCAATGCCCGGAAGCGCTTTTCAAGCTTCTGGGCTTCCTCTAGGGTCATCTGGAGCTTTTTCAGGGCCTTCTTTTCCTCTGCCGAGCCCTTGTGCACCTGGGTCAGAAGCCCTTCCAGCTCTTCCAGCGGGACGTTCGCCTCCTTTTCCAGGTCCTTATGTTCAGCGGTGATCTGGACCACCTTGCCGGAGAGCTCCTTGAGGCGCTCAGCCACCTTGGCGATATGCTTGTCCCTGAGACGAAGCGAACGGAGGAGCTCGGCGGTCTTTACCTTCACTTCCTGCAACTCCTCGTCCTTCTTTTTCAATTCCTTTGCCGGGAGCTTCCCTGATTCGAGAGCATCATGAATGGCGCCCATCGCCTCGTCGCAGGCCCTGATCTCGTCGATTACCTCCAGGAAACGGATTTTCTGGACGTCCTCCTCATCCTCCTCCAGGACCTCCTCTTCGGCCTCCTTGGATATTTCGACCGGACTGATCTGGAATTTGCGCAGTTGCTCGCCGAGATTGATGACCTCCTTGACCGTGATCGGCGTATTGAGGATGACGCCAGCCACGTCCCGATCACCTTCCTCGATCCGCTTGGCGATCTCCACCTCCCCCTCACGGGTGAGGAGCGACACCGACCCCATCTCGCGCAGATACATCCGGACCGGATCGCTGGTGCGTCCCAGGGTGCCGGGCTCAAACTCCATCTCCTCGGCCTCGCTCTCCCCCTCTTCCTCTTCCTCGAGATCCAGCTTCATCTTCGGGATTTTCACCTTCTGAGCGGAATCGACTATCTCGATGTCCATCTCACCGAACATGCTCATGACGTCATCTATCTGCTCGGATGAGAGTATGTCCGGAGGTAGCAGGTCATTGACCTCGTCGTAGGTAAGGAACCCTTTCTCCTTCCCGAGATCGATGAGCTGCTTCATGTCGCCTACACTTTTCTTGGCCATCCACTTCACCCCTACCCCGCCCGGAATTGCCGAGCGGAACATGACTGTTACTAGTTAATGTAATTGCGATTTTTTATTTCGCAAGTTGTCGAGCATTTTTAATATCTGCCAGTACTCCGCGCTTTCCGAATCAAGCTGCGCCAGCTGCCGCTTCAGCTCCTTCATCTCCACCAGCGCCGACTTCTCCCGACTCAGCCGGCAGTCGTTGAACGCGCGGTTGGCATCGATCTCCTCCAGGTGGGCATCGTCCACCAGGAGCGCGGCCAGGCGCTGCCGCTCTTCCTCGGAGCCAGCTTGGGCCAGCACCCGCGTCCAGTCGGGCTCGCCGGTCTCCGTCATCATTGCCAGAACAGACCTGGCAATAGGAAGAAGGTCAATCGAGAAGAGGCTCTCCACCCCGTGCTCCGCCACCTTGCGCGCCACGTCGGGGAATTTCCCCATGAGCATGAGGAGCATCTCCTCCGGCCCCGCAGCCGGCTTCCGCCCCGCAGTGCGTGGCGCAACAAGATCGGCGGCGGCAATCGGCCGGCGGCCGAGCCTGGCACGCAGAAGGCCCTCATCCACGCCGAGAACACGGGATATCTCCCGCACATACAGGTCCCGCTCGATGCTGTTGCCGATCTTCAGCAGGACCGGGGTCAGTTCCTCGATCACCCGGACCTTCCCCTCGACCCCGCGCATGTCGCGGGTCTTCAGCAGGTCACGGAAGAAATACTCGATGATGGGCTGCGCCTGTTCAAGCCGTTGCCCGAAGGCGGTAATTCCGTGGGTGCGGACGAAACTGTCCGGATCCTCTCCCGCTGCCAGCTCCACCACTGCCGCCGGAAACCCGGCCTCAAGAAAAAGCTCCATGGCGCGGAAGGTCGCCTTTTTCCCCGCCTTGTCCGCGTCGAACAGGGCATAGGCCTTGGCGGCATAACGCCTGAGAAGCTGAATATGCCCGGTGGTCAACGCCGTGCCGCAGGTGGCGACAACGTTTCGCACCCCGGCCTGGTAGAGGGCCAGATGGTCGAAGTACCCCTCCACAATCAGCGCCCCTCCCTGCTCGCGCATCGCCTGCTTGGCAAGGTCGATCCCGAACAGGACGTCGCTCTTGTGGTAGATGGGGGACTCGGGCGAATTTATGTACTTGGGGAGCGAATCGTCCAGCACCCTCCCGCCGAAGGCGATGGGCCGGCCGTGCACGTCCCTGATGGTGAACAACAGGCGATTGCGGAAGAGATCGTACCATCCTCCGCTTTCCTTCTTTCGCACCAGCCCCAGCTTGGCAGCCAGCTCCAGCGGGACCCGTTTCCCCTCAAGAAAACGGACCAGCCCGTCCCATCGGTCAGTGGCGAAGCCCAGCCGATAGGCTGCCGCAATCTCCTGCGTTACGCCGCGCCGTTCTAGGTAGCCGCGTCCCGGCTCCCCGGCCGGCTCGTCTGTGAGCACGCGCCGAAAATAATTGCAGGCAAGCTCGCAGACCCTATAGAAAAGCTCCCGCTCGTCGGCGTGACGCTTTTCCGTTGCTGACTGAGGCCGATCCTCAATCTGCACCCCGACACGTTTTGCCAGAAAATTGACCGCTTCGGGGAAGGAGAGTCCTTCCAACTTCATGACGAAGTCGATGGCGTCTCCGCCGACGCCGCAGCCAAAGCAGTGGAATATCCCCTTGGCCGGGTTCACGTTGAACGACGGCGTCTTTTCCTGGTGAAACGGGCAGAGGCCGAGCCAGTTGCTCCCGGATCGCTTCAGGCTCACCTGTTCCGAAACCACGTCCAGGATGGAAGCCCGCTCACGGACCTCGCGCACCTTATCGTCGGGGATGTTGGTCATAATCCAATAAAAATATCCAATGACCGCAGCCGGCTATTTGCGGGCTGCGGCGCCCCCAGAGAGTTGCACCTCGCTCTCCCAACCGGTCACGATCTCCCTGCCGCAGGCGATGAGCGGCGCGGCCCCTTTGCTCTGTCCCAGCTTCACCTTCAGCTTCTCCGGCATCGGCTTGGTGGTCCCAAGGTACAGCAGGATGCAGAGAACCAGCCCCCCTTGCAGCAGTCCGAACGCCACCCCGCCGATGCGGTTGATGCCGCCCAGCATGGCTATCTTGAATACCGCCGTCAGCAGATGTCCCAGGAGCAAAAAAAGGATTCCGACCGCCAGAAAGATGAGGACAAACGAGACAATCGTGGCCACTGCCTGAGGGAGGTGGATATAGGGGCGCAGAGCGCTCCCCAGGAACGGGTAGTACTTGAAAGCTGCCCAGCTCCCCATGACGAGGCCGAGAAGCGAACAAACCTCCCGCACCAGCCCCTTCAGGAACCCCTTGACCGCGAACAGGAGGAGCACCAGGATGGTCAGTATATCGATAAAGTTCATTGAGAACTCTTCGCAGGTATGAAGAATGCGCTCGGCTCCGCCTTGCGAACGAAGGAGGCTCCGAAAACGATGCAGGGCGCATGCTGCGCCCGTACATGAACAAGTGCCGAATAAAGAAGGGGGAACCCGGTGAGTTCCCCTATCTATGCCAGCTTCTGCCTGACGATTTCATTTACCAACCGACCGTCGGCACGTCCGGCGACCTTGGACTTGAGGGCCTTCATCACTTTCCCCATGTCCTTGGCCCCTTGTGCGCCTGTTTCGGCAATGGCCTGCAACACCAGCTCACCGATCTCATCCTCCGTCAGCTGCTGGGGAAGGAATTCGAGAAGACAGAAGAGCTCGCGCTCCTCCTTCTCAGCGAGGTCGGCACGGCCCGCGTCAGAATAAACCTTGATGGATTCCTTGCGCTGCTTGACCAGAGACGCAATGACCTCCACGATACCTTGATCGTCGAGTTCCTTCTTCTGGTCGATCTCTTTGTTCCGGACAGCGGAGAGAATAAGGCGAATGGATGAAAGCTTCAGGCTATCCCTGGCCTTCATGGCCGACTTCATCTCTTCCGACAATCTGGCACGCAGCGACATTGGACCATCCCGTACAGAAATTATTCCATCATCTTGCGCTGCTTCTTGAGCGCACGCTTGCGGGCGGCAATAGCCTTCTTTTTCCGCTTGATACTCGGCTTTTCGTAGTGCTCGCGCTTACGGACTTCGGACAGAACGCCCGCCTTTTCACACTGCTTCTTGAACTTTTTCAGCGCAAGCTCGAAGGGTTCAGCTTCTTTGACCTTTACTCCCGGCATCCATATTCCCCTCCCTCCTGTGGCAAATTTGTATCCCAACAGAAATACTACGCCGGCTGTACCCATGGCAAACCTGTGCCATGAACGTTGCATGATACCATGACATGTCAACATGTCAAGAGCTTTTTAGTCTTTCCGGGTAGTTTCGTTCAGGCGGGGCGGGAATTCTTCTCCTCTATGCCGGAAATGCCGAAGCGGCGGCGCAGTTCCGCATAGACCTCATCGGGGGGAATATCCCGGTAACCGAGAAGAACGAGGGTATGAAAGAAAAGATCGGCCACCTCATAGACCAGTTCTTCGCGGGTCCCCCCCTTGCCGGCAATGACCACCTCGGTCGCCTCTTCGCCGACCTTTTTGAGGATTTTGTCGAGTCCCTTGGCAAAAAGAGATGCAGTGTAGGAGGTGTCGGAGGGGTTCAGCTTCCGCTCCTGGATGACGCCGTAGACGGCTCTGAGAATATCAACTTCTTGCATTGTCTTGTTCCTTTAAAGCCTTACCGGCACACCTTTTCCACGAAGATACTCCTTCGCCTCCCGGACGGTATACTCCTTGTAGTGGAAGATGGATGCGGCAAGGCAGGCGCTCGCCCCGCCGGCGGTGAATCCTTCGTACAAGTGCTCCAGGTTACCGACACCGCCGGAGGCGATAACCGGGATGGAAACCGCATCGGCCACAGCTCGGGTGAGCGCAAGGTCATAACCGTCTTTGGTGCCGTCCCGGTCCATGCTGGTGAGGAGAATTTCTCCCGACCCGTAACTCTCCATCCGCACAGCCCATTCCACGGCATCGATCCCGGTCGGTCGGCGGCCGCCGTGGGTATAGACCTCCCAGCGATCCTCGCCCGGCACCCGGCGGGCGTCTATGGCCACCACCGTGCACTGGGAACCGAACCGCTCAGCGGCC
Source organism: Geobacter sp. (assembly GCA_016177775.1). GTDB lineage: Bacteria > Desulfobacterota > Desulfuromonadia > Geobacterales > Geobacteraceae > JACOUQ01. The sequence goes on from JACOUQ010000017.1 coordinate 54,099, forward strand.
TCGCGCACAAATTCGGGACGCTGCACCGCAGCGGTATTTATGGAAACCTTGTCGGCCCCGGCATTGAGCATCCGCCTGATATCATCAACAGTGCGGATGCCGCCGCCGACTGTCAGCGGCATGAATACCCGCTCCGCGGCCTTGCGCACCACTTCGACCATGGTTTCCCGCTCGTCGGAGGAAGCAGTGATATCCAGAAAGGTCAGTTCGTCCGCTCCCTGCTGATCGTACAGCTCGGCGATCTCCACGGGGTCACCAGCATCGCGCAGCTCCAGAAACTGGACCCCCTTGACCACCCGGCCGCCGGTAACGTCGAGACAGGGGATGATGCGTTTGGTCAACATGTTACCCCCCCTTTGTCAGAGATACGGCCTCGGTGAGGTCGATGGCCCCTGTGTAGACCGCCTTGCCGGTGATAACCCCGGTGACCCCGCTCGACTCGATGGCCATGAGGTTCTCGATGTCCCGGATGGACGAAACCCCGCCGGAGGCGATGACCGGGATGGAGATCGCCTCTGCCAAAGCGCACGTTGCCTCGATGTTCGGTCCCTGCATCATGCCGTCCCGACTGATGTCGGTATAGATGATGGCCGCCACGCCGTATCCCTCGAAGCGCCTGGCCAAGTCCACGGCTGTGACGTCGGTCACCTCGGCCCACCCCTGCACCGCCACCATCCCGTTCTTGGCGTCGATACCGACCACGATCCGGCCGGGGAAAAGCCGGCACGCCTCCTCGACGAGCTCGGGGTTGCGCTGCGCGGCAGTGCCCAGGATGACGCGGGAAAGCCCCAGATCGAGATAGGCCCGAATAGTCTCGATGTCGCGAATGCCGCCGCCGAGCTGGGCAGGAATCGATATGGCGGCGACGATCGCCTCGATTGCCCCCTTGTTTTTCGGCACTCCGGCAAAGGCGCCGTCCAGGTCGACGATGTGGAGCATCTCCGCGCCGGCCGCCTCCCATTTCCGGGCCTGTTCGGCCGGGTTGTCACAGAACACCGTATCGCGCTCCATCAGCCCCTGCTCGAGCCGGACGCATTTCCCTTCCTTCAGGTCAATGGCGGGAATTACTATCATATAAAACCTTTCAAATCAGTAACCACGGAGGCACGGAGAAAAACTTGCATGAAATCGTATTTCTGATTTTGCCTTTCTCTGTGTCTCCGTGTCTCCGTGGTGAATATCATGCCTTTAATTCGCCGAAATTTTTCAGAATCTTGAGCCCGATTTCCTGGGACTTCTCCGGATGGAATTGGGTGGCGACGATGTTATCCTTCCAGATGCTGGAACAGAACTCGATGCCATAGTTCGTGGTGGTGGCGATGACCCCTTCGTCCTCGGGCTTCACGTAATAGGAGTGGACAAAATAAACGTTGCTCCCCTCCTCGATCCCGCTGAAAACCGGGGACTGCCGCCTGAAGCTGATCTGGTTCCACCCCATGTGCGGGACTTTCAGCTCTTCGCCGTTCTCCTCCATCTCCTCGGGGAAACGGACCACCCGGCCTGGGATGACGTCGAGCCCCTTGTGCAGGCCGAACTCCTCGCTCTCGGTGAAGAGGAGCTGTAGCCCCAGACAGATGCCGAGGAAAGGGCGGCCGTCCCGGATCACCTTGAGGATCGGCTCGACGAACCCACCCTGCTCCAGGTTGCGCATGCAGTCGGCGAAGGCGCCGACACCGGGAAGCACGATCTTGTCAGCCTCCAGCACCACTTTCGGGTCCTGGGTCACGACGGCATCGAAGCCAACCTTCTCGAAACCCTTCTGAACGGAGCGGAGGTTTCCCATTCCGTAGTCTATGATTGCGATCATGTTGCAAGCCTTTTGTAGGGGCGAGGCATGTCTCGCCCAATGTATTGCGTATTCAGGGCGACGCATGCGTCGCACCTACTAATTAACATTACAGTTTTCCTTTGGTGGATAGCACCCCTTGAATCCGCGGGTCCAGCTGCGTGGCTTGGTCCAGCGCCCGCGCGCAGGCCTTGAAGCAAGCCTCCAGCACATGGTGCACATTGTCGCCGTAACGGACATTTACATGCAGATTGGCTCCCAGGTTGTTGGCGAATGCCTGGAAGAATTCGCGGGCCAGTTCTACGTCGAATTCACCGATCTTCACCCTCGGAAGGGAAGCATTATAAACCATGTACGGCCGGCCGGAAAGGTCGACCGCCACCTCCGCCAAAGTCTCGTCCATCGGCACGACTGCCGCACCGTAGCGTCGGATCCCCTTCTTGTCGCCGAGGGACTCCCGGAAGGCCTGGCCGAGGACGATGCCGATGTCCTCCACCGTGTGGTGGAAATCGATATCGATGTCCCCCTTGGCCTCCACCGCCAGGTCGAAGAGGCCGTGCCGGGCGAACAGGTCGAGCATGTGGTCGAGAAACGGCACCGAAGTGCAGACCTTCGCCTCGCCAGTACCGTCAAGGTCGAGAGAAAGCTTAATCTGGGTTTCCTTGGTAATCCGCTCGATAGAGGCCTTACGGGACATGACCACCTCCTGAATTCAGGCGAAGACTGAAAGCCGAATACTGAAGTTTTTACCTTCAGCCTTCAGCCTTCTACCTCGCTTATTGTATTTCCTTCATCGCCGCCAGCGTCTTCTCCATCTCATCCTGTGTGCCGATGGAAATTCTCAGCCCATGGGCAAGCACAGGATCACTGAGCAGCCGGACCAGAATCTTCCGCTCGTACAGAGCGCCATAGACCCGTTTGCCGTTGCGGTCGGGGGGAGCGGCGAAGACGAAGTTCCCCTGGGAGTCGATGACGTCGTAACCGATCCCGCGTAGCTCCGTAGTGAACCAGTCGCGGGTTTCGCGGATCCTGCGGGTGCACTCCAGAAAGTACGGCTGATCCTGCAGAGCACCCACGCAGGCGGCTTGGGCCAGGCGGTCCAGGTTGTAATGATCGCGAATCTTGTCCAGAGCGGCCACCACTTCGGGGCGGGCAATAGCGAAACCAAGCCTCATCCCGGCAAGGGAGTAGCTCTTGGAAAGGGTGCGGGTCACCACTACTTTCTCGTGCTTCTTCACCAGCTCCAGGGCGTTTGCATCGGCGAAGTCGGCGTAGGCCTCGTCCACCACCAGCATGCCGCTGCAACGCCCGGCCAGCTCTTCCACATATTCGATGGGACAGGCAAAGCCAAGCGGCGAGTTCGGAGTAGTAAGGAAGAAGAGCTTTCCGTCGTAGCGCTCCGGGAATTCGGCCACCCGGAAATCATCCGTGAGGCCAAAGGCATTCACCTTCGCCCCCTGTATCTCCGCCAGGGTCTTGTAATAGGAGTAAGAGGGGTGCACGTAGCCCACCTCCTCACCCTCGCCGGCAAAGGCGCGGATCAGGTTGTTAAGCACCTCGTCGGAACCATTGGCCATGATGACCCACGAAGGGTCGAACCCGTACAGCTCCCCCACAACCTCCCGCAGCTTCTGGCTGGAAGCGCTCGGATAGGTGCGAAGCGAGGCCCCGTCCTTGCCCAGCTCCGCAAGAATCGCCTCAACGACCTTGGGCGACGGCGGATAGGGGTTCTCATTGGTGTTCAGCTTTATCCAAGAAGCAATGTCCGGCGGCTGATAGCCTGGGACGTAGCCCTGCATGGCTGCTATGTTGGGTCTGAACGGGATCATCTGGCGTTCATAGGTCCCATAAGTCCCAGAAGTCCCATAAGACCTATAAGACTTAAGCCCTTTTCCCCTTTCCAAGTCTTATGCTCACCGATTTGCCGTGGGCCTCCAATCCCTCCAGCCCGGCAATCGTGACGATGTCCTGCCCCAGCCGGTTCAGCCCGCCTTCAGAGAAGTAAACGATGGAGGACTTTTTCACGAAGTCGTCCACCGAAAGGGGTGAGAAAAACCGCGCCGTGCCGCCAGTGGGGAGGGTATGGTTCGGTCCCGCTAGATAGTCCCCGGCAGCCTCAGGGGTGTAGTGCCCGAGGAAGATGGCGCCGGCGTTCCTGATTTTCGGGAGGATCGCGAACGGCTCGGCCACCGCCAGCTCCAGGTGCTCCGGAGCGATCCGGTTGGAAAAGGCGATCGCCTCATCGAGTCCCCCGGCAACGATAACCGCGCCGTAGATATCCCAAGACTTGCGGGCAATGGCCTTGCGGGAGAGCTTCTTGAGCTGTATTTCCACCTCCTCCGCCACCTTTTCGCCGAATTCGCGGCTCGTGGTGATCAGGATGGAGGAGGCAAGCTCGTCGTGCTCGGCCTGGGAGAGGAGGTCGGCGGCAATGTGCGCCGGGTTCCCGGTGCCGTCGTTTATGACCAGTATCTCGGAGGGGCCGGCGATCATGTCGATCCCCACCTGGCCGAACACAAGCTTCTTGGCCGTGGCCACGTAAATGTTTCCCGGCCCGGTGATCTTGTCCACGCGGGGGATGGTGTTGGTACCGTAGGCCAGCGCCGCCACCGCCTGCGCGCCGCCGATGCGGAATACCTTGTCAACCCCGGAGAGGCGGGCCGCCACCAGGACATGGGGGTTGATCTCACCGCCAGGCGTAGGCGCCACCATGATCACCTCGTCCACGCCAGCCACCTTGGCCGGCACCGCGTTCATGATGACGCTTGACGGATAGCTCGCCTTGCCGCCCGGCACATAGATGCCGACACGCTCCAGCGGCTGCACCATCTGGCCGAGCATGATGTCGGTTTCCTCGGTGGAGAGCCAGGTCTCCTGCTTCTGCTTCTCGTGGAAGCGGGCCACCCGCTCCACTGCCACCTTCAGGGCCGCGATCTCGTCGTCCTTCACCCTGGCAAAGGCGTAGTTGAAGTCATCCTCGGAAACCTGGAGTTCTGTTACCGAAGCGGCCTCTAGCCGGTCAAAGCGTTGCGTATATTCCAGAAGAGCCGCATCACCCCGCCTGCGCACATCGGCAATGATGTCGAGGACGACCTGCTCCACCTCACGGCTGGTCTCCTCCCCGCGTGCCAGGATGGCAGCGAACTTCGCGTCGAAGTCCTTGTCTTTGAAATCGAGGAATTGCATGATCACCTCAGAAAAGTTAGACGTGCCGCTCTAAACCGGTGATGATTTCGGTGATCCGCCTGTGCTTGGTCTTCAGGCTCGCCCGGTTGACGATAAGCCGGGTGGTGATCTCGGCGATGGTCTCCACTTCCACCAGGCCGTTCTGCTTGAGGGTTTCGCCCGTGGAAACAAGATCGACGATCCGCTCGGAGAGCCCCACCAGCGGAGCCAGCTCGATGGAGCCGTAGAGCTTGATGATCTCCACCTGAATCCCCTTGGCGGCAAAGTACTTTTCAGTCACGTTCGGATACTTGGTGGCGATCCGGATATTGGACCAGCTCGAAGGATCGTCGTCCGTGGCAAGCCCGGCAGGCTCGGCCACCATCATGCGGCAGTAGCCGAACTTCAGGTCAAGCGGCTCGTACACGTCCTTTTCCTGCTCCATCAGGGTGTCCTTGCCTACTATCCCCAGGTCGGCACAGCCGTACTCCACGTAGGTGGGAACATCAGTGGCCCGGACGATCATGTAGCGCATCTTCTCAGCCTGGTTCTCGAAGATCAGCTTGCGGGAGCTGGAAAGGAGCTCGTCGCAGTTGATCCCGATCTTCTTGAAAAGCGTGACGGACTCTTCGAGGATGCGCCCCTTCGGAATGGCTATGGTGATGAAATCGGTCATTTTATTCTTTCACCCGCACGATATCCGCGCCGAGCGCTGCCAGCTTCTTTTCGATGGACTCGTACCCCCGGTCCAAGTGGTAAATGCGCGAGATCTCGGTGGTGTTGTCCGCCGCCAGGGCGGCCAGGATCAGGGAGGCAGAGGCACGCAAATCCGTGGCCATAACCGGCGCACCGGAGAGCTTCTTCACCCCCTTGACCGTGGCAGTGTTCCCCTCCACGGTGATGTCGGCGCCAAACCGCATTAGCTCCGAGACATGCATGAAGCGGTTCTCGAAGATGTTCTCGCTGATGACGCTTGCCCCGTCGGCAACGCACATGAGCGCCATGTACTGCGCCTGCATGTCCGTGGGGAAACCGGGATAGGGTCGAGTCTTGATGTTGATGGCGCCCGGCCGGCGCGGCCCCTTGACCCGCACCACGTTGTCGCGGTTGATGATCTCCACGCCCGCGTCCTGGAGCTTGAAAACCAGGGCATCCAGGTGGTCAAGCCGCATGTTGTGGATGCGGATATCGCCGCCGGTGATGGCGGCCGCCGCAATGAATGTTCCGGCCTCGATCCGGTCCGGAATGACCCGGTGCGTCACGGGAGCAAGCTCGTCCACCCCGATGATCCGGATGGTATCGGTGCCTGCCCCTTCGATCTTCGCCCCCATGTCGCACAACATGTCGCCGAGATCGATGATCTCCGGCTCGCGGGCCGCGTTTTCCAGTATGGTTTCACCCTTGGCAGTGGCCGCGGCCATCATCAGCTGCTCGGTCCCCCCAACTGTGGCGATGTCGAAATTGACCCGTCCCCCCTTGAGCCTCTTCGCCTTTGCCTCCACATAGCCGTGCTCGAGCTTGATGTCGGCGCCGAGCGCCGCAAGCCCTTTCAGGTGAAGGTTGATGGGACGGGCGCCAATGGCGCATCCGCCGGGCAGCGATACGCGGGCCTTGCCGAAACGGGCGAGCAGGGGCCCGAGGGCCAGAACCGAAGCGCGCATGGTCTTGACAAGGTCATAGGTGGCCTCGAAATTGGCAATCGGGCCGGTGTTTATCCGGACGACGTTGCCGTTCCCCTCGACTTCCGCGCCGAGCTGCTCCAGCACCTTGATAGTAGTGTTGATATCGCGCAGGAAGGGAACGTTGTGGATCTCGTGGGTACCGGGGGCCAGGATGGTTGCAAAAAAGATGGGAAGGGCAGCGTTCTTCGATCCGCTGACGGTGACGTCACCGGAAAGCTTCTTGCCACCCTTGATGATCAGTTTGTCCAATGCAAAACCTCTTTCATACAGCGGGCGCGGTCTTCCGCCCATCTCGCCACCGTGTCCTCGAAACCCTGCCTCAACGTAGCGCTGCTACGCCTCGGCACGGTTTCTGCGGGCCAGCGGCGATCTGGCCGAAATCTCACGCCCGGTTGATAAAAACCTAGGCGCGTATCAGTCCCCCGACCACCCGTTCAATCCCGGCGAGGTCCCTCACGGTGAATATCTCTGTGAATCCTGCCTGCTTGTAAATCTCCCGCACCCTCTCCGCCTGGTCGATACCCACTTCCACCATGAGCCAACCGCCGGGAGTCAGGTGCCGGGGCGCGGCAGGGATTATCAGGCGGTAGAAATCAAGCCCATCGGCGCCGCCGTCCAAGGCGGCAGAGGGCTCGAAGTCGCGCACCTCTGGCTGGAGATCAGCCAGATCGGCAGTCGGTATGTAGGGGGGATTCGAGACGATCAGGTCGAACCGCTCACCCTCCACAGGCGCAAAGAGCGATCCCTCCAGGAACCGGACTGCTGCTCCGTTGCGTTCGGCATTGCGTCCAGCCACTTCCAGGGCCTCGACCGACTGGTCGATCCCGGTCACGTCGGCCTCCGGGAGAAGCTTTGCCAGGGCCACGGCAATGCAGCCGCTCCCTGTACCGATGTCCAGGATCCGCTTCGCCGCTGGACAGCGCTTCAGCGCCTCCTCCACCAGCACCTCGGTGTCGTGGCGCGGTATAAGGACCGCCGGGGTAACCTCGAAATCGAGGCCATGGAATTCCTGTGTACCCAGGATGTGCTGGAGCGGCTCGCGCCGCGCCCGCCTGACTACCATCCCCCGGTAGGCGGAAAGCTCGTGATCGTTCAGTGGCCTGTCGAAGTTGAGGTAGAGACCGACCCGGTCCAGCCCCAGCACCTCGCAAAGCATCCACTCCGCCTCCAGGCGGGCGTTCTCCACCTCTTTTCCGGCCAGGTACCCCTTGGTCCAGTCAAGCACCTTCAGTACAGTCCAGATTTCCTGATTCGGCGACATAAATATTCCCTTTGGACACACAATGTAGAGACGTAATGCGTTACGTCTCTACACACGCCCATCACCATGTCAGGCCGCCTGCTCCTGAAGCGCCTCCATCTGGTAATGCGCCCGCAGGGTATTGACGATCTCCTCGATATCCCCCTCCATGATCGATTCGAGCCGGTAGAGGGTGAGGCCGATCCGGTGGTCGGTCATGCGCCCCTGGGGGAAATTGTAGGTGCGGATCCGCTCGCTCCGGTCGCCGCTACCCACCTGCTGCTTGCGGTCGGCGGCCAGTTTCGCGTTCTGCTCCTGCTGCATCATATCGTACATGCGGGACTTGAGGACCTTCATCGCCTTGGAACGGTTCTTGATCTGGCTCCGCTCGTCCTGACACTCCACCACTATGCCGGTGGGGAGGTGGGTGATGCGCACCGCGGACTCGGTCTTGTTGACATGCTGGCCGCCGGCGCCGGAGGCCCTGTAGACGTCAATCTTCAAGTCGACCGGATTTATGTCGATTTCGATGTCCTCAACCTCGGGAAGTATGGCCACGGTACAGGCCGAGGTGTGGATACGCCCCTGGGTTTCGGTTTCAGGCACCCGCTGCACCCGATGGGTGCCTGACTCATACTTGAGCTTGGCGTAGACCTGGTCCCCCTCCACCGAGGCAACGACCTCCTTGTAACCACCCCGCTCCGACTCGGATGCGGACATGATCTCCACGCGCCAGCGGTTGCGCTCGGCGAACTTGCTGTACATGCGTAACATGTCCCCGGCAAAGAGCGCGGACTCGTCGCCCCCGGTTCCGGCGCGGATCTCCAGGATCACGTTACGGCTGTCGTTGGGGTCCTTGGGGAGGAGCAGTATCCTGATCTCCCCTTCGAGCCGCTCCCTTTCTTCCTCCAGGGCCTTCAGCTCGACCTCGGCCATCTCCTTCATCTCCGGATCGGCCAGAAGCTCCCGGTTCCCCTTGATCTCCTCCATGACCTTCCGGTAACGGCGGTAGGCCTCTACCAGCTCCCGCAGGTCAGCATGCTCGCGGGAGAGCTTGCGAAACTGGGGCTGGTCACCAATGACCGTCGGGTCTGACATAAGGGCTTCCAGTTCCTGGAAGCGCCTTTCTAGTTCTTCAATCTTTTCGAACATCGGTAAATCCTTGGCATTAATTCAAAACAACAGGACATATAGGTCGTATGGGACCCATGGGTCCCATGATTTTTTCAAACCACTATCCGATCATCCTTGTAATCACCGTTTATTGCCAGCGCCTCCTGCATTGAGCGGATCGCCACTTCCATCTGGTCATCGTCCGGCTCGCCGGTGGTAAGACGCTGCAGGGCAAGTCCCGGCGTGATGATCGCCTTCACCAGGGGGTTACTGTCATTCCTGGCGCTCCACCTGAGGAACTCGTAGGAAATTCCGGCAATAAGAGGGAGCAGGACCACCCGGGAACCGGCCTTCATAATGAACGGCAAGGCCTTCGGGATCAGGGAGAACACCAGGATGCTCACCACCATGACGATCAAAAGGAAGCTGGTGCCGCAACGGGGATGGAGACGGCTGTATTTCCTGACATTCTCGACCGTCAGCTCTTCGCCGGCCTCGAAGGCGAAGATTGTCTTGTGCTCTGCCCCGTGGTACTGGAAAACCCGCTTGATGTCGTTCATCCGGGCAATGGACCAGATGTACAGAAGGAACACGGTCACCCTGATCAGGCCATCCACAAGGTTGAAGACGATGTTGGAGTCGCCGATTATCGGAATCAGGAGCTTGGTGAGATAGAGCGGCAGGATAAAAAAGAGGAGGATGCCGGCGCCAAAGGCAAAGGCCATGGTGCCTGCCATGGCCCAGGAGCTGATTTCCTCCTGCTTTCCCTCCTCCTCCACCATGGCCTCGTTGGCGGAGAAGTTGAGAGCCTTTATCCCGATGATGAGGGAGGTGAAGAGCGCCACCGCGCCGCGCACGATGGGGAGCTTCACCACCGGATAGCGCTCGGAGAGGGGAACTACCTCGTCCTTCTTGACGACGATCTCGCCGGTCGGACGCCGCACCGCAACCGCCATGGAGCGGGGAGCGCGCATCATCACCCCTTCCAGAACCGCCTGACCACCAACATTTATCTTTTCCATAAATCCCTCAACATATCTGTAGGGGCGACTGAGAGGTCGCCCAAACCGGGCGAGTCAACGACTCGCCCCTAGATGTTCCGGAACCGTTCCCGGACTTCGACGATCTTCCCGCAGGCCATCTTCCCCTCCGGGCAGGGGCCAACCACGCAGCCGGGGCCGGCGTCACGAAAAATTGTCGGCGCAATCGGCTTCACCAGCTTGAGCATCTCCACCGACATTGCCCGGATCTCCCACTGGGCGCGCTCGCAGCAGCGCAGCTCGAAGAAGTGCAGCAGCTCGCGGGCATTCATAGTTACCATGATCTTGGTTTCGGCGGCATTGGGGAGAATGTAGCGGGCGTCCTCCGCAGGGATTCCGGCCTCTACCAGCTCGGCGTAGACTCTGTGGATCGCCTGCAACTGCTCCTCGAAGCGCATCTTCAATTCAGGGCGCTCAGCAATGGATGGAGGGATCACCGCTTCGAATCCGGCCTTGTGCGACACATAGCGCTGGGACTGCTGTGAGTAGGAGGCGAGGCGGTGCCGCACCAGCTGGTGACTGGTGGCACGGGAGATCCCTTCGATGCCGAAGGTGAACGACGCATGCTCCAGCACCGACTGGTGCCCCAAAGACATGATCTTGTCCAGGAAGCTCTCCACATCGGAGGACGAAAGCTTTTCGCGAAGCTGGTCGATACCGGCCGGCGAATAGCAGAGCCGAGCGGCAAGGGCAACCGTGAGCTCGGGATCGGGGGTGTGCTGAAGAAGGGCAACTTTCATGGTATCGTGAATTCCTCGACAACACATTATGCCACAGCAGGCTGGTTTACGGAACTACTATCTCGCATCCGCCGGAATTCGGCTTTACGAAACAGAAAGGGGATTTCGCCCAAGACAAAATCCCCTTCCACATCGATCCGGAGAGGCCGGAGCCCCGAATTACATCCCGTATCTTTTCTTGAATCGCTCGACGCGGCCGGCGGTGTCCATCAGCTTCTGCTTGCCGGTGAAAAACGGATGGCACGCGGAGCAGATCTCGGTGCTGATCTCGGGGTTGGTGGAACGGGTCTGAAAGGTATTGCCGCAATGGCACTTGACCGTCACTTCCACATATTTCGGATGAATTCCCTCTTTCATTGCTATCCTCCCTGCAGATTTGCTCTGCAATGCAAATTTATATCGTCCGCGAAAGATAAAAATTAACACTTTCGTCTTATTATTTCAAGACTTTTTTATCCGTCCAGACCGGCACACTTTACGGCCGGCCGGACCCGCTACTTGCTCATCGAATCAAGGAACTCCTGGTTGGTCTTGGTTTCGGTGAGTTTATCCAGCAGGAACTCCATGCTGTCCACGACCCCCATGGGGTGGAGCACCTTGCGCAGGATCCAGATCCGGTGGAGAGCGCTCCTCTCAATGAGGAGCTCTTCCTTGCGGGTCCCCGACTTGTTCATGTCGATGGCCGGGAAGGTCCGTTTCTCCACCAGCTTCCGGTCGAGATGGAGCTCCATGTTGCCGGTCCCCTTGAACTCCTCGAAGATCACCTCGTCCATCTTGCTGCCGGTGTCGACAAGCGCGGTGGCAATGATGGTGAGCGACCCACCCTCTTCTATATTCCGGGCAGCGCCGAAAAAGCGCTTCGGCTTCTGCAGGGCATTGGCATCAACACCACCGGTGAGGATCTTGCCGGACGGCGGGAGAACGGTATTGTAGGCCCGCGCCAGGCGGGTGATGGAGTCGAGAAGGATCACCACGTCCCGCTTGTGCTCGACGAGGCGCTTCGCCTTCTCTATGACCATCTCCGCCACTTGTACGTGACGGGAAGCCGGCTCGTCGAAGGTGGAGGAGATGACCTCGCCATTGACGGAGCGCTGCATGTCGGTAACCTCCTCCGGTCGCTCATCGATGAGAAGGACGATGAGGTAGACCTCCGGATGGTTAGCGGCAATGGAGTTGGCGATATTCTGGAGAAGCATGGTCTTGCCGGTGCGGGGTGGCGCCACGATCAGGCCGCGCTGCCCCTTGCCGATAGGGGTTATGAGCTCCATGACCCGCATCGGCATATTGTCCGGCACGGTCTCCAGCTTCAGCTTCTCCTCCGGGTAGAGGGGGGTGAGGTTGTCGAAGAGGGTCTTCTCTCGTGCCACTTCCGGCGACTCGAAGTTGACCTTCTCCACCTTGAGCAGCGCGAAGTAGCGCTCACCCTCCTTGGGTGGCCGTATCTGGCCGGAAACCGTATCCCCGGTCTGGAGATTGAAGCGGCGAATCTGGGAAGGGCTTACGTAGATGTCATCCGGCCCCGGCAGATAGTTGTAATCCGGCGCGCGGAGGAAGCCGAAGCCGTCCGGCAGGCATTCCAGCACCCCTTCGCCGAAGATCATGCCGTTCTGCTCGGTCTGGGCATTGAGGATGGCGAAAATCAGGTCCTGCTTCCGCAGGTTGGGTGCGCCTTCAATATTGAGCCCCTTGGCAATCGAGGTAAGCTCGTTAATCTTTTTTCCCTTGAGTTCTTGCAGGTTCATCTTTTCTCCAGTACGGCGGTCGTAACAATATTTGACCGGGTGGTCACGGGTATTGGTAAGTTCATGGGTTCATGTGGATTTTATGTGGGTTGAGTGCTAAGGGGTATGATTGGAGAAGGCATTCCTTGACTTAAATAGAAATTTTGTTCGTGTAATATAAAGTTTGAAGGAGCACAGATCGTTTTTTCAGGATGCTTGAAGTTCTTCGGGGATTTTCCGGCAAAGGACCGTGGCAGATGCAGCAAAAAGAGGATATGAACATATAAAACTCTATAGTCTGCTCTCCTGTTTGTCAATAAATTATTTCAGCGGGCATCATTTCGTGGGAATCAGAGCGCCAGCTGCAGGCGGAGCGCCTTTTCCACCTGCTCCATGAGGGGCCTGGCGACAAAGCCGATCCTCTCGCTCACGACCCGTGATTTGTCTATGGTGATTATGATGTGGGAACTGATCTTGGCATCCTGCGCCAGGCCGGTTTTCGAGGCGGGGAGAAACGTTTCGAATTCATAGATATTCTCCATGCTGGAGAATGAAACAGGAACTATGGTTACAACCGGGGAGTATTCATTGCTGATATTGTTGCTGACCACGAGGGAGGGGCAGGTTTCCATCCTTTCATCCCCGTCGTGGACAAGGTTGACCAGATATACGCCCCCCCGCTTAAACATCGCGCTTCTCCGTCACCGCAGCCTCGAACTTCTTCAGCACCTCCACCGTTTCCTCGGCAGTCGCCTGGTACCCCTCGATCAGCTTCCGGTAGCTCTTCTTCTTCACCTCGTCGAGCTTTGCCTGGGCTGCCTCCTCCAGGAACTGGCTGATCCCCCTCGGGCCATACAGGGCCTTGATGTCATCGACTATGTGGGTCGGAAGGGTTATATTCAGACGCGTATTCGGCACAAAGCACTCCTATGTGTCATAAAATGCCATTGACGTGTAAAAAATAATACCATATACTTTTTGAAAGTGTTATAAAATTTTTATGGCTTGGGAATTTCGCCTATTCCCATCAACTTATCTTCTGATCTGACAAACGGGGTCGATGATGCAATTGACCGTTCACGAGGCCGCCGAGCTGCTCCGTGTCTCGGAAAAGGAAGTTCTTCGCTGGATAAAGAAGGACGGGCTGCCGGGCTGCAAGATAAATGAGCGCTACCGGATCAACCGGGTTGATCTCCTGGAATGGGCCACGGAGCACCGGATCAAGCTCTCCCCTGAAATCTTCGCCAGGCTCGAGATACCCGATGAACCGCTCCCGAAGATCTCCGCAGCACTGGAGGCGGGGGGGATCCACTACGATGTCGGGGGGGATGACCAGCAGGGAGTCCTGAAGAACATCGTCGAGCTCCTCAATCTCCCGCCGCAGGTGGACCGGGATTTTCTCCTCCAGGTGCTGATCGCCCGCGAGGCCCTCGGCACAACCGCCATCGGCGACGGAATCGCCATTCCCCACGTGCGGAATCCCATCCTCCTCCATGACGTAAAGCCGACCGTCACACTCACCTTCCTCTCACGGCCAATCGACTTCAACGCCATCGACGGCAAGCCGGTAGACACCCTCTTCACCCTGATAACCCCCACGGTCCGGACGCATCTGCATGTCCTCTCCAAGCTCGCCTACCTGCTGCGCGACGAAAGGGTGCTGTCGGTCCTCAAGAGGAGGGGAGCGGCTTCCGAAATCCTCGACACCATCAAAGCCATCGAAGCGGAGCTCAGGATATGAATCCAGCCACCGATGGCTCGCTCTCGACCCCGCTCGTGATGCTGGGGATCCTCCTCATCACCCTTTCCGGCGTGCCGTCGCTGTTCACCAGAAAGAATGCGGGATTCGGACAGAAACTCGCCTCCCTTTTCGTAACGGCCGGCGCTATCTGCGGTCTTATCGGGGCATTTTCCTCAATCATCCTCAACAGGTCCGAAACCTTCATCATCGCGTGGGGGCTGCCGTTCGGCCCGTGCGAAATCGCGCTTGACCCCTTCTCCGGTCTTTTTCTCCTTCCGGTCTTTTTCATCTCCGCCTGCTGCTCCATTTACGGCATCGGCTACTGGCCGGCAGCCGAGCATGCCGAAACAACGCGGAAGGTCACCTTCTTCTTCGGCTTGACCGCAGCCTCCATGGCCTTCCTGGTCATGGCGAGAAACATGGTCCTCTTTCTGGTGGCCTGGGAAGTCATGGCCCTCTCCGCATATTTCATCCTCGCCGCGGAGGACCACAAAAAGGAGGTGCGCGAGGCGGGCTTCATCTACCTTGCAGCCACCCACACCGGCACTCTGACGCTTTTCGCCATGTTCGCCCTCCTGCACCACGTGACCTCATCCTTCCTGTTCCCTGCCGCCGCATCCATTGATGCCGCCACCCCCCTCTCCGCAGCCATCCTGATCGCTGCCCTGATCGGGTTCGGCATGAAGGCCGGGCTCATGCCTCTGCACGTCTGGCTACCCAGCGCCCACGCCAATGCGCCGAGCCACATATCCGCCATCATGTCAGGGGTCCTTATCAAGATGGGGATCTACGGCATAATACGGGTCGTCTCCTTTTTCTCCCATCCCCCCCTCTGGTGCGGGGTGCTGATCCTTGCAGCCGGAATGACCACCGCGGTGCTCGGCGTGACCTTCGCCATGGGGCAGAAGGACATGAAGCGACTCCTGGCCTACAGCAGCATAGACAACATCGGCATCATCGCCATGGGGGTCGGCGTGGCGGTCATCGGCCAGGCCACCGGCAGCAGCACGCTCGCCATGCTCGGCATGGCCGGAGCGCTCCTCCACGTGCTGAACCACGCAATCTTCAAGCCGCTCCTCTTCCTCAACTCCGGCTCCGTCATCCACGCCACCGGAACAAGGAATATCGAGGCAATGGGGGGACTTGCCCGGGCCATGCCCGCCACGTCCATCCTGTTTCTGACCGGAACGATTGCCATATGCGGGCTCCCGCCCCTGAACGGCTTTGTCGGCGAATACCTGGTATACCTCGCCCTCTTCTCCGGGGCAAAGGATGGGGGAGGCTCATCCGCGGCTTTCATGGCCCTGGCCGTCCCTTCCCTGGCATTGACAGGGGGGCTGGCCCTGGCGTGCTTTGCCAAGCTTTACGGCACGGCTTTCCTCGGTCTGCCGAGATCGACAGATGCGGAACATCCCCACGAGCCCGGCGGGACCATGCTCGCGCCGATTCGCGTTCTGGCGTTTCTCGCGCTACTCATCGGACTGTTCCCCCTTCTGGCGGTGAAGCTCCTCCACTACCCCCTCCTCTCCTGGTCTCCGGACCTGGCCCAGAGCGGGCTTACCCTCTCGACACTGGCTCCGGTCACCTGGATAACCATGGCAGGGGTGACGCTGGCCGTGGTCGCCTTGATCCTGTATGTCTGCTACAGCCGGCAACTCAAGAGCACCTCAAGGCAGACAACCACAACATGGGGATGCGGTTATGTGCGGCCCAGCGCCAGGATGCAGTACACGGGTTCATCCTTCACGGAGACGCTCGTGCACCTCTTCAAGGGAGTGCTTCGCCCCCGCGGGAAGGAACCCGAATTGAAAGGCTATTTCCCCGCAACGCGGGAGTACGCCAGCAACATACCCGACCTGGTGCTGGACCTCATCATCATTCCTGTCTCCAGGGGGATCGACTTCGGCTTTTCCTTTGTCAGGAAGCTTCAGCACGGTGAGTATCACCTTTACATACTCTATATTTTTGTTACTATGGTTGCTCTCCTCATCTGGGCCCATTGAAGTCGAAGAACGAGTTTTCATGACAGCGGAGGCTTCGTCTGGATGCTCACCCCCGGTTCACTCGCCATAACAGGAGCAGCGCTCTGCGGGATATCCGGCATTCCCGGCCTCTGCCCGGCGATATCGGCCCGGCTAGGGCAGCGGATTGCCGTCTTCCTGGTCCTGGCGGGCGCTGCAACCGGGACCGCCGGCGCCCTTTGGTCCATGTTGGGGAACCTCACCGAAACCTGGACGCTTGACTGGACCCTCCCCTTCGGCACGGCAGAGATCGGCCTCGACCCGCTCTCCGCCCTTTTCCTTCTCCTGATCTTCGTCGTCTCGGGCTGCTGCTCGGTGTATGGCATCGGCTACTGGCCGGCCGAAAAGCGCGGGCTTGCCTTCTTCTTCGGCCTTCTCTCCTGCTCCCTCGCCCTGGTGGTCATGGCCAGAAACGGCGTGTTCTTCCTCCTGGCCTGGGAGATCATGGCCCTGGCCAACTATATCGTGCTGACCAGCGGGGGAGACAGCCCCGAGGTGTGCGAGGCCGGCAGGACCTACCTGGTGGCGACCCACATCGGCACCCTGGCTCTGTTCGCCCTATTCGCCATCTTCAAGGTCACGACCGGATCGTTCCAGTTCCCTGTTGCGGCCGGCCTCGATGCTTCACCCCTGCCGGCCACGGCCATTTTCATGACCGCGCTGTTCGGCTTCGGGCTGAAGGCCGGCATCATGCCGCTTCACGTCTGGCTCCCCAGCGCCCACGCCAATGCGCCCAGTCACATCTCCGCCCTCATGTCGGGGGTGGTGATCAAGATGGGGATTTACGGCCTGCTCCGCACCTTCTCCTTCTTCAACAACATCCCCCTCTGGTGGGGGATACTGATCCTGGTAGCCGGGATCATATCGGGGCTTGCGGGAGTGATCTTTGCCATTGCCCAGCACGACATCAAGCGGCTCCTGGCCTACCACAGCATCGAGAACATCGGCATAATCGCCATGGGAATCGGCGCGGCCCTGATCGGCGAGGCAACGGGAAGCCCCTCCCTCGTCGTTCTCGGGATCGGGGGTGCGTTCCTCCATGTGCTGAACCACGGGATATTCAAGTCGCTCCTCTTCCTTGGGGCCGGCTCGGTAATCCACGCAAGCGGAACGCGGGAGATAGACCGGATGGGGGGGCTGGCGCGCCCCATGCCTTACACTGCGGTTTTCTTTCTGACCGGGGCGGTCGCCATCTGCGGCCTGCCGCCGCTGAACGGCTTCGTGAGCGAATTTCTGATCTACTTCGGATTTTTCACGGGGATAAGGGAGGGGTTCTCAAAGGCGACACCAATCCTGGCACTGGCCATCCCGTCCCTGGCAATGATCGGAGGGCTGGCCCTCGCCTGCTTTGTCAAGGTTTTCGGCGCAACATTTCTCGGGCTTCCCCGCACCGATGGGGCAGCCAGGGGACATGAGGCAGGGAGGCCGATGCTCGCGCCGATGGGACTCCTGGCGCTCCTCTGCCTCCTGATCGGCGTTTTCCCGGCAGCAGCGACGCGCCTGCTGGAGCCGGCCATCCGCGCATGGGCGCCCGGCCTGTCGGAAGAGGGTACAAGGCTCGCCCAGGCCGCGCCCCTCTCCTGGATCACCCTTTTGGCCCTGCTGCTGATAACCATCACCCTAGCCTTCACGATCCTCTTCAAAAGGAGGGTCGCAGGCGCCGCCAGGGGAAAGGCCGGGACATGGGACTGCGGCTATGCGAACCCTTCCGCCAGCATGCAGTACAGCTCCTCCTCCTTCGCGGAGATGCTGGTCAGGCTCTTTGCCACGATGCTTCGCCCCGACTGCCACAAGCCGGCACTGCGCGACCTGTTCCCGAAGGGGGGGCGCTTTTCCAGCCATGTGCCGGAGGTGGTCCTGGAGTTGATAATGGTGCCGTGGTTCATGAAGTCGGACGTTAAATTCTCCTCAATCCGCCGCCTGCAACACGGACAGCTCCACCTCTACATACTTTATGTATTCCTGGCCCTGCTGGCGCTGCTGGCGTGGGCGACATAAGGCGAAAAAATATGACCCACATACTCATCCACATTCTCCTGGTGCTCCTCATGCCCCCGCTGCTGCTGGGGGTGATCGGCAAGACCAAGGCATTCTTCGCCGGCAGGGTCGGGGCCCCGTACCTCCAGCCCTATTACGACATCTGGAAGCTGATGCGCAAGGGGTCGGTGTTCAGTGAAACCACCACCTGGCTTTTCCGCGCCGGGCCGATCGTCACCCTCTCCGTCGCCGTCACCGCCAGCCTGCTTATCCCCCTCGGCAACCACTCCGCGCCGTTTTCCTTCGCGGGGGACATGATCCTGTTCGCCTACCTGTTCGGGCTGGCGCGCTTCTTCACCGTGGCCGCGGCGCTCGACACAGGCTCCAGCTTCGAGGGGATGGGGGGGGCGCGCGAGGCCACCTTCTCCTGCCTGGCCGAACCAACCCTCTTCTTCGCTCTCGTTGTCCTGGCGAGACTTTCCGGCTCCCTTTCCCTCTCCACCATGCTCACCGGTTCCATAACCACCCTCTGGCCAGACTCGGCCCCGTCCCTTATCCTTCTGGCCGGAAGCCTCTTCATCATCCTGCTGGCGGAAAACTGCCGCGTCCCCTTCGACGACCCCAACACCCACCTGGAGCTGACCATGATCCACGAGGTGATGGTGCTGGACCACAGCGGGCCGGCCTTCGGCTACATCCTCTATGGCGCGGCCATGAAGCTCTTCGTGCTCGGCGCCTTTTTCCTCCATATCGCCTTTCCCTTCAAGGCCGGGGACCCGTTCCTCGACTGGGGGGTGTTCATCATCGCCATGCTCCTGCTGGCAGTAGTCATAGGAATCGTAGAATCGATCATGGCCAGGCTCCGGATGGTCCGAATCCCCCAGATACTGGTGGCTTCCACCATCCTGGCGGCCTTCGCCCTGGTACTCGTTTTGAGGTGAATTCATGTATCCCTTTGCCGATCAGGCCCTTGTCTTCGTCATGCTGATAAATTTCCTCGCCCTCGGCTCCAGCCGGATGAACGTCTCGGTCCGCGCGGTGGCGCTCCAGGGGGTGACTCTCGGGATACTGCCGGGGATCATGCACACCTTCTCCTGGCACCTCCTGGCGATCACCGCCGGCATCATCCTCGCCAAGGGGGTGGCGATCCCGTGGCTTCTCGTGGGGGCCATGCGGAAGGCCGAAATCCGGCGCGAGGTGGAGCCGCTCATCGGCTACATCCCGGCCCTGGTCCTCGGCGCCATAGCCACGGCGCTGGCGTTCGTCTTCGCGGCCAAGCTGCCGCTGGCGCCGGAGCACCAAGGGTTGCTGTTCATCCCCGCCTCCATCGCCACGCTCCTGACCGGATTCCTGCTCCTGGTCACCCGGCGCAAGGCCATCTCCCAGGTGATCGGCTACCTGGTTCTGGAAAACGGCATCTTCATCTTCGGCCTCCTTTTGACCGAGGCGATGCCGGTCATGGTAGAGGCAGGGGCCCTCCTCGACCTCCTGGTGGGGATATTCGTCATGGGAATCGTCATCAACCACATCAGCCGCGAATTCTCATCCATCGATACGTCGCGGCTTACGGCTCTTAAAGAATGAACCGAGAGCAAGAAGCGTGAATAAGATACGAGAGTACGAGGCGATGAGTAAAGGCGCGCTAATTGCGATATTGACTCTCGCAGTAAACTCTCGCTTCATACTCTCGCTTCTTTCTCACGCTTTACAGATGTGAAGGAGTAACAATGCTCTACGCCCTGGTAATCATCCCGCTCATAGGCGCCCTCGCTGCCTGGCTGGTCCCGTCCAACCGAGTGAGGCCGCTTCTTCTGCCCCTCTTTGCCCTCCTGCACGTCGCCATGACCATCGACGCCTTCATGGCAACGCCCCCCCCGTCCGCTGAGGGGTGGATAGCTCTCGATTCCCTCGGAAAGATCATCCTGGGGGTAACCAGCGTCCTCTTCCTCGTCTGCGCCGTATATGCGGTGGGCTATCTCGCCTACCGCCAGGAGCGACCCAACCGGGTCCTCTGCTCCGGGCTCCTGGTCTGCCTCTCCGCCATGACCCTGGCCACCATCTCCCACCACCTGGGGCTTCTCTGGGTCGCGGTGGAGACCACCACGCTGTCCATGGCGCCGCTGATCTACTTCAACCGGAACGCCCGCTCCATCGAGGCGACCTGGAAATACATGCTGATCTGCTCGGTGGGGATCGCCCTGGCGCTCCTCGGCCTCTACTTCCTCGCCTACTCCACCATCGTCGCCCGCCAGGAGCCGACTCTGCTGCTGGAGCCCCTAGTCGCCTCGGCCCATCACCTGTCGCCATCGTGGCTCAACGCCGCCTTCGTCTTCCTCCTGGTCGGTTTCGGCACCAAGATGGGGCTGGCGCCGCTCCATACCTGGAAGCCGGACGCCTACGGCGAGGCCCCCGGCCTGGTCGGGGCGCTTCTGGCCGGAGGGCTCGTGAACTGCGCCTTCCTCGCCATTGCCCGGGTCTACCAGATCTGCATGGCATCGGGGAATGTCCAGTTCTTCCAGAACGCCCTCGTTGTCATGGGGCTCATCTCCATGGCATTTGCGGCAGTATTCATGCTGCACCAGTCCGATTTCAAGAGGCTTCTCGCCTACTCCAGCGTGGAGCACGTGGGACTTCTCGCCATCGGGCTCGGGCTGGGCGGCGGCGCCCTGTTCGGCGCCCTGTTCCACCTGGTCAACAACGGCCTCACCAAAGGGGTCCTCTTTCTCGCCTCGGGCAACATCCACCGCTCGTACGGCAGCAAGAGCCGCGAGGTAGCCAAGGGAGCGCTCCGCCGTCTTCCCTGGTCCGGCGGACTCTTCCTGGCCGGCTTCTTCGCCATAACCGGGTCGCCACCTTTCTCCCCCTTCCTGAGCGAATTTTCCATCATCAACGGCGCCTTCGGACAGGGACGGCACCTGGTGGGGGGACTCATCCTCCTCTTTCTCGCGGTCATCTTCATCGGCATGGCCGCCACGGTCCTTGCCGTGGTGCTGGGGAAGATCCCGAAGGAGCTCCCGAAGACCACCTATCGCGACCAGTTCCTCACCGTGGCGCCCCCCCTCTTCCTCATGGGGCTGGTGCTCATCCTCGGGGTATGGATGCCGGCGCCGCTGCAGCAGGTCTTAACGGACGCCTCGCTCCTGCTGGAGGTGAAGCGATGAAAAACGCCAAAACCTTCCACAACGGCGCATCCCTCCCTCTGGCCGATATCCCCCGGATGGATAGCCACGATTTTCTCCAGGGGATCATCGACGCCACTGACAACGGCTGGCGCCTTTCCTCCCTGTTCGGCATCCCGGAGGGGAATGAAACCACCCTCTATGCCATCCTCTCCTACAAGGTCGGAGGGCTCCTGGGAGTCGCCTCCACAACCGTTGGGGAGGCGTTCCCCTCCATAACCCCCCTCTGTCCACAGGCCCACCTCTTCGAGCGGGAGATCGCCGAGGAGTGCGGGGTTCTCCCCCAGGACCACCCCTGGCTCAAGCCGGTCCGGTTCCAGCGCCCCTTTGTGAAGGGGAAAGACGCCTGGGGAAGGAAGGATGCGGAGGGGATACTGCCGGGAGTGACCGATTTCTTCCGGGTGGAGGGGGAGGAGGTGCACGAGGTGGCGGTGGGTCCGGTCCACGCCGGGGTGATCGAGCCGGGACATTTCCGGTTCCAGTGCCACGGGGAGCATGTCTTCCACCTTGAGATATCGCTCGGCTACCAGCACCGGGGGATCGAGGCTGGCGCGGCCGGCGGGCCGCATCCCAAGACCCTCTTCCAGATGGAAACCGTGGCCGGGGACACCACCATCGGCCACAACCAGGCCTATTGCATGGTTCTGGAGGCACTTTCCGGCACCGGCGTCCCGGCCAAGGGGGAGGCATTGCGCGGCATCGCTCTGGAACTGGAACGGCTCGCCAACCACACCGGCGACCTCGGAGCCATCGCAGGGGACGTGGCGTTCCTCCCGACCGCCTCCTACTGCGGCCGGATCAGGGGGGACTTTCTCAACATGACGGCGCTCCTCTGCGGCTCCCGTTTCGGCCGCGGCCTGGTCCGGCCCGGCGGCACCGGTTTCGACTGCACGCGGCAACAGGTGGATGAGCTCCTTTCCCGGATCGCCAAGGCGCGAGCCGACCTGACCGGGGCAGTGGAGATCCTCTGGGAGAGCGCCTCCTCCATGTCGCGGTTCGAGAACACCGGCAAGGTTTCGCCCGAGACCGCCAGGCAGCTGGGGCTCGTAGGCCCGGCGGCCCGCGCATGCGGACTGGCCCGCGACGTGCGTCACGACCACCCGTTCGGCATCTACAGGATGAGCCAGATCCCGGTGGTTACTGCCCAGGCCGGCGACGTCCATTCCCGGGCCCTCGTCCGTTGGCTGGAGGCGCAAAAGTCTCTCGACTTCCTGGATGAGCAGCTGCGGCAGCTGCCGGGCGGGCCGCACCGGACCGAGGTGCGTTCCCTGGCAGGGGAACGGCTGGCTGTGGCCATGACTGAAGGATGGCGCGGCGAGATCTGCCATGCGGCCATCACCGACCAGGCGGGGAGGTTCGTCCGCTACAAGATAGTCGACCCGTCGTTCCACAACTGGCAGGGGCTCGCCATGGCCCTGCGGGACGAGCAGATCTCCGATTTCCCGCTCTGCAACAAGAGCTTCAACCTTTCGTACTGCGGATACGATCTGTAACCCGAATCCGGGATGCTCAATCCTCCCGGATTCAGATAAACGTTTTTCAGGGACGGTGCCATGCAAAAAAAAGAAAAAGCCGAATACATGATCCAGGCGGTCTCCCACGCCCTTGACCTGATGGAGAAATTCTCCGAGGAAACGCCGGAGCTTGGCATTACCGAGTTGAGCAAGAAGCTCAAGCTCCACAAGAACAACGTCTTCCGCCTTCTCGCCACCCTGGAGACCAGGGGTTACGTGGAACAGAACAGGGTCACCGGCAATTACCACCTGGGCCTCAAGACCCTGGAGCTGCGGAAAAACTTCATCCGCCAGATGGACCTCCTCCCCCAGGCGCGGCCGATCCTGCTGGCCCTGGCCCACGAATGCAACGAGACTTGCTACGTGGCGGTCATGAAGGAGTTCCGCAGCGTCTACCTCGACGTGGTGGAGACACCCCAGGTGGTGCGGATCGTCTCGCGGATCGGCTCCAGGCTCCCGGCCCACTGCACCGCCGCCGGCAAGGTGCAGCTCGCCTACTTTTCCGAGAAGGAGCTGGTATCTTTTTTCGCGAAACGCGAGTTGACCCGCTTCACCCCCAACACCATCACCGACCAGGAGGAATTGCGGCGCCACCTGCAGGAGATCGCCGACCAGGGGTATGCCATCGACGACGAGGAGCTGGAGGCCGGGGTGCGGGGGGTGGCGGCCCCCATCCACAGCTACGAGAACCGCGTGGCTGGAGCGCTCATCATCTCCGGCCCTTCCATGCGCTTCACCGATGAGCGGATCAAACGGGAACTGGCCCCCCTGCTAGTCAGGGCGGCTGGGGAAATATCCACTAGGCTAGGGTACAGCGGGAAATGAGAGGCGTTGGATGCTGCAGGAGGTGATCACAACCTGTACGCGGGACTGCCCCAATGCCTGCGGACTGATCGCGCGGGTCGAAAAGGGAAAGGTGTTATCCCTGGTCGGCAATCCGCGGCACCCGGTCAGCCGGGGCTTTGCATGCCGCAAGTGCGCCGCATTCCTAAAACGCGCCTACAGCCCGGAGCGGATATTGACGCCGCTGAAAAGGGAGGGGGCAGCATGGCGCAGGATCGGCTGGGACGCGGCGCTGGACGAGATCGCCGGTCGGATGACCGATATTCGCGACCGGCAGGGGCCTGAGGCGATCCTCTACTACCGTGGCTTTGCCCAGCGAACTGCCCTGAAGCTCCTGAACGACCGCTTCTTCAACCTCTTCGGCGGGGTGTCCGGCACCCGTGGCACTCTGTGCGGCGGTACCGGTCAGGCCGGGCAGGATCTGGACTTCGGCCGGCGCATCTCCCATGATCCCGCGGACCTTCAGAATAGCAGATCCCTGGTGATGTGGGGGAGAAACCCGGCCGCGACCAATCCCTACCTGCTGCCCGCCATGGCAAAGGTCCGGCGGGAAGGTGGCAGGGTCATCCTCATCGACCCGGTCCGCTCCGAGACCGCTGCTCTCTGCGACCAGCATATCAGGCCCGCGCCGGGGAGCGACGCGTATCTGGCCATGGCAGCGGCCAAGGTGATCCTCAGCCGCGAGGAGGAGGACGCCGACTTCCTTGCCGACCAGAGCGAGGGGTTCACGAAATACAGGGAGATCATCGAAGTCTTCACCCTGGATGAGCTTGCCTCGCTCTGCGATGTCTCCATCGCCGGGATCGAGTCCCTCGCAGACCTCCTCACCAGGCAGAGACCGACGGCAATACTTCTGGGATGGGGGCTTCACCGCTGGGAGTATGGCCACCAGACCGTGCGCTGCATCGATGCCCTGGGCGTAATCGCTGGCATCATCGGCATCCCCGGCGGGGGTGTGAGCCAGGGATTCGAGGAGTATGCCCCGTACGATCTCTCCTGGACCGGGGACGGGCTCCATCCGGAGCGGCGCAGGCTCCTCATGCCCATGATCGGCGAGGAGATACTCACTGCCCGCGATCCCGAGATCGAAATGATCTTCGTCACCGCCGGCAACCCGGTCTGCCAGGCCCCCAACTCGCCCAAGGTAAAGGCGGCGTTCGAAAAGACGCCGTTCAAGGTAGTGGCCGGCCATTTCCTCGATGACACCGCCCAGCAGGCGGACATCTTCCTTCCGACCACCACCTTCCTGGAAGAACAGGACGTGGTGGCCAGCTACGGCCACAACTACGTGGGACCGGTCAACCGGGCCATCGAGCCATTGGGGGAATGCAGATCGGACTTCGATATCTTCCGGGGGCTGGCCTCCCGTTTTCCGTTTGCTGCGGAATTCGACCGGCCGGCCGAAGAATGGCTCGCCCTCCTGCTTTCGCCGCTCCTCGCCCAAGAGATCCCCATGGAGGAATTGCGCCAGGGACCGGTGCGCCTTCCCGATGCGCCGATGGTTCCCTACGTCGACCGGGTCTTTCCGACCCCCTCCGGGAGGTTTCGGTTCATCACCCGGTTCGAGGCGCCGCTCCGGAAGCGTGACGAGGCATACCCCTACCACCTGCTGTCCGTCTCCCCGAGCGACTGGCTCTGTTCCGAGCTTACACCGAACGAACAGGGAGACCTTACGGAGGTGCGGATCAATCCGGAGGTGGCGCGGAAACATGGCCTTAGCGATGGAAAACCGGCGCGGATAGTCAGCCGGGTGGGTTCGACCGTGGGGCAGATCAGGATATCGGAAAACGAGCGGGAGGACACGGTCGTCTTCCCCCGCGGCAAATGGCTCGCCTCGGGAAGCAGCGCGAACATGCTGACACAAGATCTGGTGAGCAAGGCCGGCAACGGCGCTCCTTATTACGAGACTACGGTACGGCTGGAACCGGCTGATTAAGCATATTGAATGCGAGGAATCCATGTAGGGATACCCCTTGCGGGTATCCTGTTTTTGGGCACCCGCAAGGGGCCCCCCTACAAAACCTTCACTGAATCAGGGCAGATCAGATTCGAGGTCGATAAATGATAAAAACCATTCTCGCACGCATGAAACAAGGGCACCGGACGATCAAATACCCGAAGGAGCCGCCTGTCCTCCCCGATCTTTTCCGAGGCTATCCGGAGCTTCACCCGGAGAAGTGCCCGCCAGATTGCCGGCTGTGCGTCGAGGCGTGCGCGCATGGGGCCATAAGCCAGGAAGCGACTATTTCTCTCGACATGGGAAAGTGCCTGTTCTGCCCGGAGTGCGCTGATGCGTGCCCGCACGGGGCGATTTCGTTCAGCAGGGATGCGCGGCTGGCGGCGAACCGGCGGGAGGACCTTATGGTGACAGCCGGGGAGGAGCGTCGCTTGGCGCGTGCGCTGGAGGAGAAGATGCTCTCTCTCTTCGGCCGGTCGCTCAAGCTGCGGGAGGTATCGGCCGGCGGGTGCAATGCCTGCGAGGCGGACGTGAACGTCCTCTCCACGGTGGTCTTCGACCTGGGGCGCTTCGGCATTCAGTTCGTCGCCTCGCCGCGTCATGCGGACGGTATCCTGGTCACCGGCCCGGTGACTGAGAACATGCGACTGGCGCTCTTGAAAACCTACGAGGCCGTGCCCGAGCCCAAGATAGTCATCGCCAGCGGCGCCTGCGCCATAAACGGCGGCCCCTTCATCAACTCCCCCGAGCAGCACAATGGCGTGAACGGGCTCCTGCCGGTGGACCTCTACATCCCCGGCTGCCCCCCCCATCCCATCACCATCCTGGACGGCCTGCTGCGGCTGCTGGGACGGATGGAAGGGTGAATCATCAAGCAATAAAAAGAAAAGGCGTCCCATTTCGGAGACGCCTTTTCTTTTTCAACTGCTATCCTACTTCTATACTTTAGTTGCCAGACCTGCGCCGGTATTCGATGATCGGCTCGTGAGAAGTTTTCTTATTTCTCCCCTGGAACGAACCGCCCCCTTCCTGGCGTTTTCCGCCGGGAGTAGAAGGTCGGCGCGGCCCCTTGCCGAAGGGGACTTTCTTCTCCCCTCCCCGCCCTGAACGAGGGAAGGCACGGGTTGGCTCAAGCCCGGGGATCACGTGAACCGGCAAAGACTTGCCTGTGTAGCGTTCGATCTTGTCCAGGTAATTTTTATCGTTGTACGAGGCAAAGGAAACGGCAATCCCGGAAGCGCCGGCGCGGCCGGTGCGGCCGATGCGGTGGACGTAATCCTCGGCGAACTTGGGAAGGTCGAAGTTGATGACATGGCTGATGCCGCTCACGTCCAGACCGCGTGCCGCAACGTCCGTGGCCACCAGCAAGCGCACCCGTCCGGCGCGCAGGTTGGTGATGGTGCGGTTGCGGGCATGCTGCTTCATGTCGCCATGCAGGGCTGCCGCCTGATATCCCTGGGCGTGCAGCTGTTGCGCCAGACTTTCGGCATCCCGTTTTGTGGCGGAAAAAATGATCGCCTTGGTCATGGTCGGGTCCGCCAGCAGGTGCTGAAGCATCCGCTCCTTGTGGCGCAGGTCGTCGACAACGTGCAACCGCTGCTCGATGTTGTCGTGAGTCACTTTTTCAGGAGTTATTTCGATCCGCTTCGGCTCATTGAGCAAGCGCCCGCCGAGCTTTGCGGTTGCATTGTCCATAGTGGCGGTGAAGAAAAGCGTCTGGCGCTCGGAGGGAGCGGCTGCAGCGATCCTGTCCACGTCCTCGGTGAACCCCATGTCCAGCATACGGTCGGCCTCGTCCAGTATCAGCAGTTCCAGCCGGGAAAGGTTGAGGCTCTTGCGATCCAGCAGGTCCACAAGACGGCCGGGAGTGGCCACAAGAATATCCACGGGTTGGGAAAGAAGCCGCAGTTGATCCCGATAGGGCATGCCGCCGAGGATGGCGCCGCTCTTCACCCGCATGAAGCGCCCGTAATTGCGCACGGCATCGGTTACCTGCCCGGCCAGCTCGCGAGTCGGTGTGAGAACAAGGACGCGCGGCCCTTTTCCCCGTAGCGTCGGGGGGACAGTGATACGCTGCAGGGCCGGCAATACGAATGCGGCGGTCTTGCCTGTGCCGGTCTGGGCCGTGGCGATCAGGTCGCTTCCTGTCAGTGCCATGGGGATGGCCTGGCTCTGGACAGGAGTCGGGGTCGTGTAGCCGCACGCCTCGATGGCCTTGAGGATGGACGGGTGCAGCGGGAAATCGGTAAAAGACATTATTCTTCCTTTTCCGCGGAATACGTAAAAAAGGCATGCGCCGTAAGGCGTACGCAAGGCGCGCGCAAAACGCGGCCCGCATCCCGCAATTGTGCGAGAGGGAATGATAAGTACCGCCGGGACAACCGTTGCCCCAAGGCGAAGACGGCAGAATCACGAGTGGATCGGCAACCATGCATCGTCGCCAACCGGTCGTTATCTGCAATGAAGGAAAAGGGAGTGCAGAAGGGGGGTCAGTGAGCGATGAAATATGCGGAAACACAAACAACTTTTCATATATGACACGGCGAGAGGATAATTACAAGGAAAATCTTTCCCAAAAACTTAGCGTGGAACTTCGATCCGTGAGGCAACATTGACGACCACTAATCGCCTGCTATACTCAAGAAATTGAAACAGTCTACTATCCATGGTGAGGAGGTGGCAAGCGATGAACGAACCGGAAAAACGCGAGAGCGAAGCCCAAAAAATCATCGACCGGGAAGAGACGGGAAACGTCGTAGGGTATGCCGCTATCAAATATGCGGCCATTGTAATAATCGTACTGGCCATTCTCTATTTTCTGGCAGTTTTTGTCATTCCTCTGTTCAAATAGCAGTCCAGGTGTTTGGCAATGAAAAAGCCCGGCCCTTTCGATCCGGGCTTTTTCATTGCCTTGTGCAATATCTGCCCGCAAATAGCTTAATACTGTTCACGACAGTTGACGGCAGCGAATTTTCAATGGTAGGATAGCGGCCGTTGAAGTCAATTCCAGCCACAGTCAGGAGCTCAGATGAAGAGACTTATTATTGCAGCTGTTGTCACTGTTTTTGCGGTGCCGGCCCTTGCATTGGCCAACGAAGCCATCGACAAGGCCGCCAAGGAAAAAGGGGCTGTGAAAACCTCGTCCGGAATGGTCTACATACCCATCAAGGATGGCAAAGGCAAGCCGCCGCGCGCCGCAAACACCGTCGAAGTCAATTATCGTGGCACCCTGACGAACGGCAGGGAGTTTGACAGCTCCTACAAACGTAATCAGTCCATCAGTTTTCCACTCACCGGGGTAATCCCCTGCTGGACCGAAGGAGTACAGATGATGAAGGTCGGCGGCAAGGCCAAACTGGTCTGCCCGCCTGAACTTGCCTACGGTTCCCGCGGCGCGGGCAGTGCTGTCCCGCCCAATGCGACCCTCATCTTCGAGGTTGAATTGCTCGATATAAAATAGTCGACTCCAGCAAGTATTACCGAATACCTGAAACGCAATAACGCCGTGGAACCGTCAGTACGAGGTTCCACGGCGTTTCATTTCCCGGTGTCAAGGGAATCATCTGTCGCCATTTCTGACCGTCAGCAGCCAGACGCAGGGCGCCATGCCGTAGTTCCAGGCGAGGCAGAGTCGACGGTAGCCGGAGAACAGCAGCGCTTCACCGCTACATTGCAGGATGATCGGCGCCGGGAGTGTCAACGTTCCGAGGCGCTGCAGCGACTCCTCCATCAGGGAATAGTTTCTGCGGTAGCCCCGTTTGGCCTTGGCCAGATAGCGGGCATAGTCGTCATAGCTGCTGTAGGAGAGCTCAACCGGCACGCCATTGATCCGGTCCGAGCGAGGATAGGCCACCAGTCGTCCGGCATCGAAACCGTCCAGAATCTGGACCCAACTGATGTTGTGGCGCAGGTAGAAGCCCTGTTTATCGGGGTGATGTGAAAATTCCCACTGTTCTGTGGCAATGTCCGGCTTGACCCACTCAATAGTCAGATTGGAGGTAGAACGCATCTCAGCCTGCTTTTGAACGCCATACTCGTTGTACGAAAGCTTTCGTGTATTTCGAGATATAGTAAATCGAATCAGACTTCATGTCTACTTATCTCCTTGAACCTGCGGAACTGCTCGAAGCCAAATCATCAATTGCAAAGCCACCTTCTGTAGCCTTCTACAGCCTTTCTTGCGTTTTATTCCCGGCAACGGTATACTCCCGTTAGGATTGGACCGCTCCGAGAGGAGAGGAAATGATAATTACAGGCGAGGGGTTATGGCTCCACAAGTTAAAGACATGTTGATAGCGCGGGAACTGAAGGAGCGGGTGCTTCGCATCGCTCCTTTGGTGGATTTCCGCGTCTTCGGGTCACGGGCGCGCGGAAATGCCGACGAATACTCGGATCTCGATGTCTTCCTTGAGTTTGAGTCCGTAGACAGCGAGCTTGAAGAGCGCGTCTCCGATATCGCCTGGGAGATCGGGCTGGAGAATCACCTCGTTATTTCCCCCCTCATCTTCAGCAGGTATGAGATCGAGGTATCGCCGCTCAGAATCTCGCAGATCGTCAAGGCGATCGAGGCGGAGGGAGTGCCGGCATGACGGACCGGGAAGCGCTTTTCACCTACCGGCTGCGGCAGGCCGAGGAAACTCTGGCAGAAACAGTGCGGATGCAGGAGGAGGATTTTTCTGCCCGGTCAGTTGTCAATCGGGCCTATTACGCCATGTTCTATGCTGTACTGGCCTTGTTTATCCGTTTCGATATCGAGCATAAGACCTCAAAACATTCTGGTGTCATCTCCATCTTCGATCAGCAGTTCGTGCTTGCCGGTAAAATGGAACGCAGATTTTCACGGATGCTGCATCGATTGTTCGTGGCGAGGCAAAAGGCCGACTATAAGGAGTTGGTGGAGTTGTCTCGCGAACAGGCCGGCGAAGCGGTGGCGCAAGCAAAAGAATTTGTTGAGGCGGTGCGGGAGTTGCTGTCTAAAGGGATTTGATGCTGTTCTGTAGGAAGTGACAAATCAACTTCACCCCCCAAATGTCCGAAAGTCATGCCATAACCCCATAACCCCATAACCTCCGAACCTCACCGATCGTCAAGTCGATCGAGGCGGAGGAGTGCCGGTGTGACGGACATCTTCGATCAGCATGCCTTTCGTTTCCCCTCCTATTTTATGGTTGCAATAACGCATGTGTCACAAAGAATCCCATCCTTCTTTAAGACTCTTGTGTGCAGAACTCGCTTTTGCGCATCAACAACTGACTCAAATTTAACAGTGCAACTGTAAAGTTTTGCAATGATTTCTTCTTTCGTCAAGAACAAGAACCTTTCAATTTGGCACATCATATGGTTATTGCAGAAGTGTCTAAATTTTTCATATACCTCATTAAACCGCTCCTCATATGGCCAGTAGTCAAAGACTATTACATCACCTTTACTACAGACTTCAATGACATCCTTTATGACACTCCACCAATTCTCTATATCCAAGTAATATGAGATTCCTTCAAGAATAAAAACTTTTTTACATGAGTGCTCTGTTCGCGCAAGCACACCTTTTCGTTCAGCCTCGTTACATATATCCGCAGCAAGAAATACTCTACTACGCCTTGGAAACTCCCCTCTTTTCTCATAATCTTCAACAAGGTGACGTTTATAAGCTATAAGCTCTGCCACATCGACTTCAAGATATTCGGCTTCTACATTTAGAAGCATAGGGTAGGAGACCATACCACATGGCATAATTATACACTGTGTATCGCTGTTAACAGTCAACTTTAAGGTTTCGAGTATAATTCTATTTCTGATACTTAGAACAGTGTCGTCCTTATTATAGACTTCCTTCGAGAATTCGTTCCAAGCGGCCGATATGGCATATTGAAGCTTTGGCGGTACCCAGCTCCTAGCGTAAATATCTCCGCTTTTCTCTGCGTTTTTAGCCCTAGACTCATTTACCAAAAATGCTAGCATAGGTAGATTATTAAATAACAATTCTGCACCTATGGCCGCACAAAGACTTGCATTTCAAATTTCATTCTTTCATCTACGAGTTCACAAACGAGCGTCATCATAACTGGTTTGTTTGGATAAAAATGACGTTTCAAAATGCCTCCGGCCAACTCAAAATATTTTCTATCGGTTATAATCCAATTACATATTTTCACGTCGTGAAGTGTAGCTCCATATTCCTTCAAATATGATCTAATATTAGCCACAGCTTGCTCGACCTGCTTTTCCAAAGAATCTTCAATTTGCATTTTATTATAATCAAATCCAGTAGTCCCAGCCGACACAATCCAGCCGGCATCTCCTATCATTCTTGAATATCCTGCTATATGCTCAAATTCAGAATTGCTTGATATCGCCTTCATGTTACACCTCGAGCTTCAGTTTTTGGATTAGATTAGCTGTTAGCTTGAGTGGGTAAAATGAGAGTAACAGCGTTGTAAATATTGCAACAAATAATACTCTTTCAGCATCAATCAAAGGCACCTCCACAGGAACCGACATAAATTTTTTAGTGAAACATATGGCATATAGACCCATTGTAATTTTTGGTAGCCACTCATATAAGTTTTTTATATACGCAGTAATTTCACGCGAAGCGCGCTGCCTTGAGTGCTTGACAAGGAAAGAAAAATAGATTTGGATTGCTATGGTGATTATCGCCAGCAAATATAAATAGCTGTTCATGCTATCCCCTTTCCATGATCGGCTTAGCAAAATATAGAATAGCATATCCCACGAATCCGACAACAATGGGTATAACAGGCAATACGGCCATCCACGAAACGGGAGTCATTCCAAGGGTGGTCGCAGTTTGATTTATATTAAGCATGCCCCACAAGCCTACAACAACAGTTGCAATAGCAGAAAGAATAATCACAATAGAAGTAGTTCTTGCTCCTCGTGTACGGTTGTTCTTAGCTGCAATAACAGGAATTGCAAGACAGAATTGTATCGTATATGTTACAAAGAATAACGATAAGGGATCTTTCAGCAGGCCAAACCTCTCCATCAGAAGCCAGCCAATAGCTACAACTGCGCTAAGCAAAAGCAAAAATACGCGCCCTCTTAGTAAAAGATTTTCATCAAGAGAATGCTCTTCAACATCGCGAAAGTTTTTTATGTTTTTCAGACTCAGGCCAAGATCGACATTAAAGACATGCCCTACCACGATCAGAAATGTATCTATCGTCGAAATTGCTGCCATTAGCAAACCTATGGCGACAAGTGCTAGCAGGATATTTACTTCGATACCGTAAGAACTGTAATCTAATAAAAATATATCAGAAAATGTAAAGTAGCCTCCTGATAACAATTTTGAATTTGATACAGACACTAAAGGCTCTAGATTTGATTTAACGAACATTCCACCGATTGCAAATGTTGCTACGAACATGCACATCAGAATTGTGCCAATTATTGCACCACTTATACTTACATCGATACTTCGTGATGCGCAATTTCTCTGCCAGGTATCTGGTGTAGCGACAAGCCAAAAAAAGCCTAAAACAACAAGTCCGACAGCGGTTTGCCAACCAACCCCAGTTAACATGCCAGCAACTGAGAATTTATATCCTACCTCGCTGAATGATTTCCCTTCAGGCAGCAAATTGAACAAGAAAATGCCGCCAATAATTGCAGCGACCATGCAAAAGAATTGAATTACATCGGTATACACAACAGCTCGAAAGCCTCCTGTTACGGTATAAGCCGCCACCGCAAAGATCACCAAAAATACTAGAACATTTTGCTCAATACTGAATATGTGTGAAAGAAATTTGGTACCAAGGTGGACTTCAAGAATCAACGCTATCACAAGTGATAATATTGACGTAATGGCAGCTGTAATTTTGGCCGACAGCCTATAATTACTGCTCTCGATGTCGTGGTGATGCGAAATGTAATCATGTATCGTACCAAAGTTGTCGCGCTGTTCCACATATTCCTTAAACGTCTTTCCAAAAATGACAAATCCGCCCCCTAATGCAACAATTGTTATTACTACCCAAAAAACTCCGCTCCATCCAGAAAAATATCCCAGCATTCCACATATGAAGACCATGTTACCAAGTGAAAGATTTGAAGATACCAGAGTCGCAATGAGAGGTTGCAATGTAAGATTTTCACCGTGCAGGAAAAATTCTTTTGAACTCATTACGAGCTTCTTGTCGATTTTCTTTTTTAACCAAGAAGCAATAATTATTAAGCAAAGCAGAACTACAAAAATATTAGGCAGCATATTCCCTCCCACCCATAGTAATCACCAATTGTAATCACCAATCTCGTTTAGCTGGCCAATTCACGTGTTGAGTGAACGTGCCTGTCGTGCAAATGGCAGAGAGAACAGCCCTTGACACGAGACCTTCGCTTCTTACACCCGGCTTTGAAGTCTAGTCCCTAGAATGGAATCGGAGTACATCCCTAGATCTTTAACAAACTTACGCATCAACGCCTTTCTTGACCTTGAAATTGTTATTGTCTTTACAGAAAACCAGTGCATCAAAGATCAGTCCCGCCAGCCTTATCAGACTATCTGGTTTGTCAAGTACTACGCTGTTTCCCGGCCCATGTTCTAGCCCTGCTTTTGCAATTTGAGCTTTGTGTTCGTTGGTGAATTCGAATATAAATGACACCAGAGGCTTTTTACGATCTCCCTGATAGCGTAGTAGCCAGCGATTTACTTTGCCTTGAAAAAGCACCGTGAAATACGATTCGGTATCTTTCCCAACAATATCGTCAGCTTTAACCTGACCATCAAGCATGTCCTTCATAATGGCGAGAATTCTTCTCTCCGCAGCAGTAGTAACGATTTTGGGATTTGTGGCGTCAACTACATCAGCATCTGAATCAATGATGGCGCCATCGGACACAGAGGGGTCGGCAATGGCTGGTGACGGAGGCGATGAGAGCCCGCTTACTACCATCTTGCTGATGGCATCCGCTACAGACTGTTTGACAAGGGGCGTAAAAGACTCCAGGAGCTTCGTGGTAACCTTCGGCGTAAGGTTTGCCCGTGTGGCAACAAACCGAACAAAGTCTTGGTCCACTTCTCTCAAACAATTTTCGATGACGTTCTGGAAAATACCAAGGTAGACCCTCTCCTCGGCAAAAGTACGAAGTCTGTCGGGACTAAACCTGTCATATCGGAACCGGGCAAGTTGGTCAGAAGCTGTGTCCGAGAGCCCCATGAAGTCGACTACCAGGAACGGTTCAGTGTCCATGATATTCTGTCGCTTCAGATCAGTGAAAAATCGCCATTCTTTTCCGTTCGTGATGGCAGCGATAGCCACCCCCGGTGTTGCATTGAAGTATCGGGCAAGTTGACCGGAATGGTTGTTGAGATTTTCTGCAAAGGATTTAGCCTCTATGAACATGACAGGATGACTGTCGGAGAATAGGGCATAATCGACCCGTTCATTCGCTTTGATGCCGGCCAGGTCTGCCGAGTATTCGGCTTTGACTCTAAGGGGATCAAACGGATTGAAGTCGAGTATATTGAGAAATGGGAGTATGAGGGCTTGCTTTGTGGTTTCTTCGGTAAGGCAATGAGACCCCGCACTCTTGACATGCTCGACATGTCTCAAAAGTTTTTCTTTGAAATCCGGCATAACATCCTCCCATCTTGAAAATCTCATGCATGCAATTATTAATTTGAAACAAAAAACCGCTCCATCAGCCCAAAGCTGACCAGAGCGGCCTTCGCCCAACCTTTATGATTCTGCAAATGGCTAGTAAACGGTGATGAGAGGACAAGCAAGGTAATGCCCCCCTGAATCATAGCAAACTAAAAAATCGCAATTAATGCGCATTAAAATACGATTGAACGGGGGAGATGTCAAGTGTTAACGCGGGGAATGGGGACTGGGGAGCGAAAAAGCCCGTGTGGGGCTAACGGGACGTAGTTGAATTGTTGACTGGCCCGAGTTCCAGCCGAAGAAGACCGTGGGAGCGATTTCACCCCTCCAGAATCGCCCTGACCTTATCTACCACCTCTTCCAGAACATGCTTCGCAACCTTCCCCTGCTTCTCCGCTTTCCTCACTTGCCAGTCCAGGCTTTTTACCTGGTCGGCGAGAATCACCCCCCGGACCTTCGCGCTGCCTTCAACGGCGACCTCAAAGGGGTATCCCTTCACTTGGGTAGTGATCGGGCAACAGAGCATCAGGCCGGTCTTTCCGTTGTACGTCGCCGGCGACAGTACGAACGCCGGCCGGCGACCCGATTGTTCGTGCCCTGCCTGCGGGTCGAAATCAAGCCAGACAACATCTCCCTGTTCAGGGACATGACCGGTCCTCTTCACCAGATTTCCTTCCCTTCCGGTTTGCCGGTGGGAACCTCGGAGTGGATATTTTCCTCCGTAACCCCCGCAAGCAGGGTGTCGAGGGATACCCCCTTCTTCCGGACCGGTTTGATGATGATTAGTTTGTCTTCGCGGACGATCTCTACCGGCGAGTCAGCTTCGATACCGCATTCCTCTGCTACACTTTTCGGAAGGCGCACCGCCAGACTATTGCCCCATTTCTGCGCTTTTGCCAGCATTCGTATCCTCTTCTTTCCCGCTTTCTGCGGCGTTGGCTTTCTCCGTTCTCAAGAGGTTAGCACGGTATATACATTGTATCAACTTTTATTTTATCACTGGCATCGAGGACTTATTCTCACATCGTTCAACATCTAGAGATACTCCACATGATGATTTGCAATTTCAGCCCCAATTCTTTCCAGCCGAAAAACAAGCAACGAAAAAGCCCGGACCTTTCGATCCGGGCTTTTTCTCTGGCATACTGCAAAACTACTACTTCTTCGGTTCTTCCTTCTTCGGCTCCATTGCCTTGTTGAGGGCCGCGATACCGGCCTTGGAGGCGATGATGGAAGCTGTCAGCGTCTCCCTTGCCAGCTCCGGATTGTGCCAGCCGTCGCTGTTCTCGGCGGTCCAGAACTCCCAGAGCACATGGGCCTCTTCGTGCTTGGCGCGGGCCTCGGCCAAGGCTGATTCTTCGACCCCGGCCTTCTTGGCCTTGGCATAGGTGTCGATCAGCTTGCCCATCCAGTATTCGGCTTTGCGCATCTTTCCCTTGGTGTAGTTGCGCACCGACTCGATCATCCACTTCTTCTGGGCCACCGTGCTCTTGGGATGGCAGGTCAGGCATGCTTCCTTGACGTGGTCGATCGGCTTGACCACGCCGTGGGTGGTAAACTTCTTGCCTCCCTTGTTCTTCAGTTTCGGCATGTGGCACTGATGGCACTGGATGCCGGCCCGGTCATGGACGCTCCCCGCATAGGCCTCGGCCTCCGGGTGCTGGAGCTTGATGAGGCGGGCGCCGGTCACTTCGTGCTTGAAATCGTAGAAGTTGAGCATCTTGTAATGTTCCAGGAGCCCCTTGGCGTTCTTGAGCGGGAAATGGTTGGTGCGCTGGTCCGCGTAACCCACCTTTTCGTTGTCGCTCCATTGGGCGCCGGTGCCGCAGTTGTACTCCACGTGGCACTGGGCGCACATGAGGCGGGAATCAACCTTGCTCATCACCCCGATCTTGCGGAAGCCGCGGAAATCGGTCACTTTCAGGTCGGTTTTGCCGTTCTTGGCAAAGATGTTGCCGGCCGGGTCCTTCTCGATGGCCTGAATCAGGCCGTCACGCACAACGCGCGGCTGTGTGCCGTGGGGATCGTGACAGTGTATGCACCCAAGCGGGTTGTTAGTGTCCTTGGCAACGTCGATAACATTGGAGGTCCGGTCCCACTTGGCCTTCGGGTCCTTCTCACCCATGAACTTCCACTTCAGGACATGGTCACTGGTTTTGCACTGGATACAGGTCGGGTTCCCCGCCTTGGCAGTCTCGGGTAGATCCTTACCGGTATCGGTCAGGACGTCCCAGGTCTTGCCAGTTGCGTCCATCCCCCACATCCCCTTCTTGAACTGGAAGCGGCCGCCGGCGAAGCGGTCCACCTGGAACTGGTCGATGACCATGAAGGCGTGGCCGCGCGGCTCGTTGTGCTCCTTATTGAAGCCGTGCGCGCCAAGAAGCTTCTCCTGCATCGGCGATCGGCCAGCGGGAGCGCTCTTCTCCTTCTTCCACGGGTTCTCGTAGTTCACCTGGTAGAAGCTGTTGAACTGGTCCTTGTGGCACTTGCCGCAGAGCGCCTGGTCGATGGTCGTGCCCGGTTTCACATCCGGGTTCGCCAGATGCTCCTTCAGCTTCTCGTGACAGACGCTGCAGGCCAGCTTGGCATGCTTCGAACCTTCCTTCATCGCCTTGACTTCGTCATGGCACTCGTAACATTTTGCCCTGCCGTCGTTGATCATCTTGGCAGCAGGCTTACCCTTGGCCGCGCTCGACAGGTTCGGCACGCCGATCGCGAGCGCCAGGGCGGCACAGGCAGCCCCGAACAACAAATGTTTCCCCCTCATGTTTTCCTCCTTCGACAATGGTTTAGTGTATACAGTCCAAGATATTACCGGGGAGAATATCGGATTTATAATCCGATGCATTGACGCAAGTCAAATTTTACCAAAATGGGGGGGAATTCAAGCGTGAGACAAAAAAAATCCCCATCCGTTTCCGAATGGGGACTGTTGCTCCCTTTCCATAAGGACCCAAGGGCCTAAAGGAGAGGGTAGGGGTGAGGGGGCTTCAGGAGATTGGGCGCAAGAGGCTCACTAAACCGGCTTCGTATGGCACCGCTGGCAGTCGGACTGGGGGAACGCGACCTTGTCGTGGCAGACCCCGCAGTATTTACCTTCGAATATCTCCACCATGGAGTATTTAGTCATCCCCTTCTTGACGCCAACGAATATCTCCGGATGGCAGAACTCGCAGCCGTTCCAGACGGTGTGCTTCTTGTGGGAAAAGACGATCTCCGGCATCCCTGCCACCTTGGCGGTGAGAGCGAAATCTTTCTGTACCGGAAGTGACGATGCGCGGGGAGATATCCCCTCGATGCGGGTCAGCGGTTTGATGAGCCCCTCTGCCTCGGCCTGCTCCCAGTTTATGCCGTTACCGAGCCGCTCCCGCGGCATCTTCTCGACAAAGCTGTAAAATGCCTCGGCACGGTCCGTCGCATCCCCTTCGCGGTGGCATACGGCGCAGCGCCCGCGGTTCTCGTCGGTGACGGTACGCTCGCAGGCGGTAAAGACCTTTTTGCCTTCATAGGTCAACCGGCCGTTGTGGCAGGTGCCGCAGTAGTAACCGTTGGCATTGTCGGAGGCCTTGATCTGCGTAGCTCCGGCCTGCATGGCGAAACCGATGTCGATATGACAGACGCGGCAGCTGTAACGGGAACGATGGGACCAGTGGTCAAACCTGACCGGCGACAATCCGGCCTTGGCGGAAAAATTCGCAATGACCACCTTGCCGTAATCGTATGGTGGCATCCTTTTCTTCTTTACGCCTCCGGCGGCAACACAGACTCCCGCACCTGCAACGGATATCAGAACCAGCAAGATCAGCTTCTTCATGGCATCCCCCCTCAAACCAAGCGCATTATCTTGCATTAATCTTAACAGGGGACTGGAAAATATGCAACACAAACGGTCT
Organism: Geobacter sp.; assembly: GCA_016177775.1. GTDB lineage: Bacteria > Desulfobacterota > Desulfuromonadia > Geobacterales > Geobacteraceae > JACOUQ01. The sequence continues at coordinate 93,343 of JACOUQ010000017.1, forward strand.
TACGGTTTATGCCCAATGCGCCTGAGGGTTTCCCATCCCCGCAGAAGCTCCAGTGCCCGCACCAGCTGAAAATCCTTGCGATACTGGGAGGCGAGTTTCGGAAGCGGCTCTGCTGATGGAGGTTCGGGAGAGCGATCCGAGTCGAAATGGTTCAAGAGGTCCTCCTCGCGGAGTTCCCGCCGACTTCCCTTTTTCCCATCAGGCTCTGCAAAATCCCGCTGGGGCACATGGATGTCGGGTGTGATTCCCTTCGCCTGGATCGAGCGGCCGCTGGGGGTATAATAGCGGGCAGTAGTAAGGAGCAGGCCATTGCCGCCGCGCAGCGGCAGAACGGACTGCACCGATCCCTTGCCGAAGCTCTGGGTCCCCATGACCACTGCCCTCTTGTGGTCCTGGAGGGCGCCGGCGACGATCTCCGAGGCGCTGGCGCTGCCACCGTTAATCAGCACCACCATGGGATAGAGCGGCTCCTTTGGGCCGATGGAGGCGTTGAAAACCGTCCGGGACGATTCGGTGCGCCCCTTGGTATAAACGATGAGGGGGTCGCTCCCTCCCTCGCCGATGAAGCTGTTGGCGACCGCCACCGCCTGCTCCAGCAAGCCGCCAGGATTGTTGCGCAGGTCGAGAACCAGGCCCTTCAGGGTGCCGTTGCTCTCGGCCCGGAGCTTATCAAGGGCAGCGATGAAGTCGTTGCCGGTACGCTCCTGGAATTGGGCTATCCTGATGTAGCCGAAGCCGGGCATCAGCGTGGCCGAGCGGAGGCTCCGCACTTTTATTATGTCGCGAGCCAGCGTGAACGGCCTCGGCTCGGCAAACTCCTGCCTCATGATGTGGATGGTGACCTTTGTCCCCTTCTCTCCCCGCATCCGTTTGACCGCATTGTTTATGGACATTCCCCTTGTGGGTTCATCCCCGATCCGCACAATATGGTCACCAGCCTTAATGCCGGCTCGAAAGGCAGGGGTGTCCTCGATGGGAGAAACAACGGTAAGCTTCCCGTCCTTGATGGTGATCTCTATCCCCAGCCCGCCGAACTCCCCTGAAGTCGACACCCTCATTTCCTGGAATGATGTGGGTGGCAGGAACGCGCTGTGGGGGTCGAGGGCGGCCAGCATGCCGGTGATGGCGCCCTGCATGAGCTTCTTGTCCTCCACCTTCTCCACGTAGCTCTGCCTGACCAGCGTCACCACCTCGCTGAAAAGCTTCAAGACGGCCTCTTCGCTGAGCGGTTCGGCAGCGCGCTGCTGTTTCAGCAGCCAGACGCCGGCAACCAGCAGCAGCGTCACGCAGAGAGCAAGCAGTGCTATTTTGGTCCTGGTTCGTGTCAAGGGTCGGGTCTCGTTTGCAGGAGCCGGAAAAAGTAGAGACGTTGCACGCAACGTCTCTACAAAAGCATTGGAACTAATGGATTGGAAAGATAATGTAGAAGTGATTATTGTGTCGTGACGGAGGATACGGTCAGAGCAGAAGCATCAGGCTCAGGACGCCCAGAAGCTGGAACGTGCTCAGCATCATCGAGCTCGGCGTCCGCTCATTCTCTTCTCTGATCCCCTTGGGCTTGGCGTCCTTAGCCTGTACCTTGCCCAGCGACACCTTCCCGCCTCCGGAGCCGGACGCAGCCACCTCTACCGGCTTGTCGGTGTCGGCAAGGGGGTCGGACAATCCCTCTTTCGTCATCTGCGAGCCGAAATAACGGGGGACCCGCACCATGGCGATCTCTTCCGTAGTGGTGCCGTACTGATTGCGCACGCTGTCGCGAAGCTCCGGGTCATCGGGAAGCTTGGCAACGGCATTGGACGCGCTGTTCGGGGGTACCATGCGTGCACCCCTCTGCGCCGCGGACTGTGTTGACTGGAACCTGGCCTGATAAGGCATGGCCCCTTTACCGGCAGCTGTGGTTGCCGTGGCCGCCGTACTGCCCGACTGCATTGCCGGGGTTGTAGCCTTGGCAGTCACTGCGGGGGGTACGGCAGTGCCAACATAAACACCGATGCTCTTCTCCGCCTCGGTGTTGCCGAGCTGGTCTACTGACCTGAAGTCAACGACATGCCGCCCTGCTGATGCAATGGAAAAAGACTCATAGGGTACCCAGGAGCCACCGTCGACACGGTACTGAATGGTTCCCACGCCGGAGAGAGCGTCGCTGGCATTGACCACGACCTGCGGCTTGCCCTTCTTTTTCCCCTCCACCGTGATGGCGGTGGTCGGCGCGGTGTTGTCGACGACCAGATCGAGTCTCTTCTCCCGCTCCGCATTGCCGAACTTGTCGATGCTGCGGAATGCCACGGTGTGCCGCCCCTCCTCGGGAATCTTGAAAGAGGTTGCAGCGACCCACCCCTTGCCGTCCAGGCGGTATTCGGTGGTGGCAACGCCGGCCAGCGCATCCGCTGCTGAAAGGGTAAAAGTCGTGTCATCGCTCACGAAGAGCGCCTCACCCTTTCGGAACTTCGGGGCGCCCACCTCCAGAGCGGTGACCGGTGGGGCCGCATCTAGATCTAGGAGACTGACCCGGCTCTCCTCCACATTACCCAGCCTGTCCTGGCTGCGAAATTCCACGGAGTGGCTCCCCTTGCCGGTGACGCTGAACGGTGCGTATTCTTTCCATGGGCCGTCATCGATGCGGTATTCGGTCCGAGCGATGCCGGCCAGGGTATCGGCGGCGTTCAGGGTGAAGACTGTCTTCTCGCTCACGACGGTCCGGCCGGCAACTTCCAGCTTGGGCTCGCCGGCCGCCAGCGTAGTGATCGGCGCCGTCGGGTCAACCGTGACCGCAAGGCTCCGGGGCGGTTCCTGGTTGCCGGCCTTGTCGATCGCCCGGTATTCGATAACATGGGGGCCTTCGATTTCCAGGGCGAAGGGACGGTAGACCAGCCAGGGGCCGTTATCCAGGCGGAACTCGGTTCTCTCCAGACCGGAAAACGCATCGCTTGCCGTCATGGTGAACTGCGTGGAACCGCTCACCAAGGTCTTCCCGTCCGCATCGATGCGGGGCGAACCGACCTGGATCGTGCTGGCCGGCGGGGTGGTGTCCACATTGACCACTACCACCTTTTCCGGCTCCTCATTCCCCAGGTTGTCCGCGCTGCGGAATGCCACCCTGTGCCGCCCTTCCGCCGCCAGGGTGAAGGGCGCATAGGAAATCCAGGGACCGTCATCGATCCGGTACTCGGTGCGGGCGATGCCGGCCGGTTCCTCCGAAGGGGTAAGCGTCAGGGTAGTGGCACTGTTAACGTAGTAGAAACCGCCGATTTCATAATGCGGGATCCCCGGCGTGAATGCGGTGACCGGCGGAGTGGCGTCAACGGTCAGGGTCTTCTCTTTTGCCGTCTCCCGGTTCCCCATGGCGTCGATACTTCGGAAGGCCACGCCATGCCTGCCCGGCTCCGAAACGGTAAAGGGGGCATAAGGCCTCATCGCGCCGCCATCGATCCGGTATTCGGTGGCAGCCACGTCCGAGGCCCAGTCTATGGCCTGCAACTTGATAAGGGTGGAAGGTCCGACATAGGTTTCCCCCCCTGCCTCGCGCGAACCTGCCTGGATCTGCATGGATGTCTCGGGGGGGGTCGTGTCGACGACGACGTGCAGGAGTTTTTCCGGCTCCACATGACCCAGACGGTCGGTGCTCCGGAAGCCGATGACGTGCGCCCCCTCGGCGGCAACGGTGAACGGGGCGTAATCGCGCCATGGTTCGCCGTCGATGCGATACTCGGTTTTGGCCACCCCGGAGCCGGAATCCGCAGGGACAAGGTCGAACTGGGTGGCACTGCTTATTATCAGCCGCCCCTCCTTTTCCTGGCGGGGCAATCCCGGCTTGACAGCGGTTTCGGGAGGGGTCGAGTCGATGAGGACACGGGTGGTCCTGGTCGTCTCGACATTGCCGAGATGATCGGTGCTGCGGAAGGAAAGGATGTGCTCCCCTTCGGCCTGCATGGAGAAAGGGGCGTAAGACTGCCACGCGCTTTCGTCGATCCGGTATTCGACCTTTGCAATCCCGGAAAGGGTGTCTTTAGCCTGCAGAGTGAATCGGGCAGATGGATCGGCAATGTAGCGCCCATCCGATGAGCCTGCCGGATCGCTGACCGCCAGGGTAGTGGCAGGAGGAGTCATATCTACCGCGACAGCTAGATCGTGGGACGCTTCGACGTTACCCGCACGGTCCACGGCACGGAATGAAAGGTGGTGTTTCCCGTCCGCGACACCTGCAAAGATGGCGGGTTCTTCGTATTTTCGCCACTGACGTTCGCTGTCGAAACGGTATTCGATCCTCGAAACGCCCGAAGATATCAGGCCGCTATCCTGGGCGAAGAGGTTTATGAGCGTGCCACCGGTGACATACGTGGTTTCCGCTGTGGCCCGGACCAGATTCCCCCAGCCGAAGAAAGTCAAAGGCGGGGTCCGGTCAATGGTGAAAAGAGCCGAAGCCCTGGCCTTATTCCCGGCCTTGTCCTCGGCAACTGCCTCGATGCGGTAAGTCCCTTCCTCGCTGAACGCTGTGCCTGCGGGAGAGGGCTTGCCGTTCACGGTGACAGTCACTCCGAGCAGATTTGGCTCGACCACGGTGATTTCCGGGACCACAGGCGCATTAAATGTAGATCCGTTGGGGGTGTTTTTCGGGAATACCAGGGGAGGGGTCAGATCAACGACGAAGCGAACTGACTTTTTGCTGTCGAAGCCGGCGGAATTGGTGGCCACGACCTGAAGCTTGTGGTCTCCCTCCCCGACGAGGGTGCCCGGCTTGTATGGCTGGCCGTCCAAGGTAATCTCCGCCTTAGGATCCGCGTCCCCGGCCAGTGTAACGACCGGAACCGGCGGTTTCGCATAGTGCTCACCTTCACCAACACCGGCAATGGCGATCACCGGTGGAGGCACAAACTTCTCTCCCTTTATCGCCCGCCCCGTCAAGGCGCACCCTGAGCCAAGCGCCACCAGTGATGCAGCCACCAGAATTTTCTCTAACTTCTGCCACAAACTTCTCATGTTCACCTACGACAGTATCGAGGACGACCGCCGATACTGCGCAACCCGTTGAAAAGGCGCTAATTTGCCAGTTTATACCATGTGCCGTAAGGCAAGTAAATGAAATTCCTGGCTACCATGGACGTTTGGATACAAACTTTGTACCAAACCGTGAGCACCCGCTGACCCCTTGCTAGCGCTTTTATCCCGCACCGATGAGGAATTTTTAAGACAAAGGGCTGTCTTTTCCCCACTTCGTTCAGTGAATTAACATTGTGCAGGTCAACTGCTCCGTTGCAGCCGTTTCAGCCCTGCTCCGGCAAGGTCGGCCAGCCCTTCGAAGGTCTTCTGGTAGAGGCGCTTCACCGGCATCCGGTTGACCGTGATGACGCCGTCGACCCGTTCGAGACGCACCGGGTCTCCTCGCCGCAAGGCAGCCGCCTCATGGTAATGCTCGCCTCCGATGCCGAACAGGAACCGCCAGTTCCCCGCATCTGTGCGGCAGGAGACAATCATTACGGTATTCTGGGGTTCGCCGGTCTTGAAGTGGAAACGGGTGGTCTGGGCGACGAACGTCCCATCTACTGCGGAGACCTGCTCGAAGAGGGAATTCACGGTAACATGTTTAGGCTTGATCCTCCCCAGGGTCGGCAATCCCCAGGGCTTGTAAGGCTCGTTCGGCCGCTGGTCGTAATGGTTCGCCTCTTCGATCAGGATGACCACGTTGTTGTTTATAGGCCCGCCAATGGAGTGGGAAAGCCCGGCCTTGAAGCCGTTTTCGCGGATGAGCCGGTGGTTCTCCACCACCTGGATCATTCCGGTCGCTCCGAGCGGGTGCCCGCGCCCCTTGAGCCCGCCGGTGAGGTTTGCGGGAAAGAGCCCGTCCGGGCCGGTCATGGTGTCGTCCAGCAGGGAGTCGAACAGCCGGTGCCTCGGCACTATCCCCAGGTCGACCATGTTGATCGGCCCGAAGCCGTTGAACGGGTCGTGCATGTTGACATGGAGCTTGCCGGCGAAATCCCGGATGTTCCTGATGCCGGCCATGCCGTAGGCCTCGGCTGCGGCAATCACCGTGGCGGGGAAGGAATGGAAATACCTGCGGTCGGCGATGGTGGGGATATCGGTGGCGCTCCCCACTCCGCCCACCAGCACGTCCTGTGGGCGGGAGGTGAGAATCACCGCGGCCATGCCGTCGGACATGGGACAGAAGTCATGGTACCGGAGCGGCCACCAGTATAGGTAGTTCTTGTTGGCCAGGATCTGGCGGTAGTACTCCTCGACCGGGATCTCGAAGTTCAGGTGGGCCAGGGGATTTGCCCCTGCAAAGCGGTGGGCGCGCTGGGTCAGAAGCGCCGAATAGGCGGTCCACTCCTCCTCGGACAGGCCCAGCCGCTCCATGAGCGCCCCCGCCACCAGGGCGCCGCATGCCGGCATGGTCAGGCCGAACTCCGCCTCATCCCTGTCGATTACCCCCGCCACGATCTTCGTCGCATCGGCGGTGGAGGCGTCGCTCATCTTCTGGATACCGATGGCCAGCACGTGATCGGAGCGGCCGGAGGCGATCTCCAGGTAAGCGTTCTCGAAGGCCGATGCCCCGGAAGAAGATGCGGTGTCGATCAGGACGGACTTGGCGCCGGAAATGCCGAGCACCCCCGCAATCTTCGCAGCGGTGTTGTCCACCCCGGAGAACGCCACCGGGTTCTGGCTCCCAACCACCACAGCCTCGATCTCCCTGCGCCGCACCGGGCTCCCGCTGAAGACCTCCCCAGCCTTTTCCGCCAGATCGAGAAAAGAGAGCTCCTCCAGCTCCCTGCCGCTATACCGGCCAACCCTGGGCATGTAAGATGCGGCGATGTACACCCTGCGGGGACGATAAATGGTCTGCATGGCCAGCCTCCTTTATTCATGAGTATATCAGGGAATAGCGGAGCAGGAAGGAAGGCGGACGAAAAAAGCCCCGGCATGCATCCACATGCCAGGGCTTTTCAGCTGCTTTCCTCCGCCATTGGAAAGGTCACCGTTTCTGCAGCGTCACCATGTCGGAGAAAAGACGGGAATAGACGCTTGATAAGGGCATGGTACGGAACAGCAAGTCCTTTTCCTTCCGCTCTAAACCCCGCCTGATCCCGGCGACGGTCTTGTACTTGATGTCCACTTTGTCGCTCAGGTTGGCGTCGGCCTCGTCAAAATCGGGGTATTGCAGCTCGTAGAGCGGCGGGAGCGACAAGAGCCGCTGCCGGAAATTGGGGTACTCCCAAAGAGTGCTTTCGCTGCCGTCCAGTATCACGGCGGTCATGATCAGGTCGTCGTAATTTGCCTCCAGCTTGGAGGTCAGATTGCTGGAGAACTTCGTGTCGCGCCGGGTTATCCCGCTCACCACCACCAGCATGAGGGCGTCCATACCGTTTTTTGCCAGATAGTCGCGGACCTCCTGCTCCTTGAAGAAGTACTTGTTGTACTGGATTCCCGCATCATCACGCTTCTCCCTGCGGGAGAAGACCTTCGGGAAGAGTTGGTCGGGCTCGTCATCCAGGAATCTTACGGAAAAATAGCCGCAATCCTTGCGCAGCATGGCGGCCAGCTCGCGCTCGTTCTTGCGGTTGTATTCCTTGACCAGGGCGACCAGCGCATCCTTTTCCGGGTGAAGTATCTGGGAATCGGCGTCCATAAAGATCGGCGCCACCCCCAACACCTTCACCTTCTTGTTCACCGTTTCATTGGGAACGTTGAAATAGTTGTGGGCGCATCCGACCGTGGTGAGGAGCAGCGCAAAAAGTGGAACGAATCGCAAGATCCTGAACATCTGTGGGCCTCCTGTATGCAGTAAATGTCACGGGGAAACAAGGGCGTTTGCCGCACTTATAGCAGAATCGGCTGGATTTGACCAGCCCTTTCAATGTGCAACGGGATTCCGTTCCCTGAAAAAAGCAAAAAGAAGGAGCGACAGGGCAAGACCGCAGACCGGGATGAGGAAAGCACCGTGGTAGGCATGGGGTGGATAGCCTGCGGGGCCCTTGGGATAGAGTTCGATCAGCCGCCCCATCACCTGCTGCATCACAGCTGCCCCAAGAAGTATGAAGAAGTTGACCGCCGTCAGGGCCGTGCCGATGATCCGGTGCGGGAAGGTTTCGCGGATCAGGGGATAGATGGCGACCCCGGAGGATACGGCTATCCCCATGAGAAAGAAGCAGGGGAAAAGGAGCGGCCTGGGGAGAAGCTCGGCAGGCCCCAAAAACATGGACATGAAACCGAGCATCGCAATCTGGCCCGTCAGAAGGGTCTTTTTCCGGGAACGGAAGAGCGTATCGGAGACCTTCCCCACGAAGATGCAGCCGACCAGGAACCCGGCCGATGTGGCGAGGAGGCAGTTGCCTGCCTGACTGCGGGAAAGCCCCAGAACCTCCATCAGATACGGGCCTCCCCAAAGCCCCTGCACCGCCATGTAGTTGGCGTACCAGAAGAACGCAAAGCAGGAGATCAGCCAGTAGGAAGGATTGCCGAATATCTCGACAATCCCGGAGATGGGGGACGAGGCCTCCGCCGCCGGCTCATCCCCGCCGGCCTCCACGGCGGGATGCTCCTGGACGACATAGAGGACAAGCAGGAGGCAGAGAATCTGAACAACGCCTACAGCAATAAAACTGCTCCGCCAGCCGAAACCGTCGATGGCCAGGGCAAGGGGGGTCGTGGCTGTGATATTGCCGATGTTCCCCACGGCGATGATGAAGCCGGAAACCCGCCCGAACTCCTGCCTGTCGAACCAATGGGTGAATATCTTGAGGCTGCTCATCAGCACGCTGGCCGAGCCGGCGCCAATCAGGACGCGGCCGGCCATTGCCGAGAAAAATGAGGAGGAGAGCGAAAACAGCGCCACGCCGAGAACGGTGATGACGCCGGTGAGGAGCACCACCCTCTTCCCGCCGAAACGGTCCAACAGGGGACCTAGGGGGAGCTGGGTAAAGGCGAAGGCGTAAAAGAAAACACCGGAGAGGATGCCGAGCCGGGCGGCGGTGAGGTGCAGCTCGACCGCCAGGTCCTTGGCCATGACAGCCATGGAAACGCGGTAAAAATAGGCAAGGACATACATGAGCGCCATTACGGCGAATATTTGCCAGCGTTTGGTCATGGGCGGGTTAAGGGGGCTCAGCCTGTAACCATCCGAACTCCCGGCACCATTTCGAAGTGCTTGTCGACGGTGAGAATGGCCAGGTTGTTCTCCTGGGCCAGAAGAGCGACGATAACGTCGGAGAAGGGGATGGTCACCCCTTTCTTGCGCAAGGCGCCGGAGAGCCTGCCAGCCTTTATCCAGAGGGATTCCGTCATTTCCAGATAATCAACCGCATGCAGCGCGTCGATCAGCGCCTTTTCCTCCTTTTCGGATTTTACCCCCTGAACCAGTTCATATTTAATGACCCCGCAGGCATATACCCTTCCCTCCAGCAGGGAATGCTTGAGGGCAACCGCCAGCGGAGTCTGCCGGTTATTGAAAAAATCAATCCAGGCGCAGGTGTCGGGAAGGAATCCGTCAGTTCTCACCGTATCGCTCCAGTTCTTCGGCCGCCTTTAACTCTTCGGTCTCGGCCTTTTCCCAGTCATAATCGATCCGGATCTTTCCCTGAAGCGCCAGAAGCTGCTCCATCTTTTTCTGCTTCACATAGGACTCCATAACAGTGATGATTGCCCTGGTCTTCGACTTTTCGCCCGATATTGCCTGCACCTCACGGATCAGATCATCCGGTATGTTCAATGTCGCACGCATAAAACGCACCTCCTTCATATGCGTTCATTGTGAGCTATTCCATGCATCGTGTCAATATGCAGAATCAATCTGTTATTTCGACTGCATCTGCAAAAAAGGCGAAGTCCGAAAACTTCGCCTTTAGCCATTACGGCTTCAGCATGATGAACCCCATTTGCCGCCCGGTCTCCCCTTTTTCCCGGCGATAGGAGAAGTAGAGGTTCTTTTCGCAGGAGACGCACGCGTCGGCGGTCTCGATATTTTTCTCCGAAAGCCCCGACTCCAGAAGCTGAACCTTGTTGGCCAGGGAAAGGTCGAGCCCCCATTTTCCCTCTCCGCGCTCCACCGCGAAGGCATCGAAGCCGAGGGCGTTTCGCTTGAACTCGTCCATCACCGGCGCGTCCACCTCGTAGCAGCAAGGGCCGATGGCCGGGCCGATAGCCGCCAGGATGTCAGCGGGATTGCTGCCGAACATATCCCGCATCGCGTCGACCCCCTTGCGGCAGATGCGGCCGGCGGTCCCTTTCCATCCGGCGTGCAGGACCGCTGCCACCCTGTTTTTCGGGTCGAGAAGGAGCACCGGCACGCAGTCGGCCACGGTGATCCCGATCATCACCCCAGGCTGGTTGGTGACGATGCCGTCGCATTCGAGCTTGAGGAAATGGGAGTAATCCGGATTCGGCGAGTCGATGGCCAGGAGATCAACCCCGTGCACCTGTTTCACCGTAACGAGATTTTCAACGCTGCCGCCGAAGGCGCGCGCCAGGATGCTCCGGTTACCCTCCACGCTGTGGGGGGCATCGAGGGTATTGATGCCAAGGTTGAGTGAGTTGAACGGAGGACGCGAAACCCCCTCGTGGCGGGTGGTGAAGCCATGGGCCGATATTTCCGCTCGGTCAAACAGCTTTGGCGAAAGGTGCTGGACCTTGGCGGTGCGTTTCATTTCCATCTTATAACTCCTTTACTTCGGTGAGTCGTGAGTCGTGAATTGTGAATAGTGAAAGGTGAATGGCGAAATCTAGTCCTTCAGGCCCGCAAGGGCACTAGTCCCCAATCCCTGCCGCTCAAGGTACTCGATTATCCGCCCCATATCCTCCGGGATGTCGGCATCAAACTCCAGGTACTGGCCGGTGGAGGGATGGATGAAGCCGAGGGTCCTGGCGTGCAGGGCCTGGCGCCCCAGCTCCTTCAGCATACTGCGCAGGACAGGGTCCTGGACATTGGCCAGCCGCCCGCTGCCGCCGTAGACCTCGTCTCCCACCAGGGGATGTCCCGCCTCGGAGAGATGGACCCTGATCTGGTGGGTGCGGCCGGTCTCCAGCCGGAGCTGCATGAGGGTTATGCCGGGGTAGCGTGCCTGGACCCGCCAGTGGGTCACCGCGTGCTTGCCCCGGCGGGCTTTGCCGGACATCCGCTTCCGGTCCACCGGGTGCCGGCCGATGGCCGCGTCGATCTTTCCCTTGTCGACCTTGGGGGAGCCGAACACCAGGGCAACATAGACCCGCTTGATGGTGTGCTCCTTGAACTGGTGGGAGAGGGAGTTGTGGGCCGCGTCGCTCTTCGCCACCACGAGGATGCCGGAGGTGTCCTTGTCGATCCGGTGGACGATGCCGGGACGGAGCTCGCCGCCGATGCCGGAGAGGTCCCGGCAATGGCCGAGCAGGGCGTTGACCAGGGTCCCGTCCGGATTCCCCGCCGCCGGATGGACCACCATTCCCGCCGGCTTGTTTACCACCACCACGTCACGGTCCTCGTAGAGGATATCGAGTGGGATCTCCTCCGGTTGCGGTTCCGCGGGGGCAGGGGGTGGTATTTCAACGGCAATGCTCTCGCCCCCCTTCAGCTTCAGGGATGGCTTTGCCGTCGCGCCATTCACGATTACATGCCCATCTTCAATCAGGCGCTGCGACGCGGAACGGGTAAGCCCATCCACCGAGCGGGCAACAAAAGCGTCGAGGCGCTCCGATTCTGCATCAGCAGGGAATGTCAATTCTGTCCTATCCACATCGCCCCCCGTAAAATCTGAAGGCGCGATCGGAAACCGCGCCTTCGGAAAAGTGCCATCCTGAGGAGAAGACCATCACCAGATGTCCGACTCGATCTTCCCTGCCCGCTTAATCAGCACATCGACCACCGCCAGCTCATAGATGTTGCTCATCGCGAGTTCCGGAGCCACGCGCGAGCGGAAATGCTGGCGCCCCTCCTCCAGCTCGTCGGCCAGAGTCTCGAAGATGGTGTCGTTGACTATCCCGGCCTCGACCTTCTCCCGGTTGTAAAGTGCGATGTCGGAAAGAATTGCCCGGGCAAGGCGCCTGGCGTGGTCTGAATTGTCGATCAGGTTCATGTATTCCCCGTTATTTAATTCGGAATGCGAAATAGATGCTGGCGCCGCCGCGCCTTACCAGGAAGGCGACGCTGCCGCGCTGCCCGGCCTCCTTCATCTGCCTGGCGAATTCGTCCAGGTTGGAAACCTTGCGCTGGTTGACGGAAACGATGATGTCACCCCGCTGAATTCCTCCGTCACCGGCGATACTCCCCTCTTCCACGTCGCGGACCATGACCCCTGAAACCCCGCGTTTGCGGAGGTCCGCCGGAAGCTCATCCACCGACAGTCCTACCCATGAGGTGTCGGCAGGCGCGCCCCCCTGCTCCGCAGGACGGGGCTTGCGGGCCGCGGCGCTTTCGGCGCTCCCGACCGTAACTGTCAAAGGAAGCTCCTTGCCATCGCGGAAGACCACCACCTCAATCTTCTTGCCGGCCGTCACATCCGCCACCAGGCGCTGCAGATGCCGCACATCCCTGACCTCGGCACCGTCGAAGCGCAGGATTATGTCCCCCTGCCGGATACCCGCCTGGGCCGCCCCGCCGCCGGCTATCACCTCGCTCACCAAAGCGCCGCGCGGCTTTTTCTGGCCAAAGGATTGGGCGATATCCGGGGTCACCTGCTGGATGGAGACGCCGAGCCACCCCCGGTTGACCTGCCCCTTGCCGACCAACTGGGAGACAACCTTCTTGGCCATGTTGATCGGGATGGCGAAGCCTATCCCCTGCCCTGCAGCGACTACGGCGGTATTTATGCCGATCACCTCGCCATGAACGTTCAGAAGGGGCCCCCCGGAATTGCCGGGGTTGATGGAGGCGTCGGTCTGGATGAAGTCCTCGTAGGTCTCGATCCCCATGTTGGAGCGGCCCGTCGCCGAAACAACGCCGACCGTGAAGGTCCGGTCGAGGCCGAAAGGGTTGCCGATGGCAATGGCCCACTGCCCGACTTCCAGCTTGTCCGAGTCTCCCATCACCGCGAACGGCAGATCCTCTTTGGCGTTGATCTTGATGACGGCGATGTCGGTCTTGGCATCGGTCCCCACCACTTTCCCCTCGTAGACATCCTCGTTGGAGAGCTTTACCTTGATGGTTTCCGCGTCGCGAACCACATGCTCATTGGTGATGATGTACCCCTGCCGGTTGATGATGAAGCCGGAGCCGAGACTCTGGTCGCGGCGGTACTGAGGGGAGCCGAAGAAATCCTCGGAAAACGGGGAGAACTCGAAGAAGGGGCGAACCATCTTCTTCTTGCTGATGGTTGATATATTGACTACCGAGGGGGTGACGGTTTTGGCCAGGGCCGTGAACGCCTGCTGGGTGGCAAGGGCGTCCTTGGGCACCTCCTTCACGGGTGCTTCGGCCATTCCCTTGCGGGAGGATTCGTAAAAGACCGCCTCCTCCTTTTTCTTGCAGGCAGTTACTGCCGCGAGTATATAAATGAGAAAAAAAGGAAGCCAGATTCTGCGCATGATTACAACAATTTCTCCTACGGCGAATGATTTCAAAGCATTGCATAGGTTAGCCAAAATATGGAGGAATGTCAATCGATGAGCGTTCCCTCCACAACTACCCCGTCAGGCGGAAGCTTTTGCTTGACGTGAAGCGGCGTTTTGCATATAAAAAATCATCATTTCGGGGAGTTGAGCCAATGGAAGACATCAAATCAGCAATAAAGGATCTGGCCCTGGGCGAAAAGGTCCGGAAACTGCGCCGGGAGCGGCGCCTCACGCTCCAGGAACTGGCCGAGTTGACCGGCCTCTCCAAGCCGCTCCTCTCCCAGATCGAAAACGGACTGGTGGTCCCCCCGATCTCAACACTGCTCAAGATCTCCAAGGGGCTGAAGGTCGGTATCCACTATTTCTTCGAGGACGAAGGGGCCAAGCAGAAACTGGTCATCGCCAGGGCCGAAGAGGAGAGCTGGAGCCGCCGCCGGGCGAAAAGCGACGCCGTCGAGGGTTATTGCTATCGCTCGCTGGCGCAGGGTTTGCGCAACAAGCACATGGAGCCGTTTCTCGTGGAATTCGAGCTGCGGGAATGGGACGACAGCCGTTTCTACCGGCACGAGGGGGAGGAGTTCATCTACCTGCTGGAAGGAGAGCTGGAATTCCACTTCGGCGAGGAGGTCCACCGGCTGCGCCCCGGCGACAGCATATACTACGATTCGTCCGAGGCGCACGGCTATGTGTCGGTGGGGGACAAAAAGGCCAGAGCCGTGGCGGTGCTGTTTTCAAAGGATTAACCGCCGTTTTTCAGCAAACGCGCCAGCTCCCTGACTGCAAGGAGCTTCTCACCGTCCAGCTCAAGGAACCTGACCCCCATGCCGGCGCTGGCAGGATCGAGACTGCTCCAGATTACCTCCGACGTCACGGTCACCGGCTCAGCGGAACGTGGGGTGAAGAGCTGGAGTTCAATAACCGTCCCCACGACCAGCGGATGCTGGGTCGCCACGAACGCTCCGCTGTCCGAGATGTCCATGATCCGGTAGCAGTCCGCCCCCTCCTCCCCCACTACCCAGCAGCCGCACTCCACCAGCTTTCGCCTGCACTGCCGCTCTTCCACGTTCCCCTCCTGACAAACGCTTCATCCGGAAAGGAAGTATACCAGCAAATCACAGTCCGGCAACGGCAATAATCCCAACAAACTAGCAGTTTATATCTGAAAATAACCCCGTCCCGGCCAATAGACCGGGACGGGGTTGAGGTTTACCACTTGGTAGTGTCGCTACCCTTCCAGTAGTACCACTCACTCGGGTTTGATGGATTTGGGTAGAATTTTCCCTCCACCGTGTAAAACTCGTCCGCCATCAGCTCAGGCGTTCTATTGAATTTCAAAAGAATCTTGTCATCAGTCGCAGAGTACTTGACATCAACTGGATATTGGAACGGAACGGATGTGATCTCCCGGTTATCCGCCGATGACAGTGAGGCCGTAGAAGTCAGCCCCGCGGGCAACTGTATGAAGATTGTCGATGTCCCTTCGTCTGCGTTATTACGGGCTTCAGGCTTTACTACAACTCCAACGGCCAGATATGAGGTAATGGACACCGTGCTGGTCGTGCTGTTGCCGGCAAGATCGGTAACCACTGCGCTGATGGTATGATTGCCTAACGCGAGCGGTCCAAGGAAGGTTTTGAAAGTAACTTCGGCGGGTGCAGCCGTATCTCCCTGCCCGTCAGCCTGGTATACGATGTTCCCATCAAGATATACTTCCAATTTGTATCCGTATCCCTGGTCTGCCGCATTAACATCGAGCGGAATGGCGGTATCGGTCGAAGCATAGAAGCCGCCCTGGTTTATACCGGTGATGATTGCCGCAGGAAGCCAGGTGTCCACGTGAACTGTCTTTGTTGCAGTGGCCTGATTCCCAGCCAGGTCGGTAGCCACCGCCTTGATTACATGATCGCCTCCCGCCAGCGGGCCAATGATGTTGTCGAACGTGATGGAAACGGGTGATGCCATGTCTGCCGCTCCGTCAGCCTGGTAAACGATGTTGCCATCAAGATAAACCTTGAGTGTATAACCGTATCCTTGGTCCGCGCCTTGGATCTGGACGGGAACATTGGCATTGCCGAAGTACCCTCCGTCCTGGGGCAAGGTAATGTTAACCGTGGGCAGCCATGGATCGACGTGAATAGTGTGTGATGCAGAGGCGGTTTGGTCGGCCAGGTCTTTTGCCACAGCCCTTATCACATGATCACCCCCTGCAAGGGGGCCGACGTTCGAACTGTACGATACGGGCACCGGTACAGCGAGGTCTGCTGTTCCGGTAGCCTGGTTGATCAGGCCTTCGTCCAGGAATACCAGCATTTCGAAACCGTTACCCTGGTCAGCTGCCTGCACTTCGAGAGGAACAGGCACATTGCCGAGATATGCACCGTCGGCAGGCGACAGGATTTTCACGGTCGGTGGCCACTGGTCGGAATATGATCTGATGCTCACGGCATTGGAACTGCTGTTACCAGCACGATCGGTAACCACGGCGGTAAGGACGTGATCACCCACCGACAGCGGTCCGACATGGCCGTTGTAGGAGATGGATGCGGGCACGATATCGTCCCCCTTGCCGTCTCCTTGATAGATTACGGTGCCGTCCAGCATGACCTTCAGGGTAAAGCCATATCCCAGGTCTCCGGCCTGAACCTCCACGGGGATTGCCGCATTGCTGAAAATGAACGCATCGCCGTTTTTCGGCGTCGAGATACTAACCGTCGGCACCCAACGGTCCACATAGATGAAGCGATCATCGGTAGCCTTGGCGTTCAGCGCATCCACGGCAGTTGTGGTTATCGGATTTTTCCCATCAGCAAGCGGCAGGTCATAGCTGAATGTCACCTGGTTTGGAATAGCAGTGCTGCCGGTGGGTGAGAATGAGGCGTTCTGGCCATTGACCGTTACCCCATTGATGGCGACATTGCTAAAGGCGGTTCCGCTGACGGTCGTCAATCGGGCATTGGTGACCATTTCAGTAACCGGGCTTGTAACGGAAATGTCTGGGCCAGGGATGTCGAGGGTTTTGGTGACGGCACAATCCAGGGTGACATTCATTGCAGGGTAGCCGATAGCTGTTCCGTCCCAGGTTGTAGCGGAAATACTGTACAGTTGGTAGTCAGCGGGCGGGCCGAAGACCTCCAGTTCCGGACCATCCTCCATGTATGCGGAGGAATAGGACGAAATTTGAAGTGCGTACAAATCCCTCTTGCCGTTCTTGTTATAATGTGTCGCCCTGGCTGAAATTTTGGGGGAGCTCATTTTCCCACCGCCGGCAACCCGGAAACGGAAGATGGCAGAGCCCGTGCAGTACTCCCTGTTGAGAACCGTCACTTCTCCCGGCGTAATATGGTCCGCATTGCCGGGATTGCTCTCAACTAAGGTTGGATCACGGTAGGCAGCGCTTGGGTCGTAATACTTATTGAAGTCAATGAACCTGATACCGGAAAGCTTAAAGTAAGGAGTCGAGGTCCTCTTGACCAGAGTGAAGCTGCCGAGGAGGTTCCACGGCCCTTCCGTCAGATAAAACCTGTACGAGTGGTTATCTGAGCCAGTCTTGGTAGTGCTTGCAGCACCGCCGTAAGTTGGTTGATAAATATAACTCTTGGTGACAGGGTCCCAAACCGAAGAAACTCCTCCAGCCCCAAAGCTATACGAATAGAGGTCCTCATTTTTTACCGTGCCCCTGAAGTTTACCTCCCCGTGGAGAATGCCTGCGTCACGGATAAAGTCCAAGGTCTTGGTGGTGTCCGCTTCCACGGAGACCAGGTTGTTGTCAGAATTACCGTCGATATACGGCCAGCTAAACTGGGTTTTATCCTTGAAATAGGACCTGATATCCACTCGCCGGGGTCCGTCTTCCACCCGGAACTGGACATTGTAATTGCCGGGGTTCGTGCTTATGCTCTGGAGATTCTGTATTTCATGGCCGAGAAAATCATCGGGTGAGACGTTGTTCAGCAGGATCTTTCCGGCAACGTTCCCGTAGTGGTATACCGGGCCCGGAGTGGGTGGCGACGGTACATATTCATACGGCGGTGGGGGGGGGGGCGCTGTAAACTGGATGTCCAGAGGGACTTCCACTATCTGCCCCGGCGCTATGTCTCTGGCGCCGATATTGAAATAATAGTTATTTCCGCCATAAGCGGCCCCCACATAGACACTGGCCGCGACACTAATCTGCTGATTCGCCACAACCGGCATGTCCCAGTAGCCGGTGGCGGGATACTGGTTGACATAGCTTGACGTGTAGGTTTTCTCTTGCCCCGGGGAAGTGGCCTTTTGAGCGGAGGAATCTGCATCAAAGTAGCTGAAAGGGTCTCCGGTGATGTTCAGCTTGAAACGTACTATTCCAACGTTATAGTTATAATCGTTCGTGGCCGTTTGCCCCACGGGCACCGTGAGAGACCGGTTGCTGAAGGTCATGTATGTGCTGTTGGTACCCCCGCCGCTCAGATTGGTGGAAGCATAAACATCGTAGTTCCAGTCTCCCCCCTGAACCGTCAGGCTGTAATTACTGCTGCCATATACGTTCTTGGATGATCGGTAGCCGCCTCCCGCAGCTGATACGTAGATACTATTGACTTTAAAGTCCCCTATCTTTACGGTTCCGGCAATGAAACCGGGATTAAGGGTTACATCTGTCGCCCCGGAGTAGATAGGAAAGCCCAGCATGGCGAACAACAGAAACACCAAGCTGATATACTGCATTCTATTCCATTTCATAGATCACTCCTTTCATTATTGTCACAATCCCTTTTTCCCGGAAACATCAACCGTCTTTCTCTCTCCTGCCGGATTGGTGTACTCTACGCTCCAGACAACTTCCTTTGCCACTGTTTCTGCGGCTTCAGCCTTGGCCGCTTCAAAGTGTTCCGTAACCTCTTTCATCTGGTCGTTTGGAATTGAGCCGATCAATATCGGCAGGTTGTGATAGGTTATGTCATTTGGGTCAGGAATAGCCACGATCAGGTCTTTCACATCCCCCCCCGATCCATTGTAAACGCTCACAAAAAGTTCACCGGCAATGGTTGTCTCATCGACATTCACGTTATCCTGATGGTAAATGATGCGGAATGGGGCGTCTGCCGCCATGGCCAGGCCGGCACCTATCCAGAGGAATAAGCACATTGTTAGGACTTTAAACAAAACATTCATATCTCTCCTCCTGCGCGAATAAAATAAACTCCATTCAAACAGCAAACGGGAACGTCAGGAATTCACCTCCTCTCCATGGGAATAAGGCAGTGTTTATGGCCATATAAATTGGCAGCGCACGACGGCCGTTGCCGTACCAGAATACGGCAACAACTCGCTTCGACTTAATTAAAATTTACAATTGATCAATCCAATCATTATGGATAGGTGTGTTACATTATAGGTTGCTCATATTTTGTGTTCCCGCTAGTTTTTAATGAATTATTTAGTTGACCCCTTTTAACCGTATTTACTTCATGATGTCAACAATTTATGCATTAACCTACATTAACCCCACTCAGTACCAGCGGCCGCACCGCCACCTTTTCCGGCACGATCTTCACGAACCGGGTGCGGCACGACGATAATGAGGCGCTCCTACAAGTCAGTCTTCTCTGAAAAGGCATCTCTGGACAAGCTTGACTTTCGAATAATTGAGATCTTTTGAACTTGCAAAGTAGCCAACTTGGCGCTATCCATCTAATCTTTCAAAAGCAAAAAAGCCCGCGAAACGGGCTTCCACATACCGTGATATCTGTCACCAACAAATGCTAAAGACTGGAGGTTGCATGCATTCACGCTGCCTTGTCGTGCTCCCGCTTCCCTTCTTTCAGCGCCTCGTCGATCGTTTTCTACAGCAGCATTCAGCTGCTGCTTCACTCCGTGCTAACCAGCGGCCGCACCGCCGCCTTTTCCGGCACTATCTTCACGAACCGGGTGCGGCATGAGGAAATCAGGCGCTCCACCAGGTCGGCCTCCTCTTCCTGATGGGAGTGGAGCAGCTCCCGGTGGTATTGAAGGAGCAGCACCTCGATATTTGCCACATCCTCCTCTTCGACTTCGCGTATCTCCACCCCGGCGCCCCGGGCGATCCTGCTGCGGAGCGCCTCGCGGTCCATTCCCATCTCCCCGTCGAGATGGCAGTAAACCGTGCCGCCGGTCATGCCGGAGCATATCCATGGGCCTGGATCTCCCAGCACCACCACGCGGCCCGCGGTCATGTATTCGAAGGCGAACCCCTTCAGGTTGGCTCGACCTGCCAGGTTCCCGCGAGCATCGTCAAGGGGAGTCCGGATTCTCCCCCCCAGCACCACGTCAGCGCCCGACAGGCGGATGCACGCCCTGCTGTCCGCATCCCCCTGGACGATGAAGGTGCCGGCCAGGGCGCCGTAGGCGAGCCCCTTCCCTACCGAGCCGCCGACCCGCACGCCGTTCCGGTTCTCACCCTTGAGGATCACCACTTTCCCGCCGTTGGCTGATTTCCCTACGCCGTCCTGGGCACCGCCTTCCACACGGATCGAGATGCCGTCGATGTTGAAGGCCGCCATGCCGTTACCGGGGATGGAGTCGCGACTGAAGTCCAATTGCGCCTCTTTTCGGGAGGGGAAAACCCCGTCCTGGTAGGCCCTGGCCAGGGTTCCGGACAGATGGGTGCCGATGGCCCGGTCGGAGCTGGTGGCGGTGTCGTCATCATAGCGGACCCTCTCCTCGCCGGCGAGAAAGGCCCCGTTCACCAGTCCGGAGACGAGTGAAGTCAGGTAATTGAGGGGCTTGCGGATGATCCGCACCTCGTTCTCTGCGTGGCGAAGTTCCGTAGCCGCCGGCGGGGCCAGAAGTTGTGCGAGGTCGAGCCGGTCGAGCCCGCGCGCCTGCACCAGCATGTCGACCCGTCCCACCATATCCTGGGTTCGGCGGAAACCGAGCTTGGCGGTGAGGATGCGGATTTCCCGCGCCATCCCCCGGAAGAATGTGGTCTCGTAAATGATGCCGTTCTCCAGCACCCTGGGCACGAAGCGCTTGAGCCCCTGCTTTTCCGCCTCCTCCACGGTCTCGATCTGGGTGGCGATCCCCACGTGGCAGGTGCCGATGTGGCAGCCGCGACAGGTAGTGCAACCGATGATGACCATGGCCATGGTGCCGAACCCGACGCGGTTCGCGCCTAGAAGCATCAATTTGAGCACGTCCCGGCCGGTCCTGGCGCCGCCGTCGGCCCAGATCTCCACCTTGTGCCGAAGTCCCGCCTCCACCAAGGCGCGATGCGCCTCGCGCACGCCGATCTCCGCCGGAAAGCCGACGAACTTGATGGCATGCTTCCTGGCTGCGCCGGTACCGCCGTCGTAACCGCTGATAGTGATAATGTCCGCCCCTGCCTTGGCGATGCCCAGCGCTATGGTGCCGATCCCGGCCACGGCCGGCACCTTGACCGAGATGCGGGCGCGGGGATTGGCGGTGCGCAGTTCCTCCACGATCTGGGCCAAGTCTTCGATGGAGTAGATGTCGTGGTTGTTGGACGGCGAGATGAGAGCCACGCCGGGCGTGGCGTGGCGCGCGGCTGCGATCTTGCCGGTAACCTTGAAGCCGGGGAGATGCCCCCCCTCGCCCGGCTTGGCCCCTTGCCCCACCTTGATCTCCAGGATGTCCACAGAGTTCAGATATTCCATGGTGACGCCGAACCGGCCCGATGCGACCTGCTGCCCACGGTTGCCGCGGTATCGGCCGAGCATGTCGGCTATCTCTCCACCTTCGCCGTTCATGCAGATGATGTTCAAACGTTTCGCCGCCTCGGCGTAGATGCGGTATGGGGTCTCCCCCTGGGAGCCGAAGCTCATGGCTGAGATCAGGATGGGAAGATCGTGGGTGCCGATGGAGGTATCCACCTCCTCAGGGTCGACCGACAGCTCCTCCTCGTACTTCAAGTCCAGCAGATGGCGGATGGCCAAGGGGTTATCGGACTCCAGCTGCCTGATGAGGCGGGAGAGGTCGGCGTAGGTTTCGTCCATCTTCGCCACCGCCTGAACCATCTTCCAGATGCGGGGGTAGAGGCGGAACTGCACCTCGACCGGCTGTTTCTCTTTACTCCTCGCCACAGCGCCGCGCCCCCGGTTCTCCACCTCGAGCCGCTCCATGGTCACCCCCCCCTGATGCGAGCCGCAGAAGTTTGGGGTCTCAAATATGGCCGCCAGCTCCGGGGAGAGGCCGATGGAGGCGAAATACTTGCCGTAGCCGCCGATCTCGTGGGTCCCCATGGTGGAGATCACCTTCTCCAGGCCGGCCGAAAGCACCGCGAACAGGTTCCGTACCCCGTCGGTCTCGGCGGATGCCAGCTCCCACATGAGATAGGGGTTAAGGGCATCCGCCCCCATACCCAGGGCAAAGATCAGGTCGTGCAGGTTGCGGAGCGCGCCGGAACGAAGAACCAGCGACACCCGGCGGCGCATACTCTCCCCAGACCGGTGGCGGATTTCCTTGAGATCCTTGTGCAGTACCGCCACCGCAAGATACGGGTCAAGGAACCCTTGTCCGGGTGAGAACGCGGCGCTGTCGTCCAGCAGGATAAGGGAAACGCCCCGCTTGGCCGCAGCAGTTGCCTCATCCTTAAGGCGGGCGAGCGCCCCGCGAATGTCTTCGCCACGGCGTAACGCGCAGGAGAGAATCTTCACCCGCCGCCCGCCGAAGTGGGCGAGAAGAGATTCCAGCGTTGCAGTGCCGAACCCGGCGGCAATTTCGGCATCTTGCGGGTCCGAGCCGGCCCGGCGGCCACCGGTCAACAGCGGCACGTCCAGCGCCACTTCCTTCTGCACCGTGCCGCGCAAATTAGGGCGGGCCCCGAGATAGACACGAGTGGAGAAGTGCTCGCTCTCCCGCTCCCGGTCGATGGCCGGGTTGGTCACCACCGCCACCTGCTCCTTGAAGTAGTCGGCAAGGTTGTGGTGCGACAGGGAGAGGGCCGCCAGGGGGCCGTCGTAGCCGAGCGACGCTATCGGGTCGCGGGCGGTCCGGGCCATCTCCCGCAGGATCTGCACGTCGCTGGATTTCCAGGCCAGGGCGGACATGAGGTTGTCCTGGAGGAGCTTGGCGCTGCGTAGCCACTCCTGTAGGGGCGCAGCATGCTGCGCCCCTACGCAATCGATCTCCACCAGCCCCTTCGCCTGCGCCGCCAGGTTGGTCCTCTTCCTGAACAGCGCCAGCACCTCCCGCCGCAGCGCAGTAAGCTCCAGAACCTCCACCCGCTTGCCGGGAACCAGCCGCAGCCCTATCTTCTCGCCAGGTGCCAGGGGTCTTGCATCGGTAATTATCTCCTCGTGGGGGACCACCCCCAGTTCGGAGGATGCGAAATACTCCTCCTCGGTCTCGCCGAACCAGAGGGGACGCAGCCCCATGGCGTCCACGCTCAGCACGCAGAGGTTCCGGTCGCGGGCGATGACGGCGGCCGGCCCCTGGGCGCTCGCCTTGAGGAAGCAACGAAACCACCCGTACATCTCCCGGAGCTCCGGGCCGAGCCGTTCCATCTCACTGAAAATGGGGGGGAAGACCATCTCCATCGCCTCGAACAGGGTGAGCCCGAAACGGGCGATGAGCCCCTCCAGGGTCCGGTTCATATCCTGGGAATCGCTCCCGTCCGAGGGGAGGACGATGTCGAGCATTCTGGCCTCTTCCCGCAATCTGGCTATGGTATTGATCTCGCCGTTGTGCCCGAGGAGCGAGAAAGGCTGGGCGCGCAGCACCGTGGGAAGGGTGTTGGTGGAGTAACGGCTGTGGCCGATGGTGACGGCGGAGAGAAAGTCGCGGCGCTTCAGCTCCGGATAATAGCGGGGAAGGACCTCGGGAGCGCCATGCACCTTGTAGGCGGCAACGGCCGTGGAGAGAGACGCCACGTGCACCGGGAACTCCTCCTCGATCCGCAACTGAAGATCGAACAGCATCCGTGGAGCAGCAACCGGGTCGGGGCAGAGCAATGCGATCTGCCAGAAAAAGGGCTCCCCCTCCCGCGCCCGCACAGAAAGGAACTCGTTACGCACCGGCGCAGGCCGGTCCATGAGCACCCGCAGGCCCGCTTCGGCAAAGGCGCGCAGGATCTCCCGCTGAAGATCTGGAGTTTGCGCAAGCAGATCGCGGGGAACCATTACATGGGCGACAGCGAACTCGGGGGCGTCGACAAGATGGGGATCAACACCGCTTCCGGCCAGCACCTCGCGCCAGAGAATGCGCGGGATGTCGGTCAGGATGCCGCAGCCGTCCCCCTCGCCGTTGATCTCCCCGGCCCTGTGCCCCATCTTCACCAGTGCGTCGATGGTCCGCTGCACGTTGCCGTGGGTCGGCCTCACCCCCTTGTTGATGTAGCTGATGATGGCGCAGGCATCCCGCTCGGATGCCATCAGGCCGGATTCGTCCCTGAATTCGTGGTGCATGTCGGCTCCTTCTCATGGTAAAAAGGCAAGGAGTCAATCCTCCTTGCCTTTACACATCCACAGATAAAAATTATACAGCAAAAGTTACCGCCCGTTCAGTTCCTTGAACTTCTTTGCATTGCGGCAGCCGTCCTGATGACCCAGCCCGCAGGCCTTGTTGAAATCGACCAGGGCCTCCTGTTGTTTTCCAAGACCAATATAGGTAACGCCTCGCTGGTTGTACGCCTCCGCATATCCCGGCTTTAGTTTGACCGCTCTGGAGAGGTCGTCGGCCGACTCCTGCATCTGGTCGCTCTGGAGATAGGCCCGTCCCCGCACGAAATAAAGCTCTGCCGAATCGGACTTGAGGGCCAGTGCCTTGGTGTAATACCCTATCGCCTCCTTGAGCTTTCCCTGCTTGTTGAACTCGACGCCACGCCGGTAAAGCTCCTTGTAGTCTCCCTTAGGCTGCCCAGCCAGAACTGGAGTGGCAAATAACAACAGAACAACAACCATACTGCACAACCTTGTCATCGAAAACCTCCATGCTGATAAATTCTAGCAAAAGCGCCGACGCTCACAAGCTCGGAATTTGCGTTCGTTGGATATTAACCGAAAGGCGGATGAAAATAAACCCGAGAGGTGGACAAAATGGAAAAGAAATGAAAAAGGGGGACCGCCGTAAAACGGTCCCCCTTGCTCTTGCTGCTTGGAGCATGTTCGGCTCTTATTTCACCCAGAGGCTGTAGTCAGTGGTCTGCTGGTTCCCGGCAAGGTCGGTTGCGGTTGCCTGGATCGTATAGAGCCTGCCATCGCTGTCGTTCCTCTTCTTATAAGTGTCGAGGCTTACCGTTGAGCCGAACGAGGGTACGGTCATGCTGTAGATTCCGTATTCATCGGTAATGGTGATCACGACCGATGCCAAGCCGGACAGGGAATCGGCGGCAGAGCCGTTGATGGTAACCGGTACAGGCTTTGACTTGTTGGTAGCGGCAAGGGTCGCCGGCGATGTGGAAACGGTAACTGTCGGGAGCGTCTTGTCGACACTGAATGTTGCCGATTTCTGGCCTTCGACAATCCCGGCCCTGTCCGTGGCCAAATAGGTGAACGTTGAAGTCCCTTCCCCTGCAACCGAAGAAGCGGTCGAACCTGCGTAGTTAGCGCTGTTTATCGTCAGGAAATCAACGCCCGAGAGATTGTCGGAGGCACTGAAATTGACCGTGACGTCGGCGTTGTACCAGCCGTTGTCATTAGCGGGCGCTGAGGTTGTGTAGGCAGAAGATGGCGGCGTCTGATCGACACTAACCGTTGCGATTTTCTGTCCTTCAGCAATTCCGGCCTTGTCAGTGGCCAAATAAGTTAACGTGGATACCCCTTCCCCTGCAACCAAGGAGGCCGTCGAACCGGCGTAGCTCGTGCCGTTTATCGTCAGGAAATCAACGCCCGAGAGGTTGTCGGTGGCGCTGAAAGTAGCGGTGACATCAGCGTTGTACCAGCCGTTGGCATTGGCTGGCGCTGAGGTTGTGTATGCAGAAGATGGCGGCGTCTTGTCGACGCTGAATGTTGCGGTTTTCTGCCCTTCAGCTATACCGGCCTTGTCCGTGGCCGAATAGGTGAACGTGGAAGTCCCTTCCCCTGCAACCGAGGAAGCCGTTGAACCGGCGTAGTTTGCGCCGTTTATCGTCAGGAAGTCGATGCCGGAAAGGTTGTCGGCAGCGCTGAAATTAACCGTGAGGTCAGCGTTGTACCAGCCGTTGGCATTGGATGGCGCTGAGGCTGTGTATGCGGTATTCGGCGCTGTCTTGTCGATGCCCACGGTTACGTTTCTTGAAATTTCGTCGACACCTGCCACGTCCGTCGCGTGATAGTTGAGAATATTCACACCCTCGGCCGTGACAAGAGATGAAGCTGTGGAGCCCGCGACAACATCACCGTTAACAGAGATAGATGCCACGCCCGAGAGGTTGTCGGCAGCGGTGAAGTTGGCGATAACATCTCCCGTATACCAGCCGTTGGCATTCGGCGGATAAGAAAGAGCATAGGTGGTGATGGGAGGGATGCTGTCGATGTTGACGTCGGCGAACTGCTCCGCTTCCGCATTGCAGGCGAGGTCAACAGCATAGTAACCTGCGCTGAAGTGCCCGTTAGAGCCCCCAGAGCTGTAGCTGCCGAAGCTCACGTAAGCAGGGTTTCCAGCCGTAACAGTGGAACCCCAATTGCCGCCAATGTTCTTGCGGTACTTGATGGAGCCGACGCCGGAGGTTGCGTCAGTGCCGTTGATCTGCACGGTAACCGGAGATTTGTACCAGCCGTTGGTACCCGCAATTCCCGAAACGGAGGCGGCGGACGATGGAACCGTGCCGTCGATTTTCACCGTCATGATGTTGGGAGTTTCCACATTTCCGGCATAATCGACAGCAAAGTAACTCAGGACATGCGATCCGTCTACGCTTATCGCGACTGGCACCGTCAAGGCACCGATCACCACCTCCGGCGCTCCGTCGAGAGAGTAATGGATCTCTTTGATGCTTGTTCCGGAATGATCGGTGGCGGTCAGGGTGACCGTGACCGGAGAGGTATACCAGCCGCTGCACCCGGCGGTGCCACTTATTGCAGGTATGGTTACTGGCGAGAGTGACGGCGTCAGGAGAAATGCCTGCGTCTTCCCGTTGTACGTTCCTTCACCGACAATCTGCCCGGTGGCGTTGACGCCCCAGGCCTTTGTCAGGACCCACCCGCTTCCTGCGGGGATGAGGGTATTGAGGTCATAGGGGACATCGTATTCCCAGAGAAGGGCACGATAAAGGGGAGCTTGGCTAAAGGTGCCGTAACCGACAATCTGTTGCAATTGCGGACCACTTATGGAATAGGCATACGTTGCTGTGGCGCCTGCAGGGGTGGCAAGCGCCTGGAAGTCCCCATTGGACCGCCACAGGAACGCCTTGTAACCGCTGTTGTAATAAGAACCGACGACCTGCCAGTAGTTATCGATACCGTAGGCAGTCCCGGATGCCGTGGTCAGGTACGTCATGTTACCGCTGCTGTCCCAGATGACCGGTGCGCCGGCCGATCCGACGGCATATCCTGATGAATTTATACCGTAGGCTGCGCCGGTGTTGGTTCCGAGGCGGGTCATGACCCCATCCTGCCAGATGAATGGATAGTTGCCGGAGCTGCCGACAACGGTGCCAAGATCATTGATTCCGTAAGCATAGCTGTAAGTAGTGCCCGACAACACTCCCAGATCCAACGGGAAACCATCGTTCCAAAGGAGCGCGTGCTGGGATCCGCCGACCAGCCCGTATCCTGCGACCTGCCCCGACCCATTGATCGCCATGCCGAAGGAAGTTCCGGCCGGCCCGGGCAGAAGCGTGGTCGAAGAATAGTTCGAGTAAACGAACGCCCTGGTGGAATTTGCTGAATACGAGCCGTATGTCGCGATTCCCGTAACATTGCCGCTGCTGTTGATCCCCTTGGCAGTGGACGTTTGCGGCGATGGCGTCAGCAGCTGCGTCACCACATACCTCGCCGCGTAAGTCGTGGTCGCGGCCGCCAACAAAACCGTGGCCACAGTCAGGAACAGAGTTCGCATCCCGAATTTCTTCAATCTACTCATTGACATACAGTTCCCCTCCTTTGTCGAAATAAGTAAAACGATTCATTAATCAAGCAAGCCACATGCCAATTAATTGCGATTACTAACATGTTACTAATACAGCTTTCCCGAGAATGATAGCCCACAGCAAATTCGGCAACGAAGCGATTTCACATCGTATTGACGCCAAAGAACTGCTCGAAAAGTTTGAACATTTTTTGTTCAAACCGTGCGCAATCCAAGGTGGCGCAATTTCCACCCCCAGCGATTAATTGCGATTTATCCCATGATATCGGCGAGATACGCAGCAGCCGACAAATCCATTAATTGGCATCCTGCTTGTAATGACTAATGTAACATTTCAGCATGAATTCCTGGCGACATGGACCTTTGCCGCAAAGGAGGATGTCAGGCCATGACATCAAGAAAACAGATCGGCAAACTGCTGGTGGAAGCCGGAATCATCTCGGCAAAAACCCTTGAAAGAGCATTGGAAGCACAACGGGGGAGCGGCAAGCGTTTGGGGGCTCTCCTCAAGGAAATGGGGATCGTTACCGAAGAAGAAATCGTTGATGCCCTTGCCTTGCAATTCGACCTGAAGAGAATCAGAAATTTTGCAGAGCACCAATTTCCAAAAGAGCTGCTTGACCTGGTTCCATGTTCAGTTGCAATGGAAAAACTCGTTTTCCCTCTAAAAGCACATCAAGGGACATTGGCGATTGCGGCAGCGGATCCCATGGACCATGCCACGTTCGACTATCTTGCGGAAAAAACAGGGATGAAAATATATCTAGCCATTGCCACGGCGGAAGACATATTGGCGGCAATCAAAAAGCATTACCCAGGCGGGAGTCAGGCTGAGCAGGGGAGGAAGAAGATACTTCTGATAGACCCTTCGCCGATAGTCACGAACTTTTTACAAGGGGCCTTGGAACATGAAAGTTATGAGCCTATTGTTGCCAACGACGGAATCGAAGGGCTGAAACTGGCCTTCTCATACCGTCCCGATCTCATAATCTGCGACCTGATGATGCCGCACATGGATGGATATAACTTTCTGCACGCCGTTCAAGCCCATCCCGACATGGCCGAGGTCCCGGTAATCCTCATGGCTTCAAAGGAGGCGGCAGAAGAAGAACACCGCGCCCTGGAAGCAGGATTCATCTACTTCATCGCCAAACCTGCCATGCCGGTGCGGGTGATGGCAAAAATCAAATTGGCTTTCAAATTGGCGGAAGAAAAGCGGCAAATGTTGTCGCATGTTGTGAACAGGTGAGATTGCAGGTCGGGGTTGAAAGCGGGGAATTTTGTTCAATTACACAGGAATTACACGAGACAAAAGAAAAGGGGTTAGCTTCGGTTAGCTAACCCCTTGTTTTTCATGGTGCCCAGGGACGGAATCGAACCGCCGACACGAGGATTTTCAGTCCTCTGCTCTACCGACTGAGCTACCTGGGCGAAAGACCCTTTTTATAGCGTCATTTCGTCCGGGTGTCAACCTATTTTTCAGGCCCGTGAGCTGAAACGGCCGTCGCGGGTGTCCACCTTGATCTTGTCGCCTGCTTCCAGATATGGCGGCACCTGTAGCTTGAGTCCTGTCTCCAGCACCGCCTCCTTGGTCTGGGCGGTGGCAGTGGCGTTCCTGAGGGCAGGGGCGGTCTCCGACACGGTCAGTTCCACGGTCATGGGAAGGTCGACACTCACCATCCTTCCCTGAAAAAGCCCCAACGTCACTTCGGTGCCGTCCAGGAGGTAAGGCTGGATCGCCGGGAAGGATTCAGCCGGCATCTCGAACTGGTCATAGGTCTCCAGGTCCATGAAGACTCCGCTGTCGCCGTCGGCGTAGAGGTACTGCCCCTTGTGCCGCTCGAAATCCGCCTCATCCACCTTGTCGCCGGCGCGGAAGGTCTTTTCAAGGACCTGGGAGGTCAGAAGGTTGCGATACCTGGTCTTGACCATGGTGCTGGCGCCACGGGCCGAGGGGGACTGGAAATTGACGTCGACAATAAGGCAGGGGGCGCCATCCAGTTGGATGACCAGACCCCGCTTGAAATCGGATGCGGTAAGCATGCTTGGGTCTCCTGGTAATTGATGATTTGCCAGGAATAGATACCGTCGGGCGGGAAATTTTGCAACCACAAATTTACGTATGGTTCTCTTTTTCGCACTCCGCCATGATTTCGGCAATCTCCTCGCGTGACATGTCCTCCGGTATCACCAGGTTCCCCCTTTCGTCGCGGTCCAGGCGAATGATACCCGGAAACCGCCGCTCCAGTATTTTCAACTCCACGGACTGGTTCTTGACCAGCTTTGTCAGGCGTTGCAGCTTTTCCGCTGTGTCGTATTTCTCCATTGCCCCGCGGATGGCCAGCTTCAGATCCACATCGCTCCAGGGCTTGGTGAGAAAGCGGTAGATTTCCCCCTGGTTCACCGCCTTCATGGCCGCTTCCAGACTCGCATGGCCGGTCAGCATGATACGGACCGTTTCGGGGTGACGGGTACTGACAAACCCCAGGAATTCTCCCCCTGTCATCCCCGGCATCCTTTCATCGGATACGACAACCTTGAATCGCCTCTCTTTCATCAGACTCATAGCCTCTTCGCCACCGTTGGCCGTTGCCACCTCGTATGGCTCGTCCGCCAGTGTCCGCTTCAGGGCTGCCAATACATTCATGTCGTCATCCACGATAAGAACCCGATCTCTCATACGGACTGTCCCCCCTCCGGCTCAATCTCCTTCATCCCCCCGCAGAACGGGCAGAGGCGCCATTCCTTTTCCAGTGGAACCTTGCATGTGAGGCAGAAGTTCTGCTTGAACGCCCCGCACAGGGGGCAGAAAATGAACTTCGCGTCAATCAACCGTTCGCATGATTCACAGAGGCGCTCATGCCGCGTCTGGGGCCCGATCACGCGGACCAGTTCCTCAAGCGTCGTTTCACCCATCTTGACCTTTTCCACTCCATCCTCGATCAGGGTCCGCATCCCGGCCAGGCGGGCCATGTTCAAAAGCTCCGCCTCCTTGTAACTGCTGCTGATGAAGTGCCGGAAATCGTCGTTCATGACGAAAATCTCGAAAATGCCGGTCCTTCCCAGGTAGCCGCTGTTGTTGCACCGCTCGCACCCCTTCCCCAGCCATACCTTGCCGCCGAGCATTTCGGGGGAGACCTTCAGAAGGTCCATGAGATCACGGTCCGGTGATGTCTCGGCCTTGCAGTACCGGCAGATATTCCTCACCAGGCGTTGGGCCAGAACCCCCTCCAGCGCGGAGGCAATGAGGTAGGACTTGACCCCCAGGTCCATGAGGCGGGTGATGGACGCGACCGAACTGTTGGTGTGCAGGGTGGTGAGGACCATATGGCCGGTGAGCGCCGCCTTGAACGCGACGTCCGCGGTCTCCTCGTCGCGGACCTCGCCGACCAGGATCACGTCCGGGTCCTGCCGCAGGGTTGAGCGAAGAACAGAGGCGAACGAGAGGCCGATCTTCTCCCTGATGTTGACCTGGCTCGCTTCTTCCACGAAATACTCCACGGGCTCCTCGATGGTCTCGAAGTTCTTGCTGGTTTCGATCATTGCGGAAAGGATCGAATAGAGCATGGTTGTCTTGCCGCTGCCGGTGGGGCCGGTGGAGATGATGATCCCCTGCGGCTTCTTGCTCAGTGCGGTGATCTTCTTCAGGTCGTCCGCCAGCACTCCCAGCTCTTCCAGCCTCCGGACGTCGCTGCTCTTGTCCAGGATGCGCATGACCACCTTTTCGCCGTTGATGGTCGGCATGGTGGAAACCCGCAGGTCGACCATGCGGGTGCCGGATTTCACCGTGATCCGGCCGTCCTGGGGCTTGCGTCGCTCGGCTATATCCATCTTGGCCACGATCTTTACCCGTGAGATGGTGGCGGCGTGCAGGTCGGCAGGGATCTTGATCTTGTTCTGCAGCATGCCGTCGATCCGGTAGCGGACAATGGTATATTTGGTCTTCGGCTCAATGTGTATGTCGCTAGCCTTGTAGCGGATCGCCTCGGAGATGATGGCGTTGACTATCCGGATGATCGGAGGGACCTCGGAGGAGCTGATCAGCTCGTGGACATTGACATCCGTTTCCTCCTCATCGAGCACCACGTCGATCTCGTCCATCGGCTCGAAACCGGAGATATCCTCGTACTCGCTCCCTCCTTCCTCATTTCTTTCGCCGTAGACCTGTCTCAGCTGCGAGAGGATGTCGGAGCTGGTGGCAATAATCGGCAGCACCTTGAAACCGGTCATCAGTGAGATATTGTCGCACTTGTAGATGTCGGAAGGGTCGGCCATGGCCAGAGTGAGCTGCCGCCCCTCCAGTTTCACCGGGATGAGGCGGTTTCTTTCGCACATTTCGCGCGGCAGGAACTTCACCGCCTCGGGACTCAGGGTCATCTCCTTCAGGTCCGCGTACTCAATGCCTAGCTGATTCTGCAGTGCCCTGACGATCTTGGTGTCGGTTGTTATCCCGAGCCTGACCAGCGCCTCCCCCAGGGTTTCGCCGGCGATTCGCTCAACGTGCGTCCGCTCCAGCTCGCGCTGTCCGATCACCCCGGCCTTGAGTAGAACAGAACCGAGCACCCCGCGGTCTTCGTCGAACAGGGCCGTGTAGTTCTCGATCTTGACCTGCTGCTGGCGAGTGATCTCCTTGAGCTTGCGGTTCTCCTGGATCAGCGTGTACTGCTGAAGGGCCAGGCTGACCGTAAGCCGGAGGTCCTCGTCGTTCCATGGCTTGGTGATGAACTTGTAGACAGCCCCCTCGTTCACCGCCCCCATGATCGCCTGAACGTCGGCAAAGCCGGTGAGCATAATCCTGATGGTATCCGGCCAGCGCTGCTTGATTTCCTTGAGGAGCTCGGCCCCGGTCATCCCCGGCATGCGATGGTCGGAGATTACCAGGTGCACCCGCTGGTTCTCCATCTGGGCCAATGCCTGCTGGGCGCTGGTGGCGGTGAGTATGCGGTAATTTTCGTCCTGGAAGTTGCGGCGCAGGGCATTGAGGACCCCTTCCTCGTCATCCACGAGGAGCAGGGCGAACTGCTCCTGCTCCGCCGCTCCGCCGGCGCGCTCTTCACCGATGTTCAGCGGGGTCTCCCCTTCGGCCACTGCCTTGAACATGTCTGCGTATTTCGCCATGGTCATCTCCCGGCCAACGGCAATTTAATGGTGAAAACCGTCCCGCCCGAAGGGGGACAGACCGCCTCTACGCTCCCCCCGTAGCTCCGGACTGCGTCGTACACGACAGCAAGCCCCATCCCTGTTCCCATCCCCACGTCCCGCGTGGTAAAGAACGGCTCGAATACATGGCCCCTGATGTCATCCGGAATACCCGGCCCGTTATCGCTGAATTCGATGCGGATCGCCCACTCTTCGGCCGATGTCGCGATCTCCAGCCGCAGCCCCTCGCCGGTAGCCTGAATGGCGTTCTGGATGATATTGAGAAACACCTGGCACAGTTGCGCCGGATTGCAGGCGAATTTCGGGAGCGTGCCATAACGCCTTACAACCTCGCTTCTCGACGGCATCTGCGATGCGAGCACGTTCAGCGTCTTGTCAATCTCTACATTGAGATCGACCTCCCCGATCCCTGTTTCATCCACATGGGAAAATGCCTTCAAATCCGCGACGATCTTCGCCACGCGATCCGCACCGGCAATGCTCTGGCGCATGAGATCATCGATGTCGGCAAGCACCATGTCGAGCTTCTGCTCGCGCCATGTATCCGCCAGCCTGCGGGCCGGCTCTCCCCCCATGGCCCCGCTTTCGGCCATTTGCCGGACAGTCGTAAGGGTGGCAACGAACCGCGCCACGTACTTGCCAAGGGTCCCGAGGTTGCTGGATACGAACCCGAGGGGATTGTTGATCTCGTGGGCAATCCCCGCGGCCAGCCGCCCCACTGAAGCCAGCTTCTCCTGCTCCAGCAGTTGTGCCATGGCCCGCTTCAACTCCTCGGTCCGCTCCTGCACTTTAATTTCCAGGCTCTCCGCCAGTTCCCGGTATCGCTCCTCCGAGGCCGCAAGTTGCCGGTTTATCTCCAGGAGTTCCTCGAAGGACTGGTTCACAACAGCTGTGTGGATCTCGGTGGTCAGCATCCGCTTCAGGCTGGAGGTGATAACAGCGTTCAGCGTCTCTCCCAGAAGGCCCCCGATGCCCTTCAGGTACTCTTCCTTGCCGCCAGGTCCCTTGATCTGAAGAGTCCCGACCGGCTCCCCCTCCAGGTAGAGTGTCTTGCTCCCTGTGATCGAGGCATCGGCTGCCGGATTCCGCTCCGACCAGAGGACATCCCCTTCTCCGTTACGGATCACGGCTTCGGCAGCGCCGGCCCGCACTGCCGCCTTGAGCAGCGGCTCCACGTCAGATGCGCCGATGACCTCCTGCAAGCGCCTTTCCCGGCCGACAACGAATTCTATGCTCTGGTCCCTGGTCATTTCCCTATTCCTCGCCTTCCGACGCCTGCGTCAGCTTCACCAGGAAAGTCTCCCGATCCAGGCCATGATTGCTGTTCAGCCCATATTTCCGGTCAATATGGTCGTAGGTCAGCTCCACCAGCTTGCGAAAGGTCTCAACCACCCCCCACCCCTGCAGCGCCGAAGCCATGAGCACTGGCAGCCCGGTCTTCCCCCACACGCGCATGACGTCATCTTCCGGGACGATCCCGGCCAGGTCGCGCTTGTTGTACTGGATCACCAGCGGGATGACGTCGATGCCGATACCCACGAAAGAGAGGTTGCGCTCCAGGTTCTCGAAGCTCGATGCATTGTTGGCCACCTCCGAAAGCTGCGAGTCGGCGATGAATGCGACCCCGTCCGCACGCTGCAGGACAGCTTTGCGGGTCGCGTCGTGTTTCACCTGCCCCGGCACGGTATAGACCTTGAGCTTGATCTTGAGGCCGCTGGGGGCGGTGAGGAAGAACGGGAGGAGGTCGAAGAATATGGTCCGGTCGTCCTTGGTGTCGAGAACCATCAGGTCGCCGCGCCCCTCCTTCGCCAGCAGGTCGTGCAGCCGGAGCAGGTTCGTGGTCTTCCCGGAGAGGGCCGGCCCGTAATAGACCAGCTTCAGCACCATCCGCTTATCCTGCTCGTCGTACTCGATCACTGCCCGCACCCCTCTACCCCGCAACAGAATACCAGGACCATTTCCTCCCTGTTGGCTTCCCGGACCAGCCTCCCCCGCACCCGGAACACGCAATCTCCCACGGGGATATCGGCTTCCGATTCCCTGTCCACCGTGAGCCCCTGCATGAAGCGCTGTACTTCCGCGGGAAAAAGCTCCGATGCGTTCCTGCCGACGATGTTGCCGCCACCGCGGCCGAACATTTCCTGCCCCACCTGGTTGCAGTGGGTCACCATCCCGGAAGGGTCAAGACTTATCACCGCGACAGGCAAGACATCGAGGATGTTGTGGTCCATGGCCAGCAACTTGTTCTGACGGATCACCTTGTGGGTCTTTTCCGCCACGATCCGCTCCAGGTTGTAATTGATCCGGTTCAGTTCCTCGTTTTTCACCTGGAGTTCCTCGGCAAGCTCCCGGTTCCTGATCTGGAGATAATATTTCTCGATGGCGTTGTTGATGGTGATTTTCATCTCGTCATCGTTCCAAGGCTTGGGAATGAACTTGTAAATCCCCCCCTCGTTGATCGCGGCAACGATGGCCGCGGTGTCGGCATAGCCCGACAGGACGATCCGCACGGTATCCGGCCATCTTTTGCAGACCTGCTGGAGGAAATCGACGCCATTCATCTCCGGCATCCGGTAGTCGGAGATGATGATCTGGGTCCCAGGGTTCCGTTCGAGGACAGCCAGCCCCTCCGCCCCCGAGCCTGCCGTAAGTATTTCGTATGGGTCATCTAGGAAGATACGCTGCAACGACTTGAGAACATTGACCTCGTCATCAACGCACAGAATCCTGATTTGCTGCTCCATGATGCCCCCCCTCCACGGAAAGCGGAATCTTGACCACGAAGGTGGTCCCTTTCCCCACCTCGCTTGCCACGAAAATCTCGCCGCCATGCTTCTTCACAATATCGTAGCTTATGGAGAGACCGAGCCCGGTCCCCCTGCCGACCTCCTTGGTGGTGAAAAACGGCTCGAAGACCCGGTTCAGGAGCTCGGGAGGTATGCCGCCGCCGGTGTCCGCCACGGAAATGCAGGCGTATTTCCCCTCCTGCCAGGTCCTGACGCTGATCTCGCCGAAGTTGTCGATGGAGTGCACCGCATTCACCAGGAGGTTCATGAACACCTGGTTGAGCCGCTGCGGATAGCACTTCACGCGGGGCAATTCACCGAAATCCTTCTTCACGGCCGCCTTGTACTTCAACTCATTACCCACCACATTGAGAGTGCTTTCCAGGCACTCATTGATGTCGGCCAGTTTCCACTCCGCCTCGTCCACATGGGAAAAGCACTTGAGATCCCGCACGATCTGCTGCACCCGCTCGGTCCCCTCCAGTGATTCCTTCAGCAGATCGACGACATCGTCGGCAATGAAGTCGATCTTGAGCCGCCGCCGAAGTACCTGCAGCTCCTCGTATGCCGGCGCACCGTTCGGCTGGGAGCCGAGGGCGTCATCCTGCCTGTAAATGTATTCCGAAAGGCGCTTCACGTATTTTTCCATGGTCCGCAGGTTGCTCGACACATAGCCGATCGGGTTATTGATCTCGTGGGCCACCCCCGCCGCCAGCTGGCCGATGGAGGCCATCTTCTCCTGCTGGAGCAGCTTGGCGTGGGTCGACTTCAATTCGTCGTAGGCGTCGCTCAAGGCCTTCGAAGCATTCTTCAGGTCGGTTATGTCGCGCATGGTGATGACCACCCCGGAAGACTCGAACCCATCCCGTGCTGTGCAGGGGTACTCATCGAACAGGAACCAGCGATGGCTCGCCTCATGCCGCAACTCGACCCCGGCCCAGAAGAGCGCGGGTCCGTTCATCCCCTGCTTCTTCAGCAGCTGTTTCCAGCTCTTGCCGATCATCTCCTGGTAGGGGCGGCCGGTGAAGCGACGGAACGATTCGTTGCAGCGCCTGATCCTGCCGGCGCTGTCGGCGAGTATGATCATGTCCTCCATACTGTCGACGGTCCGCTCCCATTCGTCCTTGGCGGCCTCCACCATGCGGAACAGGACGTTCAGCGCCTCGTGCTCCTTGGAGCCCCCTTCTTCGACACTTTCCGGGTTTTCCACCGCAGGCCCACGCTCCGCTTTCGCCCGAATCCGCTGTTTGCGCTGCTTCACCATGGTCATTGCCCTGCCACCGGCAGCCTGATGGTAAAGGTGGTCCCCTTCCCGACTTCACTGGTGACGAAGATATCGCCGCCATGCTTCTTGACGATGTCATAGCTGATGGACAGGCCGAGTCCGGTCCCCTTTCCGATCTCCTTGGTGGTAAAAAACGGCTCGAATATCCGCTCCAGTTGCTCCGCCGGCATCCCGCACCCGGTATCGCTCACCGAAACGAGCACGCTCCCCCCCTCCTGCCAGGTCCGGATCCGGATCTCCCCCTGCCTCTCGATGGACTGCGCCGCATTCATCAGGAGGTTCATGAACACCTGCTTCAACTGCTGCGGCCAGCAGGTCACCAGGGGAAGCTCGCCGTATTCCTTCACCAGCGTCACCTTGTACTTCAACTCGTTCCAGACGATATTGACGGTGCTATCCAGGCAATCGTTGATATCCGCCGGTTTGCTTTCCTCTTCCTCTGCGTGGGAAAAGCTCTTCAGGTCCTGCACGATCCTGCGCACCCGGTCCGTCCCCTCCAGGGACTCCCGAATCAGCTCCCCGGCATCGTTCAGGATGCGGTCGATCTTCAACTCCGCCCTCTTGGCGGAGATTCTCTCCAATGATGCAGGACACTCGGCAACGACCTGCTCCTGAAAATCCATGAACTCCGCCAGCCGCCCGACATATTTGGAGAGAGTGCCGAGGTTGCTGTTCACGAAACCGATGGGGTTGTTGATCTCGTGGGCCACCCCCGCCGCCAGCTGGCCGATGGAGGCCATCTTCTCCTGCTGCACCAGCTGGTTGTGCGTGGCCGCCAGCTTCGCATAGGCCGTCTCGGTCTCCTCCCGGCTCCTGTGGAGCTCAGTGGTGTCGTGCAATGTGATTACCAGCCCAGCCATGCCCCCCTCACCCACAGGCGAGAACGGGTAAATGTTGTAGAGAAACCACCTCCCGCTCGGTTCGTGGCAAATTTCCGCTCCGCTCCGCAGGGTGTCGGCGGAAACGTGCAGGTACTCATCGAACAGCCCCTTCCAGCCGCACCCCTTGAGGGCCTCGTAGGATGAGCCGAAGAACTCCTTCGCCGGCCTGTTGCAACGGACAACCTTTCCATCATCGTTCACCAGGAGCACCAGGTCACCCAGGCAGTCCATGGTCCGCTCCCACTCCTTCTTGATATCCTCTATTTTTTTAAAAAGGCGCTCCAGTTCCTCGTTCCTGACGACGCACTCCTCCCTGACGGCATTCATGCCGGCTTCCGCATCCACATGTTCGGTAATGTCCCGGAAGATGGCAAGCCTAAGGGTATTTCCGTTCGGCGTGGGAACCGTCAGATGGGTTGACTTGAAGACTCGGGAATCCCGAGAGCTTCTCGCCTCCGTGGTCCGATTCCCGGCAGAAGGGGTGTCGTCCGCACACCAGACGCAGGCATTCTCCATGTCGGGCATGACCTGGTGGCACGCCTCTCCCGTGGCGTCCCGCCCTACCCGCCGTATCATCGCCCGGTTCATGAACAGGACGCGTCTGTCTTCCGAGCAGATATAGACAAGGTCTTCCAGACCGTCCAGAATCGCCCTGAGCAGTACGTTATCGATCAATGTCGCAGCTTCCCCCTCCTGCATGGCGCCTTCACCACCTCCCCGGCCTGCCGGATGCACTATGACAATATTAATAATAACACATGCATTGGACAACGCACGCGACCGGGGGAGAAATGATGGTTCCCTGCTTGAGACGGCGGGAGATCAGGTTAAAATTGTAAATACCGAACAAGGAGGACACAGTGGAACGAGTAGTTATCGTCAGCGCATGCAGGACCCCGACCGGCAGACTTCTGGGAGGGCTGTCCACATTGAGCGCCCCGCAACTGGGTGGGCGGGTGATTGCCGAGGCCGTGGCCCGTGCCGGGATTTCCCCTGCACAGGTCGACGAGGTCATCATGGGAAACGTCATCTCCGCCGGCGTCGGGCAGAATCCGGCCCGGCAGGCGGCCCTCCTGGCGGGCCTGCCGCGGAAGACTGCGGCACTCACGGTGAACAAGGTCTGCGCCTCCGGGATGAAGGCGGTGGCCCTTGCCTGCCAGGCCATTCAGCTCGGGGAGGCTGAAACAGTCGTGGCCGGCGGCATGGAGAGCATGAGCAACGCCCCCTACCTGCTGCGCGACATGCGGCGGGGGAAGGGGTATGGCAACGGCGAGGCCGTCGACGCCATGATCTGCGACGGACTATGGGACACCGTTTACCAGGCCCACATGGGGAAACTTTGCGAACTGACCGTGAAGAAGTTCGGGATCACGAGGGAGACTCAGGATGCCTTTGCCCTGGAAAGCCACCGGCGGGCCATGGAGGCCACCCGCAAGGGACTGTTCCGGGAGGAAACGGTACCGGTCAAAGTGAGCGAGGGGAAAGTAATCGAGAATGACGAGACGATCCGGAGTGATACGAGCCTGGATAAACTCGGGCTGCTGCGCCCCGCCTTCGCGCGCGAAGGAACCATTACCGCCGGCAACGCTCCGGGGCTGAATGACGGCGCATCGGCCCTCCTCCTCATGTCCGAAAAGAAGGCGAAACGGCTCGGCATCGAGCCGCTGGCCGAGATCATCGGCTGGAGCGCGGCCCATCTCGACCCGAAATGGTTTCCCATCGCCCCGGTGCGGGCTGTGCGGGAACTGCTGAAAAAGACCGGCCTGCGGTTCGAAGAATTCGACCTGATCGAGGAAAACGAAGCCTTTGCCGCCCAGGCCCTGGCCGTCATCGGCGAGCTTGCCCTCGATCCCGCCCGCGTCAACGTCAACGGCGGCGCCATTGCCCTGGGACATCCCATCGGCGCCAGCGGGGCGCGCATACTGGTGACGCTGATACATGCTTTGCGACAACGGGGAAAAAGTTTAGGCCTTGCAACGCTCTGTCTGGGAGGAGGGGGAGCGATGGCCATGGCGGTGAGGGTTTTCCTGTAAATCTTACCAAAACATCCAACTGCCACTTACCACCCCCAGCCCTTTAGGCCCTTGGGGTCCTCCTAAAACAGGAGGGGAGCGAGCACTCCCCCTCCTTGATAAGGAGGGGGCCGGGGGGTGGTATCCTTGATAAAGACGGACGCGAGGAGGAAATATATGAACGAAATATGTACTGTGGGCATCCTCGGTGCCGGCACAATGGGTCGGGGTATAGCCCTGGTCTTTGCCCTGCACGGCTATGACGTTCTTCTGGCGGACCGGGACGAGGGCATCACGAAAAGCGCCATCGCTGCACTCCACAAGCGGAAGGACCCGGAGGAGCGGCGACTGGTTGAGGAGCACGTGAGGCCGGTAGCAGTGGTGGATGACTTCTCCGGTTGCGACCTGATAATCGAGGCGGTCGTGGAGGATATGGAGGTGAAAAAGCAAGTCCTCGCCGACCTGGACAGGGTATGCCGTAACGGTGCAATCATCGCCACCAACACCTCGGCCCTGTCGGTCAGCGAACTCGGCCGTTCCCTTTCCGACCCGGCGCGCTTCGCGGGCATGCACTTCATGAATCCTCCCAGGGTTATGCGCCTGGTGGAGGTGGTGAAGGGGGAACAGACCGCCTCCGACACCGTGGAGACGATCTGCGAGGTAGCAAGGGGATTGGGGAAGACCCCGGTGGTGGCCGCCGACACCCCCGGCTTCATCGCCAACCGTCTCCTCTTCGCCCTGATCGGCGAGTCCCTGCGGCTCCTGGAGAGGGGGAGCGCTGCGAAGGAAGATATCGACACCGTCATGAAACTGGGGATGAACCACCCCATGGGCCCTTTCGAGCTCGCCGACTTCATCGGCCTCGACGTCTGTGTCCTGATAATGGAGCAACTCCACGATGGGCTTGGTGACGACAGGTTCAGGCCGGGGCCGCTTCTTGAGTCGCTGGTGGCGGAGGGGAAACTGGGGAGAAAGACGGGGGAAGGGTTTTACCGGTATGAGTGACATTTGAAACGGCTTTACCACCCCCAGCCCTTTAGGCCCTTTGGGTCCTCCTAAAATAGGAGGGGAGCAAACTCCCCCTCCTTGGTTAGAAGGGGGCCGGGGGGTGGTCGATGAATTAGAAGTTAATCACAAGGGTATTTTCGTTCCTCTGTGGTAAGGCTGGTTCCTACTTCAAACGAACGCCTTAACCCCCAACAGTTTCTCCCCTATAATGAGCTTCTGAATCTGCGACGTCCCCTCGTAGATGGTGGTCACCTTGGCGTCCCGCAGGTAGCGTTCCACGACATTGGCGTTGGAATAGCCGTAAGCGCCGTAAATCTGGATCGCGTCAGTGGCGGCCCGTACCGCTGCCTCGCTGGCGAAGTACTTGGCCATGGATGTCTCCAGGGTATTGTCCACCCCTTTGTTCTTCAGCTCCCCGGCCCGGTAGACCAGAAGCCGCGCCGCCTCCAGGTCGACCGCCATCCGGGCGATCATGTCCTGCACCAGCTGGAACGAAGCGATCTCCCTGCCGAACTGCTTGCGCCTGCGGGCATAGGCCGTGCACGCATCGAGACACCCCTGCATGATCCCTACGCAGCCCGATGCCACGCCGTACCTGCCGTTGTCCAGCGACCCGAGGGCGATCTTCAGCCCGTCCCCCACTTGGCCCAGCAAAGCCTCGCCGGGGACGAAACAGTCCCTCAGGGAAATCCCCGCGGTGTTCGATGCCCGCAGCCCGAGCTTCCCTCTGATCTCAGCCGCCCTGTACCCCTCCGTGCGGGTTTCCACCAGAAATGCCG
Organism: Geobacter sp.; assembly: GCA_016177775.1. Taxonomy (GTDB): domain Bacteria; phylum Desulfobacterota; class Desulfuromonadia; order Geobacterales; family Geobacteraceae; genus JACOUQ01. Next base: position 134,743 of record JACOUQ010000017.1, read on the forward strand.
CCATCCCCCGGTGTCCGAGGGCATGGTCGGTCCGGGCGAAGATGATGGCGATGTCGGCCACGCCGCCGTTCGTTATCCAGGTCTTGGTGCCGTTCAGGACCCAGCCATCCCCACTGCGTACCGCCATGGTCCTGATCCCCGCGGCATCGCTCCCTGCTTCAGGCTCGGTGATAGCGAAGCACCCCAGTAGCTCGCCGCTGCAGAGCCGTGGCAGGTACCTGCGCCGCAGCTCCTCGCTCCCCCACCGGTAGATCACCTGCTCCACCAGGGACACCTGGACCGAAATCGTGGTCCTGACCGACGAGCACCCCTTCCCCACCTCCTCGAACAGAAGGGCGTCGCTGATCCAGTCCATCTCGGCGCCGCCGTACTCCTTCGGGATCGCCCCGCCGAGAAGTCCGGCTTCCCCCATCTTCCTGATCGTCTCGCGGGGAAACCGCTCATGGGCATCGTTTTCCCGTGCCGAAGGGAGGATCTCCCTTTCGGTAAATTCCCGCGCCAGTTGGCGGATAGCCTTCTGCGCCTCGTTCAGTTCGAAATCCATTGCCCCCCCTTTCGATGCAGTTGCGGAGAGAATCCGGCCAAAGCCGATTAAATAGGTGAAATTTTCAAGTTATGTGTTATTTTTAATTCAACATCATTACTTTTAAGACATCGCCTTCCCAATACTCCATAAACCATTAGAATCAGGAGGTTGACCATGAGAATCATCGTTCAGTACAGAGACAACACATTCAAGCATGTCCAGAACCAGCTCCTCGACGATCTTATCGACGCCGGCGAGATCATGGCCTTCCGGCGCTCCAGCGGATGGGTCGAGATCGGCAGGGACCAGTTGAGGAGCAAGCGCGCCCAGCCCAATTACGCCGGCCTGGAAAGAAGGGCTCTGCCGGAGCAGGCAAGCTGCCTCACATGTCCCGAGCTCGAAGACTCGGTCTGCAAGGCCGAATGCGGAAATCGCATTGCGCCATGGGGAATGGTCCCGGCCCCGCCCGAAACAGACTGACCGGTTAACAGTATAGCCGCCACTGGGGGATATTCAATGCCCGGCAGCGAGAAGGGGGAGCGTTTCAGAAAGTAGCGCTTGACAACCGGCGCCCCTGAAAGGTATTTTTCGTTAATCACCTTTCAGGAGGGCAGTGCCATGCAAGGTATCACCACGCCACAGAAGCCGCCGCGGACGGTAAGAACCGTCGGGCGGCTTTTTTGCGTCTTTGTTGGTTCATATTGCCGACATAGAATGTAATTTATTTGGGGAGGGAATGATGGAAACAACGGAAAGAATGAAGCTGGGGGAAATCCTCATCCAGCAGAAAATACTGACCCCCGTTCTGGTCAAAAGGATCATCAACATATCCAACACCACCCACCGCCGCTTCGGCCAGACCCTGGAAGACATGGGGCTCATCACCGGCGAGGAGCTCGCCCAGGCCTTGGCGCTCCAGTTCGGCTACAAGATCGTCGCCGACATCCACCGGCTTCTCATCCCCATGGAAACCCTCGGGCTCGTGACCGTTGAAGAGGCGTTCGACAACCGGGTTTTCCCCCTCCAGGTGAAGGAAGGAAAACTCGCCCTGGCCATGGCCGACCCCACCAACGAAGATGTCATCGCCTCGCTCTCGTCGCGCCTCAATCTGAAAGGCGTTCCGTTCATCTCCACCACGAAGGAGATCATGAAGGCAATCGCGAAGCACTACCTGGGAATAACGCTGGAGCAGATGCAGAACTCGGTCCTGGTGGTCGATACGGACAGCAAGGAGAGGGTGATGGTGGCGTCTTCCCTGGCCAGGGAAGGTTACCATGTCCTGGAAGCAGTGGACCCGGAGGACGGCGCCCGGCAGGCGCTCCTCCATATGCCAAGCCTGGTGATTACCGCCAGGGACATGCCCTTCTCAGATGGGTTTGCCTTCTTTACCACCCTGCAGGGAGTGCCGGAAACCAGAAGGATACCGGTCATTCTCATGTCCCAGAGGCCGAGCGAGGAAGAGGAGGCGACGGCATTCAAGCGGGGGTTCTTCGACTACATCCCGATGCCGGCCAGGGACATCACCCTGGTCAGCCGGGCGGGGCGGGCACTCGCCGCCGGCAGGTCGTACATTCCCCACCGGCAGAACAGAACGATGGGGGTTCTTTAATTTTTCTCTATCGACTTGGTCTCGCCCTCGCCGATGGAGGCCTTCTTGAAGTTCCTGATGCCGCTCCCGAGAGCCTGCCCCAGCTGGGGCAGCTTTGCCGGCCCCACGACTACCAGTGCCAGGACGAGGATGATTATCAATTCAGGCATTCCAAAACCGAACATGTTTCTCTCCCTTCGTTGTCTGTTTCCATAATTTTATTGCTCCCCGCTTCCCTATCCCCTTCGCGGAACCGGAAATACTCCTCCGGCGTATTGATGTTGCGAAAGGATTGGAAAGCGGGATCGAACCGGGCCACTTCCTCCGGTGGGACATCCTGCACCCTCACCTGGGGGAAGAAGGACACGATCCGCCTTTTCCCGCCGTGCAACGCTTCCTCTATCGCCTCCAGCGCCCCCTTCCCATAGACCGCATGAAGCGGCTCCACCCCGCGGTCGCTTTCGGGCAGAATGACATCGCAATCCCGCGCTCCCGAAGCAAGGTGCCTGACCAGTCCGTCGTGCAGGTAAGGCATGTCGCAGGCCGTCACAAAGATGCGGGGGTTCGAGCTGTGGCAGAGCCCCGAGTGGATGCCGGCCAGGGGGCCCATGCCGGGGACCAGGTCGGTGACCTTCCGGCAGGGGAGAAACCCGTACTGGTCCGGTGAGTTGGTGACGAGAATCACCTCCTCGAACAGCCCGCTCATCTTCCGATAAATAGCTTCGATGAAGCGTCCTCCCTGGTAGGGAAGAAGCGCCTTGTTGCTCCCCATGCGGGTAGAGGCACCGCCGGCCAGGATGACGCCGGTTACGCCGGGGATGCGGGTTGGAATCTGCTGTAGGGGCGATCCTTGTGATCGCCCGCTATCTTTGGCGAATACAAGATTCGCCCCAACGGAAATCCTGTCCGGATGAGCATAGACATTGAACTTCCCCCCCCGCACGTAACCAGCAAGGGTGATCCCGGCGCGTTCGCACATCTCGATCGCCATGTCCGTGGGGGAGGTGCGCGACGCTATGAGAGCGACCCCCAGGCTTGCGGCCTTGGCCGCCATCTCCGTGGAGACCCGGCCGGAGGTGACGAGCATGGTTCCGGCCAGATCGACCCCCTTCAGCATGGCCTCCCCTGCGATCCGGTCCAGGGTGTTGTGCCGGCCGATATCCTCGGCAAAGAACAGGAGACTTCCATCCGGTTTTCCTATGGCCGCCGAATGGACCCCGCCGTGGCTCTTGTAGCTCTCCGCCTTCGCGGCCAGCTCCTCCATGACGCGGAAGACGGCGTGGGGGGTAATCCGTAGAGACGCATTGCCATGCGTCTCTATCCTGTTTTCCACCGAAAGATTGAAGGTAATCCCCGTGCCGCAGCCGGACGTCAAAACCGGCTTCAGCCGCTCGGGAAGCTCCCCCTTTATCCTGACATTGGCCACGCCGAAATCCTCGCAGACCGAGAGCATGTGGAAGTCGGCAACTGAATCCACGAAACCCTGCAGCCGCAGGAACCCGGCCACCAGGAACCGCAGGTCATGGGGAGAAGCGATCAGCGTGGCGATCTCCCGGCCGTTGACATGGAGAACAAGGGGGTATTCGCTGACCACCCCCCCCTGCTTCTCCTCCATTCGGCCGTTTGTGTATGTGTGGAATGTTTTCATAATTTGCGCCTTTTCCCCTCGCCCTATGGGAGAGGGGTCGGGGGTGAGGGAGAGCCCTACGCCTCGCTCACCTTCCCATGCCCCTCGTGCCCATCAGTCCGGCGGAAGCCATCAGGAATCGTGTAATCCACCGTCTCCGGATGGTGCTCGAAGATCGGGAAGTACTTGGCGATAAGCACGAAGAAGAGGACGTGGGCCGCGATGATCCCTATTGTCACCAGTGACTCGATGACGGAGGGGAAGTAGATCTTCTGGTCGGGCTGGATCATGCCGAACATGGAGACATTGAAGCGGTTCAGCACCAGGCCGAAGATCACCAGGCAGGCGCCGCGCAGCTGCATCCGGTCGTCCTCCCTGTTTTTCCTCTTCATGAAGATTACGACAGGCGCGATCACTCCGGCGCCGATCTCCAAGGCGAAGAGGGCCAGAAGGCCCGGCCGGTCGAAGATCGGCCCATGGGTCAGAAAAGCGAGGGACAATCCCTTCACCACCAGATAGACACCCAGCACCCAGGGAAGTATCTTCGTCAGGATCTCCAGGAGCTCCGACTCGTTCGGCTGGTCCATGTAGCGGTGGACCATGGTCGCCTCGATGATGATGATGGAGAGGCCGGTGAATATGGCCGACAGCCAGAACTGGAGCGGCAGAAGCGGGTTGTACCAGAGGGCGTGCAGCTTGTCTACGGCGATCAGGAAGAAGGTGCCGAGAGATGACTGGTGCAGGGTGGAGATGGCGGCCGCCGCGATCACCAGCGGCATCTCCAGCCAGCGGAGCACCCGCAGCGGCAGATGGTACCCCAACCGCTCGCAGACCGGCGACAGGAACTCCAGAAAGAGGACCGTGGTGTACGCCATGACGCACATGGAGACCTCGAACATGGGGGAGTGGACGTTCCAGTAGACCAGGGTGTGCCACCCGCGCTGGGGCTGCCCCAGGTCGAGCAGCAGCCCGATTCCCACCAGGGAGTAGCCGAGAAAGCCGGTGACGATGGCAGGCCTGACCAGCGGCTCCAGCTTCTTGATGTGGAAGCAGTGGACAATGGCACCCAGGGTGAAGGCCCCGGCGGCCAGCGGCACCGCCGTGACCACGTCGAAAGAGATCCAGAGCCCCCAGGGGTAGGTGTCGTTGAGGTTGGTGGTCCCACCCAGCCCGAAGACGAAGCGGACAGCGGATGCGAGCGCGCCCAAGGCCACCAGGAACATCATGAACTTGAGGAAGCGATGGTACCCCTTTATTTCGTTCATTATTATCTTTGCAGCGGTCATAAAATCCTCCTTGAAAAACTTGTCTCTCGCCCGTTCGCTATCGCTCACTTGAGGACGCAGAGAAACCCCAAAATCATTATTCGTTTTCAGGACTTTCTTTGCGTCCTCTGCGAGCTCTGCGAGAGGCAAGTTCTTTTATTCTGTGCCATTATGCGTTTCCGCAGACGCCTTCCGCTGCTCCTCCTCCCGCTTCACCCGCTCCTTCCGGTGATTGAACCAGGAGACGAGCGACAGCCCCCCGCCGACGGTCAGGAATATCCCCGGCACGAAGCGCAGCGCCTGCCAGGTGTATGAAGGGAGCGACCGGGAGGTTACCGGCTTGAAGCCCAGCTCGTCCAGCGGCTGGTGGGTCAGGTAGAGGACGCTGGTCCCCCCTGCCTCCTCCTTGCCGTAGATGGTCTTGTAATACCGGTCCGGACGGTTCGCGATCCGCTTCTCCGCCTCCTTGAGCAGCTCTCCCCTCGTCCCGTACGTGATGGCAGTGGGGCAGGCGGTGGCGCAGGCGGGCTCCAGCCCGCTCTTCACCCGGCTGTAGCAGCCGGTGCATTTCTTCACCAGCGGGAAGGCCTTGCTCCACTGGTACTTGGGGATGCCGAAGGGGCAGGCGACCATGCAGAAGCGGCAGCCGATGCAGCGGTCGGCATTGTAGACCACCGGCCCCTCGGCGGTCTTTTTGAAGGCGCCGACCGGGCAGACCGATGCGCATGCCGGGTCGTTGCAGTGCATGCACATCTCCTTGTAGAAGGCGAACTCGTTCTGCCCGTGCTTCTGGTAGTCCTTGAACTTGACCCTGGTGAAGGTGTACTCGGACATGGAGGGTGGGTTCTGGTACCCCTCGCCGCTGAAGAACTCGGTCTTCTCGCCCTTCAGCTGGTTCCACTGCTTGCATGCGACCTGGCAACCGCGGCAGCCGGTGCACTTGGTGGTATCTATGAGAAACGATTTTGACTTGCTGCAATCTGTGGTAACGGAACTCATGCCTTCCTACCCCCTTTCTCGATATTGCAGAGGAACGCCTTGTATTCGGGGATGCCGGTGTTGGCGCACCCTGCTGTCGGGGTGAGGACGTTGCCGCTGTCCCCGGTGGCAAGACCTGCATAACCAAAGTGCCACGGCATGCCGACCTGCTCGATCTCCTTCCCTCCCACGGTCAGCGGCTTGAGGCGTGAAGTGACCAGGGCCTTCGCCTGGATGCTCCCCCGCTCGGTGGTGACCTTCACCATCTCCCCGTGCCTGATCCCCTTCTGTTTTGCCAGGGACTCGCTGATCTCCACGAACATATCGGGGACCAGCTCCACCAGCCATGGGAGGTTCCTGGTCATGGCCCCGGCCTGCCAATGTTCGGTGACCCGGTAGGTGGTGCCGACGAACGGGAACTTGGCCGCATCGCTCGACACGTTCTTCGGAAGCTTCACCACAGGGTTGTTCTGCACCGGCGAGAGAAGGTTTCTGGCCGGGCTCTCCACCGGCTCGTAGTGCTCCGGGAAAGGCCCGTCCTTCATGTCCAGGGCATAGAGGCGGCCATGCCCCTCTGCCAGCATGATGAAGGGGTACTTCCCTTCCTTGTCGTCCTTCATCGGCGGCCAGGGGCCGTCGGGGACATCCCCCTTCCACTTCTTCTCCAGGGCGTCCCAGGCGATGAGAGGCCGCTTCGGGTTGAACGGCTCGCCAGCCGGGTTGACGGAAGCGCGGTTGTAGATGATCCGGCGATTGACCGGCCAGCACCAGGACCATTTCGGGAAGAGGCCGAGCCCGGTCGGGTCGCTCGCGTCCCGGCGGGCCATCTGGTTCCCCTCCTTGGTGAAGGAGCCGCAGTATATCCAGCAGCCGGAGACCGTGGAGCCGTCGTCCTGGAGGTACTTGAACATCGGCACCTGGTCGCCCGCCTTGAACTCCAGGACCTTGTCCTTGTCCTTGATGGTCATGTCCTTCGTGAAGTAGCCGTTGATCTCCTTCGCCACCAGGTTAACGTCCGGCTCGTGGCCGTTGCCGTAATTCCAGGCGAGCTTCGTGATCGGCTCGGGGAAGGCCCCCTTTTCTTTTGCGTAGAGCGCCTTCACCCGCTTGAAGAACTCGTCGATGATGTGCATGTCGCTCCGGGAGTCCCCCACCGGCTCCACCGCCTTGTAGCGCCATTGGGTCCAGCGCCCGGAGTTGGAGATTGAACCCTCCTTCTCGATGGATGAAGCGACCGGAAGCATGAAGACCTCGGTCTGGACCGTTTTCGGGTCAACGCCGGGGCGCTTCCAGAAGATGCTCGTCTCGGTCTCCCAGAGGTCGGCGGTGACGAGCCACTTGAGCTTGCCGAGCGCATCGCGGGCCGAGTTGGAGTCGGGACCGCCGACTGCCGGATTCATCCCCATGCAGACCAGCCCCTCGATCTCCCCCTTCCCCATCTTCTCCATCACCTTCACGTAGGAGTAGTTCCCCATCCGTTTCGGGAGATAGTCGTAGCAGAAGTCGTTCTCCTTCGTGGCGTTCTCGCCGTACCATGCCTTCAGGAGGCTCACCGTGTACTTCGGGGTGTTTCCCCACCAGTTGACGCTCTTCGGGTCCTTGGTCTTCGGGGTCCACTTCTCCAGGTAGGCCTTGAGGTTCACGTTGTCGAACTCCGGCGACTTGAGGTAGCCGGGGAGGATGTGGAAGAGGAGCCCGTAGTCGGTGGAGCCCTGCACGTTGGATTCCCCGCGAAGCGCATTCACCCCGCCGCCGGCGATGCCGATGTTCCCCAACAGCATCTGGAGCATGGCCACAGCCCGGACGTTCTGGCTCCCGTGGGTCGACTGGGTGATCCCCATGGCATAGAGGATGGTCCCTGCCTTGTCGGGGCGCCCCGTTGCGCAGAAGGCCTTGGCCACCTTGAGGTAGTCCTCCTTCTTCGTCCCGGTGATGGAGCAGACGGTATCCACGTCATAGCGGCTGTAGTGCTTCTTGAGCAGCTGATAGACGCTGTTCGGGTCCTTCATGGCATGGTCGCGCTTCGGCTTTCCGTCGGGACCGGTGGCATAGGCCCACGCCTTGGGGTCGTAGGTCTTTTCCTGGTCGTCGAAGGCGCAGAACATTCCGTCCTGAAAATCGAACTTCTCATTAACTATAAAGGTGGCGTTGGTGTATTCCCGGACGTATTCCTGGTGGATCATGTTTTTCTGGAGGGCGAAGTTTATCATCCCGCCAAGGAAGGCGATGTCCGTGCCCGGCCTTATCTGGGCGTATATGTCCGACTTGGAAGATGTTCGGGTGTAGCGGGGGTCGACGGAGATCAGCTTCCCGCCGTTGTCCAGCGCCTGCTCGATCCATTTGAAGGAGATCGGGTGGTTCTCGGCCGGGTTGCAGCCGATGGCGAGTATTGCGTCTGCATTCTTCAGGTCAATCCAGTGGTTGGTCATTGCGCCACGACCAAACGATGCCGCCAGACCGGCGACAGTAGAGGAGTGTCATAATCGGGCCTGGTGCTCCAGGTTACCCACCCCCATGGCGCGGCCGAACTTGGACCAGAGGTAGCACTCCTCGTTGTCGAGGCCGGCCCCGCCGAAGAAGGCCAGGCCGTCGGTCCGGTTCACCACGTACTCCTTGTTGTCCTTCTTGTTCACTTCCTTCACCTTGAAGGTCTTGTCCCGGGTCTCCTTCATCCGCTGGGCGATCCGATCCAGTGCCCAGTCCCACGACTTCTCCTCCCACTTGTCCGAGCCGGGAGCGCGGTACATCACCTTCTGGAGCCTCCGGTCGTTATTGGCGATCTGGAAGAGCGCCCCGCCCTTGGGGCAGAGTGAGCCCTGGTTGATCGGGTGCTGCGGGTCCCCCTCGGTATTGATGACCTTCCCGTTTTTCGTGTGGACGACCAGTCCGCACCCGACCGAGCAGAAGGGGCAGATGGTGGTGGAAACCTTCGCCCCCTTGGTCCTGATGTCCGGGGAGTCGACCGAAGCCTCCCCCGGCTTGCCGGAAAGGGCCACGCCCGCTGCCGCCAGCACCCCCCCCTGCAGAAACTTCCTTCTGGAAACACCCATTACTTCCTCCTTCTTAAAATCGATAGGCTTCAAACGCCTTTGAATTCGAGCCGCGACGTATACAGCAACCCGTGTGCCACATTTGAATATAGTGTATTCTAATTAAGTGAACCGTATTTATCATATGTAACTTATTGAAATCACAATGTAGACAATATTTCTTACGTTTATTTTTTATTCGGTCTACAAAATAGCAAAACAACGTCTTGTTTAATTTTGTCAACTCATGTAACATTTTGGCCATATTGTTGTGGTTCATTAATGATTCGGGGTCCACAACCGATTCGACCACCCCCTTACCCCCTCCTAACCAAGGAGGGGGAATTTGCTCCCCTCCTATTTTAGGAGGGGCCGGGGGTGGTAAGCCTGTGCTTTCACAAAGAGGGACTTTATGAAGCGGAACAGGAGGAGTAGCAAATGCACGAAGACCACTTAACAGCGCGAATCCTCATCTGCGACGACGAAGCAGAGATCCTGCGGTATCTGCGGAAGATCCTGACGGCCAGGGGATTGGCCGTGGAGACATTCACCTCGGGCGCGACGCTCCTGAAGCGGCTGGAAAATCGCGACGGACAGAAAGCCGACCTTGTCCTCCTCGACGTGCAGATGCCGGACCTGGACGGGATCGAGGTGCTCCAGCGGGTCAAGGGGCTGGGCCTGGAAGTGCCCGTGGTGATAATGACCGCCTACGGCTCCATCAATTCGGCGGTCGAGACGATCAAGTTGGGGGCCTATGACTACGTCACCAAGCCGTTCCCCAAGGAAAAGATCCTGGGCGTGCTGGAGAAGGTGCTGGAGCGGGAGCAACTCCTGAAGGAGAACCTCGCCCTCAAGGAGGAGCTGGCAAAACCTGCGGCAGCCGACAACATCGTCTATGCCAGCCAGCGCTTCCGCGAGGTGTACGAGATGGCCCGCCATGTGGCCCAGAGCGATGCCAACGTCCTGGTCCTCGGGGAATCCGGCACTGGCAAGGAGCTGATCGCGGGACTCATCCACAACAGTAGCCTACGCAAGGGGCGGCGCCTTCTCTCCATCAACTGCGCCGCACTTACGGACACCCTGCTGGAGAGCCAGCTCTTCGGCCATGTGCGCGGTGCCTTCACCGGCGCCGTAACCCAGCAGAAGGGGCTTCTGGAGGAGGCCAACGGCGGCACCATATTCCTGGACGAAGTGGGGGACATGAGCCCGGCGATCCAGGCCAAGCTGCTGCGGGTCATCCAGGAGCGGGACTTCATGCCGGTCGGCGGGACCGTGGAGAAGAAGATCGACATCCGGCTGGTGGCGGCCACAAACAAGGACCTGGAAGCCGAGGTCAAGCTGGGGAAGTTCCGGGAGGACCTCTTCTACCGCCTCAACGTCATCACCATCACCCTGCCGCCGCTGCGGGAGCGGAAAGAGGACGTGGAGCCCCTGGCGCTACATTTCCTGAAAAAGCATTCCCAGCGGATGAAAAAGGAGATCGCCGGGTTCACCCCCGATGCCATGCGCAAGCTTACCGCCTACAACTGGCCCGGCAACATCAGGGAGCTGGAGAACGTCATCGAGCGGGCAACCATACTGACACGCGACAGAATGGTCGGCGCCGAGGCGCTCCCGGTCTGGAAAAGCGACCAGCCGGAAGAGGAGAACAGCGACGGGCGCCTGGTGACCCTGGAAACCGTGGAGCGGGAACACATCCGCAACGTCCTCAGGAAAACCGGGTTCCACAAAAGCAGGACCGCCCAGATCCTCGGGGTAGCCCGCCGGACCCTGGACAGGAAGATCGAGGAGTACGGGCTGGAAAACAACGGCGGACGCCTCCCAGAGGTCCGCTGATGCCCCGCCGCATCACCATACGCACCAAGCTGACCTTCGGCGCCCTGGCCCCGCTGTTCATCGCCATTCTCATCTGTTCCATGACCGGGCTCACCATCATCAACACCAGGATCGCCCGGCAGGCCCAGGAAAAGGTCAGGACCGACCTCAACTCGGCGCGCGAGGTCTACCAAAACGAGCTGGCGCATATCAGCGAGCTGGTGGAATTCACGGCCAGCACCTCCTTCACCGCCAATGCCCTGGCTGCCGCTGACCGCGCCACCCTCGCCGCCCTCCTCGCCCCCCTGAGGAAAAAGAAGCGCCTGGACATCCTGACTGCGGTGGACAGCAGTGGACAGGTCATCTACCGGGCCCACAACCCCCGCGCCTTCGGCGACAACCGGGGCGAAGCGCGTTTCGTGGCGAGTGCCCTCGGGGGAAAGCCCGCCACCGGCACCGAGGTTCTTACCTTCGAGGAACTGGCCGCGGAAAGGGAGGAGCTGGGACGGCAGGCGACCATCGGAATCCTCCCCACGCCGCACGCGCGACCGGGCGCCAAGGATATCGAGCGGTCGGGGATGGTGCTGGTCTCCGCCGCGCCGGTGCGGGACAGGAATGGAAATATAGTCGGCGCGCTTTACGGCGGCGTGCTCCTGAACAACGACAACACCGTGGTGGACAAGATCAAGGAGATCGTCTACGAAGGGGTGAAGTTCGACGGAAAAGAGGTCGGCACCGCCACCATCTTCCTCGGGGACCTGCGCATCGCCACCAACGTGCGGGCCTCGGACGGGAGCAGGGCCATCGGCACGCGGCTTTCCGAGGAGGTCTACAACCGGGTCATCAAGGAGAAGAAGAAGTGGATCAGCCGGGCGTTCGTGGTGAACGACTGGTATCTGAGCGCCTACGAGCCGATCCTTGACCTGAAGGGGGAGGCCATCGGCTCCCTCTACGTCGGAATGCTGGAAGAACCTTATTCCGCCCTAAAGCGGAACATCAACCTCATCTTCGGCGCGGTCCTGGTCGTCACCACCCTGATCGGCCTGGCGCTCTCCGGCGTCATCGGCGCCCACCTGGCCAGACCCATCAAGGAGTTGGAGACCCTGGCCCGGCGCGTGGCCGTGGGGGAGCGTGACCTGCAGATAGAGGTGCGGACAGGGGACGAACTGGAAGACCTGGCTTCCGAGTTCAACGAGATGACCAGGGCACTGGCCCAACGGGAAGCGGAGATCAGCAGCCTGAACCGGGGCCTGGAGCAGAAGGTCATGGAGCGGACCGCAGAACTGGAGGAGAAGAGCACGCTCCTTCTCAAGACCCAGGCGGACCTGGCCCGCGCCGAGAAACTCGCCGACCTCGGCATCCTATCCGCCGGCGTGGCCCACGAGATCAACAATCCGCTGGCCATCATCCGGGGAAACACCGAAGTGCTGGAGATGTCCATCCCGCCGGAGCACCCCAGCCGCGAGGAGATCGACATCATCTCCCAGCAGACCGAGCGGATGGCGAAGATCGTGGCGAACCTCCTGGCATTCGCCCGCCAGAAGCCGATGCAGCGGGAGGAAGTGGACATCCACCGGCTGCTGGACGAGATCCTCGCCCAGATCGGCCACCAAATTCCCCTGGACAACATCCGGGTAAATAAGGACTATGCTCCCGACCTCCGGAGGATATCAGGCGACGCCGGCCAGCTGCGCCAGGTATTCACCAACCTGGTCCTGAACGCCGTACAGGCAATGCCGGAAGGCGGTTCCTTGCGCATTGGCGCAACGAACGTTCAAGGTTCAAAGTTCAAGGTTCAAGGTGCTGATAAAAAAAACGTAGAACATGGAACATTGAACATAGAACCCGACGCTGATTTTATCGAAATCAGCGTCAGAGACACCGGCAAGGGCATCCCCCCGGAGCACCTCAAAAAGATATTCACCCCCTTCTTCACCACAAAGGAAAACGGCACCGGCCTCGGCCTCTCCCTTTCCTACGGCATCGTCAAGGACCACGGCGGCACGATAAAGGTGGAAACCGAAGAGGGAAAAGGAACCACCTTCCGCGTCACCCTGCCGGGATGAACGCCATGAGCATGAGCCGGCCGCTTCACCATTCACTATTCACCGCCTTTAAACCCTTGACACCACCCCTTCCCCGCCATATACTGAGCCGGACTTCATCAACACCGCTTACTCCGGGACCAATCCGATGATTCAAGCCGCATGCACGGGCAAAGGATAAAGCAAAGCCGCTTCCATAAAGGGAGCGGCTTTTGTTTTTTCAAATCGGCCAACAGCTACATACCGTTGTCACTTATAAGCAGGAGGCTAGTGTCATGTTCCGCCTTATTCGAAATGCTGGCTTGATCTTGATTTCTCTTCAGGTTTTCACCGGCTGCGCGACATACATCGGCGTCCCGCAGACCCGTGACGAGTTCGTGACGATGTGCAAACCGGGCGGTCTGTTCCGAAGCGCCGAGCATGTCACCGTCAAGCGCCCGGTCAAGGCAGTCGTTGCCGATGTGAAGGAGTATGCCAAGAAGTGCCTCGATGTAACGGTAACGAATCCGCCAAACTACATGCTCAAGGAGACCGGCGGAACGACAACGTACCGTCCCAAGATCGAAGCAACCCGAGACGGCACGACGGCGCTGTCACTCCAGGAAGACTACCATGTCAAATTCAAAAGCGGCGAACCGCCGGGCGGCTTATTTACGCTGGTTGCCGAACTGAGCACGGCCGGGAAAAACAGCACCCAGGTTGACATCTATCACACGTCAAGGGACAAGGTTGCCGACTCGCTGAAACAGTGGATCGACGGAGACAAGGGTTCTTGCCCATCTTTTAAAAGGGGCTGGTAAGCGTGAGTAAAAAGGCATGTTGGCACTTGCATATCATCTCTACTGCATTTCTGTTGCTTCACCTTACCGGCTGCGGCATCCACAAGCCTTTTGTCTCGATGGACGGTAGCATTGCCTTCAAGCCCACCACCATTGCAGTCATCAGCGGAAATTCCAGCGAACCGACTCAGCATCTTGCCGAGTTTCTTTCTCAGGAGCTATCCCGGAGGACAACGCTCAAGGTGCTGGGACAGGAGGAGATATCCCGCCGGCTTGAGAAATATCCTGTAAACTTCTCCCTGTTTGATTCCTTCGAGCAGGAAAAGCCAGTCTGGCTCCTGCCGGAGGAGATAAAAAAACTCGACGCCATGCAAAAGCGCCTCAAATCAGACTATCTGTTTGTGATATGGGGTCACAACCTCTCGCGAGACCCCTCAGGGTTCGGCAACAACATCACCTACTCCATAACCGCCCTCGGAAACCTTTACCAATACCCGGATGGCAAACCGGTGGCCTTTACCTATGACCAGAACGACCGCAGCATGTCCTTTCTGGCGATATTCAAGGGTGAAGCCTATGATATCGACAAGCTACTGAGGGATTCGGCCGAGCGGATCACGGAGAAATTCGTCAAGGCGACGAGTACCGGCAGGTAGCGGTGAATTTTACAATGAGGATATATACCGGCAAGGAGGCATTATGAAAGCAGTTCTTAGATTCGTTCCTGTGGTCGTTCTGACAGTACTTACCGGCTGTGTCAGCATGTTCAGCGGTTTCATGTTTTCCCCGACCGCGGGGGAGATCAATGCGGACAACAAGAGTATCGCCGTCGTGGCCGGAGTCGACAATGATATAAACATCGCCGTGACCGAATCGATGACAGAGGCCTTGGCCCGCAACAGCACCTTCAAGGTCATGCCAGCCAAGCAAGTGACAAAGCGGGTCACGGGTTATCCGCAGCAGATCAAGGGACCATACAACTCGGCCCACATTACCATCGATATCGATTACAGCAAGACCGACCTGCAAAAGGTCAAGGAGATCATGAAAAAGCTCGGCACCGACTACGCCTATGTCATCTGGGCGCCTACCGGCTATTCCCGTACGGCCATAAGCCAGGGGACAGGCGGGGTGAGCGGGTCTGCGGCAGTATATCCTGCGGTGGCGCAGCTATTTCAGGGACCCGATGCCAAGGTTGTGGGACAAGGGAGATTCGATGTAACCTCGGTGAAATATGTCCCTCTCACCTCCCCTTCGGAAGATGATGTCAAGAACGCTGTCCATTACACCACGGAGATCATTTCAAAAATAGTTGCCGAGAAAAGCGGGGCGTTGAAGCGTTAACACTTAATTCCATTGAGTATAGGGGTGCTGGGTTGTTGTCTGGAGAACCAATGGCAAGCTTTGAAGCTTATAAAGTTCTACGGAATAAGGTAAGGAATTACGAAACGTTATCGCTTGTCCTGCCATGCATTAAGAAACTGCATGAGATAAGCAAAAAGGCCATCTACGAGAACGGCGGTTACTACCCATGGAATCTTTTGTATCTAATAAAAATAGCATTTCTGGAAGGTGGACGAAATGGTAGAAAGACGGCAACGACAGGTGACATTAACACTGCCCTAAATCACATAATAGAACTCGGAAAGGAATCCCGTTTTTTAAAAGGCGAGAAAGGTGGCGGCAGAAAGTTCATGCGGACGCTAGCGTTTCAGCAATTCTGGTTTCAGCGCCCGATTACTTCCAGTGACATGGCCAGACAACTCCTGATTTTTGATGGTAGTACTGCCGCCAAACTGAGTGAAGAATTCCTCGCTATCACAGGGCTCGAAATAAAAACATTTCTTCAAATGCTAGTATCTGCATGGTCGGGATTTATCGACGATAGTGGTAGAATCCATATTACTAAGGGATGGTTTGTTCCCTTGGGTTATAACAAAGAGGTCATAGATTCATTTTTTCGTCTTGTTGCTCTTTCTGTGGGTGAAACAAGACAGTTTTTCGAACGACATTATGAAAATACAGAAGATAAGCTTCTACAATTGACCGAGCAAACTCCTTTGAAGCAGTATCCATTTCTTAAGGTCGAAGACAAGTATTACTGCTACTCCCCTTACGTTTTACAAGAGAAAATCAAGCACGCAATTTATGACACCCTAAAATGCGCACAGAGAAGCAATTTCACCCAAACGTTCGGAGTCCTATTCGAGAATTACATCAACCGGCTCATGAACGAAAATAAGATACCCTACATACCGGAAGTTAAGCTAAAAGGAATTTTCAAGAAAAAGAGAGTATGTGATGCGTTACTAGAACTAGATGATGCTCTGGTGTTAATAGAGGTTAAAGGGGTTGAGATGCATCCGTATGCCCAAATCAATCCCACTAACGCAGTATTAACCAGCCAACTAAAAACCAACATTGTTAAATCATTCGAGCAGATATACGAGGTAGGAAATTTATTGAACAACACTCGCGAGGGCAGAGCCATTCTTAAAGATAGAGAGATATTTGCAATCACTGGTGTCCCAACGTTGAATAGTTGATGAGCTGTAATAGCCCGTAAAATCTAAGAGAAAGCGATGTTATGGCGTTTAACGACTTGAAATTTTTCCAGCGGACCAGCAATCTTCGCACAGCAATGTGCGGAGGGCCG
>JACOUQ010000018.1 GCA_016177775.1 Geobacter sp.
AGGTCTCGTATCTGTCAAAGAACTGTGGGTGAAGACTCATTACCCGGCTACGGCCCGGTAACTTCAGCGAACCGCCCGGTGCGGACCCGCATGCCGGGTGGTGTGGGGAGGGGGGGAGAAAAGCCCCCCCTTACCCGATTATCGTTCATCGGTGGCCGGAGCGGAAAGGATTTTGAAGATGGACACCTTCACGGAATTACGGATTCGCGTGCAAATCGAGGCAGTAGTCACGGAGCGGGAAGCTATGCGATGGGAAAACGAAATTCGCTTGCAAAATCACCAAACCGTTGCCTATGACGAAAAAGCGTTCAATGTGCTGATAGGAACACTCAGTAATATCGAAGATACAATTCGCAATTCAAGATAACATCTTATTGAGCGGTTCACACGCGCGCGCGTGAACCGCTGATCTACCCAAATGTAATATTTATTTCCACGAAAAGCATCTTATACAAGATAGGGCATCTCATATGGGATGCTTTCCAGTTATCCTGTATAAGATGTTCTGTGGCACTCAAAGGAGAGGCCGCGTATTTTCTCGGGCATCCTATAAAGGTTAAGCTGCGATTTCATGCGTGGATCCATCCCCCACAAACGCACAAAGCCACTCCCTGCTGCGGAAGCGGCTTTGCTGTCTGTCTTATGTGTGGCCGATGAGTTCATTCATCTCTGAAGCCTCGTGGTAAGCCGGAATTGATGAAGGCGGGCTCAGTATAGGGCGGGGAGTAAGATGTGTCAAGTGGGTTAAAGGTGGGGTACGGGAGACGGGAGACGGGAAAATCTGGGGTGCTGGTTTCTACAATACTGCTTCGGCTTTGGCCATCATCTCCCGATCGAAACTGATCATACTATCCGCACTTTTCGCCAGCCGCGCACCGAGTTGATCAGCCACAGCTCTTCCGCTATTCGCAGATCTTCGCGCATGATGATCCCTTCGACGATTTCGCCGCGCGCAAGGAGCTCCTCCCGGAAGGTGCCGGGGAGAAGGCCGCAGGGGAGCGCGGGGGTGACGAGACTTCCGTCGATCCGGGCCACCACGTTGTGGTTTGCACCCTCGGTCACTTCCCCCCGCTCGTTCATGAAGATCGCATCCGCGCAGCCGGGATGGCGGGGGAGTTCGGCGGTGTACAGGGGGCGGTGAGTGGTCTTGTGGTAGAGGAAAGGGTCGGTCGAATCGACGGTTTCGGCAGCGAGGGTAACGGTCAACTCGGCACCTTCCGGGTCAAGGTCGATGGGGGCGGATTCGAGGGAAATCGCGCTGCTCCGGTCGAGGAGGAGGCGCACCTTCTGGCGACCGGGGAGGGTTGGTGCTAAGGCTTCCAGGCGCTTGAGCACTGCATCCCGGTCAAAGGGGAAGCGGAAATACTCCGCCGATCTGGCGAGCCTGGCGAGGTGGCGTTCCAGGAGGAAGTATCCTTTGCCTGGCTCGTGCAGGAGGGTTTCTATGAGGCTGAATTCCGGGATGTCCAGCCGGGCGAAGCGGCCCTTTGCAAGACATTCGTCGTACTCGGCCTCCGGCTGGGAATCCCAAGTGATCCCGCTCCCGACTCCAAGCTCTGCTGCTCCGCTCTCCCAGTCTGTGACCACGGTGCGGATGGCGACGGAGAAGACTGCCTCCTGTCCGGGGGAGATGTAACCGATGCAGCCGGTATATATGCCGCGCGGCAGGTCCTCCAGTTCCCGGATGATTTCCATGGTCCGCTTTTTGGGCGCGCCGGTCACCGAGCCGCAGGGGAAGAGGGCGCCCATGATGTCGGAAATACCCAGCCCCGGCCGCAGGCGGGCCGTGACGGTGGAGGTCATCTGGTGGACGGTTTCCAGGGTCTCCACGTCGAACATGGACGGCACCTGCACGCTCCCGGTTTCGGCCACCATGCCCAGGTCGTTTCGCAACAGGTCGACGATCATCAGGTTCTCGGCCCGCTCCTTGCTGCTCTCCCGCAGGCTGTCCCGCAATGCCCGGTCCTCTTCCAGCCATCGCCCGCGCGGCGCGGTACCCTTCATGGGGCGGGTGGTCAGGACGCCATCACGCAGGGAAAAGAAGAGCTCGGGGGAGGCCGAGAGGACCTGGTGGCGGCCGGTGTCGATGAAGGCGCAGAAGGGGGCGCGCTGGGCGCGACGGAGGGTGTGGTAGAGCGTAAGCGGGTCACCCTCGAAATTGGCGCGCAGGCGAAAGGTGGAGTTCACCTGGTAGGTGTCGCCAGCGGCAATGAGCTCCCTGATATTTTCCACGTCGCGGCAATATTCCTCCCGCGTGAGGGAGGGCTCCCAATGGCCGAGACGGAATGCTCTCTCGACCCGGCTCGAATCCGGAGTGACGGGGAGGCGCTCGGAGAAGATGGCGAACCAGAGGAGGGGAAGGTCTCCAGGCGGGTGCACCGCCAGGGCGGGATCGAAGGCGGCCGCGGCCTCGTAGGCGATGAAGCCGGCAGCATGGAGCCCGCTTTCCACCAGCTCCTCCACCCTGTGAAGGGCCGGCAGCACCTCGGCCGGGGTTACGGCGGCCACAATTTCCCTGAAGCCGTGAAAGCGCCAGGATTTCCCTTCCGGTCCGGGTACCAGGGATTCCAGCAGAACCAGCGGCCCCTTCATGCCATCCCCTCGCGGCAGACGGATGAGGTGGCGCAGGTGAGGCACCTGGTCAGGTCCTTGCCATCGCACTTCTCGGAAATCCCCAGGTGGCAGATGGAGAAGTCGTACTTCACCGGATCGAGCGGGTCGAGCTTTCGCAGCGCCGCGGTGATTTCCCTGGCCATGCGCCAGTCAGCCTGCTTGCGGGAGGTAAAGCCGAGAAATCCGCAGATGCGCTGGATGTGGGCATCCACGGGGATGACGAGCTTTGCCGGCGGAATTTCGTGCCACAGCCCCAGGTCGATCCCGTCAGCCGGGCGCACCATCCAGCGCAGATACATGCAAAGCCGCTTGCAGGCGCTTCCCGAGGCGGGGGAGGGGAAGAAGAAGGGGAAGTAGGAGTCTTTCGGGATCGGGCCGCCGAAGACCGCCGAGTAATCCATGGCGAGGACGGCGACGGAGAATTCGATGAGCGATGGAGTTATGTCCTCTGCCGTAGCGTCGTAGCAGCCGAGGAAGTAATCGCGGATGGAGTCCGCCTCCTCCAGCATGGTGCGGATGGCGAGCAGCAGGGCGCAGAGGTCGCGGCCGTCGTTGAAGCGGTGCTTGAACCCGGCGAAGAGTTTCAGCCCCTTATCCGGCTCGAACCCCTCCACAAACTTCCGGGGAGAGTCCCCCATCCTGCCGAAGATCGCCTCCAGGTTCCGCAGGATGATCTTGACATTGCCGTAGGCAAAGCAGGAGGCGATCAGTCCCACGATCTCCCGGTCCTCCGGGCTCTCGTACCGGTGGCAGAAGGAGAGGGGGTCGTTAGCCAGGTGGGCCTGCGAACGCGCTGCGTAGAGGTTGTCCAGGATGGTTTTCAGGGTTTTGCCATTCACCATTCACTATTCACTTTTCACGGCTTGCCAGTATAAATGTTACCGGCCCATCGTTAACGAGATGCACCTTCATGTCCGCCTGGAATATGCCGGTTTGCGCCGGGATTCCGAGGCTCTTCGCTTTTTCCACGAAATACTCATAGAGCCGCTTGGCCTCGTCCGGGGGGGCAGCAGTATCGAAGGAGGGGCGGCGTCCCTTGGCGCAGTTCCCCGCCAGGGTGAACTGGGAGACGATGAGGAGCGCGCCGCCGATATCCTGGACCGACAGGTTCATCTTGCCGGCATCATCCTCGAAGATGCGCAGCCCTGCGATCTTCTCCGTCAGCCAGTCGGCGTCCTTCTCGGAATCCCCCTTCTCCACGCCGAGCAGCACCAGGATTCCCCGGCCGATCTCGCCGACGGTCTCTCCTCCCACCACTACCTTTGCCTCGCTTACCCGCTGGATTACTGCCTTCACTTGCTTCCCTTCAGCGCTGCAAGACGCTCCTCCGCCTGTTTTGCGAGCGGAGATTGGGGATATTTCGAGATTATTTCCTCGTAGAGCTTGATGGCATGCTCCTTGTTGTTCTGCTTCTCCTCGAACTGGGCGGTGTCGAACAGCTCCTTCGACTTGTCGGAAGTGCAGCCGGCAGAGGCGAGAAGGAGGGCTGCCAGTGCGATTGTAGCAATGAATCTCATGTGGTCTCCTGTTGTGTTCTCTCAAAAACTCGTACAATAAACTTATTACTTCGGCAATTAAACATATCAACGGTAGGGGCTGCGCCGTCGCGTAGAGACGCAAGATTTTGCGTCTCTACAGGCATGCCCCGCCCAATCGGGCCCAGCATGCTGCGCCCCTACACCAGGGTTTTACATGTTTAATTGCCGAAGTAATAACACAGAGACACGGAGTCACGGAGACGCAGAGGGTTTGAGGTTTTCTCAGCGACTCTGTATCTCTGCGTCTCTGTGTTGAAATAGAGGTCATTTGTCCAGGAACACCCTCCGGAATGTCTCCCGATAGACCTCAGCCGCCGGTTCGCTGAACGGGACAAAGATCACCCGGTCCAGTTCCGGGTATTTCCCCAGCGCCGCTTTCGCCTCTTCCATGGCGATCCCGCACGCCTGCTTCATGGGGTAGCCGTAGACCCCGCAGCTGATGGCCGGGAAGGCTATGGACTTCACGCCGCTTTCGTGTGCCACCTGGAACGAACGGCGGTAGCAGCTCCGCAGGAGATCTGGCTCTCCCTTGTCCCCGCCGTGCCAGACCGGTCCCACGGTGTGGATCACATGTTTCGCGGGGAGTTTGTAGCCTTTTGTGATCTTTGCGTCGCCGGTCTCGCAACCCATGAGGGTCGAGCATTCCTCCACCAGCTCCGGCCCGGCCGCCCGGTGGATGGCGCCATCCACTCCACCACCGCCTAGCAGCGTCTTGTTGGCCGCGTTGACGATGGCGTCAACGTCCAATCTGGTGATGTCTCCCTGGATGATCTCGATCTTTTCCATGGCGGTCCTCCTGAAATTTGTTCACAAAGAGCCACTTTTTACGCTGACCACGTACTTCAGGTAACGTCCCTCGGGGAAGGTGACCGGGTAGGGGAAATCCTCGGGCTGGCCGGCAAGGTTGATGACCCGCAGCTCGTTCCCAGCCTGAAGCGCGCCGCGGCGCAGCTCCTTGAGGAAGTCGGCCACGTCCACCTTCTGGTGGTTGGAAGATGTTATCATTAGTCCCCCGTCCTCAAGGAGCGGCAGGGCTGCTGCCACAAGCTCCGAGGTTCCTCCCCGGGTGGTGAAGCGGCTTTTGGCCGTGGTGGAGAAGGAAGGGGGATCCATCAGGACGATGTCGTAGCGTTTCCCCTGGCGGTTCAGCTCACCCAGCGCTGCCAGGCAGTCACCGACGATGAACTCGTGGCGCTTGGGGTTGAGCCGGTTGGCGCCGAAGTTGGCCCTGGCCCACTCCGTGTAACCGGGAGAGGCGTCCACGCTGGTGACCAGCTTTGCCTCTGCTGCCGCTGCCGCTACCGAAAAGGCGCCGGTATAGGCGAAGAGGTTCAGGACCCGTTTCCCCTCGGCGCGTCCCATCAGGTTCCGGCGGTTGACACGCTGGTCCAGGAAGAGGCCGGTGTTCAGGCCATGTTCCAGATCGACCAGGAAGGAAAGGCCGTTTTCCATGACGGTCAGCCGGGTGGGGGCCGGAGCGCCTGCCAGTAGTTTCCCGTAGCGCTTGGTGTCGCTTGTTGCTTCCAGTTCACGGGTCTTTTGGGGGCGGCTCTTTTCGTAGATCCCGGTTGGCTGGAAGATGTCCTGCAGCGTCCTGGTCAGGAGCGGCAGGTGGGGGCGCCAGCCGGCGCAGTAGAGCTGCACCATCAGAAAGTCTCCGTAGCGATCCACGGTCACGCCGGGCAGGCCATCACCCTCGCCGTTCACCAGGCGATAAGCGTCGGTCTCTCCAAGCAGGGCGTGCTCGTCGCGAAGCCGCCGCGCCGCTTGCAGACGCCGCTCCAGCCACTTCCTGTCCAGCCGCATCCGTTCGCGTCCCAAGACGCGCGCCACCACCCGGTCCTCCGGATCGAGGAGCGCAGTGGCCAGGAATCGACCACTGGCGTCGGTAAGTTCTATCAGGTCTCCGGCCTTGCCGGCCGGCCACTTTTTAGTCCAGCTGTCGGCGATGATCCACGGATGTCCCAGTTCCAGCATCCTGACCGACTCCTGGCCGACCGTCCATTGCAACTGTTTCATTTCTTACCCTTTTTCTGCAGCCCCCGCAGCACCTTCAGGTTTTCGATATCCATCTCATCGTTGTCCCCCTTCGGGGTTTCCAGGATTTTCGGCACCTTGGCGAAGCGGGGGTCGTTCATGAGGAGGCGGAAACCTTCCAGTCCCATGGCCCCCTGACCGATGTGCTCGTGGCGGTCGACCCGGCAGTTGAGCCCCTTCTTGGAGTCGTTGATGTGGAAGCATTGGAGGAGTTCCAGTCCCAGTATCCGGTCGAAATCGGCGAAGACCTGCTCGTACCCTTTGGGGGTGGTGATGTCGTAGCCCGCGGCAAAGGTGTGGCAGGTGTCGTAGCAGATGGCGAAGCGGTCGGGGAACTTGGAGCCGTCGATGATGGCGGCCAGCTGCTCGAAGGTATAGCCGACGTTGGAGCCTTGGCCTGCCGTGGTTTCCAGCAGCACCTTGCCGGAGTAGTCCGGGACTTCCGTAAAAAGCTGTTTAAATGCCTCGCAAATGCGCTTGATGCCGGTTTCCTCGCCATCCCCCACATGGGCGCCGGGGTGCATGACGATCTTCGTGATGCCGAGCCGGGCACAGCGCTCCATCTCCTCCCGAAATGAGGCGAGGCTCTTGTCGCGCACCTCGCCGGGAGCGGCGCCGAGGTTTACCAGGTAAATGTCGTGGGAAACGATCTCGTTGAGCCCCGACTCGCACCATTTTTCCTTGAACAGCTTGACGTCGGCATCGGAGATCGCCTTTCCCTTCCACTGGTTGGAGTTCTGGGTGAATACCTGGATCACGCCGCATCCGACCTTCACCCCTCGCTCCGGCGCGTTGAAGATGCCGCCGGCGATGGACATGTGTGCGCCGAGATAATCTTTCATAAATTCCTCGATGATTGCCACGGAGACACAGAGACTCAGAGAACAGCAGAGAAAGGATATAGGGAGTTTCTCAGTGTCTCTGTGGCTCTGTGGCAAAAATGGCTTGCCTTATCAATCCGATCCGCTCGGCATACTCCTCCGCCGTCAGTATCACCTCCTGGTGCGGCTCGCTCCAGATCGGGCGGGGCCAGAGGGGGTCGGTGGCAAAGCGGGGGACCACGTGCCAGTGCATGTGTGGCACCATGTTGCCGAGGAGCTCGTAGTTAATCTTATCCGGTTTGAAAATCTTGTAAAGGGCGGCGGCCACGGCGGTCACCTCCTCCACTACGGACTGCCGGACAGGCGGAGAGAGGTGAAAGAGCTCGGTAACATGCTCTTTGGTGAAGACGAAGCAGTAGCCGGGGAAGAACTGGTCGCGGTTGAGGAGGACGTAGGTGCGATCAAACTCAGCGATGCGGAGATCAGGTTCGTCGAGCCATTTGGTACACATTGGGCAGGAATTCATAGGTTTTCGGCAGGGGCAGA
Organism: Geobacter sp.; assembly: GCA_016177775.1. Taxonomy (GTDB): domain Bacteria; phylum Desulfobacterota; class Desulfuromonadia; order Geobacterales; family Geobacteraceae; genus JACOUQ01. The sequence continues at coordinate 7,556 of JACOUQ010000018.1, forward strand.
CCTGTGTGTCTGCCCAGGTTCAGGGCGGCCACATAGGGCCGCCCCTACGGTTTCGGATCAGATGTTGATTTGCCCGGAGAACACCTCGGTTGCCGGGCCGGTCATGTAGAGATGTCCGTCTTCGGCCCACTCCAGCTCAAGGTCGCCGCCGGAGAGGTGGTTGAGGATCTTCTTCTCTGTCAGGCCGTTCAGGGCTCCAGCCACGCAGACCGCGCTGGCGCCGGTGCCGCAGGCAAGGGTTTCGCCGGCGCCGCGCTCCCAAGTGCGCTGCCTGACTTCGGTTTTGGAGATGATCTGCACGAACTCGACGTTGGTGCGGCGCGGGAACATGTGGTGGTTCTCGATCAAGGGGCCGTACTTTTCAACCTGGAAGTGCTCCACGTTGTCCACGAATATGACGCAGTGCGGGTTTCCCATGGAGACGGAGGTGATGTTGAAGGTGTCGTGGAGGATATTGAGGGGGAGGCTGACCACCTGGCAGTCCTGGGGGTCTCCCAGCATCGGTATCTCGGCGCGGGTCAGACGCGGTTTGCCCATGTTGACGCGGACCTTTTCCACCTTGTTGTCCTGGCCGGTAAAAAGTTGCAGAGTGAGGATGCCGGCGCCGGTTTCGGCGGAGATCTCCTTTTTGGTCACGATGCCGTGGTCATAGGCGTACTTGGCTACGCAGCGGATGCCGTTTCCGCACATTTCGGACTCAGAGCCGTCGGAGTTGAACATCCGCATACGCACATCGGCCTTGTCCGACGGCATGATCAGGATCAGCCCGTCCGAACCGATGCCGAAGTTGCGGTTACTGACTTTGATCGCCACCTGCTCGGGGCTTTCAATCTTCTCCTCGAAGCAGTTGACGTACACATAGTCATTCCCTGCGCCGTGCATCTTGGTGAATTTCATGGGCTGACTCCTTGCGGTGGTGTATTTGGTGTGAACTGCATAAATATCAAATATGGCCAGCTACAACAAGCCCAAAATTCTTCGGTTCCTTGACCGGCAACCTGATTTTCCTGTACCATGAAAGTATAGAATAATCTGATTTGGAGGCAAGACGCATGACGATAAAGAACAGGTTATGGATGAACGGCAGCCTCGAATGGTTCGCCTATATCGGCGAGGACGAGGTGTTCCTGGGGCAGCGCGAGGTGCCGTATCCCCTCAGTGAGGGAGACACCTGGACCAATGCTTATGGCGACGTGTTCAAGGTTGAAAATGGGGAGATCAAACGCGCCGGTCGCGTGGAGCCGCCTAAAAAGCACTGGTGATTCACGCTTGCGGAGAGGCCGGCAGCAGGTATACTTGAAGCAAAATCGGCCCGAGAGGTTTCTGTCATGGGTAGAACTTTGCTGAAAGTACTGCTAGTTTTTGCCGGGATGTCTGTGAGCTTCAGCTTCTCAGAGGCGCGAGCCGTGGGTTTATTCCAGCATTACAGCATTATGGTCAATCCTGAAGATACGAGCTATGGTTGCTTGAGTTGTCACGATGGAACGATAGCCAGTTCCGTCGGTATATGCACGGTGGACTGCACGGTCAGCGATTCGCACCCAGTTGAGAAGGAGTACCCCCCCCTCGGCAGGGAGGCAAAATTCGCCTCGATTGACAATGTAGTCGCCGCAGGGATCAAGCTATTGGACAACAAGATCGGGTGCATTTCCTGTCACGATATTACCAACCAATCGGAGTCTCACCTTCGCATACCCAACGAAAACAGCGGTCTGTGCACGGTCTGCCATATCCAGTAGGACCATGGCAGCAACTTGAAGAAAAAATCCCCATTTTTTTCTGTGAAATATATTCAACAATCTTGATTATCCTGATGGAGTATTGTATAAGGCTAAAAAAGCTTAATTCCGTCAGGAGAAAAGCATGAAACTTTCCACGAAAAGCCGTTACGGCCTCAGGGCGCTGTTCGACATCGCCTACAATTCCGGCACCTTTCCCGCCCAGATCCAGGACATTTCCCGCCGCCAGCATATCTCCCCGCGTTATCTGGAGCAGATTTTCCAGAGCCTCAAGCGGGCCGGGATTCTCAAGAGCAAGCGAGGCCCGCAGGGGGGGTACTTCCTGGCAAAGAAGCCCGAGGAGATAACCCTCAGGGATATCATCCGCGCCACGGAGGGGGAAAGCATCCTGATCGAGTGTGTTTCTCCCAAAAAGAGCAAGAAGGGGTGCGAATTCGACGGCAGCTGTCTTGCCCAGACCATCTGGCAGGAAGCGACCAACAGGCTGTACGAATATTTCGACAGCGTCTCCCTTAAGACCCTCTGCGAGCGTGGGCAGACCATGGGGATCAAGAGGGAGCAGGACCACAGGTTCATGTATTTTATCTGATATGATTTAAAAATCGAGAGGGTGAGGCGAGAGTATGAAGCGAAATGACGGCTTTTTACCTTTTCTCGCTTTTTACTCTCGAATTTCGTTTTCGCATTTACGGGTTACTAAGGAGACCTGCCATGCCGGTTCAAAAGAGCGCCAACATCATCGAACAGATCGGAAATACGCCGCTGGTACGGCTGGAGCAGTTCGAGAGCAAGGATTCCGCGGCGATCCACGCCAAAGTGGAGTCATTCAACCCCGGCGGCAGCGTCAAGGACCGCATCTGCCTGGCCATGATCGAGAAAGCGGAGGCCGAAGGGCACCTGAAGGCCGGCGCAACCGTGGTGGAACCGACCAGCGGCAACACCGGCATTGGCCTTGCCATGGTCTGCTCAGTGAGGGGTTACAAGCTTGTCCTGACCATGCCGGATACCATGACCATAGAGCGGCGGCGGCTTCTGGCCGCTTACGGCGCCGAGCTGGTGCTCACACCCGGCGCCCAGGGGATGCGCGGGGCCGTGCAGAAGGCGGAGGAACTCTCGCAGACCAACGGTTACTTCATGCCGCAGCAGTTCAAAAATCCGGCAAACCCGGAGGTACACCGCAAAACCACCGGCCCGGAGATACTGAGTGCCATGGCGGGCGTCAGCATCGACGGCTTCGTGGCCGGTGTCGGCACCGGCGGTACCATCACCGGGATCGGCGAGGTTCTCAGAAACCATAATCCGAAGATACACATCGCGGCGATCGAGCCGGCCGCTTCGGCGGTCCTGTCGGGAGGCGAGCCCGGACCCCACAAGATTCAGGGGATCGGTGCCGGCTTCATTCCCGAGGTCCTGAACCAGGAGGTTTACAACGAGGTCATCCGGGTGAGCAACGACGACGCCTACTCCATGACCGCGCGTGCGGCCACGGAAACGGGGCTTCTCGTCGGGATATCATCCGGGGCCGCGCTGTTCGGGGCTGTGCAGCTGGCGAAGAAGCTGGGGAAAGGGAAGAACGTGGTCGTTATTCTTCCTGACACCGGCGAGAGGTATCTGTCGACCGGGGTTTTCGATTAGGGTTGATGAACAGGTAGGGGCGCACCTGCGTGTGCGCCCTCTTAGATTGGGCAGACACACAGGTCTGCCCCTACAAGACACCGCCCCGTCACGGGGCGTTTTTGTTGAGGATATATGGATCAGTTACACGAGAAGTACGAAAAGCTGAAACAGATTCTGCAAGAGATGGGTTCGGTGGTGGTGGCCTTTTCCGGCGGGGTGGACTCCACGTTTCTCCTCAAGGTGGCCCACGACGTGCTCGGCGACCATGCCTGCGCCATTACCGCCACTTCCCCCACCTATCCCCAATCGGAGTTCGAGGCTGCCTGCGAGCTGGCGCGCACCATCGGCGCCCGGCAGATCGTGGTGGAGTCCAACGAGCTGGAGATCCCCGGCTTTGCCGACAACCCCCGCGACCGCTGCTACCATTGCAAGAAGGAGCTGTTTGCCATCTGCGCGGAAAGGGCGAGGGAGCTGGGGTTCGACTCCGTGGCTGACGGCAGCACCATGGACGACCTTTCCGACTACCGCCCCGGCAGGAAGGCCGCGGGCGAGCTGTCGGTCCGGAGTCCCATCCTGGAGGCCGGGCTGACCAAGGACGAGGTCCGGGCGCTTTCGCGCGAGCTGGGGCTTCCCACCTGGAACAAGCAGGCGTTCGCCTGTCTCTCCAGCCGTTTCCCTTACGGGACGAAGATTACTCCCGAGCGGCTCAACCGGATCGAGGCATGCGAGGAGTTTCTCAGGGAAAAGGGGTTTCGGGTCTACCGGGTCCGCTTCCACGACGAAACGGCCCGGATCGAATTGGGGGAAGGCGATATCCCGCGGGCCGTGGAGCCGGCCATGAGGCTGGAGATTGTGGCGTTCTTCAAGGGACAGGGGTTCAAATACGTGGCATTGGATTTGGAAGGATACAGGACGGGGAGTATGAATGAGGCGGGAAACCAGGCTGAAGGCTGTAGGCTGTAGGAAAGTCTTTTTCCCTTCGGTCTTCAGCCTACAGCCTACAGCCTGCCTTATTCCACTTCCACGTTTATCTGTTTCGGCTTCTTCTCATCCCGCCGGGGGAGGACGATGGTCAGAACCCCCTTGTCGCAGGTGGCCTTGACCTTTTCCTGGTTGATGGCGCTGGGGAGGGAGAAGGTGCGCTGGAACGGGCCGTAGTACCGCTCGACCCGGTGATAGTTCTCCTTTTTGATATCCTCGTCGTGCTTGCGCTCGCCCCGAAGGACCAAGGTGCCATCCTCGATCTTCACCTCGATGTCCTTCTGCTCTATGCCGGGAAGTTCCGCCTTGATGATGACGGCATCCGCGGTTTCGAAGATGTCGACCGGCGGGTGCCATACCCCTTCCCGCAAATCCTCGCCAGAGTCCCTGCTCCACGCCATGTCCAGCAGATGGTTCATCTGCTCCTGCATGGCCCGCAGATCCCTGAATGGATTATAACGCACAATAGCCATTACGATATTCCTCCTCGCCGGACAGGCTCCCGGCTTCGCTCCCATGTTCCGGCTGAGGAGCGAGACGGTACCTTCAAGATAATAATCCCGTCGCAAATGTCAAGGGGGAGGAAACCGGCACGAACCGTTCCTCCCCCCTCATTGTCAGTCAGTATGTAATTGTCACTTCAGATTTTCTTCCCTTTCGGCACGCTGTGTTTCAGCTTTTTCGACCCGTCGTAGAGGGTCACCTTCGTCAAGCCGCGGCGTTCCTTCATGTCCTTCTTGCCGAACTTGGAATCCACATCCAATTCCGCTTCATCAGAGATTTTCTCGATCGTTTCCTTTTCTTTCTGAGTCATACAGCGCACCCCTTTGTTCTGGTTGATTGTTGCTGCACGGATTACGTTTCGAAATCGTCCCTGCCGTTCACCTCCTCGATGGTGGTTTTATGGTTATAATGATACCAGAGTTCGGGGTAGCTGCAAACTGAAAAAGCATGTCTGCGTAATCCCCACGGGTGGCGACTTCTCCCTTGAAGAACCGGCTGATTGGCGGTAAAATGCCCCACAAATCGATTCGCGAGGTGGCATATGCTCAAATACAAGGTGGTGGAAGTGAACACGGTCACAGAGGACGCCCTGGAGGAGGTCCTGAACGAATGGACCGAAGCGGGGTGGCGGTTCGACACGATCCAGTTCGCCATGCGCGAGTCGAGCAAGCGGCCGGCCATGGCGTTTGTGATGTTCACCCGCGAGAAGAAGGATTAACGCCATGGGTGAAAAACCTGTCATGTACCTGATCGACGGCTCCTCCTACATCTACCGGGCCTACTACGCCATCCGCCACCTCTCCTCCCCCAAGGGATTCCCCACCAATGCCCTGTACGGCTTTACCCAGATGCTCCTCAAGGTGCTGAAGGACCGAAAGCCGGACCATGTAGCCGTGGTGTTCGATGTGGGGCGGCAGACCTTCCGCACCGAGCTTTACCCGGAATACAAAGCCAACCGTTCCGCCATGCCCGACGACTTGGTGCCGCAGATCGCCCCCATCAAGGAGATGGTGCGGGCCTTCAACATACCGGTGCTGGAGAAGGGCGGGTTCGAGGCGGACGACATCATCGGCACCCTGGCGCAGGAGTTCGAGGGGAAGGGGCTTGACGTGGTGGTTGTCACCGGGGACAAGGACCTGATGCAGGTGGTCACCGAGAGCGTGACGCTCCTGGACACCATGAAGGAGAAGACGACTGGGCGTGCCGAGGTTCCGGAGCGGTTCGGCGTCGGCCCGGAGAAGGTGATTGATGTGCTGGGGCTGGCCGGCGACACTTCGGACAACATTCCGGGCGTGCCGGGCATCGGCGAGAAGACCGCCATCAAGCTGATCCAGGAGTATGGCTCCATGGACGAGCTTCTGGCAAGGGCTGGTGAGGTGAAGGGGAAGACCGGCGAGAAGCTGCGGGAGTTCGCGGAACAGGCGCGGCTGTCGCGGGAGCTGGCCACCATCCGCCGGGATGTGCCGCTTACCTACAGTTTCGAGGATTTCGCCCTCTCCCCCTATGACAATCAGCGGCTGGCGGAGCTCTTCCGGGAGTACGGTTTCACCACCCTCATGAAGGAACTGACTAGCGAGGCAACCCTCCCCACTGCCAGCTACCGGACGATCATGGACGAGGAGGAGTTCACGGCGCTTTTGGCGGAGCTGGAGAAGGCCCCGGCCATTTCCGTGGACCTGGAGACCACGAGCCTCAATCCGCTGACCGCGGAGATCGTCGGCATCTCCCTGAGCGTCCGCGAGCACGAGGCGTGCTATATCCCGGTGGGGCACAGCTACCAGGGCGCCCCGCCACAGCTTTCCAGGGAGCGGGTCCTGGACGCCCTGCGCCCGCTCCTTACCGATCCGGAAAAACCGAAGATCGGCCAGAACCTGAAGTACGACTACCAGGTGCTGCGCACGGCCGGGATCGGGATGGCCGGCATCCGGTGCGACACCATGGTCGCCTCCTATCTCCTGAATCCGGCCCGTTCCAGCCACGGCCTCGATTCCCTCTCCGTGGAGTTCCTGGACCACAAGATGATCTCCTACGAGGAGGTGACCGGCAAGGGAAAGGATCAGAAGAACTTCAGCGAGGTGGAGATAGAAAAGGCGTCGGTATATGCCGCCGAGGACGCGGACGCGGCCTTCCTGCTGCACCGGCTTTTCCTGCCGCGCCTGGGGGAGGCTGGCCTGGATCGGCTCTTCTTCGACCTGGAGGTGCCGCTGGTGCCGATCCTGGCGGAGATGGAGATTGCCGGGGTAAAGCTGGACCTGAAACTCCTGGAGAAGTTGTCAGAGAGGTTCGGCCGCGAGCTGGCGGAGCTGGAGGCGCGCATCTTCGAACTGGCCGGAGGAGAACAGTTCAATATCAATTCTCCCAAGCAGCTGGGGGAGGTGCTCTTTGAGCGGCTTGCCCTCCCCACCGGGCGCAAGACCAAGGGAAAGACCGGGTGGTCCACCAACGTGGAGGAACTGGAGCGATTGGCCGGAGAGGGGCACGAGATAGCGGGCCTCATCCTCCAGTACCGGAGCCTCTCCAAGCTGAAATCCACCTACACCGACGCCCTGCCCAGGCAGGTGGAGCCGGCCACGGGGCGCATCCACACATCCTACAACCAGACCGTAACCAACACCGGCCGCCTCTCCTCGTCGGAGCCGAACCTCCAGAACATCCCGGTTCGCACCGAGGAGGGGCGGGGCATCAGGCGCGCCTTCATCGCCGAGCCCGGCTGTCTTCTCCTTTCGGCCGACTACTCCCAGATCGAGCTCCGGGTCCTGGCCCATCTCTCAGAGGACAAGGTTTTCTGCGAGGCGTTCGCCAGGGACGAGGACATCCACACCCGCACTGCCAGCGAGGTGTTCGGCATCTTCCAGGAGCTGGTCACCCCGGAGATGCGCCGCCAGGCCAAGACCATCAATTTCGGGGTGATCTACGGCCAGACCCCGTTTGGGCTGGCAAAGGAACTCGGAGTTGCCCAGAAGGTGGCCAGGGACTTCATCGACAATTACTTTGCCCGGCACTCCGGGGCCCGGGCTTTCCTGGACCGGTGCGTGACCGAGGCGCGGGAAAAGGGGTACGTCACCACCCTGCTCGACCGCCGCCTCCCCATTCCGGACATAAAGAGCGCCAACGCCATGGTGCGCGCCTTTGCCGAGCGAAACGCCGTCAACTACCCGATCCAGGGGTCGGCGGCGGACATCATCAAGATGGCGATGCTCAGGGTCACGGAACGGATGCGTAAAGAGGGGGTAAAGAGCCGCCTCATCATGCAGGTGCATGACGAACTTGTCTTCGAGGTGCCGGAGGAGGAACGGCTGGTGATGGAGCAGCTGGTTGTCCATGAGATGGAGCACGCGGTCAAGCTCCGCGTGCCGCTCAAGGTGGATGCGAACTTCGGGAGGAACTGGGCCGAAGCGCATTGAAAAGTGGGATTTACTATAGGGGCATCCCTTGCGGGTGCCCGTGAAACTGCCGATCAAATCCCCCTTTCGTAAAGGGGGATTTGTTGTTGCCAGTCACTGAAAAATCCCCCCTGGTCCTTTAGGCCCGCTGTGCGGGTCCCCTTTTATAAAGTGGGTAACTTCTTGCCTATCAGGGATATTGTCGCTTTCCTTGACATCCTCTAATCGAGGGGTACGATTTTTTATATTAACGAGTCAAGGAGGCTAAGGTGATGAAAGCAAAGCTGATTTCGCTGTTGGTCCTTGTTTTGTCAGCAATCCCGGTTTCCGGCATGGCCCAGAACAGGGAAGGGACATTCAACCTCACGCCCTATGTGGGCGGTTATACGTTCGACGGGGGGCAGGAGCTGGAAACCGGACTGACCAGTGGCATCCGGGCTGGATACAACTTTACCCGCCACGTTGGGGGTGAGCTCTCGTTCGGCGGTACCGATACCAAATATGACCTGACAGGGCAGGATGCCGATGCCTACCGCTACGGAGGCGAACTTCTCTACCACTTCGTGCCGGAACAGAGGCTGGTCCCATTCCTCGCCGCCGGCGTTGGCGGGCTTACCCGGGATTACCCGCCCGGCATCCAGGACGAAACCTACCTTTACGCGGACTACGGCGCAGGGTTGAAGTACTTCATCACCGACTGGCTTGCGCTGCGTGGGGACGTCCGGCACCTGATCGTCATGGACGGCGGCAGGAGCAACCTGGAGTACACCATGGGCGTAACCTTCCAGATGGGAGGGGCGCAGCCGCCGCCAGAGCCTGTACCGGCCCCTGAACCGCCGCCCGTCGTGAAGGAGCCGCCGGTGGAGCCGATCCCTGTCCCGGAGCCGACGCGCGAGACCATGAAGTACTGCGTTACTCTTGATATCGAGTTCGACATCGACAAGGCGATTGTCCGCAAGGAGTACCACAATGAGGTGGCCAAGGTGGGCGATTTCATGAAGAAATACCCGACCACCACCGCGGTCATCGAAGGGCATACCGACGAAGTGGGGACTGCGGAGCACAACATGGAGCTCTCCCATCGGCGGGCCGAAGGCGTTGTCGATTACCTGGTGGCGAATTTCGGCATAGACCGCTCCCGCCTTTCCGCCAAGGGATATGGCAAGAGCCGGCCGAAGGTGCCCAATGGTACGGATGAACAGCGTCAGGCCAACCGCCGGATCGAGGCGATCATTGATTGCGCCATTGACCTGAAGGATATCGAGCAACCGCCCGAGAGGCTCTGCCTGACCCTGAAGATAGAATTCGACACCGACAGCGCGGAGATTAAATCCGACTACCACGAGGAGCTTGCCAGGGTGGCTTCCTACATGCAGAAATACCCGACCGTTACAGGAGTGGTGGAAGGGCATACCGACGATGTCGGCGGGATGGATTACAATATGAAGCTCTCCAGGAAGCGGGCCGAGAGTGTGGTCAACTACCTGGTGGAGACCTTCGGCATCGACCGTAGCCGGCTTTCTGCCAAGGGTTACGGCCCGACCCGCAGGATCGCCTATAATACCACCCCCGAGGGACGCCAGAAGAACCGCCGGATCAACATGATTCTCGACTGCGTTGTCCCGAAGTAACGATAATCTTCCCCATCTCCCCACGGCGCGCCGCTTCTTGCGGCGCGCCCTTCTTTTAACCCGATCATTTTCTGCCTGTGGAGGCCAACGAGCAGTTTGGCCTTTTTCATTGTGATAGCTTGCTGCAACATGTCTTTAGGGAACCGCGGGATCTTTCCCGCGGATACCCAAACCGACCTCCGGGTTGCAGGATGGAGGCGCGTGGGGCAGGGGGAAATATGCTGGAGAGTACGAAGTTAAAGGTGGGCGCGTGAAGTTCAGGGGCAACGGCGGCCCCGCAACGTGGGGACCGGCGATCATCGGTCCCGATACGATCACATTCTCCAGCGGTCAGGAGACCGTTGTCTGGGAAAAACCTGCACCGCTCCGCCCGTCGCTCGCTGGAGTCTATAGGTGCGAGACTGCGCCAGGAGGATGTCAGACAGCATAGCCGATTGAGCTTCGCGCGGACGGCTCATGGTCCTGGGGAAGAGATGGCGGCAAGTACGCCATCGTAAGCGGTAGGCTACAGTTTTCCGGCCTCACGAGCGGGCCTGCGGGGTGGGGACCCGCAGAGATCGGCGCTGGAACCCTGACCTTCCGCGACGAGCGGGGAGCATCCGTGTGGAGGCAGGAGTGAGGCTGAGGGGGCACAGGGGTCTACAGTAAGTTGGAGGAATAACGCCATGAAAAAGCTAATACTTCTCTTAGTATATATTTATCCGTTGTGCCTAGCTTTGGCGTTCCGCATGCGGCGGAATATAGAATTGATCCCGAGATCAATCGTGCCCGTGTCAAGAAGGGTCTTCCGGCTTTAGTAGGGACTGCTGTTTTTGACGTGCCTGTATTGGATAAAGAATGCGCCGCTGGCATCGAAAGGGAGGATATTATAAAATGGGAGATAATTTAGAGGCTCAAAAATTGTTTGAGATTGGAAAGGCACTATATCAACAAGGGAAATATCATGCTGCAGCTGATACTTTTGAAAAGACCATCTATAAAGATTCTACTTATGTCGATGCTTATAATTACTTGGGACTAGCTTTATCCCATATTGGTAAAGTCGAAGAAGCAATTAAAATGTTGAACAAAGCAATTGAAATTGACCCTAAGTGTGTCGAAGGGTATACCAATCTTGGTAATATATTATTTGAATCTGAAAAATACCCTGACGCTCTTGCGTTTTACGAAAAGGCAGCAAATGCTGACCCCAATTATGCAAATGCTTTTTTTAACTGGGGTTACACTTTGGACTACCTAAAGAACTTTGAAGATGCAGTCGCGAAATACGAGCAGGCAATACATGCCAAGCACGATTATCATCCTTACGCTTACCACAATATAGCCGAGATTTATTGGAAACAAGGAAGATACAAAGAATCTTTGACTGCTTGGCATAAGGCACGAGAAGTGTATTATCACGTAAAAGAAAAGAAAAGCCCCCGCGACTACTTCAACAAAGCAAAAGATTTCCAATACCTAGGAGACATTTTGCGTGAGTTTCTTTGTGAATTAGACCAAGCTCAAAAGATCTACCTGGAAGGTCTTCAAGTGGAGCCTGATAATATCAATATTTTGTACGGACTTGTCAGCCTATATCTTGACCAAAAAGATTGTATGCTATTTAAGAATGAAGTCGCCACTACAAACTATTGGAAGGCATGGGAAATGTATAAAAAATGTGAAAAATTATTAGATGACCAAATTGAAAGCTTGGGAGAAACTACAGATGATAGGTTAAGGCAAAAAGAGAAAGCATTATTATATCTCCAGCTAGGCAAACTTTATATTCTCATGAAAGAATATGACAAAGCTGAAAAGATTATGCTAAAAGCTCTGGACTTAGAAAAAGAATCAGCAGAAATATATACAAACCTTGGAATAGTATACATACGCAAAGACAAACACCAAAAAGCTGTTGACTATTTCGAGGCTGCTTTAAGACAGGATATAGATAACTTGACAATAAGAAGCAATTTGGCAGAATCATATTTCAAAAACGGGAAATTGGAAAGAGCTGAAGAAGAACACTTGAAGATATTGGACATCACTCTGTACCACGTGGAATCACATATTGGATTGGGACATATTTATACTGCCAAGGGTGAGGCTGGAGATGAAGATATGTTTGCTCACGCAATATATCATTTCACTGAAGGACTAAAAATATCAAAGGCAGAAACTGGTTCAAAAAAATTCAATAAAAAAGAATTAGCAGATGTGTACTATTCCAGAGGATATGCTAGAGTGAAACTCTTTGAATTGAGCAAAACAACGAGGGATGAGACGGAATTAACAAAAGCATTTAACGATTTCAAGCTATGTTACAAAATCGATTCTGAAAACCATAAGGCAAAAAGAGTTATAGAAAAAATAAAAAAAAGAGCTGTCCGATTGGCCCCTCAATGGCTTACAGAAACATTAGGTCCTACTTTGATCATACTCTGTTCCGTATGTGTTTTTCTTTTTAGTCAACTGAGCTTTTATGGTGTAAATGTCAGTTTAGGACAATATGTTTATTGGAAATCAAACACTATGATAATGAAAGATGTTTATTCATACGTTATATTGACATTCGGATCAGTTTTTTTGATGATTGCTGGAATGTCACTTCCACAGATACTGAAACTGAAGGTTGCAGGTATTGAATTAGAAAAAAGTTCTGTTGACCAGGTCAAAAGATCAGAGAGTATGTGCGCTGGCATGTAATTATTGCCAATAATGGGGGGGTATGAGAGGCAGTCTATGTCTATGGGGTCAGGCTTGACTATCTGCTATTCTCTGGTACAGTACTACCATGGCACGTAAACCACGCATACATTATCCCGGCGCCGTATTTCACGTCATCCTTCGCGGCAATGCCGGCGCCCCGATCTTCTTTGACGACCGCGACCGTTATCGTCTCTACTTGATGCTCCAGCATGCGGTAGAAAAGTTCGGTTGCAGGATCCACGCATTCTGCCTGATGACGAACCATATCCATCTTGTAATGCAAACGGGCGAAATGCCGCTTGCCCGAATCATGCAGAATATCTCCCTTCGCTACACGAAGTGGATCAACTATTCCCGGCAGCGCACCGGCCATGTATTCCAGGGGCGATACAAGGCGCTTCTCATCGATTCTGATTCATATCTTCTCGAGCTCGTGCGCTATGTTCACCTCAATCCAGTGCGCGCCGGCATAGCAAAGGAGAGCGATGATTACCTCTGGACCTGGCATCGGGCCTATCTGGGGAGGGAGACCCTCCCCTGGCTGACTTCGGAATGGGTGTTGTCGATGCTTTCATCGGAGATCGGTAAAGCGAGAAAAGCATACTGCGATTTTGTTAATGATGGCATAGGGGAAGGGAGAAGAAACGAGTTTCACAGCGGGACATGCGAGGGGCGTCTGCTCGGCGATGACAAATTTGTGGACGCAGTGCTTGAAAAAGCCTGCCAGCGGCGATATCGTACAACTGTTTCTGACGTGCTTCGCGTAGTCTGCCGAATGTACGGGACAACGGTAGAAGAGTTGAAGGCTCCCGGGAAAACCAGACCATTCACAGAGGCCCGAGCAATGGCTTCCTTGATTGTTCAGGAATCCACACACCTGCCGCTCACTGAGCTTGGCAAAGCGTTGAACAGGGATATCTCGCCGCTTGGCCGGGTTGGCCGCCGTCTCCATTTGCAGTCGATGGCAGATCGCGAACTATGCCGACGAATAGAAATTCTGCGTAACGAACTCCTGGATAGCAGAAAGGTTGACCCCTTTGATGACCTGACCCCTTTGATGACCCAGCGGTGCTGACTGTTCTGGGATACCCCTTGGTTTCAGCAAAGTCGTACCTGCAAAACCGACATTCTGGCACTCGAAGGTGTTGGATCGCTTGTAAGATATACACGAAATAACAAAAGGGTCGCGTCTGTTTTTTTTATTTCCAGACGCGACCCTTTTCGTTTTACGATTGTATTACAACCTATTTCGCTCGCCCTGATTTTCCTCCCAGATTCGTGTAAATGCCTTCCTTGCGACCATTGTTAAGGTTCCGTATGGCATTGATCAGGTTCTGATATTGCTCGGCCGGTGCTGTCCCCGGGATTGCAAAAGCAGGATCGTTGAAGATCAGCCGAACGTCATTCTGCAGGTTGGTCAATCCACTCACCAGTTCGGTAGTGAGCTGGCTGGCCTGGTTTTGAAGCTGGGCATTCCGTGTGCTTAAAGTATCTACCTGGGTTTGGAGTGCCTGGTTCTGCTGTGTCAGGTTGATGATCTGGTTCTGAAGCTGGGTTATCTGCTGATTCAGGGCACTGACCTGGCTTTGGAATTCCGTATTCAGAGCGCTCAAGGTATCGACCTGGGTCTGGAGCGCCTGGTTCGTTTGTGTCAGGATGCCGATCTGGTTCTGAAGCGGGGTTATCTGCTTGTTCAGGACACTGACCTGATTCTGGAGCTCGGTATTCTGTGCGCTCAGGGTATCAACCTGGGTCTGTAGGCTTTGGATTTCCAACTGGGCTGATGTCAGGTCTTGCTGGCACTTGTCTGTCGGAGGCGGGGGAGGCGGGTCGGTCTCTGTATAGCCCAAGCCTTTCAGTCCGTTCTGATAGTGGCGCTGAATTTCCTCCGTGCTTAAAGGACGGTTATAAATGGCGACCTCGTCCAGTGTTAGCGCACTCATCCCCCAGCCACATCCCCCGGAGGTCCACCCGTGAAACATCAAAGGCTCAGTATTGGCAATGGACCCGACAATATTGTCAATGGCACTTGCCACCAGTTCTCCGTTGACGAAGAGTTTTATTTCCTTCCCGTAATCACGGATTGCAACAACGTGATACCAGTTGTCGCAGGCATAGGTTACAGGGTTGGATTGGATATCCGTGCCGTTAGTCCCATCAGTCATTCCAAAGTTGAAACCGTAGTTTCCGCTCCCATATGGAGAGGGATTGGTTAACAGTATGAAACCTATGCCGCGATAATAACCTGTTTCCTTACGTTTATTTACTGTTAGTGAACCTTGCCAGCTGTATGGGGGACAGGCCGGCTTGATCCATGCTTCTACGGTGAAGGAATCCAGGTTCGGAAAGTTGTCGACTTTTGCTGCATAAGGATTGGAGCAGCCCATGGCGCCATGCAGACCCTGATCGATGATTCCACCTGAATAGCTTCCGTAATATCCCATTGTGGCGTTGTACATTCCCATTTGGTCAGTGAGATTGCCGTCAAACTTCCAGTAACCGACCATGCCTGATGGATAAACCAGGGCGGAAACGTTCGCTGCAGCAAAAATAACCATCATTGTCGCAACGACCGTAACCAGAAGACTCACTGAATATTTTCCTCTTTCTGTATTTCGGGCCATTATCTGTTCCCCCTTTCTTATTGCCGCAGTCCCGTTAGCCTGAAGCCAACTCGAGCGGCTTTCTACCAACACCCTTGCGGAGAAAAAACAGTTTAGATGTATGGTTAGCAAGTATTAACAAATTGGTTCGTTTTTGCACTTTTACCGGTTAGTGTCAATGATTTTAATGGAAACTGTGAAGGATGATGGAGCCTATGGGGTAGCAACAACAGGCGTTTTCAGAACCCCCGGCATGTGGTATTCTTTAAAAGCTTATACCTTCGCAATTGAGGCCGGGAATCTGATGCAAACCTCTACGAATAGCGAGTTCGCCGTCACCCTGACCGACCTGACCAGGAAGTTCGACGGATTTGTCGCCGTGAACCACATCAGCCTGGACGTGCGCAAGGGGGAGATATTCGGGTTTCTCGGCCCCAACGGCGCCGGGAAGTCGACTACTATTCGCATGCTCTGCGGCATCCTGGAACCCTCCGGTGGGAGCGGGACGGTGGCCGGGTTCGACATTGTCAGGGAGCCGGAGGAGATCAAGAAGAACATCGGCTACATGAGCCAGAAATTTTCCCTCTACGAGGATCTCACCGTGGAGGAGAATATCGATTTCTACAGCGGTATCTACCGGATTCCGGCGGAAAGGAAGAATACGCGCAAGGAGTGGGTGATCGACATGGCCGGGCTTGCGGAACACCGGAAGTCGAGGACTTCCACACTCTCCGTCGGCTGGAAGCAGCGCCTTGCCCTTGGTTGCGCCATCCTGCATGAACCACCCATCGTCTTTCTCGATGAACCCACGTCCGGCGTTGACCCGATCAGCCGCCGCAACTTCTGGGATCTGATCTATCATCTGGCGGAGGAAGGGGTCACGGTCTTTGTCACCACCCACTACATGGAGGAGGCGGAGTATTGCGACCGGCTGGGGCTCATCTACCGGGGGGAGCTGGTGGCCATGGGGACGCCTCTGGAGCTGAAGACCCGCTTCATGGCGGAAGAGGTTGTCGAGGTTGTCTGTGACCGTCCGCAGGATGCCATGGAACATGTAGAGAAACTTCCAGGCGTCCGCCACGCGGCATTGTTCGGCAGGGGGCTTCATGTGGTGGCCGAGGATGCGGAGACGGCCATTCCTGCATTTGTCGAAACTCTTAGCGCTAAAGGCTTTGTCGATGTGAGGGCGGAAAAGATCATGCCGTCGCTGGAGGATGTCTTCGTGTCGCTGATCGAGGCGAGGGACCGGCAGGTGGCTGCATGAAATTCCAACGCATAAAGGCTGTTGCCAAAAAGGAATTCCTTCACGTCCTGCGTGACCCGCGCAGTCTGGTCCTGGGTTTCGCCATCCCGATGCTGCTGTTGTTCATGTTCGGCTATGCCCTGACCCTGGATGTGGACCGGGTGCCGTTCATCGCGTGGGACCAGAGTTCCACCGCCGAAAGCCGCGATTTTTTGAGCCGCTTTACCGGTTCGCGCTATTTCTCCCTGGCAGGCTCCACCGACAACTACCGCGACATCGAGCGGGCCATCGACGAGCGGCGGGCACTCATGGCGCTTGTCATCCCTCCGGATTTCGGCAGGCGCGTTGGTAGCGGCAGGCCTGCCAAGGCGCAGCTCCTCGTGGACGGGAGCGACTCCAATACCGCCACCATTGCCCTCGGCTACGCCGAGTTCATCGTCAGCACCTATTCCCAGAAGGTTGCATTGGAGGAATTCCGCCGGTCGGGGGGCGGGACACCGAAGCCGCCGCTGGTCGTGGAGCCGCGGGTCTGGTTCAACGCCGACATGCTGTCGCGCAACGCGATCGTCCCCGGCCTGATTGCGGTCATCATGATGGTCATTGCCGCGCTCCTCACCTCCCTGACAGTTGCGCGCGAGTGGGAGACCGGCACCATGGAGCAGCTTGTCTCCACGCCGCTCAAGGGGCCGGAGCTGATAGTCGGAAAACTTGTCCCATACTTCTGCATCGGCATGATCGACCTTGGTCTGTCGCTCCTTGTGGGGCGGTATGTTTTCGGTGTCCCGTTCCGGGGGGACAGGCCGCTTCTTCTCTTTCTTTCGATCATCTTTCTTCTGGTGGCCCTTTCCCTCGGGATGCTGATCAGCATCGCCGGGAAGAGCCAGTTCGTCGCCAGCCAGTTCGCCATGGTGGCCACCATGCTGCCTGCTTTCCTTCTTTCCGGGTTCGTTTTTCCCATCGAGAACATGCCGGTGGTGATCCAGTGGGCCACCCATCTTATCCCGGCCCGGTATTTCGTTACCATCCTGCGGGGGATATATCTCAAAGGGGTAGGGCTGGAGGTACTGTGGAGAGAGGCGCTCCTGCTGGCGGCGTTCGGCGGGGTCTTCTTCATGCTGGCGGTGCGGAAGTTCAGGAAGAAAATCGTTTCTGATTAGCGCTAACCTTCCGCTATGGCTTCAAACAGTCCCCTCTCCCTGAGGGAGAGGGCTAGGGTGAGGGGGAAAGGTGGCTTCATGAGCGCTGCTGCCCCCTCATCCGGCCTTCGGCCACCTTCTCCCTCATGGAGAAGGGTGCGGCGGAAGATCAGCTCTTCTGAGTAACTTAACCTAAGTGCTTGATTTTACGTTTTATGGAATTATGTCGGCTGAACCTCAACTGGAACCAGATCGAAGCCAAGCTGTTTAGCTTTACGTTTCA
>JACOUQ010000019.1 GCA_016177775.1 Geobacter sp.
CCGGCTGCGCAGTGTGGCGGCCTGGGAGATGAGAGCGAAGTCCATGACCTCCTGGACATTGTTGGAGCAGAGCATGGCAAAGCCGGTGGAGCGGCAGGACATGACGTCGGAGTGGTCGCCGAAGATGGAGAGCGCCTGTGCGGCGATGGCGCGGGCCGAGACGTGAAAAACTGTGGAGGTGAGCTCCCCGGCGATCTTGTACATGTTCGGGATCATCAGCAGAAGACCCTGGCTGGCGGTGAAGGTGGTCGTCAGGGCGCCTGCCTGAAGCGCGCCGTGGACGGCCCCGGCAGCTCCGCCTTCGGATTGCATTTCTGCAACGGAGGGGATGGTTCCCCAGATGTTCTTCTCCCCGGCGGCGCTCTTGGCGTCGGAGATCTCCCCCATGACCGACGACGGAGTGATCGGGTAGATGGCGATCACCTCGTTGGTGGCGTGGGCCACGTGGGCGGCTGCGGTGTTGCCGTCGATGGTTACCATTTTGCGGCTCATGCTGCTCCTCCTGTTTTCATGGATATTTTGTGGATTCTGCCATGTCGCCAGTATTAAATTGTCTCAAAGTTCGGAGCGCCCCAGCACGGCCCGCTGGACCGTGGCTGCATCGACATACTCAAGGTCGCTGCCGATGGGTATTCCGTGGGCAAGCCTCGTGACCCGGATGCCGAGGGGCTTTATCAGGCGGGTCAGGTAGAGGGCCGTCGCCTCACCTTCCACGGAGAAGTTGGTGGCGATCACCACCTCGCCGACGGTTCCCTGCTCCAGGCGCCGCATGAGCTCGTCTATCCGGAGCTGCGAAGGCGTAATGCCGCTCAAAGGCGAAAGTGCCCCCTGAAGCACGTGGTAGCGTCCCCTGAAGGCCTGACTCCTTTCGATAGCAAGGACATCCTGTGGTTCTTCCACCACGCAAAGCGTCGCGTCATCGCGGTCACCGGTGCAGATGGCGCACGGGTCATCCTCGGTGATGCAGAAGCAGGTGGAACAGAAACGCACCCTGCTGACTACTTCCAGGAGACTTTCTGCCAAGGCGCGGACGTTTGCGGGAGACTTCAGGAGATGAAAGGCGAGCCGCAGAGCGGTCTTTTCACCGACCCCCGGAAGCTTTTTTAGTTCCAGTAAAAGCCTGCCGAACGAGCTAGAGAAATGTAACATATTTTCCTGAAAGGTAAAACAATTTTTTACTATTAATTTCAGTAAAAAAATTTACCCTGAATAAAAGGGTATAACTATCTAAAAAAATAGGTTAATTTGCTATCAAAAGGTGTCGCTTGATGGTGTATTCCCGAAGGTGCCCAAGTGGGGTAGATGAACCAGATTCTGTCGGTTTAATAAATACACCAGAGAAGCGGAGTATGACAATATTTAGTCGCACTAAAAAAGACCAGGGATACTGAGGCCGCCGGTTACCTGGCTCATTTGGGCCGACAGCTCGGCCTGGACCTTGCCCAGGGCATCGTTTACCGCGGCAACGATCAGGTCCTGGAGCATCTCCACGTCCTCGGGATCGACCGCTTCTTTTTTGATGGAAATTGACACAAGCTGGTTTTTCCCATTCACCAGGACGGTTACTGCCCCACCGCCGGCGGTTCCTTCGGCTGTCTTGGCAGCTGCCTCTTCCTGCAGCCTTGCCATCTTCTGCTGGATCATCTGGGCCTGCTTCATTATTTGGGCCAAACCTTTAGACATGTCTGTACATCCTCCGTTCAATTTTTGTTATCGCGATGCGCGCTCAATGTGCGCGCTATCGGGTTTCACGACAGTTTTCTGATTCCGGCGATCTCGCCGTTGAATGTCTCCAGAACACCCTCCACCAACTGATTCTGACGAACGTCACATTTCAGCTCGGAAAGTTCCCGGGCCTCGTCACACTTTTTTTTTTCGAGCAGGTTGGGGGGTGCAGCGGTCGACCCCGCGGCAAGAGGGATGATCTGAATGGTCGGTTCGTGGCCGAGGAATTCGCGTGCCATTGTTTTCAGCGCTGCGAGATTCTCCGGATCCTGCAGGCTGGTGAGATAAAACGAGCCGGGCGGGAACGCGATCTTCAGGTGCTCGGGAGAAACCGTGAGGGGGCTTCCATGTTCAAGGAGGGCTGCAATGCCTACCCTGCGGCCTTTTACGAATTCCACGAACGTCGGCCAGTCAATTGTACTGACAGTTTTTGTCGAGGATGGCTGCACCTGTGCATTTTCCCTGGAAGCTGGCTGCTGCTTTTGCGATTGAGGCTCAGGCTGCCGCGGCACAGGACGCGGCGCGCTTTCCCATCGGGGGGCAGGGGAGGCGACTGTTCCTCCACCGCCGCTTTCGAGTGTCTTCAGGCGCTCGATAAGCAGCTGTGCCGGCACAACAGGCGCCAGGCGGGCCATCTTCAGTAGCGCCAACTCCAGAACCAGGCGGGGGAATGCGGTCTGGGTCATTTCCGTGTCCGCCTTCAGCAGGATTGTCAGGTGACGCTGCACATCATCAAGGGGGGCCGTGGCAGCGAGTTCTCGCAGCTCCTGAAGCTCGCTCTCGGAAATGTCCAGTAACGAGGCAGGGTCGGGAACGGCTAGAACAATGGCCAGCCCCCGGAAATAGCCGATCATTTCCTGGCAGAACTGGCGCATGCTGTAACCCACAGTATCGACTCGTCGGGCGATATCCAGCGCAGCTGCGGTGTCGCGGCCGATGACCGCCTGGGCCGCATCGTGCAACAGCCGCCGGTCCACGACACCGAGGAGACTTGTCACATCCTCGTCGCTGACGGTGGTGCTGCAGAAAGCCAGAACCTGGTCGAGGATGGAGAGGGAATCCCGCATGCTGCCGTCACCCTTGCGCGCGATGACTGCCAGGGCTTCGTCGCTGATTGCGACTCCTTCGCTGTCGACGATGTGACGGAGGCGCTCCAGAAGCTTTGCCAGGGATATTCGCCGGAAATCGAAGCGCTGGCAGCGGGAGAGGATGGTGATCGGTATCTTGTGGGGCTCGGTGGTGGCGAATATGAACTTGACGTGGGGGGGTGGCTCCTCCAGGGTCTTCAGCAGGGCGTTGAAGGCGTTGGTGGAGAGCATGTGGACTTCGTCGATGATGAATATCTTGTAGCGCAGCCGCGAAGGGAGGTACTTTATGCCTTCCCGCAGCTCACGGATGTCGTCGACACTGGTATTGGAGGCGCCGTCGATCTCGAACACGTCGACAGAGGTGCCGTTGGTGATTTCCTGGCAGGCAGGGCAGGCGTTGCAGGGCTCGATGGTGGGTCCCTGTTCGCAGGTCAACGCCTTGGCCAGGATGCGCGCGGAACTGGTCTTGCCTACGCCTCTGGCGCCGGTGAAAAGAAAAGCGTGCGCCACCCGGCCGGAGGTGATGGCGTTCTGAAGGGTCTGACTTACGTGCTCCTGGCCGATCAGGTCACGGAAGGTCTGGGGGCGCCATTTTCGTGCGAGAACGAGGTACGACAAGAGGTACGTCCTTATTGTGCAAGTAATTCACGCGGCGCATAGGGAGTCGGGGGAGGCGGATACGTTTACGGGCATGACTGATAGCTGGGCTTCCCCGCGGCACACGGAATCAGTTACTGCCGCTGCTTCCTTCCGGACCTGACGGGGTTCATAACTTACCGTTGCGCGGGACCCAGCTATCAGGCATGCCCGTAACAAGACAAAAACAGCGGACGCCACCGGGGCTGTTCCCGTCTGATTCGTCCGCATGCGTTAAAAATAACCGCTTGAATGCGGTCATGGTTTTTTATATGGCGGAGAGAGAGGGATTTGAACCCTCGGTACGCTATTAACGTACACACGATTTCCAATCGTGCTCCTTCAGCCACTCGGACATCTCTCCGCAGGAAACGCTATTATTAGCACATAATTTCGACCGGGCGCAAGATTTTTTTGGGATGCCCGGAATTCCCGGTGTTACTTGAGAACTTTCACTGACTTGATCACCACCGGGGTCTCGGGGGCATCGCGGAACCCTTTCACGATGCCGGTCTTTGTAGCGGCGATCTTGTCCACCACATCCATCCCCTCGATGACCTTGCCGAACACGGCATAGCCGAAGCCGCCGGGGGTGTTGTCGCGATGGTTGAGGAAGTCGTTGTTGATCACGTTGATGAAAAACTGGGAGGTGGCGGAATCCACGTACCCCGTGCGGGCCATGGCAATGGTGCCGCGGTCGTTCTTCAGGCCGTTGCCAGCCTCGTTCTTGATCGGCTCCCTGGTCTCCTTGGGTGCCATATCGGTTGTCAGCCCCCCTCCCTGGATCATGAAGCCGGCGATGACGCGATGGAACACGGTGCCGCTGTAAAAGCCGCTGTTTGCGTACTCCAGGAAGTTCTTCACCGAGAGCGGGGCTTTCTGCTGGTCCAACTCCAGCTTGATGTTCCCCATGGAAGTCTCCACAACCACAATCGGGTTCTTCTCCCCCTTCTCGGCTGCGAAGGCAGTCCCGCCGAGGCAGATTGTCAGGGTTATCAGGCATACCAGAATTCTTTTCAGCATGTTCGGTTCCTCCTCAAAGCGGCAAAGTGGACAGCGCGGCCATAGTTATATGACAATTCGCGCGTCAGGTCAATTGCTTACGCATGACTATGGTGGCGAAGTCTTCCATGATATCCATGTCGGTCTGCTCGCAACCCAGGCGCCAGAAGCAGCTCTGGATGTCGAACTTGTCCTGGAGCGGGATGCCGGAGAGGATGAGCAGCCCGCCGGGGCGGGTCAGCGAGACCATTTGGTCAGCTAGCGCCAGGTGGATGTCTGCGTAGATGTTTGCAAGGAAGATGTCGCAACTCCCTTTGCGGACGCAGGCGAGCTCGCCGCAGACGGCATGCACCCGGTCCTCCACGCCGTTCAGGCGGACGTTGTCCAGGCAAGATTCGGCGGCGGCCGGCTCGATGTCGAGCGCTACCACCCGCTTCGCCCCGAGCCTGGCCGCTGCAATGGCGAGAATGCCGGTGCCGCTTCCCAGGTCGAATGCCTCAGCCCCCTCCAGGTCCGGAAGCTGCTCCAAGAAGGCCAGGCAGGAAGCCGTTGTTTCATGTTCTCCCGAGCCGAATGCCCCCTTTTTCCCCATGACGAGCGGGATGCCGCATGGTGTCGGACGGGGCTCTCCCTCCGGGATGATGGTGAAGCCGCCGACGTGGAACGGCTGGAAGATGCGTCCGGACATGCGAGATCTCCTCATGATATAAAAACAGCGCAGTTGAAAACTGCGCTGCCGTGGTCAACGTTCTGACAGTCGTTTATCCTCGCCTGCCGTAGGCCATCTCTTCCAGCCGCCGAACCCGTTCCTCCATGGGGGGGTGGGTGGAGAAGAGGGAGAGGAGCCCGCCGCCGGTCAGGGGGTTGACGATGAACATGTGGGCGGTGGCGGCATTGGCATGCATGGGAATCTGCTGGTTGGCTGTCTGGAGCTTCCTCAGGGCATTGGCTAGGTGAAGGGGATTGCCGCATATCTCGGCTCCTCCCTTGTCAGCTCCGTACTCGCGGGAGCGGGAGATGGCCATCTGGACCAGCATTGCGGCGATGGGTGCGAGGATTGCCATGAAGAGCATCCCCAGCCCGCCCCCTTCTTCATCCCGGTCGCGCCCTGCGCCGAACATGGCGGCCCACTGGGCCATGTGGGCCAGATAGGTGATGGCTCCGGCGATGGTGGCGGCTACGGAGGAAACCAGGATGTCGCGGTTTTTCACATGGGTGAGTTCATGGGCCATGACCCCCATCAGCTCTTCGCGGGTGAGTATCCGCATGATGCCGCTGGTAGCGGCCACCGCGGCATGGTCAGGATTGCGGCCGGTGGCGAAGGCGTTGGGGGTAGGGGAGTCGATGATGTAGACCTTCGGCATGGGGAGCCCGGCCTGCACCGCAAGTTGGCGCACCATGCCGTGGAATTCCGGTGCCTCCGCTTCTGTCACCTCCTTGGCGCCGTACATGGCCAGGACGATCTTGTCGGAGAACCAGTAGGAAACGAAGTTCATGACACCGGCCATGATAAGGGCAAAGGTCATCCCCGACCTGCCGCCGATGGCCTGCCCGGCCAGGACGAGCAGCACGGTCATCAGGGCCAGAAGGAATGTTGTGCGCAGTGTGTTCATTGGGTTTTCAACCTCGTAGTAGTCAAAAGTATGTCGATGATTGACGACATTGGTTATTATAAGCATTGTCGAACGAAACCGCAAGGGTGGTGTAACGCCTTGAGGTGCTTGACTTTCGGTGGTTGCCGGTTAACCTGTAATAGCGGTTTGAACGCCAATTTAGCGAAGGAGCCAGCTATGATTACGTGGGAAACGGAAATGGACAAGGCCCAGTCCCGGGCCAGGGCAGAGGGGAAGTCGATCCTGCTCGATTTTTTCAACCCTGGCTGAATAGGCTGCAAACAGATGGATGCGGTCTCGTATCCCAATGTTGCAGTAAATGACTTCATCAATGCGAAACTGGTCCCCTTAAGGATTCCGGCCGACCAGGAGCCGCTGGTGAGCCAGTTCCAGGTCAGGTGGACGCCGACACTCATAACCCTGGATTCGTCCGGCAAGGAGCACCATCGCACCCTTGGCTTCCTGCCGCCAGAAGAACTGATTCCCTCACTGCTGCTGGGGATGGCCAAGGTCGACTTCAACACCGAAAGACCCGATGCTGCCCTGCGGCAGCTGGAGTCGCTGTTACGCGAGTATCCGCAATGTGCGGCGGCACCGGAGGCGCTCTACCTGCGGGGGGTCTGCCGTTACAAGACAACGCATGACGCAGCTCCGCTCAAGGAGGCGTACGAGGAGCTCAAGGCCAAGTATCCGGGGAGCGAATGGGTAAGCCGCGCCAAGCCTTACAGCCTCCTGTAATTTTGAGCTTGTCCGCAATTGCGATGCCCGGCGAGGAGGCGCATTGGATCATCTGCTATGGGGCCTGATCATTTCGGCCATGGTGGCCTTGTCGCTCGGATCGGCGGGGCATGCACTGCTTATGAAGCGCGACCCCCGCTCGGCCCTGGGGTGGATCGTTATCTCGATCACCATGCCGGTTGCAGGTCCGCTCCTCTACTGGTCGATGGGGGTTAACCGGATCCGCCGCAAGGCGATGGAGTGGCGGCAGAGCGGCAGACGATTGGGGATCGGTAATTTCAAGGCCAAGCGGGTTGCCGAGTCGGCCGCGATCCTCCCCGAGGAGGCCGACCATCTACAGGAGTTGCGGGCAATTGCCGACCGGGTCGTGGTGGCACCGCTGGTCTCCGGCAATGCAGTGACGCCGCTGGTCAACGGCGAGGGGGCCTACCCCGCCATGCTGGAGGCCATAGCCGCGGCCCGGCAGTCGATACACTTGAGCACCTACATCTTCGATGCCGACACAACTGGTCTGCGATTCATCGAGGCGCTGAAAGAGGCAGCCGAAAAAGGGGTGGAGGTACGGGTAATCATCGACGGGCTCGGGGAGAAGTATTCGCTTCCCCGGGCCCGTTCCCTTTTCAAGGGGTCGCGTGTCAAGGTGGGCCGCTTTCTGCCGCTGCGACAGGGGTTTTATCTCAACCTGCGCAATCACAGAAAGCTCCTTGTGGTGGATGGCCGTATTGGTTTCACCGGCGGGATGAACATCGGCGACCGCCATCTCGTAGCAACATCCACGCGGCGGGGGCCGGTGCGGGACATGCACTTCCGGGTGGATGGCCCTGTGGTGGGGGAGCTGCAACGGGTTTTTCTGGAGGACTGGTTCTTCGTTGCCGGCGAACTGCTCGACGATCGCCGCTTTTTTCCGGCGATTCCGCCGGCCGGGCAGGCATTGTCCCGAGGGATAGCCGACGGCCCCGACAAGGTTGTGACAAAGCAGCACTGGATAGTGATGGGTGCACTTTCCGCTGCCAGGAAGCGGGTCTGGATCATGACCCCCTACTTCATCCCCGACCGCGCCATGATCTCCGCCCTGGCAACCACGGCCATGCGGGGCGTGGCGGTGACGCTGATCCTTCCTGCCCGGAACAATCTCCCTTATGTCCACTGGGCAACGCGGGCCTATCTCTGGGAGTTGCTCCAGCACGGCATCCGCATCGTCTACCAGCCGCCCCCCTTCGTCCACTCCAAGCTCATGCTTGTGGACGACGCCTGGAGCCTCATAGGGTCATCAAACCTCGACCCGCGGAGCCTCCGGCTAAACTTCGAGTTCAATCTTGAGGTGTATGACGCGGCGCTGAACAGCCGGCTCTCGGAATACTGCGATGCGGCCATTCGGGACGGGCGGGAGGTGACTCTTGCAGAGGTGGACGCCCGCAGTCTGCCGGAAAAGCTCAGAGACGGGGCGGCAAAGCTGTTTTCGCCTTATTTGTAGAGGAGAAGAGGGGTGCTGACAAGCAGGTTTGCGCGTCTACCATTTTCGGGCGTGATGCAGAACCCTGAGTATCTGCATGGCTGAGCCACGAACCCGGTATATGACGATGAACGGTGTTCCGGTGACGACCATTTCGCGTGTCCCGGTAACTCTTCCGGGGCGGCCCATGTTAGGGTGTTCGGGCAGAAGCTCCATCGCCTCACTTACGCGCGAAGCCATTCGTCCCGCAGCCGCCGGGTTGTCGAGGGCGATATAGTCGCCAGCTTCCCGGAGATCGTGCAGCGCCGGCCTGGTCCACTCAAGCCGCATTGCGCCTGTGTCCCCATTGGCCGAGAACTGCCATGGCCTCGTCGTGGCTTGCCATATCACCACGTTCCGCAGCAGCTATCCCGTCTTTGATGGCTTCAACCTGCCACTCCTGGAGGGCGACATACTCTTCGATTGCCTCTGCGGCCAGAAATGACTTGGAACGGTCTGTGGCCCTGGAAAGTTTTTCCAGCCGCGCAGCCAATTCGGCGGATAAACGAACCGATACCATCGATTCCTTCTTCATATATTTATCCCTCGTAGACAATGTATGTAATTGTGATGATACATGACGCATCAGTGACATGCAACTTTTTACTATTAGAAACAGGAATGGGCGGAGAAATTGCTGCTTACATCATTCCTCGGTCGGAAAAACTGTGGTATCTGCCGTCGCCGACGATGATATGGTCCAGGACGCGGATCCCCATCATGTCGCCGGCGTCCCGCAGGCGGCGGGTGATCTCGATATCTTCGCGGCTGGGGGTGGGGTCGCCGGTGGGGTGATTGTGGACGAGGATAATGGCGGCGGCTGATTCGCGCACCGCGGGGCTGAAGACTTCGCGGGGGTGGACGATGCTCTGGTTGAGCGATCCTTCCGAGACCTGCACCTCACGGATGACGCGGTTTTTGCCATCCAGGAGCAGCGCCAGGAAATGCTCCTTTTTACGGTCGCGGAAGGAGTAATGGTAATGGTTGAAGATCTGCTCTGAACAGGTGAACCGGTCACGGCTCCTGATCCGGTCCTCCTCGAAGCGCCCGGCAAGGGCAAGAGCTGCCTTGACCGATGCCGCCTTGGCAAGGCCGACCCCTTTTACCCTGCAAATCTCGCCAATGCTGGCGACTGCCAGCTTACGCAGGTCGCCGTCGAATTCCTGTAACAGCTCCCGTCCCAGATCGATGGCGCTCTTGCCGGCCGCAGCGTCTCCTGTCCGCAGGATGAGCGCCAGCAGTTCTGCGTCGGTCAACGCATCCACTCCGCGCTGCAGGAGCTTTTCCCGCGGACGCTCGTCTTCGGGCCACTGCTTGATCCCTCCAGCCATGGCAACTCCTTGGGATGGCATTCGTGCAACGATGCGCCGGAATGTATCACAGGAGGAGGGGAAAGTAAAAGGGCTTTAATCAGGCAGGTAAGGGCAAGGTGAGTACGCAAGCGCCTGCTATGAGGCGGTATCAGGCAGAATGCAAGTTACTCCACTTCCTCGCCGGTCTCCTCCATCTCCCGCACCTCTTCCTCCATGGCCTCGTCCCTTTTCCTGAAGCGAACCACCAGCCAATACATGAGGAAATAGCTGGTGACGGCCGCGACAAAGCCTGTCACCGAGGTGCCGACCAGAAGCGATGCAGCATGGATCTTGAGGTGTTGCCAGTCGAGGGTCTTTATGTGGAGTTCCTGCGGTGGGAGGCCGCGCAGAAGCCTGCCGAGCCTGTAGCTGATGGCGAGAACCGGCACTACCGTCAACGGGGTATTGACCCAGGCCCCGGTTATGCAGGTCAGCTTGTTGAGTCGCAGCAGAAAGGCGGCGGCAATGGCTATCGCCATATGGAAGCCGAAGAAGGGGGTGAAGCTGATGAATACACCCACGGCAAAGCCGGCGGAAATATGGGCGGGGTGGCTGTCCATGGAAAGAATATCGTATATGCGATTTTTCCAGTTCTTCCGGTCGAGCAAGCGAATCCCCCCTCGGTTGATGTCAGTCTAAAGACGACCCCCTCGGTTTGTCAATCTTTTCAGGTTTTAGAGGATGATTAAAATTGCTACACGGGGAGCCGAAAAAATTGTGAGGCTGCGCTATAATGTTCACTTGACAATATTGTGCGGAGAATATATATAATTATCCATATGTTTACTGCCGACGTAAAATGCGGAGGTTTTGCGTGAAGACGATGGCCCGTGCGATATTTTTGCTTGCCGCGATCCCTTCTCTTGCCAGTGCGGAAGGGGCCAGGATTTCCTTGCGCGAGGCGGTGAACCTCGCGCTGGAGCGCAGCCACATGGTAAAAGCGGCATTCCATGAGCAAAAAGCGGGGGAGCATGCCCATTCCGCGAGCCGCAGCCGATATTTTCCATCCCTGTACCTCGAAGAGACCTTCAGCGCCTCGAATTCCCCCACCCGCGTCTTTATGATGAAGCTGGACGAAGGGCGTTTCAGCCAGAACGACTTCCTCATCTCCAACCTGAACAATCCGGCCACCCATACAGATTTTCGCACCTCGGTAAGCATCGAGCAACCCCTTTTCGATCCCGTGATCGCCAAGGGAGCGGCCGTTGCCGAAAAGGAGCAGGAGGCCCGGGGGCTCGCCTACGAACGCCAGAGGGAGGATGTGGCTTTTCTGGTGTTTTCGGACTATCTCGAAGTGCAGAAGGCAAAGGCGTTTCAAGCCATAGCGGATCAGGCAGTGGAGGATGCCCTGGAGCAGCTCCGTCTGGCCAAGACCCGCTCGGAGAAGGGAGTGGGCCTGAAGGCGGATGAACTTCGTGCCCGCACTTACCTTTCCGAGACCGAGCAGCGGAGGATCACGGCCGAAAACGATGTGACGGTCGCAAGGATGCGCCTTGCCTTGGCAACCGGCGGGGAGGCTGGTGTGGAACTCGACACGGCGGAGGATGTTACTGCGGGCCACATATCTGGCGACGCAAAAACCCTTGTCGGTATGTCGAGTGCGAAGCGGCTTGATCTCAAAGAGCTGGAGGCTCGGCGCGAGCAGGCCGAATCCGTGGTTGCTCAAGCCACTGCCAATTTCTGGCCCAAGATTTACGCCGGTGCCGCCTACCAGATGAACGACAAGGATACGCCGTTCGGCAGGGAGAACGATGCCTGGCAGGCAGGGGCAACTTTCAAATGGGAGCTTTTCGACGGCATGCGGCGGTGGAATGACAGGCAGCGGGCAAACGCGGAGCTGAGAGCCGTTTCCGAGCGGTTGGAGCAATATAGGAAGGAAGTGACCTTCCAGGTTTCCGAGGCGCTTCTGCGGCGTGCCGAGGCGGGGAAGAGGCTCGAGGTTGCGCGGCACGCGTTTCTCGACGCCGAGGAGGGGATGCGTCTGACCGCCGCCCGCTTCAAGAATTCCCTGGCGCTGATGGTTGAGATGCTGGACGCCCAGACGGCCCTGAAAAACGCCCGCGCGAATCTCGTGCAGAGCGAGAGCGACTATGCCCTGGCCACGGCGCGTGTCTGGCACGCGGCGGGGATACTGCTGGAGGAGGTTCTGAAATGAGGAGATCAACTCTGCTGTCCGGCTTGCTTTTACTACTGATTCCCCTTGTTACCGCGGGGTGCGGCGAAAAAAAGCGGCACACTGAAACCGCCGCGCCCGTGGTGAAGGGAGCGGCTCTGGAGTTGGCCAGAATGACCGATATCCCGGACCTGGTGGAGGCGGTCGGGACGGTGAAGGCCCGCAACTCTGCGCAGATTGCCGCGCGCATTCCCGGCACGGTGAAGTCGGTGCTCGTCAGGGAGGGTGAGCGGGTCGGGCGTGGGCGGTTGCTGTTGACCATAGACGCGGCCGAGAGCATGGCCGGTGCCGCGAGCGCCCAGGCCGGAGTAGAGGAGGGCCAGCGTGCCCTTGAAGAGGCCCTGGCCCGCCAGTCGCTAGCAGATGTCACCTGGCAACGTTTCAACAGCCTCTACCAGGAGCAGGCGGCCACGCGGCAGGAACTGGACGCCCGCACCGCGGAGCGCGACATGGCACGGCAGGGAGTGGCACGGGCCAGGGCGCGCCTTATCCAGGCCAGGGAGGCGCTGCGAGCCGCTGGGGCCGTGGCGGGATATACGAAGGTGACGGCGCCGATCTCCGGTGTGGTCACCGCCAAGAGCGTGGACGTGGGGATGACCGTGTTCCCCGGCACGCCGCTCATGATCGTGGAGGAGACCGGCGCTTTCCGCCTGGAGGCGGCCGCGCCCGAATCGCTCCTCGGGAAGTTCAGGGTGGGAGAGGCAGTGGCCGTTGAAGTGACCGGAGCTCCTCCAATGAATGGTCGCGTTGCAGAGGTTGTGCCGTCCGCCGATCCCTTGAGCAGGACCTTCACGGTAAAAATCGACATCGCCGGGAGCGGTCTCCGCTCCGGGACCTTCGGGAAGGCGGCCTTTGCAGCCGGAAGCCATCGGGGAATACTGGTATCCAGGAGTGCGGTCTTCGAGCGGGGAGCACTCACCGCGGTCTGGGCCGTGGGGACCGACAGGATCGCCCGGATGCGCCTGGTCAGGATCGGTAAAACGGTCGGGGACAAGGTGGAGGTGCTCTCCGGCCTGGCGGAGGGGGAAAACGTGGTGATCGCCGGTGGGGAGAAGGTGGTAGATGGGGCGAGAATCGAATGATCACGTTGAATTTTGCCACAGAGTCACAGAGCCTCGGAGAAAAGCGAAACCAAGCTATTTGCTCTGCGTTTTCAGGATTCAAGACCTCTTCCGGGGTTTTCTCTGTGCCTCTGTGGCTCTGTGGCAAAAACCGTGGGAGTTTTTATGGATAAACTCGGCTTTGCCGGAAAAATAGCCCGCGCCTTCATCAACTCGAAGCTGACGCCGCTGATCGTGGCGGGATCGCTGCTGCTGGGAGTCTACGCGGTGGGGGTCACCCCCCGCGAGGAGGAGCCCCAGATCAGCGTGCCGATGGTGGACATCTTCATCCCGATGCCGGGGGCGACCCCGAAGGAGGTGGAGGAGCGGGTCGTCAAGCCGTTCGAGTACCGGATGTGGGAAATCAACGGCGTGGAGTACGTCTATTCGGCGAGCCGCCCCGGCCTGGGGATCATCACGGTCCGTTTCCTTGTTGGCGAGGAGATGGAGAAGTCGCTGGTCAAGCTGTACAACAAGGTGATGAGCAACCGCACCCTCCTTCCCCCCGGAGCCGGGGAGCCGCTGGTCTCACCCAAGTCGATCGACGACGTGCCGATCCTTGCCCTCACCCTCTGGTCGAAGCGCTACGATCACTACATGCTGCGTCGCATTGCCCGCGAGGTATGCGATGAGCTGAAGAAGCACCCCGAGGTGGCCGACACCGAGATCAAGGGGGGGCTCTCCCGCCAGTTGTCGGTGCGGCTGGACGCGGCCCGCCTGGCTGGCGTCAACCTATCTCCCCTTCAGGTGATGGGGGCGCTGCAGAAAGGTAACACGGCCCTGACGGCAGGCTCGTTCCAGGAGGGGAACCGGGAATTCCTGGTGGATGCCGGGTCGCTTCTGGCAGATGCCGAGGCAGCCAAGCGTGTCGTGGTCGGCGTTCACGAAGGCCGGCCAATCCATCTGGGGGATGTGGCCCAGGTGAGCGACGGGCCGGCTGAGCCGAAGGATTACGTCTTCATGGGTGTTTCCCGGCTGTCCGAGAAGTCAGATCAGTCGGACATGTCAGACATAAAACCGGGCAACTACCCCGCCGTCACCATCTCCGCCTCCAAGCGCAAGGGGGCGAACGCCACATGGGTGGCGCGGGACCTCCTGAAAAAGGTGGAGTTCCTGAAGGGTAAGGTGATCCCGGCTGACGTGCAGGTCACCGTGACTCGCAACTACGGCGAAACCGCCCAGGAGAAGAACAACGAGCTCCTGTTCCACATGTTCCTGGCCGCCATCTCGGTCACCCTTCTCATCACCATCTTCATGGGGTGGCGGGCCGGGGCGGTTGCCGCCATCGCCATACCGGTGACCCTGGCGCTCACCATGCTCTTCTTCAACCTGATCGGCTACACCCTGAACCGGATCACCCTCTTTGCCCTGATCTTCTCCATCGGCATCCTGGTGGACGACGCGATTGTTGTGGTGGAGAACATCCACCGTTACTTCACCACCACCAGGATGAACCCGCTCCAGGCCGCCATCAAGGCGGTTGACGAGATCGGCAATCCCACGGTGCTCGCCACCTTTGCGGTCATCGGCTCCATACTCCCGATGGGTTTCGTCGGCGGGCTGATGGGACCCTACATGCGGCCGATCCCGGTCGGGGCCTCCATGGCGATGCTCCTCTCCATGTTTATCGCCTTCATTGTCACCCCCTATTTTGCCTACCGCCTTATGAAAGGGGCTTCCCATTTCAACAGCGGGGAGGAGGCTGCGGAGTCGAAACTGACCATCTTCTATCGGAAGCTCATGGGACGGCTGCTGCACGATGCCCGGGTCCGGACCATCTTCCTTGCCAGCGTGGTGGTGCTTCTGCTCCTCTCCTGTTCGCTGCTTTACTTCCGGCTGGTGACCGTGAAGATGCTCCCGTTCGACAACAAGAACGAGCTCCAGGTGATAATCGATGCCCCGGATGGCACCACCCTGGAGGAGACGGCGCGGATCGCGGCCGAGATGGGGGAGGCGCTTCGGCGGGTTCCGGAGGTGACCGATCTCCAGACCTACGTCGGGACCAGCGCGCCGTTCAACTTCAACGGCATGGTGCGCCACTACTATCTTCGCAAGGGGCCGAACCTGGCCGATCTTCAGGTGAACTTCGTGCACAAGGAGGAGCGCAAGGACCAGTCCCACGATCTCGCCAAGCGGATCAGGCCGGTGCTGAAGCAGATCGCCGACCGTTACGGGGCGAGGATCAAGGTGGCGGAGATCCCGCCGGGACCGCCGGTACTCTCCACCTTGGTGGCTGAGGTTTACGGACCGGACGATGCGGCGCGCGCCGACATAGCGGGGAAGGTGAAGGAAATATTCAAGAAGACCCCGGGCGTGGTGGACGTGGACTGGTACCGGGAGGACGATCAGCCGAAATACAGTTTCGCGGTGGACCGGGAGAAGGCAGCCCTCTCCGGGATTGCCACCGAGGACGTTGCCCGGACCCTGCGGGTCGCCCTGGCAGGGATGGATGCGGGACTCATGCATGTCCCGACGGAGAAGGAGCCGGTGGCGATCAATCTGCGCCTGCCGCTGGCGAGCCGCAGTTCCGTGGCGGATCTCTCCAACATCTACGTGCCAGGAACGCGCGGAAATGTCCCGCTCTCCCAGCTGGTGAAGGTCGAGAAGGGGAGCGAGCAGAAGAGCCTCTACAGGAAGAACCTGAAGGGGGTGGTCTATGTCACCGGCGACGTGGCCGGGGAGATCGAGGCGCCGGTCTACGCCATCCTCAAGATGAAGAAGGAGATCGCGGCGATACCCCTACCCGGAGGATACAAGATAGAGCAGCTGGCCGCCCGGCAGCCCTGGAGCGAGGAGAGGCCCGGGCTCAAGTGGGACGGAGAGTGGCATATCACCTACGAGGTCTTCCGCGACCTGGGGATTGCCTTTGCCGCGGTGATGGTACTAATATATATCCTGGTGGTTGCCTGGTTCCGCGACCTGACCACGCCGCTGGTGATCATGGCCCCCATCCCGCTCACCCTGATCGGCATCCTCCCTGGACACGCCCTGTTCAGCGCGTTCTTCACCGCCACCAGCATGATCGGCTTCATCGCCCTGGCCGGCATCATCGTGCGCAACTCCATCATCCTGATCGATTTCGCGGAGATGAAGCGGCGCGAGGGGCTGCCGCTGGACGAGGCGATCATCGAGGCGGGTGCGGTCCGCTTCCGACCCATGCTGCTCACTGCGGCGGCGGTGGTGGTGGGGAGCTTCGTCATCGTCTTCGACCCGATCTTCCAGGGGCTGGCCCTGGCGATGATGTGCGGGGAGATCGCTTCTACCACGTTGTCGCGCATTACCATCCCGGTTCTTTATTTCCTGGTGCAACGGTGGAAGGAGGAGAGGCGGGGACTAGGGACTGGGGATCGGGGACCGGTAAAGGCATAAAACAATTGGCAAGGGAGATTTATGATCTGGTTCGGAAAGAAGGAAGTTTCACGAGAAGGTTTGGAGCTGTCGGAACAGTGCCGGCAGGAGGCGGAGGAGTTTTACCGCTCGGGGAAGTACCACTGCGCCGAGGCGGTGCTTTTCACCATCAAGCGGCATTTTCGGCCGGAAATGCCGGACGATGTCGTCCGGCTGGTGAGCGGTTTCGGGGGTGGGTCTGGCTCCGGCTGCATCTGCGGAGCGGTGGCTGCCGGGACCGTGGCGCTAGGGATGGTGCTCGGTGACGACAAGAAGCGGATCAACCATTCGACCCGCGAGCTCCATGCATGGTTCAAGGGAAAATACGACTTCACCTGCTGCAAGATCATCAGGGAGAACCACAAGGGGGCCTGTCCGGTCCTGACCGGCGAGGTGGCCGGGAAGTTGGCGGAGATGATAACGGCAGGCAATGGGCATTAGGCAATGGTCAATGGCGTTAAGCTTTTCTTTTGCCCCTTGCCCTTTGCCCCGACGAACGAAGTGAGGAGGAAATCATGTACATAGACCGCATGCTACGCCTGATCGCCGGGAGCTTCATCATTCTCTCCCTGTTGCTGGCCCACTTTCACAGCCTGAACTGGCTCTGGTTCACCGGCTTTGTCGGGCTCAACCTGTTCCAGTCGTTCTTTACCAACTGGTGCCCGATGATTACGATTCTGGAGAAACTGGGGGTGCCGAGGTTGCCTAAATGACCCATCGCATCACCATCCTATGCGACAACACTGTCGGCCCCATGGGAGGGACGCTTGGCGAGCATGGCTTTGCCGCCCTGGTGGAGGGTAACGCCGGTTCTCTCCTGTTCGACACCGGCCAGGGGATGACCCTTCTGCACAACGCCGGGCGGATGAACAGGGACCTGTCTGCGGTTTGCAAGGTGGCCCTCTCCCACGGTCACTATGACCACACCGGTGGGATGCTGAAGCTTCTCAAGGAGTGCGGGCATAAGGAGGTATTCGCCCATCCTGGCGTATTCGCCAGGCGCTACAGGGTGAAGGACACTGGGGAGAGCGTTCCCATAGGCATCCCGTTTGACGAGGAGATGCTGTGCGGTCTTGGGGCACGGTTCAGTTACGGAACCGGGTGGCGGGAGATCGCGGCGGGGGTGTTCCTGACCGGTGAGGTTCCTCGCCTGACCGGTTTCGAAAAGGGGGACAGTGGCCTGTTTTGCGACGATTGCGGCTGCACGGCGGACACGTTTCCCGACGACCAGTCCCTGGTGATCCGTACAGAAAGAGGTCTGGTGCTCCTTCTCGGGTGCTGCCACGCGGGGCTTGTGAACGCCATCGTACATGCCCGGGAAATGACTGGCGTGGACGACATTTACGCAATCATTGGGGGCACCCATCTCGGCTTCTGCTCTCCGGAGCAGATGGAGGAGACGGTGAAGGCGCTCCGCTCCTGCCGCGTGAAAAAGCTTTCGCCCTGCCACTGCACCGGCTTTGCAGCGGCCGCGCGGCTGGCGAGGGAGTTCCCCCAGGCGTTCCATCACGGTGCTGTTGGTTATACTTTGGAAATTTAAGAGAAAAGAGAGGAAATGGAATGAAAAAATTTGTTTTTGCAATGATTGTCACTGTCACGATGGCCTCAGTAGCATTCGCCGCCACACACCGCAACGTCTCCTCCGTTGAGGCGAAGCAGCTTCTGCAGAAGAACCACAACGTATTCCTGCTCGACTGCCGGACCCCGGACGAATTCCGCCAGGCGCGGCTTGGCGGGGCGGTACTGATCCCGATCAACGAGATCGAGCGGCGCCTGGGCGAGGTCCCGAAGAACAAGCCCATTCTCGTCTATTGCGCGGTGGGGAGCCGGTCGAATCTGGTGGCAGGGTTCCTGGCAAGCAAGGGGTATAATGAGGTCTACAACATGACGGATGGGATTGTCGGGTGGTACCGGAACGGATTTTCCATAGCGCGGTAATTATGAACATGGACCTGGAACATAAGGCGCTCATACTCCGGACAATCGGGCATCCGGTGAGGCTCAGGATCGTGGCCGGGCTGGCCGGTCGCTGCGCCTGCGTGAAGGAGATCTGGGAATGCCTGGAGATGCCGCAGGCCGTGGTCTCACAGCACCTGAAGGTGCTGAAGGAAAATGGCGTGCTGGTATCCCGGCGGGAGGGGACCAGGGTCTGCTATTCGGTGCGGGACGAGATGCTGAAGGAGGTGGTAAGGGCGCTGCAACTCTAGCTCTGCACCCTGAACGCCGCCATTTCTTGCTCCAGCCGTGCGGTCAGTTCCGCGATTGAGGCGATATCCTCCATGATCTGGCGGGAGGATTCGGTGTTGTTTTCGATCAGCCCCCCCGTCTCCCTGACGAATGCCGCCACGCCCTCGCCGGTTTTCATCTGCTCCAGCGACGTGGCGCGCAGCCCCTGCACCTTCTCGTTGTCTTCGTGAACGCTCTGCAGATAGTGATGGTTCCCCCGGGCAAGCTCCTGGATGGATGTGGTGATCTTCTGTGCCAGCTGGCGCATCCGCTCCAGGGTGGCGACGATGAGCGTAGTTCCCTTTTCCTGCTCCTGCACGGCCCGGGTCACATGATTGACCCGCGCCAGGTTCTTTTCCGCCTCTTCGCTGATCAGCCTGCTGCCGGAAGCCTGCTCCTCGGTGGCTGTCGCGATCCGGCGGACCATTTCCGAGGCTTCCCCGGCGCTCTCCTCGATTTTGCGCAGAGCTTCACCGGCAGTATTGGTGATCTTTACGCCGTTTTCCACCCGCTCCCTTTCCTTTGCCACGGCCCGTTGAACAGCAACGGTTTCCGTGCGGATGTTGTTCACCAGCTCGGAAATCTCCTTGGTGGAAGCCGCTGTCCGGTCGGCCAGCTGGCGCACCTCGCCGGAGACCACCGAGAATGCCTTGCCCCGCTCGCCGGCCTGGGCGGCGATGATGGAGGCGTTAAGCGACAGGAGGTTGGTCTGTTGCACCACCTCCTGGATGATATCCAGAAACTCCCCCACCTTGGCGGAATGGGCAGCCAGCCTGTTAATAGCGTCGAATGACTCCCTGCTCGTTTCCTCTATCTCCCCCATAGTCTTCAGGGTGGCATCCATCGCCTTCATCCCCTCCTGTGCCTGGCTGCGCACCTTTTCCGAGGAGTCGGCGGTCTTCTGGGCGTAATCACGCACGCTGGCAATGGCCGCGGTTATCTGGCCGATGGATGACGAGGTCTGCTCGGTTGAGGCGGCCAGTCCCTCGACGTTGCCGGCGGTCTCCTTGAGGCTTGCGACCATCTCCTCGATGGAGGCGGAGGTCTCCATGACGGTTTCGCCGTACTGATTCATGTTGGCGGCAATGGCATCGGTGGTGGCGCTCATCTCCGATGATATCGACGCGCGCTTTTCGGTCCGCGTCGCGATCTCTTCGACCTCGGAGAGGATGCCGGCGAAGGCGGCGTTCATCGCCTCAACCGCTGAGAGGCTTTTTCTGACCTCCGCCACCTGGTGCTCGTTGCCGCTGACCATGCCGCGCGACGCTTCGGTGAGTTGCCGGTAGAGCGGGGTGATGGCGCCGGTAACCGAGGTGACATTGTCCACCATGGAAAGCACGCGGCTGATGAGGGCGTCGTGGCACTCCATGAGGGTCCGCAGCTCGTCCTTTCCCATGCCGAATTCGGCCAGACATGCCTCCGCGCCCGCTATCCGGCCGAGTGCCTCCCACTGCCGCTCCAGATAAAGCTTCAGGACCTGCTTGATGACATAGTAGCAGAAGGTGCCCACCAGAAAGCCGGCGGTGAGGCAGCCGACCGCGTACAACGGATTGAAGGCCGCTTTCCCGAAGAACATCCAGGAATAAAAGGGGAACACGGCCCCCATTAGCAGGCCGAAACAGGTCATGAATATGAAGGTGCTGCGCAGGGAGGAGAGCTGTTTTCTGAACATCGGCAAGCCTCTTATATATTCAAAAAATAATATGTTTATTCTCTTTTAG
The DNA here is from genome assembly GCA_016177775.1 of Geobacter sp. GTDB lineage: Bacteria > Desulfobacterota > Desulfuromonadia > Geobacterales > Geobacteraceae > JACOUQ01. The sequence goes on from JACOUQ010000019.1 coordinate 20,254, forward strand.
CACACCGCATCCTATTGTAACAACTGTTTTTTCTGCTAAACCTTTAGGTACAACTTCCTTCTCGTAACGGAGGTCGCATGACTGTCTTCAACAACTTTTCCGAGGCGTACGACCTGATGTTCCCCTGGGAGGGGCGGATGGCCGCGGAGAGCGAATTCTTCGAGGCCCTGTTCAGCCGCTACCGCGTGCGGCGGGTCCTGGACTGCGCCTGCGGCACCGGGATGCATCCGGTACTCTTTGCCCGGATGGGCCACGAATCCTACGGCTCGGACCTTTCGCCGCGGATGATTGAAACCGCCATGGAAAACGCCATGCAGAGCGGAGTAACCATCAACCTCCGCGTTTCGTCCTTTACCGAACTTACCGATAATTTCAAGCCGGACGAGCGGTTCGACGCCGTGGTGAACCTGGGCAATTCCCTCACCCTGGCGCCGACAGACCAGGACGTGGAAAAGGCGGTGCGACAGATGTTCGAGGTGCTCAATCCCGGCGGGATTTGCGTCATCAACATCTTCAACTGGGACAAGCTGGCGCGGGAGAAGCTCCGGATCATGCCGGCATCGATTGCGCAAAGCGAGGGGCGTGACCTCACCTTTCTCAGGGTATTTCACCATCTCGGGGATATCATCCAGCTCAATATCGTCGTGGTCACCAGGGAGGGGGATGCGGTCGACACGCAGATACTGCGGGCGGAACAGCGGCCGATCGGTCACGCGACCATTCTTGGCTACCTCAAGAAGGCCGGCTTTCGCAACTGGTTCAGCTACAACGGTTACTCCCTCGGTCCTTTCGATCCTCTCAATTCGGATGCTCTGCTCCTGATCGCGGAAAAGCCCTGATCTGTTACGAATAATCCGACAGCCGCCGCGTTTTGTCAGTGTTCCTTTTTGTGAAAGTTAAGCTGGAAACTTGAGCTTGTAAATTTTTAATATAAAATTACAGAACGAACTCCGCGTCTATTTCTGGGTTAGTGTGAAGTGCAAGGAAAAGGAGCGACCATGAACCGTTCAACTGGGCATCATGGCGGTGACAAGATCAATAAACGCGGCCAAACCCTGATAGAATACGCGCTGCTGTTGGCTCTCGGCAGTATTGTAGTTATAGCCATGATAAAAGGGGTCGGGCAGTCGACCAGCAATGCCTACAGTACTGTAACAAGCACCATGGGCGACTCCGATGGCGGTGATGGTGGAGCAGGTGGTGGCGCTGGCGGTGGAGCAGGTGGTGGCGCTGGCGGCGGCGCTGGCGGTGGCGCTGGCGGTGGCGCTGGCGGTGGAGCTGGCGGTGGAGCTGGCGGTGGAGCTGGCGGTGGAGCTGGCGGTGGAGCTGGCGGTGGAGCTGGCGGTGGAGCTGGCGGTGGTGCTGGCGGTGGTGCCGGCGGTGGTGCCGGTGGTGGTGCCGGCGGTGGTGCCGGCGGTGGTGCCGGCGGTGGTGCCGGTGGTGGTGCTGGCGGCGGTGCTGGCGGCGGTGCTGGCGGTGCCGGCGGTGCCGGTGGCGGTGGTGGTGGCGTAGGTGGCGGCGCAGGGCTTGCTGGCGGCGGCTGGTCTGGAGGGGAGGGGAACAGGAGCAGTGCGATGGGGCCAGGTGTGGCTTACATGCGTCCCGGGGGAGCGGCCGGTCCAGGGGGTGGAAGCCCGCAGGGGGGAGGAACAGGGGAAGGCGGGGCCTCGCGGCGCGAATCCACCGTGAAGCGGTTTCTTTCCTACCTTGGTTCCGATGCAATGATAACGGGAAGGGCTGAGGATGTTGCCCCGCCGGATGAGCAACATCGCGAGGAGAGGCACATCCTGGTAAAAAGAGGGATGTGGAGTCTGCTGGTTTTCTGCATCATAAGCGTTATTGCCAGCGTCATCGGCCATTCGGTAAGCAAGAGATATTTCCTGGTCTCCGTGATATTGGCGTTTTCGATGTCCATTTCCTACCTGGTCCTGGTAATGGCTGATCAGGGAGTGCAGGAGCCGCTATTCCTGATTGCTCTGGATATCACCAGAGGGGTGATTGCCTTTGGCATATCACTGATCGTCGGATTACCATTCCTATTCCTTCGCAAGAGGGCGGAAAAAGCGGCACATGATGAGCTGATCAAAAAGTTGGGAGAGGAAACCGGTTCATCATCCCCTCCGGCAGCTGAATGAACTCAAGACGCTTGCCTGCGGGCAAGCAGCCCAAAGAGGATCGAATGGCGACAGTAAAGAAAATACCATCCTCAAAATCCGGCTCATCTGGCGCGGTCGTGCCAACCACCCTTCGCGATCGGTCTTCTCAGCCTGGTGAAGACGCGAAGGTCATGGTGGAGTTGCTGAAACTTGCAGGAGCCATGAACGCGACCATGGACCAGGAAGAGGTCCTCAGGGAGACGGTGGCAATGCTCGGCAATGTTACCGGTGGAATGTGCCTGGGATTGCTCTGGGATGGCAAGCTTGGGGAATTCGTTCCATCCTGCCAGGTTGGACTCTCTCCCGCGGCGCTTGAAGCCTTCGTGAAAACCAGGTTTACCGAAGGGGCTTTCCCGTTTATCGACCTACTGCTGGAAAGCAAGCACCCCCTTGTTATTGATACTGCTGTCGACGGGGGATCGTTCCCCGTATGGCTCCATGATATCATGCGGATTAAGCAGCTCCTGGCCGTCCCTGTTCAGCGGCGGGGTGTTGTTGGGGGGATTTTCCTCATAGGCAGGGGAGGGGGCGCAAGTTACTCCCGGCAGGTGATCGATTTCGTGGAGGGTGTGGCCAACCTGGTTGCGGTATCCCTGGATAATATAGGACTTTACGAGGACTCGATGGGGCAGTCCATCGACCTGGCCAAGAAGATGGAAACCATTACAGTCATGCACGAAATTGACCGGCACATCCTGTCGACCCTTTCCAGGAACGAGATTCTCGATGCCGTAACAGCCAACGTGCAGCGGGTCATTCCCTACGACTCCCTCAGCATAGCCCTGTTCGATCAGGTGCAAAACACTTTTGTCATAGCGGCCACTGCCGGAGAAACCGTCGACGGGTTGACGCGCGGCGCAATTCTGCCGGCATCAGGCTCCCTGTTCGAACAGGTTCTGAAAACAAAACGGCCGATAATTTCCGCGGATATGATGCTGGAGAAAAAGATCCGCCTGATTGCGGCTCCCTTTATCCGGGAAGGGGTACGCTCGGTCCTTTCGGTTCCCCTGGTCACGGGAGACTCGGTTGTCGGGACAATGAATTTTGCTGGCAAGCGTGTGGGGGCCTATGGTACCGATGATATGGCCAATGCCGCCAAGCTCGCGGCGCAAGTGGCGGTGGCCCTGGAAAATGCCAGGCTTTTCAACGAATTGCAGGACCTGTTTTTCAGTGCGGTTGAATCCCTGGTGTCGGCAATCGATGCCAAATCGTCATGGACCAAGGGCCACTCGGAGAGGGTCAAAGGGTATGCCGTTGCCATAGGCTCGACCATGGGGCTGGCGCGTGGAGAAATCGAGCGTCTCAAGCTTGCCTCGACCCTGCACGATATTGGCAAGATCGGCATCTACGAAGAGATACTGGAGAAACCTGAGCCGCTTACAGATCAGGAGTTTGCCCTCCTCAAGGGGCATCCGGATAAAGGGGCCGGAATCCTGAGTGCAGTCAAGCAATTCAGTGGGCTGATCCCGGCGGTGAGGCATCATCACGAACGGTACGACGGTAACGGCTATCCCCATGGACTCGCCGGCGAGAGCATTCCGCTGGATGCGCGCATCCTCTGTGTTGCCGATTCCTTTGACGCCATGACCTCGGACCGCCCCTATCGGCAAGGGCTCTCCCGACGCAAGGCAGTGGACGAATTGAAGAAGAAAGCCGGCACGCAGTTCGATCCCGTGGTTGTTCAGGCCTTTCTCAAGAGCTTTTGAGCATAATTGATTTGAAATGCGACGGAACGAAGGGCTATAATGCCCACCATTTCGTGAAAGGGTGGTGCCCGTGCTCATCAAATCCGTCGAATTCGTGAAAAGTGCCACAAAGCCTGCCCATTACCCGGACGGAGATCTTCCGGAGATTGCCTTTGCCGGCCGCTCCAATGTTGGCAAGTCGTCACTCATAAACGTGCTTGTGAACCGGAAAAGTCTGGTGCGCACCAGCTCCACCCCCGGCCGCACTCAACTTATCAACTTCTTCGTGGCGAACGACAATTTCATGCTCGTCGACCTCCCCGGTTACGGTTTTGCCAAGGTCCCGCTGGCTGTGAAAAAGGAGTGGGGCCCCATGATTGAGACCTACCTGCGGAAGCGCACCAGCCTGCGGGGGGTTGTGCTGATCCTGGATATTCGGCGCATACCAAACAACGAGGATGTCCAGTTACTCGCATGGCTCCGTTCGTACGGCATATCGCCGGTCCTTGTGGTAACCAAGTGCGACAAGGTTTCAAAGCTCGAGCGGGCCAAACAGACCGGCCTGATAGCCGAAACACTCGGCGTGGACAAGGGGGAGCTGACATTTTTTTCCGCCCATACTCGCGAGGGGGTGGATGGCGTTTGGGCGCGGATTGACAGGCTGCTTTCCCCAGCGACGGAAGAAGGGTGAGGCGGGGCGGAGAAGCGGCAATATTACGTTTGACTTTGTTTCACCGCTCTGCTAGAAGTTTACCCACAATCGAATAGTTACAAATCGACCAGGTGCTCTGAGAAGAGATAATAGGGAAGGGGGTGCGATTCCCCCGCTGTCCCGCAACTGTGATCGGCGATGAAAGCCGCAAGTAAAGCCACTGAACCATCGGGAAGGCGCGGCGAGTAAGATGACCCGAAAGTCAGGAAACCTGCCTGGGCGATAGCAGCAAGGAACCTCCGAAGGAGAGGGGCCGAAGCCCGTATTGCATCATTCAACAGGTTTTGAACCCCGCTCTCCGTTTTCGGAGGCGGGGTTTTGTTTTATGTCCAAAGTGATCTTCATAACCGGCGGGGCGCGGAGCGGCAAGAGCCGGCTGGCCGAGGAACTGGCATTGAGCTACGGTGCGCCGCTCGGCTACGTTGCCACCGGCAGCGCCGGGGACGGCGAGATGGCGGAGCGGATCGCCCGTCACCGGGCGCGGCGAGGCTCAGACTGGCAGACCATGGAGGAGCCGCTGGCGCTGCAGGAGGTCATTACCGGGCATGACGGCTATTTCAATCTCATGCTGGTGGACTGCATCACTCTCTGGCTCACTAATCTCCTGCTCCAACGAGAGGACGCGTCAGGGGCGCTGGCGGCGGTCAGGAGCCTGACGGAATCCTTCTCCTCGCTCGTTACTCCGCTAATCCTGGTTTCCAATGAGGTAGGGATGGGAATTGTGCCGGATAACCGCCTGGCCAGAACCTTCCGCGACCTGGCTGGCGAGGCGAACGAGCTGCTGGCCAAGGCGGCGGACGAGGTGTATGTGTTGTTCTCGGGGATGCCTCTGAAACTGAAAGGATGAAAATCTTTTTCACCACGGAGACACGGAGGCACGGAGAAAGGCAAGTACCATGTGAATCTGGATTTTCTCCGTGTCTCTGTGTCTCCGTGGTGGATATTCTGTTTTTCGATTTATCTCATAAAGGAAGTTATCCATGGACCTGCTCAACGAAACCCTCGCCAAGATCCAACCGGTCAACCCTGACTGTCTTGCCCAGGCCCAGGCGGCTCTGGATAACAAAACCAAGCCACTCGGCTCCCTGGGGCGGCTGGAGGAGTTCGGCCGGCGCTTTGCCGCCATCAGCGGGAACCTGTCGCCCGATACGGAGAAAAAAGTGATCTTCACCTTTGCCGGCGACCACGGCATTGTGGAGGAGGGGATTTCCGCCTTTCCCAAGGAGGTGACTCCCCAGATGGTCTTCAATTTCCTCCGGGGAGGGGCCGGGGTCAATGTGCTGGCCCGCCACAGCGGGGCGGAGGTGCGAGTGGTGGACGTGGGGGTCGACTACGACTTCGATCCCCAGCCGGGGCTCATTGTTCGGAAGGTGGCGAAAGGGACGAAGAATTTCGTCCAAGGGCCGGCCATGACCCGCGAGGAGGCGATAGCCGCCATGGAGGTGGGTATTTCCCTCGCATTCGAGGCCAAGGCCGAAGGAGTTGCCATGGTCGGCACCGGCGAGATGGGGATCGGTAATACAACCCCATCTTCGGCCATTATTTCAGCCATCTCCGGCAAGAGCGTGCGGGAGGTGACCCATCGCGGCACCGGCATCAACGATGCGGCCCTGGAGCACAAGGTCCGGGTGATCGAGGAAGGGCTCCGGATCAACAGTCCCGACCCGAATGACCCGCTGGATGTGCTGGCCAAGGTGGGGGGGCTTGAGATCGCCGGCATTGCCGGGCTTGTATTGGGCGCCGCCGCCAACAGTATGCCGGTGGTTGTGGACGGCTTCATCTCCACTGCAGGGGCGCTCATCGCGTCGGAGCTGCATCCCCACGCACGCGACTACATCTTCGCCGCCCACCAGTCGGTGGAGATCGGCCATCGCTTCATGCTGGAACGGATTGGCCTGGTGCCGATTCTCGACCTGCAACTGCGGCTCGGCGAGGGGACCGGCGCGGCCTTGGCCATGGGGTTGATCGAGGCCGGGGTGAAGATCCTCAAGGAAATGGCCACGTTCACCGAAGCGGGCGTGGCGGAGGGGGAATACTGATGTAGGGGCGCACCTGTGAGTGCGCCCTGATGCGGGCAGACACATGGGTCTGCCCCTACGGGAAATCATGCGTCTCTATTTTGTGGCCCTACAATTTCTGACCATCATCCCTCTCCCTTTTTCCGTCCGCTGCGACGAGCGGGACATGGGGCGCTCCATGACGTTTTTTCCCCTCGTCGGGCTCACCCTGGGGGTGATGCTGGCGGGTGCGGACTGGCTTTTTTCGGCGCGGCTCCCGCGGGAGGTGGGGGACCTCCTGTTGATTGTGCTCCTTTCGGTCCTGACCGGGGCATTGCACCTGGACGGGCTGGCCGATGTCTGCGATGGCATTGCGGCGCGCGGCGGCCGGGAACGGTTCCTGGAGGTGATGAAGGATTCCCGCATCGGCGCTGTCGGCGTGGTGGGGCTGGTGCTGGGGCTGTTACTCAAGTACCAGGTGCTGCACTACATCCCTATTGAATACAAGCGGCATGCCCTCTTCTTCTTTCCCATGCTTGCCCGCTTCAGTCAGGTCCAGGTGGCGGTGAACGCGGCGAGCGCCAGGGAGAAGGGGCTGGGAGTCCTTTTTGCCGCAGAGGCCGGAATGCTTCAACTTGCAGTGGCCGGCGGCTTTACTCTTGCAGCTGCCTTTCTGCTTTTCGGGGTGACGGGGGTGTATGTGGCGTTTATCCTGTATCTCCTCACCTGGGGCCTCAAGGCCTGGTTTCACAAGAGGCTCGGCGGAATCACGGGGGATGTCATTGGCTGCGTCAGCGAACTGAACGAGATTGGCTGCATGTTGATCTTATTGATATTGTTAGGAAATAAGTAGGGAGAACCATGACACGGAAAACACGCATTTATCTCATCCGCCACGGGGAAGTCGCGGGGGCCGGCGTCCGCAGGTATAACGGCCACAACGACGTAGCGCTTTCCCCACGGGGGGTGGAGCAGTATCATGCCCTGAAGGAGCGCTTCAATGGCACCAGGATATCCGCCTGCTACACCAGCGACCTGACCCGCTGTCGGATCGGCGCCGGAATTCTGGGGGAGCATTTGGGAGTAGCACCTGTAGTGAATAAAAACCTTCGGGAAATGTGCATCGGGACCTGGGAAGGGAAAACCTGGACGGAGTTGCAAGAGCGGTACCCGGAGGAGTGGGAAGCAAGACTTGCCGACATCGTCAACTACCGTGTGCCCGGCGGGGAGAACCTCGTCGACGTCCATGGCCGGGTGATTCCCTTTGTCAAAGAGATTGTGGCGTGTCACAGCGGCGAGGAAGTCCTCGTGGTCGCCCATGGCGGGACCAACCGGATCATCCTGCTGGACGCCATCGGCGCGCCCCTTTCCGCCCTGTTCAACATCGAGCAGACCTACTGCTGCCTCAACATCATCGATTACTATGCGGACGGCAAGACGGTGGTGAAGCTGATGAACGGCTAACATCGCCACAGAGACACAGAGGCACGGAGACAACACAGAGAAAGCTTTGAAGCGATAATGCAAATGCTGAAGGACGTGTAAGAACGATTTTTGGATTTTAAACCCTGTATTTCTGTTTTTTCTCCGTGCCTCCGTGGCTCTGTGGCATAGGTCAAGCACATGAATTCCATCATCATTGCAGCGCCGCAGAGCGGCTCGGGGAAGACCACCGTCACACTTGGCATCATGGAATGTCTGAGACGACGCGGTCTTGCGGTTGCTCCCTTCAAGGTGGGGCCCGATTTTATCGACCCCGGCTACCATCGGCTTGTCTGCGGTCGCACCTCCATCAACCTGGACGGGTGGATGTGCGGGGCCGATTTCGTTGTGCAGACCTTTGCCCATAATGCCCAGGATGCCGACTTCGCCGTGATCGAAGGGGTAATGGGGCTGTTCGACGGCATCGCAGGCGCTTCAGACGCAGGGAGCACGGCGGAGATCTCGAAGATTCTTGGGGCGCCGGTAATTCTCGTCGTGGACGCAAAAAGCCAGGCGCGGAGCGTGGCTGCGCTGGTCAAGGGATTCGCAGGGTTCGATCCGGATGTGCGGATTGCCGGGGTTATTTTCAATAATGTCGGGAGCGAGAACCACGAGCGCATCCTCCGGGAAGCTGTCGAGCACGGCTTGCCGGAAGTGAAGGTGCTGGGATGCCTGCCGCGCGACGAAAGGCTGCACCTTCCCTCCCGCCACCTGGGGCTGGTGACGGCGGAGGAGAACCCGCTGCCGGTGGAGTTTTTCGATCTGCTGGCGGAGGCGGTGGAGCGGCATGTGGATGTGGATGCATTCGCAAACCACCCCCCTTTTGTAAAGGGGGGCGGGGGGGGATTTAGCATTACGAATCAAATCCCCCTCAATCCCCCTTTGTCAAAGGGGGAGGTTTCCAGCACGATCCGCATCGCCGTTGCCCGCGATGCCGCCTTCTGCTTCGTCTACGAAGACAATCTACGGCTCCTGCGCGAGGCGGGGGCCGAGATCGTCGAGTTCTCCCCGCTGACCGATGAAAAGCTGCCGGCCGGGATTTCCGGCATCTATCTGCCGGGCGGCTACCCGGAGCTGTTTGCCGACGCCCTGGCGGCAAATTCAGCGATGAAAAAAGCGGTTCGGGATGCGATAGAAGCCGGGATGCCGGTTTATGCGGAGTGCGGCGGGTTCATCTATTTGACAGAAGGGGTAACGAACCCACCACCCCCCAGCCCCCTCCTGAATCAGGAGGGGGTGTCCGATAGGGCGAGGGTGGTGCAATTCGCCGGCATCTTCCCGGTTACCACCCGGATGCTCCCCCGTCGCAAGGCACTTGGCTATCGGGAGGTGGAACTGACCGCTGACTCGATTCTCGGCCCTGCCGGGACAGTCGCACGGGGCCACGAGTTCCACTATTCGGAGATGGGGGAGATGCCCGCTTCGGTCGAGCGGCTTTACCGGGTCAGCAAGCATGGTCAGGAATTGGGGATGGAGGGGTATCGCCACAAAAACTGCCTTGCATCCTACGTCCATCTCCACTTCGGGAGCAACCTGGAGATTGCGCGGGCATTCATTGATAGTTGCAGGAATTACGATAAAAGGAGTCTTGATAGATGAAAACCCAGATCGAATACGCCCGCGAAGGGATACTCACTCCCCAGATGGCCGCCGTGGCCGAGCAGGAAAACGTATCATCAGGCTATGTCCGCCGGATGGTGGCAGAGGGGAAGATCGTCATCCCCTGGAACCATAACCGCAAGCCGGCCAGAATCGCGGGCATAGGAAAAGGGCTGCGCACCAAGGTGAACGCCTCCATCGGCACCTCCTCCGACATCATCGACTATGCCGCCGAGGTGCGGAAAGCCCATGCGGCCCAGGAGTCCGGGGCAGACACACTGATGGAGCTCTCCGTCGGCGGGGACCTGGACCGGGTGCGGCGCGAGGTGATCGCCGCGGTCGATCTTCCGGTGGGTAACGTCCCCCTCTATCAGGCGTTCTGCGAGGCGGCCCGCAAGTATGGCGACCCGAACAAGCTGGACGAGGAGATGCTGTTCGAGTTGATCGAGCGGCAGTGCGAGGACGGCATGGCTTTCATGGCGGTCCATTGCGGCATCAACCTTTACACCATCGAGCGGTTGAGGAAGCAGGGGTACCGTTACGGCGGGCTGGTCTCCAAGGGTGGGGTCTCCATGGTGGCCTGGATGCTGGCCAATGGCCGCGAAAACCCGCTGTACGAGAAATTCGACCGGGTGGTTTCCATCCTCAAGAAGTATGATACCGTGCTGTCGCTGGGGAATGGTCTGCGGGCAGGCGCGATCCACGACTCCTCGGACCGGGCCCAGATCCAGGAGCTCCTCATCAACTGCGAGCTGGCGGAGATCGGCCGGGAGATGGGTTGCCAAATGCTGGTGGAAGGTCCCGGCCATGTGCCGCTGGACGAGATAGAGGGGAACATTCAGCTCCAGAAGCGGATGAGCGGCGGTGCGCCGTACTATATGCTCGGCCCCATCGCCACCGACGTGGCCCCCGGCTTCGACCACATCACCGCCGCCATCGGCGCGGCCCAGTCGAGCCGCTACGGCGCGGACCTCATCTGTTACATCACACCGGCTGAGCATCTTGCCCTCCCCAACGATGAGGACGTCCGCCAGGGGGTGAAGGCCGCCAAGATCGCCGCCTACATCGGCGACATGAACAAGTACCCGGAAAAGGGACGGGAGCGTGACAAGGAGATGTCCAAGGCCCGCCGCGACCTTGATTGGCAGAAACAATTCGATCTCGCGCTCTATCCCGAGGACGCCCGGGCGATCCGCGCCAGCAGAACGCCCGAAGATGAACAGACTTGCACCATGTGCGGCGATTTCTGCGCGTCGCGGGGGGCGGGGAAACTGTTTGCCGGGGATTTGAAAGGGGATAAGATTTAACCGCAGATGTAGGTTGGGCAAAGCGAAGCGTGCCCAACGATTATGGCGGTGATGTTGGGCACGGCAAAAAGCCGCCTTTGCCCAACCTACATGACTACACGTCCAGCACCATGGAAGACGGTGGGTTACAGCTAACGCTTAACCCACCCTACGTTATAATCCGCCGTTATCCGATTTTATGGGTCCCATTTAAAGATATTGAGGTTTTCATGCAAAAAATTATCACCACAATCATCCTCTTGGCCGTTGCCACCCCGGCCCACGCCATGCACATCTCCGAGGGGATACTCCCCTTCAACTGGGCGGCGCTCTGGTTCGCGGTGGCGGTGCCGTTTGTGGCGCTGGGGGTGAAGCGCCTGAACGCCCTGGCGAAAGATGACCTCTCATTCAAGCCGCTTGTAGGTCTGATGGCGGCGGTAGTCTTTATCATCTCCTGCATGCCGGTGCCGGTTCCCACCGCCGGCACCTGCTCCCATCCCTGTGGTACCGGTGTTGCGGCGATCCTGGTCGGCCCGTTCGTCAGCATCCTCATCACCGCGGTGGCGCTCCTCATCCAGGCTCTCTTCCTCTCCCACGGCGGGCTCACTACCTGGGGGGCCGACATCGTCTCCATGGGGGTGGTAGGCTCCTTCGCCGGGTGGTTTGCCTTTCGCGGCCTGCGCATGGCCGGTGCGAGCCTGGGGGTGGCGGGTTTCGCGGCAGGACTCATGACCGACTGGGCCACATATTTCACCACCTCGGTAGAGCTTGCTTCCGGCATCCGTGGGGATGCGCCTTTCTGGCCGCTCTTCTGGAAGATACTTATCGCCTTCATCCCGACCCAGCTTCCGCTCGGCATCCTTGAAGGGGCCATGACCGCCGGTATGGTGGTACTACTGTACAAAAAGCGGCCTGATCTTCTTGTCAAGATGAGAGTGCTGAAGGCTGAGGAGGTGGCGGCATGAAGATCATTGGCAAAAGGCAAAAGGCAAAAGGCAATAGGCTGATTAATGGATTTTTTTGCGCAAGTCTTGCTTTGGGCTCCCTTTTGCCCATTGCCCATTGCCTGTTGCCTCAGACCGCCTACGGCGCATGGACCGGCGTTGACGAGTCTGTTGTGGAAAAATACGCCAAGGAGCATGGCCGGGAGGCACGGACTCCCTTCATAAATACAGACCAGGGGGACCTTCTCCTGTTCGTCTTCCTGCTTGCCGGTGCCGTGGGCGGGTTTGGGGCAGGTTATTCCTGGCGGATGCTCATTGTTGAAAAAGCTCCCAAAGAGTCGGCACAAAAGAGCAAAGCTTGATTTTCGTGTAAAAGGATCAATGGCAATGAGATTAAACACCCAATATGGCCATTCCCATCCCCTCACAGCCCTCGACCCGCGGGTGAAGCTCCTCTCGGCGCTGGCGCTGCTGGTGATGGTGATAAGCTCCAGGGGGTTCGCCTTTCCCCTCTTGGTGGCCGGGCTCTCCCTGGCGCTTTGTCTCGGCATGGGGGTGCCGCTGCGGGTGATCGCGGTCCGGTTTGCCGAGCCGCACTTCATCGCGTTCATGGTGGTGTTCCTCAAGCTCTTTTTCAGCGGGCATGTGCCGCTCTTTTCGTTCTCCCTTTTCGGTCTCGACCTCATCGGCCACCGGGACGGCCTACTGGAGGGGCTGCTCATCGCCAGCCGCATCGCCGGGGCGGTCTCGGCCATGGCGCTTCTCGGCTTTGCAACATCCTTCACCGAGCTAATGGCGGCGCTGGCCTGGTTGAAGGTGCCGCGGGGCTTCATCGAAGTGGCGCTCTTCGCCTGGCGCTATCTGTTCGTCCTGTTCGACGACGCCCAGGTGATCTACTGCACACAGAAGAACCGCCTTGGTTACGTTGGATACAGGCGCGGCTTGCGCTCGTTCGGCACCCTCGCCGGCGCCCTCATCATCAAGGCATTCGACAGCAGCCAGAGTATCACCACCGCCATGGTGCAGCGTGGCTACGATGGCACCATGCCGCTTTTGAAGCACAAGCCGTTCAGGGGAGCGGAAGTCGCTCTGTCGATGACGTTCATCTTCTGCATGGGAGTGATATGGAATATCTGAAATAATTTTTGATCCACTGAAAACGAGCAAAAGAACGATAGAACGGTTCCCTTGCTTCGGACCTAATGGATTCTTTATGGAGAAATATTGTGGTTGATTCGATAAAGCTATCCATTGACTTGGATACCTTCAAATACCCCGACGGCACTGCGGCACTTTCAAACATCCGCCTGGACGTGGCAACGGGTGAATTCACCGGCATCCTCGGCGCCAACGGCTCGGGCAAGACGACCCTGCTCAAGATCATGGACGGCTTGATCAAGGATTACGCCGGAAAGGTCCTTCTGGACGGGGAGGATGTCAAAAAACTCCACCCTCGCGACATCTACCGCAAGATGGGGCTGGTCTTCCAGAACCCGGACGACCAGTTGTTCGCTCACACGGTATTCGAGGATGTCGCATTCGGCCCCCGCAACATGGGGTTCGCAGAGGACGAGGTGAAACGGCTCGTTGAGAACGCCCTCGCCAACGTTGAGATGGCGGAGTACGGCGGGAAGGGGATCCACAACCTGAGCTATGGCCAGAAGAAGAGGATCTGCATAGCAGGGCTCCTGGCCATGGGACATGAAGTTCTGCTCCTGGACGAGCCGACCGCCGGCCTCGATCCGATGGGAGAGTACCGGATGATGGACCTCCTGATGCGCCTCAACAGGGAGGAGGGGGTGACTATCGTAATGGCCACCCACAGCGTCGATCTGGTGCCGCTTTTCCTCAACCGGCTCCACATTCTGAGCCGCGGGCGCCTCGTGCGTGGCGGCACTCCGGAGGAAGTCTTCACCGCACCGGCGGAGATGGAAAACGTCAAGCTCCGTCTACCTCACATAGCCGAGCTGATTCATAGGCTGAAGCATGATGACGGCATGCCGTTCGGACGTGTGCCGCTCACCATTGGCGAGGCGCGGCGGGATATCGTCGAAATGATGCAAAAAAGGAGCTTTGAATGAAAACAGCAATTCTGTTGATGGCCCACGGCAGCCGGATCTCCGAGGCCAACGATGCAGCCCGTGAAATCGCCGGGATGGTAAAAGAGATGACCGGCTACGATATCGTCGAGGTGTCGTTCCGGGAGCAGCACCAGCCCAACATCCAGAAGGGGATCGACGCCTGCGTGGCCCAGGGGGCCGAACAGATCGTTCTCATACCGTATTTCCTCTTCATCGGCGCCCATGTTCTGGAAGACCTCCCTGAGGAGCTCACGGCAGCAAAAAAAAGGTATCCAAACGTGAAATTCGCCATGGGCAAGCCCCTGGGAGCTCACCGCAAGCTCGCCGAGATAGTTGTGGAACGGATAGGTGAACTGGTTGCCGCCACGGGGTGGCACTGATGTCGGTCCATCTGCGCCCCGAGGAGATCGAGGCGGAGTCGTTCCGGATCATCGATGCCGAGGCGGGCGGGCACCCGTGGTCTTCTGCGGAGTGGCCTGTGGTGCGGCGGGTGGTGCATACCAGTGCGGATTTTGAATACGTTCGGTCCATGGTATTTTCGCCAGATGTTGTTAATCGTGCAATCGATGCAATCCGCAAAGGGCGCGGCATTGTAACCGACACGCAGATGGCCATGGCCGGGGTCAGCAAGCCCCGTCTGGCGCGCTTCGGTTGTCCGTTGTCCTGTTTCGTGTCAGATCCGCAGGTGGCGGTCGCAGCAAAGGAGCAGGGAATTACCCGTTCCATCCTCGCCATGCGCAAGGGTGGCGCTGATTCAGGAAACGGCATCTTCGTCATCGGCAACGCGCCCACAGCTCTGTTTGAGCTTCTGAGGCTCATTCGGGAGGAGGGAGCCAGGCCGGATATGATCGTGGGGTTGCCGGTCGGCTTTGTAGGTGCAGCGGAGAGCAAAGAGGAGCTTTTGCGACTGGCGCCGGAATACGGCATCTCTTTCATCACTAACCGGGGCCGCAAGGGTGGGTCCAACGTGGCGGCGGCGGTGGTTAATGCCTTGCTGATTCTGGCTGAACAGGGTGATTGACCATTTTAAAAAACTTTTGCTCTCGCCCGCGCGCTATGCTCGCTAGAGCCCGCAGAGAACACAGAGAAAACCTTTTTTGGTTTGTTTTCCTCTGCGACCTTTGCGTGCTCTGCGAGAGATAAGGTTTTTCTTCAAGAATTTAAAACTGCTTTTTCTGTTTATTATATCCATTTTCAGAGGTGTTCCATGCGCAAGCAGAACAAGCGAATCACCGATGCTGATGTTATCATTGACCTGCTGAAAAGCTGCCATGTTGGTCGACTCGGGACCATGGGGAGCGACGGCTGGCCCATGGTGAAGCCTCTCAACTTCGCTTGGCACGAGGGGAGCATATACTTTCACTGTGCACTGGAGGGTGAAAAGCTGGAGGATATCCGGCGCGACAGCCGGGTCTGCTTCGAGGTGGACCTTCCCATTGCTTACGTGAAAGGGACTGCCGAGAACCCTTGCCGGGCCGAGTACCTTTACCGCAGCGTCATCCTGCGGGGCCGTGACTCCCTGGTGGAGAGCCGGGCGGAGAAGGTGCTGGCCCTGAATGCGCTGATGCACAAGTATCAACCGGAGGGAGAGTGGCGCGACTATCCGGAGGAGAAGCTGGACATCACCGGCATCGTCCGGATTGACATCGAGGATATGTGCGGCAAGGAGGAGTTGGGAAAGGGGGAGATGCAGGCGCAGGCGCTGCGGATACTGAATTCCGGGGAAGTTTTGCCAGTGGTGATTGGATAATTCAGGCCTATATGAAGAAATCTCTCCGACATGGCTACACCACCGGAGCTTGTGCCGCGGCAGCGGCCAAGGGAGCGGCGAAGATGCTTCGCGAGCAGCGGCTTGTGGACGAGGTGGTGATTTCCCTCCCTGTTGGAGAAACCGCAGTTTTTCGTCTGCATGGCCAGGAGTTCACCGAGACCTGGGCCTCCAGCTACGTAGTGAAAGATGCCGGCGATGACCCGGACGTGACCAACGGCGCGGAAGTTCATGTAACGGTACGGGGCGAGGCGATGAGACGTCCCGGCGGTAAGACCATAGTGTTCGTCAGCGGCGGCAAGGGGGTCGGCAGGGTGACCAAGCCGGGGCTGGCTGTGTCTGTGGGTGAGCCGGCCATCAATCCGGTGCCTATGAAAATGATCGTCGCCGCGGTGAAGGAGGAGTTTTCGGTGGTCTGCCTTCCCCAGGTGCTTTATGTGACCGTCTCCATCCCCAACGGCGAGGAGCTGGCAAAGAAGACCCTGAACGAGCGGCTCGGCATCGTGGGCGGTCTCTCCATTCTCGGCACCACCGGCATAGTCAGACCGATTTCCGCCCAGGCCTGGACCGACACCATCGACGCCGCCATTGACGTGGCTGTCGCATGCGGGGCCGAGACTGTCGTGCTTTCTACTGGAAGGACGAGCGAGGTGGTGGCGCAGAGCATGCTTGCGCAGGCAAAAGGCAATGGGCAACGGGCAATGGGCAAAGCTGCAGACAAACAATTAAACGTTTTGCCTTTTGCCTTTTGCCCGTTGCCAGAGGAAGCCTTTGTCATGATGGGGGATCACGTGGGATATGCGCTGCGCGCCTGCGCGCGCAAGGGTGTCAGGCAGGTGGTGCTCGCCGGACAGTTCGCCAAGCTCCTCAAGATCGCCTGCGGCCATGAGCAGACCCATGTTTCTTCATCGGAGCTGGATCTGAAGACGCTGGAGAGTTGGCTTATCCTCGCGCCCAGTGCCTCGCGCCTCGAGACTCTCTCGCAGCGAGCCAACACCGCCCGCCATCTCCTGGAAGCCTCCGGCAACGATCCGGCCCTCATCGAGCTGGTATGTGGCAAGGCGAGTGACTTCGCGCTTAAGCTGGCGCCAGGGAGCGACGTCAAGGTTTTGCTGGCGGGTTATGATGGAACGGTGCTATATTTCGGCTAAAATTTCCGTGGATACCATTTTACCGGAGGGGGATATGTCGCAACAGAAAATCTATCTGGTCGGCGCCGGGATCGAAGGTTGGGAAGGGTTCGGAGCCAATGCCCTGGAGGCGATCGGCAAGGCCGAGGTGCTGATCGGCCATCAGCGCCACCTGGACATCTTTCCCGACTTCGGGGGTGAAAAGCGGGCGATGGGGGATCTCGGCGAGATGCTCGATTTCCTCAAGGGGACGGACAAGCGGGTGGTGGTGCTAGGCTCCGGGGACCCCAATTTCTTCGGGGTTGGGCGGTTTCTGCTGCGCAACCTTCCCAAGGAGCGGATCGAGATATTCCCCAATGTCACCAGTGTTCAGTACGCCTTTGCCCGGATCAAGGAACCGTGGGACGACGCCATTTTCGTCTCTGTGCATGGACGGGGGCTCAAAGGTGCCATTGACCGTATCATAGCGGCCGAGAAAGCGGCAGTGCTGACCGACGAGAAGAACACCCCGGCAGCTATCGCAAAGGCGCTGGTCGCCCGTGGCGCCGAGGGTTACGAGGTCTGGCTCTGCGAGAACCTGGGGATGGCCGACGAAAAGTTCACCAAGACCGACGTCAGAGGGCTGGCGGAGCTCTCCGCATCGCCATTGAATATCGTCATTTTGATTAAGGCATGGGAGCCTTCGCTTACGCATTACCCGCTGCTAGGGATTGACGACGAGGAGTTTGCCACTGCCAAGAAGCTGATCACCAAGCAGGAGGTGCGGGCGGTGACCCTGGCCAAGCTCCAGCTCCAGGACGACCTAGTGATGTGGGACATCGGCGCTGGGAGCGGGTCGGTCTCCATCGAGGCGGAAAACCTGATGCCGAACGGCAGGGTCTTTGCCCTGGAGAAAAACCCCCAATACCTTGTTTTTATCAGGGAGAACCTGAAAAAATTCGTTGCCCGCAATATAATGCTGGTGGAGGCTTTTGCCCCTGAGGGGCTGGATGACCTTCCCGACCCGGATCGGGTCTTCATCGGCGGCTCCAGCGGCATGCTGGAGGAGATCATCGAGGCGGTCGACCGGCGATTGAAGCCCGAAGGACGGATCGTTCTGAACGCCGTCACCCTGGACACGCTGACCAAGGCGGTGGAGTTCCTGGAGGACCACGGCTACACCGTGGAGGTGACCTGCGTCAACATCGCCAAGACACGGGGCCTCACGGAATACAAGATGTTCGAGTCGCATAATCCGGTGTATATCATCGCCGCTTGGAAGGGCGAAGAATAATGGCGAAAATCTTC
The DNA here is from genome assembly GCA_016177775.1 of Geobacter sp. Classification (GTDB taxonomy): domain Bacteria; phylum Desulfobacterota; class Desulfuromonadia; order Geobacterales; family Geobacteraceae; genus JACOUQ01. The sequence goes on from JACOUQ010000019.1 coordinate 38,381, forward strand.
GCAATCGGCGTCGGCCCCGGAGACCCGGAGCTGTTGACCCGCAAGGCGGAGCGCATCCTGCGTTCCGTGCCGGTGATATGCGCGCCCACTGCGGTACAAGGTGACGCCAGCTATGCCCTTTCCATCGTCGAGCCCTTCCTTGACCGGAGCCAGCAGGAAATCATCGTCCAGGTATTCCCGATGCGCAGGGACCAGGTGGGGCTGGGGGAGTTCTGGGAAGAGGCTGCCGCCGAGGTGGCAGAAAAGGTGCGGGAAGGGAAGGACGTGGCCTTCATCACCATCGGCGACCCCTTCCTCTACTCCACCTTTCTCTATATCTACCGGATATTCCGAGATAAATATCCCGACATCCCCGTGGAAGTGGTGCCGGGGATTTCCAGCATCAACGCCGCCGCCGTAGCCGCTGGAGTTCCGCTCGGCATGGCATCGGAGCGGATCGCCATAATTCCCGCGGCCTTCGAGGAGAAGGACCTCGCCAGGACGCTCCAGGAATTCGATACCGTGATTCTGATGAAGGTGAGTCGGGTGTTCGATGCGGTCTTCGCGCTTTTGCAGGAGCTTGGTCTGGAGCGGAACGGGGTCTACGTCAGCCGGGTCGGGTCGTCGGAGGAAGAGGTGGTGTTCGACCTTGCATCGCTGGTGGGGAAGAAGCTGGATTACCTGTCGTTGCTGATTGTGAAGAAGTAATCAGGATTTACAGGATTTAAGGATGAGCAGGATTGCCATCTCGTAAATCCTTAAAATCTTGTCCTGTAAATCCATAAATCCTGTAAATCCTGATTCCGAGGGTGTTGAGATGAAAGTTTTCTTCGTCGGCGCCGGTCCCGGCGATGCCGAGCTGATAACCGTAAAGGGCGCCCGCCTGCTGCAAGAAGCTGATGTGGTGGTCTTTGCCGGGAGCCTGGTGGACCGGGAGCTGGTCCGCACCTACGCTCCTGATGCGGAGGTGTACGACTCCGCCGGGATGAACCTGGATGAGACCACGGCGGTCCTGGCCAACGGGGTGGCGGCGGACAAGAGGGTGGTGCGGCTGCACACCGGCGACCCTTCCATCTACGGAGCGATCCAGGAGCAGATGGCGGCTCTGGACGAACTCGGCATCGACTATGAGGTTGTCCCCGGCGTGACCAGCGCCTTTGCCGCTGCCGCGGCCTTGAAGCAGGAGCTGACCCTGCCGGAGGTCTCCCAGACCGTTATCATCACCCGCATGGCGGGGAAGACCCCGGTGCCCGAGCGGGAAAGTCTCGCTGAGATAGCCCGGATCGGCGCGACCCTGGTGATATATCTCTCCGTCTCCATGATCGGGGAGGTTGTGGATGAACTGCTTCGCGGGGCATACACCCCTGAAACCCCGGTTGCCGTGGCTGCCAGGGTAACCTGGCCCGACGAGCAGTTGCTGGAAGGGACCCTTTCAGATATCGCGGCTAAGGTGAAAGGGGCAGGCATCGGAAAGCAGGCGGTGATCCTGGTCGGTGACGTTCTGCGGGCACGGCAGGAGGGGCTGAAGGCGAAATCGCTTCTGTACGACAAGGGGTTCAGCCACGGATACAGGAAGGGTATTGTTGCCTGAGACTCCCCTCACCCGGCCTTCGGCCACCCTCTCCCAAGGGGAGAGGGAATAAGGTTTTCATGAAGGTTGCCATCATCGCTATAACCCGCAACGGCGCCCTTCTGGGTGCCAGGCTCCGCGAGGGGCTGGGGAACTCCGACCTGTATGTCCTCCAGAAGTACCGGGGACAGGCGGGGAAGGAGTCGATCTCCTTTGCCGGCAATCTTCGCGAGCTCCTGAAACAGCTCTGGCCCGAATACCAAGGGTTCGTCTGCATCATGGCGACCGGGATCGTGGTCCGCCTGATCGCGCCGCTTCTGGATTCGAAGGAAAGGGACCCGGCGGTGGTGGTGATGGACGATGCGGGCAAGTTCGCCATCTCCCTTCTTTCCGGCCACATAGGCGGCGCCAATGAACTGGCCTGCCGCTGCGCCTTCGTTGCCGGAGCCCGGGAAGTGATCACCACAGCAACCGACGTCAATTGTCTTCCCTCCTTCGATATGCTGGCCAAGGAGCATGGGTGGGAGATCGAAGACCTCGCCCGCATCAAGACCCTCAACGCGCTCCTTATCGACGACGAGGAGATCGCGGCGGTAGATTCGACCGGCTTGGTCCGGCCGTATTTCCATGGCCGCGGGAGGCTGGCGTTCCACGATACCTTTGTCGAGGCCTTGCATAGCGGGGCCAAGGGGTTCGTCTTCGTCACCAACCGCTTTCTTCCGCCGCAGATCCAGTCGGACAAGCTGCTGGTGCTGAGGCCGAAGAACCTGGTGCTGGGAATCGGCTGCAACAGCGGCACTCCGGCAGATGAGATCGAAGGAGTCGTCCTGGCACAGTTCAAGCGGCTTTTCCTCTCCATCAAGAGCATTACCTGCATAGGTTCGGCCGAAGCAAAGCGGGAGGAGGCCGGACTCCTGGATTTTGCCCGCTGCTACGGGCTGCCTCTCCATTTTTACGAGAGCAGGGAGCTGAACAGCGTTGAGGTGCCATCGCCACCTTCCCTCCACGCAGTGGAGGCCATAGGCGCCAAGGGTGTTGCCGAGCCGGCGGCAATCCTGGCAGCCAACGGCGGGAGGCTGCTGCTGAGAAAAATAAAGAGCGGAAATGTGACGCTGGCGATAGCGGAAACTGTATAAACACATTAGCCACGAATTACACGAATGAACACGAATAAGAAATGTCTTTCGGTATGAATCATTCGTGAAAATTCGTGTCCATTCGTGGCTGATAATGAGGTTTAGGTATGTCGAAGCTGTACGTCGTCGGGATAGGACCTGGCGACCCCGGACATATGACGCAGGAAGCACATGACGCGCTGAAGGATGCCGAGGTGGTGGTCGGGTACAAGACCTACATCGATCTCATCAGGCCGCTTCTGAAAAAGAAGGAAGTGGTCTCTTCCGGCATGATGAAGGAAGTGGAGCGCTGTGGTGAGGCGCTCCGCATCGCTGCGTCCGGTAAAACGGTGGCCCTGGTCTCCAGTGGTGATGCCGGCGTGTACGGCATGGCCGGGCTGGTGCTGGAGTTGGCGAAAGAGCGGGATGACGTGGAAATCGTCATCGTCCCCGGCGTTTCCGCTGTGCAGGCGGCCGCGTCGGTGCTGGGCGCACCGCTTATGCACGATTTCGCGGTCATCTCCCTCTCCGACCTTCTCACGCCTTGGGAACTGATCCGCAAGCGCCTCAATGCCGCGGCTGAAGCGGACTTTGTCACGGCCCTATACAACCCGAGGAGCAAGGGGCGGGTCACCCAGATCGAGGAAGCGCGGGATATTTTTCTCCGCGGCCGCTCCCCCGAAACCCCGGTCGGCATCGTGCGCAACGCCTGCCGCGAGGGGGAGGAGAAGGTGGTCACCACCCTGGCGGAGATGCTGGATCACCCAATCGACATGTTCTCCATCGTCATCATCGGCAACTCCCGGACGTTTGTTGATGGCAAGGGGAGGATGGTGACGCCGAGAGGCTATGCCACCGGGACCGGGGACCGGGGACCAGGGACCGGGAAAAGCAAAGAACAATTCACCATTCACCATTCACTATTCACGCATCACGGCTCCGCCGTGATGCTTTGCGGCACCGGTTCGGATGTCGGCAAATCGGTCCTGACTGCCGGTATATGCCGCATCTTGAAACGGCGCGGCATTGCGGTCGCCCCTTTCAAGTCCCAGAACATGGCCCTCAACTCTGCCGTCACCCCGGAGGGGGGGGAGATCGGCCGGGCCCAGGCGGTTCAGGCCGAGGCGTGCAGTATTCCGCCTCACACCGACATGAACCCCGTTCTCCTCAAGCCCAACTCCGACACCGGCAGCCAGGTGATCGTGCAGGGTAAGGTTGTGGGGAACATGCGGGTCGCGGAATACAATGCCTACAAGCCCGAGGCGTTCGTAAGTGTCCGGGAGAGTTTCGAGCGGCTGAAGTCAAGCTTCGACTTCATTGTCATCGAAGGCGCGGGGAGCATCGCGGAGATCAATCTCAAGGCCCACGACATCGCCAACATGAAGGTGGCGGAGATGGCCGGCTGTCCCGTTATCCTGGTGGCGGACATCGACCGGGGCGGGGTGTTTGCCCAGATCGTGGGGACCCTGGAGCTGTTGGAGCCTGCTGAAAAGGCCCGTATTGCCGGGGTTGTCATCAACAAGTTCCGGGGCGATGCCTCGCTCCTTACGCCGGGGATCGAGTATGTGGAGCAGCGCACCGGGGTTCCAGTGCTGGGGGTGGTGCCGTATTTCACCGGATTCCGCCTGCCGGAAGAGGATAGTGTCGCTTTGCACCGGCGGGTAACGGGCAACGGGCAACGGGCAACGGGGAAAATCAATATAGGCGTAGTGAAGTTGCCTCGGATTTCCAATTATACCGATTTCGATCCTCTGGAGCGTGAGCCGGACGTGGCGCTTTCCTACCTGGAGGAGCCTGTGGCCGTTCAGGGACTGGACATGGTGGTCATTCCGGGGAGCAAATCGACCGTTACGGACCTCGATTTTCTACAGGAGAGCGGCTTTTGCCGGGCGATCCGCGAGTTTTCCGGGACAGTGGTCGGCATCTGCGGAGGCTATCAGATGCTCGGCAGACGGGTTTCAGATCCGCACGGCGTGGAATCGGATTCCCGCCGTGAGGCTGAGGGGCTTGGGCTTCTGGACACGGTGACCGTCATGCTGCCGGAAAAGAAGACCCACCAGGCGACTGCACAGCTTCTGCCGGCGGGTTACATTGCTGCGCCCCGCTGCTGCGCAGAGTTGGCCGGGTACGAGATCCATATGGGGGAAACCATCCTCGGCTCCGGGGCGAAGCCGTTCGCGCGCATCGTCCGGCGCTCGATGGCGGACACGGAGGTGCTGGACGGCGCAGTGTCTGCCGATGGGCGAGTTTTTGGCACCTATCTCCATGGGCTCTTCGACAACAGTGAATTTCGATCGGCTTTTCTCAATCGGCTGAGAAAGTCGAAGGGGCTTCCCCTCTCTCCGGCTTCAGTGCTTTCGGAAGGTGACCCATTCGATCTGCTGGCTGACCATCTGGAGCGGCATCTGGATATGGAGCGGCTGCTGGCGTTCTGCGGCATCCGGTAACAACCTGTGGAACATGCCATTGTCATCATCCTCTCCGCCGTCATCCTCGACTGGCTCCTGGGCGATCCTCGCTGGCTGCCGCATCCGGTGGTATGGATCGGGCGGCTGATAACGTCGCTGGAGAAGAGAATCCGGCTGCTTGTCCCTGACGAGCGCCTCGGCGGTGTGTGTCTTCTCGTCCTGACAGTAGCTGCGACCTCCGGGACAGCATATGCGGTTGTGAAAGGGGCGTATGCCATACGCCCCTTTTTCGGGCACGCAGTTTCCGTTATCCTCTCCTGGACCTGCCTTGCAGCCCGGTCGCTGCACCGGGAGTCGGGGATGGTGGCGCAGGCGCTGGTTGCGGGCGACCTTCCGGCGGCGCGGACGAATCTTTCCTACATTGTCGGCCGCGACACTGCAAACCTCGATGAACCGGAAATCTGGCGCGGGACGGTGGAGACGGTGGCCGAGAACACCTCGGACGGCGTGATCGCCCCCCTTTTCTTTCTCATCCTGGGCGGGCCGGTGGCAGCCCTAGCCTACAAGGCGGTGAATACGCTTGACTCCATGGTCGGATACAAGAACGAGCGCCACCTCCATTTCGGCTGGGCATCGGCCCGTTTCGACGATCTGGCCAACTGGCTTCCGGCCCGCCTGACCGGCCTCCTGATGGTTCTGATCGCCCCCTTGCTCGGCTTTTCCGGTCGTGGTGCGTGGCGCATTATGCGCCGGGACGGCAGGAATCATTCCTCCCCCAATTCCGGTATGCCGGAAGCGGCGGCAGCAGGAGCCCTGGGGGTTCGTCTGGGCGGGACCAATGTCTACTTCGGCAAGCCTGTGGAGAAGCCGGCCATCGGCGATCCCCTTCTCCCCCTTGACGCTTCTGCCTGGCGCGGCGCTGTGCGGCTCATGTACGGTGCTGAGGCACTGCTTGTTATTCTCTGGCTGATGGTAGAACTTTTAAGAAAATTTACCCTGTGAAAGGAGCCTGGCATGTCCAATGATCTGAATGAAGCCTTTCGTTCCCTCTTCGAAGTCAACATGGGGGTGAAGACCGGAGAGCGAATACTGGTTTTCAGCGACCTGATCCGGGGTGATGAAACCATTTCCGACGCCGACCGTGACCGTCGGTTGCGGCTCCTGGATACAGCTGAGAAGGCTGCCTCCTTTGGCCGGGAGACTTATGGCAATGCCATATTTGTTTCGTTCCTGGCCACGCAGGCTTCGGGCGCCGAGCCGCCGGAATCGCTCTGGCGAGCGGCTTTTGGCGAGTGGATTGTGGACCAGTTGAAGCAGGCCGGTATTTTACATCCGCTACTGGCGAAGACCGCCTCGACCGTCCAGCTTGATCGCGCCAGGAAAATCGTTACGGAGGCGAAAGCCCAGGTGGTCGACGTGGTGGTGGCACTCTCGAACAACTCCACCAGCCACACGCGGTTTCGTGCCTTGGTGAACGCGGCCGGCGGGCGTTTCGCCAGCCTTCCCAACTTCGACCCGGAAATGTTCTTCACCTCCATGCGGGTCGATTGGTCTGTCTTGGCGGATCGGACCGAGCGCCTGGCGCAGGAAGTGAACCGGGCGGTGACTATCGAGGTAACCACACCGAACGGGACCAACATGCGCATCGGCAAGGAGGAGCGGGTGGCCGAGGGGGATGACGGCCTTCTCACGAGCCCCGGAAGCTTCGGCAACCTTCCCGCCGGCGAGGTTTACCTTGCCCCGCTGGAGGGGACTAGCGAAGGGATCATGGTGCTGGAGTATGCGCCGACCCGCAAGCTCGCGACGCCCGTCACTCTGATGGTCAAGGGTGGAAATGTGGTGGAGGTGCGTGGTGACGAGCCCCACGCCCGCAAGCTGGAGGCGAAGTTTGCCGAGGGGCCTTTGAACCGCAACATCGCGGAGCTGGGTATCGGCACCAACGATCGGGCAAGCAGGCCGGACAATATTCTTGAGGCGGAGAAGATCCTTGGCACCATCCACATTGCCCTGGGGGATAATTCCGGTTTCGGCGGGAAGGTGAGCACGCCGTTTCACGAGGATTACGTTTTTTATAAGCCGACTCTGACGGCGATCATGCCGGATGGGGAGAAGAAGGTGCTACTGGAAGACGGGAGCTTGAAGGTTTAGACGACGCAAAGGATTTCAAACTTATATCTTTGCGTCTCCGCGTCTTTGCGTTAAAGATTTTAAGCAGCCGAATTTCGAACTCAACAATCGCAGGCTCTAATGAAAAAGGCGGGGAATGCTCCCCGCCTTTTTTACTTCAACAGATGTGTTGATTAGTGGTAGTAGTTCGGTGGGCCCATTTCAGCTGCGCCCGGACCACCCTTGCGCGGGGTCTTGTTGAAGGTGTGGCTGCGCACGAAGAGGTTGCCGGCAGTCTGGCCGGTGTTCGGCATGTACTTCTCTACAGTGTAGGATGCGTCGTGACACTTGGCGCAGGCATCCTTGGGCATTTTCTTCAGCTTGCCCTTGCCGGCGTGGGGTGAATGGCAGGTGATACAGGACATCTCACCCTTCTTGAAGTGTGCCGACTGAATGAATCCCTGGTACTCCTGGTGGTGCTTGGCTTCCTCGTAGACGCCGCTCGCCTTGGCAGCCTCGTCAATCTTGAATAGTCCCTTCAGGTCTCCCACGTATTCGGCGTCAAAGGGGTGCTTGGCCTGAACTCCGGGGATGATGACCTCCTCGGGGTACCACTTGGTCCAATCGGTGCCGGCTATGTAGGCTTCGCCGACTTTCGGCGCCGGGAAGTCCTCGCGGGGGTTGCCCTGGGCCGACTTCCATTTCTCGTTCTCCAACCTGATGTGACAATAGCCGCAGACCCTGGACTGGGCCATGATGTCAACACCGGCCGGGTTGAAGATATCTTTTTTCTTCCTCGTCTTTACGTGTACAGAGCCGGGACCGTGGCAGGCCTCGCAACCGACACTCATTTCGACGAATTTGCTCTTGACGGTCTTGCCGGCTGTTTCGTCATACTCGGTTATGCGGTAACCTGTGGTGTGACAGCTGGCGCACATGGTGTTCCAGTCGTTCTTCTGACCGTATTTTTCCCATTTGCCCGTGGAGCGATTGAACTGCATGTTGAGGAACTGGAGGTTGCCGGTCAGTTCGTTCTTCACCAGGTAGCGCTGCTTCCAGCGGGAGCCGACCACGAACTGGACGTCTTCCAGCTTGAAGGTGCCGCCGGTCACGTTGCCGGTTGTGGGACCGGGGTTGGTTCCATCACCGGCCCATTTCTCCACGGCCTCCCTGAGGATGCCCCGCTTCTTCGGCTGGACGATCTTGCTGTGATAGCTCTCTTTCCAGCTGTTGTACTCGTCTACGTGACATTTCTTGCAGGCCTTCGAGCCTACAAAATCCTTTTTGGCGACCGGAGCCTTCTTCGCTGCTTCGGCCAGGCCTGCGAAAAGCAGTACAACAGAAGCAACCGCGACTAAACTTTTGTACTTCATACTTGTCTCCTCCTTTTGATATGACCTGCCAGGGAACGCTCCGTATTGGGCAACCGGGCAGCAGTAATCGTGCCGAAGCTAGAGCAGTAAAAGATTATGGGTTACCAACATGGCTAATTGCAGTATTTCAGCCGTTCAAGCGTATGTTCTATTTGATTGTAGCCTCTGTGAAGCCGACTGGGCGGCGATGGATACCGTTAAATGCCCGTCAAATGGCAGAAAACCATGCGCAGGATGGCGGCAGCATACGGATTTCCCCCACCTGAATCAATTTATCGTGCTTTTCCTGAAAGTCAAATGGATCGCCTGAAAATACATTGGAGGATAGTCCAGTGTAGGCGGAAATCATTGACAGAGGGGGTATTTTGTGGAATTTTGCACCTTATGGCGAAAGACAGGGGGGCAAGGTGAGAGTCATCGGATTGACCGGAGGGATAGCCTCTGGCAAGAGCACGGTTGCAAGGCTGCTGGAACAGCTCGGGGCCAAGGTGATCGATGCCGACCAGCTGGCGCGTGAAACGGTACGGCCCGGACAGCCCGCCTACGAGGAGATCGTCAGGGAATTCGGCGCCGCGATTCTGGCCCCGGACGGGACGATCAACCGCAAGGCACTGGGCGGCATCGTGTTTGCCGACCCCGCTGCCCGCCGCCGGCTTGAAACCATCACGCACCCGGCAATCGGCAGGCTGGCGGAGGAATACCTTGCCCGTTACCGTGCGTCGAGTGAGAAGGTGGTCTTTTACATGGCGCCTCTATTGATCGAGGCAGGCGTGACCTCGCGGGTCGAGGAGATATGGGTGGTGTACGCCGATCCGGAAACCCAGGTGCAGAGGGTCATGGCGCGTGACTCTGTAAGCCGGGACGAGGCCTTGCAGCGCCTTGCCGCACAAATGCCGATGCACGAGAAAGTTCGTTTCGGAAGGGTCGTGATCGACAATACCGGGACTCTTGAGGAACTGGAGATGCAGGTAAGCGAGGTGTGGGAGAGGGAGATCGCGGGGAGGCCGGAAACGGGAAACAACGAGCGAGAAGTGGAAAAATAAAAAAAGCCCCCGTTGTCGGGGGCTTTTCGTTATTTGTGATAGCCGAGTTTGGTTGAGATGTCCTCGGCGGCTTGCACCACCAGGGGAATCAGCTCCTTTTCGATCCGCTCATCGGAGAACCGCATCGATGGCCCGGAGATGCTGACGGCACCGACGATCCTTCTGGTATAATCACGGATCGGCGCGCCGACGCAACGCACGCCGGGGTCGAGTTCTTCGTTGTCGAGAGCCCAACCTTGTTCCGCCACAAGGTGAAGGTGTTTCTTCAACTCTTCGCGGCTGGTGATAGTCTTAGAAGTATACCCTTTGAACTCCTTGGGAAGAAACTGGTCGAGTTCCTCGTCGGTCATGTAGGCGATCTGGATCTTGCCGGCGGCCGTACAGTAGGCCGGCAGACGGGAGCCGACCCGCGGCACCACGCGCACGGTCAGATCTGTTTCCACAACGTCCAGATATACGATGTGCTGCTCCTTGAGGATCGCGACGTACGAGGTTTCGTTGCATTTCTTGACCAGATCCTCGAGGATCGGTTTTGCCTGACGGAGCAGCCCCATCTGCTTGATGAATATCTGTCCCAGTTCGAGGGTTTTCAGGCCGAGCCGGTAGTTCTCCGTCACCCTGTTCTGTTCGATGTAGCCGCGTGATTCCAGGGTGGCGAGAAGCCGGAAAACGTTGTTCTTGTGCAGCTTGAGGCGTTTGGAGAGCTCGGTTACTCCCAGTTCGTCCACATCGTCATGGAACTGCTCGAGAAGATCGAGTGCGTGGGATACCGCCTGAATGAGATATTCGGATTTTTCTTTCTTTGCCATGTTTAGAGCACCTATATCCAAGGAATACAAACGATTTACATACCGCTTTGCCTGGAACCCGTCAAGGGAAAACTGACATTATTACGACGAGACTCCCGGTAAAATTGCAACGGTTTAATGTTGTGCTTGTTTTACTTGGATGTAACAATTCTGTTGATTGAAAGTAATTATCAACAAGATGTGCGGTATTTATTAGGATAATTGACCTGATTTAAACTATAGAAAAATGTTTTATAATTGTCAAGGGCTAAACTTTTCAAGGTGGGACAAGGATGGTTTTTTTCATGGTTACAGGTTAGCATTTGCAGCTTGGGCTGAAATATAGTATGTAACGGGAAAAGACAGAAAGGCGGGAGGCGTTATGTTGCATCTGCGGAAAAAGATTCTCGTCGCCATCGATGGCTCTCCACAGTCGGACAAAGCAGCCGAGGAAGCGGTCCGGATGGCGGTGGGGACCCCGAGCAGGTTCAAGAGCAAGATCTACGCAATGCTGGTCCTGCCGAATGCCCCGTCGAACACCTATACAGATTTCATCCCGACCAGGCCGGTTACGGAACAGGAAAAATGGGAGGAACTGCGCAAGCGGATTTTCTACGTAATCGAAAAGGATGCCGCTGAGGCGGATATACCACTTGAAATCAAGGTGGTATACGGAGAGCCGGCGGAGGAACTTATCGGTTTTGCGGAAAAGGAAGGTGTGGATGTCATCGTTATAGGGAGTTCCGGCAAGGGGTTTCTAAGGCGGAAGCTCCTCGGGAGCGTCTCCCACAAGGTTGCCAAGTATGCCAAGTGTTCGGTCTACATCGTACGCGGGTGAACTTCAGATGCAGATGTTTTTTCCGCCTTCTGCGCGCCTCTTTTTGTGAATCCTGACATAAACCGCGATAAGCACGCCGCTCGCTACAAGCACCCAGATGAGTGCCTGGTGCGAGTACTTCATTATCAGTTCCTGGTTCTGGCCGATTATGTAACCGATGCCGGTAAGGACCGAGCACCAGATGCCGGCGCCAAGCAGGGTGTAGAGCGAGAACCGGAAGTGGTTCATCCCCGAAAGGCCTGCGGGAAGTGAAATGAGGTGCCTTATCACTGGGAGGAGCCTGCCGATGAAGGTGGAGATTTCGCCATGGGTCAGGAAATAGCGCTCCACCTTGGCGAATTTCTCCTCAGTGATCCAGACGTACTTTCCATATCTGATGATGAGCGGCCTCCCCAGGTAGTGGGCGGCCAGATAGTTGGCGTAAGCACCGACCAGGCTTCCGAATGTGCCGCAGAGAACGGCGACCACCGCGTTCATTTCACCCTGTTGGGCTAGATAGCCGGCCGGAGGCATAACCAGTTCGCTGGGTATGGGTATTACCGAGCTCTCCATTGCCATGAGAAGGAAGATACCCGGATAACCGAGGGTGCCTATGGTGGTTACAAGCCAGGAGACGAGTTCGTGCACTTTGAGTTCCTTTGTCGGCAATTTGGTCGCTTCACCTGTAGAATTTACATTTTTTGCAGAAAAAAGACCAGCAAAACAACAACGAGATAGCAGATGACATTTCTTGAAAGAGTGAAGCAGGAGCTACTGGTCGCGGACGGCGCTGCCGGGACCATGTTCTACGCCCGGGGCGTAAGCCTGGATGCCAATTTCGAGCATCTAAACCTTGTCCGGCCGGAGCTGGTTCTGGAGCTCCATAGGGACTACATAGCCGCAGGTGCCCAGTTGATCGAGACCAACACCTTCGGCGCCAATTTCACGAAGCTGAACGCCATCGGCCTTGGGCACAAGGTGCGCGCCATAAATCTGAAAGGGGCGCAACTCGCCCGCGAGGCCGCCCAGGGTGAAGGTGTCCTGGTAGCCGGGGCCATGGGGCCGCTGCCACGGGTCAAGGGGGAAGAGCGCACCCTTACCGCGAGCGAGGTGTCTGACATCTTTCGTGAGCAGGCGCTCGCCCTTGCGGAAGGGGGGGTAGACCTCCTGATGCTGGAGACCTTTGTCGACCTCGGACAGTTGGAGCTTGCCCTGTCGGCGGCGAAGGAAACCGGTTTGCCGCTCGTCGCATCCATGTCGTTCGGGGAGAATGGGCGGACGGTTTCAGGGGTGGCTGCGGAGGATGCCGCAGTGAAGCTCCAGGATGCAGGGGCCAATGTGATCGGCGCCAACTGCGGCTCGGGTCCCCTGAAAATGCTCGACACCGTGCGCCGGTTGAGCCGGGCGATTTCCTGCCCCGTTGCCGCCCTTCCCAACAGCGGCTTTCCGGAGTACATGGACGGGCGGTTCATCTACCGGGCCACCCCCGAATACTTCGGCCGGATGGCGGTCGAGCTGGTTCAGGCCGGGGCAAGCTTGATCGGCGGTTGTTGCGGCACTACGCCGGAACATATCCGACAAATTGCGGAGCAGGTCAGGGGGATGCGGCCCTCTTCCCGCCAGCCCATGGTCGCAGTTTCATTTCCGGAGGCGCCGGCAGCGGCACCCGTCGGCGGCGCGGGATTTCTGGCCGATTGGGGAAAAAGGCCGCTGGTTACGGTGGAGCTGGACCCACCGCGCGGCTTTGATTGTCGCAAGGTGCTGGAAGGGAGCCAGGCTCTGCGGGATGCTGGTGCGGACGCCATCAACCTGGCGGAAAATCCTCTGGCAAGGGTCCGCATGGGCAATATCGCGCTGGCCAGCCTGATACAGCGGGAAGTGGGGATAGAGGTGATCGTCCACGTCACCTGTCGCGACCGCAATCTCATCGGTCTCCAGTCAGAACTGATGGGGGCGTCGCTGCTCGGCATCCGCTCGGTCCTGGCGGTGACCGGTGACCCGGCCAGCATCGGCGAGCACGCGGAATCCACGTCGGTCTACGATCTCAATTCCTTCGGTCTGATCAAGCTGCTGGCCGACCTGAACCGGGGCTTAAACGCCGCCGGCAACCCTGTGGGGGAGGGGGCGAATTTCACCATCGGCGCGGCCTTCAATCCCAATGTCCAGAAGATGGAGGGGCAGGTGCGACGGCTCGAAAAGAAGGTGGCAAACGGCGCCCGGTTCGTGCAGACCCAGCCAATATATGACATTCAGCGGCTGAAAGAGATGCTGGAGCGGACAGCACACCTGGGGGTACCGATTCTGCCGGGAATTCTTCCCCTGGTCAGTGAACGTAACGCCGAATTCCTCCACAACGAGGTGCCGGGGATCGTCATTCCGGATGAAATCCGCTCCAGGATGCGCGGCAAGGAAAAAACGGTCGGAGTCAGGGAAGGGCTCGAAATCGCGAGAGAATTTATCGCTGCTGCCAGGGAGCTGGTTGGCGGCTTTTATGTCATCCCGCCTTTCGGCAGGTTCGAGATCGCGGTGGATCTTGTGAAGTTCATCAAGGAGGGGGAGTGATGAGAAAATGGCTGAAATGCTCTTGCGCGGCTGCTGCCTGCCTGGTCCTGTCGGCCTGTACTGCGCTGCTGGATCTGGAAGGTAAGCTGAACAAGACTTCACGCGAGTACAACGAAATGGTGCGTTGGCAGGAGCTTGAAAGTGCCTGTCAGAGCCACGTGGATAAGGAGTTGCGTGAGGAATGCCTGAAGCGGGCCGATGCTGCCCGGGACGTGAAGGTGGCGGACTACCGGGTTGTTCGGGTCGAGCGCTCACCCTCCGGGAAGGAAGCGACGATATTGGTGCAGATTGAATACTATATCCCGCCATCAGCGACGCTCAAAACGCTGGACGACTTGCAGAAGTGGCGGTACAAAAACGGCGAATCCGGTGAGGGGTGGCGGCTTGTATCACTCCCTCCCTTGTTTCAGTAACCTATCCCTTTCTTCAAACAGGTCCCTGCAAGGGGACCGGAGTCAGATCAAGGACTTCAGGGAAGTCCTGTTCCCCCCCAGGCTCTTGCTGATCTGCAGAAGCTGGTCAGCCCTCTGTACCACCATCCTGTCGGTATCGTTCTTCTGGGCCAGGGTCGCGCCGACGGAAACCGTAAAGGGAAGGCGGTCCTTGCTTACGGTGACGGCGGCCTGCTCGACCATCAGCCGGCACCTTTCGGCTATGCTGAACAGATGCTCCTCATTCACGTTCATGATGAGGGCAACGAATTCCTTACCGTTCCAGCGCCCCAATACATCGAACGACCTGAGGGACTTGCCGAGCTCCCTGGAGACCCGTTGCAGGGCCTTGTCCGCAATGGCCGGGCCGTAGGTTTCCGAAAGGGGATCGAAATTGTCGATCTCGAAGAGAAGTGCCCCAAACTGCCCCCCATAGCGCTGCATCTCCTCCAGCCGCGACCGGAGGTTCAACTCAACCGCGCGGCGGGTCGGAAGTTCGGTGAGCGGGTCGTACATGGTGACTTTCGTCAACTCTTCGAGCTGCTGCCGCATTTCCGCCTTGCCGGTCCTGTCGCCGCAGATCTCCACCGCCACAGTGCAGGATTTATCGTCATCAGTGAAGGGAGTCAGGCGGATGGAAACCGGCAGGCGCCGACCCTCCTTGTGGTAGAACGACACGTTGCAGAGATGGGGCCGCTTGTTGCTCAAGGCTTGTTGTACCGGGCAGGACACATTGCAGAGGCTCGTCCCCGTGTCGCTGCAGTGGGCGAAGATTTCCGAGCAGCGCCGCCCCTTGACCTCGGAAAGACCGAAGCCGGTGAACGATTCGGCCGCCTTGTTCCAGTAGACGATTCGCTGCTTTTCGTCGACAAAATATACACCGTTGGATAGCGTATCCAACGCTTGCTTGAACAATTCGACGCTGAACGTCATGCAGGAACCTCCGGGTTTGCATCTCTGCAATTTAAAGACAGATAAATACTTGGATAAGCAAAAATGACACCAAAGCCGAGTCATGTGTCGAAGGGGGAATTCAGGAGGATTTTGCAGCCCTTTGCACTACGAGGTTGGGGATGGGACCACGCTTTTTAACGACAAGAGGGGTGTAAAAGGCGGAATTCAGAGGAGAAATGCCGCAACAGCGCAAAAATAGGAGCGGCGTCAGGCAAGTTCCAGGCCTGTCGTGGTCATGACCAGCTTGCCGTGCTTTACCCCCTTCACGCCGATCAGCTCATCGGCAATCTGTTTCACGTCACGGGCCTTGCCGCGTACAACCAGTACCTCAAGGCAGTTATGGGCGTCCAGGTGCACGTGAAGTGCGGAGATGATCTGGTGGTGATGGGCGTGCTGCTGCTCGGTCAGCTTGTCGGATAGGTCGCGGACGTGGTGGTTGTAAATCAGGGTGACGGTCCCCACGGTTTCCTCCTCCCCGGCCGCGCACTTCTGCTCCACTATGGCATTGCGAATCAGGTCGCGGATCGCCTCGGAGCGATTCACATACCCCTTCTCCTCGATAAGCCGGTCGAAGCTGTCCAGCAGTTTCTCGTCTATGGAAATGCCGAAGCGGATTGTCTCGCCCATTTTCTAGCTCCTCAAATTATTACGCGTAAATGCGGCGCAGTGCCTGAAGCAGGCGCCCGTTTTCCTCGGTCGTCCGTACCGCGACCCGGAAAAAGCGATCATTCAGGCCATGAAAGTTACTGCAGTCACGGACCAGAATGTGATCTTCGAGCAATTGACTTTGGAGCTGAGTAGCGTCTGGGCCGGCAAGAATCTCGATAAGCAGATAGTTGGCGTCCGACTGGTAAGGCTTAAGTCCGGGGATTTCAAGCAACCCTGCCGCCAGGCACTCGCGCTCCCTGGCCACATACTGCCTGGTCCTGACTGTGTAATCGCTATCGGCCAGTGCGGCCACCCCGGCGGCCTGGGCAAGGGTGTTGACGCTCCACGGCTCCCGCATGGCTGCCAGATCGGCGATAATTTCCTGCGAGCCGATGGCGTAGCCGAGGCGAAGGCCGGGGATGGCGAAGAACTTTGTCATGGAGCGAAGCACGATGCCGTTTCCTGCCGAACAAATAAAGTGCTTGGCCGATTCCTCTTCGCGGAAGTCAATGAATGCCTCGTCCAGGGCCAGAAATGTCCCGGTTTCCGAGCAGCAGGCCACGATTTCCTTGATCTCAGAAATAGGCAGAAGCCTGCCGGTGGGATTGCCGGGATTGCACAGGAAGAGGAGATCGTAGCCCTTTCGCAGCTCCAATTCCAGGCGAGAAGCGGAAAGGACGAAATCTTCCTTGCTGCTGAGGAGGAAATAATCGAATTCCCACCCCTCCCTTACAAGTGCCCTGGCGTACTCGGAAAACGGGGGGGCAACGACCAGTGCCCTGCGTCCACGCGCCAGTCTGGGAAGGAGGTAGATCAGCTCGGTGGAACCGTTTGCAGCGCAGATGTTCTCCGGCGCGATACCGTGATAGCGGGCCAGGGCATGGCGCAGTTCGGTCGCATCGCTGTCCGGGTAGTGGACCAGGTTGTCACAGACGGAGCGGATTGCCTCCAATGCAGTGGGAGGAGGGCCGAGTGGGTTGATGCTGGCGGAAAAGTCGAGGATATCCTCGGGTCGCAGCCCCAGGTTGCGGGCCATGGCGAAGATGTTGCCACCGTGGTTCGAATTGTGGTTCATGGATAGACCTTTCAATATCAATCCGGACTGAAATATGATTGTATAGCAAAGAAGTCCCGGTTAGGCAATCATTCGCCGTGAAGGTGCATGGTATCGATTTTTCCCTTGATTTGTATACGTGACCTATGCTAAAAGTTTGCATACTGTATACAATTTTGGACAGTAAAAAATCCAAGTAAAAACGACAGGATACACGAGCCGGGCCGGGGTGGAAATTCCGGTTCGAACGGAGGCAGACAGTGTCACAGGTGGTCTTTTCCAGCTGGGGAAGAAATGTCGTCGATAATAGATCGGGTGGGGAGCCGAAGGAGGCGCAGTTCCGCCTGCCGGTAACCTTTGACGGCGAGCGGCCGCTCAAGGCGTTCATGGGGTGGGACGGCCTGATCGTCTTCAACCGGGACACCGACGTTCCGGCCATGGTGGCGGAATACATGAAGCGTGTGCAGCTTCTCTACTGCTGCGGCAAATGCACGCCGGGGAAAAAGGGAACGAGGGTCCTTATGGATGCCCTCCAGGACATCGTTTCCGGCCGGGGCAGCGAAGCGCTGCTTTCGACCATCGAGGACCTGACCGACCTTCTGCGCAACTGCAAGTGCACCCTCTGCCAGAGCGCCACCATCCCGGTGCTGGATGCGGTGAAGCATTTCCGCGACGACTTCCTTGCCTACATCTCGGGGGCCCGCAAGCCGCAGCCGGCTGCTTACCTGGACAAGCTGACCGCTCCGTGCATGGACAAATGTCCGGCCCACATCGACATCCCTGCCTACATCGAGACGATCAAGGAATACCGGTTCAACGAGTCGCTCTCCGTGATCCGCGAATCCATGCCGCTTCCGTCGGTATGCGGCCGCGTCTGCCCGCACCCGTGCGAGACCGCCTGCCGGCGCAAGAACGTGGACGAGCCGATCAGCATCATGGTGCTCAAGCGCTCCTCCTCGGACAATGAATGGCAGCGCAAGCACGAGCCCCCCATGCAGCCCAAGCCCCGCAAGAGCAAGAAGGTGGCGGTAGTGGGCGCCGGACCGGCCGGACTTGCCTGCGCCTACTATCTGGCGCTGGAAGGATACCCGGTCACCATTTACGAGGCTCTTCCGGAAGGGTTCGGCGGCGGGATGATCGCGGTCGGCATTCCCCCGTACCGCATGCCGCGGCACCTGCTGCAGCGCGACATCGACATAATCGCTTCCATGGGTGTGGAGATGAAGTACGGCGTGCGCGTTGGCCAGGACATCACCCTGGAGGATCTGAAGAAGCAGTATGATTCGGTCTTCCTCGCCCCGGGCGCCCACCGTTCCAAGCCGATGGGGGTCGAGGGGGAGGACAAGGGTTACCAGGGATACCTCAAGGGGGGGATCGACTTCCTCCGCGAGGCATACATGGGGAAACCGACCGGAATGGGGAAAAAGGTGGTGGTTGTCGGCGGGGGGAATACCGCCATAGACTGCGTGCGCGTGGCCCTGCGCGAAGGAACCGAGGAATCGACCCTGGTCTACCGCCGCTCCCGCAAGGAGATGCCGGCGGACGTCTGGGAAGTCGATGGCGCCGACGAGGAGGGTGTAAAGTTCGAGTTCCAGGTTCTCCCGACGAAGGTCATCGCCGACGATAGCGGTAAGGTGACCGGCGTGGAATGCGTGCGCATGGCGCTGGGGGAGCCGGATGCCTCGGGTCGCCGCCGCCCGGAGCCGGTTGCCGGAAGCGAGTTCGTCATCGAGTGCGACACGGTCATCCCGGCCATTGGCCAGGATCCGGAGCTCTCCTTCATCCCCCAGGGGATAGGGATCGACATCACCAAGTGGAACACCGTCGTGACCAAATATATCCCGCTCAAGGACGTGGCCGGGAAAGACCTTAAGGATGGCATGGGAAACCCCCTCTCCCGCGTCCTGATCACAGACTGCGAAGGGGTATTCGCCGGGGGCGATGCCGAGATAGGCCCGCTCACGGTCGTGGCCTGCATCGGCAGCGGTCACAGGGCGGCGCGGGTCATCCAGCGTTATCTGGAGGAGGGGAAGGCGTATCTGAACGAGGAGGACCTCATCGAGGACATCCTTACCAATCTGCCGGTGTACGACAAGGACGAGCAGGTCCCCTGGCTCGACACCGGGAAGCGGGCGCACCAGGCCGAAGTCCACGGCCGGGAGCGGGCCAGCTTGAAGAACTACTGCGAGGTGGAGCTCGGTTTCACCGAGAGTCAGGCAATCCGCGAGGCGGAGCGCTGCCTGCGCTGCTACCGCGTGGCGATGGTGGCTATTTAAAATGCAGGCTCTAGGCTTTAGGCTTTAGGCTCTAGGCTAAATGGTAAATCCATGACCTAGTGCCCAGCGCCCAGTGTCTAGCGCCTGGTTTCAGGAGCGATATTCATGGTCAAACTGACAATTGACGGGAAAAACGTGACGGTTGCCGCTGGGGCCACCATCCTTGAGGCTGCTGCAACGGTCGGCATCAAGATCCCCACCCTCTGCTGGCTGCAGAAGGTTTCCCCCACCGGCGCATGCCGCGTCTGCGCCGTGGAAGTGGAAGGGGTCGACCGCCCCATGACCGCCTGCAACACGCCGGTCAAGGAGGGGATCAATGTCACCACGCAGTCGGAAAAGCTGACGGAGATCCGCCGCAAGCTCCTGGAACTACTCCTGGTGAATCATCCGCTCGACTGCCCTGTCTGCGATGCGGGGGGGGAGTGCGATCTTCAGGACTCCTGCTTCGGTCTTGGGGCATCCCGCCAGGAATACTCCGCCCTTCTGGAAAAGCGGCCGATCCGGTACGACTGGAAGCTTTTGGAGAGCGACCCGAACCGCTGCATCCTGTGCGAAAAATGCGTCAAGGTCGACCACGAGATAGTCGGCGCTGACGCCATCGAGGTTGTGAACCGCGGCGAGGCGACCATCATCGACACCCACGACGGCGCGCCCCTCAACTGCGAGTTCTGCGGCAACTGCATTGCCGCCTGCCCCACCGGCACCCTCATCAGCAAGCCATTCAAGTTCCGCGGCCGCCCGTGGACCTTCAATATCACCAAGAGCGTCTGCGCCTTCTGCTCCGCCGGCTGCCAGATCGAATACCACGCCCGCGACGGCCGTGTCGAGCGGGTGACGAGCGAGGACGATACCTACAACAGCGGCAACCTCTGCATCAATGGCCGCTTCGGCTACAGCGCATTCAACGCCCCGGAGCGCCTGATCATTCCCACAGTGAATGGCGCGGAAACCGACTGGGAGAGCGCCGTCTCCACGGCAGCCAACAGGCTGAAGGGGATCGTGACCGCCCATGGCCCCGATGCCGCGGCCGCCATTGCTTCGCCCCGGCTCACCAACGAAGAAAACTTCCTTTTCCAGAAGCTCATGCGCGTTGCGATCGGCACCAATAACATCGATTCAGAGGCCCGCTTCGGCTATGCCCCGGCCCAGGCGCTGCTGGCAAAGAACATAGGGCTCTATGGGGCAAGCAACCCCATTGACAGGATCGACACGGCTGCCGCCATCCTGGTTTTCGGCTGCGACCTCAATGCCGAGTCGACGGCAGTGGAGTACCGGGTCATAAAGGCCGCCACCAAGAATGACGCCAAGCTGGTGGTTGCCAACATGCGGGACGTGAAGCTGACCAAATACAACCACGGCCGTCTCAAATACCGGCCGGGTAGCGAGGCGCTCCTGGTCAACGGCCTCATCAGGGCGATCCTCGATGCAGGGGTGGAGGACAGGGAGTTCATTGCAAAATATGTCTCCAACCTCGATGCCCTGAAGGAAAGCCTCGCCGGGATCAGCCTGTCTCAGGTGGCCGAGGCCACCGGCGTTCCCGAAAAGGATATCATCGAATCTGCGCGCCTGATCGCCGGCAAGTCGAGCCTGGCCATCATCTTCGGCGCCGACGCCATGCGGAGCACCGTGTCAGCCGACTGCATCGCGGCCCTGGGAAACCTGGCCCTTGTCACTGGCTGCCTCGGCAAGGAGGCCGGCGGCCTCTTCCCCATCGACGAAAAGAACAACGCCCAAGGGATGCTCGACATGGGGGTTGCCCCCGACTCCCTTCCCGGCTACCATGCAGGTAATGCCGCAGCCGTGTTCGAGACCGCCTGGGGGGCCAAACTTCCGGCCGCGCCCGGCAAGGATCTGTGGCAGATCGTCGAGGGGATCGAGCAGGGGAGCATCAAGGCCCTCTACATCGCTGGAAGCGACCCGCTTGCAGCCTTCCCGAACAACCGCCGGATCCGCAAGGCGTTTGACAAGCTGGAGTTTCTCCTCGTGCAGGACAGCTTCCCCACCGAGAGCGCGAAGATGGCGAACGTGGTCTTCCCTGCGTCTCTGGCTCCGGAGAAGAGCGGCACCTTCACTACCTTGGACCACCGCGTGCAATGCCTGGGGAAAGCGGTCAACGCCCCCGGTCTGGCCCGCGAGGACTGGGACATCTTCGCCGAATTGTACGGCAAGCTCGCGCCGGCAAGCGTTATCACAGGGCCGGAACAGATACTGACCGAGATCAAGGCCCTGTCCAACCTCTACGGCGGCGAGTGTTCAGTCGTGAAGGGGCGGTGCCAGGGTGCCGGCAAGCGCGGCTTTGCCTTGAAGGAAGGTCTCTCCTTTGTGCCGGTTTCGGCCAAAAGTGCTGACGGCGGGGATTATCAGCTCCTGGTCGGCCCGATCCTCTATCACAACGGCACTATCTCCGGCTGGTCGGCCAACAACCTGACCGTGGCGCCTGAAGGATATATTGCGATCGCCGCGGACGACGCCGGCCGTCTCGGCATCGCCGAAGGCGCCGCCATCAGGGTGACTTCATCAGCCGGCAGCATGACCGGCCCGGCACGGATCAGCAAGGCCCTGCAGAAGGGGCTGCTGTTCGCCCCGCACCACTTCCGCGGCCTGAACTCCAATGCACTCCTCGAAGGGAGCGCGAACCTGGTGACGGTCAAGGTGGAGAAGGGATAGCGTCGTCCCGATATGAAAACACGAAAGCCCGCGCAAGCGGGCTTTTTTTATCTGAGTAGAACCAATCTTCCGCTATGTCTTCAAACAGCCCCCTCTCCCTGAGGGAGAGGGCTAGGGTGAGGGGGATATGGTGGAGTAATCGGGACTGCTACCCCTCATCCGGCCTTCGGCCACCTTCTCCCTGAGGGAGAAGGGTTCAGCGGGAGATCAGGATTGATTTACATGAGAAAGAGGATCTGGCACCCGCGGCACTTGCAGTAGCGCGCCGGGAGAAAGACCACGTTGACTGTGAGGCATTTCTCGCACTGCCAGAACTTGAAGTCAGTGACTTCGCGGCCGGCGTACTTGCTGAACAGCCAGCGATAGTAGGAGTCCCAGTCATATTCCGGCCCTTGCGCGGCTTTTTCCACCAATTGTTCAAGCAGCATGTGGATTACCTCCCTTTGCCGACCATTTGTGCCCAATAAAGCAAAAAGCCGCCAGTCAGCTGAATGCTAAGCAGGCGGCCCAAGAAAAGCCTCCACCGTTAAACCAATTATCTCATTGCAAATTCGCATCAAATACATTGAACGTCCGTGTAGCGACCACATGATGTATGTTCAAGTATAGTGTATACACAATATTGGCCGCAAGTGAAATTTGCCAGAAAAATATTTCCATGGGAAACGTTACATAGACATGTCTTCCACGAACACTGACCGCACATTCTCGACCTGACAAGCAGATGTCGACTCGCAAAAACCGTATACAAACTTTCCCGTAATCTGTTACTATTTTCGCGTATATTCACAATCATCCATGCGAAAGGAGAACCGGATGAAGAAGATAGGAGTTGTTCTTTCAGGCTGCGGCGTATTCGACGGGAGCGAGATCCACGAGGCGGTGTTAACTCTACTGGCCATTGACCGCAATGGCTGCGAAGCGGTCTGCATGGCCCCGGACATGGAGCTGGACGAGGTAAACCATCTTACCAGCGAGCCCACCGGCGCCAGGCGCAATGTGCTGGCGGAATCGGCGCGCATTGCCCGTGGCAGGATCAGGAACATTAGCGATGTGAAGGCGGCCGACCTGGATGCGGTCATATTCCCCGGAGGTTACGGCGCAGCCAAGAACCTCTGCAACTTCGCGGAAAAGGGGGCAGGGGCCTCCATCCATCCAGACGTGGCCCGGCTTCTCAAGGAAATGGCATTGGCTAAGAAGCCGATCGGCGCCATATGTATCGCCCCGGCCCTGATTGCCGCCGCGCTCGGCAAGGAGCTGCGGCCGAAGGTTACCATCGGCACCGACGCCGGCACTGCCGCGGCCATCAATGCGACCGGCAGCGAGCATGTCGACTGCCCGGTGACCGAATTCGTGGTGGACAAGGAAAACAAGATAGTGACCACCCCCGCCTACATGCTGGCCAAGCGGATCTCCGAGGCTTGTGAAGGGATAGATAAGACGGTGAAGGCAGTTGTAGGGCTGATTTAGAAGGATTATCGATGTCCCAGAACTCAGTAGTTGCAGCAAATATTGCCGGCCGGCACGCGGCCGGGGAGGCGCTGAAGGAGTCGGAGGAGAACTTTGCCAAGATTTTCCGCAGCGCTCCGGTGGCTCTTGCCATTTCAACCTTGGACCAGGGGCGCTTCGTGGATGTCAACGAGGCATACTGCCGCATCACCGGCTACAGCCGGGAAGAGGTGGTCGGCATGAGCTCTTTGGATATGGGCTTTTGGAAAGACCCTGCCGTGCGGGAGCAGATGGTGGCCACTCTCCTGAAGGGTGGGACGGTCCATGAACTCGAGGCGGAGTTCGTCTTCAAGAACGGCCGCGAGGCGGTCGGGCTTATCTCCATGGAGCTCATCGAGTTGGGGGCGGAGAAGTGCCTCCTCAGCATGGTGAACGACATCACCGCCCGGAAGCGGGCCGAGGAGGCCCTGCGGGAAAGCGAGGAGCGCTACCGCCGGATTTATGATGAGACCCCGGCCATGCTTCACTCCATCGACCGGGAGGGGCGGCTGGTCAGCGTCAGCAATTACTGGGTCGAGGCGATGGGTTACACACGGGAGGAGGTGCTGGGGCGGAGGTCCACCGATTTCCTGACCGAAGAATCGCGCCGGTTTGCGCTGGAAACGGTCCTTCCGGAATACTTCCGTACCGGCTTCTGCAAGGATGTGCCGTACCGGTTCGTGAAGAAGGATGGCGAAATCATGGATGTCCTCCTCTCGGCTACAGCGGAGCGGGACGAAAATGGGGAAGTTTCCCGGTCGCTGGCGGTCATAACCGATGTGACGGCACTGAACAGGGCGAAGGAGGAGTTGGGGCAGGCCCACGACGAGCTGGAAAAGCGGGTGCAGGAAAGGACTGCGGAACTCGCCAGGGCCAATGCCCTGCAAATGAAGCTGGAGCAGAAAGTGCTCCAGGCCCAGAAGATGGATTCCATCGGGCTTCTGGCTGGCGGTATAGCCCACGACTTCAACAACATCCTGAGCGGCATCATCGGCTACGCGGAAATGCTCCAGACGCAGATCGACGGCAACGACCTTACTAAAACCTGCCTGGAGCAGATCCTTTCCATCTCCGAGAGGGCGGTCAACCTCACGCGCAGTTTGCTGACCTTCAGCCGCAAGCAGGAGATACTCCTGCGACCGGTGCTGGTCAATGATGCCATAAAACGGGTGCAGAAATTTCTCTCCCGGGTCATCGGCGAAGATATCGAGCTAAGGACTGCCCTTGCCCCGGACTTGCTGACGGTAATGGCGGACAGCGGCCAGTTCGACCAGGTCATGATGAACCTGGCGGCCAATGCCCGCGATGCCATGCCGGTCGGCGGCGTGCTCACCATCGGCACGGAGTTGGTCAATCTGGACGACGACTTCATCAGGTATTTCGGGAGCGGGCAAGCGGGCAACTATGCCATGATCTCGGTTGTGGATACCGGCTGCGGCATGGACGAACCGACCAGGGAGCGGATTTTCGAGCCGTTCTTCACCACAAAGGACGAGGGGAAGGGAACGGGCCTGGGGCTCTCCATCGTCTACGGCATCATCAAGCAACATAATGGTTTCATCGATGTCGTGAGCACCCCTGGAGAAGGGACGGTCTTCAATATATATCTTCCCCTGATCGACGCGAGTGTTGAAGAGCTTGCCAGGAGAGTGGAAAGCGAGGCCGAGGGTGGCCGGGAAACGGTACTCGTCGTGGAGGACGACGGCGTGGTCCGCACCATGCTGCAGGACATCCTTACCGAGGTGGGATATACGGTGCTGGTGGCGTCGACCGCGGAGAGGGCCATGGAGATGATAGAGGAGCATGGGGATGCGATCCGCCTCCTGGTTGCCGACCTGGTCCTCCCGAAGATGAGCGGGAAAGAGCTTTTCGAGCAGGCTGCCCTTGTCAATCCCGCGTTGAAGGTGATCTTCACAACAGGATATGCCAGCGAGGTGCTGGAGAAGAAAGGGTTGGTCGAGGAGGGAGCCAATCTTCTGCTGAAGCCGTTTTCCCGCAACGACCTGCTGCACAAGGTGAGGAAGATACTGGGTGAGTAACCTGTCCGTGGAAACGATCCTGATAATAGAAGACAGTATGGTCGTGCAGGAGAAGCTGCGGGAAATCCTGACAGAGACCTATCGGCTGGAAATTCGCGGAGACGGATGCGCCGGGTTCGGGGCGGCGCAAACCCATCGACCCGATCTGATCCTGTTGGACATTCATCTTCCGGGGTTGGACGGCTACGAAGTATGCCGCCGCCTCAAGGCCGATGCCGCCACCAGTGACATCCCGGTTGTCTTCCTGACCGCCATGGATTCCGAAAAGGAACGGGTGAAGGGGTTTGCCGCGGGGGGGAGCGATTACGTCATCAAGCCTTTTTTCCCGGAGGAGCTGCTGGCACGGATCGATGCCCATCTGGCTAATCGCCGTTCCGGTCGTCAGGCCGTGGAGCTGGAGAAACTGAAGCTCTTTCGGGAAATGGCGGTCGCGCTCAATCATGAGATCAACAACCCGTTGACCGCGGCGTATGCTTCACTCTACATGCTGGAGCGGGAAGTTGCGGCAGATGACCGGAAAAGCCGGCAGTGCGTGCAGGACATAAGGGGGGCATTGGAGCGGATACGGGAAATCACCGCGCGTCTGGCGCATGCCTCGAAGATAGAGACTGTCGACTATGACGCGAGCACAACCATGATCGATCTGCAAAGACTGGAGTGACCCCTATCTCATCCCCAGTTTGACGAACAGTTTGCCAAGGTATTTGTTGATCGGGTTTTTGCGGTCCAGGAACGGTAGTACCGGAGATTTTCGCTCTCCCAGGGTTTCCAGCTCATCCCGAATCTGCCGGTTGAACCCGAACTTGAGCCCCTTGCGGAATATCCTGATGGCGTCCCTTTTGTTTCCCGCCAGCATGTAGATTCGTCCCATGATGAGGTAGTGTTCCGGATTTCGCGGGTCCTGACGGAGGGCCTCGGCGCAGAGGGATTTTGCCTGGGAAAAGGCGTGGCGCTCTTTTGCCAGGCAGTAGGCGAGTCCGGAGCAGGCGACAGGGTCCCGCTCCAGTTCCAGGGCCTGCTCGAAGCACTTGAGCGCCATCGCGGTGTCATTAGTCTCCAGGGCTTTTTTACCGTCATGCAGCAGCTGTTTAAGTGTTTCCATAGAATTTCATTTCCTGAAAGGTGTTTGTTGTTAATTGAGAGATATACCAATTTCAGGGGGGAGCGCAAGCGAATTTTTCAAGCGCGGCAAGGTTTCGGCGACAAAAAAGCAAGGCGGCATCGAGCCGCCTTTGTTTTTGAATGATTTGGTCAAGTTTTGTAGGGGCACCCCTTGCGGGTGCCCACCTGCGAAGGCTGCAAAAACAGGATACCCGCAAGGGGCATCCCTACAAACTCACTCTTTATCCGATTGAGTGGGCCTCGTTGTCGCTGATCTCGGCCAGTTCCCGGTAGATGGCGATCAGGACGCTCAGTTTCAGCCATTTTTTGCACAGCGTGGAAAGGAGACTCCAGCCGTTCACGATGACGCCGGTCAGGGTGAATATCCCCATGTTGCGCGTATCCGGGTCGCTCACCAGCATCCCCCCAATGATGCCGAGGATGAGGAGCGACATTATCCAGGCGAACTCCGGTCCCTTGAACGGGTTCTTCATGACGCTCAGGAAGTCCATGTAGTAACGGGAAATGCCCCCTACCTTTTTCATGAACTCCAGCAACTCCTCGCCGCAGAACTTCATATATGCGTAAGCCAGAAACCGTTCCGTTGCCTGTTTTTTCCCCTTGTCCATCCGCTCGTTCACGTACCGGTGAATCGCTTCCTCGATGGCGTTACTGTTCATGGCACACCTCGCAACTTTGTTTCCATTCAACTTCGCGTTAACTACGCCAGGTTTTATGGATAAAATTATACACGAAATATGCCACTTGTCTGTTGTCCAGCCTGTTCGACGAGAGGGAGGTCAGGCGGCCTTCTGCACGGCCTCCGCCTCGTAGCCGGCCACCAGGTCGGCGTATCTTTGGGTGAAATCTGCCGGGGTCCTGGCTTCGGCCGCGGCGTAGGCGGTCAAGATCGCATCGCGCGCGCTGTCCGGTATCACCCGCTCAGCCAGGGGGTAGAGGATGTCGTCCTCCTTGGCGATGTGCTCGCGGAGAAGCTCCAGGTAATTAGCGGCATTGGCCGCGATGATCAGGTTGCTCCCCGGTTTCCCGGCGAGGGCGTCCCTTGCCCCCTGTTCCATGGCGGCAACGTATGCCCGCCCCTTATCGTGCTCCATCAGCATGGCGGCCACCGGGCTATTCTCGCGCGGCATGCCGTTGGCCACCAGGGCCTCGAACAGCACGTCCTCCTCCTTGGCGTGGTGGAAACGGTCGGCGTAGTTGCGGATGAAGTCCACGGCATCAATGTAGAAGCGGTAGTTGGTGTAAGTCCCCTCCGCGGTGCTCGGGGCGATTCTCTCCAGAAGGGCCAGCATGCGGAGGATCAGCTTGTGCTCTTCCACCAAGGCGTGGGTGATGTCTTGTTTCATGGTCAGTTCCTCCTCTCGCCGTCCACACCGATGATGATTGTTTCCAGCTCGATATCCTTGCCCGACTGGGCCAGGGCCTGCCTGACCATGACGTCCAGCCCGCGGCAGCAGGGAACTTCCATGATGGCCACGGTGATGCTCCTGATGTTGTTCTCGCGGAAGATGGTGGCCAGCTTCTCCACATAGGCGCCGGTCTCGTCCAGCTTCGGGCAGGCGATGGCGAGCGCCTTCCCTTTCAGTAGGTCGCGGTGAAAGCTTCCCAGGGCGAAGGCCACGCAGTCCGCCGAGATGAGGATCTCCGCCTCCCTGAAGTAGGGTGCCGTCGGCGGTACAAGGTGGAGCTGGACTGGCCACTGGCGCAGTTCGGACGGTGCCTTGCCGGTTTCTTCAACTTTGGTTTCATTCTTTTCGATTACTCTTGCCATGCTGCCGGGGCAGCCGCATCCCAGATTTCCCATGATTTGTCTCCTTTAGTCCATTTTTTTGTCTGTACTCACGACTCACTTATTCACGATTCACCGATTTTTCAGGTATTCATCTATTTCCGCCGCAATCTTCGCCTCATCCTCTTTCGACAGCCCGTGGATGGAGACCACGTCCTTCAGCAGGCATATCCCCACCTTGCAGGTGACGCAGCCTATGTCGTAGCGGGCGAGGATTTCGCCGATTCCTGGGTATTCCGCGATCACGTCCTGGATTGCCTTGTTGCCGAGATCATTTTTGAATTCCATCGTATTCCTCCCTTCCCTTGATGATTCCACTCTACTCCCGCCCGGTCAAAAAGTTCATGACCTGCGTCAAAAAGCGGGATTTCGGGGGGCGGAAGAAATTTTTTAAAAATGAGGTATTCTTGAACATTGCAAATATATTTTTCATGGAAAACTTAAAAGGAGTCATGCAATGAGCGAAATGAAGAATCTCTGCTACACCTTCGAGGCGGCTGTTGAGAAGGCCATTGAGATGGAACAGAGGGATTTTCGGCACTATCTGGATTCTATCAGGATGCTGAAAAGCGAGCCTGCCCGTAAAGTCCTGCGCGACGTGGCCCTGGACGAGCTGAACCACAAGCATGCATTGGAAAAGGCCCTCGTGGAGGGGCGGTTCAATGTCTCCGGCGCCATGGGGAAGCCGGTGCCGACCATGCGCCTGGACTACGTGCTGGAGAAGAGGCCGCTGCGCCCCGATGCCGATCCCTGCGAGGCGTTGGCCCATGCCATACATCAGGAGAAGGGGGCGGTTGATTTCTACCAGAAGATGGCGTCCGGATGCGCCGACGCCCCGATGGGGGGGATGTTCGGAAAGATACTTGAGGACGAGACCCGCCATTTGCAGGCGCTGGAGGATCTATACGAGCAGCACTGCATGCCGGAAGGGTAATATTAATCCCTAAACCTTTTACCACCCCCAGCCCTTTAGGCCCTTTGGGTCCTCCTAAAATAGGAGGGGAGCAAACTCCCCCTCCTTGGTTAGGAGGGGGGCGGGGGGTGGTCGAGGAAGTTGAAGGAAGATCCGATCTTTTTAATCTGTGTCAATGCGATGCCATGTCGTGCAATGCATAACCTGTGAATCCCCGGGAAGGAAGGAGGTGGGCCGGCTGTTCGTCCTTGCGACCTTTTTATTTTCAAGCCAATTCCAGTAAAAGGAGACATAAATGAAGAACAGGATCATGAGTTACGTTGTCGCGGCGGCTACCGTCGCGCTTCTGGCGGTCCCGCTGACCGCAGCGTACGGGGCCAAGGCAAAAATGGCCAAAACAGGCAAGAAATCCGCCTGCATCACCTGCCACGAGAAGGTCACGCCGGGGATCGTGAAGCAGTTCCTTTCCGGCAAGATGGGTAAAACCCTTGACTGTTCCACCTGTCACGGCACCGAACACATGTCTGCCAGCGACGTCGCCAAGGCCAAGCTCCCCACTCCCGATACCTGCGCCACTTGTCATCCCAAGCGGGTGAAGGAGTTCCGGGAAGGGAAACACTCCATTGCATGGGCCGCCATGAAGGCGATGCCGATGATCACCCACCAGCCCTCCTCAGTGGGTGGCGGCGACCTGAAGGGGTGCTCCGGGTGTCACAAGATTGGTGACAAGGCGATGAGCGACCTCAAGCGTTACGGCACCGGCGGGTGCGATGCCTGCCATACCCGTCACTCCTTCTCCGTGGCCGAGGCACGCGATCCGCGGGCCTGCCGCACCTGCCACATGGGCTTCGACCATCCCCAGTGGGAGATGTGGCAGACCTCCAAGCACGGCACAATCTATGAGATCGAGCCGAAGTCGGGGCGCGCTCCCACATGCCAGACCTGCCACATGCCGGACGGCAAGCATGACGTCATGACCGCCTGGGGCTTCCTGGCCCTGCGCCTCCCCGAGGACGACCCGCAATGGATGGCCGACCGGGTAACCATCCTCCAGGCCGTTGGTGTCCTGGACGACAAGGGACAGCCCACCGAGCGCCTCGACGTCGTCAAGGCCGCCAAGGTGGCCCGCCTCGACAAGGCGAGCTTCGACAAGGAGCGCAATAAAATGATAGACGTCTGCGCCAAGTGCCACTCCCGGAGCTATGCCCAGGCGAACCTTAATGCGGGCGACGATATCATCCGCGACGTGGACCACATCTTCGCCGATTCCATACGGACCGTGAAGGCGCTCTACGACGATGGCATCATCCAGAAGCCGGCCGGATGGAAGTACGCCCCGGACCTCCTCCAGTTCTACGAGGCGAAAACTGTGGCAGAGCAGGAGCTCCACCTGGTATTCCTGGAATACCGGATGCGGGCCTTCCAGGGTGCTTTCCACTCAAACCCGGACTACATGCACTGGTATGGCTGGGCCAAGGTGAAGGAGGCGGCCACCCGGATCAAGGAAGACGCCGAACGGCTACGCAGGGAGCATAAGAAGATGTAAATCGTCTTCATGGCAGCACGAAAGGCGGGGCGAAAGCCCCGCCTTTTTTTATATGTGCGCCCGGCAGGAAAGCACAAGGAGTCATTGTCGACCAGGAAATCACGCTCAAAGGAATCAAGGGCAAACTTCGCCTAGTTCTCTTTGTCGCGGAAGACGGCAACGAATACCGCTTCGTGACCAATGCCCATCACCTGAATACTGATGTGGTTGCCGATCTTTCCAGAAGCGCAACCGGCGCTCCGGTAAAGACTGCGGCCAGCGGCAGAGTCGTCTTACCGTCGCGCTCGATGGCTGTGACCGTTTCGTTGGTAAAAATATTGCGATATAGGGTCCCCGGCGTTTCTTCGGGGATTGTTACGAACGTTTCCCCCCATATCCCTTCTCCGCAGGGAAGCATGCCAGGCTCGGGGACGAGCGCGGCGAAGAATCGCGGGGCAACTGCTATCGCGCTCTTTCCCCCCTGCCGCCTGGCAAAGGCGCAGACGTGCCGCTCCTTCTCGCCCGAAACCTCCAGCGGCAGGTAATCCCCGTTTTCGAACAACTCCCGGTTCTCCCGCCGGAAATTGAGCGTCCGCAAAGTGATGTAGAGCTTGATCCTCCCATCCTCCCATCCTGCCAGAAGCTCCCTGATGAGCTCCAAAGGGCCGATCTCCTTCTCGCGCCGTGCCAGCCCGGACAGCGCCTCGCGACGGAGCCCGAAATCAACGGGGCGACGGTTGTCGGGGTCCACAAGCGTGAGGTCCCACAACTCCGTTCCCTGGTAGAAGTCGGGGACGCCGGGCGATGTTATCTTCAATAGCGTCTGGGAGAGGGAGGTGAACATCCCCAGGCGGGCGATCCTTTCCTGAAACGGCCTGAATTCCCGCATGAACCTCTTGTCGGCGAGGATGGCGGCAATGAAGGCTGCCAGCGCTTCCTCATAGGGGATGTTGGGATTGATCCAGCTGCTGTTCACCTTTGCTTCCCGCACCCCCTTTGTCATGTAGTCGGTGATCCTCTCCCCGAAAGCCGCGATGGCGGCTTCGTCCATGGGGCCTGTCGGCCATGCCCCCAACAGGGTCTGGTAGAGGAGGTACTCCTCGTTCCGGCTCGGGACAGGTTCTCCTTCCACCAGCTCCCTTTTTCTTCTCGCGGCCCGGAAGGTGAGCAGGGCTTTGCGCCACTCGTCCGGAACCTCCGACAGGGCGCTTAGGCGCGCCCGCACATCCTCCCCCCGCTTGGAGTCATGGGTTGAGGTGGCAGTAAGGGAATGGGGGAAGGACTTGAGCCTCTCCAGGTTCTGGCCATGAAATGTGTCAAGCGGGGTGCCGAACCTGTCCGGCGTTCCCCCCACTTCATTCAGGGAGGCGAGGCGGTTGTAGACATAGAAGGCCGTGTCCTCCACCCCTTTGGCCATGATCGGGCCGGTGATCTGCTGGAACCGCATCACGAAATGGAGCCATTCCATCCGGTTTCCTTCCGTGGCATGCTCCGGGAGGCGTAGCAGAAGAACGTCCCGCAGGAAGTCGAATATGTACGCGCTGATGGCCGGGTTCTTCCGCTTCGCCCTGGCAACGGCCTCCTCGACATACTGGCTGTCCTTTTCCCGTACCTGCATGGAATTGGTGTAGGTCCGGTAGACCGGGAAACAGGCGATCACCTCCGAAATGGCGCGGGTCAGGCTGTTGAGGGTGAAGTCCCTGGTCAGGCGGTCCCGTTCGGAGATGGCGTTCAACTGGTGCCCGAGGGTGTTTATCTCCCCGGACATGGCCACCTGCATGACCAGCTTCTTCTTCTCGTAAATCACCTCCTGGAAATTGATGCTGCCGCCGCCGAACCGGTCGTAGGTGCGGTCGAATTTCCTGGCGCTGTCCGTGTCCACGAAGATGCCGTTCAGCGTATTGAGGAAGTCGTAGCCGGTCGTGCTGAAGACCGGCCAATCCTCCGGTAGCCGTTCCCCTTTCAGGAGGATCTTTTCGCCGATTATGTAAAATGCCTTGATCGCAGGATTGGCGGCAACCGCCTCATCGTATTCCCGCCCCAGCGCTCCTTCGGCTGCGGTTTCATCGTCGGCCGGCATGCCGCTGTTCTCCGCCAGGCGAAGCTGCGTGAAGCATCCCTTCTGCAGCCGGTGGAGATAGGCATAAGGGTCGTAGAGGCCGTCGATATGGTCGACCCTTACCCCCGTAATCTTTCCCTCCCTGATGAGCCGGAAGAGAAGGAGATGGGTTTCTTTGAAGACGAGCGGGTCTTCCATCCTGATGGCCCCCAGGCCGTTGATGTCGAAGAACCGCCGGTAGTTTATCTCCTCCGTCGCCACCCGCCAGAAGGAGAGGCGGTAGGCCTGCTCCCGCATGAGCCCGTCCAGCAGGTCGAAGCTGGCCGGCTCTCCTTTGATACCATTGAAGATACGGACATTCTCCCCGATGAAACCGGCGATCTCCGGGCTTTTTTCGCAGAGCCGGGCCAGCCGGTTCTTGACGATCTCCTTTTCCCGGTATCGCTCCTCCCGCTTGTCCGGGTCCTGCTCCGTGGTGGAGGGGAGGTGCTCCAGTGAGGTGATGATGCTGAGAAGCTCCAGAAGGAGGGGGGCGTCGGCGGGAACGGGCTCTTTCAGTTCCTCAAGGCGGTGGTGGAGGATGTGCAGATACGAGGCCGGCTCCACCGGCAGCCTGAATTCGCCGTAATGAATGTAGAAGGCGCCCTGGTGGAAACCCAGGGCCAGCTCTCCGTTTTCGAGGGCGTTGCCGTACTGGCCGGCCAGCAAGGGGAGGAGCACCTTGTTCCTGAGTTCCTTTTTTACCGGCTCCCAGTCGATGTCAAAGAAATAGGCGTTTTGAGATGCCGGGCCGTTTTCCAGAACATCCATCCACCTGGCATTGGCGCTGCTCTCGATGCACATGTGGTTCGGGACGAAGTCCATCACCAGGCCCATCCCGAGGCTCCCGAGCCCCCCGCACAGTTCGCCGAACTCCTCTTCCGTTCCGATCTCGCGGTTCAGGGCATTGTGGTCCACGATGTCGTAGCCGTGCGGGCTCCCTTCCCTGGCGGCGAAGATGGGGGAGGCGTAGATGTCGGTTATGCCCAGATCGTCAAGGTAGGGGAGGATATCCCGCGCCGCGGCGAAGTTGAACCCCCGGTTGAGCTGGAGCCGATAGGTGGCGAGGGGTATGCGGGCTTTGTTGTCCATTCAATCCTCTGTCGCAAACCAGCTACTACCAAACCCC
The DNA here is from genome assembly GCA_016177775.1 of Geobacter sp. GTDB lineage: Bacteria > Desulfobacterota > Desulfuromonadia > Geobacterales > Geobacteraceae > JACOUQ01. The sequence goes on from JACOUQ010000019.1 coordinate 72,275, forward strand.
TCCAAACCTCCCCTTGTCAGGGGAGGCTTATACTTCCCCCCTGATAAGGGGGGATTGAGGGGGGTTGTTTATGTACACCACCACGCTGAACGGGCCAATCCTGACCCTGCTCCCGTTCTGTTCCGCGGCCACAGTCTGTGGCGCCGATTCTCCCCGTCCCGCCCATTCCCGGGCCGATGAGTCCAACACTTTCTCCCAGGCACCTTCCGCCAATGGAACCGCCACCTCCTGCTCCGTGTCGCTGAAGCTGAAGATGCAGCAAGCCTCGTCTCCCGCGCTGCGCCTCCTGACAACGATCACCTTTTCATCCTCGAAGCCTATTACCTCGATCTCTTTCCGGTCGCGATTGCGAAGGGGGGGCAGAGTGCGCCGCAGCTCCAGGAGCCTTATGTAAAAGCGGAAGACGACGGCGTGCTCTCCCTTTTCCCGCAGGCCGGGATCGATCTTCGCGCCCAGAAAGGTCGCCTCGTCCTGGGGATCGGGAGGCTCCCCCTGCCAGGCGAAGGAGGCGAACTCCGCTTTACGTCCCTCCTGCACCGCCTCCACCAGTGCCGGATCGGAGTGACTGGTGAAGTATGGAAATGGCGCCGGTTCGCCATACTCCTCCCCCATGAAGAGGAGCGGCAGATAGGGAGAGAGGATCACCAGACCCGCCGCCAGGGTGAGCTTTTCCAGTGGAAGAAGGGCGGTGAGCCGATCACCTTTCATCCTGTTCCCCACCTGGTCATGGTCCTGGGCGCAGACGACGAACCTGCCGGGTGGGATATCACTTGAACTGGAGCCGTGGCGTCTTTTCCGGAAGGGGGAATAGTTGCCGGAATAGACGAATCCCTCGCTAAAGGACTTCACCATCTGATCAAATCTGCCGTAATCCTGGTAATACCCCCTGTTCTCGCCGGTCAGAAGCGTGTGCAGGGCGTGGTGGAAGTCGTCGTTGTACTGGGCGTCCAGGCCGTGGCCGCCGATCTCCGGGGGGGCAACGACCCGCGGGTCGTTCAGGGCGCTCTCGGCGATCACGTAGTTATGTCTCCCGAGCGCCTCCCGATGCCGGTGCACCTCCTCGGCCAGTTCCCGGAGAAAGTGCCGGGCGCTGAAGTCGAAAATCCCGTGGATAGCGTCCAGCCGGAGCGCATCCACGTGATATTCATCGAGCCAGTAAAGGGCGTTGGCGATGAAAAACGCACGGACCTGGTCGCTGTAAGGGCCGTCCAGGTTGACCGCGTCCCCCCAAGGGGTGCGGTACCGGTCGGTGAAGTAATGGCCGAACTCGGCGAGGTAGTTCCCCTCCGGTCCCAGGTGGTTGTAGACCACGTCCATAACGACCGCCAGCCCTTTTGCGTGGCAGGCATCGACCAGCCGATTGAGTCCCTCCGGGCCGCCGTAGCTGTTCTGGGGAGCGAAGGGGTAGGTGCCGTCGTACCCCCAGTTGCGGTTCCCCGGAAACTGGACCACCGGCATCAGCTGCACCGCCGTTATCCCAAGGTCCTTCAGGTAATCGAGCCGGGGGATGACCGCATCGAATGTCCCCTCGCGGGTAAAGGTGCCGACGTGAAGCTCGTAGATGACGTATTCGTCGAGGGGGAATCCCTTCCACCCTTCGTCATGCCACGTAAAGAGCATGGGATCGACTACCTGCGACGCTTCGTGCACCCCGTCGGGCTGGAAGCGCGAAGCCGGGTCAGGGCGGGCCTCCCCGCTCTCAAGGAGGTAGAAGTAGCGGTCGCCCGCGGCCACTCCTTCCACTGTTGCCGAAAAATAGCCGAACTCCTCCGCTTGCAGAGGGATTGTTCCCGTCCTCTTTCCCGAAACGATCCGTATTGCCACGGTCCGGGACTTTGGTGCCCAGACCCTGAAGCGGGTTGTCCCTTCCTTCGTGACCTCCGCTCCGATATCGAGTTTCCAGCCGCCTATCCCCATGGCAACTCCCTGTTCCGCATGGACGCTCTATAAAACCATACTTTATCCCCCAAAGGTGTCAATGCCCCGCCGTCTGAAACAAAAAAAGCCCTCCGTTTCCGAAGGGCTTTTTTCATGTCAGCGATTGTATCGCGGTCTACCTGTGCTCCCGCGTGGCGTGGAACTCAAGCGTGGGCCAGTTCTCCATGGTGTTCTCCAGTCGCCACTGGCTGGAGGCGAGGTATGCCAGGTTTCCCTCGGCGTCGTTGTAGCACGCCATGACTTCTTTCTTCTGAAACTCTTCCACCTTCTTCCTCTCGCCGGTCACCCAGCGGGCCGTGGCGTAGCTGACCGGCTCGTAGGCGGATTTGACGTTGTACTCGTGCTCCAACCTGTGCATGACCACGTCGAACTGGAGCACGCCAACGGCGCCGACGATCCAGTCGCTCCCCATGAGCGGCCGGAAGACCTGGGTGGTCCCCTCCTCGGCCAACTGGGTCAGTCCCTTTTCCAGGGCCTTGGACTTCATCGGGTCGAGGAGCCTGACCTTGCGGAAGTGCTCGGGGGCGAAGTTGGGGATGCCGGTGTATTTCAGCGCCTCACCCATGGTGAAAGTGTCGCCGATCTTGATGGTGCCGTGGTTGTGGATGCCGATGATGTCGCCGGGGTAGGCCTCCTCCACGTTGGTGCGGTCCTGGGCCATGAAGATGGTGGCGTTGTTTATCAATATATCCCGCCCGATCCGGACGTGGCGCACCTTCATGCCGCGGGTGAACTTGCCCGAGCAGATGCGGAAGAAGGCGATCCGGTCGCGGTGGGCCGGGTCCATATTCGCCTGGATCTTGAAGACGAAGCCGGAAAACGGCTCCTCGTAGGGGGAGACGGTGCGCTCGTCGGCCTCGCGCTCCATCGGGTGGGGCGCATGCTCGCTGAAGAAGTCGAGGAGCGGCTGCACGCCGAAGGTGTTGATGGCGCTCCCGAAGAAGACCGGGGTCTGGAGGCCAGCGAGGTAAGCCTCGGGCTCGAACGGGTGGGTCACCCCTTCGAGCAGGTCGATGTCGTTGCGCAGCTCCTCAACCTGGGAACCGATCAGTTCCTCCAGCAGGGGATCATCCAGCCCCTTGACCGTCACGATCTGGCCGGTGCCGTTGTTCGCGTCGGGGTCGAAGAAGGTGAGTTCCTTGGTGAGAAGCTGGTAGGTGCCGCGGAAGCGCTTCCCCATCCCGATCGGCCAGGTTATGGGCGCGCACTGGATCTTGAGGACGCTCTCGATCTCGTCGATCAGCTCCAGCGGCTCTTTCCCCTCCCGGTCCAGCTTGTTGATGAAGGTCATGATCGGGGTATGGCGCAGCCGGCAGACTTCCAGGAGCTTCTTGGTCTGGCTTTCCACACCCTTCACCGCGTCGATGACCATCAGGGCCGAGTCAACGGCGGTCAAAACCCGGTAGGTATCCTCGGAGAAGTCGTTGTGGCCGGGGGTGTCGAGGAGGTTGATGTCGTAGCCGTCGTAGTTGAACTTCATCACCGACGAGGTGACAGAGATGCCGCGCTGCTTCTCCATCTCCATCCAGTCGGAGGTGGCATGGCGGGCGCTCTTCCTGGCCCGTACCTCGCCGGCCTGCTGGATCGCGCCGCCGAAGAGCAGCAGCTTTTCCGTAATGGTAGTCTTCCCCGCGTCCGGGTGGCTGATGATGGCAAAGGTGCGGCGGCGGTCTATTTCCTGCTGGTTGTGCTTATTCATGGTACTACCCCATCATTTTTGCCACGGAGTCACGGAGACGCGGAGAAAGGACCAAATGAAAATCATAATCTGGATTTCTCCGTGGCTCTGTGTCTCTGTGGCAGAATTCTTATGAGTCAAGACACAAGAAAGGCGAAGATGGGTATCTTCGCCTTTCGAAGTCCACTTATATTTTTACATTTTCAAGGAGAAAAGGGCAACTGAAAAGATTGCAGGTCAGGAATCCCTCTCCCGCTGCCAGATCGCCCGGTCCAGCCCCCATCGGCCGCTGCCGCCGAAGAGAAGCGCCAGGGCCATGCCGATCAGTGCGAGGTTGTACTCGAAGCCGTGACCTTTGCCGGGCTGGCAGGTCATGTTCAGGAAAAAGCCGTTCACCCAGTGGACCTTCCAGACTGCCACCGCCATGACCGAGGCGATGCCGAGTCCGGAAACGCGCGTCAGGAAGCCGAAGAACACGCCGACACCACCGCCGAACTCGGCCAGCATGGCAAGGATGGTCATATACGCCGGTATCCCCATCCCTTCGAACGCCTTGATGGTACCCGTGACCCCGTGCCCGCCGAACAGCCCGAAAACCTTCTGCGCCCCATGCACCATGAAGATCACGCCCAGGGGGAGGCGGATCAGGAGCAGGGCAAGGTCGTATCCTTCGGTGTCGCAGGTTTTGTCCATGATTTTCCTCCTGAAAAACAGCAGTCTGAAACATGCCCCAAAAGTATAACAATAATCCGCCCCGTTGCACGCCGGTACCGCAAAGTTCCCTTTGCATCTCCGGCTGGTGCGTTTACAATGGTAGGCATGTTCATAGACACCCACTGCCACCTGGATGATCCGGCTTTTACCTCCCGCCTGGATGAGGTCATTGCTGCTGCCCGCTCTGCCGGTGTCGGGCGGTTCGTGGTTCCCGGAGTCGCTCCCGAAGGGTGGCCGGGGATCATGGCCCTTGCGCGCTCGCAAGCAGGCGTGCATCCCGCGATTGGCCTCCATCCGATGGTGGCGGAGCGTTTCAGCGCGGGACTGCTTTCCGAGCTGGCGGAATTGGGCCGGAGCGTTGTGGCCTTCGGGGAAATTGGCCTGGACTACGCCCTTGCCGAGCCGGCCCGGGAGGCGCAGCAGACGGCGTTCCGGGAACAGCTGCGGCTGGCGATTAGGCTGGACAAGCCGGTGCTGATCCATTGCCGCCGGGCATTCCAGGACCTGTTGCGGATACTGCGTGAGGAGCATGTGGAGCGGGTCGGCGGGATCATGCACGCCTTTTCCGGAAGCCCGGAGGTGGCCAGGGAGTGCATCGGTCTGGGTCTCGCCATCTCCGTGGCCGGGCCGGTCACTTGGGAGAACGCTGTCAGGCCGGTGGAGGTGGCCAGCCAGGTGCCGTCGGAGTGGCTGGTGCTGGAGACCGATGCCCCGGACATGACCCCCGAGCCGCACCGGGGGATGGATAATGAGCCCCGCTTTCTTCTGGAGATTGCGCGCAGGGTGGCGGAGATCCGGGGGATGTCGATGGAAGAGCTGGCGGAGTTGACCACGCGCAATGCCGAGCGGGTGCTGCGGTTGGATGGGATGATAGGGATGAAGTAGAGACGTTGCATGCAACGTCTCTACGAGAATATATAAATCACATTAAAAGGAGCCACTTCCATGTCAAAGGTCGAAGAAACACCAATTTCCTGCGCCAGATGCAGCGCTGTCTGGCAGAAAAACGGCGTCACCAACTGCTGGAGCGGAGACCCTGCCACGGCCCCGCCCCGGCCGGCAAACTGCCCGTCGAAGCTTCACTCTGACATCATTCAATCCGCGGTTGCCGAATTCAAGGGAGAAAACGAGGATGCAAAGCTGGCGCGGGTGGCCGCTCGGGTGGAGGCGCTCTGCTACCAGCCGGTCCCCGGCAGCGACGCGGTCAACGCCAGGTGGACTCGGGTGGAGGATACCGTGGCACTGGCGAACCTCATGGGGTGGAAGAAGGTGGGGATAGCGACCTGCATCGGCCTTCTGGCCGAGACCGAACAGCTCTCCGCCATTCTCAGCGCCCAGGGGCTTGAGCCCCAGAGTGTCTGCTGCAAGGCAGGGAGCATCGACAAGCTGGAGCTGGGGCTAACGGAGGATGACAAGGTGCGTCCCGGCATGTTCGAGCCGGCCTGCAACCCCATTGCCCAGGCAGAGATCTGCAACCGGATCGGCACGGATATGAACATCATCGTCGGCCTCTGTGTTGGCCACGACATGCTGTTCACCAAGCATTCCAAGGCGCCGGTCACCACGCTCGTCTGCAAGGACCGGGTCACAAACCACAACCCCGCAGCTGTCCTCTATGGGCAGAACTTCTACTACAAGCGGCTGCAGAAGCAGCCGGTGATCAAGGAGCCGAAGGATTAATCCCACGGACCCCGGAATTTGGCCGATCCGCTTTTTCTTGACCCCCATCAATTCCATTCCCGCGCATTGACGGTATGCTTTGTTCAAAAGCATTTGAAACTTGGATGAATAGGATGAACACGGATGGAAAATCTTGAGTCATACCTGTTGCAGATCGTTGAGGCGTCCCCGGATGCTATACTCATCGCGGACCTGGAGGGGATCATCCTCTACTGGAATATCGGGGCCGAGCGGCTCTTGGGATTCACAGCGACGGAGGCGGTGGGGAAGCCGCTGGACATCATCATACCAGAGAATCTCCGGGCGCGGCACAACGAGGGGTATGATCAGGTCATGGCGAGTGGCGAGACGAAGTACAAGACCGGCCTTCTCTCAGCGCCTGCACTCCGCAAGGACGGCAGCCGGGTCTCCCTGGAGTTCAGCATCGTGCTTCTGCGCGATGCTGGCGGCGCCATGGCCGGGTGCGCGTCGATCATGCGGGACGTGAGCGAGCGGTGGCAGAAGGAGAAGGAGCTGAAAGAGCGGCTGGCGGACTGCGAGGCCAGGCTGGCCGATACGGGGAGGCAACCATGAACGCGGAAGAGAGAGAACAGGCGAAAATCAGGCCGGATACTACGGTAGGCGAAATCGTGGCCGATGATTTCCGGACCGCAAAGGTATTCGAGAGCCATGGAATCGATTTCTGCTGCGGCGGCAAGGTCCCGTTCGCCGATATATGCCGGGAAAAGGGGATCGACCCGGCCCTGCTGGAGCAGGAGCTGACGGATGCCAGAAGCGCGCCGGTCGATAGGGGGCACAATTATGTGGCATGGACGCTGCCGTTTCTCGCCGACTACATCATCAATACTCACCATGCCTATCTGAACGAGAACACCGGCCGGATCGGGTCTTACGCCAGCAAGATCGCCGAGGTCCATGGCGCCAACCACCCCGAGGTTATCGAGATCGCCGCAATCTTCGCCAGGATCGCCACCGACATGGCGGCCCATCTGCGCGAGGAGGAAGAGGTGCTGTTCCCGGCCGTCAGGCGCATCGAGGCGGCCAGAAGCGGAGGCAACTTCCCTGCGCCGGAGGACCTGGCAACGATTCGCGCTTCCCTGGAAAAGCTGGGCCGCGAGCACGAGGAGATCGGGGATGCGGTGCACGAGATCCGCCACCTTTCCAGGGAGTATGCGTTACCGGCAGATGTCTGCAACACCTTCGCGATCACTTACCGCATGCTGAAGGAGTTCGAGGATGACCTGCACAAGCATGTCCATCTCGAAAACAACATCCTCTTTCCGAAGGCTGCGGGGGCGCAGGAGTGACCTTCCCCTGCCTGTTCCTTTGCTGATCCCGCGCCTGCAAACGGGCGCGGGTAATTCGCTCACGCAGGTCGCCATCCTTGAGAAAATCCTTGTCCAACCGCTTCAGTTGCTGATCCAGCAGGTAGTTGGCCTAGTGAATCAGGCAGATGGGGAATGTGCCGCGCTTTGTTGAGCTTTATTTAACTTGCCTGTCAAGGACGATATATAATTTCCCGCTCTTTTCTCCTAGAGGGAAGATCCATGTGCCCTCGTCTGATTTTGTGGGAACCATTTTTATCTCTACATTTCTGATGATCTTAAGGTTTGGTTTGTACTTTATTCCCTTATGAATATAGACTTTATTATCTTCTTCACTAGCCTTGACGATTGACACTTTTTCGACCTTGCCGCTCTTTAGGATTTCCCTATCCATTTTTAAGGTTTCGTCGCGCTCCTCTTTGGTCACGCCTTCCCAGCAGTATAGGTCGTTTAAAAGCATTGCATCTTTGCTTTTGAATGCTTCTGTTACCTTGGCAATGATCCGCTCCTCCTCTTTGGCAGAAGCGGCAAAGGCACCTGAGACAATAACTTGCAGGATAAAGAAGGAAGAGATTAGCCTTTTCATGGGGGATCTCCTTTTAGATTGCTCAACGGCTGAGAGCTGCCCGGCCTCTGGCGTCGGTCGTGCCCTTCCCCCACCCATTTTTCAAGAGCATTCCCCCACCCAAGGCAGGGGGGAGCCCATAGGGCAGGATTTGATACTTGATTCTGACCATTTCAACCCTGCGGCCGGAACGGCGGATAAACCCCACTGTGAGGCCGAACGGTCGGGCGATCTTCTCCAGGGTCTCCAGGGTCGGGTTTCCCCGGTCCTTTTCTATCTCCATGAGCACCCGTGGGTAGATCTTCAGCACCTTTTCGGCGTACTCGACCTGCGTCAACCCCACGATCTTCCGCATCCTGCGCGTGGCCTGGCCGAGGGTGAGCTTCCCCGCCTCCAGGTTGGCATAGAGCGCTTCCTTTTCCCGCCGGATTTCCTCGGGCGTCCGATTTTTGACTGCTCTGCGTGGCATTGCTATCCCTTCCCCCCTGCATCCCGCAGATCGGCAGCGAGCTCGCCGCAGCGCCGGGCAACCCCTTCAATCACCAGCCTCTCCACTTCGCATTCCCCGTGTGGTTGTTGTCCATCCCTCAGTCGATACAATAGATGTAGTATAGCTTTCATGCTATTAAAATAGCGTGAAAATGGGTGATTATCAATAAATCATGCCATCATAATAGCCATTTTTTGCATTGTCGCAGAAAGGCTATTAACAACCATATGCCATTTTAATAGCTATGATAACTGCGTGAGTTTAGAATTCAGGTATTCAGGAACTTCCGGATGTTAGCCACCCCCCGCTCCACGCGGTCCTTGCTGTGGGCCTCGATGGTGAGGACCGCGTCCGGCGCATAGCGCTTCATGAGCGAGAAAAAGAGGTCGAAGTCGATGGCCCCCTCGCCAATGGGGAGGTGGTCATCCTTTAGGCCGAAGTTGTCGTGAACGTGGGCCTCGGCGATGTATTGGCCGAGCTCCGCGAACCACTCCTCCATTCCCACCTTCTTGAACATGTTCCAGTGCCCCACGTCGAAGCAGTGTCGCAGGCGGGGGGAGTCGGCCGCCTCGATCAGCGCCTTGAGGGTGGAGGGCTCCTCCTCGAAGATGTTCTCTACCGCCACGATGCAGCCGATCTGCTCGGTCCGCTCCAGGACGTGGCGGAACGCCGCCAGGGCGTGGCCGAGCCAGGCGTCCTGGCGCTCGCCGTAGCGCCACCGGTCGTAGCCGGGGTGGAAGACGATCACCCGCGGCTTGATGACCTCGGCGGCGTCCAGCACCTGGTTGAAGCGGTGCATGGTGGCCTCGCGGATCAGCCTCTCGGTGGAGCCGGGGTTCAGGTCCATGAAGGTGGCGTGGATCGAGGAATTGAGCCCCGAAGAATGCAGGGAAGCGGCGGTGGCGGCCAGTTCTTCGGGAACCAGGGCGTCGAGGGCCTCGCCGGAGAAGAATATCTCGGGATTGATGTTGTTGGCCACAGCGAACGGGAGGTGCTCCGCCAGGGCGTGGAAGTGGATGTTTGCATGGATCGGATTATTCATCGGTTGGCGTTTTCCTCCGTTGCTTCATTATGACCTCGGCCGCGCACGGAAGGCAACCGATCAGTTTTTCCAGCTGCTGGATGGAGGAAGTTTCGCCCAGCACGATCAGGGTGTCGTGCCGCTCGATCCTGGTATGTGATTCGGGATTGAAGACCATCGTGCCATCCGCCTTCTTGATGCCGACGATGATGACGCCGGTCTCCTTGCGGAACCCGGAAGTTGCCAGGTTTTCCCCCACGAAACCGGAGTCGGGGGGGATAAGTATCTCCTCCAGCTGGAGGTCGAGGTGCTCGCGGCCGGTGGCGATCTCGATGAAGTCGACCACGTTGGGGCGCAGGATTGCCTGGGCCATGCGGCTTCCTCCGATGAGGTAGGGGGAAACCACCTTGTTCGCCCCTGCGCGCAGGAGCTTCTTCTCCGAACCCTCCTCCCCGGAACGGGCGAGGATGTAAAGGTTCGGGTTGAGCTCGCGTGCCGTCAGGGTTATATAGACGTTCTCTGAGTCCGAGGAGACCACGGAGATGAGTCCCTTGGCATTTTTGATCGAAGCCTTCAACAGCACCTCGTCGTCGGTGGCATCGCCGGTGATGCAGAGATACCCCTCATCGCGGAGCTTCTCCAGGACCAGCGGGTCCCTTTCGATCACCACGAACGGGAGGGGCTTTGCGGCCAGTTCCCGGCAGATCAGCGACCCCATCCGGCCGAAGCCGCAGATGATGTAGTGCTCTTTCATCGTCTCGATCTTCTTTTCCACCTTCTTCCTCCCGATGATGCGCTGGATCTGCCCCTCGAACATGATCTGGGCGACGGTCCCCACGATGTAGCCGATGACGCTGACGCCGAAGACGATCAGCAGGATGGTGAAAATCTTCCCGGCGTCGGAGAGCTCGTGGACTTCGCGAAACCCGACGGTGCCGAGGGTGATGACCGTCATGTAGAGGGAGTCGAGGATTCGCCACCCCTCGATGCCGGCATAGCCGACCGTTCCGAGGGTTATCAGAAGGGCCAGCACGGATATGGAGATTTTCAGGTGTCGTAAGGGATCCATTAGCTGCAAGGATACTATCGCATCCGGCGAAATTCAAGCTTTAACGGGCTGTTAAACTTTTCCTCCCCCCTTGCGAAAAGGGCTAAAGAACGACCCTGATTTCGTGTACTACTCCAGTTTCAATGTCCTTAAAAACGTAATAACCTGCTGATATGTCAAGGTAAAACCGGGAATTTCTTGACTTTTTATGTATACTGTATACAATACGCCAAACCTGCCAGGGGGCCGCCAATTCATGCTGAAAAAGTCCATCGAGAGACACCAGACACTCAGGGAGCGCATCCTTGAAACCATTCGAGACGCCATCATAACCGGTTCCATGAAACCGGGGGAAAAGGTGGCCGAGCCTGAGCTGGCTGAACGTTTCGGCATAAGCCGCACCCCGATCCGCGAGGCTTTCCGCCAGCTGGAATCGGAAGGCTACCTAAAGGTCATACCCCGCAAGGGCGCGGTGGTCGCGGCATTCACCCAGAAGGACGTGGAGGAGTTCTACGCCATCAAGAGCATCCTCGAAGGTTACGCGGCGCGCAAGGCGTGTGAGCGGATGACGGACCGGGAGCTGGAGAAGCTGGCCCACGTCAACGACAAGCTTCGCCACCTGGCCGGAGAGGGGGATGTGAAGCACTTCTTCAAGATACACAATGACTTCCACGACCTGTTTCTGCGGGCGTCCGGCAATGACAAGCTCTATGAGCTGATTTCCAGCCTGGTTGAAAAATTCCAGCGGCTCCGCCTGGCATCCTTGAGTCTCCCCGGCAGAATGACCATGTCGGTGGAAGAGCACGAAAAGATCATCGATGCCTTCAAGCGGCGCGATGTCGACAAGGCCGAGCAGCTGGTGCGCAGGAATGCCGAGTACGGCGGCAGGGTGCTGGTGCAGGGCGGGGAAGTCAAGACCATCTTCCGCAAAGGCGAACCCTCAATGGCTATGGACTTGTAGCCCTTCCGGTGGTACTATGCACGACGTGATTTGTAGGGGCGGCCCCATGTGGCCGCCCGATTAAGGGCAACCACACGGGGTTGCCCCTACCCAATCCCCCCTCGCGGGGGAATTCATGCAAGGTGCCACCATGACCTCTCTCAAGAATCTCCCCAAGGTTGACAAAATTCTGGAATGGAACGGCGTCCGGCTCATGCTGGCCATGCATCCGCGTCCCGTGGTGCTCAAGGCGGTGCGCAGCGTGCTGGACGCCCTGCGCGCTGTCGCCCTCAAGGATGAGCTGCCTGCGGACGCTCTGGCTGAAGCAGCAGTTGTCGCGCGAGTGGAGGCGGAACTGGCTGCGCTGAGCGCCCCCCATCTCAGGCGCGTCGTGAACGGCGCGGGGGTGGTGGTGCATACCAATCTCGGCAGATCACCCCTGCCGGAGGAGGTGCGACAGGCGCTGGATGATGTCGCCTTCGGCTACTCCAACCTGGAGTTCGACCTGGAAAAGGGGGAGAGGGGAAGCCGCTACAGCCATGTGGAAGGGATTCTGTGCGAGCTGACCGGCGCCGAGGCGGCCCTGGTGGTGAACAATAACGCGGCGGCGGTCCTTCTTGCCCTTTCTTCCCTTGCAGCCGGGAAAGAGGCGATAGTCTCCCGGGGCGAGCTGGTGGAAATCGGCGGCTCCTTCCGCATCCCGGATGTCATGCGTCAGAGCGGTGTGGCCTTGCGGGAGGTGGGGACCACCAACCGGACCCACCCGCGGGATTATCGCGGTGCCATCACCCCGGAAACCGGGCTTCTCCTCAAGGTCCATTGCAGCAACTTTGCGGTGGTCGGCTTCACCGCCGAGGTTTCGATGACGGAGATGGTAGTCATTGGGCGCGAGTCCTCCATTCCGGTCATGGCGGACGCCGGGAGCGGCAACCTGATCGACCTTTCGCAAATCGGCCTGGCCTACGAGCCGACGGTGCAGGATTACCTGAAGGCCGGGGTGGACGTGGTCACCTTCAGCGGCGACAAGCTGCTGGGCGGGCCGCAGGCCGGGCTGATCGTCGGTTCCAGGAAGTGCATCGAGCCGATGAAGAAGCATCCCCTGCTGCGGGCGCTGCGGATCGACAAGCTGACACTGGCTGCGCTGGAGGGGACCCTGCGCCTCTACCGCGACGAGCGGGCTGCGCTCAGAAGCATCCCGACCCTTCGCATGCTGGCTGCTTCCGAAGAGGAAATCACCAACCGGGGGCGCCGGTTTCTCCGGCGTCTGCGGGCCGGTCTGTCTGAGGCTGTCTCTCTGGAACTGGTGAAAGGGACCTCGCAAGTAGGTGGCGGGGCCTTGCCCCTGCAAAATATCCCCACCCGCCTGATTAGCGTGCGGGTAGCCGGACTTACCCCCCAGGAGCTGGAGGGGCGACTCAGGCAGCGGGAGATCCCGGTGATCGGCCGCATCCAGAAAGATCTTTTCCTGCTCGATCTGCGCACCCTTTTCGACCGGGACATTCCGGTCCTTACGGAAGCTTTCCGGGAGGTGGCAAAGTAGCGGGCAAAACAGGCAAAAAAGTCGTTGACCGGTGGACGGTCGGGCATCTAGAATAATCGGGATGCCCGACCGTTTTATTTTTATTTAAGTTGAATAAAACGACTTTTTAAAATATAGTGTTCTGATAAACTTATGGAATCCAGGGGTTTGCGCGTCATGAAGGTAATAGCCCTCATCCCCGCTGCGGGGATGGGAACCAGAATGCAGGCAGGGATGAACAAGCAGTACCTGCTGCTGGACGGCCTGCCGATAGTGGGGCGGACCATCAGCGTTTTCGAGGCTGCGCCGTTCGTGGACGACATCTACGTCATCACTCCCGAACCGGAAATACCCTTTTGCCGCGAGCAGGTCGTGGAGCGGATGGGTTTCGGCAAGGTGCGCGCCATCGTGCCGGGGGGGAAAGAGCGGCAGAACTCGGTCATTAACGGCCTGCGCGCCATTCCCGATGCGGCCGACGACGACGTGGTAATCATCCATGACGGCGTGCGCCCCTTCGTAACAGGTGATATAATCCGTAGGGCGGTGGATGTGGCGGTTTCCAGCGATGGTGCGCTGGTGGCGGTGCCGGCAAAGGACACCATCAAGGTGGTCCGCGACGGTATCATCCGCGAGACACCGCAGCGGGAAACCCTCTGGCAGGCCCAGACCCCCCAGGCTTTCCGCTACGGAGTAATCCGCAAGGCCCACGAGCGGGCCGAGGCCGAGGGGTTTCTCGGGACCGACGACGCCTCGCTGGTGGAACGGTTCGGCGGCGAGGTACGGGTGGTGATGGGGGATTACCGGAACATCAAGATCACCACGCCGGAGGACCTGGTTTTGGCCGAGGCTTTTTTGAAGGCAATGAAATAATAGTATCGCTCGCCCGCTCTCTTCGTTCGCTAGAGTCCGCAGAGAACGCGGAGAACTGCATAAAGAATATTGTCGTTAAAGGTTTTCTCTGCGTCCTCTGCGTGCTCTGCGAGAGACAGTTTTTGGGTTTCAGATTAATAGATGAAAGGTGATTGATGTAATGCGCATTGGCCACGGCTACGATGTTCACCGCCTCGTCGAGGGGCGGAAACTTATAATCGGCGGGGTGGACATCCCATACGAAAAGGGGCTTCTCGGTCATTCGGATGCGGACGTGCTGCTGCACGCCATTTCCGACGCCATTCTCGGCGCCATTGCCGAGGGGGACATCGGCCGGCATTTCCCGGACACTGATCCCTGCTACAAGGGGGCGGACAGCGTGAAGCTCCTTACCCACGTTATGGCATTGGCTGACGGCAAGGGTTACCGGGTCGGGAACGTGGATGCCACCATCATCGCCCAGCGCCCCAAGATGGCGCCGCATATCGCGCAGATGCGGGAGAACATCGCACAGGCGCTCGACTGCGACGTGGACCGGATCAACGTCAAGGCCACCACCACCGAGGAGTTGGGCTTCGCTGGCCGCGGCGAGGGGATCGCCTCCCATGCGGTGGCACTGATGGAGAACAAATAAATTTCAAAAACAGGAAGATGCGAATGACCACCGAACCTACCCATGTCACCAACTTCCTCCGCAATATCGTCGAGGAGGACCTGAAGAGCGGGAAGCACAAGACCATCGTGACCCGTTTTCCGCCGGAGCCCAACGGTTACCTCCATATCGGCCACGCCAAGTCGATCTGCCTCAACTTCGGCCTGGCGCGCGATTTCGGCGGCCGCTGCCACCTACGTTTTGACGACACCAACCCGGTGAAGGAGGAGACCGAGTACATCGAGTCGATCAAGGAGAGCGTCAGCTGGCTCGGTTTCGACTGGGGCGGGCACATGTACTATGCCTCCGATTACTTCGACCAGCTCTACATGTGGGCCGAGCACCTGATCAGCCAGGGGAAGGCCTACGTGGACGACCTGACTGCCGAGCAGATCCGGGAGTACCGCGGCACCCTGACCGAGCCGGGCAAGGAGAGCCCGCACCGCAATCGCTCCGTAGAGGAGAACCTCGATCTGTTCCGCCGGATGCGGGAAGGGGAGTTCCCTGAAGGGAGCAAAGTGCTGCGGGCCAGAATCGACATGGCTTCCCCCAACATGAACCTGCGCGACCCGGTCATGTACCGGATCATCCATGCCCCGCACCCCCACGTGGGTGACAAGTGGCGAATCTACCCGATGTACGACTATGCCCACGGCCAGTCGGACGCCATCGAGGGGATCACCCACTCCATCTGCACCCTGGAGTTCGAGGACCATCGTCCCCTGTACGAATGGTTCCTGGAGAACCTCCCGGTCCCCCACAAGCCGAGGCAGTACGAATTCTCGCGGCTAAACCTGACCTATGCCGTGATGAGCAAGCGCAAGCTCCTGCAACTGGTGCAGGATGGCGACGTGGCGGGATGGGACGACCCCCGCATGCCGACCCTGATGGGGCTGCGCCGCCGGGGGTATACCCCGGAGTCGATCCGGAGCTTCTGCGAGCGGATCGGGGTCGGGCGAAGCGACAGCTGGATCGAGATGGGACTGCTTGAGGAGTGCGTGCGCGAGGATCTGAACGAGCGGGCGCCCAGGGCCATGGCGGTGCTCCGCCCCCTGAAGCTAGTGATTGAGAACTATCCCGAGGATCGCGTCGATGAATTCGAGGCGGCCAACCATCCCCAGAAGCCGGAGATGGGGACCAGGAAGATATCCTTCTGCCGCGAGGTCTACATCGAGCAGGACGATTTCATGGAGGAGCCGGTAAAGGGTTTCCATCGCCTTGCCCTTGGCCAGGAAGTGCGCCTGCGAAACGCCTATATCGTCAAATGCACCGATGTGGTGAAGGATGCTGCCGGCAATGTTACGGAAGTGCGTTGCACCTACGATCCCGACACCCACACCGGCGGCCCGGCGGCAGGCCGCAAGGTGAAGGGGACCATTCACTGGGTTTCGGCGCGGCACGCGCTCGCAGCCGAGGTGCGGCTTTATGACCGGCTCTTCGCCGACCCCAATCCCTCGGGTGATGACTGGAAGAGCTGCCTGAACTCGAAGTCGGTGGAGGTGGTGACTGCAATGCTGGAGCCGGGGCTGCGGAATGCAGCACCGGAGGAACGGGTCCAGTTCGAGCGCCAGGGTTATTTCTGCGCGGATATGAAGGACTCGCGGCCGGGCGCCCCGGTCTTCAACAGGACTGTGACGTTGCGGGATTCGTGGAGCAAGCCGGGAAAATAGCCGGACGTTTATGCAAATATCAGGATCGCCAAATTACTTCAGTGACGCATCTCAAATCCCCTCCCCCTTGACGGGGGAGGGCTAGGGTGGGGGTGAAAGTGGGATATTTGGCGCCGGTTGCAGCTTCACCCTCCCCCTCGCCCCCTCCCGTCAAGGGAGGGGGAAAAACCATTGGCCGAGCCCTATGCCGCTCCGTGTACTGATCATAGACAAGAACCGTTCGCTCTGCTCCATGCTGAGCGGTATTCTGCAGGATCACGGACACGAGGCCACTTGTGCCCATACCGGCAAGGACGGCCTCGAAACTGCCGACCGGCTCCGGCCTGACCTTGTGATCCTAGACCTGGTGATGCCGGACATGGCCGGGATGGACGTTATTCGTTACCTGGAGCGGCAGGATGAGACGAGGGACATCCCGATCATCGTCGTGTCGGCAGATCTGGAGATGGAGGACGAACTTCTCGGAGTGTTCGATTTCATCCCGAAGCCGGTCGCCATCAACAGGCTGCTGGAAGACCTGGCCTTGGTCAGGGAGGGTAGAGGAAGGCGCCGGAGGCTGGGGAAGGGCGTCGAGTTGTCGTCCGCTGAATTCGGTCTTTTTCATGATTATATCCTGGAGCGGTGCGGTCTGCATTTCGAGCCGCGCAATGCCAAGCTGCTGCAACGGGGGCTGGTCAACCGGATGGGGGCGCTCAAGATATCCTCGTTCCGGGAGTACTACGATTACCTGGTGCAGCATGCGGAACGCCGCGGTGAGCTGAACAAGCTCTTGCAGTTCCTGACGGTGGGGGAGACTTACTTCTTCCGCTACCATGCCCATTATGAGATTCTGCGGGAGCAGGTGATCGGGGATGCTACGGAAGAGCGGCGCAAGGATGGGACGCGTCGGCTGAGGCTCTGGTCCGCCGGCTGTTCCACGGGAGAAGAGCCATATTCACTGGCCATCACCGTCATGGAGTCGCTGCCGGACTGGCGGGACTGGGATATTCAAATATTGGCGACCGACATCAACCGCCGTTCACTCAAGAGGGCCAGGGACGGGGTTTATAGTCACCGTGCCCTCAGGGTGACGCCGGGAGAATACCTGGGACGCTATTTCGAGAAGGTCGGGACAAGCTTCATCGTAAAGGACGAGGTCCGGAGCCTGGTGGAGTTTGCCCAGTTCAACCTGCAGACCCCCGTGTTTCCAGGGATGGGCGACCCCACAGGCGGCTTCGACGCGATCTTTTGCCGCAATGTCATGATTTATTTCAATGTCCAGACGATGCGGGAGATCGTCAAGAAGTTCACCCGCAGTCTGGTGCCGGCTGGCTATCTTTTCCTCGGCCACTCGGAAACCCTGATGCAGATCTCTTCCGATTACGAGAGGCTCAGCCGGCATGGCGGCTTCTATTACCGGAAGAAGGATGGGGTGGCGGTGGCCGCCTCGCCCAGGGAAGGCTCTGGACGGCTTCCTGAAGCCGCGGCGCCGGTTGCGGCCGGGAAGCCATCCCCGTTCAAGCGGAGACGCGAGCCCCCGCGGGTGCCTGAGTTGCCGGCATTTCTGCCGGTCCCCCTTCCCCCGGCTTCGGCCTCGCCGGAGGTCCTGTTCCGTCAGGCCGAGAAATTGTTCGATGACGAACATTACGAGGCGGCCTCGGAAGTATTGGAGGAGGTTCTGGCGGCCGTGCCGGACCATACCGGTGCCTGCGTGATGCAGGGGTTCATCCTGGCGAACAGCGGCCGATTTGAGGAGGCTCTGGCGTGCTGCGAGCGGGCTTTGAGGCTGGATGATCTCCTGCCGCAGGCCTACTTCCTGAAGGGGCTGATAATGGAGTTGATCGACCGGGAGACGGAGGCGGTGAAGGAATACCGCAAGGCCATTCTTCTGGACATGTTCTTTGTCATGCCCCACTATCACCTGGGCAAGCTGTTTGTGCGGACCGGCAAGCACCGGGAGGGGCTGCGGGAGTTGAAAAACTGCCGGAAGATCCTGGCCGGCTCTCCCGAAAGTAGCATTGTCCCACATTCGGGGGGGCTATCCCGTGAGGTATTCATGGAAATCCTGCGGGGGGAACTGGCGGAACTGGGGTATTGAGAGGTGACCGATGTTGAATGAACAGCAATCCGGAAGCGATGAAATAACGAGTATCCTGCGCGACATGCGTGAGGAATACTGGCGCGGGGTAACCGAGACCGAGGAGTCACGGGGCGAGGCCCTGGAGTGCGTGACCTTCGTCATCGGCGGGGAGAGCTACGCTTTCGAGACCGCGATGGCAGCCGAAGTGATCCGCATACCGAAGCTCGTCCGCCTGCCTAAGGTGCCCGAGGTCATCAGGGGCGTGTTCAACCTGCGGGGGGACATCACCGCTGCCGTCGACATCCGGAGGCTCCTCGGCCTTTCCGCGTCGGAACTGACCCCTGCGGCGAGGATCATCGTGGTAAAAGCGAAGAAATTCATGACCGGCCTGGTTGTCGAGGGGGTAAAGGGGGTGGAACCCCTCCCCGTCGATTGTTTCGAGCCCGCTCCCAGGTCGCTCGGCGGGCAGCGCGAGTTCATCAGGGGGCAGTTCGCCCTGGAGAGCGGCATGGTCATGCTGCTGGACATCGAAAAGATTCTCGAATCGCCAGAGATCATCATCAACATGGCAGAATAGTTTCAGAACCAAATCAATTCCGGTACGAGGTGGAGAAATGTCGAAAAAACTGTCGGTGAAGATTGCGGCAATCCTGATCATGGTCATGATCGTCATCATGACCATGTTCACCGTCTATTTCGTGCGTTCGCAGACGCACGCCATGGAGGCCGAGCTTCTTTCCAAGGGGCGTATCATGGCCCTTACCGGCTCGCGGATGATGGAACGTGTTATCGCCGAGGCGGTCAAAAGCGGGGCGCTGACGGAGAAGGACCTGTTCGATGAGAACTACGCGCTGGTCCCCAACACCGAGCCGAAGAAGTACCGGACCCGGTTCGACGCTTACATGGACCAGGCGATCCAGAAGATAGAGGACGAGTTCCTCAAGGAAGACCAGGTGGTGTTCGCCGTGCTGGTCGACCGCAACGGCTATCTGCCGACCCATAACACCAAGTATACGCAGCCTCTGACCGGCGACCGCGAGAAGGACAAGCTGAACAACCGGACCAAGCGGATGTTCAATGACCCCGTTGGGCTCGCGGCGGCCAAAAACACCCAGGAGCTCCTGAAGCAGGACTATAACCGCGACACCGGTGAGCGGATGTGGGACATTTCCGTTCCGGTCTACTACGACGGCAAGCACTGGGGAGGGTTCCGCATCGGCTTCTCCATGGTCAAGACCGAAGAGAAGATCGCGGCCCTCCGTAACCAGATAGTCATCTCCATGCTGGTGCTGCTGGCCGTGGCGAGCGTGACCATCCTCTTCGTGGTGGGGCGCTCCATCCGGCCGCTCCTCAACCTAACCGACGCGGCCCGCAGCATCGCGGCCGGCAACCTGGACGTAGAGATCCCCATCGAAACCAGGGACGAGATCGGGACCCTGGCCGAGGCATTCAACACCATGACCAATGTCATCGTGAAGAACCTGAAGGGGGAAATCGACAAGAGCAGCCGGCTCGTCGTCTCCATAAAGGAAGCCATTGTCCAGCTCTCCAGCTCGGGTAACGAGATGATGGCCATAAGCGCCCAGCAGGCGTCCGGTTCGGCCCAGCAGGCGACCGCTGTCCAGGAGGTGACCACCACGTCCGAGGAGATCGCCATCACGGCCAAGCAGATCACCGACAACGCCAAGTCCGTGGAGTCAATGGCCGAGGAGACCAGCCAGAGCTGCAACGCCGGGGTGCGTGAGGTTGCCGACGCCATCGACGGCATGGTGAAGCTGCGCAGCCAGGTGCAGAGCATTGCCGAAAGCATGCTGACCCTGGGGGACAACAGCCAGAAGATCGGCGGTATCGTCGACATCATTGACGAGATCAGCGACCAGACCAACCTCCTGGCCCTCAATGCCGCCATCGAGGCCGCCGGCGCGGGCGAGGCCGGGAAGCGGTTCGCCATCGTCGCCCAGGAAGTGAAGCGGCTCGCCGAGCGGACCGTTGACGCCACCAAGCAGATCAAGGGGCTGATCGAGGAGATCCAGAAGGCCACCAATTCCACCATCATGGTGACCGAAGAGGGGACCAAGGCGGTGGATTCGGCGTCGGGGCTGGTGGACAAGGTCCAGCAATCCTTCGGCAACATCATCGGCATGGTGGACGAGACCACGCGGGCCGCGAAGGAGATATCCCTATCCACCCAGCAGCAGACCTCGGCCTGCGAGCAGATGGCGGAAACCATGACAGAGGTGCGGGACGTGGCCCAACAGGTGGCCACCAGCGCCCGCGAGACCGAGCGCGCCGTATCCGAGCTGATCGATCTGACGGAGAAGCTCAAGCAGTTGAGCGCAGACGAGGGATAATTGGCCAGCCCGAGCAAATATATGGAAATCTTCGTCCGGGAGGCCGACGAGCACCTCACGTCGCTCCAGGGCGGTCTGCTGGCGCTTGAGAAGGAGCCGGACAACAAGGGGCTCATCCATGAGCTCCTGCGAAACGCCCATACGCTGAAAGGGGCGGCGCGGATGCTCGGCTTCGAGGAGATCAGCGTCATTGCCCACGGCATGGAGGACCTCCTCAAGGCGATGGAGGACGGCGAGCGTGCCGTGGACGCAGGGGCTGTGGATCTCCTTCTCAAGGGGACGGACGCGGTGACCCGGATGGTCACGGCCCTGGTGAACGGTTCCGATGCCGGGGTCGACCTCGACCAGCTTTTGCGTGCCTTTGCCGGCGAGGAGCTGGATGAGGAGTCGGTGGCGCAGCCGGAGCCGGCACTGGTGCGGGAAGACGGGCTGGGGGACACGGTCCGGGTAAAGGTGAAGACCCTCGACAGCCTCATCAACCGGATGGGGGAGCTGATAATCAGCCGCAAGCGCTTCGAGGAGAAGAGTTCCCAGTTCAAGGAGCTTGCCCGGACCGCTGCTTCCAGGGAGCTGCAGGAGTTTCATCGTGCCCTGGAGGAGGACGTTCTCTACCTGAACTACCTGGTGCAGGAGCTCTATCTCGATGCCATGGCGCTGCGGATGCTGCCGCTCAGGACCATCACCGAGGGCTTTGGGCGGATGGTGCGGGACCTGGCGCGGGAGCAGGGGAAAAACGTCGACCTCAAGGTTGCCGGAGACCAGATCGAGCTGGACCGGATACTGATCGAGAACCTGAAGCCGGTGTTTCTGCACCTGTTGCGCAACTCGGTGGACCACGGCATCGAAACCGTGGACGAGAGGCTGGTGCAGGGAAAGCTGGCACGGGCGACCATAAGCATATCCGCCCGCTATGAGGGGAGCAGCGTGCGGATCGATGTCCGCGACGACGGCCGCGGGATCGATCCCCACAAGGTGAGGCAGATTGCCATCGCCAAGGGGGTGATCGACAAGGAACAAGCCGAGGTCATGGGGGACGAGGAGGCCCTCTATCTCGTCTTCGAGCCCGGTTTCTCCACCAGGGAGTTCATTACCGACATCTCCGGCCGTGGGGTGGGAATGGACGTCGTGAAGCGCAACATCGAGCGGGTCAAGGGGAACCTCCTTCTGCGGAGCGAAGTGGGGAGCCATACCGAGATCACCATGCACCTGCCGCTCACCCTTTCCGTGGTCGAGGCGCTGTTGCTGCTGTCCGGCTCCGAGCAGTTCGCCATCCCCCTCAACTATGTCCAGGAGACGGTGAAACTGATGCGGGGGGACATTGTCTCCGTGGGGGGTAAGGAGGCGATCCACATCCGGGGCGCCACCGTGCCGCTGGTTTCCCTGGCGGAGCTCCTGGGACTGCCAGAGCGGAAAAGCCTTCTGGAAACCGGGAGGATCGAGGCGGTGATCCTGAAATTCCGCGAACAGTCCCTGGCCTGCGTGATCGACAAGAGCCTCGGCAGCTCGGAGATAGTGGTCAAGGGGCTGGGGGAGCAGCTGAAGAGCGTGCGGTTCGTTTCCGGCGCCACCATCCTCGGTGACGGCAGCCCGGCCCTGATCCTGAACGTGCCCGACCTGTTCGTCCATGCCGAAGGGGGGGAGGCGGCTTTCGGCAGGATGTTGGAGGAAGGCGGCGTCCGCAAGGTGAAGGGGAGGGTCCTCGTGGTGGACGATTCCATCACAACCCGCACCATGGAGAGGAGCATACTGATAACCCACGGCTATGACGTGGAGATCGCTGTCTCGGGCGAAGATGCCCTGACCAAGGTGCGCGGCGCGCAGTTTGACCTGGTGATAAGCGACATCGAAATGCCGGGGATCAACGGTTTCGAGCTGACCAGCCGCCTGCGGGGGATGGATGCTTTCCGGGAAGTGCCTGTCATCATAGTTTCCTCCCTCTCATCAGATGCTGACAAGCGCAGGGCGCTGGAGGTGGGGGCGCAAGCGTACATCGTGAAGGGGAGCTTCGAGCAGGGGACGCTGCTGGATACGGTTGAGGCTTTGATAGGATAAGGTGATTTGAGAGATGATAAAGATTCTGCTGGCGGATGACTCGCTCCTTGTGCGGAGCATACTCAAGGACCTGTTCAGTTCCGCGAATGACATAGAGGTGATCGGCGAGGCACGAAACGGGCGCGAGGCGGTCGACATGACCGGTTCCCTGCGACCAGACCTGGTTATCATGGACATCATGATGCCGGTGCTCGACGGCCTGGCTGCCATCGAAGAGATCATGGCCTCCTGCCCCACGCCGATACTGGTCCTTTCCGGGGCGCTCGACAACCGGGAGGTGAACCAGGCGTTCGAGGCGATCAAGAAGGGCGCACTGGACGTCATGGAAAAGCCGGTCGACATGTTCGGCCTCGACCTTCCCGAGGTGCGCGAGCGGATCCTGAACAAGGTGCGGATGCTGTCGCGGATCAGGGTCATAGGCCACCGCCACCGCCGTGCCATGGAGCCGAAGACGGAACTCGCCTCCCAGGGGACGGAGCGGACCATGCTGGTAATCGGCGCTTCCACGGGAGGGCCGAAGGCGGTGCTCTCGATCCTGAAGACCCTGCCCCCTGACTTCAAGGGGTCGGTCTTCGTGGTGCAGCACATTTCCAACGGCTTTGCCGCAGGGTTTGCCGGGTGGCTCAACCGGGAGAGCCGGATCAAGGTCCGGCTGGCCGAGGAGGGAGACGTTCCCCGCCCCGGCGAGGTGCTGGTGGCCCCGAACCACAGACACATTGTACTGCAGGATGGGAAAATCGCCCTTCTGGACGGGGAGCCGGTGAACAGCTGTCGTCCTTCCATAGACGTATTCTTCAAGTCGTTCTCCCTGGAGAGTTGCCGGCACGTGGTGGCGGTGCTGCTGACCGGCATGGGCCGGGACGGCGCCGAGGGGTTGAACGAGATTCACAGGATGGGCGGGCTGAGCATTGCCCAGAACGAGCAGAGCTCGGTGGTGTTCGGCATGCCGCGGGCAGCCATCGCCTTGGGGGGGGTGGACCACGTCCTCTCACTTGACGAGATTCCCGGAGCAATCAATAAATTATTTTCCAGATAAACAGAGGGAGGTTGCATGACAGTAAAACCCACAATCCTGATCGTCGACGACAGTGAGCTGGTGCTGGAGATGGCGCGCGATTTTCTGGAGAAGGCCGGATATACGGTCCTGACCGCCGCAAGCGGCATCGAGGCCAACCGCTATATCTTCGGCACCCCCCGTCCTGACCTGATAATTCTCGACGTGATGCTCCCCATGCTGGACGGAAACAAGAAGGCCAAGCTCCTCAAGGAAAAGGACAGCAGCCGCGACATCCCCATCTATCTTCTCTCTTCAAAGAGCGAGGACGAGTTGAGAAGCCTCATGGCGGAAGCGGGGGCCGACGGTTTCATCCGCAAGCCGTTCACCCAGGCGCAGATTACGTCGAAGGTGGCCGAAGTGCTCCGTAAACAGCGTTGACCCTTCACAATCTGCCCGCCTCTGTGTTAAAGTAACCGACTGCCGCAAGGCGGAATCCAATGTTAATGCGCGGGGTGCGCCCCGCTGTTGAGGAACCTATGCCCTTGAGAGTCTACAACACCCTTTCCGGCACCAAGGAGGAGTTCGTGCCGATTGCCCCCGGCGCGGTGAAGATGTATGTCTGTGGGGTGACAGTCTACGATTACTGCCATATCGGCCATGCCCGGGCGAATGTGGTGTTCGACGTCATCTACCGATATCTCCGCCATGCGGGTTTCGATGTTACCTATGTCCGGAACTACACCGACATCGACGACAAGATCATCCGCCGGGCCAATGAGCAGGGGCTGGCATGGGACGAGGTCGCCGGACGATTCATCGAAGAGTTCGACAAGGATATGGCCAGCCTGGGCCTGGAGCTCCCCACCCATCAGCCCAAGGCCACGGAGCACATTGCCGAGATCATCGACCTGGTCCGGGTCCTGGTCGAGAAGGGTCACGCCTATCAGGCGGGGGGAGACGTCTACTTCTGCGTGGAGAAGTTCGATCCCTACCTGAGGCTCTCCAAGCGGAGCCTGGAGGAGATGCAGGCCGGCGCGCGCATCGAGGTGGACGAGCGGAAGCGCCACCCAATGGACTTTGCCCTCTGGAAGGAGGCTAAGCCTGGGGAACCTTGGTGGGAGTCCCCCTGGGGGAAGGGGCGCCCCGGCTGGCACATCGAGTGTTCTGCCATGAGCATGAAATACCTGGGCGAGACCTTCGACATCCACGGCGGCGGGAAGGACCTGATCTTTCCCCACCACGAGAACGAGATCGCCCAGTCCGAGGCGGCCACCGGCAAGCAGTTCGTCCGGTACTGGCTCCATAACGGGTTCGTCAACATCAACGCGGAAAAGATGAGCAAGTCGCTCGGCAACTTCTTCACAATCAAGGAGGTGCTGGAAAAGTTCGACAGCGAGGTCCTCCGTTTCTTCCTCCTTACCGCACACTACCGCTCGCCCCTTGATTTCTCGGACCAGAACCTGAGCGAGGCGATGGCTGGCCTTGAGCGGATATACAGCGCCCTTGCCGGCATCGAGGATGCCGTCGCCGGCCGCACCCCTCCTTCTGTGGTCGATGTTGCTCCGGATGAACTATCCGAGGCGCAGAGGGAGCTTCTGGACAAGGCGCGGACCCTCATCGACCGTTTTCGGGAGGCCATGGACGATGATTTCAATACCGCCCTGGTGCTCGGCCATGTTTTCGACGCCGTGCGGACGGTGAACCGGGTATTGGCGGAAGGAGTGAAAGGTGACGCCGCAGTCGCCATAGTGACGGATCTGCGGGACAAGCTGCGGGAAATCGGCGGGGTGCTGGGGGTATTCGGGTCGGAACCGGCGGAGTTTCTGGATCGGTTGAAAAAACGTAAGGCCGCAACTCTGGAGATCACGGAAGAGGAGATTCTACGGCTGATCGAGGAGCGCACCGCAGCACGGAAGGCAAAGGATTTCAAGTGCAGCGACGAGATTCGTGACTATCTGCTGGCGAAGGACATCCAGTTGCTGGATTCGGCGGCGGGTACCACCTGGAAGGTGAAGTAGTTTCTGCCCGGAAAGGGTGCTTTTTCGCCCTGGCGGTGTCAATCGTCGGGTTTGCTTGTGCGACGTAGCGCTGCTACGCCTCCGCGCAACCCCTTGATTTCCTTGCCAGGACAAAAAATCCCCGCTTTCCGAATCAGAAACTATAGGAATAGTGTTGGTGGAAAAAGAAAAGGGCCGCGGTTGCGGCCCTTCTTCTTTTAAGCGGCTTTTTTCAAGGTTTCAGGTTCGGTTATCTGCGCCTTGAACATTTCCATTGCTTCGCGCATGATTTCGGAGACACTTTTGCTGGTGGTCTCCATGATGGTCTGGAGCATTTCTCGCTCCTCGTCGCTGATCCTCATGGAAATGACGTTGTACCGCGGATTTTCTCTCATTCTGCCCATTGTTACTTCCTCCCGTTACTATTTGTTATCGGCCTGCTTAGTTGGCTGGATTATGTATTCCATATAGCCAAAAGCATGCCAATAACGGGCTTTTTGTTTTATTTCTCTAAGGTGCTGAAATTCCTGTATTCATGAATACGCTAAATTTAAATATAGTATACGGTAAAATAAACTGTGTGTCAATATTGGCACACAGTGTGCCAATATTGCACATAGGCGACTACTCTGCGCGGGAAAATTTCTTGTTGAGGCCGTATTTGTCGAGAAGGCGGTAGAATGTGCGGCGCGGAATGTTCGCCATTTGTGCCGCGCGTGTCACATTGCCACCGCTTTCGGAGAGGTACCGTTCGATCAGCTTCTTTTCCACGCGCCCCAGGTGGCGCTGGCGTTCGTGCTCGAAGGAGCTGCGGAGGTCCATGTCTGCTTCCGGGGAGGTGCTGCTCTCGGAAAAGACCATGGGCAGCTGCTCCAGGCGGATGGTGCTGTCCTGGGTCAACACTGCGGCTCGCTCAATAATGTTCTGCATCTCGCGGATGTTTCCCGGCCAGGGATAGCGTGTCATGGCCTCGATGGCGCGGTCCTCGATGCCGGTGATGCTCTTGTTCAGCTTGGAGCGGCATTTTTCCAGGAAATAGTGTGCCAGAAGCGGGATAGATTCGATCCGGCTCCGCAGAGGCGGCATGGTGATGGTGAAGACATTCAGCCGGTAGTAGAGGTCCTCGCGGAACCATCCGTCCCGGACCCCTTCCTCCAGATTCTTGTTGGTAGCGGCAATCAGGCGTATGTCCACCTTGCGTGACTCGGTACCGCCCACTGGTCTAATGTCGCCGGCGTCGAGGACCCGCAGGAGCTCTGCCTGGAGTTTAGGAGAGATGTCCCCTATTTCGTCGAGGAATATCGTGCCATCGTCGGCTGCCTGGAAAAGCCCGATCTTGTCGGCGATGGCCCCGGTGAACGAACCCTTTTTGTGGCCGAACAGTTCGCTCTCCAGAAGCGAGTCGGCAATGGCCGTGCAATTGACGATGACAAGGTGTTTCTCGTTGCGCTTGCTGTAGCGGTGAATGGCTCGGGCTGTCAGTTCCTTCCCCGTTCCGGATTCTCCACGGATCAGGACCGTTGTCGGCGTCGGGCCCACCTGCTTGATAAGATTGAGCACCTCCATGGTCTTCCTGTCCGTACCCACAATGAATTCGTCAGAATACTCCCGATCGATCTCGCGCCTGGCAAGCTCGTATTTCTGCTTCAGGCGCCCCCGGTCCTCCTCAAGCTGCTGGATATTGTACGGGAGGCACATCTCGATCTCGGCCAGCCCCTGTGATACGGCAACTGCATACTCGCGGCAGGTGCGGTAGCCGCACGCCCGGCAGTTCAGCTCATCCTTCTGGGAGAACTTGTTGGTGGCCTGGAGGATCTTCTTGACATCGTTCGCCTTTGGTTCGGGAAGCTTGACAAACTTGTTGGAAAAGGCGCGCTTCAACGTGATTTCCGGCAGGTTTTCAGTGTATTGCGGTTTTGTGCGGTATGGAACATCCCGGCGAAAATGCTCGATCACAAGGTTGCGCTTGTAGAGCTCGGTAACCGAGGTGTTGGTTGCCGGCCCGCCTATGCAGGCGCCGTAACAGAAGCGCAGGTCAGCGAAGCGGGGGGTGATTCGCCCGCCGGCCAGGTCGCGGATAAGGCCCATGACATTCACCTCTCCTTCCGCCGTGATGATGTCGGTGTCCAGGGGATGCGTCATGATGGATAGTGCCTTGAAAGTCCCTTCGGAAATCGGGAAAAGACGCCCCAGGTGGGGCCTGACCCCATCGAAAGCTTCTTCAGGCAGTGTGGCAAGTTGGATGCCACGGTTTTTCAGCATGCCGTCCAACTCCCGGTAGGTGAAAGCCACATCAATGGCCCTGGTGGTTTCGGGCGCTTCCACCTCGAACTTGGCGGCGATGCAGGAGCTTATGTAGACGACCTTCGCATTTCTTTCGTTGGTTGCCTTCAAAAAGCGACCCATGGCAATCATTGGAGATACAACCGGGATCAAGTTCTTAATGAGTCTGGGGTAGTGGCGCTCGATCAGATCAACCACTGCGGGGCACTGGGAGGAAATGAGGGTCTCGGCCCCGTTCTCCATGCTGTCTGCGTAATTTTCTGCAATCAGTTCCGCGCCGTAGGCCCCTTCGTGAACCTCGGCAAAGCCGAGCCGCTTGAGGCCGGCGACAAGCTGCCCCGGAGTGGCGGCATGGAAATAGGCCGGGAAAGAGCAGCCGAGCACGGCGATGACCGGCTGATCGGAGTTGAGCAACTGCTCAATGGTCGCGGTCTTGTCCGCGATGACCTTGGCCTTCTGGGGACAGCCGCTAAGGCAGTTGCCGCAGCCGATGCAACGCTCGAAGATAACCTCGGTGCAGGTCCCCTCCACCTTGATGGCCTTGACCGGGCAACTCCTCACGCATGAGTAGCATTTGCGGCATTTTTCCCTGATCGTAACTATTGGTTGCATGGGTACCTATCATAAATCAAAATAATGAATTGTGCAAGGTATGACACAACAACCTGGGGGTGTGCCCAAAATGGCACACTGAAAAAACAAAAAAACACCCTGGCAACTAGGAGGGCAAGTTACCAGGGTGAAAAGGGTCGTACGACCCAAAATCTTTCTTATTTCTAAATATAGTATACCTGCAATCTTAGTTGATTTCAAGGAGAATAAAGATTCAATCCGGAGAAAGTGTAAACATTTTTAATGCTTACGCCGTCGCGTCATTCTCTACTCGCTGATTGCCAGATATTGGTTAATCTGATATAAAATGCGGTAATTTACTACAAGGAGCATGGAAAATGGATCTCAAGCTGGACGAACAGAACCTTCTCGCCGATTTTCGCCGCCTCCCTTCCGCAGCACAGCAGGAAGTGCTGGATTACGTGGCATTCATCAGGAAGAAGCACGAGGGGGGGGGTGCCGAAGAGGAGTCGCCGGCATCTGACCGCTGCTCAATTAAGTCCCCGGAGGAACGTCCGGAAGCGGCCAAAGAGCCGCTTTTTACCGAGTAGTTGGAATAGGCGGGATTTTCATGAGATTCAGGGCTGCTCTATTTTTTCTCTGTTTTCTGCTCTCTCTAGGCTCTTCGCAGGTCCAGGCGCGTCCCCTTTCCCAGATCAATGCCCCACCTTTGGGAGAGCGCTGGTTCGGCATTCTGCTGAATGATGAAAAGACCGGATTTGCCAGGATTTCGGTCGAGGATGCGCCGGAAGGGTATCGCTTGCAGTACGATGAGGGGGTCAAGATGACGGTGCTCGGGTTTACGCGGGACGCCTCGTCCCGCCAGACCTACATTGTCAACAGGGACCTGACCTTGAAGCGTTTCACCGTGGAGCTGCGGATCGACGCCAGCGTGGTAACCCTGTCTGGCGAGGCGGTGCCGGGCGGGATCCGGGTGGCGGTCGAGTCTGCAGGTACCAGGACTGATAAGGAGTTGAAGGCCAAGGGGGCGGTATATCCCCCCGTGGTCCTCAACATGGTGCCTCTCATGAAAGGGGCAGCGGCAGGGAAGAAGTACCGCATGCAGTTTTTCGATCCGGAATCGGTCAAGGTGAAGAACGTCATCTACAGCGTTGTGGGAGAGGAAACCCTCGCTGGCGGCGCCAAGGCGATCCACATGCAAAATGACATCTATACCGTTGTCAGCAACGACATCTGGGTGGATACGGCAGGCAATACCCTGCGTGAGTCCGTTCGGGACGGCCTGGTAGAATCCAGGGCCGAGAGCGCCGAGGAGGCAGGGCGGTTCATTACCGAGGCGGCGCTTTCCAGAAAGGACCTGATCCTGGATTTCAGCCGGGTCAAGGTCGACAGGGAGATCGAAAGGTCAACCGACCTGAAGAGGCTGGTACTGGATATCGCCGGCATTCCGACCGAGATGCCGCTGCCTCGGCAGGAGTGGCAGCAGGCAGAGCGTCTGGTGGACGGCACTGTCCGGTTTACGCTTGTACAAGGGTCGGCGGCGCGCAAGGAAGCACGGCTCCCCCCCGCCGATGCGGCCCACTACCTGGAGTCGAACGAGCGGATACCGGCTGACCACCCGGCCATCATCGCCAAGAGGAACGAGATCCTCGCCGCCGAGAAGGACCATGCCGCGATTGTGGACAAGCTTGTCAAGTGGGTGGCTGATTACGTGGAGGACAGGGTGACAGACAGTCATTCTGCCCTGGAGACCCTCCAGAGCAGGACCGGCAACTGCCAGTCCCATGCCCGGCTCTATGCGGCCCTGGCCCGCTCCGCCGGGATACCGACCCGGTTTGTCAGCGGGCTTGTCTATGCGAAGGGAACGGGGTTTCTCTACCACAGCTGGGCCGAGAGTTACGTCAATGGATGGCAGCCGGTGGACCCCACCTTCGGCCAGGTTCCGGCCGAGGCCACCCATATCAAGCTTGTTGAAGGGGAAACTCCTGACGATATGATGCCGCTGGCCGGGGTGATGGGGAGGTTGAAGGCGAAGGTGGTGGAGGTGGGATACGAGTGAAAGGCAGGGGCAGACCTGTGTGTCTGCCCAGATAGGGCGAACACACAGGTTCGCTCCTACTCACCGATTTTATATGCTTTAAGCAGTTTCTCCGCCTTCTTCCTTGTCGCCGCGCTCCACGGCCCCACAGCCACCAGGTTCAGCCGCTCGGGGGCGAAGATCATTCTTGCGGTTTCCCTTAGATATTCGGCGGTCACGGCCGATGCCTCGGTCTGCTCCTCCTCGATGCTCCGCACCAGTCCCACCAGTTCCCCCCAGCTGTAACGGTTCGCCAGGTCATAGGCCGAGTCCCGACTGTACTCCAGGTCATACAAATATGACTGCTTCACCCGTGCCAACTCGTCGTCCGGCACCAGTTCCTCGGCCAGGCGGCGGGTCTCCCGCAGCACCTCTTCCACGGCAACGGCCAGGTTCCCCTCGGCTGTGGAAAGATCTACGGCGAAGGCACCGGCGTCGTCGAAGGCAGCGATGCTCGCATCCACGGAGTAGACGATCCCCAGTTCCTCGCGCAGCCGCATGTGCAGGCGCGAGCTGCCGCCACCAGCCAGGATGCGGCGGAGCAGCCTCACGGTCATGAGCCGCTGGTCGGGTCGCGGAATGGCGCGGAAGGCGAGCTGCAGATCGGTCTGGCTGTCGGCATCCTTTACGAAAAGGGCCTGTGGCGCCTGCTGGCGGTCGGATGCCGAAGCGCCTGCCGGGGGAGTAGTTCCCTGCCAGGTGCCGAAGACGGCCTCGGTAGCGGCGAATATCTGGGCTTCGCTCACCTGTCCCGCGACCGCCACCACTGCATTGCCAGGCACGTAATAGCGCTCCAGGTGGCCGCGCAGATCAGCTTCGGCGAAACCGGCGATGGTGGAGAGATACCCGACGGTCGGCACCCCCAGGGGATGGTCGGGCCAGAGGAGGCGGCTCGCCAGATTGTCCGGATTGACCTCCTCCCCCTGTTCGTTGATGTCCTCCAGTGCCTCCTCGGTGATGATCCGCTTCTCGACCTCCAAACCCTGGAGGGTGGGGCGCATGAGCATGGAGGCGAACAGGGCCAACCCTTCAGCCACGAGGGATGGATGGACGCGGGAATAGAAGCAGGTAGTTTCCGAGTCGGTGGCAGCGTTGACACTGCCGCCTATTGCCTCGAATGCCTGCTCCAGGTGGAGGGTGGTGGGGTAGTCGCTTGTCCCCCGGAACAGCATGTGCTCCAGGAAATGGGATAGGCCGGCCTTGTCCTGCGGGTCGTTTCTCCCCCCAGCCTTGATGTAGATGGCAATCTCGGCGCT
Source organism: Geobacter sp. (assembly GCA_016177775.1). Classification (GTDB taxonomy): domain Bacteria; phylum Desulfobacterota; class Desulfuromonadia; order Geobacterales; family Geobacteraceae; genus JACOUQ01. The sequence goes on from JACOUQ010000019.1 coordinate 104,030, forward strand.
GTGCAGATGAGGCATCTCAATTGCCAACACCCGCAGGCCGTTGGCAAGGGTGGTTTTGCGGCATTGGATCATTAGATATTGTGACTCCGAAAGGGGGATTTTGCTGGGAACCTTAGCGGAAAGGTGAGGGAATGTCAAAAGGTTTGGGTGATGGTCGAGTGCTCAGGCAGATACGACGCTGATTCGGTCCCCCGGCTTCACCACTCCGCCGCGGAGGACGCGGGCGAAGATTCCCTCCTTCGGCATAACGCAGTCACCGGCCTGGTGGTAAATGGCGCAGCGGGTGTGGCACTCCTTGCCGATCTGGGTCACTTCCAGCAGGGTCGCGCCGATTTCCAGCCGGGTGCCGACCGGCAGGGTCGGAAGCTCGATCCCCTTGGTAGTAATGTTCTCGGCGAAGTCGCCGGAGTCCACGTCCAGCCCCATCTGCCGCATCTTCTCGATGCTTTCGGCCGCCAGCAGGCTCACCTGCCGGTGCCACTCGCCGGCATGGGCATCACCGACAATGCCATGATTCTCGCGAAGCTCCACCGATTCCACCGGCTTCTTCCTCTCGCCCTTTTTTTCACTTATGCAGACTGCGACAACGCTTGCTTCCATGTTTACCCCCGATCCCCGATCCCTGGTCCCTGGTCCCCGCTTTCATCCCCCCACCTTCGACATGTCGAACGGCCTGTGGCCGGCTTCTCCCGGAGAAAGGCGGTGCCTTGCCTCCTTGCCGCTGACGATGTCGCGCAGGAGCTTTTCCAGCCCTTCACTGTCGGAAGCGCGCAGAAGCGGCTTCAGGTCGGTTGCCGATTCGGAAAAGAGGCATCCCTTGACCATGCCGGTGGAGGTGATTCTGATCCGGTTGCACTCCTCGCAGAAGTGACCGAATACCGGGGTTATGAAGCCCAGCGTCCCCGCCGCTCCCTCTATCCGGAAATCCTTGGCCGGCCCGGCAAACTCTCCCTTGTCCATGGGATTGAGCCGGAAGCGGGCGGCGATCCTCTCCAGGATATCCTGGCCGGAGACGGTCTGGTTTTGCCAATCATTTGCACCGGCAGTGGGCATGTACTCTATGAACCGGACCGAACATGGCCTGTCCAGGGTCATGGCCGCGAAGTCAACGATCTCGTCGTCATTCACCCCCCGCATCACCACCATGTTGATCTTGACCGGCGGGAAACCGGCCCGTCCCGCCGCTTCGATCCCGGCAAGGACCCTTGCCACGTCTCCACCACGGGTGATCTCTGCGAATTTGGCGGGCTGAAGGGAGTCGAGGCTGATGTTAAGCCTCTGGACCCCGGCGGCCTTCAGCCCCTCCGCCATTTCCTCCAACAAAAGGCCGTTGGTGGTCAGCACCAGGTGTCTAAGGCCGGGGATTTCCGCCAGCCTGGCAAGGAACTCCACAATTCCTTTCCGCACCAGTGGCTCCCCCCCGGTCACCCTGATCTTCTCCACGCCTAGTGATACCGTGATCCGGGCAAGCTCCAGCAGCTCCTCGTAACTGAGGATATCCCCATGGGACACCTGCGGCACTCCATCGGCCGGCATGCAGTAGACGCAGCGCAGGTTGCACCGGTCGGTGACCGAGAGGCGGAGGTAGTTGATCTGCCGACCGTATGAATCGATAAGTTTAATCACCGGATTTACCTTAAATATTGCCACAAAGCCACGGAGACTCAGAGGAAAAACCCAGAATCGTGCTTTGAGGTTTCAAAAAATACAAGAGGGGTAGCTAGTTAGCTCCTCCTGAGATATACTAAACATATCCATCTTTGGTGAGGAGGGATATGTCGATAGACAAGAAAAGCTTACCAAGCACGCACCGAAAATTTGTACAACAGTTCCAAGATGATCAGGCATGTGC